>NZ_VWWQ01000006.1:0-397089 GCF_011752915.1 Comamonas sp. Tr-654
ATGCGCGAGACATAAGGTATCTCTGCACTGCAGGTAGTCTTATCCGATCTACGTCTTCAATTTCCTTTTGAGACTGACGGTAGCATAGTTGCAAAAGGATGAGCAGCCAATGGCTGCTCAGGGTCGATTGCTGGCCGACACGAATGACTGCTGACGGGCACCCTCGGTTTATCGCGCTGCCCCATCAAGGCTGCCATTCAACGACAGACCGCTCACGTAGCCAGAAGCAGCCCCTTGCAGGAACAGCTCCAAGGACTGCTACTGGCCGGTAGGCGACTGTCTCAGAACGACCCAAAGCGGCCTGTCAGCGCTTGAAAAATGAGCGGACCTTAGAGAGCACTGTTGGGGTGGAGGCTTCTGTCTCCTGCAACTGCCGGTGCGAAACCGAAGCATCGCCATTGGGCAGTAAAACAAGTGCGTAGTGCTCCCCGTCGTCTCCCACAACAACTGCGTTTAGCGTTTCGGCCATACGCACCAGCTTTATGAGCGCACTTTGGTCTGGGCTGTTGAACTTGATTTGATCTTGGTACCACCAAAAGAAGGGTTCACCCTTCCAATCGATTAGATGAAATCGCTTTACTTCACCATCAACCTGCATATCAACGTAGTCCGCTGACCAGCTAAGTTCTGCATCAGAAAGGATCAGTGCATCAACATCTGCTTTGGTAACAGGAACATCAGCGGCATCCAGCCAATCGTTTGTTCTGACCAAGTGCAAGTCATAAGCCATGGTGTGGAGCCCTCCAGAATTGTTATGCCGCTAGCTGGCGTTGTGATGCTATCAATACATCGAACGACCGCATTTAGCCGGTAGTGTGCGTGCACGAACGTGCCAGGAAGCAGACACCCCGATACGCGAGCTTAGCTTGAGAAGTCAGCTGGCAGCGAGGTCCTGGAACTGCTGCTGCCGGCCAGAAAAGGTCATCGGTATAGGTGAAAATAGTCCAATGCAATCGCAAGCTGCTTCCCCTCCCAATAAGGCTTGCCCAGTAGTCATTCGAGGTCAGGGCGCCTTAGAGGTTTTGGCTTTTGTTCATCCTTTGGCAGGTTTCCAGCTGGTCAAAGGCACTATTGAGCCAGGCGAGAATTCTAGAGACGCAGCACTCCGTGAGCTACGTGAGGAAAGTGGTCTCAGCGCATCAAAAACTTCGGCTGACTTAGGCACTTGGGTCTCTGGCTATGAGAACCAGATTTGGGCATTCCATCTTTGTGACATAGACAGCCTGCCTGACTCTTGGACATTTAGAACCACCGATGACGGTGGGCATGACTTCAAATTCTTTTGGCATCCACTGTTTCAGCAACCGAGCGAACAATGGCACTGGGTGTTTCAAGGTGCACTGAAATACATCGCTAGCAAATTACCTGCGCGGCATGGTTGACGGCGTACGGTTGATCGTAAGACCTAGCCAACGATCGCTAACCGGCATGCAAGCTTGCAGCCACACTTCGTCCAGGCTCCTCAGTGTCGAGTGACTGCTCCAGCCGAGAGCAGACGCTGGCTAGTGATCTTGCTAGCGACCGCAATGGGTCGATAGCACCACTTCCAGACGTGCAGAAGCGGTCAGTCGGCTTGAGTAAGTCGTAAGTGACAGCTTTGAGGCATAGAACAGACCTGCAAGGAAGATTCAGTCCAACGACTGCTTTGGGGAGCAGCGGTCATTTGCTTTACGAAGTTGACCGGCTGCAACCAGCCTGTAGCAGCCATCAGGACCAAATTATCTAACGACTGCAAAGCCGCAAGCAGTCGCGTTCACGCATGAAAAAGAGCGCTCTATGTAAGCGCTCTTTTCATAGCAAAGACTGCACCAGGGGTGGACCAAGCAGCTGTATTGTCTACCCGAGATCACTACGATCAGCTCAAGTTTACGACTTTACGGTTACAAGTCAGCGCCTCGCAAAACTGCATGAATGCTAGCCCCGGGTTTACGACTTTATTTGCCGGTTTACGACTTTAATGACCCAGAACATCAACCCTGTCCCCAGGGAGACGATTTTTCGCCGTTACCTAGGGTTTGCTGTCTTTGCGCTGCAGCAGCTGACTTCTAGATTGCAGAAATCCCTTTCGATCAAGCAAGCGAACCATGGCCTTTATCAATTTCGTCACCCAGATCCAGTTTGACTTTGGCGCCGTGCGTCTGCTGCGCCAGGAATGTGCACGAGTGGGCATCAGCAAGCCGCTGATCGTGACCGACCCCGGCGTCAAGGCGGCAGGGATTCTGCAAAAATCCATCGATGCGTTAGGTGAGCTGCCCTACGCCGTATTTGATCAGACTCCCTCCAACCCCACCGAGGCAGCAGTGTGCGTGGCGGCTGAGATCTACAAAGCCCAGAGCTGCGACGGCCTGATCGCGGTGGGCGGAGGCAGCGCCATTGATTGCGCCAAAGGCGTGGCAATTGCAGCCACACATGAAGGGCCACTCTCACACTACGCGACCATCGAAGGCGGCTCTCCTCGCATCACCGAGCGCGTTGCACCGCTGATTGCCGTGCCCACCACCAGCGGTACGGGCAGCGAAGTGGCGCGCGGAGCCATCATCATTGTCAACGACCATCGCAAACTCGGCTTTCACAGCTGGCATCTGGTGCCCAAGGCTGCCATCTGCGACCCCGAGCTGACCTTTGCTCTGCCCCCCATGCTGACAGCTGCAACCGGCATGGATGCCATAGCGCACTGTATGGAAGCCTTTATGGCCTCGGCATTCAACCCACCGGCCGACGGCATCGGCCTGGACGGGCTGACCCGGGGCTGGGCCCATATCGAGCGGGCCACACGCAATGGCAACGACGCTGAGGCGCGCCGCCAACTGATGAGTGCAAGCATGCAGGGGGCCATGGCTTTTCAGAAGGGCCTTGGCTGCGTGCACAGCCTGAGCCACAGCCTGGGTGGCATCAACCCGCGCCTGCACCACGGCACGCTCAACGCCATGTTTCTGCCCGCTGTCGTACGCTTCAATGCCGAAGCCGAAAGCGTGCGGCGCGAGGACCGCCTCAACCGCATGGCACATGCCATGGGTCTCAGCAGCGGAAGCGATATCCCTGAAGCTGTTCTCGACATGAATGCCCGTCTGGGTCTGCCATCGGGTCTGGCAGCCATGGGAGTGGAACGCACCCAGTTTGATGCCATCATCAGCGGTGCGCTCAAGGACCACTGCCATGCCACCAATCCGCGACTGGCCTCGGCGCAGGACTATGAGCAGATGCTTAGAACCTCACTCTGACAGATGGCACAACCGGCTCAGGCGTCTACGACAGGACCTTGCCTGAGCGCTTCACGCACATCATCCATCAGTTGCCGCGCCATGCCACCGAGCACCTCCAGCTCATCGTCGGACAGGTTGCGCGGCTCGTCATCCAGGATGGACAGACAGCCCAGCACATTGCCTCTTTTGTCCGTCAATGGCACGCCCGCGTAAAAGCGCAGCTTGAGACTGTGCACCATCGAGTCGTTGGCAAATCGGGGGTCTCGTGCCAAGTCGCCGACCACAATGGCCTCTTCTTCATACACCACATACGAGCACACCGAGCTATCACGAGGAAAGCCTTGCTGAGGGCCCTCTTGCGCCGAAAGCGGCAGCAGGCTGCCCGGTGCAAAGACACGCTCAGCATCCACCCAGGAAACTTGAGCCCATTTGGTGTTGAAAGCGTTGACGGCTTTCTTGGCCGTGTCGCGATATAGCGCGGTCAATGCGGGTGCCAGCACTCCGCTTTCATGCAGCATTCTGACGCGCTGCTCATCAGCATCGGGAATCGGAGCTGCAATCACACTCTCTCCGGGGTCACCAACCTGCATGGCCTCCACCCATAGGTGCAACTCACGCAGACTGGTCACGCAGGCCTGCGCTCCTGTCTGCCGGGCAAACTCGGGATCAGCCGCCACGGCCGGCGCATTCCACAGGCAAAGCACCACTCGCGCACCCGGCCAGTGGCGACGAATACGCCGCACAATGCGTCTCGCCATGCTTTGTGGCTGATGATTGAAAACCGACAGTACCAATAGATCCGATTGCTTCACGGCCCGAGTCCACTCGCGATCCGCCAGCAAGCCATTGACGTCGAACTGCAAGGACTTGGAGTCCGGAGCCAGTGCCCATTCGGAGCAGCTGACTTCATGACCATGCAAGCTCTCTGCATGGGCCACCATGGCTGCGCCCAGGGCATCCACCTCCCAACGCACACCCGCGCAATGGATGCGCAAGTATCGACGCTGATCATCTTCACCGGAAGCAACCTCGGCATGCTCGCCACGGCTTCTGAATGCGTATTGATCCTGCAGTTCCTCAAGCAGGGCTGCCATGCCATTGGACAGCCGCAAGCGATGCTCGGCCGTCGCCGACTCCAGATGTTGCTGGGTTGCAATACGCAAAGCAGGAATGGCAACCTCATCATAGAACCCCCTGACGGCACCGGCTCTGTCATCCTGGCTCGGTTTCGAGGGCAGGCGCTCCTCTACCGACTGCACGGCCATGCTGATGGCGTCATCAGCGTCATCAGCCAGCAAGCGCTGATACAGCCGTTGCTGCGGCCCGAGAACAGGCTCGCTTCCCAGCAATACCTCCATGAATTTGAGCGAAGGAATGTAGCGCCCCAGCACCAGCAGGCACACTGTCAAAGGTGTGGAGAGAATCAGGCCGATCGGCCCCCAGAGAGCCGTCCAGAAGGTCGCAGCCACAATGATGGACAAGGTCGACAGCCCGGTACTGGAGCCATACAGCCACGGCTCGATCACATTGTTGCTGATCAGTTCCAGCAGCAGAATCAGTCCCAGAGTCAGCAAAAACATATTCCAGCCGGGATCGACCGCAAAGGCCAGCGCCAACGGAAACACTGCAGACATCATCGGGCCCACATAAGGCACAAATCGCATGATGGCGCCCAGCACCCCCCAGAGAATCGCACCTGGCACGCCAATGAGCAACAAGCCCATGGCGAGTGGCACGCCATAGCTGACATTGACGATGAACTGCATGCGCAGATATTTGCCAATGCGCTGCGAGGCCTCATCCAGCGCATCGGTCGCCAGATTGAGGTTGCCTCCCACCAAGCGCAGCAGGCGGTCACGCAGATCGTCTCGATCCAGCAAGATCAATATGACAAACAGCAGCACGATACCCGCAGTCGTCACCGGCTCGGCAATGCGTCCCAGCCACTGCAGCATCCGCGTGGTGGGCTTGGAATCGGGGGTCTGCACCTCCACTTTCTGCACCCGCGCCCTGGCGCTGTCCACGCTGGCGATCTCCTTCTCGACCGTGTTGTAGGTCTTGAAAACGCCATCCCAGGCACTGGGCATGTTGGCGCTCTTGCGCAGGCTGCGCAATTTGTCGCGGATTGTCGATTGATAGGTCGGCAGGTCGGCGCTGAGTTGCTGCACCTGACTCCCCAAATACATGCCCAGCCCCCCGAGAGCAGCCAGCGCAAAAGCCACTACCACGATGGCCGAAGCCATTCGCGGCAACCCCCAACGCTTGAGCCTGCTGACAGCAGGGTCGAGCAGAAAGCCGAACAGCATTGCCAGGGCCAGAGGAATCAACAGGTCCCGCCCGAAGTACAGAGCAAGGATCACGATGGAAGCAATCATCAATCCGATGAGCAAGCGCAGGGCCGGCAGCATTTCGGCCAGATGCACCAGCCCCGGAGCCATGTTGGCCCTGGCACGTCTGTCCATACCCTCCCGCAAACGGGGTGCAGGCTGCCTGCCCTCTGCAGCTGAACCCGCCTCTTGCGAGAGAGTCTCGATTTCGACCGGCGCCCCCGCAAAGGGCTTGGTGGGTGCAACCGCACCAAAGTTGACCTCGGGGGAGGGAGACGACTCGTCGGACGGAGACTTCTCGTTTCGGTTCTCGGACATGGACATCGCTGGTGGACTACGGTCTGTGATTTTCGGAGTCAAAGTGTGCTCATCTGGAATTGCAGCTGGCTCTGCCTCCTTCTGCTGTCAGGCTTTGTCTCAATTTGCAAGAAAGCTACAGCGCCTCGACCCGACTCGGATCGGGTGCATGCAGCCACTCAGCAAACTCATCGGCCAGCTGCTGACTGGCCGACGTCGCCGCGCTCCAGGCCCTGGCACGCGCATCATGGTCGGTGCCGTAACTCAGAAAGTCATGCCGGTCCGGCAACTTGCCATTGGGCAGGCAGGCCACCCATGCAGGGTCGGGTGCCAGCACCACCATCGAGTCCAGGTACGAGCTGGAGCCGTGACGCCATTTCAGTCCCTTGTCCAGCCAGCCGGGAATCACCGCCTTCTGGAAATGAGGATATAGCACCACCCCATCGCCGCTGCGAGAGGCCAGGTAATCCAGATGCATGTGATAGTCCGTGATGCCCCCATCCCAATAGGCGCCCGTGGGAGCCTCTGCAATATCCTGCACGGCATCCAGCACAAAAGGGATGGAACAGCTGGCGCGCAAGGCCTGCATGAAATTGCTCTGCGTCAGCGGTGTCTGCGCAGAACGGATGTCCGCAACACCGAAGGGAAGAGCATGCAGGGCATCACTAGCGGACGTGGAAAAGACCACACGCTCCAGCAAGCAGCCCAAGGCAGACCGGTGCAACGCATTGCTGGCAAACGCGGCCGCATAACCCAAAGGAGTCCGCCAGGGCGATACACGTGACAGCAGGCCACGGCCGCGGGCGGCAATCACATGCAGCCGGTAGCGCGGGTGCGCCAACACCTCGCTCACACGCCCGCCATAGAAATCCTGCAGCGACTGCGCAAACCGCTGGCTGACCAGTGCAGAAGGCGTGCGCTTGTGGCCTTCGGGAGGATCAAAGCGCTGGGCAATATAGTCGCGCTCCAGTCGTTCAAAAGCCGCCACCGGCGCATCCAGGCAGGCCGTTGCCATGCGCCAGGCACCAATGGAAGCTCCGACCAGATCCACCGGCTGCGCGCTGGCCTGCAACCATTGTCCAAAGACGAAGCGATCCAGGGGTCCGAGAATCAGCCCCTTAGGGCCACCAGCCGCCGCAGGTATGACTCTGACCATACCCGGCTGCAAGCCCCGCTGCGCCATGGACTGCCGCGCCTTGATGCCGGCATAGATTCGCAATGCTCTTGTGGATGACCTCATTCGGACATTGTGCTTGCAAGCCCCATTGCTCGCCATCGGGTTCGTGACTTCACCAGTTGAGCGTGACCGAGGTACCGCCACCCGGCCGGGCCGAGATGCTCAGCTTTGCCCCCATGGCGAGTGCTCTGCGACGCATATTGATCAATCCCCTGCCGGTGGCAGCAGCGGTGTCCGGGCTTTGCCTGCCTTCGGCCTGCCTGCTGGGGCCTGCATCCTCAATGCTCAATCGGGCATGCACATAGGCCGCCGGGGCGTCAGGCGACTTTTCCCACTGCTCAACGGCGGCCAGCGTGACCCAGAGTTCACGCGCATCCGTGTGTTGCAGCACATTGCTCACCGCCTCCTTCACCACGGCCATGATCTCCTCGGCCATGACACCGCACGGCAGGCTGGCGGTGCCGCCATAGACCTCCGGGACCCAGACATCCCAGTGCAGATTCATGCCCCGATGATCCAGCACGGGCTGAAGCCTGTGCCTGAAGCGTGCCAGCAGGAGGCCCAAGGGTTCATTGCGGCTATCCATGGAATCAACAATCAGCCTCAGATCGAGCAAGCATTGTTCTGCGGCACTGCGAATCGCCGGATCCATGCTGCGCTCGGTCAGGCTTATCAGCTGCACCAACTGGCTGCCGACATCATCATGCAAGGCTTGCGCTATGCGTCTGCGCTCCCGCTGCACCTCTTGCGACGGACGCACACTTTTACGTCTGCGCCACAGCGCGCTGCGATAGACCTGGGGCAGCAACCAGACGACAACCCCCATACTGATCCCCATGCCCAGCACAGCGGTCCACCAAGGACCGGAATGAAACGCCCCCCCCACCGGCAAAAGCCAGGGCAGCCACAGCAACAGCTGCGCACTCCACAGAAGCAAATGCCAGGCGTAGAACATGGCGAACGCGTTTGCAGACAGCGCCGCGGCCTAAAACCAGCCGCGCAGATAGGCAAAGCGCACGGCCTGGGCTCGGCTACGCACCTGGAGCTTGCGGTAGATATTCTTGATATGCGTGTTGACCGTCATGGTGCTGATCTCCAGGCTGGCACCGATCTCTGCGCTGGTGTTGCCACTGGCAACCATGCGCAAAACCTCGCATTCACGGCTGGACAGCCTGTCGGACATGTCGGAGCCCGGAACGGCTCCGGAAGCCGGTCGCTTATCACACCGCTGCAGCAGACGCCTGGCCAGACTGGGGGTGATGGAGGCTCCGCCGTTGACGACCTGCAGCACTGCTTGGGGGTAATTGCCAAACCAGGAGTTCTTGACCAGATAACCGGTGGCCCCCAGTTCGAAAGCGTGCAGCACCTGCTCTTCCGTTTCCACCACCGAAACCACGATGACTTCGGCCTGCGGACGGTGGCTTTTCATCACTTCGATCAACTCGAGGCCATTATCTGCACCCAGTTTCAGATCCAGCAGCATCACGTCAACTTCATGCTGACGGATGGCTTTTCTTGCATCCTTGATGTTGTCCGCCTGAGCCACCACCATGGTTCGACGGTCGTTCATGATTTCCTGCGCGATCACCATGCGCAAGTGAGCATCGTCGTCCACCAGCAGCACCCTGACCGGCTTGTCGGGCTGCCCCACCATGTGATCAGGCCACATGGAGGGACTGCCCAACTCCACGGCCATGGGTCGGAGCATCAAGGCTTCACCGGAGTTGTTTGCACTGTTCGGGTCCATGTTGCGCTCCTGACCAGAGTTGCTTGCAGGGAGCTCCAGAGGGTGCCCAAGACACCATATAGAGAAAAACTCCCCAATTCATCATTAGATAGTTTTTAGCAATTAAAACTGCAACTCAGCGTAAGAAAAACAGCAATTTGGGTAACCACGGATTTCTGACGAGACCTTCCCTGAACCCGTCAACTCCATCGTCACGGGCGGCATTGGGGCCTAAAACTGAACATCCAGTGAGCCTGCATGCCAGTCTATGGATGCCTGACGCAGCACCATATCGATGTCCATGCCCAGAGCCAGTCCGGTTTCTGCAGGAAATGTCACTGCCAGCTGGCGCTCGCCCCAATTGAGCGCGCGGGTTGATGCTCTCCAGATCGCCAGATGCAACACTCCCGTCAAAGGCTCGAAAACAGGCTGCTCCATAGGCGCATGCATGAACTGGAACGCGTCGCTGATGAGGTCCGGACAATTCCACTGCCGCGCCAGATGGGCCGTGATCTGGCCCGAGCAATAGCCCATCAGCTGCATTTCTACCTGCGCACGCCTGGGGTGCATGGGCTCCAGCAGCTCGGAAAGCCTGAGAAATGTGTCTGGATCAGCGGCCTGCAGCAGCAGCTCCCCCAAACCATGCAACAGCCCCAAGGCGTAGGCCTGCGAGGCATTGGCCTGAACCGACATGGCAAGCGCGCGTGCCATTCGTGCCGTGTCCAGGCTATAGCGCCAAAAGCCCGCCAGACTCCAGCCCGCCGAGACATGAGACGCGCTGACAGGGGTCGCCTTCTGCACCATCTGCCGCAACTGAGCCGGCGCCAGAAGCACCAGCGCTTCAGGAATGCTGTGCACACGCTGGCCCAGCAGGTGCGCCGGCCCGTTGGCCGCAGCCAGCAGGCGTGCCGTCAGGACCGGATCGGTGGAAAACAGTTGCACCAGACTGCGCATGCCGGGCTCCGGCTTGCGCAGCTCACTCGACAGCAGCGCAACGGCGCGCGGCTGGCTGGGCAGCAATACATGCTGCTCCAGCAGAGTTGACAGGCTCAGGGGTTTGACGCGACTCATCTGGATCAAAAGCGACGACCGGGTTGTCGCCCCCCCGAAGTGGACAAAAGAAGGCTCATGGGAATATCAGAGCTGTTCATCTCTTTTCAGCTGCACGGGCAGGCCCATGACCAACTGACCAGCAAGCTTGCGAGTCAAGGGTTGTAACACGGAAAAGTGATCAGCCCCCTGAACCGAGACGCAATGCAACTGGTTCGACTTTCGTGCCGCGCACATATTGTCGAGGCTGTTGATATTGCCTGGGGTTTTGCTGCCCTCAATGATCCATGTCGGGCTCTTGATGGCATGCAGCCAGTGCATGGGGGAGCGCAAGCGCCTCTCATCCGGCGAGATCAGCTCCCATTTCACCGGCCAGCCATAGCCGCTGATCTCGTCCACCGGACCAAAAGCGAACACCCCCTGCACCGGCAAACCTGCCGTTGCTGTCAGCAGCGCCAGCGTGGCTCCGGTGCTGTGCCCACCCAGATAGATGCGGGCCGGATCGACATAAGGCAGTTGCGCGGCCTGCAGGATGGCTGCGGCCACATCCTGCACTTCCCCCCAGAAATACTCACGCTGGCCAGGATTGTCATTGCCGCCGCGCAGCGTGGGAAACAGCATCACCATACCGGCCTTGCGAAACGCGCTGGCACTTTGGTCATTGGCGGCTGGCCCTTCACTCCAGAAATCATCCAGACTATTGGTATCTCCCCCCGTCAACCAGACCATCAAAGGCTGCTTCCTACCATCTCTGGGATCCGGCGTGACAAAGGCCTTGAGCTTCAGATCACCGCTCTGATAGCTCATGGAAACAAACAACCGCGACGGCGGCTCGGGCATGGACCTGACGGGAATATGCGCTGCCGGCAACAGGGCAGTCGCGATCCGGGTTGCCTTGCCGGCGCGCGCCTGCATCAGATTCTGCATAGTGATTTCACCCGATGCGATCTGTTGCTCCACAACCTGCTCGATCCGCGCCTGCTCCCCGCGCTGGCTCTCGTGCTGCTTGTGAGCGGCAGCGTGACGCACTTTGGCCATCTCATGCTCGGCCATCGCAGCGCGCGTGATGCAGCGCCGCTGCTGATCAATGTCTATGCCCTCTTCTTGGGCCTTGTCGACCTGGGCAAGATTGAGCTTGACGGTATGGCACACGTCATCGCCTTCTGATGCAAGGGCTGGCGGCCAAACCACGGGCGCCGGCACCTGGGCCTGAGCCTTCTGCTTGACCCTGTCCAGCGATATCCAGCCGCGTGATGTCATCTTGGCGCCGATAAAGACCACCAGCAACGCCACGCCTAAGGCGGGCAATATCACCCGCCCCCTCGCTTTGCGCATTGTTCTGCTCCCACCAAAAAGGCCGCCTGTAATCTGGATTCGATGGCGGCCTGGTGGGAGATTATTTCTTCAGTCCCTGCAACTTCGCAAAGGCTGATGCCATTGCATTTTGCTGTGTGGGCTGGTTACCACGCTGGGGTTGCGCATAGCCACCGCGATTGCCGCCGCCATAGCTGTTGCCGCGGCCTGCGCCTTCAAAGCGGTTGTCCCGCGGGCCGTCGCGACGTGCAGGAGCTGCATCGAGCTTCATGGTCAGGCTGATGCGCTTGCGATCTACGTCGACTTCCAGCACCTTGACCTTGACGATCTGCCCGGTCTTGACCACCTCGCGCGCATCCTCGATGAACTTATGGCTCATCTGGCTCACGTGCACCAGTCCGTCCTGATGCACGCCCAAATCCACGAACGCGCCGAACTGGGCCACGTTGCTGACCGTTCCCTCCAGCGTCATGCCTTCCTTCAGGTCCTTGATGTCTTCCACGCCATCGTTGAAGCGGGCGACCACGAAGTCGGGACGCGGATCACGGCCGGGCTTTTCCAGCTCGCCCAGAATGTCCTTGATGGTTACGGCACCGAAGTTGTCATTGGCAAACTGCTCCGGCTTCAGGGACTTGAGCACTTCGCCACGACCCATGATCTGATCCACGGGCTTGCCCGTGGCCAGGATGATCTGCTCGACCACCGGATAGGTTTCGGGGTGAACGCCGGTGACATCCAGCGGATTGTCGCCACCGCGAATGCGCAGAAAGCCTGCGGCCTGTTCGAAAGTCTTGGCACCCAGACCGGCTACTTCCATCAGTTGCTTGCGGTTCTTGAACGAGCCATTGGCATCGCGCCAGCGCACCACCGACTTGGCAACCGAGCCCGACAGCCCGGAAACGCGCGTCAGCAGCGGGGCAGAAGCGGTGTTCAGGTCCACACCCACGGAATTCACGCAATCCTCGACCACGGCATCCAGCTGGCGGGCCAGCTCGCTCTGGTTCACGTCGTGCTGGTATTGACCCACGCCAATGCTCTTGGGGTCGATCTTGACCAGCTCGGCCAGCGGATCCTGCAGGCGACGGGCAATCGATGCCGCACCACGCAGGCTCACGTCGATATCGGGCATTTCCTGCGCCGCAAACTCGCTGGCCGAATAAACGGAGGCGCCGGCCTCGCTCACCACCACCTTCTCGATCTTCTTGTCGGCCTTGGACGCAATCTTGATCAGGTCTGCCGCCAGCTTGTCGGTTTCGCGGCTGGCTGTTCCGTTACCGATGGCAATCAGATTGATATCGTGCTTTTCCACCAGACGGGCGAGCACGGCCAGCGAGCCATCCCAGTCGCGGCGCGGCTCATGCGGGTAGATGGTGGTGGTATCCACCAGCTTGCCGGTGCTGTCCACCACGGCCACCTTGACGCCGGTGCGAATACCAGGGTCCAGGCCGATCACGGCACGCTGGCCGGCAGGTGCCGCCAGCAGCAGGTCACGCAGATTGTCGCCAAACACCTTGATCGCCACCTTCTCGGCGTCTTCGCGCAGGCGGCTGAACAGGTCGCGCTCGGTGGACAGGCTCAGCTTCACGCGCCATGTCCAGGCAACGCATTTGCGAATCAGATCGTCAGCGGCGCGCTTGGCATGGCTCCAGCCCAGGTGCAGCGCGATCTTGCCCTCGGCGAGGCTGGGTTGACCCGGTTCAGGCTCGACCGGTTGCACCAGCTTGGCTTCGAGAACCTCCAGTGCACGGCCGCGAAACACGGCCAAGGCACGGTGCGAGGGCACGCGGCCAATGGGCTCGTCGTATTCGAAGTAGTCGCGAAACTTGGCGACCTCGGGGTCGTTTTCATTCTTGCTCTCGACCTTCTTGGATTTGAGCAGGCCTTCATCCCACAGCCATTCGCGCAGCTTCTGCACCAGCGCCGGGTCCTCGGCCCAGCGCTCGGACAGGATGTCGCGTACGCCGTCCAGCACGGCAAAGGTGGTGCTGAAGTCGGGACCGGGCTTGCCGTCGTCCAGCGTCGTCGCGGGCTTGCAGAAAGCCTCGGCTTCCTTGTGCGGATCCAACGTGGGGTCGGCAAACAGCTTGTCGGCCAGCGGCTCGATGCCGAATTCCTTGGCAATCTGGCCCTTGGTGCGGCGCTTTTGCTTGAAGGGCAGGTAAATGTCCTCCAGCTCCTGCTTGGTCGGTGCACTGGCAATCGCCAGGCGCAGCGCATCGGTCAACTTGCCCTGCTCGTCAATGGCCTTGAGCACCGTCTCGCGGCGGTCGTCCAGCTCGCGCAGATAAGTCAGGCGCTCGTCCAGCGTGCGCAGCTGCGTATCGTCCAAACCGCCCGTGGCCTCCTTGCGGTAGCGGGCCACAAACGGAACCGTGGCGCCACCATCGAGCAACTCCACTGCCGCGCTCACCTGCTGCGGCTTGACATTCAGTTCTTGAGCAATCTGACCAATGATTTTTTGCATTCGATATTCGCCCCACGGCGTTCAACACAGGAAGCCAATGAGTTTGCCATAGGCATGCCGCCAGACTGCGCTTGATATCCGGCAGAAGTGCAAGCAAACCTTAAAACTATGCTTTCCATAGCTGCTTTCCATTGATGAGAAAGCGTGGAAGGCCAATTTCATTAAAATTATTGCGACATGACCGATACCTTCCAGGACGATTTTTTTGCCGACGAGCTGCCTCCCTCCGGAGATGGCGCCGGCAAAGCACCGCCTGAAGAAGCCCCGCAGGCCGATGGCCCAGGTGAACGCAAACCCGGACGCGGCGCGATTGCCCTGGCCCCGGCAGCCGCGCAGTACCAGGAGCTGGCCGCACAACTGCCCCCCCTGCTGCGCATGGGCGTCTCGACCTGGTCCTATCCGGGCTGGGAGGGCTTGGTCTGGGATGGAGCCTATGACAGCAGCGTGCTGGCAAAAAAAGGCCTGACGGCCTATCACCAGCACCCGTTGCTGCGCACCGTCTGCGTCGACCGCACCTTCTGGAGGCCGCTGACGGCCAGCCAATATGCCGCCTTTGCCGCTCAGGTCGATGCCGACTTCCGCTTTGTCGTCAAATGCCCGGCCGGCATTACCGATGCCCAGGTACGCAGCGAGGAAGGCAAGCCGCGCGAAGCCAACCCCGCGTTTCTGGACCCTCACCTGGCCATAGAGCATTTTGTGGAGCCCACTCTCGAAGGTCTGGGCAGCAAGCTGGGCGTTCTGGTCTTTCAGCTCAGCCCCCTGCCCTGGAGTCTGCTCAGCCGCCCCGGCCTGTTGATGGACAAACTCGGTCTGCTGCTGGCCGCCGTGAGGCTAGCGCTGCAAGCACATCCGCAAGTCATCGTTGCCGTGGAGGTCAGAGACCCCGAGCTGCTGACCTTGGAGCTGACCCGCACGCTCAAGACCCATGGCGCAACCTTCTGTCTGGGCTTGCACGGCAAGATGCCGCCCATCGAGGCGCAACTCGACATGCTGCGTGCGCTATGGCCCGGGCCGCTGGTGTGCCGCTGGAATCTGAATCGCCTCTTTGGCGCCTATGGCTATGCCGATGCCCAAAAGAAGCACCAGCCGTTCAACGAGATCCTCAGCGAAGACCTGCATACCAGGGAGCGGCTGGCCCGCACGATTGCCGGCATCACTGGTGCCGGTCAACCCGCTTTTGTGACCATCAGCAACGATGCCGAGGGATGTGCCCCCCGCTCGATAGCGCTGCTGGCGCAGGCGCTTGCGAGTCTTGCAGACCCTGGCCCGGACAAGCATCCGCGCTCACCATCCTGAATTGATACTAAAAACACCATCAAACGCTTACCAGTAAAGCGCTGATAGCTATAAAAAACAAAGCCCGACACCATCGAGTCTGTCGGGCTTTGTTTTGTTAGGTAGCCGAATCAGCCTTGCAGCGCCGCCAGCGGGTGAGAATGTGCAGGCCAGGGGCTGTCAAAGAACGCCTGCCACTCGGCATCGCTCACCTCTTCGATGCTGGCAGGATTCCAGCGCGGGCTGTGGTCCTTGTCCACCGCCAATGCACGGATGCCCTCCACGGTCTCGCTCCGACCGGGGCGCAGATAAAAGCAGTGGCGCACCATATCGCGCTCCATGCGCAAGTCCTCGGCCAGCGTCATCTGGCGAGCACGGCGGATTTGCTCCAGCACCACATGCAGCATCAGCGGCGAGCGCTTGCGCAGCGTGGCAGCTTCGGCCTGAGCCCAGTCGCTGCCGGCCTGCAAGGCCTGCACCACAGCAGCTACCGTGGGTTGAGAAAAGCAGGCATCGATTTCCGCACGATGCTCGGCTGTCTTGGGCTCGATGCTCACAAAGCGGGAGCGCACAACGGCATTGAGCGCCTCCACATTGGCAAAGTCCGTGGTTGCCAAGGTCTCCCACAGCTCTGCCTGCTGTTCGGCGGGAATGCAGCCATCGGCCAGACCAAAAGCCAGGGCATCGCCCGCGCCGATGGTGTCGCCGGTCAAGGCCAGCCATTCGCCTACGGCACCCGGGCAGCGCGAAAGGAAATAGCCGCCGCCCACATCGGGGAAGAGACCAATGGCCGTCTCGGGCATGGCCATCTTGGTGCGCTCGGTCACGATGCGCAGCGAACCGCCCTGGCTGATGCCCATGCCGCCGCCCATGACGATGCCGTCCATGAAGGCAATATAGGGCTTGCCGAAGCTGTGAATCAGATGGTTAAGCGCATATTCCTCGGTGAAAAAATCTTCGAGTTGAGGATTACCACTGCTGCCGGCCGCGTGCAGAAAGCGGATGTCACCACCGGCGCAGAACGCCCCGAACACCCCTTCCTTGTTGCTGCCACGAATGGCCACGCCCAGAATCGAGTCGTCTTTTTGCCAGGCCAGCAAAGTGCCCAGCAGATCGCGCACCATGCCCAGTGAAAGCGCGTTGAGCGCCTTGGGACGGTTGAGCGTAATCATGCCCAGCTTGCCACGGACTTCGGCAATCACATCGGACATATCGGCGCTCGGGGTGGGGGTCATTGTCTTGCTCCTTGAATCAATTCCATGCTGGTCGCCAATCGGTCGCCAGGCCATGCGCAGCGATTATGCGGTTGCACTCCGCGCAAGCCGGGACAAGGACGTGACAAATACCGCCAGCCTCTGCAGCCACAAAGCCCGAACGGGCGGCAATGCTGACTAATATGGGAACCATGCTTGGCTGCAACCTCACCTGCTTCTGCAGCCCACCTTCTGTCTCATGAACGATCTGCCACCACCGCCCGAAACCCCTCGCGAAGAGCCGCACCTGGAGCCCAAGCAGCTTTCTGCGCCGCTGCGCTATCTGCTCATTGCCTTTGCGCTGGTTTGCGTGATTTTGGGGCTGATAGGCGCCGTGGTTCCCGGCATGCCCACCACGGTATTCATACTGATGGCCGCCTGGGCGGCAGTGCGCAGTTCGCCCAGATTGCACCGCTGGCTCTATGCACACCGTGTTTTCGGCCCGCTGCTGCACAACTGGGACGCCGGCGGCAAGGTCAGCCGCCGCGCCAAATGGACGGCAACCGTCAGCATGGGTGCCAGCAGCCTGCTGATACTGTATTTTTCGTACAAGCCATGGCTCACTGCCATGACGCTGAGCATCATGGCCTGTGTGCTGCTCTGGCTGTGGCTCAGGCCCGAGCCGCAGGTTTAGGGATGGAGCCCCCAAAGTCGCGAGACATGCGCATGGTTGATGCTCTCCTCGAACGGGAGAGCTGGAATAGAAAAAGGCCCGTGATTTTCATCACAGGCCTTTTCAATTTGGTCGGAATGGCGGGATTCGAACTCGCGACCCCTTGCACCCCATGCAAGTGCGCTACCAGGCTGCGCTACATTCCGTGTCGATGACGCTATTGTAACCGATTTCTGGCCCTCTTCCGGGAAGACCGCTGCCGAAGCAATTGCTTAAGCATGAATCACGACGGACGCCTGGCGCTGCAGGTTTCATAGCATCTCGCCTCTACAGCTTTGGCACCCACATTGAAAAAGGCCTGTGATTTACATCACAGGCCTTTCCAAATTGGTCGGAATGGCGGGATTCGAACTCGCGACCCCTTGCACCCCATGCAAGTGCGCTACCAGGCTGCGCTACATTCCGTGTCGATGGGATGAATTATAGGGAGGAAAAACAGCCTCCCCTGGGAAAACGCGCACTTTTTTCAAAAAAGTCTCAAATGCGCGCAGCAGGCAGACTGCCAGCGCTCTTGGTTGGGACAAGCCCATGTTGCGGCTCAACCTGGATTGCACAATGAATGCACCCTCGATACTGAATAGGTATACGCCGCTGGTGCAGCCAGACGTCCTGCGGTTACATGGCAAGCGCCAAGGCTTCTTGTCAGACCCGGTCTGACAGGAATGACTGTTATTCCTGCGACACCAAACCATCAGCACTCACTCACCCGCAACTGGCGGCCCTTGGCCGCTCTACATAGCAATATCGATAGCACCAAGACGGTGCACACAAGTGGTTTCCCTGGGTCCTTGAGGTAAAAAAACCACTGTCATATCACTGAAAAGATGATTTCATCGGCTTCCGCGGAACTGCAGAGCAAGCTGTATACAAACCCCCGCTATATTTCAAAACGTAAATCCAATATCTAACTCGAGAGGACACTCATGAAGACCGCTTTTATCGCCATGGCTGCTGCCCTGGCCTGCTCCGGCGCCGCTTATGCCCAGAGCAATGTGCAACTGACCGGTCTGGCCGATATGTATGCCGGTTCCGTCAAGATGGCTGGCCAGGACCGCAAGGGCGTCGTCGGCTCCGGCGGCATGACCACTTCCTGGTGGGGCCTGAAGGGCACTGAAGACCTGGGCGGCGGCCTCAAGGTCGATTTCAACATCACCGCCTTCATGCGCATGGACACCGGAGAAACAGGCCGCTTCCCCGGCGACACCTTTTTCTCGCGCGATGCCAATATCGGCCTGAACGGCAATTTCGGCCGCATCGGCCTGGGCCGCGACAAGGCACCCAACTTCCTGCCTACCATTCTGACCAACCCCTTTGGCGATTCGTTCACCATCTCGCCTCTGGTGCTGCACGCGAATACGCCCACCGCAGCCTGGGGCGGCAATCGCCTGACTACGCCCGCCGACACCGGCTGGAGCAATATGCTGGTCTACACGACACCTAGCTTCGGCGGCCTGACTGCCAATGTCTACTACCAGTTCGGCGAGCAAACCACTCCTGGCAACAAGAGCAAGAAGAACGTCGGCGTGAACGCCCTGTACTTCAACGGTCCTCTGAGCCTGACGGCCTTCTACGAGCGTGACCAGATCACCAACCCCGGCAACGGCACGGTCATGCCTACCAAGAGCGACTGGATGGTCGGCGGCAGCTACAACTTCAATGTCGTGAAGCTCTACGCCACCTACGGCCAAGCCAAGGTCAAGGATCTGGATACCAAGAGCAAGACCTACTCGCTGGGTCTGGATATTCCTGTCTCCGGTACCCCTGGCACCGTCAAGGCAGCCGTCGCCCGCACCAAGTACGAAGCGGTCACCGACGCCACCCGCACCACAGCGACCCTGGGCTATGACCACTTCCTGTCCAAACGCACCGACGTCTACACCGCTCTGATGTACGACCGCGTGAGCGATGCCAACCCCAAGACCGGCACCAGCCTGATCGCCGGTATCCGTCACCGCTTCTAAGCACCGGATTTGAGCGAGCCTCTGGCTCGCCATCCACAAAAAAGCGAGGCCTGTGCCTCGCTTTTTTATTTCCGAGCCGATGACCGGGGGCCTGTTCACTTGGGCGTGGATGTCTCCAACAGCTTCAGCCGACGCTGCAACTGCGCCTGTTGTTCCGCATCGCCGCCCTGCTGCGCTGCCTTGAGCTGCAGCAGCAACCAGGCCATCAAAGGCCTGCGCCAGCCTTGCGCCGAAGCGGTATCAACGCCTTGCTGCAGCAGGGCTGGGTCCGCAGCTCCGCCACGCAGCAGCACGCCTGCAGCTACCAGTCTCGATAGCGGATCCTTGATCTCAGCCAGGGCAGTGCCAGCTGCGCCGCCACCGAGCAGTTGCCGCGCCACGCCGCGCTGCGCCTCGGGCAAAAGCTCGATATCACCGGCTTGCGGACTCGCCTGCAGATAGCGGGCATAGGCCTGTTCTGGCTTGCCCGCATCCTGCGCCAGCGCCTCATAGGCCGGGCAACTGTTCCAGTCCAGGCTGGCTACCTGCGCTGCACAGCGCATCAGCTCCAGCTTGGCTGCCTGTGCGGGTTGGCCGGTGCTGGCCACGGCATCGCGCGCCTTCTGCCATTGCAGAGCCTCCACACGCTGCAGCCCCTGTAAATAGGCCTGCGTGGCTTTTTGCGCCGCAGCTTCGGCACTCAAGGCCCAATCCGGTGCCGGGATTTGGTTGCCACAGGCCGAAAGCGCCATGACAGATATAGCAGCCAGTGCTCTACCCCATTGGCCTGGAGTCTGCTTTTGCTTGTTTTTTTGCTTCATGGCAGCTTCAACTCCGGCTTGTGGGAAAACGGCCATTTGCGCTGCAGATCGTTGAGCACGGACTCCAGCCTCAGCAGATTGCTTTCGACCTCGGCGCGCAGCGCGCCCAGATCGGTCGAGGCCTCGCGGGCATTGCTGCCCACCACCTGCATATCAGCCAGCACGGCATCGACCTTGGCCATGCTTTTGCGCGTATCGACCAGCAAGCCGTTGAGCTGCTCCATGGTGGCCTTGACCTGGGGCATGACGCCATTCGCATCGAAGACCTGGCTGTCGGCACGCGCCACCATGCGGTCCATTCGTCCGAGCAGGGAGTTGGCGCGCTCGAGCATCTGGCCGACCTTCTTCGCTTCCTCGTCGCTGCCCAGTACCGCACCCAGAACGCCGCCTTGCCCCTGCATGCGCTCGGCCAGCTTGCGCACTTCGGCCAGCGATCCGCCCAATGCCGAATCCGTGGCGGTCAGTGCCGCCACATTGGCCAGCACCTCCTTGGCGGAGTTGATGATCTGCGGCAGCTCTGCCGTGGCGTCGCCACTGAGCACGGGCCGCACGGAGTCCGGCGGCAGCGGCGCATCGTCCAGCATACCGGTATAGGCCTTGATGGTGGTGCCGCCCACCAGGCCCTTGACCAAGGTAAAGACGCTGGACTGGCGCAGCCAGTGGGCGTCCTTTTCGGTCACATCGACCAGAATGCGGACCGAGCCGTCCTTGGCCAGCTCTATCTTGTGCACACGGCCTATGGGAAAGCCCGAGAAGGTCATGTCCATGCCCACGACCACGCCTTCGGAGTCGTCGGCCGTCAGCACCAGACGCTGCGTGGGCTCGAACACCCCGCGCGCATAGAGCAAATAAGCGGCAGCACTCAGAATCAAGATCAGGGTCAGCGCCAGCAACGCTGCCGCCTTGGCGCGCAGATGCGCGACGGGTTTGAGGCTGAGCAACTCCTCGTCGATCAGCTGCTCCTCGGCCATACGCGTTTCGCTCATGGCTCCATCCTTTTCAGTAATAGTTGCCCATGAGCGAGATCACCTCGATCAGGAGCAACACGGCAAACATGCGTGCAAAACCGCCCAGCTCCGCCCCGCCCTGCCGGTGCCGCGCAACCGGCGTGTACATGGCGGACGCCAGTGGCATGACAGCCACCGTGAGGCTGAAAAACCAGGTCTTGAGCACGAACACCAGCGTCAGCGAAGGCGTGAAGATCTGGCCGAAGATGCGGGTGTAGGCGGCAAAGCCGGCCAGACTGAAGCCATAGACGCTCAGATACACGGTGACCAAGGCCACGATGCAACTGAGCGCAGCCAGCGTGATGGCCGCAAACACTCCGGCAGCCGCACGTGGCACCAGCGCCGCACGGACAGGGTCAATGCCCTGCGTCTTCCACTTCGCAAGCTGGCCCTGGGTACGCATCTGCACCACCTGCACGCCGGCCGGAATGGTGCAGCGCATGGCCACAAACAGCGCGGCCGTCAGCGGTATCAGCTCGATCACCATCACCCGCACCACCAGATCCAGCGCGTAGCGCGACAGGCCATAGCTTTGTGCGGTAACGATGACGATGCGCGCAATCACCGCACACAGCAGGGCTGCCAGTGCGGTAAAGCCCGTGAGTATGGGAGCGGTCTGCGCATACATCTGCTGGGCCAGCATGGCCCGCCCGCGCTTCTGATAGCTGGACGGCGAGCTGATCAGCACCAGCAGCATGGCGGTGAGATAAATGCTGCGCCACCACGCCAGGGCCTGCGCGCCCAGCGCAGCCCAGATCCGCCCCGGCAGCTTGATGGTGGTTTCACTCCAGCTCATGCAGGAATGATAGCGTCCACTTCAGGGTAGGGGCGCAGCAGCCACAGTTGCACGCTGTCAGACATGGCGCTTTGCCGCAGCACTGCCCTGCAGGCCCTCGGGCAAGGGCTCGTCGGCCTGGGCATGCAGGGCCTCGATGATGTGGCAAAAGCTGTCCGAGCCGTCGCACTGGCTGCGCAGCTGCATCAGCTCGTGCTCCAGGGCCTGCAGCTCGGCCAGCCGCTCGCGCACATGGCCCAGATGGGCATCCAGGGTCTTGTTGGCTGCCACGCAATCGGCCTTGCGCGCACCATCGAGCGCCAGCAGGGTGCGCACCTCGTCTAGCGACATATCCATGGCCCGGCACAAGCGGATAAAGCGCAGGCGGTGCACATCGCCATCGGTGTAGAGCCGGTACTGGTTGTCCTCGCGCACGCCGGGCGAGAGCAGTTGCTCCTTCTCGTAATAGCGGATATTGGCCGCGGCGATGCCGGAACGCTTGGCCGCCTCGCCAATACGCCAGCGCGGAATATCGTGCGAATTGAGGGACATGCTTGACCTTAAAGTGACTTTATTGTTTTCAATACTGCCATGAAGCAAGAAAGCCTGTCCACCCACGCCCATGACCACGATCATGAGCATGCTCATACGCCCGCCACGTCCAAACCCGTCGCCGCTGCCGCCGCATCGACTTGCGGCACGGGCTGCTGCGCCCCGTTTTCCATCAGCGAGCCCGCCAAAAGCCAGGCTCACGACGAGAGTGACGGGCACGACCATGCCCACGACCATGGCGTGCTGCCCGGCTGGCCGCGCATCTATGCCGCTCTGGCTGCAGCTCTGGCGGCCGAGGCCTGCCACTGGTTTGGCGGCGACGGCGCCAACTCCACGCTTCAATACCTGGGCATGGCGCTGGCCGTGCTGGGCATAGCGTTGTCGGGTCTGGGCGTCTACAAGGCCGGCCTCAAGGATTTGCTGCGCTTCAAGCTCGGCATTCATGCCCTGATGGCAGTGGCAGTCACGGGCGCCTTCATCATCGGCCAGTGGCCCGAAGCCGCCATGGTCATGGCGCTTTATGCAGCGGCCGAGCGCATCGAAGACCAGGCCATGGACAAGGCCCGCCTGGCCATCCGCAATCTGCTGCAACTCGCGCCCGAGACCGCCGATGTGTTGCAGCCCGACGGCAGCACTGTGCGCATGGCCGCCAGCGAGGTGCCCCTGGGCGCCATACTGCGCGTGACGCCCGGCGCTCGCGTGCCGCTGGACGGACGGGTCACCGAAGGGGAAAGCTCGGTCAACCAGGCCCCCATCACCGGCGAGAGCGCGCTGGCGCACAAAGGCCCGGGCGACGAGCTGTATGCAGGCTCCATCAATCAGGATGGCGAGCTGCAGTTGCGCGTGACCGCTCCGGCCAGCGACAGCCTGATTGCGCGCATCGTCCATGCCGTGGAGCAGGCGCAATCTTCCAAGGCCCCCACCCAGCGCTTTGTCGACCGCTTCGCCGAGGTCTACACCCCCATCGTGCTGGTGCTGGCGATTGCCCTCGGCCTGCTCGCGCCCTGGCTGCTGGACTGGAGCTGGCATCAGGCCGCTTACCAGGCCCTGGCCCTGTTGGTCATCGCCTGCCCCTGCGCTCTGGTGCTGTCCACCCCCGTCACCGTGGTCAGCGCGCTCACGGCAGCCGCCAAGCGCGGCATTCTCATCAAGGGTGGTAGCGCGCTGGAGTCCGCCCGTCAACTCAAGGCGATTGCACTCGACAAGACCGGCACGCTGACCACCGGCTCGCCCAAGCTGGTGGACTGGCAGAGCTGGAATGCCGCGAGCAGCGATGACGCCGCCGCCCGCGCCTATGCGCTGGCATCGCGCTCAGACCACCCGGTGTCGCGCGCGATTGCCCAGGGGCTGGAGGCCCAGGTCGGCAAGGACTTTGCCGAAGCACAGCAACTGCAAGCCCTGCCCGGCCGCGGCGTGCAGGCACAGATCGGCTCTGAACGCTGGACGCTGGCCAATCTGCGCTGGGTGGGCGAGCAAAGCTGGGACAGTGCCGAACTCAAGGCCGCGCTGATGCTGCAGGAGCAGCGGGGCCGCACCGTCACCCTGCTGGCCAATGAACAGGGCGTGCAGGCGCTGTTTGCCGTGGCCGACCCGCTGCGTCCCCAGGCCAAGGCGGCCGTGGCCCAGTTGCAGGCGCTGGGCGTCAAGCCCATTGTGCTCAGCGGCGACAACAGCGCTACCGTGCGCACGGTGGCCGCGGAAGCAGGCATCAGCGATGCACGCGGCAATATGCTGCCCGAGGACAAGCTCAAGACCCTGAGCGAGTTGCAGCGCGACATCGGCCCCACGGCCATGACAGGCGACGGCATCAACGACGCGCCAGCGCTGGCCCAGGCCGACATAGGCTTTGCCATGGGCGGCATGCACGCCACCGACATGGCCATGGAGACCGCCGATGTGGTGCTCATGAACGACGACCTGCGCCGCATTCCCGAGGTGGTCGATCTCTCGCAGCGCGCACACAGCGTGCTCTGGCAGAACATCAGCCTGGCTCTGGGCATCAAGCTGGCCTTCTTCATTTTGGCCGTCAGCGGCAATGCCAGCATGTGGCTGGCCGTGCTGGCCGATATGGGCGTGAGCCTGCTGGTGGTTGCCAACGGCCTGCGCCTGCGCCATTGGGGTAACAGACCTGAAAATGAATGAAATTCGACCTTAGCCCTTGATGGGCAAGCGCAAGCAGCTATCTAATTTACGACTTACTGCACCGGGCAGGGAACTAAACCCCGCCCTTCGCTATCATTCAGCCCATGCGTCGCTTTTTCTCCTTGTTCCTGGTTTTGCTGCTGGCCCTGCGCGGCCTGGCAGGCGATGCCATGGCCATGGAGCAGAACACCGACCAGTCCCATCACATGGGACATGCGCTGGTGCAGACGCAAAGCCTGGACGAAGTGGCTGCCATGGCAGCCGCTGTGCACCACGCGCATGCAAGCCTCGCGACCGACGCACAGCCGCATCACGACATGGCCGCGTCCCACAAGGCAGGCCCTGCAGGGGCCGTCAGCTGCAGCGCCAAGCTCGCCGACAGCGACTGCCACCAACATGAAGGCCATTGCACGGCCTGCGGCATCTGCCACTCGACGCTGGCCAACTCCGAGTTGCTGACGCTTCACTCCAGCCTCCCCCTGGCCGCTCAGCCGGCCCATGGTGCAGCGCGCTTTGCCAGCGCCGCGCCTGCCGACCTCGTCAAACCACCGATTTCTGCGCTCTGACGCCCTAGGTGCGTCCGCATTTTGATAGCAGCCATCGCTCTTGCCATCTAGGCTTGAGCCGTAAAGCGCTCAAAACTGCGGACCTTCTCCCGGTTTTAGACGACAGGAATCTCCTATGCGCCAAGCGCATCCCCTTTCTTTGGCAGCCATGGCTTTGCTCATGGCCGGCGTCAGTCCGCCAGTTCTGGCCCAGCCCTCAGCACCGACTCTTCCAGTTGCCCAGCTCCCGGCCAGCAGTCACAGCGTTTTCAACCCCGCCGCTCCCACGCTGGCGCTGCAGCACCAGCCGCTTTCCGCCAGCGCAGCCATCGTCGCCCAGCCCGGTGACTGGAAGGCCGCCAATGCCGCGGTAAGCGAGTTCCCGCGCGGCCATGGCGATGTGCTCAGGTGGGAAAAATCCCAGGGCAATGCCTCCGGCCCGGCCCCGGACAGCGGTACATCCGCACATCAGCACCATCATGGAGGCCAGCCATGAAGCGCCTTGCATTCAAAGCCTTGCCATTGCTCGCTGCACTGGCTCTGGCCGGCTGCGCCAGCATCTCGCCCGACGGACTTCGCGGCGACGTGGCCAGACATACCGAAGGCAGGCTACCTGTGGGCGCACAGCTGCCTTCGCCGGACGCCCAGGCCCTGCAGGATGCGCAGACCCAGATTGCCGACTGGCTCAAAGCCCCAGTCGATGCCGACACCGCCGTGCGCATCGCCCTGCTCAACAACCCCGGTCTGCAGGCCCAGCTGGCGCAGCTCGGCATTGCCGACGCGCAGCGCGTGCAGGTCCTGACCCTGCCCAACCCCAGCTTTACCTTCGGCCGCTTTCGCAACGGCCACGAGCGCGAGATCGAGCGCCAGCTCAGCTTTGGCCTGGTGCAGCTCATCACCCTGCCCTGGCGCAGCCGCTGGCAGGGCTGGCAGATGGAACAGGCCACGCTGACGGCCGCCCAGCAGGTGCTGCTGCTGGCCTCCGACACACGCCGCGCCTGGCTGCGCGCCGTGGCAGCCGGGCAAGCCCTGGCAGCCAACGAACGCATGCATGAGGCGGCTGCCCTGGGCGGCGAGCTGGCCCGCCGCATGGCCCAGGTCGGCAACTTCAGCAAGATGGACCAGGCCAGAGAGCTGGCTCAGCAGCAGCAGGCCGCCGCCCAGTTGGCACGCGCGCGTCTGAACGCCCAGCTGGAACGTGAGCAGTTGGCCCGCCGCATGGGTCTGTGGGGGCAGCAACTGGCCTACAAGCTGCCCGCCCTGCTGCCCGCCCTACCGAAAATAGCCGAATTGCGTAGCGGCGATGACGCCGAAGCCACGGCGCTACGCCAGCGGCTGGATCTGGGCGCGCTACGCCGCGACCTGGATGTGACCGCCGGCCGCCAGGGCTGGGCCACGGTTGGCACCATCTTTGGCGATATCGGCGCCAGCTACAGCAACAACACGACCACCGAACGCGTGAACGGGGAAACAGGGGGCCACAGCGACAAGACCCAGGGCTGGGAGTTCGACGTACCGCTGCCGCTGTTTGACTGGGGCTTTGCCGCGCGCGGCATGGCGCGCAACCAGGTGCTGCGCAGCGCATCGCTGCTGCGCGACAACGCCATACGCGCACGCAGCGAAGCCCGCAGCAACTGGCTGGCCTACCGCACGGCTTACGACCTGGCCCTGCAGCAGCAGGCCGAGGTGCTGCCCTTGGCCAAGCTGATGCAGGAAGAAACCGTCTACCGCTACAACGGCATGTTCATGAGTGTGTGGCAGTTGCTGGCCCAGGCCCGCAGCACCACCCAGGCCGTGGTAACCGCCACCGAGGCACAGCGCGACTTCTGGCTGGCCGAGACCGATCTGCGCCTGGCCCTGACCGGCACATCGCCAGGAACCGCCCCCACCGTCAACACCACCGCAGCGCCCGCTGCACAAGCCGAAGCAGGTCACTGATATGCAACGCCGATCCTTTTTCACTGGCGCTGCCACTGCAGTGGCAGCAGCCACAACTTCAATGGCCGTCAGCCGGGTTGCCATGGCGACCCTACCCGAACCCGTCATGCAAGGCAGCGCCGACACGGCTGCGCCCTTGACGCCGCCCAACGGTCGCCCCTACCAACCCGTGGTCACGCTCAACGGCTGGACCACGCCCTGGCGCATGAACGCGGGCGTCAAGGAATTCCACCTCGTGGCCGAGCCCGTGGTGCGGGAGGTGGCGCCCGGATTTTTCGTCAATATGTGGGGCTACAACGGCCAGTCGCCAGGCCCCACGATCGAAGTGGTGGAAGGTGACAAGGTGCGCATCTTCGTCACCAACCGCCTGCCCGAGAGCACCACCATCCACTGGCATGGCCAGCGTCTGCCCAATGGCATGGACGGTGTGGGCGGTCTGAACCAGCCCCATATCCCGCCGGGCAAGACCTTCGTCTATGAGTTCGAGGCGCGCCGCCCCGGCACCTTCATGTACCACCCGCATTCGGACGAGATGGTGCAGATGGCCATGGGCATGATGGGCTTGTGGATCACCCACCCCAAGACAGCCCACCCGCTGATCGACAAGGTGCAGCGCGACTATGCCTTCCTGCTCAGCGCCTATGCGGTCGAGCCCGGCACCATGACGCCGCGCATCAACGAGATGACGGACTTCAATATCTGGACCTTCAACAGCCGCGCCTTCCCCGCCATCAGCCCGCTGGTAGCCCGTCAGGGCGACAAGGTGCGCATCCGCGTGGGCAATCTGACCATGACCAACCACCCCATCCATGTCCACGGCCATGAGTTCGAGGTCACGGGCACCGACGGCGGCCCCGTGCCAAAGTCCGCCCGCTGGCCCGAGGTGACGACGGATGTGGCCGTGGGCCAGATGCGCCAGGTGGAGTTCATTGCCGACGAACCCGGCGACTGGGCTTTCCACTGCCACAAGAGCCACCACACCATGGGCGCCATGGGTCACGACGTGCCCACCATGATCGGCGTGGACCACCGCGGCCTGGTGGGCAAGATCCAGAAGATCGTGCCCGACTACATGCTGATGGGCGAGCGCGGCATGGGCGATATGGGCACCATGGAGATGCCCCTGCCCGACAACACCTTCCCCATGATGACGGGCCAGGGCCCTTACGGCCCTATCGAGATGGGCGGCATGTTCACCAGCTTCAAGGTGCGCAAAAACCTGGGCGCCAACGACTACGGCGATCCCGGCTGGTACCAGCAGCCCAAGAGGACCCGGGCCTATGAATGGCAGGGCGCGCCTTTCGATGCCAAGGCACCCCGCCAGAGCACGCCCGGTACCGCCCCCGGTGCCGCCACCGTACGCAAACCCGAAACCGGCCCCGCCACGGGTGCACACCCCCAGCACTGACGCCAGGAGACTCCCATGAAGACTATTCATTTCATAGCTGCCTGCGCCTTGGCAGCAAGCACCGGCGCTAGTTTTGCGCATGGAAACAACGCCCATGCCAGCGGTCCCGTGATCAAGGAGCAAAAGCCCTGGGGCATTGCAGCCGAGGCCAGGGACGCCCAGCGCACCATCACCATCCAGATGACGGACGACATGCGCTTCAGCCCCAGTCATTTCAGCGTGAAAAAGGGCGAGACCCTGCGCCTGCGCGTGGTCAACAAAGGCCAGCTCATGCACGAGATGGTGCTGGGCACCCGGGCATCGCTCGACGAGCACGCGCAGATGATGCTCAAGTACCCCGGCATGGAGCATGCCGAACCCTATATGGCCCATGTCGCCGCAGGCCAGACCGAAGACATGGTCTGGAGCTTCAACCGCAAAGGCGATTTCGACTTCGCCTGCCTGATCGCCGGCCACTACCAGGCCGGCATGACAGGGCGCATCACCGTCACCGAATAACGCAAGAAAGGAATTCCCGATGACAAGCTCCAACCGCCGCCAGGCCCTGCATCTGCTGGCCGCCGCTGCCGGCATGGCAGCGCTGCCAGCAATGGCGGCTGCTCCCGCCAAAATTTCCATGGAGGTCTGGAAAGACCCGAACTGCGGCTGCTGCAAGGACTGGATTGCCCTGATGGAGCAGGCTGGCTTCGCCGTCAAGGTGCACGACGTGGGCAACAACACCGTACGCGCCAAGCTGGGCCTGCCTGGCCGCTTGGGGTCATGCCATACCGCCCTCGTGAGCGGCTATCTGGTCGAAGGCCATGTGCCAGCCGCCGATGTGCACAAGCTGCTGAAGCAAAAGCCCAAGGCGCTGGGCATCGCCGTACCGGGCATGCCCATCGGCAGCCCCGGCATGGACGGCCCCGAATACGGTGGCCGCAAAGACCCCTATGACGTGCTGCTGGTCACCAAGAACCTCATGAACAGCGATGTCAGCACCACCGTCTTCACCAGCTATCGCGGCTGACCCCCCTCAATTCAGGAGAACATGATGAAAAACTTCTTTCACACCACTTTGGCAGCCCTGAGCATTGGCATTGCAATGGCGCCCCCCGCTTTTGCACAGGATCACTCGGCGCATGCAGGCCATGGGGCGATGGCCGATGCTTCGGCAACCGCACCGGCTGGCCAGGCCGATGTGCTGACCGCCGGTGAAATCACCCGTGTGGATGCCCGCACAGGCAAGCTGACGATTCGCCATGAAGAAATCAAGAACCTGGACATGCCTCCCATGACCATGGTGTTTGCGCTGGCAGGCTCCGCACAGTCGGCCTCTTTCAAGGCTGGCGACAAGGTACTGTTCCATGCCGAGGACAAGGATGGCTCGCTGATCATCACCCGCATCCAGCCAGCATCCTGATGCGGTCTCGCTGCTGAGACGATGACGATGCCACGCGTCCATGGCATCGTCATCCCGTCACAACCCCGTGGACGTCACTGCTGCATGGCCTGCCACGCGCTCCTGCAGATCATAGGCATTGCGACCCTGGATACCGCCAACGCCCTTCAGGCGCAGCTCGAGTGCAGCGATATCGCCTTTTTGGCGGCCTTGAGAAGTTTCATGCGCATCTCAGTACATCCACTTCCGGACCAGTGCCTGCCCGAAGCGCTCGCCAAGCAACACTTCGGCCTGTTCATCGCCATCATCCCGCCCCTGGGCCACAGCGTGACTGCGGCATAGCGACATCAAGGCCAGCGCGTCCAGATAGTCGCCCACATCGTCGAACATGCGGGTCAGCAACGGGCTGCTGTCATGGTCCAGATACCAGACAGAGCCATCGCGACGGTCAAAGCACCAGAGATTGCCATTGCCCAGGTAGTCCCCGAACACCACCAGCTCGCTCAGCTGTGCCATCAAGGCCTGCGCCTGTTGCGGTGCACTCATTTCCACAATATCGGCGATGCCCGGGAACACGACTTGCACCGGACCGATGGCGTCCATGTCTGTATCCGGCGCCATGAGATCAAAGCGCGGACTCAGCAAGCGCTCGGCCCAGTCCAGTACACCGAGCTGCAAAAGATAGTCACGCAAGGACTGGGGCAGGTTGCAACCCAGACGCCATTCGCACAGGCGCAGCTCGGCCCGGCTGAAGGGCTTGACTTGAGCAGGCTCTTCATCCATCCAGGCATGAGCCTGCAGGCCTTGGTACCAATAAGCCAGTCGCTTCTCTGCCGTGGCATTGGTCGTCAGCCAATACGGCTGCGGCACATCGGCCTCAACCCACACATCATGGGTTTCTACAAAGCGCTGGCTGCGCCCAAACTCGGCCAGCAGAAAACAAGACCACGCCACCGCGTCCGCAGACGAAGGCCAGTGCATCCGGGCGAGTACCGCCACCGGCATCCAGTGCTTATGGCCCATGCGCGGCACCTCATTCGCATCACGCACCACAAAGCGCAAAGTGGGCTGTTTCAGCAGATCCGCTGGCGGAGATTGATTTGGCACATCAAGCTGGGCAGCGGCATCGGCAGGCAGATCCACCCAGTCGCTCGGCGCGAGTTCGGGCAATGCCTGCACCAGCGCAGGCAGGTCTTTGAAGATTTTCATGCAGGCATTTCGTGTTTTCTGTGCATTCTGTGCGCGGGGCTTAGACTGCGCGTCCTATGTTGACGCTAGAACAGTTTCACTCCGGGCTGGCCAATGGTTCACTGGCCCGCGCACACCATATCAGGCTCAGCGATGGTCTGACCGAGTTCCCCGCCGCGCTTTATCAGCTGACCGAGACGCTGGAGATCCTCGATCTTTCGGGCAACCAGCTCAGCACCCTACCCGATGATCTGACGCGTTTTACGCGGCTGCGCATTCTGTTTGCCTCGAACAATCCGTTCAGCGAACTGCCCCGCGTGCTGGGCCGCATGCCGCAACTCGAAATGGTGGGCTTCAAGGCCTGCCGCATCACGCATGTGCCCGAGGACAGCCTGCCGGCGCGCCTGCGCTGGCTGATTCTCACGGGCAACCACGTGCACCAGTTGCCCGAATCCATAGGCCAATGCACACGTCTGCAAAAGCTCATGCTGTCGTGCAACCAGCTGAGGCAGCTGCCTCAGAGCCTGCAGCATTGCCAGGCGCTGGAGTTGCTGCGCATTGCAAGCAACCGTTTCGAAGATGCTCCCGAAGTCATCTTCCGGCTGCCTCGCCTGGCGTGGCTGGCGCTGGCAGGTAACCCAATGACTCAAAAGCAGGAGCTGGATACGCTTTCAGGGCATGGGATTGAGCCCATTTTTTATCAAAATCTGCAGATTGCCGGCAAGCTGGGCGAAGGCGCCAGCGGCCATATCTACCGCGCCAGCCTCAATGGACAGGAGCTGGCACTCAAGGTTTTCAAGGCCGCCCAGACCAGCGACGGTACGCCGCAATCCGAACTGGCAGCAGGCATTGCAGCAGGACAGCACCCTCATTTGCTGACGCCACTGGCGCAGGTTCTGGGTGCTCCTGACGGGCAGATGGCCACGGCCCTGCCCCTGCTGGATTCAGCCATGCAGCCGCTGGCCGGACCGCCAAGCTTCGACAGCTGCACACGTGATGTCTATGACACCGAACTGCGCCTGCAAGCCGACCTGGCCCAGCAGCTGCTGCAAGGCATACGCTCCGCCATCACCCATCTGCACGGCCGTGGCCTGCTGCATGGAGATCTGTACGCCCACAATATCCTGTGCAATCTGCAGACTGGACAGGCCGTGCTCAGCGACTTTGGCGCCGCTGCGCTTTTGCAGAGCCTGCCCGAAACGCAGAAAGCGCAGCTGCAGCAGATCGAGCTGCGTGCGCTGCGCCATCTGGAGCATGAAGTTCAGGCCCTTGTCGGTTGAGCCTTACTGCAAGAATGCGGGCTTGGCATAGCCCGCAAACTTGCTGTCCACCACGCCCTTGAACTCAGCGGACTTGTAGGCTGCAGCCAGATCCTTGGCCCATTGCGCATCCTTGTCCTTGGTCTTGACTGCCACGATGTTCAGATAATGCTCGGGCGTTTTTTCCAGCAGCACCGAATCCGACAGCTTCAGGCCCGAGGAAATCGCAAAGTTACCGTTGATGATTGCGTACTGCGCATCATCGAGCGCACGTGGCAGATGAGCTGCATCCAGGGGCACGAGCTTGATCTTCTTGGGATTGGAAGCCAGATCCAGCTCGGACACGCGCAGCGGGTTCACGCCCTCCTTGAGCTTGACCAGTCCGGCCTGTTGCAGCAGCAGAATGCCCCGTGCCAGATTGCTGGCGTCATTGGGCAGGGCAATGCGATCACCCTCCTTCAGCTCGGCCAGGCTCTTGCGCTGCTTGCTATAGACGCCCATGGGCGCGATCGGCCCCTGCACCAAGGCCGTCAGATCCAGCTTGCGGTCGCCCTTGAACTGATTGAAATACACCTCATGCTGGAAGAAGTTGGCATCGAGCGAGCCATCGGCCAGGGCCAGATTGGGCTGCACATAGTCGTTGAACTCCACCAGGCGAACCTTGTAGCCCTTCTTCTGCAGAATCGGAACGATGCCGTACTGCAGCTGGTCGATGTTGGAGCCGGCCGTACCGCCGATGACCAACTGCTTCTTGCCAGCATCCTGCGCTGCTGCCGGCAAGACGCCCACGACCAGTGCAGCGCCTGCCAGCAGAGTGGTGGCCAGAAGACGGCGGCGGCGGTGCGCTGCGGAAAAAAGAGTGGTCATGCTTGCTCCTCGTTGATGTACTGAGTTTTGATGCGGAAGGTTTGGCTCTGCAGCATGCAGAGGCCTTTGCAGTATCCAGACCGGGAGAGCAAATTCCAACCAATAAAAACCCATGCTCTTATTTGCTTTTCATCTAAAACCAGCAAATCCACAGGCATGAAAAAAGGGCCGCATTGCGGCCCTCGGCGTCTTCAGTCCAGCCCGATCACTTCAGGAAGGCTGGCTTGGAGTAGCCGGGGAACTGGCTGTCCACCACGGCCTTGAACTCTGGCGAGCGGTAGGCGGCGGCCAGATCCTTGGCCCACTGGCTGTTTTCGTTGCCGGTCTTCACGGCCACCACGTTCAGGTACAGATCGGGAGTCTTTTCCAGCACCACGGCTTCGCTCAGCTTCAGGCCCGAGGAAACGGCAAAGTTGCCATTGACCACCACATAGTCAGCGTCTTCCAGCACGCGGGGCAATTGGGCTGCCTCGAGCGCCACAAACTTGAGCTTGTGGGGATTGGCGGCCAGATCCAGCTCGGAGATACGTGCCGGGTTCACCCCTTCCTTGACCTTGACGAGGCCGGCCTGCTGCAGCACCAGCAGTGCACGCGCCAGGTTGCTGGGATCATTGGGCAGAGCCACCTTGGCGCCGCTCTTGATATCGGCCAAGGACTTGTGCTTCTTGCTGTAGACGCCCATGGGCGCCACCGGGCCTTGCGCAATCGCGCTCAGCGCCAGCTTGCGATCAGTGGTGAACTGGTCGAAATAGGCGCGGTGCTGGAAGAAGTTGGCATCCAGCGAACCATCGGACAGCGCCAGATTGGGCTGAACATAGTCGTTGAACTCGATCAACTTGATCTGGTAGCCCTTTTTCTGCAGCTGAGGCACTATGCCTTTTTGCAGCAGGTCGTAATTGGAACCGGCGGTGGCGCCAATCAGCAGATTCTTCTTGGCCGTGTCCTGAGCCAGAGCAGGCACACCGGCAGTCGCCAGCAATGCGACTGCGGCAGTGGCCAGAACGGCACGACGGCTGGCGGCAAAGGAAAAATGGGCGGGCATGGATCACTCCTTGAATTGGATGCGCGTGGGCAGCACGGTTCTCATTTGTTTACCGGACTGCAACAATGTAGTAAGTATGAAGCTTACACGGGCAAACCCTAAAGAATAAAACCCCATCTGTTTATCCACAAAAGCATATAAAGAGTTCAAGGAGTAGCAGCATGAGTGCTTTTTCAACCATTGAGGATCTGCTCGCGCATGACGGCCATATCGCTCGCGTGCAAGGCATCTCCATCGGCCATTTCAGCGACTCGCGCCGCCCCACGGGCTGCACCGCCGTGCTTTGCCCTCAGGGTGCAGTGGGCGGTGTGGATGTGCGCGGCGCAGCCCCGGGCACGCGCGAGACCGATTTGCTGCACCCCAGCAATCTGGTACAGGAGGTCCACGGCATCATGCTGGCCGGCGGCAGCGCCTGGGGGCTGGACGCGGCCACAGGGGCCGTGCGCTGGCTGGAGGAGCAAGATGCGGGCCTGAATATCGGCGTGGGCCGCATTCCGCTGGTGCCCGCCGCCGTGCTATTTGACGTGATGATGGGCGATATGCGCATACGTCCCGATGCCGCAGCCGGCTATGCCGCCTGCCGCAATGCGGTGCCGGACTCCGGCACCGGGCGACCCGCCGAAGGCAGCGTAGGCGCCGGCACAGGCGCCGTGGTGGGCAAGGTCTTCGGCCATGAACGCGCCATGAAAGGCGGCATAGGCACGGCCAGCTTTACCGTCGATGGCGTCACCGTGGGAGCCATCATTGCCTGCAATGCCTTGGGCGATGTATTCAACCCGTTTAGCGGCGAGTTGCTGGCCGGGGCACGCACGGCAGACGGCCTGCAATTGCGTGGCACCCGCGATGCCTTGCTGGCGGGCGAGGAGCCCAAGCCGGTTCTGGCCGGCAGCAACACCACGATTGGCGTCGTGGCAACCGACGCCATCATCAGCAAGGCTCAGGCCCATCGCCTGGCCGTGGTAGCCCATGACGGCTTGGCACGTGCCATCAACCCCGTGCACACCATGAGCGATGGCGACAGCCTGTTTGCCCTTGGCACGGCGCGCAGTGGCAAGTCATTGGGAATGATGACACTGAGCACATTGGCCGCCGAAGCCGTCGCCGTAGCCACCGCGCGCGCCATCTTGCTAGCCCAATCGGTGCCGATCGATAGCCAGGCAACACTGCCTAGCCATCAGGATCTGCGTGCAGCAAGCTAGGCAATCGCCTCAAGTCGCCGCAACTGCCCCTGGATCAGCAACTTGTCACGCATGCGCCGCGTCATGGACTGGGTGCTTCCATCCTCGGCCGTAAACAAAAACAGGCTTTGCTGCGGACTGACCCAGGTCAACTTGGTTCGCAGTTGCTGACGCTCGTTGCACAGCTCCACCCAAGTGCCCAAAGGCCATTCGACAGCCTCCTCAGGTCTGCCCTGGCCAATGACGGCTTGCGCGGGCATCGGGCTGGATGCCACGGCTTCAGACTCGAGCACGGCGGCACCGACCGTCTTCTGCGGCGTTGTCCTGAAGACAGGTCTGGAGGAATCGTATGCCGCCCGGGTTTGCGTTTCTTGCGCCACCGTCACCGCAGGCACATCTTCGACTCTGTCTGTCAGTACCGGCAAGGTGATATCCAGCCTTGTGGGCACAGTTTCCGCAGCTCGTTCCTGGCCCGCCAGCACGCCTGGCGATTCACCCGACACGCCCGCCCTGACAAGGTCGGTCGGGCCAGTCCGATTTGCGGCCTCGGCCGCATCCAGTGCCCGCTGCTGCAGACTGCCCAAACGCGCCGCCAGCGCGGCGATTTCGACATCGGTACGACCCACGCTGCGCAAGCCCCGCGCCAATCGGCGCTGCAGCTTGGGCGCAAGCTCCACCAGCCGCGTTACATCCTGGGCTGCCAGAGGAGATACGCTCCACAACAAGCTGGGCACCAGTGCCAGATAGCCGCCTGGGTCGCGCTCCTGCCCCGGCTCGGCCCGCTGCTGCGCCTGGGCAATCACGCAGGCCCAAGGGCCGGTCACAAAATCCAGAATATCCTCGGGCACACCCTTGGCACTGGGCAGGCCGCGAATCATTTGCGCCAGTTGCAGGGTATCGGGCTTGATCCGCTCGATGGAGCCCACGATCTGGCCATCCAGCAGCCCCAGCGTCGAGTTCATCAGCCCTGGCAGCGTGGAATGCTCGGCTTCGGCCTGCCGGCCCAATGCTGCAATGTGGCTCATGCGGCCTTCCGGCGGCCATTGCTCGCGCACAAATTGCAGCACCTGGGCAAACACGTGGGCATTTGCAGGCCCGGCACCGGCCAGTTGGTTCGCCGCTACCTCGGCCACGGTGATGAAATGAGCAAATCCCAAGGCCGATTCGCTGGCAAACCAGAGGCTGCGAGCGGTCAGCTCATCCAGCAGTTGCCGCGCCGGATGCAAGCGATCTTCAAAGAACGCTGCGTCCTGAGACACCAGTTGGCTCAGCACGGGTTCCAGTCGCAGCAAGATCCGCTGCACGGGCGGCAGCAGACGACCATCACTGGTCATATGGCTCATCATGCGATGCAGCGTGCGCATCTGGATCAGGGCGCTGGGCGCCTGACTGGGCTGCACAGGACGCAGTCCCCCAAGCACACTGGGTACCCAGGGCTGCTGCGAGGTCTGCAAGGCATTGCCCGAGTACGAAGTCCAGCCGGGCTCCAGACCCAGATCCTGCATGGGTGCCATGGCAGCGGGCTCAGTCTCGGGCCAGCTCGCCAGCATGGAATCCGTCAGCGACTGGGGCACGGTACAGCGCGAGTCGTCGATCCAGCGCAGATCCGAGGCCAGCTCCTGCAGCAAGCGCAGGGTCAGCAGGCACTGGGACCGGGTGTCGCCATCCGCACCGTAGCGGGCAGGCTGCACGCCATGCTGGCGCAGCAAATTGGCGGTGCGGGAGTATTCGGAAGCCAGAATGGAGCCCAGTTGCTGTGACATGAACTCATGCCAGCAATCGGCCACTTCGGTGGCAGGCTGCACGGCCGTCAGCGACTGACTCAAAGCGCGTACATAGTTCTGCAGTCGCAGCGGATTGCACTCGGGCCGGGCAGACTCAAGTCCCTGAGCGCCGCTCATCAACGCGTCCAGATCGGCCAGCGCCAGCTCGACCTGAGGCTCGACCATCTGCACCAGCTTGTGCTCGGCCTTCAGCTGACGGCTGGCTGACTCGGCCATGGCCGCCAATGGCAAAAGCCCGCCGTTGACGGTATCGAGCGTCTGTGCAGAAAAGGAAAAAGGTTGGCGCGCTGACAGTACCAGCGCCTCCAGCAAATTCTGCGGAAAGCTGCTGATCACCGAGGCTCGGTGCTGCTGCAGGTTATGCAGCGCCGCGCCAAGCACATCGCGCCTTGCAGAGTGGAAACCGGTTGAAAGCGATTGCTCCAACGCATATTCGGTACGCTGCAACAATCGCAGCGCGAATGCATCAGCGCCACGCACTGCCTGGACAAGGCAGGTGCGCAGCACGGAAACGGATGCATGTGCGAGGCTCATAGCCCCTAAGAATACCCGTTCCAGCCGGGGCTGGAATCATTTTGTCGCTTACTTCAACGCCTTGTAACGAACGCGCTTGGGCGCAGCACCCTCTTCGCCCAGTCGCTTTTTCTTATCAGCCTCGTATTCCTGATAGTTACCATCAAAGAAGACCCATTGCGAGTCGCCTTCAGCGGCCAGGATATGCGTGGCAATACGGTCCAGGAACCAACGGTCATGCGAGATGACCATCACGGTACCGGCGTATTCCAGCAGCGCGTCTTCCAGCGCACGCAGGGTTTCCACGTCCAGGTCATTGGATGGCTCGTCCAGCAGCAGCACGTTGCCGCCCTGAATCAAGGTCTTGGCCAGATGGAGACGGCCACGCTCACCACCGGAGAGGTTGCCGACCTTCTTTTGCTGATCCTGGCCGTTGAAGTTGAAGCGACCGGCGTAGGCACGGGAAGCCATGGTGAACTTGCCGACGTTGATCATGTCAAGACCGCCGGAGATATCTTCCCAGACGGTCTTTTCGTTGGACAGCTCATCGCGATGCTGATCCACAAAGGCCATCTTCACAGTCTGGCCAATGTCCACCGTGCCGGAATCGGGCTGCTCCTTGCCCGCGATCAGCTTGAATAGCGTCGATTTACCCGCGCCGTTGGGGCCGATGATGCCGACGATGGCACCTGCCGGAACATTCATCGACAGGTTGTCGATCAGCATGCGGTCACCAAAGGACTTGGAGACATTGGTGAACTCGATGACCTTTGAGCCCAGGCGTTCGGCCACAGGAATGAAGATTTCCTGTGTTTCGTTGCGCTGCTGGTATTCGTAATCGCTCAGTTCTTCGAAGCGCGCAATACGGGCCTTGGACTTGGCCTGACGCCCCTTGGCGTTCTGGCGTACCCACTCCAGTTCTTTCTTCAGGGCCTTGGCACGGGCTTCTTCGCCCTTTTGCTCGGCTTCCAGGCGGTTACCCTTCTGGATCAGCCAGTCGGAGTAGTTGCCCTTGTAGGGGATGCCGTGTCCACGGTCCAGTTCCAGAATCCACTCGGCTGCGTTATCGAGGAAGTAGCGGTCGTGGGTAATGGCCACCACGGTGCCGGAGAAGCGATGCAGAAACTGCTCCAGCCAGTCCACGGATTCGGCGTCCAAGTGGTTGGTTGGCTCGTCCAGCAGCAGCATGTCTGGCTTGGACAGCAGCAGCTTGCACAGTGCCACTCGGCGCTTTTCACCACCGGAGAGCTGGCCCACGATGGCATCCCAGGCGGGCAGACGCAGCGCGTCGGCAGCGATTTCCAGCTGGTGCTCGGAGTCGGTGCCTGCGGCAGCGATGATGGCTTCCAGCTCGCCCTGCTCGGCAGCCAGCGCATCAAAGTCAGCGTCTTCTTCGGCGTAAGCGGCGTAGACCTCTTCCAGGCGGGCCTTGGCGTTGTTGACCGCTGCCATGGCTTCTTCCACCGCCTGACGCACGGTGTGCTCGGGGTTCAGCTGGGGTTCCTGGGGCAGGTAACCGATGGACAGACCGGCCATGGGGATGGCTTCGCCTTCGAATTCCTTGTCCACGCCGGCCATGATCTTCAGCAGCGACGACTTGCCAGAGCCGTTCAGGCCCAGCACGCCGATCTTCGCGCCCGGGAAGAAACTCAGTGAAATATCCTTCAAGATCTGGCGCTTGGGCGGCACAGTCTTGGTCAGGTGGTTCATCGAAAAAACGTATTGAGCCATGTCCGAAATGCTTTGAGTTACTTGGATTTATGCAAAAAAGTGTGCCGCTTTACACGGCAATCAAACCATGATTATCGGTGCATGCGACAATACCCCTCGCAACAGGCGTCCAGTTGCCTGCTGCAGCAGCACTTCAGCTGGGGACAAAGGAAGCGTTTCCAAGCTCCCAACACGCAAACTTATCTGCCTACAACTGGCCAGGCACCCCACGGGTGCCATGACAGGCTGATACCCCGCGCCCAGGATTGGCGCAATTGATCACAATGACATTTGAAGAACTGAATCTGGCCCCAGCTATTCTGAAGGCCGTGCAAGAACAGGGTTATGAAAACCCGACCCCCATTCAGGCACAGGCCATCCCTCTGGTTCTCGCCGGGCACGATCTGCTGGCGGGTGCCCAGACCGGTACCGGCAAGACAGCCGCCTTCACGCTGCCCATGCTGCAGCGCCTGGCAAGCGGCACTGCGCCCAAGAACAAGTTTGGCGGTAAGGGCATTCGCACTCTGGTGCTGACCCCCACCCGTGAACTGGCGGCCCAGGTGGAAGAAAACCTGCGCGGCTATGCCAAGTATCTGGACATCACCTCGACCGTAATTTTCGGCGGCGTGGGCATGAAGCCGCAGATCGCCCGCATTGAAAAAGGCGTGGACGTTCTGGTCGCCACACCCGGCCGCCTGCTGGACCTGGCCGGACAGGGCTTTATGGACCTGTCCACGGTCGAAATGCTGATCCTGGACGAAGCCGACCGCATGCTCGACATGGGCTTCATCCATGACGTCAAGAAGGTACTGGCGCTGGTGCCCAAGGACAAGCAAAGCCTGCTGTTCTCGGCCACCTTCAGCGATGAAATCCGTGAGCTGGCCAACGGACTGCTGCGCAACCCCCAGTCCATCCAGGTCACGCCGCGCAACACCACCGTGCAGCGCATCAAGCAGGTGATCCACCCCGTGGGCCGCGGCAAGAAAAAGCAGGTGCTGCTGCACATCATCCAGGAAAACAACTGGAGCCAGGTGCTGGTCTTCACCCGCACCAAGTTTGGCGCCAACAATGTGGCCGAGTACCTGACCAAGAATGGCGTTTCCGCCATGGCCTTGCACGGCAACAAGAGCCAAAGTGCCCGCACCCAGGCCTTGGAAGGCTTCAAGACTGGTGAGCTGCGAGCGCTTGTGGCGACAGATATTGCAGCCCGCGGCATCGACATCGACGAACTGCCTAACGTGGTCAACTACGAGATCCCCAATATCTCGGAAGACTATGTGCACCGTATCGGCCGCACGGGGCGCGCAGGCCGCGAAGGCAATGCAGTTAGCCTGGTCTGCATGGACGAAGAAGGCTTCATGATGGATATCGAGCGCTTTACCAAGCAGGAGATTCCGGTGCAGCCCATCGAAGGCTTTGGCCCTGAAGAAGGTGAAATCGCCGAGCCCATCGCCATGGGCCGCCAGACTCTGTGGGGTGGTGCAGGCAAGCCTCCCAGCCGCGATGTGATGCAGGCAGCTGCCAAGGCAGCCCGCCAGGAAATGATGGAGCGCATCCGCTCCAACAAGGCGCCTACCGGCGGCCGCGGTGGCCGTCGCCCTGCTGCTGCAGATGCCCAGCAAGGCGAAGCAGAAGGTGAAGCACAGCAACGCCCCGCACGCCAGCACAAGCCCCGCAGCAACAACCGCGTCAACAACCAGCGCGGCCAGGGCCAGCAAGCTGTTGAGCGCGGCGAACGCAACTCTGATCGTGGCACCGAGCGCAACGGCGAGCGCAGCAATTCCTTCGGCCCGAGCGACCGTACTCCACGCCCCCAAGGCAACAACGATCAGCAGCGTGCTCCCAAGCGCGGCGGTGCCCGCCAGTTCGGTGATCGCGAACGCGGCAACCGCTACGACGACCAACCCCCCCGCGCCGATGCGCACCTGGGCACGCAGCAAGGCCATGCCCGCCACAACGGCGCGCGCGGCAGCAATGCTGGCGGCCAGCCCGATCCCATGCGCACCAGCGTGGACAGCATGGCTGACCGTGGTCGCCGTGGCGGCTTTGGCGGCGGTCGCGGTGGCTTCGGTGGAGGCAATCGCGGCGGCAACCGTGGAGGCTTTGGCGGCGGTTACAGCCGTTAATCCACGGCCTCATGGCTGAAGGTGTGAAATCGCCTTCAGTCCACCGTCCCGAAGGGCTGCAATCTCCAATATTGCAGCCCTTCTGTTTTTTCCAGCTGCAGCATCGCTGCCCGCTGACAGCCGATCGCAAGCCAGCCGACCTAATATGGGCTCCAGATGTGCGAAGCTTGGGCTTTCGCTCTTGGCATGTTCTTTTTATCTGCGTTGTACTTATGACATTTCTCACCAAGCCTGTTTTCTCTCATGCCAAGCGCACGCAGTCCGTCTGGACTCAAAGCATGCTCAAGCTGACGACAGTGGGCTCGGCAGTGTTGTTGACGGCCTGTGCCAATGTGCAGCTGCAGCCCTGGACTGGCATGCCAAGCCCAGCACCGACTACGAACGCCCCAGGGGCCAGCTCACCCACTCCTCCTTCAACGGTCAGCCAAACAGTTCCCCCAGCGTCACAGCTCACATCACTGCCCTATAACCCGGCCATCGAGTCTCGCTTTACCGACCCCACCACTCTCTATGACACACCGGGTCTGGGCAACGGACGACATCAGTTCAGCACACAGACAGAAATTTCCGCATGGCTGCAATCTGTGAGCAGCAAAGCCAGCAACGGCTCCCAGCTGTCCACTGTCACCATCGGCACCTCTCAACGAGGGCTGCCGATTCAAGCCCTTATTGCCACACAGGGCCAAAGCACGCAGGCAACAGCCATCAACAGCAACGGTAAACCCACGGTTCTGCTGGTCGGCGGCCAACGTGGGGACGAACCCGCCAGCACAGAAGCCTTGCTGGTTGTCGCACGCGAATTGGGCCAGGGCGGCCTGCTGGCGCCATTGCTGCAACAGATAAACATCATCATCTTGCCCCGGGCCAACCCTGATGCGGCAGGCTCGGCCAGCCACGTTACGGCAGACGGCACAGACCTTGTCCACGATCATCTGCTGCTAAGCACTCCGGAAGCACAGGCCCTTGCCCGCCTGACCCGCAACTACCGCCCGGCTGCTGTGATTGACTTGCGTGAATTCGCTGCGGCTGGCGTGCTGCTGCAGAAGTTTCAGGCTGTGCAGCGCTACGATGTGCTGCTGCAACCCGCCGCCACGGCCAATGCACACGAGTTCGTCAACAAGGCCGCACGAGAGTGGTTCAGCCTGCCTGTACGCAATGCGCTCAAGCAGGCAGAGCTCAGCAATGAATGGTTTTTTCAGCCCAGCGCTCAGCCTGAGGACAAGTCGCTGTCCATGGCCGACTTGACTGCGGACACCCTCGCCAACACCAGCAGCCTGAAAAACTCTGTTGCCCTGCTCATCGCCAGCCGCGGCTCCGATCTGGACCGCCTGCATATTCAGCGTCGTGTGCACAGCCTGGTCACTGCGGCAACGGCTGCACTGCGTGCAACGGCAGAAAAGTCGAAAAATCTGAAGCAGGTCGAGTCCTTCGTCTCCCGCGACATTTCCGCTCTCGCTTGCCGCAACACCCTGACCATCCAGGCCAGGCAGACCCCCGAGCAGCGCACCATCCACATGCTGCAGGCCGACTCCGGTCAGGAAATTGAGGCTCGTGTCGACTGGAACTCGTCGTTGAGCATCAAGCCCGAACAAAGCCGTCCCCGCCCATGCGGTTACTGGCTGTCGGCAGACTCCGGACGAGCCGTCGACCGTTTGCGCCTGCAGGGAGTGCAAGTCATGCAGATTGCGGAATCTGGCCAGATGCTTGCGGAAAACTACACTCCGTCCCGCTCCGGGAGCAACACCCCCGTGCTGACGCGCGGCGCCATTGAAGCCCCCATGGGCAGCTACTACATCACCCTCAACCAGGCAAAAGCCCATTTGGCGACCGCAGCCCTGGAGCCCGATACACCCTTCAGCTATGTAAGCAAAAGCCTGATTACGGCCCCCACAGACATTGCACGTGTCGTCGCTGCACCGTCGGTCGTTTTTGAAGAAGAGATGGAATAAAAACGTAAGCCAGGCTCGCAGAGCTGTAAAAACACTCTGCGGCAAACAGCGGATACAGAAACAAGAAAACCATTCATGCAATTGCATGAATGGTTTTCTTGTTCATATGGCCTGCCCGACAGGGATCGAACCTGTGACCCACAGCTTAGAAGGCTGTTGCTCTATCCAACTGAGCTACGGGCAGTTTGACTGAAACAACCCAGCAAAGCTGGGTTGTTGAAAAATGGCTATCGGGAATTGAACCCGCGTTTGCCTCTTATTCTAAGCGGCTTACAAGGCGTCGGTGCGAAATTGGTGCGATTTCTACCGCAGCGACAGACACCATGGGACACAGCATCAACGCGACAAGCGAGCATGTGATGCAACGCAAGACACCGTCGAAAGTGCATCTTGCGTCAAATTGAAATGGGAATTTCGGATTTTCGAGCTCAATTTAGCGCTACATTAACACCCTTCGGAGCGTAGCGCAGCCTGGTAGCGCATCTGCTTTGGGAGCAGAGGGTCGCGAGTTCGAATCCCGCCGCTCCGACCAAACGATACAAGGCCTTGGGTTGAAAAATCCAAGGCCTTTTGTCTGTCCCCCAATCGCTCAAATACTTCGCTGGTTGACGCGCTTGGACAGATCTTCAGCACTTTCACGGCGCTCGCTGTAGCGGTCCACCAGGTAGTCCGAGCAGTCTCGCGTCAGCAGCGTGAACTTGATCAGCTCTTCCATCACGTCCACCACCCGTTCGTAATACGCAGAAAGCTTCATACGGCCAACCTCATCAAACTCGGCAAATGCCTTGGCTACGGACGACTGATTGGGGATCGTGATCATGCGCATCCAGCGACCCAGCACACGCATCTGGTTGACCGCATTGAAGGACTGAGATCCGCCCGAGACTTGCATCACCGCCAGGGTCTTGCCTTGCGTCGGTCGTACTGCGCCAACGGATAGGGGAAGCCAGTCAATCTGCGCTTTGAGAATACTGGTCATCGCACCATGCCGCTCGGGAGAGGTCCAGACCATGCCCTCGGACCATTGCGCCAGTTCGCGCAGCTCCTTGACCTTCGGGTGATCGTCAGGGGCGTCATCGGGCTGCGGCAGCCCACGCGGATCGTAGATCCTGATCTCGGCCCCCAACTTGCGCAGCAGGCGCGCCGCCTCTTCGGTCAGCATTCGGCTATAGGAGCGATCACGAACCGAACCATACAACAGCAGAATGCGCGGCGCGTGCGTCGCACGCTGTGCTGGCAACAAGCCTTCCAGGCAGGGCTTTTCAAACACTTGTTCGTCCAGGCTCGGTAGATCAGTACTAGACAATTCGGTTTCCTTTCGAGTCAATGACGGCTTCTCCGTCCTCTTTGGAGAATGCGGCCTTTTGGGGCTTCGGCAGGATGTCCAGCACAACCTCGGAGGGACGGCATAGACGAGTTCCCAAAGAGGTGACCACTATCGGACGATTGATCAGGACGGGATGCTGGAGCATGAAATCAATCAACTGCTCGTCCGTCCATTTGGACTCGCCAAGCCCAGTTCGTCATGCGGCGTACCTTTTTGGCGCAACACATTGCGCACTGGTAGGCCCATGGCTTGAATCAAACCCACCAGCGTGGCGCGATCAGGCGGGGCCTTCAGGTACTCAATGACCGTGGGCTCTTCCTCGCTGTTGCGAATCAGGGCCAGAACATTGCGAGAGGTTCCGCAAGCAGGGTTATGGTAGATCGTGATGTCGCTCATAGCGTTAGATTCCCGTTGCAAACATTCATGAGCCCACGCTGAGTCGCAAGGCCAGGGCGGCAAGGGTGATGAGCAGCACAGGCATGGTCAGGACCGCACCGACTTTGAGGTAGTAGCCCCAACCAATCCTTGTGCCTTTCTTGCCCAGCACATGCAGCCATAGCAAGGTGGCCAAGCTGCCGATAGGCGTGATCTTGGGACCGAGATCGCAGCCAATCACATTGGCATACACCATGGCCTCCTTGACCGCTCCGCTGGCCGTGGAGGCTTCAATGGACAAGGCCCCGATCAGAACCGTGGGCATGTTGTTCATGATCGAGGACAGCACCGCAGACAGCACGCCTGTGCCCAGTGAAGCGGTCCATACTCCGCCGGCTGCAAATTGATTCAGCAAGCCGGCGATGTAATCCGTAAGGCCCGCGTTGCGCAGCCCATAGACAACCAGATACATCCCCAGCGAAAACACCACGATCTGCCAAGGAGCACCATGAAGCACCTTCCTGGTGCTGATGGCATGACCGCGCGCAGCCACAGCCAGCAAGATCGCAGCCCCCACTGCGGCCACCGCACTGACGGGCACTCCCCGAGGCTCCAGCACGAAGAAACCAACCAGAAGCAAGACCAGCACGGCCCAACCAGCCTGAAAGGTGCCCAGATCCTTGATTGCGGCCGACGGAGACTTGAGTTGGGCCACATCGTAGGTGGCAGGAATATCGCGTCGGAAAAATAGCAGCAGCACCCCGAGGCTGGCCAGGACGGAGACGATATTGACCGGCACCATCACCGATGCGTAGTCATTGAAGCCTATCCTGAAAAAGTCGGCAGAAACAATATTCACCAGATTGGAGACTATCAGCGGCAGGCTGGCCGTGTCGGCAATAAACCCTGCGGCCATTACGAACGCCAGCGTTGACGCCGTAGAGAAGCCCAGCGCCAGCAGCATGGCCATCACGATGGGCGTGAGAATCAGCGCGGCTCCGTCATTGGCAAACAGAGCCGAAACGACGGCCCCCAGCAGCACGATGAAGGCAAACAGCTTGACGCCGCTGCCGCCACCCCAACGGGCAAAGTGCAATGCAGCCCATTCGAAGAAACCGGCCTCATCCAGCAAAAGGCTGATGATGATGATGGCGACAAAGGTCGCCGTGGCATTCCAGACGATATGCCAGACCACCGGAATATCGGCAAGGTGCACGACGCCCAGCAGCAACGCGACAGCGGCCCCTATTGAGGCGCTCCAGCCAATGCCAAGGCCGCGCGGCTGCCAGATGACCAGCGTCAAGGTGCAGATGAAAATCAGAATGGCCGTCAACATTGAACTGCTCCTCGCAACAACCGCTTCAGCAGTGGCATAAAGCCGCAGCGTCTGGGGTGCAGGCTGCGCCCTGGCAGCAGTTCTCGGTGAGATAGGCCAGCAGCCCATTCATGACAGGGAACGCAGCGCGATACAGCACATTGCGTCCCTGCCTCTCCTGACTCACGAGTTCGGCATGGAACAACTCCTTCAGATGAAATGACAGTGCATTGGGAGCAATACCCAGCTGCTCAGCCAATGCGCTGGGCGTCAGACCTTCTGGGCCCGCAACTACCAACGCACGAAAGACGCGCAAACGTGCTTCATGGGCCAGGGCGGAGAGGGAGCGGATCACTTGGGCTTCTTTCATAATTCAATAATACAACTATTATTGAATTATTAATGCAAAGTATCTGCGTTGCAGCAGGGCGATGGAAGAACCTATTTACGAACGCACACCAACTGGCAGCTTGTAGTCGCATCCAACTGTGGTCTGAGACAATCGCGCCATGACCGATGAATCACCGATCCACACCGTCCACAAACGCGTTTGCCAGTCCTTCCTGAGGCACTGGAAGGCGCACAACAACGCCTACCCCAAGCTCATCAAAATGCCACCGGAAGAGCTGCGGCAGTTCAACATCGTCAACTCCTTCGGCAAGCCCAACGAGTTGTGGGGCGTTCCGATCGAGATCGACGCCGGCACCACGGGCGTGATGATTGCGGTCGATGGAACGGAAATGCCTTTGGTCGAAGGCTATTGAGGGGCACCAGCGTGAGCCGCCCCCTGCAACAGATGAGAACATGCAAAAAGTCCGCCAAGGCGGGCCCGTTTACGGGCTGTCAGGGCGCGGCTAGCGCTTCATCTGATCACAGGTGCTTTTCTGCTTTGCCGCAGTCAAGGTGCCCCACTTCTTCTTGAAGTCGGATGCGTAGCCGACATACATCCTGTCGTAGCTGGCGGAGGTCACGCCGAGGTCCTTGATCGCCGCGTCGCGTTGCTTGATGCGGCCAGCCTCCACATCCTGGACACTCATGTGCCCACAAGCCAGAGCAAGCTCATTCATGCTCGCAGCCATATTGATGGTGCCTGAAGCTATGGCCGCTTTTGCATCATCGGCATGCGCAGAAAAAACCATGCCTGCCGACATCGATGCGCCCAAGATCATCAGTGCTGCTTTCATGAGCATTCATCTCCTCAAGTGTGAGCAAGCATCGTACTGACTTCATCGCGTGCGGCTACCCCTCTCCGGAGGGGATGTGCGTCAGAGTCGCTCTGATACATTCCTTCGCAGAGGAGGATTGGGACAGATGAGAGCTTTTCAGGGAACCGTCGCCTTGTTGGTCGCATTGTTCTGCGGACCACATCTGCATGCGCAGCAGATCACAGGAAATGAACTGCACCAATGGCTTTCTGAAGCAAAAAACTCTCAAGCGGGTATCACATTGGACAGCCAACAGACCAATATAGCTCGCGGGTATGTCTTAGGAGTTACCGAAACAATGGTGTCCTCCAAAGTCATCTGCATACCAGATGGCATCACACGTGACCAGATCTTGGACATCATTCCTATGATGATTTACGCCCGACCGCAGCTTAATCACATGAATGCCAACCGATTGGTCGCGGTGGCATTGCAGGATATCTTCCCCTGCAAACCAAAGTAGATTGCAACTGCTCTGCGATATTCCTTCACTCGGGATGAATAAGAGAGATGGGAGTTTTTCAGATTGCCGCAGCTGGCGTGGTCCTTGTAGCTCTAGTTGGGTGCGCAATCAAACCGCAGTTCGTGAGTAGCTGCCCCGTACAGACGTAGTCAAGGCTGGCGACCTCTTTGTTAAGGAGTCACAAGACTTGACTGACCGAGAATGCCGTAGGCATGGGCGCTATGCTCCACTCCTCGAAAAGCTTAACCCCAACTCTGACTTGAGCACTCCTATGCGGGCCGCGATGTCATAGCCCAGCAGCAAGACCAAGCTGGTGTCCTTTTCCAAATCGTACTGGGATAGCTCTGCTCGTTCCCGCCTGCGTAAATGCTTGAAATACAGACAGAACGCAGTTCTGAGTTCTACTGCAGCGCCTCCATCATGGGGCATGATGTAGCGCATCACATCAGCATGGGGCTTGCCAGCTCCGCGATCTCGCGGCTGCTCAGGGTCACGGCGGGGCATTGTGATGACATTCATCAAGAACCCCTTCCGCACATCTGCCCGCCGCATTCCGATGACCCTGAGGAGCCCCGCCACTGCCTCCAGCGACTGACATGCTGACAGGATCGGGCAAAGATAACCGCCCTGCCCCGGACTACGATGGTTACTCCCACACAACCATCACCAAACAAGGCTGCCATGCCACACCAAATCCAGAAGCTAGAACAACTGCGCGAATTCACGCTGGGCATGCAGGCCGCGTTCCTTGCAGTCATGGGGGCCCTCATCAGCACACACCCCGATCCCAAAACGCTGCGCGCTGTTCTGGAGCTATACCGACAACGCGAACTTGCCTATATCGAAGACAAGGAATTGTCGAAGCCCGTGCTGGACGCGTTCCTTCAAATGTGGGCCCGGGTCGACTCAGAAAGCCAGCACTCCCTGAAAATGCGTCAGCAGCAACTTCGATCTCGGGGCTGAAGCATGCATCAAACTGGACCCACATTGCGCCGGCCTCCGACATGCCTGCTCCTGCACATAACCTTCGCTGCCGTGCGCATTGCGAAAGCTATTGCAGCCCTTCTGCGCTCAGCGCCTTTCTCACCGCGGGCCTCTCACGCATACGCAAATACCAGCTCCTCAGATTTTCGAGACCATCGAAGTGAATATTGGCCTTGTATGTGGGAAAAAGCCACTCGGCCTGTCCCCATTGGGTTAAGGCATACAGGTATGAATCAGCAACCGAGTATTCGCCCGTTAGAAATCTCTTTCCCGCAAGTTGTGCGTTGATCCACTCGTAGCGTTTTTCAAGCTTGGGCTTTGCTGATTCTGTGCCATACCTTCCGGCTTGCACCGGATAGAGCAGTGGTATGAATCCCTTGTGGATTTCAGAAGTTAAAAAATTAAGCCATTCTTGAAGCCGGTAGCGCTCCATGGAGCCATATGCCGGAGCTAGCTGCAAGTCAGGGCTGAGGTCCGCAAGATACTGCAGTATGGCCGGGCCTTCACGCAGCAAGCTGCCGTCGTTCAGCTCCAGAAGTGGAGCATAGCCAAAGGGGCTGAGGTGCAGGAAATTTCGCCCATCCTCGGTCACATGCGTTTTGTAGTCCACCTTGATGGGTGTGAAGTCCACCTCCAATTCGTAAAGAACGATATGAGGGGCTAGCGAGCAGGCCGCGGGGATGTAGTACAGCTTCATCGCAGTATTCCGATCTATGACATGCGCTGTGACATACAGCGCTGAAGGCTAGTTTTCATCGACCGGCATAAAATCGAAAGAAGGCAAAAAATCTGCAGATAGGTTAAAAAAATATACCTACGCCGCCGTTTGGAGAGATGTGCTATGAGGGTCAGTGTCAGTGGCTGCTCAGTCGAAGAGGCCATGCGGTTGCTGGGAGGTCGATGGCGCTTATTGATAGTCTCCTATCTTGTAGATGGACCCAAGAGATTCAACGAGTTGCGCCGAGACATACCAGGAATTTCGCAGCGCTCACTGACCTTGGACCTGCGTGCTCTCGAAGAGTCAGGCCTGGTCAAAAGAACGGTGTGGCCCAGTGCTCCCGTCCGGGTCGATTACGAGTTGACGCTCGATGGCGAGCGCTTGAAACCCGTAGTCAACGTAATGAAAGAGTTTGGGATGTGGCTGAAACAAAAAAGCTAGCCCTTCCCGGCAGGCCAAAGATGAAGCCCTCTTGAGTCTGAAGTCTCAAACTCTGCGGCTGCTCTGGTCACAAGCTGCCCCCTGCACAGAACCCGAAGCAGTTATGCGCGCTGCTTTCTCAGCCGTATATCGCCGCTCCCAATATCGAATTCATCGCCCCATCCGAGGTAACGATAGAGACGCGCAGCTCGGCTTTCTTTTGCGGTCTCAAGCCAGGCTGATGCATGTTGCTGAAATAAGGCTTGCTCACAGGCATGGGTGAGGGCTGTTCCGATTCCGCATCCTTCATGCCTGGGCAGTACAAATAGCGCAAACAGACATGCGCTGTCCAAGTCCACCATGGCGAACCCGACGACCTCATCATTGACAGCGGCAACCCAAGAGCTAGGAGCACCGAGAACCGCCCGCGAAATGGAGTCTGGTGTGACACCGATGGCAGACAGTTCCTCTGCGGTCATGGTGTTCTCCCCAACAGCGGCTCTGACTCTGAACATGGCATCCACATCGGAGACGGACGCTGGTCGAATTTGAGGAGTAGGAGCCTTGCTTTTCATCGCCAAATTCTAGGTGACCCACGCTGTGACCAAGCAATGAGCGAACGCATCTGCGCAGCATAAAGCGACACATGGACTACAGCTGAGTCAGTTCAATCGAATCCGTGAATCGCAGTGCTTCATCAAGCAAGCTTTGCAGCGCCACGGCCGCTATGGTGCGATCCACGAGGTGATCAATAAAATAAAACCCGTCCGGCTCTACAGCGTAGCCATACGCATCGCACATCAACTCTCTATTTACTGCATTTGGCAGCTTTCGAAGCAAGACAGCGGGGTCGTAACTGCCCGGCACAGAAAATCTGATTTTGTACTCTAGTCCCATGTCTCTCGGTCAGGCTTTAGGATAGTCGAGCTTATCCCACTGCCAAACGCGATGAGCCGCTGCCTATATGGCGGTACGCTGCAACTGCTCCGGTCAGCCATAACCATCTATAAGCTTCAGCTCCCGCTTCTAGCGGGCTTTTTTACGCCCGCCAGTCGTCTCGGATTTCATTGATCACCCAGGCCACCAGCACGGCCAGGATCCATAGGCCAACCATTTGCACCATGAGGGTAGACATCGCCGCTCTCCTTGAAGTGCGTGATGCCCCCAATGGTGCGCCCTCCTCGCCCGTGGTTCAAGCGCCAACAGCTCGGCCAATGCGGGCTTTCACAGCTCTTCGCACGTCAAATGGGATAGTAAAAAGGCTTCTTGGCTAGAATTTATTCAAAGCACAAGGCTAGCATTTCTACACTTCATCCACTATGGCAAAACCGCTGAATTGGGTCCCCGGCTTATGCATCGGCACGGTAGGGTAAGAGAAGGCGTCACGGGCGATAGCGGGATACAAAAGATCGACGTTCGCTCAAGTCAGTATTCCTCTGTCCTGGATGGAATCAGCAACAGGAACATCGAAAGACCACGCGAAATCCATCCGCTAGGCCCATACGGCAGTGAGACATTCCGGGAACCCAAGAGCAGCAGTGCTCGCAGAGCAGTCGGCACCAGGCCCTAAGCGGCATCAGGGACGCCTGATTCAGCCAGGACAGACGGCCAATGAGCCGCCCTGAATCAGAATGATTAAGTCTCTTGGGTTCCAGCCATCTTCGGATGGCTTATTGGCGTCTGGATATTTTGAAATGTGAGTCTTTAAGCCGTACGCGGCTTGCATGCGCCCTCCCCTGCAGGGCTTTAGCGGTGACTTCACCGTGATTTCACCCCGCCAAGCGGGGCTTTTTATGCAGCAGAACTGGCCTCGGGGTCAGTACTGCGAGCGCCAGCGGTCATCCGAACGTCTGTCCGGGCGATTGGGTCGCTGGTCCCGGTCGTTATCCCAGCGGCCCTGCTCATACTCATAGCGGCCCCCACGATCGTTGTCGTAGCGGCCACCGTGGCCGTGACCGTAGTACCCATCGTGCGGCGCAACGATACATCCACCCAGGGATGCAGCAACGGCCGCCACAGCAGCCAGAGCAGACAGTTTCTTCATGGCAACTCCTTGTTCGTTGTTGCCACCAGTCTAGAACTCATAGTCAGACCGGCCTGTAAACAAATATTCCCCGCACCCGCCATCGGTAACGGTTCTTGATGTCAGCCCGCAGCATCCGCTCGCGGGCTTTTTTGCCCACAGGAGATCTCATACCCACCCGTACCGACCATGTGACCATTGATGAAGACCTCGTGCAGCGCCTGGGCGAGAAAGGAGGCTTGTGAAGTGGCCGCGCATCCATGCCCTGGCTCTTGCGCTGCTTCTGGCCGCCCGGCTCCTGCTCGCTTCTGCTTGGGGACAAAGCTACTGATCGCCCTGCAATGGCTGCTGACCCTGTTTAGCCTTTTCTGTCTGATTGGCGCAGCCGTGGTGATGGCACTCACGCCCGATGCATGGCCGATGTAGGCGCGACCGACGCAATTTTGTTCACCGCCTCGCGCAGCGCTACGGAGTCACCCATGACAGGCATTCTTGAAGGCCTGCTCCTCATCGTCGGCCTCTGCATGGGACTGGCCAGGTTGGCCCTTCGACCCAGGCCGGTGAACCCTCCTACCCGGCCAAGGCACTGCGCGACGAGTTCGCATGCCCGGACATGAAGGCCGAATGGCTGGACACCAAGACCGTGCAGTGTCTGCGCGAGGCTCCATCTGACCACTATGGGCTACCGGAGCGCATTTTTTCCTGGTGAGAGCTCAAGAGGCTGCCCATCATTTGCTCGACAGCCTGCAAATATTGAACATTGGCCTTGGGGCTTCTGGCATTCAGCGATAGCCAGCCATGGGCCCGCTCCAAGGCAGCCGAGGTGTAGAAATACTTGTCAACTGCCGTGCCACTGCGGTTCGCATTGGCCGCAATCCGTTGCGATGCCACGTCAAGGTACAGGCAGAAATCACGCGGCTGCCTCCAGCACTCCGACACAGCTCCCTTCAGCCCAGCGATGCCATGCTCTCGATAGGTATTCAAGGATTCTGAAGCGGCTTTATTGACTTGAGCGGCGACTACATTGGTGTTTTGCCCGAAGCAATCCAAAGCAAATGAAGTGGCGCAAATGGACGCGATACCAACTGCAATAGCTTTAAATCTCATGGCATGAAACGCTTAATTAAAACGCAATTTCACTATCTCATTTTGATAGCACCCAGATCATTCTCTAAATCCAGGCCATCCGAATTATTTCAATTCTTCATGGAAAACCATAGGTCGCAATCAACAGGCAATGTGAAGCCTCCAACGGCAGGAGGATGATCGCCTGCCGCATTGCCGAAAGCTGGCTAATCGATCTGCTGGGGCAAGCCCATGCCCAGTCATTCTGACCCGCCCCCTTGAAAGATTCACCCTGAGAGCGCGCTAATAGCCCCAGCTATGGCCTCCCGGGTAGGTAGGACCGCCACTCAATCCAGAACCTGGCCAAGGCCACAGGCTGCCTTGATTTTCATGACCGTCATTGCCGCGATCAGGTACGCGATCACGCCCCCAGTCATTGTCAAGGTCGTTTGAGTGATCCGGCTGACGGATCTCTTTGTTTTGAAGATCCTGATCCGCATTCTTTTCTACGCGGCTGGAGCCCGGATTCGTGCCTTGCCCGCCGACAGGCGCCTGAGCGGCGCATCCCGCCAGCATCAAGGCAACCGCAGCCAATGCGAACAGCTCTTTCATGGCCAGCCTTTCTACAAGTATTGCTGGTATCAGCCTATTCCTGCCAGGGAACACCCGTGTAAGGCGATGTTCCTGCGAAAGGGAAAATATCGACCCGAAGACACGCTCCCCCATTGACCTGCCATTTCATTCCACAGCAACTACGCTCAAGAACAGGACTGTTTATCGCCTTGCCGATGGCCGGCAAGGCGATCTGCAAGTGTTCAAATCGGCCTGCAAAGATCGTCTGGGCGGAGCGCCCGCGCATGCATGCCGCATCGCTGAACGACAAGACCCACGCAGAGCTTGAAAGAAATGCCCAGGTGGCTACGGCGTGGCTTGCACTTTCACTACATATTGCTGCGCACAAAGAATGGGCCGTCCCCGCCAGTCCATGGCTGCATATTGCGGCCGTACATCCAGCGATCACTGTCTGCCCCCATGCTCATGGAGCCCATGGGCTGGCTGGCACCCTGGGCCGGCATCGAACCCGAATCCCGCCCCGGCATCATCGAACACCCCGCCAGCATGCTGGCAACTGCCGCAATCAGAAGTAGCGCTTTCATGACAACCCCTTGAGAAAGTGAAGTCTCTCAGGCTAGTCCTACTGCACACCTCGCTTGTAAGTGCTTGTTGAACGGCCGGTTTGCCTACCCAGTTCGTATGCCTGCCCATCCTCAGGCCTTGGCAGCGATCAGGGGTGGCCTTTGAACATCTTGTCCCGATGCGAGATCAATGTACGGCTCATCACCTGATCCACCGCATATAGATACTGGTCATTCGCCAATTGGCCGCGACCGTTGGGAGCGAGCCAGGTACGTCCGCGCTGCGACACGGATGCCGCGTAGAAGTACTCGTCCAGTGCAGAGCCTGTGTACGTCGCGCCCACCGCAATACGGTGCGACGCAAAATCCAGGTAAAGGCAGAAGTCGCGCGGAGCTTTCCAGCAGTCGGACACAGCGTCAGTCAACCCTGATACGCCGCCCCTCTTATAGACCTGCAACGAATCAGCAACAGCCTTCTTCACATCGCTTGCAATGGAGTTGAGCTCCCTTGCTGCCACCTTTTCAGACACAGTGGCGAAGCAGATGGACGTCAGCAAGAACGCTATGGCTTTTGTTTTCATAACAGGACACACAAACAGCACTTCCAATCACTCAATTTGCTATCTGTGATCCATTTTGAGCCTGCGGGCATTTTGAATTATTGCAGTGCAGCAAGAAAACCGACAAAAGCATCCGCCGTGGCTTTTCTGAGCAAGAAGCCTTATTGCCCTGGAGCCTGGCCATTCAAAGGCAAACGCAGTACTGCGGCCATTCGCAGCTCATGGCCACATATATGCCGCAGCGGCCCCATCGATATTGCTTACCCTTGGCCTATGGCATGCTTGGCACCATTCACATTTTTTAACCGTGGAGGCTCTGATGAAGATGAACATGCCATGTATCCGCCCTCATGTGGCTGCTTTTGTGCTGGGAGTTTCAGGTCTTGCGGCGGTGTCCAGCTCCTGGGCATGCACCCGGCTGGTCTTTCAAGGCGCCAACGGTCATGTGATCACGGCGCGATCCATGGACTGGAAGAGTGACATCGTCAGCAACCTCTGGGTGCTGCCGCGAGGCATGCAGCGCACGGGCGAAACCGGCCCCAACACCGTGCGCTGGACGTCCAGGTACGGCAGTGTCATCACCTCGGGCTATGACATTTCCACCACCGACGGCGTCAACGAGGCCGGCCTGAATGCCAACCTTCTGTGGCTAGTCGAGTCTCAATACCCCAGCTTCGGCGCCAAGAGCAAGCCGGGTCTGTCGATCGCCGCCTGGGCTCAATATGTGCTGGACAACTTTGCGACCGTGCAGCAGGCCGTGGCCGCCCTGAGCGAAGAACCCTTCACCCTGGTATCCGACACCATGCCTGGCGAAAACCGGCTGACCACCGTGCACCTCTCCATCTCCGATGCCAGCGGTGATAGCGCGATCGTGGAGTACATCGGGGGCAAGCAAGTCATCCATCATGGTCGCCAATACCAGGTCATGACCAACTCGCCAACCTTCGACCAGCAACTGGCGCTTAATACCTATTGGAAACAGATTGGCGGCACCACCATGCTGCCCGGCACCAACCGTGCTGCAGACCGCTTCGCCCGCGCTTCGTTCTACGTCAACGCCATACCCAAGGATCAAAGCCCGAACAAGGCGCTGGCCAGCGTCTTCAGCGTGATCCGTAATGCCTCCGTGCCGTACGGCCTGAATACCCCGGAAGAGCCCAATATCTCCTCCACCCGCTGGCGCACCGTGTTTGACCACGAACGCAAGCTGTATTTCTTTGAGTCGGCGCTGACGCCCAATACATTCTGGGTGGACCTGAAGGCACTGGACTTCAGCAAGGAAAAAGGAAAAGTCATGAAGATCGATCTGGGACCGGACCAGAATCACACCTATTCCGGGGATGCAACCCAACAATTCAAAGCGTCGGCGCCATTCAAATTTCAAGGCCTCTGAGCATTTCGCCGCGCTTGATTAACCCCGATCCCAACCCGCACCGAGCGGGTTTTTCTTTCTGAAGAGCACGGCACCAGCCCATGCTGAGTGTCCAATCAAGCAGCATCTGCGCTGCCACCGTTCTAACGCGACAGGGGTACAGACGTCATCCAATGGCACCCAGCACGCCCCAGAAAATCCCTGACTGACCAACAAGTAGGAACGCTTCAATGGGCGCGTATCCCTAGTCTCATCAGACGATTTTTCTCAACGGCGCCACTCCAAGAATCCGGCTGATGAATTGCTCTATCTTCAACGGACGCATCGTCCTTGATCCGCCGATTGGAGTGCATGAGCCTGAAGCCAGACCGAAGAATCTTGATTCGTCTGAATGTTCCTAGTCCCTATCGTAAGGAAGTGGCATGTCGTATACGTTGACTGGTTTTGAAGGCAAAGTAGCCGTGATCACTGGTGCTGGCCGGATGCGCAGCATCGGTCGGCCCATCGCACTGGCATTGGCGCAGGCGGGTTGTGATGTGGTCTTGACAGGCACGGGCCGCGCCCCCGAAACCTATCCAGAAGATGAGCGCAAGGCGCGTTGGCGCGATATCGAATCGGTGGCAGATGAAATCCGCCAGCTCGGGCGCCGCGCCCTGCCAGTGGTTTCCGATGTCAGCAATCCAGAGTCCATCGATGCACTGCTTGCACGCACGATCGCAGAATGGGGGCGTGTGGATTTTCTGATCAACAATGCCGGTGCCACCCGCGGCGACGACCGCATTCCGGTGACAGAGCTATCCATCGATACATGGCATCGGGTGATGAATGTCAACCTCAACGGAACCTTCTATATGTCTCGGGCATTTGCAAAGCAAATGGGGACACAGGGAAGCGGCGGCGCCATCATCAATATTTCATCGCTGGCAGCGCAGTTGCTGGCACCGGACACCGGCGCCTACGCCACCACCAAGGTGGCCATCAATGGCCTGACCACCATCATGGCGCGAGAGCTTGGCCCCAAGAAGATTCGCGTGAATGTCGTGGCTCCAGGCATCGTGGAAACAAGCCGACTGGATGATGTGCCGCGCGGCAAGGTATGGGACGACATGGTCGCTGGCTATATCTCTCTGGGTCGCCCAGGTACCGGCGAAGACATCGCCCATCTGGTCACATTCCTGTGCAGCGATCAAGGCGAATGGATCACTGGTCAGAACATCTATGTGGACGGTGGTCACCTTCCCACGCCACGGCGTCCAGCATGAGTTGTCTCACATTCAGACCGACTGGGGCTTTAATCAGCAACGGCCATCACTGAGCCCCATCACGCCCGCCGCAGAGCGGGCTTTTTGCATACTGGAGCGCTATGTTCAGGAACATGATTCAAGCCCAGGAAGCAGACGCCCCAACCAGCGCCTCAAGCCCTGCTTGACTTGATGGACTCGGTCAAATCTGCAGCCAGCTTGGGACGTCCGAAGAGATAGCCCTGAAATTGGGCATAGCCAAGATCGACAAGCATGGTGTGCTGGCTGTGGTCTTCGACACCCTCGACGATGGCCTCCATCCCCATCAGCTCGGAAATCTCCAGGATCTTCTTCAGCAGGTTTTTGGAGGAGTCGTTTGACTTGGCATCCTTGATGAACTGCCTGTCGATCTTGATTTTCTGGACGGGCAAAGACTTCAGTATGGCAAGCGATGAGAACCCCGAACCGAAATCATCGAGAGCCCATCGGATGCCGAAGTCCCTCAATTGCTGAATCTTCAAGCTTGCCTTTTCAGCATCCATGCTCAAAGCCGACTCTGTCAGCTCAAGCTCTATCAGACCGGGATCGACTCCAGCAGCCTGCACCACCTTGATGACATCGGACACAAAATCATCATCTATGAGTTGGACCGGACTCACATTGACCGCAATGTACTTGTTCTTCAGCAATGGATCTTCAGACCACTCTCTCAGCAGATTGCAGGACTGGCGCAGAACCTCAAGACCAATATCTCTGATCAAAAAGCTCTCTTCCGCCAATGGAATAAATTTGTCTGGAGATAAAAGACCACGCTCTCGGTGCATCCATCTGACCAGAGCCTCCGCACCCAACGGCTTTCCATCCTTATCAACTTGAATCTGATAGTGCACCACTATTTCATTTTTTGAAACAGCCTGGGCCAGATTAAATGCCAAGTCGACTTTTTCATTTAAATTGGCAATATAGATTTTCAGGATGCATGCCAGCACCAGCGTGGAAAATAAATAATTGCTGATGCAGCCTATCCATCGAATATTCTCAGGCGGAGAAATACTGGATACATCCATATCCATGAGTCCAACGCCGAAGACTGCAAAAAGAATCAAGCACAATCTCGGAAAAATAATCCCCATGTACTTATCTTTTTGATTAAAGACAAATACCACCCCGATTGCAAGAGGCAAAAAATACACATGCGCAGAGCGGGGAACATCTTCTATAGGGCTATCAATCAAAGAGATGGCGAACACTATCACCAAGAGTGCATGCGCTATGCCAGCAAGATATTGGTAGCTGAATTTCTTGGCCGAGAAATAAGAACAGACGCCCACAAAAAACAGCGCCACAAAAATCAAAGCCAGATCAATTCTGGAAAAAAATGAATAGCATATCGTCCAGAAGATCCCGAGCGAGGTGCAGACCAGCGTATTCAGCTGTAGAAGAAGTCTGATTTTAATAGCCCTGTCACTCTTCGGAAATTTCTTTCCCAGCCACTCCACTTCTCTATAGTGTGTCTGCTCTTTATCTTCCACATCTACCAATTTAAATTACTCCATGCTTTTAAACCAAGTAGATGTTGTCAACCTACAAATGAGCTCTCTTAATAATATCTTACAATTTGTTTCAATGTGTTATTTTTTCACTATACATATTTTTCAATTGATAGCGAGCACATTAGGTGCATATCAATGACATATAGGCGGCGCAGATAGAAGCCGCATGACCCAAAAGCAAATGCGCTGTAGCCAAGGCAAAGGCTGGCGCGTCTCAGGCGTCCAGACCAGAAAGCCGAAGAAGACAAGGCAGACGCACCAGCAGCTTGCCCAAATGGCACACAAAACAGGCAGCAAGCCGCCAGAGCCATTGGATCAAGCGGCGCTGCTCAGCAATGCAAAGAGATGGCTATCAAGACCGGCTGGGAGAGGTTCAGCCTCAAAAGATCAAAAAGACCCGCCCAGGCCCTTCGCAGCTCTATGGGGGTGGAATATCACCCACACGAATGACGACAAGCTCCTGACCCTGATCGTGCTTTGTCGCGGCCAGCCCATGGATTGCTTGCCAATGGGCCCTGTAAGCCGCCAGGTTCTGCTCCGATCCGGCAAGGTCCTTGGCTCCTGCCAAACGCTCAAGCGCGTCGCCACTGATAGCCGCTGATCGAGTCTCACCGCTGGCCGTGTAGGCAAACACAACCCTGCGCGGGCTCATTGCATACGTTGCACCGGCATCCATCTGATCCATACATGCCTCACTGAATTCATCAGCAGAAGTTTACTCATAGCCCTCCACTATGCGAGCATTTTTTGCATTTCGAATGCCCGATGAATCACAAGGCTCATAAGCCCTTTCGTCACAGCAATGCACCGAAATCCTGGCCGGTATTCAGAGCCGCTAACGCCACCTTCCTTTGAGGTCAGCCAGAAGCATTTATGCCTCTGGCCCTCATGGCAAGACAACCCGTTAGCAAAGAACTGTGGCGACAGCTGCAGCCCCTGACCCCAGCCTTCACACCTTCCGTCAAAGATGGCGCACGCAAGCTCACCGTGAGCGATGAAGCAGCGCTCCATGGCATTCTGTTCGTGCTGCAAACAGGCATCCCATGGGAAGACTTGCCTCAGTCCTTGGGTTACGGCAGTGGCATGACCTGCTGGCGGCGCTTGCGTGACTGGAATGCCAATGGCGTTTGGCAGCGTTTGCACCAAGCCATGCGGGTACGTCTGCGTGAGCATGACCATATTGATTGGAGCCGAGCCAGCATAGATGGCTCCTCGGTGCCAAGCCCCCGGGGGGCCAGGAAACGGGCCCCAGCCCCACGGACAGAGGCAAACTCGGCTCCAAACGGCTTATCGTCGTAGATGCTAGAGGCATCCCACTGTTGATCCTCGTCAGTGGTGCCAACAGGCATGACTCCATGATGTTCGAGAAGTGCATGGATGCGATTCCAGCCATTGCCGGATTGCCGGGGCGGGCACGCAAGCGGCCGGCGAAGCTGCATGCGGACAAAGGCTAGGATTGCAAGCGCTGCCGCGCCTATCTCAGGGGACGAGGCATTGCCAGCTGGATTGCCGGGCGAGGTGTCGAGAGCAGCGAAAAGCTAGGCAAGCATCGCTGTGTTGTAGAGCGCACACACGGCTGGTTTGCAGGCTTTGGCAAGCTACACATCTGCTTTGAAAGGCGGCTAGATATCCACGACGCATTGCTGAAACTGGCCGCTGCGATCATCTGTGCACGCTTCGTGGATAACCGGCATGCAAACTTGCGGCCAAATTTCGTCTAGATTGCCCAGTGTCGAGTGACCGCTCCCGCCCAAAGCAGACGCTGAGTAGACGCTGGCCAGTGATCTTACGAGCGACCGCAATGGGTCGATTGCTGGCCGACGCGAACGACCGCTAACGGGTACCTCAGGTTTGTGGCGCTACCCAATTAAATCTGCCATTCGGCGACAGACCGCTCACAGGCTGAAGCGGTCTCCTGCAGGAATTCACCCAGGACTGCTTCTGGCCGGTCGCGGCTGTCGCAGTTTGACCCAAAGCGAACATTCGCCTAAACGACGAACGCCACGAGCGAGCCCGCGGCGTTCTGCACTCACGGAGTCTGAACGTGGTCAGAATCGCCCACGCAGCGTCAGCATCCAGTTGCGAGGCTCACCGTAGTAGTTACCCAATGTCGACGTGCCTACCGTTCGGTAATACCACTTGTCAAACAGGTTGTTGACGTTGAGCGAGAGCTGCCAGGTTGGGTTGATACGGTACTCCACGAGTGCGTTCCACACGGCGTAGCCACCCTGCGTGTATGCAAAGGGAGTGGAGGGACCAGTCCAGTTCTGTGCGGCCTCGTTCCATGTCGCAGCCGTGCCCTTGACATACTGCTTGCTGTTGATCGTGGCACCTGCGCCGATCTTCCAGGCCGACGCTTCGCCCGGCAACTGCCAGGTTCCAAAGAACTTCAGCGAGTGCTTGGGCGTGATGGTGCTGAACACCGCATTTTCGGTCTTGTTGCGGTTGCTGTTGTAGGTATAGCCAGCATACAGGTTCACACCCCGCGCCACCTCGCCGTTGATCTCCATGTCCAGACCCTGGCTCACCACCTTGCCGGAGTTGATGTAGCAGCATGCGCCGGCGAACAGCGTTTCGCTGGTCGGGTAGCGAGTGTCCTGTATTGCACGATCCTTCTGGACCACGTGGTATAGCGCGAAAGATGTGTTGAGCTTGCCGTTAAACAGTTCGCCCTTCACACCCATCTCGCTGTTACTGCCGTGCATGGGTTGCAGCCCATTACCCGGCGCTGGTCCTGACTTGTAGTAAGCCTGCGGGTTGAAGATCTCCGCGTAGCTGGCATACGCTGACCACTGAGGGCTGAGATCGTAGATGACGCCGCCGAACGGAACGACCTGCGTAGGTTCCTTGTACTGTGTGGCGCTAGCGATACGCCATGTGTCGGTCATCTGCCAGCTACTGTTCAGATAGGTGCCGTAAATCTGTTGGAACTTGTATTTGTTCGCACGTGCACCTATGACGACCTTGGTTCTGTCCGCGACTTCAAGCCTCAGCGTTCCATAGACTCCATACTGCTTCGTGTCATTCGGCTCATAGCTGCGAAACAATTGGCCACGGGCCAAGTTTCCGGATACATACGGGGTCGAACCGATATTAAAGAGATCAGCCACCTGCCCCGTCGCGCGCTCCACAGCGAAGCTCTGCCATCTGCTGTTGATGTCTTGCATGTCGGCGCCCACCAGCAACTCATGCGTGCGCCCCAAGAGATCGAAGGCTCCACTGAGGTTGATGTCAACCATCTTCTGCCTGTTCCAGCTGTGCTGGTCCGAGCCAACCCAGCGCGATCCCGCCATGGTGACGGGATTCACGGCACCTGAAACATAGCCGCCATTGACATCCCTATCCTCCTGGGTGATCGTGGCGTTGGCACGCAATGTCCAGCGCGGTGCCAGCCTCCAGCTCAGCTTGGCAAAAAGCTCGGTGGATGTAGTGTCCTCGAACGCCCATGGAGCGGTCAGCGCAGTATTGCGAGGCAGGCGCAGGTCGGCGCCGTTGCTGTATCGCGGAAAGCCTTGAGGTGTGCCATTCTCCTTGATGTGCTGGTACCTGCCGCCCACGGCCAGCACCGCGTCTGGACCCACATCGGCCTCCAAGACACCATAGAAGGTGGGCTTCTTAGTGGAGCGCAGATCGGTGAAGTATTTGCGATCCTCATAAGCGAGCACTGCACGGCCTCGGAGCTTTCCATCAAGTGCCAGGGGGCCGGAGGCATCGACTTCCGTCCGGTAGTTGTTCCAGCGCCCGGCACTGGTTGTGAAATTGAACTGCGGCTTGGATGTGGGCATCTTGCGCACGAGGTTGACAGCGCCCCCGGGATTGCCCGTTCCATTGAGCAGGCCAGCTGCTCCGCGCAGGACTTCGACGCGGTCGAACTCGGTCATGTCATAGGAGATGAAGGTGTAGTTGCCGCTGGACGTGGACATAGGCGCACCGCCATCGATCTGCACGCTGTCGATGGCGAAACCGCGTGAATAAATGTCGGTCAGACGGTGGCCGCTGTCCTGCACCGTCAGTCCCACGATCTGCTCGGCCGCCTTGCCCAGATCGGTGATGTTCTGATCGTCCAGACGCTGCTTGGTGAGCACGGACACCGACTGCGGCAGCTCTCTCATCGCCTGAGCCGTCTTACCGATCGTGATGCCGTCGCTCGTGTAGGAACCCGTCCCCTCGGTTTCCCCCAGGCGCCTGGCCTCTACCCGCACTTCTCGCAGCATGGAACCTTGCTCCTCGGGCGTCGCCGGCGATTCCTTGATGGTGAACAAGCCCGGACTGCTTTGCCGGGCGGCCATTCCCGAGCCTGTTAGCAGGCGCTTGAGCGCCTCATCCGGAGAGTAACGGCCGTCCAGTGCGGGAGCCCGTAGCTGGGCAAGCTTGTCTTCATCGAACAGCAACTGCTGCCTTGCCTGGGCAGCGAAGGCACGCAGAGCAGTGGACAGTGGCTGAGCGGGGATGCTGAAGGCCACGGAGTCCTGCTGCTGCGCCTGTGCAATGGCAGGCATTGCCAGCGTCACCAGTGCTCCAGCCACCATGACGGCCAAGGTGCTGTGCTGGGCGGAGAAAGTCGCTGCACCACGATTCCGGCCATACATGGCCAATATATTGCTCGCCAAAGCGCTCCTGAGTTTTCTTGCTCGCATTTGAATTCCAGTTCTATCGTCGATGCGCGCAGGCAGCGGCCTGCACGGGCGGCGCGCGTCATGCGGGCAAGATCAATAGGCAGCCTGAGGCCAGGCGAGCGCATCACGCACCTGGTACGGAAGGCAAGCTTTCCAGATAGTCACAGGGAGGTATGCGACCACACCGGTGCGGCAACTTTCGTCGGCCAACTGTGTCTTGCGAGCATGGAGCTGCGCATGCTTGGAGACCGTTGGCTGGATCGGAGAAGGCGCTGGCCTTCAGCATGCTGGCTGGCAGTCGAGAGACTCAATGAATTCGAGTCCCTACAAATAAAGAACGCATGCAGGAGCCAAGTCAGAACCGCGCCACATCATCAATTTGTATCAAAATGTTTTAATGTATTCGCCTAAGTCGTGACTCAGCGACGGGAGATGCTCCAGCCGCCGTCGACCGTTTGCTGCACGCGCAGTGGCAGCAATTCGGGGAGTGCCTGCAGGAAGAGTTGCGGGCTGGCCGTGGACAAAACGCCTGACACGGACTGCCGCGCCAGGTCCTGACTGGCAAGCTCAACGGGCTGCCCTAAGTAGCGTGAGAGTTCCAGAACCACGTCACCAAGCGGCGCCCGCTGGAACTGAATTTGGCCCGTGCGCCAGTCGCCCACGGTGGCAGCAGAGGCGCGCAGGTCGCTGGTCTGCCCTGTGGCAGGGTCGATGGACAGGCCGCTACCCGGGCCCATCCGCAGCACCCGGCCCAGGCTTGCATGGCGATCGGGCCGCACTTCGACCTTGCCTTCGAGTACCTTGATGACGATCTGCGGCGGCGCGGCACGCACGTTGAACGCAGTACCGACCACCTTGACTTGGCTGGCACCGCTGTCTACGGTGAAAGGACGGCTGGCGTCGGCGGCAACACGAAAGAAGGCCTCGCCCTTGTCGAGCAGAATTTCACGGCGGCCCGGGTAGTAGTGCACCTGCAAGCTGCTGTCGATGTTCAACGTGACGCTGGAGCCGTCGGGAAGTTCGATGACACGGGTTTCTCTGTGGCCGGTAGCCACGTCAAGCGTGAAGCTGGCCGTGTTGCTCCAGTGGTTCCAACCATAGCCACCGCCCGCGAGCAGCATCACGCATGCACAGACGACTGCCGACGCCCAGCTGCGACGGCCCCAGGTGGCCGTTCGCGTAAACGTTGGCTTGCCTGGCGGCGAGACAGAAGGCCGGTCAGGCACAGCCGCCATGGCTGGGCGGCTGCGGGTCTCCTTGCGCCAGGAAGGACTCATCGCCAGTGGAATCTGATGCAGATCGTGACCGATAAGGGACATGCCCTCGAAGGTTTCGCGATGCAGTGCTGCTTCGGCCAGCCAAGCCTCCAAAGCGCGCTCCTCGGCACCCGTCCAGCCGGGCTCGCTGCGGCGCATGAACCATTCAGCGGCAGTTTCATGCACGTCGATCAGTGCCTGGGCCGACAGGCCTTCTGGCAGGGGGGCGGGTCGCGAGGCGTCAGTCATGGAACGTCCTTGCGCTCTACGGCGCCTTCTTCGCTGAGGTCGTGGATCGTGTGCAGGCGCTGCATCTGCTCCACACTGCCGTATTTCACGCGCAGATGGCAATAGGCCATGGCCCTGTTGAGGTGCTTGGCGACCATGCGTGGGGAAATGCCCATGACGGCAGCCACCTCGTCGTGGCTCAGGCCGTCGATGCGGTTGAGCAGAAAAGCCTGGCGCTGGCGCTCCGGTAGCTCGGCCACAGCCTCGTTGAGGCGCGCTATGCGCTGACGATGTGCAGCGACCTCCAGCGGGGAAAGAGCATCGTCGACACGTAGCGACTCCAGTTCCTCGCAAGCAGTCTCCATCGAGACGGCTTCGAAGGAGCAATCACGTCCGCTCTTGCGCCAGTTGTCGGTGGCAACGCTGCGCGCGACGGTGCTGAGATAAGGCCTCTCTTCCTCCGGCCCGAGGGTTTTGCCTGAAACGGCCATACGGACAAACAGATCCTGCGTGGCATCTTCAGCCTGCTCCCGATCGCGGCTGCGCCCTTGGAACAGCCGCACCAGCGGGTTGCGCCAACGTCGGTACAGGGAGGTTAACGACGCGTCATCGCACGCCGGTTTGGCGGCCTGCGTCTGCGCACTCTGTGCGACGGATTGCGGGTCCAGCTTCATGGCCTGACCAGTGTTTCTTGCACGGCCAGGAGAGACACTCGTGAACCTGCCAGGGCGATAAAGATGCCAGCGGAGAAAAACGAAAAGATAGCCACAATGCACGCAGATAAGCCTTGATCCGAAGTGGCGATGCTCCTACGTCGATAAACAACGAGGTCCTGGCGGACTTGGCTATGTGCGGATGTCGATTGGCTGAATTGAACTTTTCCAATTCTAGTGCTGCTAGAAAGCGCCAACGAAAAGATGGACGAGCCTGACGCACACACTGGAGCGATGAATGCACCCGATCACTTTTCCGTTTGGGTAATTTTTCGCGAAATATGACAAACCGTAGTGCCCGCGTCTGGCCGATAGCATGAATGCACGGGTGTGCCAGGAAGCAGACACCCGATACGCGAGCTTGGTTGGAGAAGTCCGCTGTCAGCGAGGTCCATGAACTGCTGCTGCCGGCCAAGAGCAGTCGACTACCGCAGACTTCTGAACGACGGCTTGAGGCTGGGCACAGCCTTTGCAATTAGAGCGGCGAATGCTGTCGAAGGCCAGAAAGCCGTCATGTCATTCACGCCGCCCAACGCTCTAAGAAGAAGCTGAATAGCAGTTTGCCAGACAGTCCGGACCTTGCCTCGTCTATCAAGTGATTCAGACCGAAATCAAACCCGCCCGCGTTGACGCGAGGAAGGCAATCAGATTGAGCACTTCCTGCGGTCAGCTTCTCTTGCATTTCATGTCGTAGCTCAGCGTTGGTCCGCAGGTCTACCTCACTAGTATGCGGCTCCCAACTCAGCACGTATTTCGAGCAACTGGCACCCGCTAGGGCTGGCATGTCCAATTATTCGAATGAACAGAATTCATGGATTTATGAGATAAAACCATTTTACGTCATTGAATCGTATCTCTACGATTGGCGCTTATCGACAGTCAGCACCGTCCAAGAAAGCCGCCATGACATATCCCTTCGCGTAGTCGCCGTTGCCGGCGGATTGCAGCGACCCTCCAAATCCGCAGCGTTGTCAAAGCACTTGTTGGACCTGATCGCCGACGAAATCCCTTGCCAAGCACGCATGGTCGAGATAAGTGCTATAGCACCTCAGCTCGCAGGCGCGCTTTGGCGCTCTCAACTGCCCGCAGCGGTAGAGCAGGCGCTTGCAGCAGTAGAGCAAGCCGATGTGCTGGTGGTCGTCACTCCGGTGTTTCGTGGTTCCTACACGGGACTGTTCAAGCACTTCTTCGACTTCATCGATCAAGACGCACTGGCCGACAAGCCCGTGCTACTGGCGACTACTGGTGGCAGTGAGCGCCATGCCTTGGTGATCGACCATCAGTTGCGGCCGCTATTCAGCTTCTTTCAGGCGCGCACCTTGCCTCTGGGCGTGTATGCAGCCGACAAGGACTTTGCGAACTATCGCGTGCAGAACGAGGCCCTGATTGAGCGGGCCAAGCTGGCGGTCCAGCGAGCATTGCCGTTGCTGGAGCTGACAGGTCATGCCAAGTCAGCCGCAGTCGACGAAGCAGTTGCGCTCTGAATCAACACCAGCCTTTTCACAAATATTCGGTCACCGGATTGCCATGAACGAAAAACCCAGTTTTACCCTCCAGAGCATTCGCTTCGATGAGAACTATCAGCCATCGGACAGCACGCGCATCACCACCAACTTTGCCAACCTGGCCCGGGGAAAGAGTCGACAACAGAACCTGCGCAGCACGCTGAAAATGATTGACAACCGTTTCAATGACCTGGCGCATTGGGACAATCCGACGGGAGAGCGCTATGCAGTCGAGCTCGAGATCATTTCTGTCGAGATGAAACTGGACACCAAGAGCAGCAATGCGGCTTTCCCATTGATCGAGATACTCAAGACCAGCATTCTCGACAAGAGGGCAAACAAGCGCATCAATGGCATCGTTGGCAATAACTTCTCCTCCTACGTGCGCGATTACGACTTCAGCGTCTTGCTTCCCGAGCACAACGTCAATCGCGCGGAATTCAGCACTCCGGCCGATTTCGGCGAACTCCATGGCCAGTTGTTCAAGCAGTTTGTCAAATCGAGCACTTACCAGCAGCACTTCGATAAGCCGCCGGTCATCTGCATCAGCGCCTCGACCAGCAAGACCTATCATCGGACGGGGAACCAGCACCCTGTGCTGGGTGTGGAATATCAGCAGAGTGAGCTGTCATCGACGGACCAGTATTTCGCAAAAATGGGAATGCAGGTTCGATTCTTCATGCCGCCGAATGGGGTTGCACCACTGGCCTTTTATTGCGGCGCTGACCTGTTGAGCGACTACACGAATCTCGAGCTGATCGGCACTATCAGCACGATGGAAACGTTTCAGAAGATTTACCGCCCTGAGATCTACAACGCTAATTCAGCTGCAGCAAAACTCTATCAACCGAGTCTGAAAAATCAGGATTACTCTTTAACGCAAATCGTCTATGACCGCGAGGAGCGCAGTCAACTCGCTGTCAAGCAGGGGAAGTTCGCGGAGGAGCACTTCATCAGACCGTACAAGAATGTGCTTGATAAATGGGCTGCTGCTTACGCGCACTGATACCGCTGCAGCGCTCCCAGACTCGGTGCCAAGTGCACCGGCATGACTCCACACACCCTAATAGCTTCAAAGGAATATTCCGATGTTTGAAACCTCTATCGCCGGCAGCCTGCCAAAGCCAGCCTGGCTAGCCGAAACCAACAAGCTCTGGCCTCAATGGAAGGCTGAAGGCGATGCGCTTGTTCAAGCGAAGGCCGATGCAACCTTGCTGTGGATTAAGGCTCAGGAAGATGCGGGCCTGGATATCGTGTGCGACGGCGAGCAATCGCGCCAGCATTTCGTGCATGGCTTTCTTGAACAGGTCGAGGGCATCGATTTCGTGAACAAGGTGAAGATGGGCATCCGTGACAACCGCTATGACGCAATGGTGCCGCAGGTGGTTTCGGCACTGCGTCTGAAGGGCCGAGTGCACGCCTTCGAGGCGCAATTGGCGCGTGCACATACGAAGAAGAAGCTGAAGTTCACCTTGCCTGGCCCAATGACCATCGTCGACACGGTGGCAGATCGCTTCTACGGCGACAAGGTCAAAATGGCTTTCGCCTTTGCCGAGCTGCTCAACCAGGAGGCCCTGGCATTGCAGGCCGATGGCGTGGATATCATTCAATTCGATGAGCCAGCCTTCAACGTCTACATGAAAGATGCCGCTGATTGGGGCGTTAAGGCGCTCGAGCGCGCTGCGCAGGGCCTGACTTGCACGACAGCGGTGCATATCTGCTACGGCTACGGCATCAAGGCCAATACCGACTGGAAAAGCACTCTGGGCGACGAATGGCGCCAGTATGAGACGGTGTTCCCCGCCCTGGCTAGCAGCAGCATTGATCAGGTCAGCCTGGAATGCATCCATTCCCATGTGCCGCCTGACCTGATGAAGTTGCTGGTCGGCAAGGACGTTATGGTTGGTGTGATCGATGTGGCCAGCGACGTGGTCGAAACTCCCGAGGAAGTCGCTGACACCATTGGTCGTGCTTTGGAGTTTGTGCCCAAGGAGCGACTCTTCCCCTGTACCAATTGCGGCCTGGCACCGATGGGCCGCGATGTGGCCTGGCGCAAGCTGAAGGCTCTGGCAGCAGGCACCAAGCTGGCCAAGGAGCGGCTCACCGCGTTGTGAAACGCCTGTGCGTACCGTCAACTCATCTTTTCAGATTGCTTGAAGAGTCAATGTGTATTGACATACACGGATGATCGCAAGGCGACAAGACAGGCCTGAAGCGATTTTTGTGGCTGCCACCGCTGCCAAGCAGCCATAAAAAGACAGCTGCCCATTGACAGGATCGGGTACTTGCCAGGTCCAGCTTGTGGCCCAGCGCGCCCCCTCCAGCCGAGCCCGCCATCTGGTCAGATTCTCTGTTTCTGGTATCGACAGAATGAGTAACAGATCATCTGCAAAATAGCGGCCCCTTACTGCGCTTGCCGATAAGGCACCGCAAATTCGGCGTGGCAACGATTGCCGCCCCTCGTATCTTCAATGCCGCTCACGGCCCCCTTTGCGAATAGACGAAGCCGCGGTGTAAAACTCATCTCAAGAACGCGTTTGGTCTTTCGAGGGCTCTGTCATGGGCAGGGCGTTAAGTGACAGGCAAGCCTTGGCAATAGCCCGCGACAGTCTGGCAATCTCGTTGAGATGCTCAATCATGTCACTGGTAAATCGATAGCTCACAGCGTCTGCTTGATTGCGAAGCTGCAACACGGACATCGTATGCCGACGAGCTATTTCAGCCTGGGCCTCGATTTCAAGCTTCGCTTCGACAATGCTTTTGACCGTCTCGGGTACCGGATGAACAATTGCCTTGACGGCAAGCTCAAACTGCCGCATCACGGTTGCTGCGAAGCCGGAGATTTCATTGCTTCGCAGATGCTCGTTGTTCGCGCCAGGAGACATGCGTCGCTGACTGCGTGCCAGCACGTGGCTGATGGTCGCTTCCCTGATGGAATCCAGGCAGGTGCTGATACGAGTCAGGTCTACCAGTTGCTTGCCTTCTTCGTCTGTGTGAACGCCTTCAGAGAGACTGCCTATGTAGGTCAGTATGGAGGTGCTCAAAGCATCGATGGACTTGTCCTCTTCCACCAGCGTTGCCAGATCCTGCCTGTTGTTTTCGACCACCGATCCAACGCTGTGCTGCACCTGTTTCAATACCTGTTGGCCCAGCACCGTGAGCTCCAGTTGAACCCTGGAAATGGCCAGTGCGGGCATATGCACCAGGGTCTCGTCAAGATACTGCGGCTGGCTGGAAGATTGCCACTTGTTGTGTGTGGATGGAGCCAGTCTCTCGGCGAGCCTGCCGATGGGCCCTGTGAACCAGATCAGGATAGTGGTGCTGAGCACGCTGAAGATGGTATGGGCATTGGCGGCCTGGCGCGGCATTTCAGCTGCGGAACGCGCTGCTCCGGTCAATTCAGGCGCAGATGGAGAAATGTGACGAATGAAGTCTGCAAACTGCGGAATCACAAATACCAGAAACAGCACGCCAAGCAGGTTGAAAATCAGATGAACGAGGGCCACCTGCACTGCTTCCGATGCCTTGCCGATAGAAGCCAGCAAAGCGGTGCCGCAGGTTCCAACGTTGGCTCCGAGGATCAAGGCAATCCCTGCTTCCAATGGGATAAGGCCTTGACTGCCCAGCGTAATCACGATGGCCAGCGTGGCTGCCGAGCTTTGCACAACGGCGGTGAACACGGCACCGGCCACGATACCCAGCCACGGGTTGCGCATGTTTTGCATCGCCGAGATAAAGGGCTCATAGCTACGCAAAGGACGCGTGGCATCGCCCATGAACTCGATCCCCAGGAACAGCATGCCCATGCCGAGCAACGCCCGTCCCACCTCGCGCAGTACCTCGCTTTTGGCAAAGCTGTGCATCAGAAAACCGCCCGCAAGCAGAAAAGGCGCAGCAGCCGAAATATTGAAGGCAATGATCTGAGCGGTCAGGGTTGAGCCAATGTTGGCCCCCATGACCAGCGGTATCGACTGCTGAAGCGTCATGAGACCAGCAGACACAAAACCGATCAGCAGCACGGTGGTGATGGTGGATGAATTCAATAATGCCGTGATGCCTGCACCTGCCAATACTCCCCGGAAGCGATTGGCGGCAAGAGTGCCCAGCAAGGCCTGCAAGCGTGAGCCTGCAATCGCCTTGAGCGCTTCGGTCATCAGCTCAAGTGCAAACAGAAACAATGCCAGGCCGCCGACCAGAAGGCCAGCGATCTCGATCAGGTTAGGTTCGACTCCAAGCTGCATGGCTATGGTTTTCCTAAAGCTGCAAGGCTGCAGAACACTTTGATTCTTGCCTCTGGGCTCGCCTCATCACGGTCGAGACCGGCCTCTTTCGTCGATAACCAAGGCTGACGCCAAATCAGCGATAGGCTCCAACAGCGATGAGACACCAGGGGGGAATTTAGTACACACATGGGCCCATGCGAAGATGGCTTCTTCAAAAAAGCAAACCATTGCTCACTCCCAATAATCGACTTCGCAATATTTTCCAGTCCTTCCCTGTTCGAACATATAGTAGCCATCCAATTCAGCATCGAAGGCCCATCGATCGACTTGGAGTGATTTTGAGGTGACTTCCTGCGCACCAGTAGTTCCAGTAGCAGTGATCAGGATTAATGATGGACAAGGCCACTCACTGAAACACGCCAATCGCTTCCACGAGATTTTTCACCTGCCATTGCATGCTGCTGGAGGTCTGCGCGCCCTGAGTCATCAGCTGCACGGCCCATGCTCCAATTTTGGTTTGAGACAAGCCTGCGTCCAGGCGAGCTGCAGGCGTTGCAGTGGAACCACATCGATTGGGATCGATCCGTTGCCCGGATAGAGCTCAATCAGGTCGCAGGCGTGATCAAGGGGCCTAAGACAGCCGCTGGCATCCGTGATGTGGAGCTGTCCGCAGAGGCAATCGCTGCGCTGCGAGCCCAGCGCTCTATTTCCGAGCTCAAGGGCGAGCCATGGAGCACCGACGCCCAGATCCGCAAAACGCTCTGGCAGCCGGTCTGCAAACGTGCCGAAGTGGAGTACCGCAACCCGTACCAAGTCCGCCACACCTATGCCTCGGCCCTACTGACGGCTAGCGCCAATCCCTGGTACGTGGCCAGCCAGCTGGGGCATGAGGATGTGGAGATGGTTTTCCGCACCTACGGCAAATTCATCAGGGATGACTACCAGAAGCCCAAACCGGAATTCCGCATTGTGGGAGAAAAATGATCGGTGCGATTTCGGTGCGATTTGAAGGACACCACAGGACACCAAAAGGCAAAGAAAAACCGCCACACACTAGGCTTTCCTAGTGTGTGGCGGTGTCTTGAATGGTGGGCTGGCGTCAATTGAATCATCTTCCATAAACCTTATGAAATAACAATTTCATGAAAAATTTCCCTGCGATTGTTCCCCATGTTGTTCCCCCGATATGGCTCAACTAAGGCTGGACTGCTTTGGAACGAATGGTTCGATTCCGGGCTCACTTGAATTCTTGTACCCGCTCCAGACGCATTAGCCTAGTTTGTCCGCTGTTCAATGCGACGCACCTGCTCGTTCAGACTCTCCATCAACATCGCTGGCAAGCGCTGAACTGCATCAGCAAGCGCGTCTGGCATTGCTTTGAGCAGTGCGCGATGCCTTTCGGGCAGCACAAGGCCGAACTCATAGAGAATGCCTCGCAGTTCATTGGTCTGCATGATGCGGCTCTTCATGAGCTGCGCCCGGATCCGATGCAACGACAACACGACCTGCTGCGCTTGGATCTTTACTGGCACAAAGCGCATGCCCGGTTGCTGGCAGGCTGTCCAGATCGCCTGTGCATCCGCGGCATCTGTCTTGTTGCGCTGAACGAACGGCCGGACTTTGCGCGGAGAGATCAGGCGCACTTCGTGCCCCAACTGCGCCAAAGCGCGAGCCCACTCATGCGCGCCGCCGCAAGCCTCCATCACCGCGAGCGATGGCTCGCGGATGGCAAACCATTCGAGCAAGCGAACCCGCTTGAGTTGCGGCCGTTCTATGCTGCCCGTGTCGTGTTTTGCAGTAATGGTAGAATTCTCGACCGAATTTGATTGCAGTTTTTTCCAAAGAGGAAGGCAATGAAATGAAAACTGCAAAGCAAGCAATCATCATTACCAATTGCACAGGTAGAAAACTGTATAGCGCAGACGTCACCCTGACGAAATACTCATCCCATTACAGAACAGTTGATGACATCGCTCAGGCATGGAGAACCGCACTTAGTGCAGCACCATCTCACCACATTGCACGACAGTTGTATGCCGGCCGAGCATTCCGTGAAGCCGAAGTTGCAGCTGCAGGATTAGATGGCCAACTCTATGTGCTATCCGCCGGTCTTGGCTTGGTTTCCGCTGACGACACTGTTCCAGCATATGACCTGACTGTAGGCGCATCCGGAGCCACAGTCCTACCGGCTCTCAAACGTTTAGGGCTGAGCCCCAAGCATTGGTGGAGTGCACTCAACCGTAGCCTTGGTAAGCCCTTGCCAATTGCATCCCTACTAGATAGTCATCCACAGGCAATCGTCTATTTGGCAATGCCCTCCACCTACCTAGCAATGATCGACGATGAGTTATTGACACTTGCACCGCGAGACCGGACACGATTACGCATTTTTTCTTCCCCGGCTTGGCTCCGCCAAGCGCCCAGCGACTTCACACGCCTTGTACTTCCCTATGACGAGCGTTTGGAGTCGACGCCTTTTGCCGGGACGAGGAATGACTTTCCACAGCGGGCTCTGCGGCATTTCGTGGAGAGTCTTCAAGCTCACACGCTAAGGCTCGATGAGGCACGTGTAGCCGTTAATGCAGCCATGTCCAAACAAGTCGTGAGAACACTGCCAGAACGGCAAAAGCGCTCTGACGATGAGATACAGGCACTCCTGCGTCTACATTGGCAAGCGAATGAAGGCAGCAGCAGTCGCCTCCTGCGCGTGCTACGAGACGACCTCTTAGTCAAATGCGAACAATCGCGCTTCAAAGGCTTGTGGCGAAGCATGCGTGATGAAATGAAGTCCAACAGGCTATGACAGACAATACCCCAGAAATCGTTGTTCGTGCTCTGCACACCCAGCAGGGTGACAAATTGGATGTCTATGCGTTCTTCATCAGTGGAGCAGACATCATGCGTGTCGCGGACATTTCTCGAGTGGAGCGCGATCAGACTGACAATCTCAAGGGATTTCAACGCCCTGAAATTCGCAGTCATGTGAAGGGAATTGCTGATTACTTATTGCAAGGTGATGTGCTGTTCCCTAATGCAATCATCCTTGCACTTTCGCCAGTGGTGAAGTTCTCCGCATCTAGGGGAACCAAACCGACAGGGGATCTTGGCCTAGCACAATCCGGCACCCTAACCATTCCGCTATTCAAGGAAGGGGAACGCGTCGCGTGGATCGTCGATGGCCAGCAACGGTCATTGGCTCTTAGTCAGATTGGTAATAAGACGATTCCAGTACCAGTGATTGGATTCGTTTCTGACAGCCTCGAAATCCAGCGCGAGCAGTTCATTCTTGTAAATAAAGCCAAGCCACTATCTTCAAGATTGATCAACGAGTTATTGCCAGAGACTCGCAGTGTCTTGCTACCTAGAGACCTTAGCCTGCGAAAACTCCCTGCGGAGATTTGTAATCTTCTCAATCGCGACAAAGAATCACCCTTCTATCGACTGATAAAACGAGTCTCCGAAAAGAGTTCGACTAGTGGTGCTGTGGTAACAGATTCTGCTGTTATCACCATGATTAAAAACAGCATCAACAACCCTTTGGGAGCGTTGGCTCCATACAAAGGAAGCCCTCAAGAACCCGCTGACACGCAGAGCATGTACCGGATTCTTCAGACCTACTGGACAGCGGTGCGCTGCGTTTTCCCGGATGCCTGGGGTAAAGATCCCCGAAACAGTCGACTAATGCATTCGGCAGGTATTGAAGCAATGGGCGTATTGATGGACCGCATTTATGCACGCATGTCAGGTCCAACTGAAGATGTCAAGGTTGTTCAAGCCGAACTCAGAAAAGTTGCACCAATTTGCCGCTGGACAAAAGGGCACTGGGAATCTCTAGGCTCCGCATGGAACGAAATTCAGAGTACCCCGAAAGATATTAAAAAGTTACAGGACGTGCTGGTTCGCGCATATGCAGGCCACACTAAAACATGAAATTCCTTTACTCCGACACACAGGACTACGTCGATCCTGAATATGATTTTTTAAATGATCGCAGTGCACCGAGTCGCGAGCGCTACTGGGATGATCGGTATGCCCATGAAATCATGACTCCGGCTCCCTATGATGGCTTGCTTCTATCTATGAGCGCTATTCGCCAAGCAAACGGTGTAGCCTCTTCAAAGGTTCGGTACTCAACATCTGAAGAGCAACGACTGTTACGTGTCGGAGCGCGCAAATTTCTCCGCTACGACCGCCCAGAGCACATGGAATCTATGCTCATGGGTGATTGCGGTGCCTTTGCCTATGTTGAGCATGAGCAGCCTGCTTACTCGCCCTCGGAAGTAGTCGAGTTTTACCTGGATGCCGGGTTTACTCATGGCGTTTCCCCCGACCATATCATCTTCGATTGCGATACCAGCAATCCACCTTCAACATCGGTGGATGAGAAGACCATTCAACGATACAACATCACGCTGAAAAATGCCGAGGAGTTTCTCAAACTTGTCCAGCTAGAAGGGAACGAGTTCGAACCGATGGGAGCTGTGCAAGGCTGGTCTCCCGACAGCATGGCTCAATCCGCAAAAACTCTGGAAAAAATGGGCTATCGCTACCTAGCGATTGGAGGACTCGTCCCTCTAAAAGTAGACGTTATCCATCAAGTACTTCAGACATTAAGAAAAACCATTAATCCCAGCACCAACATACACTTGCTGGGTTTCGCAAAAGCCGATCATATTCATGAGTTCGTTCGACATAACATCACGAGTTTCGACTCTACATCTCCGCTAATTAGAGCGTTCAAGGATGCCAAGCGTAACTACTACATCGAATCCCCCAACGGAGGCCTCGATTACTACGCTGCTATTCGAATTCCTCAGGCTATTGAAAACTCAAGGCTTTTGCAAGGCATTAAGCGAGGCATCTTTAGTGCAGAAGATCTCCAAAGGCGAGAGCGACTGGCACTGAACACTCTGCGTGCCTATGACAAGAATCAAGCAAGTGCGGAGGATGCTCTGGACGTGGTCATGGACTATCAACGCTTTCTTACTCTTGGTGACGACAAACTGGACGCCAAGAAAAGAGATAGAGAGTTAACTAAAAGTCGGGAGCAGATTGCTAGAACACTTCATGCACAGCCCTGGAAGCGATGCAGTTGTGATGTCTGTAGCAATGTAGGCGTTGAAGTGATCATCTTTAGAGCAAGCAATCGCAATAAGCGCCGCGGATTCCACAATCTTGGTGTCTACCACCAGCACCTTCAACGAACTTTGTCGAACGCGAAATGACTACGTTTAAATACAAAGCACTACGAGCTCAGCAAGCTCCTGATCACGATATTTTTTGCTTTGCGGCACATCCCCACGATGTTCTGAAATTCTCCGAGATCGAGCGCGTAGGCCGTGATGAAAGTGGTACCTTAAAAGGTTTCCAACGGCATCAGGTGGCATCTCACATTAAAGAGATTCGCGACTACCTTGGTCGCGAAGATGCTTTGCTACCGAACGCAGTCATCATAGCCTTCATCGGAGGGGTCAAAATTCGAGAATTGGGTGATGGCTTAATTGAGGCATCAATAAAAGTTGATGCTGATAAACCCGGTTTTGTTGTTGACGGACAGCAGCGACTATCCGCTTTGGCTGGCCTGGATAAACCTGAATTTCAGGTTTTTGTCTCTGCGCTCGTTTGCAAAGACTACAACGAATTACGCCAGCAATTTGTTTTGATCAACAATACGCGACCATTACCAAAAACTCTTATTTATGAATTGCTTCCACAGGTCGAAGGTTTACCTGAACGATTTACGAACCGAAAATTCTCGGCCCGAGTTGTCGAGCGATTGAACCACCTACGCGGAGGCGCACTCTTTCACGACATTCGGCAGCACACCAATCCAGGAGGTGTGCTGAGTGATGCCGCAATGCAAAGACTCGTCATGAACTCCACAGCACAAGGAGCCATTCGTGATTTCATTCGCTATGAAGACTATGAAGAGCGCTCCGTAAAACTAATTAATGAATTTTTTGAAGCAGTAAAAACGGTTTTTAGCTCAGAATGGGTTGGAATGAGCCCAAGAACTTCACGTATCCGTCACGGTGCAGGATTGGTCGCCTTAGGATTTGTGATGGAACATTTATATACCCACGCTAATGCGACATCCAGTGAAGACTTTATACCAGGTCTAAAACTACTTCGAGATAATGGCCACACAGCTTGGACCAGTGGGCAGTGGTATCTGAGTGATGACGATATACGCCCATGGAATGGAATTCAGAACACCCCAACAGATATCGATATTTTGGCCAATCACCTCGTTCGGCGATTGAAGCGCGAACTACGACATGTTCGTCGAGTCGCCTAATTACCGCTGCAGCGTAACCCAAGAAAATCCGCTGCCGAATTCGACGACTAGTGCTTTCTCTCACCATGAGGAAATCAAAAAGTCACGCGATTCACTAACCACTGAGCTTATGCATACCTCTGCCCTTGTTCTATTTTCTGGTGGCCAAGATTCAGCAACTTGCCTGGCTTGGTCTCTCGAGCGATATCAAAATGTAGAAACGATTGGCTTCAACTATGGCCAGCGCCATGCTGTCGAACTAGAATGCCGCAGCACATTTCTTCGAGCACTACGCAAAAGCTACCCCAGTTGGGATAAAAAACTGGGTGAGGATCACATGCTTGATATGAGCCTCCTGGGCCAAATCAGCGACACCTCCCTCACCCAAGCAAAGTCCATCGAGTTTGGAAAAAGCGGGCTACCCAATACGTTCGTGCCAGGCCGCAACCTACTGTTTTTAACCTTCGCATCCGCCCTCGCCTACCGGCGTGGCTTAACGGTGCTGGTGGGAGGGATGTGTGAGACCGACTACTCAGGTTACCCTGACTGCCGTGATGACACGCTTAAATCCCTGCAGGTCACCCTCAGCCTTGGACTGGATCAACGCATGGTGGTCGAGACACCGTTGATGTGGCTCGACAAGGCAGCCACCTGGCGTATGGCCGAACAACTAGGGGGCAACAATTTGGTCTCGCTGATATTGGAGGAGTCGCATACCTGCTACCTAGGTGATCGCAGCCAGCGTCACGCTTGGGGCTACGGTTGCGGCAAATGCCCAGCATGCGAATTGCGCCAGACTGGTTATGAGACCTACCGCAGGGGCCAGCACGGATGACCTATAGCGTCAAGGAAATTTTTTACACCCTGCAAGGCGAAGGCCACCATGCCGGTCGTCCGGCGGTGTTTTGCAGATTCTCCGGTTGCAACCTCTGGAATGGGACGGAAACAGGCCGTGCCAGCGCTGTGTGTCAGTTCTGTGATACCGATTTTGTCGGCACCGATGGCGATGGGGGTGGCAAGTTTGCCGACGCCGTAACCTTGGCCGCGCGCATCAATGCGCTGTGGCCAGCGGATTATCCACAGCAAAAATACGTGGTGTGCACCGGCGGCGAGCCTTTACTGCAACTTGATGTCTCATTGATCGATGCACTGCATGCCGCTGGTTTCACAGTGGCGATCGAAACCAATGGCACGCTGCCGGTTCCCGCTGGCGTGGACTGGGTCTGCGTCAGCCCGAAGATGGGTTCAGAGTTAATGGTGCGTCAAGGCAATGAGATAAAAGTCGTCATTCCTCAGCCTGGGCAGTGCCTGAACGCATACGCCGCGCTGGACTTCGAGCACCATTTCTTGCAGGCCATGGACGGGCCACTGCAGGCTATGAACCTGAAGTTGGCCATCGAATACTGCAAGGCCCATCCCCGCTGGAATCTGTCACTGCAGACCCACAAACTGCTGCAAATTCCCTAATAAAAACAGGTACCAATCATGTTGACCATCACCCGAAAAATGGAATTCGATGCCGGGCATCGAATTCCCGACCACAGCAGCCAGTGCCGCAACCTGCACGGCCACCGCTACACGCTGCTCATCACCCTCACGGGCGACTTGGTAAAGAAGGACGGCGAATCCGACAACGGAATGATCATGGACTTCGGCGATATCAAGGCGCTGGCCAAAGCGCACCTGGTGGACCTGTGGGACCATGCCTTCATCGTCTATGAAAAGGACACGGCCGTGCGCGCCTTTCTGGACAGCATGCCGGACCACAAGACCGTCGTCATCGACCGCGTGCCAACGGTGGAGAACCTAGCACAGGCTGCCTTTGACATCCTCAAGGACGTGTACCAAGACCGCTTCGGCCGCAATCTGTCGCTGGCCAAAGTGACACTGTACGAAACGCCCAACTGCTGGGCGGAGATCGACGGCTGACAACATCGGCAGGTGTCATAGATGATGCAGCGCATTCCCCAGCAACACCGGCAAACACGGCACCACCACCGGACTGTGTCGCCACTACTGGACAGCAGCCAGACTCAAAGGTCGTGCCATTCAAGACACAGGACATGAGCAACAACAACTGTTGATCCAGGCATCGATGGTGCCTGGTGTGACAGATGCGGATAACTCAACTACATGAGGCCAGTTATCGTACTGATTAAGGCGCTGCAAGCACGTTGCCCCTCCTAGATGAAGCCAGTATCTGCGCCAACCTCTGCTGCATGGGCACAACTTGTGTACACATGGATTTCAGAGGTCTGCGCAGTGTGACCTGCAGGTCTCAATCGCCGTCTATTTTTCGCTCATTAATTGATGCACCGATCTATCTCGAACCACAGTTCACATTGTGCTGCCTCAGCCTAATTTGGCCAGGGCACGGCACACCAGTGCGTGCTGTGCTGAGGGTAACTCCTCTGATCAGGCCGTAGGCGTGGCCGAGACCAATTTGCTTTGCCGTATCACGCGTTCCACAATACGCGTGGTGCCACTGCCGTCGACTTGAAGCAGGACCGCATCTGCACGCAAGGCAGCCTTGATACAAAAGAATGCTTGGTGGGTAGCGACCCCCGAGACGAATACCACCCAGTCGGCGTGACGGCTTCCAGTCTTCAGACGCTGCGTACAAGCTTCATCGGAGTTAATGTCAATCTTGGCTTGCGGAAACGCTGCTTCAAGGACTACCGCTGCTCGGCGGATCGCTTGAGTATCCAGGCTGTAGAGAAAAATGCGCGCCTTAATGTCCGTTCGAGCCTGTACCTCGTCATCCATATCTTTCGACTGCCTTAGCGGGACGAAGAGCCCGGCTTCTTGTGCCAGCAGTTCTAGCAAGCACCGCTCTCCAATCGAAAGCCGTGTCCAACTCTGGCTGGCTGCTTGAACCACTTTGGCAGTCCACCGCAGGCGCGCCTCATCATCCCTGCACGGATGAATGACTAGCAAGTCCGCCAGATCCAGTCCCCAGGCGATTTCTCTTGGTGAGGGTGTTTCGGAGAAAACATCGCCCAGGCGGTTAACCAGAGCTTTGTATTCGGCGGGGGTAAGGCCTGCGATCAGCGCATGGCGCGTGGCCAATCGCACCATCTCCCGTTCGCTTTCACCCGCGCGGTCCCGGACATGAAGTGCCTCGATGAAGCCGAGGTAGACCCGCACCAACGCACTGGCGGGCGTGTTCCGGATCACCAGCCAGTCGAACAATATCGGCAACAAGTACTCGAACAAGGGCGACGCGTCGAGGGCGACATCTTCAATCGTCGATAACAACGATTGAACAAAGCTGGACTGCTCAAGCATGGCCGCAGCTTCAGGTGAGTGGACCACCTCACGCCAGTACACCAGGATGTCATCGGTCTTGCCGGGGCCGGGGATTGATTGAGAGCCTGGCAGCGTGGGCGTGGAGATGTTCTGAGCAGCAAGTTTTTCGACATCTGCCAAAAGCCGTGGTCGAGCCTGCCGCACTCTCGTCGCAATCTCAGCGTTGACAGTTAGGAGTCGATGGATTGCTGCGCTGGCCTGTCCGGGATGCCCGATCTCTTTAGCGCAACGTAATTGCGCCTGCAGGACCTCGGTCGAGTCTGGCAAGGGTTGCAGCAGTGCTAGCGCTTGTTCGTAGCGCTCCAGTTCTATCTCGTGCTGCGCCTGCTCCAGTCCCGACTTAGGCTGCAATGTCCGAGCCATGAAGGCAATTGCATCGGATGACGGACCGAATGCGCTGGGCCCCAGTTCCTGGAGCAAGGATGCGCACAGTTGGGCCGACGGTTTCTCCACCGACAGTTCGTGCAGCAAGAAACTTTTCAGGGCGGCCGGCCGGCGACTGCGACCACGGCCTTTGAGCAGATCCGCGGCCATGATGCGCACGTGTTGGGCGAAGGCACCCACCAACTCGTTCGCGACTCCTTGCACCTCCAATGGAGCGACGTAGGTCTCGTACAGTGCATCCCAGACGTCGCCATAGGTCTCCGGCGGCAGACGAACCTTGAGCAGGTCGTCCCATTGGGGGTGGGCTAGGATTCGGTCCCAGCGTCCCAGTGTCGCGTGCAATCGGATCTCGAGGAAGGCACGGTTTTCTGCGCTGAGTCCGTGCTGATCGCGCAGTGCCGCCATCGCGGCCATGGCATCCCTCTCATTGCGGGCTACCAGGGCACGATCAAACGCGGCGCGCAGTTGGTGGAACGTACGCAATTCCTGGCGAGAGCGAGCAGGCCGTTGTTCCAATAATTGCCAATAGCGCTGCCAACTTCCGATGACCCGTTGCTCAAACTTAGACGTAATCGCAAAGAAAGCGGTCACGTGCAATCCCGACTGGGTCAGGACAGATTTCGCACTTTCTTGCGTTGCGGACAAGACCGCTCCGTCATTTTCGAAGTCGCCGAAACTAGGCCCAACAAAAGCCACCATCTCGTCGTGCAGGCCCCGGGCGCTCAATTCGTCATGGGCACAAACAAACCAGCAGGTGCGTTCGGCTCCTGATTCCGAAAAAGGCAACAGCAGCGGACGATCTTGGAAGCCCTTGCCGTACCGTGTAATAGCGGCGACCAGTGAATGCGGCACCGTCTGTGTGTTCCCAGGCATAGCATCGGCCAAGGGGTTGACATAGGTGTTGGCTGCCGCGAAAAATCTGCTGAGAACGGCCTGCGCCGTAGTCCCCGCCAGGTTCGTTAATGGACTAAAGACTGGTGCCATGGTTTGCAAATTCCAGGCGGATGCTGGCCACCTTTTGCGGGTTGAAATCGATCGTCAGCGCCTCCGCATTCAAACCGATCCCCCGTTCGGTGAAGTTCATGGATCCACCAACCCAGACTCGATCAGTAAGTAGGCCCTTGGTGTGGAAATCTGGAATCTCCGACCACACGCAAGTGTTTTGCAGGCCAATGTCTGCCAGCGCAGCAGACAAACGCTTGCCAAATGGTTTGTTGTGAGGATCCGGCCGCACCCGGATGTCCAAGCGCGTATTGTTGGCAGCAACGGCCACCAGTACCTCGATCAAGCGGATTTCGCGGCGACCCCACTCCGGATTGAGGCCCTCAAAACTCCCGGTGGAGTTGTCGAAGATCACGATGTCTGTGACCCAGGGGGCGGCGAGGTAGATTGTTTTGCTGGGGAGCAGCAACTCCTCAGCCAGAACCATGGCCAACACGTCACGGGCTGCGCGCGGCGCGGTCGTCGCCGATTTGAAGATGTAACGTACGTTGGTCATAGCGTATCCGGGATCGAGAAGGTCCACTCGATGCGGTCATCGAGTCGCTTGACCTCTGTGAGTTGGGCAAATACGTTGAGATATTCGAACTGCACTGGTTCTGTCACCAGGGCAGCGACTACCCTAGGCAGCAACTGAGTTGCCTGACTGGCCTGCACCGACACGACGGCGCTAGAGGTAGACAGAAGGCGCTCGCGCACTTGCTCCTCCCAATCCGACAGTGCTAGATCGATCGGATCCGGTCGAGAAGTCAGCCACTGCGCCAGCAACAGACGCTCGGTGTCAATGCTGAACGGCGAAAAGCGATTGGACCAGGGCATGGCGACCGCACGCAGCGCATGGCCTTGAGGCCAAAGCAGGCCCATAAGTACGCCGAAGCGCCAAGCCCGTCGGTTGTCGGCCGGCAGAAACTGGCCGGCGTTTTCAAAGGCTTGGTCTAGTCGGTCGTCGACACTGAACAGGGCGCACAGTACGCGCACGTCCACTTCCACCTCGTGCAACGCTTCCAGTTCATCCCAGCGCTCATGAATCAACGCTAACAGTCGATCCAATTCGCCGGGGCTGTCTGGGCGCAACAGTCGCATGCTCAGCGCCACGCTAAAGCTGTGGAAGATGGATTGCCCGCGTGTGACAAGCATCGTGCGCAGCGCGGCAAAGTTCCGCACCGCTTCGGCGGAATTCATCGCTTGCCGCACCATGCTCACAGCCTGAGTTACGTCCGCATCAGGATGCCCGCCCCCGAGCCATTGCACCACCTGTCGCAATTGGGCGTTGGTCCATTCGAAGTCGCGCGGTCCCAGTGCGGCCTCGATGTGCCGATAGAGGCGATCGGGCCGACTGGTCAGTAACTCCGCAACACTCTCGATGAGGCCGTTGCCCCCGGGATTGACCTCAGAGATCCAAATCTCTGGCTGCACGGGTTCGGTACCGTCGTCGCGCCGCACCACGATGTCCACCACCAACCCGTCGGGATCAATCTGCGGACAAGCCTGCTGAATGGCATCCAGGCAGGCCGCACCGACGGTAGCGCGAATTGTGAGGGACAGCCACTCGTTCCATTCCGTGTCGATGGGTTCAACGAGCACCCGCGCGGCGACACGCACCGCTTGGCGCACCGCGTCGGACTCCAGAGCCTCATTGAGTTTCTGACGCAGTTTGTCGGAGCCTTCATCCCCATTGTTCGGATCCGGCACCTGGAACACTGTCTGCAAAACTGCCAGCAGAACATCCAGATGGGTGCCATCGGCCACGAGGTCAAGGGCTTGCCGCAAGTCGACTGCTTGAGCCACCGAGACCTGCAGGGCCGCGATCTGGAAGATCTGGGCGATCCATCCGCGCAGGAAAGGGTTAGGCACCGCCGCGCAGAACACGGCGTTTTCACGAGCCTCCCAGTTGTACCGAGAGGCACGGGCGGCGCGTTGGCGCTGCGGGTCCGTCCAGTCGATGTGCTGACTCAACTCCTGCGGTAAGTCCAGCACCAGCACCAGCGCATCCACATCGATGTCAAACCCCACCCCGCTGGGTTGACCCTCATGCCGAAACTGCCAATCCACCGTAACCCGTTCGGTCTTACTCCCCGAGCGCAGTCGCAACTCGGCGCGCGAGCCGACGGCGTAGCGCCTGACCTCCGCGTGTGCCTGCTCGGCATGGGTATAGAGGACTACCTGCTTGATCAACCGACTAATGCCGATATGGGCGGGTGTGACCAGGGTCAACCCCTGGTGCGGCGCCAGGTGGAAGGACCGCCATGTCAATTGTGCGTTTGAGGTGTCACTCAACTCCGGGACGCCGTTGCCAGCACGAGGCACGCGCTGAAGGTGGGCAGTTTGGGGGCGAAACGCCTTGAAGGTGGTCAGTGCGGGGCCGTGCGGCGCAATGAATTCCCGCTTGCCATGGAGAGTGAACCACGGCAAGAGTTCGGCGTCTTCCGACAGTTCGGTGGTCCCGCAAGCAAAGTACCGAGCCAGCGTGTGGCCATCAACCCCCAACCACAAGGCGTCGTCGTAGCGACGGGAGACTTTGCCAGGCGCAAACTCCCCCAAGCCCTGCTGCACCGGCATGTACTGATCTTCCAACTCGCCCTGTTGTGCGACGAGGTCGATGCGCATTTCCGGCAGGCTGAGGTCGTCGAACAGGCTGGCGGGAATGTAGTCTGGAAGGGGATGTCCCGCCGGGTGGTCCTCACCTGGACGACCGCGGGCGCGCCATCCGGAGGCGAGGCGCCGCACTGCAGTGGGAATGGCCCCGAGCATGAGCGGTCGAGGCTGACTCCACATCAATACGTTCAGGTCATCGCTTCCCAGCGCGAGGCGGTCGGCCAGATCCCGGGCCAGACGTTCTGCACGCGCCGGATTGTCGAGTACCTCGACGAGAAGTTTGACCACGCGCTGATGCTGCAGTCGTTTCTTCAGCCAGTTGACGCCTGCCCATTTGATCGAATCCGTTGATACTTTGGGGCCGAGTTTGAGCGCCTGGTCTTGCAACTTCTTCCATGATGGGGATGTCAGAGGGAACTTCACCTCGTCGGCTAACTGTTTGACGGCTGCGAAGGCCTCCCGAGTCCAACCTTGGGGCACCGCCTCATTATTCGGTTGAGACAAGTCTCGCCATACCGACAGCGGCGCAATGTCGTTGCAGGTCCAATCGCCAAGGATGTCCAGCAATGCGTAGACCGCCTGCATGCGCTGGACATAGCGGTTGGCCATCGGCAGTTGGCGCGCCGGTAGGTCCGGGTCGAACAACTGGTCATAGGCTTGGTACGCCAGTCTGTCCCGTCCGTAATCCGTCAAGATCACCAGGGTCCAGGGACGCATGTGGCGCGTGCGACCCGCGCGGCCCTTGCGTTGCAGGAAAGATGCAATGTCGCGCGGGGCCTTGTGCTGTACCACAACGCCCACCGCAGGGTCGTCGAAGCCGACTTCGAGCGCAGAGGTCGCCACCACCACCTCCGTGCTGCCACTGACCCCACTGTCCAGCGCTGTTGTGCGCCCAACGCCCAGGCGGTATGTCAGGTCGTGGCCGATCACTTCAGGGACACTCCAGTCCTGGCCGGCGTAGTACCGCGCGGTGCCTCTGATGGGTAGGGTTCCTCGGCGCAACCGTGCCAATCCGCCGTCCGGATGCTTGTTCAGATTTGGGGCCCCGCCATTGGGGTAGCGGCCCTCGGCATCGAGCAAATCCTTGAACAGGCGGTTGGTAGCGTCTAACTGGTCGGTGAAAGCAAAGGCCCGCCAGCCGAAAAATGGCATGGTCTTGCGGTCGAAGGTCCCCGGCGGATCGAGCATCCGCGCGCTGAGCATCAGCGTTTGAATCGTGGTCGACAGCAAGGCGGTCTGAGAGACCGGGTCGCCGCGCAGGGCCAACATGTACTCGGCCCCTTCCTCGACGATCTCATCTTCCAGGGGCTTGATTTCCTTGACCACCCCTTCGCTCAAGCCGCTCAAGTGGGAAAAGAAGGTCTGGCCGTCGGCTATCGTGGCGGACAGGCCAACGAAACTGGAGCGCCGGCCGCTGGCGGCCCACCAACGCCGCAGCAGGTATGCCACTTGGGCGCCATAACTGCCAGCGTACAGGTGCACCTCGTCCAGCAGGATCAGATCGGGTGCGCGGTCGGCCTCTGGGCCGACTCCGAACACATGCCGCAAATCGCTGTTGGACAAATGTCGATTGAGCATCTCCACCGACGTGAAAAGAATGTCTGGGGGTTCAGCCTTGATGGCATCGCGGGTGAACGCTAGGGTGTGGATGTCAGCGACGGCGCTGCAGTGCGGACAGATCAGGCGTTCGCGACCTTTCGTCGCATCTTCGCGGCGCAACACCATTTCCCCATGCTGGCTGTCCTCGGGGCAGTTGAAGAACGGCACGCGTTTGCCTTGCGGGTGATAGGGCCAACTGCTTTTGTCCAAGGCCCAGGCCACCTTGTTGGGCGTCTCGCCGTACAACACTCCCACACGCAAAGGACGCCCGCCCTGTCGGGTGATCCAGCTATCGAACTTGCGGCATTGGCCGTAAACCTCGGCCAGTTGGTCTTTAAGCAGTTCGTTGCGGGGGTACAGCGCGAGAACCCGCACCCCACGCGTGCCTGGCGCTTGCACCCGTTGCGCCGCCAGCCAGGACAACGCTGGCAGGTAAAACGCCAGGGTCTTGCCGCTGCCCGTCCCGGCCGAGACCAACGTGCCCGTGCAACTGCGCGCCTCCAAGCCGGCGAGGATACGCTCGGCCGACTTGACCTGGAACTGAGCGAGTCCGCCCCCCTTATCCATGCGGTCGAGCCACGTCTTGATGGCATCCAAAAGCAAGGGTGAACGGACGGACTCACCCAGCGTAGCGAAAACCTGCGAGGCGTCCAGATCCCGGCGTGGGTAGCGCCGGGGCCGCCGCAGGAAGCGGTAGTCGGCGACCAAGGTCGCGGCTTCTGCCCACTTGTTGCGCTCGTGCTTGGGGAACAGTTGACGCAGTTGCGCGACCAGTCGCACGCCTTCGGCCATCCGTGTGCGCCACCTCGGCTCCTCATCGGCCACAAACGGCACCTCAAACAGCATCTTGTGCGTGGCCAAGAAATCGCGCAGGTCACGCGCGGTTTGAATGCTGCAGTTCGGATCATTTTTGGCGAATTGCGCCTTTGGCGCGTCAAGCACTCTCTGCAAAGCGACCGTCACTTCATCACGACTGAGGGCGTTGTCTACCAGGCCCCAGACTAGGCAGCGCGCCTCCAGGGCTTCGAGTTCATCCAGTGCGAACTCGGCGAGTTGGAGGTCCGGAGCTAGCGCCATGTCTGGGTCACTTTTGGTTTGATCACGAAGCGAGCGGGATCATCGTTGGCGCGCAGCCACTCCATCACTTCGGGAGTGAGCAACTCCAGGGCAGCGCCGCCGGTCTCGGCGGCTTTCAGGAACAGGCGGACCGTGTCAGGGGCCGTGCCCTTGAGCTGCTCGCGCAAATCCTTTAACACCGCTACTGCGTTGGCGATTTCATCCTGCGTTGCGGCGCTGGTGGGCAAGTCGCTGCGGACCACCGCTTGGAACCGCGCGTGCTGCTGCTTATACCTGGCCAGGAGTGCTTCATTGGCGGGCGTCTTGAGCATTCGCCCCTCAAGGACCGAAGGCGAATCGACATGACCGAGGTCTGCGACAAATTGACGCCATTGACTGCGCGCGGCTTCCCGGACTCGTTCATTGGCCGACTCCGCGGCATTCGTCAGGCGAGTCCACAGACTGTCCGTTGACAGGTCCTGCACATTGCCACCTGCTTGAAGCAGTTGCCTGGCCTGTTCGGCCAGGGCTTTCACGCTGTTGTCCGCCTGCGCGATGTCTTCGCGTTGGAGCAAGGCCGGATCCACGATGCGGGCCTTTTCGGCCAAACCGTGGCGGGTCGTTGCATGTTGTCCCCACTCGCGCATGCGCTGCTGCAGCGCGGAGATTTCCTGGCGCGTCTGGTTGGCGACCTTGGCCTTTTGCAGGCCGGTGCGCAGTTGGCTGCAATACTGAATCAGCGTCGTCATCAGCGCTCCCACTCCAAACTTTTGATCAGTTCTTCCCGCTGGGCGAGCGCTTGCTCCATTTCGACAGATCGGGTCTGGCTGTCAATCAGTCGCGCGAGTTCGCTGAAAAAGCGACTCAACTCCGCAACGTCACACGCCAGTTGACTCAGCCTGGGCAGCGGGACGGCACACAGTTCGGCTAATCGCACCGTCGCCGGCTCATCGGCGGGAGGAATACTCATCTTACGCAGCCGCTGGATGACAGATTCCATGTTCTCCGCCGCCAAGCGGTCGATAACGGCGTGGATCTCCGACTCACGCTGGCCCACCGGCCACACGGCCAGTTGCAAGGCCTCTTGTACCAATCGCCTCATCTCCTCACGCCAGGCCACCCGGGCATGCTCCGCGTCGAACGCGGCGCTGGTTTGAGGCAGCAGCACCTGCACCGTACTTTGCAAGTTGTTGACCAACAAGGGTAGGCTGCCGCTCGAGACCCGTTCGAGAACGTCAGATGCTGCCTCGCTGAGGTTGTGGGTCTTCATCAACCCTAGGATCCAACGCTCCGGCAATTCAATTTTCCAAGCTCGCTTGAGGCGATCCGCATCAATAGCCATGACCGTTCCTCCTCTGTCGCCCTGGAAACAACTAATCAACTGCTTGAGGCGACCTTGCAATTCGGAGCGAGCCGCAATGGCCTTACTACGCAACCCCAGGGTTTGGCCGACCGATGGCGCCACGCGCTGATCATTGAAGAGTGATTCATCTGGACCGACACCGATCAATTCCTTCAAGCTCGGACTGTCCGGCTGCCCTCGGGTACTCAATCCCAGCAAGATGCTCTGGATATGGAGCGCCCGCGCCACCATGGCAGTGTCACGCTCCGCCTCGACCGCAAGAGCCTGCATGACCTGGCTCTCTAGCGCATCTAGCAGAACATTGGCAACTGCGTAGTCGATTTCCGCATTCGCATAGAACCAAGATTTGCCGTTTTTCTCCCAGCGCGCCAAGGCCTTGAGACCAGCGACGACGCCAGGGGGAATGGTCTGGTCCGGTCGGGCCACCTGGACGACCAGACCGTTGGGCGGGTTGCCTGCCGTGGTTGTAGGCGGAAGCCAGAACCAACTGGCATCGACCTTCTGTCCTTTCAGGCAGAAATTGCCCAGATCCATGCGTTCGCCTAATGCCTGCGCGATCAGGTTGCGTGTCTCCCGTGCGTTTGCATTGGGCAAGCGATTGGCTGGCGTCCACGCCTCCAGCGCGCCAGCGTATGAGGCGATGTCGGGGGCGGCTGGTATCGCCTGGACAGGTACGGACGGGGGCACCGGGGGCACGGTCGGTGGCGGAGTACCGAGGGGATCTGGGGGCAGAGGATCCCTCGGTACCGTTGGCGCGACCGGTGGGACCGGCGCGCTAGCGGTATCGAACGGCCACGGAAGCGAAAACGCCTCAAACACGGCTCGCGGTACCGGGGCCGCCGCAAGACGGCTCGGACTGCCAGCCCAAAAGTGCAACGCCACTTCCAACTGTTGGGCGTTCTCCTGGGTATAACCTTTGCGCTGTAACTCAGTACGCACTTCGGCCACCAGGCGGGTAGACTTGAAGCCCGCGGGCGGGAAATGCCCGGCGATGAACGCGGGACGTTCAGCCAAAGTCTTGCGCAAGACTTCATTGATGTAGGCCCGGGGGTTGTATGTCCAGACTCCCCCTTGCTTCATGGCTGCTTCCGCCAGGCCTCGAATGGCGTGCACGTTGAAAGGAAACAGCGGGTAGCCCTGTCGGCTACGACCAAAAGCGTCCAGCCGTTCTGCTGCCGCAGCATCTAATGTCTCATTGAAATTAGGCACCCAGGCGTAGAGGTCCTGGCTGATCTGGCTGGACCGAGCAAACTCTTGCTTCAGGTTCTGGACACCCCAGCGTGCGGCATTCAGGTAACGCCCTGTCAGGTCGACCAGTTTGTTGACGATGGTGTCTTCGGCTAGGCCTTCGCTGGGAACCACCCACTGCTCTTTGGCCCGCGTGAGCACCGTTTGGCGACCGGCCAGGAAACCGTCGGTCACGGCCACCGCAGTGCGTATAGGCGCGCGGACGCGTCGGCCGTGCTCATCGCTCTCCGCAATCATGATGTCCAGCAGCGGCTGCTGAATCCCCGACAAGGCCGCCAAGTCTTCGATCAGTAGAACCAACTCCTTGCCATCTTTGAGCAGTTGGCGACGAATGTCGTCGACCACGTCCTGTATCGACTTTTGCTGAAGAGCCTCTGTGACCCGAAACACCGTGCGCAGGGCGGCGTCGAGAACCTCTTGCAGGATGTCCGCTGCGGTGCTGCGAAACCGGCCGTTGGCATTGCCCAAATAGGCCAGCGCCATCTGGACCCGTAGGGGTAACTCTTGCCCCGCGGCTTGCTGCGGCGGGGCCAAGTCGTCCGCACGAAACTGCCGGTCAGCCGGATTGGAGGCACCGCCTAGGCTGGCCCCGACGATCCGATGGAGCACCCTGCTCAGCCACATCTCCCGCACTTCCGGCGCTTGGATCAAGCTGCGCACATGTTCGGCCACGGCCACATGCGGTGCTAAAGCACCGTTCTCAGTGGGTGCGGCTCTCACCAATTCGGCGGTCCGGTCGCGGTACTCCTTGAGCCCCTCACCCAACGCAGCGGCGAGCAACTCGGAGGCGGTCGAGGGTGTCAACTGCTCGGAGGATCTCGCCAATTCGCGCTTAAGTGCTTCATACTCTTCACTGGCGAGCGGCTCCAGAATCAATTCGACCACCCGGCGCAGACTGGCGGTCTTGGGAATCGACACCACAACCAACTCCTGGCGCCGGGGGTGTCGCTCCAGTTGGGCGCGCAGCCAGCGGACCATGTGGGACTTGCCCACACCGGAGGCGCCCGTGATAGCAATCACGACCGCACTGCCATCGGTCACCGGGCGCATTAACTCATTGAGCAAGGCCACTTCGTCGGCCGCGCTTTCAGCGCCCGTCTGCGCTGCCCGACGCAACAAGGTGGTCGGCTCGTGAACGGCCAGCAGCAGTGCCTCATCAACCGTCTCGGCTTCGGTGCGCAAGCATTCGGTCGCATGTTCGACCGATGGCCAGTACTGTTCCATGGAGTTCATGCCTTGGTCTCCTGCGGACGGGCAATCCATTGAAAGGTCAGGTCGCTGCGGGCGCCCCCCGCGCCGGTGAGGGTCACCGAACTGCCGAGGTCGGCCTTTTGCTGCAGCAGCAACTCGCCACTGTCCCAAAGGGTCAGCAGCGCGCGGGATAACGCACTGGAGAGTTGTCCGGGCTGGCGGGGCGGCAACGCTGAGGGGTCCACATACTTCAGTACCTCGAGTTGCCAGCGCCCGCCGTCCAATACAGGCAAGACCGCCCCCAGGCGCTCGACGAACTGGGGTGCGGGCAGGCCCTCGCCCGGCCCCAGCACCTCCGCGAGTGCATCTCGCACAGCAACAGTGGGATCCACCGCTGCAAACGGATGCCGGCTGAACCCCAGGAAGGGAGCCCAGTACTGAAGGCCTGAGCGACGGGTCGAGTTACGCATGAGCAGGCGCTCCGGGTCAAGAATCTGCTGCGACTCCTGCGTCTCAAACTGGGCGAATGAGGCCCGATATACGTCCTGGGCCAGCATCCATGCCAGCGAGCGGGTGAGGTCGGCGGCCCGTGCGCTCTGGCTGGCCCACAGGTCAGGGTTGTTTTCTTCCGCCAAGGCTTGGCGGCAAGCCATTCGGCGGGTGAACGGCAGTATTTCAAGCGCCGTGGCACGACGCCTCGATAGCTTTTCCTTGACAGAAATCAGCCCGCCTTCACGAACAAACAGGCCCAGTTCCGTCCACCGATTCAAGGTGTTGCGAGCCATCTGGCCATCGTCTTCCACGATCGCGGTCGGCGATACGGCCTCCAGCAGGTCTGCCTCGGCCATGGGCTTGGTGGCGCGCAATACGGTGGCGTGCAGCACGCCCAAGATATTGGGCAGCCCGTCGTTGGTGATGTTTAACAAGCTCATGCAATTAACTTTCGCAAGACCGCGTCCTCGTCGGCATGGGCAACCACCGAGGACCACGGCCGATCCGGACGCTCGGGATCCGGCAAGTGGCTATGGATAAAGACGATCGTCAGCACACTGGGGGAGGTCCGCAGTGCTACAGCCGCCTCGGGCGTGATCACCGGTTCGATCCACAGCAGGAATCGAACTTCATCCGAACCACCGCGCAGGGCCGTCGGGTCGCGCGGATCGAAGCGATCAATGAAGGTATCGCTGCGAACCGCCACGAGTTGGTTGACGATCGAATCGACCAACCGGTCGCTGGCTGATTGCGGAATCCACAGTGAATGGGGGCGCACCTTTTGCAAAAGCATGGCCAAGCTCGAGCGACTATCCGCACACATGCGAGCGAGATCCGCTGTTGCGACGAATACGAGATTGGCTTGCTCGCGCGGCAGGCTTTGCAATTCGGGCGTTTGCTCAAGCCTTGGGGAGAACCGATCGATCCGAGCCACAAAGGGTCTCAGTTGCCGCAGTGGCATGCGCTGGCTTCCCCAGTGCTGGTTGCAGCCGCCACAGAAAGCTGTGACCGGACCCCAATGATTGGGTAATGCGAGGCCATAGAGTTGGATCAAGGCCTGCGAGATTTCGATCTGAGCCTGCGCGGCCCGGTACATCAAAGCGAATGCGTCGGCGGTTGACTGGAGCAGGCTGTCACGCGCCGCATTCATGCGCTCGTCGAATACCAGCACATCCCGGTGGTTTGGATGGCGAATGCGCACACTCGCAAACGTCACCTGCGCGTCGGTGTACTCCTGGTCCTCGCTCGAGGGGGCACTGTCGGGGGCGCGGGCACTCAGACCCATGATCTCAATGAGGCCCGCCGTAGCCATCAGATTGAGCGTTCGCAAATTCCAGATCCGGTTGCTCTTGCCATGGCTCGATAGGCCAGCGCGCAGGCGATTGAGGTTGACCCAAACCTCGCCATCGGCCGTGATCGGACGAGCCGGATCGTCGAGCATGGCTACCCACCGCTCATAGCCCAGGTCGTTGCCAATAAGCGTCGGTCCCGCCATGTCACGGGCCTGCTCCACATCCTGGTCCGTATATAGCAGCAAACTGGCCGAAGCCAAGCCGTCGCGGCCGCTGCGCCCCACCTCTTGATAAAAGCGATCAAGTGATTCAGGCAAGGTGGCGTGGATGACGGCACGTACGTCGGCCTTGTCGACGCCCAGGCCAAAAGCGGAGGTCGCGACCATCCCGTCGAGCGCATTGGTGTCCCACAACGTCATCAGCAACTCACGTTGCTGGGCGGGCGTCTCGCCCGTGAAGGCGGCGACCCGGCCCAGTCCACAGTCGGACAAACGCCGCAGCCATTCCTCGGCTTCAACAGGGCGGGTCACATATAAGATGAAGGGGCGAGGCGCTTTGAGGACCGCCTCCAACACGCACCGCAGTTGCACGACCGGCGAGGCCAGCAACTCCATCGCATAGCGCGGCTCGGGGCGCAGAAAGATCCCAGATACCACACAGTGCCCCATTGATCCAGAAAACTGGCTTTGCAAGCTCGTGACGGTGTGTGGTGTGAGGGTGGCGGAGGCCAGTATCACGCGAATCGACTGGGGGGCGTCTGGACCACGCGCCTGCCGCAGACTGGCGATCAGCGCTGGCAGCAGTTGAAAAGCCGGACGAAACCCACTGCCCCAAGTCACAACCAGGTGCGCCTCGTCAATCACAACATGCGAAATACGGCCCTCGCGCGCGCAGTCGACCAACAGGCTTCTCAGGGAACCGGTGGCGGCCTCCGGCGAGGTGAACAAAACGCGTTGCTCACCACGGCGCAAGGCCTGAAAGACGGCCGAGCGCTGTTCTATGCTCAGCCCGCTGTGGAAAGACAGGGGGCGATCCGTCCACTGGGGATCGCGCCGCTCGAACAACTCTGCCATCCGGCGACCCTGGTCGATGGCCAAGGCTACCGTCGGGACGATGACCAGGGTCAGGGTGCCTTGGTTGGCCGCCAGCGGTGGCAATTGGGCCAGAAGCGATTTGCCGCTTCCGGTGGGTAAGTTGGCAATCAGGGTGGTGTCGGCGGGCAAATGCAGCAGCGCCCGGATGGCTTCGCGCTGGCCCGGACCTGTGTAGGTGGGCAGTTCCATCAGCGAGCGGAGAAGTGGGTCAGATGGCAGGCGTGTGGACAGACGGGTCTCGATCCCATTGAACGCATCGTCAAACAGGTCGTGCTGCTCCCCAAGCCACGGTAGCCGTGGGTAGTGGGGACGGATTTGGGCGCAACTGCCCAGATCGGCTACTTCAAAGCCGTGGTCGTTCCAGACCTGACTGGAGGGCCAAGGCGGTGCAAGCGGCACTTCCAGCCAGGGCGCCTCGCCACCGCGAGCCTGGGCCAATAGCCAATGCCGAAGGAGTGCAATCAAGTCCACAAATGTGGCGGTACCGCTTTGCCGCAGCAGATCACGCAGGCATTGCCGAAGGCGGTCCAACAGGCTGTCAGTGGTGCCCTTGGCTTCGAGGTAGGACGCACTGTCCGGCCAGTGCGCCAGGGCCGCCCTGAGGTCATTCTCGGAAAACAGGGCAGCACTCATTCTTCAAAGGGCGAATCTGAGGCCAGGAACACAGCGCCAACCACGTCGAGTTCGAGGTGCGGATGGGCAATTGCCGCTTCCAGCGCGGCGTACATCACATCGGCTTGACGCAGTTCTTCCAACTCTTGTGCCTGGGCAGCACCGGCCAGGCGACTGGCCCGCGCTTCGCCTTGCGAGCGGCGCAAGTGGCGCTCCTGAACGCAGGCCCGCAATGCTTGCTGGAGGTGGCTCTGGTACTGCGGCAGGCGCCAAACCGTTGCCATGGCTGTCTGCCTTTGGCGCTCGCACAAGTCTGCCCAGTCGCGCATCCATGTCGACTTTATGTCCACTGGCAGGCTGCGCCAGCGGCGAACGTTCAAATTGAAGTCTCTGCGTGTGCCTTTCCAGTTGTCGGCATATTCGCTGGTCAACAAGTCCGAAGGGGCGAGTTCGACCTCGCCATTGCCCTGCACCCACACGCGCAATGCCAGCGGAGGCAAGAAGGTGCTGGCCTTGCGTGCAAGCGCCTGGGTGTGCAGTTGTTGTGAGGGGTTCTCCGCGCCGGATACGCCCTCCGACGCTTCGCTCGGCAGGGCGGGACGTACCAGGAAGTCGAAGCGGAAGTACAGATCTGCCCCGCTGGGGTCACTCACCTCGTACTGCCGATCGACCCGCCATACCGCGAACGCCCTACCGCGGTCGTCATTCGCGCAAAACTGCTCCAGCGACGTGACAAGTGGATCCCCGATGCGCAGCAGGCGGATCCCCTGGGCCAGACCGCGTCGACTCGTCGTGGTCTGACGCTTAAAGGCGTAGCGCTGTGTCAATGGCAGACGCGCGCTGCCTCCGGAGGCGCGCTGATCGACGGTGGCCAGGAAGTGCTTGAGGAATCCCGTCAACGGCAACAGGGTGGTGCGTCCGCTGTCGCGATAGGTGTATCCCAAGCGGAAGGGGGTGTCTGCGGAGGGTGCGCCGGGTTCGTCTTCACTGCGCCAATGAAATTGCAGCGCTTCGATCGCCAAGGCCTTGAAAGCCGTGCGCCACTCGACCCAATTGCTGTCTTCATCCTCCAAGGCCTCCATGCCCGGAATTTCCCGGTTAGCCATGGCATCCAAACCGTCTTGGTGATTGAGTTGACGCACCTCGCACTGGACCCAACCGTCTTCCCCCCCCAGTTGCTGGGCATGCGTTTCAAGGGCCACCGTGCCCAGTTCGACCCACTCCCGCGCCAGGGGCCCGGCGGTGGATTCGATTAGGTACTGCAAACTGGCCACCGACTGGCCGAAGACTCCCCACCCATGATCGAGAACTGAGGCCCAGGCGGCCTCGTCTGCATTGGCCTCATCGAGCAAGACGTAACTCACGATGGGGTCTCCGGTGCCGTAGCGGTCCAGGCGTCCCAAACGCTGCTCAATGCGGTTGGGTGAGCCTGGCAAGTCGTAATGAATCGCGGCTTTACGTCCACCATGCAGGTTGACGCCCTCCTCGGCGCGCACATCACACACCAGCACGCGTATGCGTTCGGGGGCGCTGAGGAACTGATCCCATTGAGGGGTCATGATCTCGCCATCTTCGTCAACCTCGACCGGTTCGTGACGCACGACCCGATCACCGACCTCCCCGGCCAAGGCTTGCGCCACCCGATCCGCGTCTTCAGGGCGGTCGCAAAAGACAACAACCTGCATGCCCGGGGTTTCCAGGAGCGCCCGCACTTGCCGACATAGCGAAACGACCCGCGCTGGATCGTCGCGCAGGCGCTGTACCGCGTGGTCCACCGCCTCAGCCTGCGCCAGCAAGTCCGGGTGATCGAGACCTGCCTGCGACAGCGCCTGCCGTAGCGGCGCACTGGCATTGGGGTTGACGGCCGAATGCAGCAGAGCCTGCTCGATTGGAGGCGTCAGACTCCCCTCGGCCATCGCGGCGAGACGCAAGGTTTCGAGGCGGTCGCGCCAAGTCGCCGTGGCTTGGCCAGTGAAAACGACGGATCGCATGCCCGCCCGCCGGGGGGTCGCCCAGGACACCGCCGCGCGACGGTTACGCAGCAGTCGGCGGTGTAGACGGTAGGTCTCGACCAAGTGCGTCTTGAGGTCGTCAAGTGCAGCTAAGAACTGCTCGTTTTCCTCATCCGGGAAGGTGTCCAGGACTTTCTGAAGAGCGCCAACTTTGGCGACCAGCAGGTGATCGCCAGGGTAGCTTTCCAACAAGCGCTCAAGATCTGGTCCTAGTCCCCAGACGTTTTGCGGCACGAGAGTGGAAACAACTTCGGCGATTACCTGACGCGAGGCGATCCGTCGCCTGAACCCCTCGAGGTCTTCCAACGGAAAAACCACAGGATCGAGCAGATGCAAGACCCGTAGGAACTCCTCGGCGTTTCCCAACACCGGAGTCGCCGATAGCAGCAGCAGTCGCGGCACGCGTCTGGCATGCGATTCGAGCAGCGCATAAAGCTGACGTTGCTGGACTGTGGATTGCCGCGACAGATGATGAGCCTCATCGACCACCAGCATCCCGGCACTGGCGATGACTTGCGTCAAGCAGTCCAGGTCGTCATGCGCAATGACATGTAAGTGGTCGTCCAATTCATTGCCCAGGCCGAAACGCCCGGACAACTCCCGTCGCCACTGGTACACCAGAGCGGAGGGAACGATCAACACAGCCTCAGCGGATGGATCGTCGATGAAGAATTGGCGCACGATGATGCCCGCCTCAATGGTCTTTCCCAAGCCCACCTCATCCGCCAGCAGGTAGCGCTGGATGGGGTCTGTCAGAACCCGCCGCACAACATCGAATTGGTAATCCACCAAATCGATTGCCGAGCACAACACCGCATCGATACCGGCAGCGGCGTAGTGCTGGCGGGCCACTGCGCGAACGAAACGTGACCGCGCATCCGCCAAAAATGGGGTTTCTGTGGCCTCAGATACTAGCAGTGGCAGTGGATCGGTAAGTGAGCGACTCCAGCGCACCTCCAAATGTTCGGCCTCAACGTTGACGGTCTCGCCATTGGGAAACTGGACAAACAAAATTGGGCCTTCGCCCTCCTGCACCCGGCCGACTTGCCAGCGTCCTCCCTGCATGCGGCGATACACACGTGTTTGTACGGGCAGCATGGCGCCCCTCACATGCGATAGTGCCACTTCCACCGCCTCGGGCAAAGCAGCGCCAGGCGCATCAAAAAACTGGATTCGCGCAAGCGCCCCCTGGATGTCGATGAGTTTTCCAACTCCCCAATCGGAATAGGGTGAAGACTCGATTCGAACAAAAGTGCCTTGAGTCAGATTTGCGATGCGCCTCGTCATTGTTGACCTCAGACTGGGGCACAGGCAAGCACGGACGCGGTGAAGCGTTTTCGCAGTGCAGTCCACCACGTTGGACGGAGAGTCGTAAAGCATGTCGGTGTACGACCAATCAACGCCCCAGAACTCCCGTGTGTCAACGATCTAACCACGGCACATGCCCCCTTATTTACATATTTGTTGCACTTGTTACGAAGACTATGCTATCAGATTTGACATGTACGCCTCACGCGACGAAGCCTCGCGAGCGTGCCAGCGACTGGGAGGGTAATTCTGAAAGAGGTGGATTGGCAGTCGGGTGGAGACGAAGTTGAGTTGCTTCAAGCAGGATAGGCTAGAAGGGGATGGCCATGCCGATTGAGCGTCAGATTACTGGGTTGCACATCCACATTGCTCACCTGCTTCAGCCAAATTGGACCCCGGGATGGCGGTACCGTGGTATACCTCCTTCGGGGTTGGTTTCATGCCGCTTCCAACGGAATTTATGGACCAAGGCCGATCGGATGCAGTGAGTTAAGCGCATTCATCGTTACCCCAGGGAGTCTGATACGGAGGTATTTTTGGTATGTGGCCTATAAAAGCATTCAGTTCTTCTTACGTGCATCACTCTGATCCATCGGCGCAAACGCCTACAGTCCCTCTGCGAGCACATCCTGCGCTCCCTCTATCTCAGCAGCGCCGAATAAATGCTTGGATCGCTGCAATGCCCACAGGTTTCTGGGTAGCCGACAATATGCCTGACCTCATCGAGTTAGCCCGCCACATGGATCGTGCTGAGCGTATCAGCCAGCAAATACATGCGACACTTGATATCGACATGTGTGCCAGTAACTCGCTGACCCACTTTTTGGCGGCAGAGGAAGCCAGAATCCAAGTCTTGAGTCAACGACTGAAGATTCCAGCAACTGAACAGTGACCATCGCTGATTTCGGATTTGCTGCTCAAAGCCACGGTTGATAGCACAATCTGCATCGGCTTGAACGGACACATAGGCGGGAAACTCACTGATGATGGGTTCACTCATCTCTCTCATGGGGGTGGACACCGTCGACGTAGTCGGCCATCCGACGCCCCCCGTTTTTAGTAGCACAAGGCTTTGGAGTCCGGGGTTAATTTAACTGGTTTTGCATCAGCCTCTGGGCATAGGCGGCGGGTGTGAGTCCACCAAGTGATCTCTTGGGCCGCTCTTCGTTGTATTCCAGGCGCCAAGCCTCAACAATCACCCTGGCATGCGCCAGACTGGTGAACCAATGCTCGTTCAAGCATTCATCCCTAAAGCGCCCATTGAATGATTCGATGTAGGCATTCTGGTTGGGCTTGCCCGGCTCGATCAGAAACAGCTGGACACCTCGGGCATGAGCCCAGGTCAGCATGGCGCGACTGCAGAACTCCTTGCCGTGGTCGGTTCTGATCGCTTTGGGCAGCCCTCTTGTCCTGGCGAGTTGCTCCAGGATGCGCACCAGTTGGTTGCCACCCATGGCCCGCTCCGGCACGATGGCCACAGCTTCATGGGTGGCGTCATCCACGACCGTGAGGTTTTTGATGCTGCGTCCTTGCGCTGTGCGGTCAAAGACAAAGTCCATGGACCACACCTGGTTGGCAACTGTCGGGCGTACCAAGGGGTGGCGCTCTGATATCGGGATCTTCTTGCGCCTGCGCTTTTTGACCTGAAGACCGGCTTGGTCATACAGACGATCCACGCGCTTGTGATTCACGATCTCTCCGGCCTGGCGCAGCTTCAGGTAGATCATGCCGGTGCCATAACGGCGATGGCGCTGCGCCAGAGCGATGATCTTTTCGTTCAAAGCGCAGTTGTGGTCGCTGGCGGGTTTGTAGCGCAGGGCACTGGCGCTCATGCCGATGACACGCAGCGAACGACGCTCGCTCAGTCCCCGGCTGACCATGTGACGCACCAACTCGCGCCGTGCGGGTGCGCTCACCACTTTTTTCTCAAGGCTTCTTTCGTCACCTCGTTCTCAAGCAGGGCTTCGGCCAGCAGTCGTTTGAGCCGTCCGTTTTCGGTTTCCAGTTCCTTCAGACGTTTGGCATCGGACACGCTCATACCGCCAAACTTGCTGCGCCAGAGGTAATAGCTGGCCTCGGAGAAACCGTGCTGCCGGCACAACTCGGCCACCGGCAAGCCCGATTCGGCTTCCCACAGGAAGCCAATGATCTATTCTTCCGTAGATTTTTTCTCTCGTCCAATCTTCTGTTGCGTGGGATTGGACTTCAAGCTCACCTGCTACTCAATTCCGGGGAGACGTCGCTGCATGAAAAATATCCTACAAAGGCTACTTCAGTGCTCAAATTGACTGAAGTGGAAGTTACGACGAGTTGCTGCCTCATAGCAGTTTTCTATCGCCTCCCAGTCTCAGGCGGTAGCGCCCAATGAGGGCCGGGCAGAAAGACGCTCTGGGTGCTGAAGTTCCCACTCTACTGAGCTTTAAACCAAGTTAATGACTTAAGATGTTCTGCAAGCCGATCACAGCAAACCAGAAGAATAATTAAATAAAATCTCAAATATACTCAGCAAATTTTTTACAAAAACATTAGGTGAAATTAATTGGCAATAATAAGACATCGAAGAATGGAAATTATCAATGACTTTGATAAAAGCAAAAACAACTATACGCCACCAAACTTCATTTCATTATTCAAATTAAGCAGTCCAATATCTCTCAGAAAATTATTAAACGAATATATTAAAAAGCACTCAATTTCTGATCAAGAAGCAGTTTTTAAGATATTTATCTATTACTATTTTATTTGGAAATTATCCACAGAAGTTCTTCTCCACACGGAAGAAACCAGGGAGTCAACGGTAAAAAAATGGTGGGGAACAATAAATGAAAACACTAACCCTTTCAAGACAAAGTGCATATTAAACAAAGCAAACTTTGCATATGGAAAAAATCTACTTACAACCACACATCATTTATCACTCAAATCAACCTACTTCAGTTTATTATTTTTATGCGTGAAAATAGAGCGATTATGGACAATGCATATCACGGTTAATGATGAGTGCTTCGAAAAATTTATAAGAAACGAAATTCCTCATGATAAAAATATTTCTAAGGACTTAAAAAACTCTACAGGATATCTTTTTAGAAGACTCCTAATCACTTCAAAAAAATTACTCGAATTATCAGCTCAGAAAAAAGGAATCCCAATAGATGAGCACATAAGAAGGCAAAGATCATCCAAAGCGGGCGCTGCAAGAAATAATGGAAGGCAAGAGTTGATCAATGAATTCAAAAAGTTATTTACTCAAATTGAATTGAATTTAAATACACCACTTAAAGATACTAACAAAAGCAACCTAAAAAATGGAAAAATCAAAAATTTTAAAAATCTCTATGATTGCTTCTACCTAGAATTTATCCAGATAATAAGAGAATATCAGAAATATGCTAAGCAAAATAATGAAAACTATGGATTAACACTTCAAGCAGATAATCTCGATACTAAATTTAAAGATTGGTCAAAAAGGGATGAAGATTTCAGAGCATTAATTGATAGAATATATAACTCTGATATGCCAAGAAAAAAATAACGCCCCGTGGTAGGGCGCTATAAACATATCAAATATTAGAATTTAGCCGATAAATTATTGGCAATTGGTGTGTTTTTTGGATTCATAGCTGCGACTGATGCGGCCGTCAAAACTACATTCTTGCGAGTGTTCATCGGATAAAAACCGACCTTGCCTTCCAGCTCCAGTTGGTCAAGCGCCATGTCAAGTTGATCGGCTTTACGCAGACTCAGCGGTGCACTACGGATTAACGTGTTGCGAGGCGTCGCAGTGGCGTTGTACTTGACTGCACGGCGCATCAGATAGTCATAGAGCGTACGTGCCAATTCCTGTTGCAACGCCTCTTGCGGAAGCTTACCGAAGCCTGTCCGCGCTTGGAGCATATGCCATTGAACGATGTCAATCGCAGCCTGCATCGACTTGCACTCGATCATCTCCTGCGGGGCTGTGAACCATTGCAAGACCCCTGCCAAGCGCAGTGCCTGCTCTCCTGCACGGCGAACAAAGGGACGAATGCTGTGCCACATGCCGTCCCGCAACAGCATCTCCCATTCTTCAAGAGCCTGTTTCCACAGTTGTTCCGCGTCAGCAGCAAGATACATCTTGCTGCGGGACTTGCCGTGCATGAAGATCTCCTTGTAGTCCCGCATCAGCACTTTGATACGCTCGTGAAACTCATGGTTGTGGGCATCCATGCTGCACAAGGGAATTGGTCCCGCCACAGACATTGAGGCAAACGACATTAGCATGCGCGGCAAAAGCCCCGACTCGATCAAATAGGCTCCTTTGTCACCTTTCATCATGCGGCTGAAGGTCAAGTCCTGGACCAACATGCACAGCGCACCACGCGTATCAGCCACGTAGGTCAATCCACGGGTACGGCTGAGATGGCGAATAGGTGCAGCATCGAAGCGTTTGCACAAGGCAGGCACATCCAGGTTGCGTGTCAGCATGCTCCCTTCATCCAAGGCATAGAACAAGGATTTGGCCCCCTTGGCATAGACATCGACTACGCCCTTCTCCGTAGCCTCCTCCAGCAAAAAGGGATGCGAGCCCCAATGACGGAAGTTCATCTCCGGATCAAGATAGCCCTCCATGCCCCGCTCGAACTCCTCCATACCACGACAGGCCAACTTCAGCACCGTGGACTTGCGATCGCCAGACAAAGCGACGACACCAGTGAACAGACTAGTGGGCATGTCAGTGCCAAACGGGGTCAGGATGTCTGCCACGCCTTGCACAGCCGCCGAGGCGACGCTCAACACCACAGGGCCGACCAACGCATCGTTGGCCTGTGTCGCATGCATCACGCAGTAGACGAAATCGCGCATCAGTGGCGGCAAGGACTCCGTCGGATAAAACAGCTGACATTCTTTCAAAACGCTCATTCCTTCTCTCCCTTTACCTTGCGACCGCCTTGAGGGCCACGCACCTGCTTGATATCTGCCTCTGTCATCGCTTTGCTTCTCTTGGGGCCACGTTTCTTGCATGATTCATTGCGAAGCTGAGTACCTCCGAAGCTGTGCATATTTCCCGGCATACGCAACTTGAGGAAGTAATCCACCTTGGTCAGATAGTCGGCATAGATACCTACGATTTTCCACAGCAGCGGATCGTGATAATCAATCACACGCAATATGGGCTCATCTGTAGACTGGATGGCATTGACGTTCCAGATGTAGGATTTCTCGTTATCGATTACACCCTCCCACATCTCCGCTATGGCACGAGCTACCCTGATGCGTTCCTGATGCTTGGAGCCATTCAGGCCAATCATCCAGTGCAGATGCAGGCCGCGCTGAGCACCAAACTCAATTTTCCAGAAATAAAAAGCCAGATCCGAACCATAGCGCCTCTTAAGCAGCTCAAGCATGGCATCGCGATATTTGGTCACCTCCATCAATTGATCCTCAAAATCTTTCTGATCTTTAAATGTTGCACGCAAGTCAGGAATTGAATGGCGCAATCCCCAATCCAGACGAATCAGCAGAATCTTCGAAAATTTCTTCCAGAATCTGCGGGTTACCCGCATCACCTGGCCATAGCGCTTTGTAGAGTTTTTACGATAGTTTTTTACGGCATCACGCATCCCTTTGTTCAAAAGCATTTTGCGCAATGCAAGTGCCAACTCATTGAATGCAGATTGAGCCAACTGCAACTCGCAATCGTTCAATGTCAGAAACTCCTGCATCCCCATTCCTAGCAAGACACAGTTCTCAGCACCTCCATCCTGAGAGCCTTTCTTCAAAAGAAAGGCACACGTGGTCTCGATGATTCCTGCAACCATCGGATTAATATCAAGGCAACTCCAAACTCCCCTATCCTTTTCTTGCAGAAGCTGAGTGCCAACCTCATCAACCAAGATGATAAGTGCACCCGCAAACTTCTGTATATATTTTGATTTTTTCAGCTGGTGATCATTACTCCCAAAAGGGTCCTTGTAGTTGTGCTTGATGAGATGCTGAATCAACTCATCAAGGGCACGCTTCATTCCTGGACCTTCAAATCCAGGAAGATGATTTTCATCATAATCTTTCGCGTATTCCAGCAGAATTTTCTTATGCACAACAGAGTTATGCATGACGTAGCGTGACTTCATAGGTAATAATTCATCGAATGGTTTCACTCTTTCTCTTTGATATATTTCTCTTATATATCTTAGTTACTAAGAAGCCGAGTTTATTTATTGAATTTCGTTTATCCATCAGCGTTAAATATTCCGTGCTCCACGAAGGATTAACCTTCATGGAAGGGTAAATTCACACGTGAGTGGTTCCAGGTATTTAGTACCCCTAAATCAGCAAGCTTGTTGCTTCTTCTTCAAGTGCTCGATGTAGTCATACACATCCGACAGCACCCATCCCACCGCCTTTGCGCCAAGGCGAATGGGCTTCGGAAACATGGGGTCGTAGTACTTGGATTTGGGATTGATGCGCAGATACACCGTGGAGCGAGAAATCCCTAGCGCCTTCAGAAGTTGGCGCAGGCGGAGGATGGTGTTCAGACGCATGGCATCGCTGCCTACTGTGGCAACGGTCTGAACCGCTTCCTCGTCGCAGAAAGGCGTACGGGAGACTTCTGCAGTCTGGGAAGCTTGGGAGTAAGCGAGCAAGGACATGCTCGCCTGAGATGCCTGTATAGGCTGGAAACTGCGCTCCATCTGGCTCTTGGATTGGGGTGCGTAAGGGGTGTGGTTCATGGCAATCAGTTCGTGTTGAAGAGAACCGGATTGCAGCGGAACGACCAATTTCTTTCGAGCCGGTTGCTTGGCTACGAGAACAGACTCAAGCATCCATCTTGACTTTTCACTTAATTCACGGCAGTGATAAAAATCAACCATCGCATCCACTCGCAACCTCGTCATGCGAACCTGCGAAAGGTCGCCAACATTTAGTTCCCCCACATTGGAGAAATCGAGTGTTTCGGGCGCATGCGAAAGCTTCGCTTTTTGGCATGCGAAGCCGCATGTGATGCCAGGCTTGTGACACATCACAAGCTGCGTGATATCGAGACAAACGCCTCTTCGAACTCTCCCAAAAAGCTGATTCTTTCAATCAATTTTTTTTCAACCACATATCACCGACCTGAGCAGACCCCGGTCTGTCGTCCAGGTCGTGGTGATGCGCCTGCCTTGCAGAGCACGCTCCAGCACCTGGCTTCTTGTCTTTCTTCCAAGGAGCTTTGATGCCTTTTTCCTCTATCCCTCCCAACTGCCCTCTGTGCCATAGCCCACGGGTCGTCTCCCGCAACTGGGCACGCAAGACCGCAGGCGCCATCGGCTGCGCCGCCGGTGCCACAGGCGGCTTTGTGGGCGCCCTGCGCGGTGCGCAGATTGGGATTGCCTCGGGCCTGATGACCGGCCCCGCGGGTTCGACCATCGGTGGCATCGCGGGCGCTGTCTTGGGTGGCCTCGCCGGTACGGCCATTGGCTGCGAGGTCGGCACGTCGGTGGGCAAAACGATTGATGCCCGAATGCTGGACAACTTCAAGTGCCTGGAGTGCGGGCATGTCTTTGCCCACCGGGAATCGGCCTCTCATTACACCGACTCCGATTGAGCGAGCACACGGCTAAGTCAATCTCCTCTTTTCCCATCGCTTCCCCTTTTTGATTTTCGCTTCTCTTACTGAAGGAGTTTTCTCATGGCACATCTCGTAGAAACCATGGCCTATGCTGGTCAAACCCCTTGGCATGAACTGGGCCACGCACTGCCCGCCAAGCAAAGCATCGATGTCTGGGCCCAGGCCGCAGGCATGAATTGGCGTATCCAGGAGACGCCGGTGCGTTATCTGGCTTGCGATGGTGATTCGGGCCTATCTGGGCTGTCGAGCCTGTATGCCGAGCCGAAGGAGTTCCCCGAGCAAAAGGTGCTGTACCGCAGCGATACGCAAGCGCCTCTGTCGGTGGTCGGCAGCCGCTACCAAGTGGTCCAACCTCGTGAGGTGCTGGAGTTCTACCGGGATCTGACGGAGGTCGCCGGCTATGAGCTGGAGACAGCCGGGGTGCTCAAGGCCGGGCGCAAGTTCTGGGCTCTGGCCCGCACGGGCAAGTCTGCTGCCCTCAAGGACAAGGATGTGGTCAATGGCTATTTGCTGCTGGCCACCTCCTGCGATGGCACGCTGGCCACGGTGGCCATGCCGACGACGGTGCGGGTGGTGTGCAACAACACGCTGACCATTGCGCTGCGCGATGGCGTGGGTGCCGTCAAGGTGCCGCACAGCACGGCTTTCGATGCCCAGGCGGTCAAGCGCCAGTTGGGGGTGGCCGTGGGCCAGTGGGACAGCTTTATGTACCGCATGAAGACCCTGGCCGAGCGCAAGATCAAGACCCATGAGGCGATGAATTATTTCCTCAAGGTGATCTGCAACACGGACCAGCATTCCGATCCCACGGTGGGCCTGACCAATGAGCGTGCCCTCAAGAAGGTACAGACGCTCTATGAGGGCCACGGCCGGGGCGCCGAGATGCAGGCGGCCAAGGATACGGCCTGGGGCCTGCTGTGCGCCGTCACCGAGTTCGTCGACCATGAGAAGCAGGCACGCAGCCAGGACAACCGCCTGGACAGCGCCTGGTTCGGTCAGGGTGCTTTGATCAAGCAACGGGCCTTGGACCATGCCTTGCAGTTGGTGGCCTGACCGTGGCAGATCGTTTCAGCCTTTGGACCACTTGGAGCAAACGCGCCTTGTTGCGCCCACCCACTCTTCACTTTTCCCCAGCACCACAGGCCGCCTTCTGAGGCGGCTTTTTTATGCCCGCAATATTGGCGGGCCAAGGAGTTTGGTATGTCTTTGCACCTGGTAAGCCCTTCGGGGCATGCTGCTCCAGCAGCACCTGCTCCCCTGAGTCGTTCGTCCCGCAAGGGCGCAGCCTTGCGCCTAGTGTCCACCAAGGCCATGGAGCGTGAGGACTGGCTGGAAGTGCGCCGCACCGGCATTGGCAGTTCCGATGCTGCTGCGGCCGTGGGCCTGAATCCCTATCAGTCGCAGTTGGAGCTGTGGATGCAAAAGACCGGCAAGGCCGATCTGTTGCCGGCGATCGATCCCAGCGACGACAGCAGCCCCATGTTCTGGGGCACGCTGCTGGAGCCGATCGTGGCGGCCCATTACACCAAGCGCACCGGCAACAAGGTGCGCCGCGTGAATGCGGTGTTGCAGCACCCTGAGCATCCCTGGATGCTGGCCAACGTCGACCGGGAAGTGGTCGGCGCTTCCGATGTGCAGTTGCTGGAGTGCAAGACGGCGGGCATCCACGGTGCCCGCCTGTGGCGCGATGGCGTGCCTGAGTATGTGCAATTGCAGGTGATGCACCAGTTGGCCGTGACGGGCCACCAAGCCGCCGATGTGGCCGTGCTGGTGGGAGGCCAAGAATTGCGCATCTTCCGCATCGAGCGGGACGAGGCGCTGATTGCACGACTGATTGCCTTGGAGCAAACGTTCTGGGACATGGTCCAAAACGGTATTGCTCCGCCTGGTGACGGCTCAGAAAGCAGCGAGAAGGCTTTGCGTTGCCTCTACCCCTTTGATACTGGCGACCAGGTGGATCTGAGCGAGGACGAAGCGCTCAACGGCACTTTCGAAGAGCTGCTGCAGGCCCGGATGCAGTTGGATGCCGCGCAAAAGCGGGAAGCTCGCTTGCGTCAGCACATCCAGATCCACATGGGTGAAGCCAGCAAGGCCATGTTTGCCTGCGGCGGCTCGGTGACCTGGAAACGCAGCAAGGACGGCCAGGTATTCAACACCAGCCAATTTGTCCAAGACCATCCCACGCTGGCTCAACGCTATATGAGCGTGCGAGCAGGATCACGGCGGTTTTGTATTTACGAACCTGAGCAGTGAAACGGCTTGGGACGAAGTTCAGTCCGGTTTCTTTCCTCTTCCCCCGCCCTCCTTGGCCCTGCCCTGGAGGGCTTTGTTATTTGGAACCCCTCATGATCAAAGGTTTGATGATCACGCCCCCGGTGATTGGCCGCATTGCCATCGGCAAGGTGGTGGAGCGCAACGGCAAGCGCCTGCCCGAGAAAGATGATGAGTTCACCATCACCACGCAGGTGCAGTCCCGTGGGCAGTGGATTCTCCATCCCCTGGATGAAACCCTGCGCCAGGCGCAGCACGGCGGCATAAAGGAAGGCTTGCAGCCTTCCTCTGGCGGTGATGTTCTGGAAGACGATGCCGTATCGGCACCAGCATCTGTGCAAGCCTCCCAACAGGTCGCAGTCCGTCCATCCAGCAAGCGCTCGCTGAAGGACAAGATGGGTGTCGCCACGGATGCGAAGCAAGCGGTGGACACCAACGCGGTGAAGCCACCCGCAGCAGCAACTGCCCGGCGCAAGCTGCGCAGCATTCCCGTGCGAGTGCTGTTCGATGATCCCGATCTGAATCTGCGGGCCCACTACACCTTATTCGATCGAACCACAGCCAGACCCATTTGTGTAGGGGATGGCGAGAGCTGCAAACGAGTGACAGGCCAGGGGCTGGAATCACTGCCTTGCCCGGGGCCAGATATCTGCAGTTTCGGCAATCAGGCCTGCAAACCCTACGGGCGCTTGAATCTGGTGATTGGTGACAGCGATGAGCTGGGCTGCTTTATGTTCAGGACCACGGGCTTCAACAGCATTCGCACGCTGACGGCGCGGCTGCAGTACTTTGCTGCGGTCTCTGGCGGGTATCTGGCCTGCATGCCGCTGGAGCTCAAGCTGCGAGGTAAGTCCACCACGCAATCCCACCGAGCAGCCATCTATTACGCCGATCTGGTGGTGCGATCCGGCATGTCGTTGAACGAAGCCATTGCGCATGCCAAGGAAGTGGCAGGGCAGCGCCTGGCAGCTGGATTTGATCAACCGGCTTTGGATACTGCCGCCCGCCTGGGCTTTGCCAATGGCAGCTTTGAAGATGCGCCCGACGAAGCGGCCGAGATCGTGGAGGAGTTTCATCCGGCAGATGCGGCGCCGCTGGCAGATGAGGACCCTGTGTCTGCGGGTCTCACACCTGCTGCCCAAGCGAGGGGGCGAGATGGTACGCATAGTCCGTATCCCCAAAGACCGTGAGCCATCAACCCGTGGCATTCAAACCCGTGTTTTGAATGGCCGTGGATACGCTTTCCGTGGTCTTTTGCGCTGTGGTCAGCATCGATACAAATCGTAACCATAGCACCCATGGCAAATCAACCAATGACAGATACGGACCGATCTCCCGTGCTCAAGGCATTCGGGCAGGCCGTACGTGAATGTCGAAAGGCGCAAGGGTTTTCTCAGGAAGGCTTTGCGCATTACTGCGGGCTGGACCGCAGCTACATGGGAAGTGTGGAGCGCGGCGAGCGCAATGTGACGCTGGCCAATATGGAACGCATCATCAGCGCCCTGCACATGAAGCCGTCCGAGTTCTTTCTGGCTCTGGATGCGCACTTCAGGGACATCGCCGTGCAACGCGGCAGCACTGTCCCCAGCGGCTTCGTCCCTCACTTCCTGCTGGATACGCGCCGGCAAACACCCTGAAGCACACCGGCTCTGCAGCAGACGCGGTGGCGGAGCCGGTGCGCATTTCCATTTTGATTTCAAAGCCCAAGAGAGGGATACATGACAAAACGACTGCTTCTTTGCTCAGCCTTGGCCTTGGCTGGCTGCAACTCAGCGCCTGGAAACAGCGATCTGGAGAACTTCCTGGAACCCAAGTTCGCATCCTGCCAAAACATCGAGCTCGTGGACATCCAAAAGACCAATGGCTACGAAGAGGACGGCTACTACCGCGTGGAGTTCACCTACGGGGTTGCGCTCAAGGATGCGAGCCAGCTCAAGACGATGAAGGCCACCTGGCAGCAAGAGCAGGAGCGCTCCGCGCAAGCCAAAACAGCCTATGCCGAGCGAGACCAAAAGGTCTCAGCCCTGCGCAAGCAAATCGAAGCACTGGAAGAGGAATCTACCCCACGCTATGAGCAGTTTGACGATGGGCAGTTGCACCATTCTCAGGGCATCTCCGCCACCCGGGTGCTGACACCCCAGGAGCAGTACTCAGCCGCACTCGATGCCTGGCGCCGCAACCCGCCCGAGCCTTTGCGACAAAAGCAAGAGGAGCTCAAGGCCTACGAACAAGCTTTCCGCGATCAATGGGGAAACAACAGCTACCAGTTCTTAGGGCAAGTCGGCGCTGCCGTTTCCAAGTTCTACCGCCAGGGCTGCTCCGGCGCCTCCTACAAGTTCACAGAAGGCATGTTGCAAGGCCAAGCACAGGCGGCCGATCAAAGCAACGATCCCGGCCACTGGTTTGAAGCACGCGATATCCAGATGAAGGGCTCGGTGGCGATGCGCAAGACCGAAAACGGCTGGCGCGCACTCAGCGATAGATGAATCTGGCTACCTGCAGCGATCCTCAGCCCGGCGCCTGGTGCGCTGGGCTGCAGGGGGCACTGGCTTTTTTTTCCCACGAAACCGCTTGATTGATTTTTTAACCCCCTGAGACCTTCATGTCCTCTCGCACAACGACACGTTTTCGCCCTTCTCGCATCTCTTGCGCCATACAGGCCGCACTTGCCACCACCGCTTTGGCTGTACCGCTGTGGTCTCACGCCGTTGCCCCCATCGATGCGACCGGCAATGTGGTGAACTCCAATGGCGATCCTGCCAGCCTCCCTGCCTCTTCAGTCATTGACCATCCTTTTGAAGCTGGCGAGAAGACCATCATTGGCGGCTATGCCCAATATGGCGGCAACGCCACTGCCAACAGCGTGACGCTGGGTGGCTCCTCGGCCAGCAACGCCGTGCCAGCAGGCTTTATGGGCACCATCGTCGGTGGCATGAGCGATGGTGGCAACGCGAACAACAACAGCATCACCCTGCAAGCGGGTGACTACGCAGGCGTCAAGGAGATCCTGGCCGGGCAAGTCATCAGCGGAACAGGCACTGCCTCGGGCAACAAGGTGGAAGTTCGCGGCATGCAAAGCAATGCCTGGGTGGCTGGCGGCGTGGTCGATACCGCCACAGGCGCAGATGCCAACAACAACACCGTCATCATGCACAGTGGCACTGTGGGCAGCATCAACGGCGGCTCGGCCAATGGCATGGGCAACGCACGAGGCAACCACGTGGAAATTAATGGCGGCACGGTGAGCGGCCAATGGGATGAAGACGCCCAAACCCAGATACTGGGCGCCATCGTGGGCGCAGACGTGTTCCACGGCGCAGCCACGCAAAACACCATTCTGATCCGTGGCGGCACCATCACCGGCCTGGTTGCCGGTGGTTATGTCAACGACAGCAAGGACTACGACCCAGGCCGCGCCACAGGCAGCGTCACGCACAACACCATCACCATCGAAGGCAGCAGCGCTGACCTGCGCAATGCCTCTCTGTACGGCGGCTGGGGCGCCACCACCACAGGCGATCTATTCACCGGCAACACCCTGAACCTGGTCAACGCCAAAGGCCTGTCAGCGCAGAATGTGGGCAACTTCGAGTTCCTGAACTTCTACCTGCCAGAAAACACCCAGAACGGTGACACCATCCTGCACGTAGCCGGTACCGCCGACATCCAAGGCAGCACCATTGGCGTAAATGTGCAAGGCAACGCTCCGGTCCTGGCAGTGGGAGACAAGGTCAAGCTGATCGATGCCGGAACACTGCTGGCTGATGCCACGATCAAGACCCGCGCCTTGCAGGGCTCCACCATCGAGTACGAGTTCGATACCAAGCAGGAAGGCAATATCCTGTCCTCCACCGTCACCCGTCGAGGTGCGACCGAGTCCTCCAAGAGTCTGTCCGAAGGCTTTGTGGCTGGTGCAGCGGCTTTAACAGCGGCAGCTGACTTTGCGGCATCCCAGGGTACAGCAGCCGCCGTGAGCGCTGTCACCGGTGCTGGTGGCAACACGGGTGGTCAAAGCTTTGGCACCACAGGCGGTGGTTCGGTGCGCAACAACACCGGCTCGCATGTGGATGTGCGCAGCTTCAACCTGGTGGCAGGCCTGGCCAAGGGCTTCAAGCAGGCCAATGGCGAGTTGACGCTGGGGGGCTTCTTTGAATACGGCAATGGCAACTACTCGTCGTTCAACGACTTCTCCACGGGTGTGGCACGCGGCGACGGCAAAACCCGTTCCTACGGTCTGGGGATGATGGGGCATTACGCACTGGACAGCGGCATTTACGTGGAAGGTTCGGTACGCACGGGCCGGGCTGAGCAGGATTACCAATCCAACGACCTGGTGCCAGGCACCCGGGTCAGCTATGAGTCCAAGACCCACTATGTCGGCACGCACATTGGCGCAGGCAAGGTCTGGGCGCTGAACGACAGCCTGGGCCTGGACACCTATGCCCACTACATCTGGCAACGCCAGGGCAGCGATTCGGTGCAGATGTCTTCAGGCGAAACCCTGGCCTTTGATGCAGTCACATCACAGCGCGTGCGCCTAGGCGCACGTCTGACCAAGAGCCTGAGCACGACCATCAGCGCCTATGTGGGCGCAGGCTATGAGAATGAATTGGACGGCAAGGCCAAGGCCACGACCAATGGCATGCCCATCGAATCGCCCAGCATGAAAGGGGCCAGCGGCTTGGTCGAGGTGGGTCTGAACGTGCGCCCGCTCAAGAACAAGGCACTGCTGGTGGGCGTGGGCCTGCAGGGCTACTTTGGACAGAAGGAAGGTGTGACCGGTAGCCTGCAGATCGGCTACAAGTTCTAAAGAAATGCGGATGGCCGCTTCGGTGTAGCCATCCGCAAGACTGCCCTGGCCTGTCCCGGATACCGGCTGGCGGGATTAGGCCGATTGCCGCCACAGAGCTTTGGCAAGCCTGTGACCGCTGCCGCCGTTACCGGACATTGCCCCACTATCTGGACAGACGTCCGCTGTACGCCTCAAACTGGAAACTCGCTAGATCGCGACGCGGCAGACAACCTGAACGACAGCTCTCCTAAGCAGCGACCTGGTGGTGACGACCCACTGCGGCCGGACGGTGTCCCGGATGGGACGACTGGTTTGCAGCGAAAAACGGACCCTTGAAGTTCCGGCACTTCGTCCGACATGTTGTCGGTCGTGGCAAGTCGGATACGACTGCTGCACGCGCGCAAAGCGGGATTCAGTGTTTGCACTATTCACTGCCGATGAAGCCTCTTCCTGCAAACAGATGAAATCATCCGGATGTTGCCCTTAAGCGCATTTTGAAAAGCAATGCGCTTGTGAGCATTCGTGTGCTTTCCACATTGGTCAACTCCCCGTGGTTGTGATGAAATGTTAACAAAAGGAGGGTCTATGCCATTCGTATTCGTCCACGGCGTCAACAATCGCAAGGATGCCGACTATGACCGGGAAGAGCAGGTGCGAGCGGTATTTCTCAGGGAGATAGTCGCCCCCGCCGTCGGAATCGATGCACAGCACCCCATATTCGCACCGTACTGGGGCGACGACGGGGTCAGTTTCTGGCGCGACCTGGCGGTTATTCCCAAAGGCAGCGAGGTTGAGACCTTCGGAACGGACGACAACGAACTGCCGCCATCACTGGGCATCGGCGTGGCGGACGGAGCAGTGCAGACCGGAGATACCTTGGATGCGTTGGCGCGACGTCGGCCTGACGTAGCAATTGACCTGCTGTTCGATGCAGTCATCCAGGAGGCCCAATCCGAGGCCGATATTCTCGCTGTGGCCAGAGCGTATCAGTTGGCGCAGGATCGCCTAGCCGACACCACTGCGCCTTGGTTGGCACAGAGCACAAAGGATGACGTGCTGGATCAGGTGCTCGACGTGGTCAGTCCACTGAAGGTCGCAGGCAAGGATGAGACTTTCGGTGGCACCGGTTTCTGGGGGATGCTCGAAGAGGGGGCAAAGCGCCTAAAACTGCTCGGCCCGGACCAACTCTCCCACGCCATCGTGGGCCCCTCGCGTCGCCCCTTGACGCGCAAGATCGCCACCTTCATTGGCGATGCGTTCCGGTACTTGGCCGAGCGTGGCGACGGCACCACGCTCGGCCCGATCGCCTCGACGGTCCTCCAATCGCTGCGGGAGGCCTCTGATCTGGCCCGTATGAAAAACGAGCCACTGGTGGTCATCAGCCACAGTTTTGGCGGTGAGATCGTCTACGACATCCTCACCCACTACGCCGAAGGCTCGGACCTGGAGATTGATGCCTGGGTAACCGTGGGGTCTCAGGTCGGGCTGTTCGAGGAAATGTCGCTGCTGTGGACCAGCCCTGGACGCACGGACCGCAAGGCAATCCCACGCGAGGCCATCGCCTCGCCCAAGCGCGCGAAGCGCTGGCTGAACATCGTCGACACCAATGACGTGCTGGGCTTTCTGGTCCTGCCGACGTTCACGGGGGCCGCGCCCGACACGGTGCATGACTTCACGTACAACACCGGCTACCCCGTCACCGGTGCGCATTCCGGGTACTTCAAGTGGCCAAGCTTCTACAAGCGATTAGCGCAACGCATCGGCGGGGGGAAGTGAACAGATGACCCAGATTCGACTGCGTCCGGCTAACGATACGCCGGGCACGCATGTATTGATCATCGGGGTCGGCTACTATCGCCACCTGCGTGGCGGCCCCGAGCCGCGTAACAAGGTGCACATGGGACTCAACGTGTTGGGCTCGCCACCGGTCTCCGCAATGCATCTGGCACGTTGGATGATCAATGACGCCGGCGGCGAGGGCGGCTTGCACAACCCGAATGCACCACTCGCGACGCTGGAGGTTCTGGTCTCCTCAGAAGCGGGCGAGCAGCTCAACGCGGCCGGTGCCGTGCATGCCATCGAGCGGGCCTCTCTGCCTCTTGTCCAGGCAGGCTTCGACCGCTGGCTCGAGGAGGTGCAGCGCCACCCTAACAATGTGGGCGTGCTGTACTTCTGCGGACACGGCGTGATGGGCAATGGTCCCGAGCATATCCTGCTCTTAGATGACCACGGCGCCAATGGCAACCGCCCCTTCCAGACCGGCAGCTTTGACCTCTCCAACACGGTGCGCGCACTATGGCGGCAGGTGCCAGCCCAGCTCTACGTCTTCATCGACGCCTGCCGAACCTATGATCGGCGCGTGGGCGAACGGCTCGGAGCACGGCCGGCCCCCTTGCTGGACGATGGTGCCTCGTCGGCCAACATCAATCGCGGCACGACCTGGATCGAGTCCACTACCGAAGGCGAACCTGCCTACGGCGACAGCAACGGGGTTTCCCGCTTCACGGATGCGTTGCTGCAGGCGCTGGGGGGGTATTGCGGCGCCCCGCAGCCCGGCACACCGAACTGGCTAGTCAATGGCAGCGCGCTTGCGCAGGCCATGCCCAAGCTGCTGGCCATGGTGAACAAAGAGCGCGGCGGCGAGCCCCAGTCCTGCACACCCCATCCCTCCGGTGCGGTGGATGCGCCGCTGCACATGACGACCCAGATACCCAAGGTCAAGGTAGAGATCGAGCTCTCACCCGAAGCCCTGCGTGTGATCAGCAGCTACACGATCCACAATCTGGCCGACGGTACCGTACCGCCGATCACAGGCGGCCAGGCGGATGGCATCTGGCGCACCGAGGCGCACAAGGGTATGTACGAAGTGCGGATCGCCTCGGTGATGCATCAGCCCTATGCGAGTGGCGCGCAGTACTTCGAGCCACCGCACTACCATCTGCCCGTGGAGGTGCAGCCATGAGCCAGCATCGTTTGCAGATCCGCCTAAACGTGCGTGGCGAGCGAGGTTACTTTCCATCCTTCCTGCCCGTGAACGTCGTCGATGCGCGCGGCCAGGTGCTCAGCACGGGCGCGGTCGCCACCCGACACGCCACGGAGTTCCGCTACGAACGCGGCGAGGCTCCGCTCTTCGTTCGATTAACCCTGCCCAATGGCACCACCGAGACACAGCCGCTGCAGACGCCCGATCGCATGTGGCGCGATGAAGTGGCATTCAGTATCGGCGACGATGCCGCAACCTCCGATTGGATGGCATGGTCCGCCATGCGCCTGAACATGAAGCGGCATGGCGGCGCCTTATTGAGCCACCCCGGCATGAAGGACGCCTGGTTCCAGCTATGGGAGAAGACGCCCGATTCCCCGCGCTGGCGGCAGATTCCGATGGAGGAGCAGTTGACGAACCTTCCTCGTTCACGGGAGGCAATTCAACTGGAGGTTCGGTCTTCGCCTAACCCACGTGCACTTGTGGTGCGTCTGGACAGCGATACACCGCAGGTCGTGTCACTTCCCAGCGAGGAAACCAGCGTACTCGTGACGTCGTTGCGCACTCTGTCCGGCGTGGTGACGCCCCGGGTAGTGGTGGGCGGCTACAGTCCCAATGCTGAGGCCATCATGGAGTTCCTGCGCGCCGGCATGCTCAGCCCGGTGGAATCGATGCTCGATCCCGGAAGTAAACTGGCACACCAGTTGCTGCGTGACAAAGTCATGGATCCCATTGCGGCGACGGCCGCAGCCTACTATCTGCTCCGCAAGCGCGACTGGGATCGTCTGCCCCCCCGATGGCTGGACAACCTGACCAACTGGTACGAATGGATTCCCGACGCGAAGCTGATTCGCGCCACAAGCCAAATCGAACGCGGCATGCCCATGGACAAGGCTGCCAAGCTTGCTGTCGAGACGCTGTCGCGCTTCCTGGACCATGGCATCCCGCTGTTCGCGGAAGCCAACTCGCTGCTCAGCGACCTCCTGGCGCTGGCCGAGAAGGCAGAGCGGCCGCTGGACACGCGCACCGCCAAGACGCTGCGCACGATGCTTGCGTCTTCCCGACCGGCCGGGCTGAGTTTCGGTTTCGCGGGCAAGGCGCCCGACAAGCCGATGGCGGCTCATCAGGCGTTCGAGCGGCGGCAAGAGGTGCGCGGTGGTCAGTTACTGGCTGAAGCAGCCCGGCAAATGGCCGTCCTCACAGACTTCGAGACTATAAGACAGCCCCCAACCCTGGACAACGAGGCCTCGCGCCGACAGTTCCGGTTGGCTGCGGAAACCCTTCGACTGAGTGTGGACGTACTGTTGGCTGCCCCGCAGCGTGCGGTATCCGGCAGCGCGGCGAAGACGCTCTTCCTACAGAACGTCCTAAACGAAACACAGTTGATTGCGCGCTAAGAGAACTCACCCTCGCTCCACTCGCTGGCCCGGAGCCTCGAGGCTGCTAGAGTCCGTGCAGCATGCTCAATAGGTGAATCGACCGAGAGTCCGTATTCCTTTCCGAGCATCATTTGAAACGCCACAGATCAGACCAGAGACCTTGACACTGTCAGGCTGATGGCCGGTTTCTGCCTGAAGCTGTCGTGCATGCCTTCAAGTCAAAGGTCGGTTCTTGGCCGAGAGTGCCAGTTTGGCCCAGCGCCGCGTTGCAGTCGTTGAAGACGGCCACCCTACCGCAATTTTCGGGGTGACCGTCAGCGGCAACTTCAAATCTCCGTCTGTTCAGATATCTCGAGGGCATCGTCGACTTCGATGCCCAGGTACCTCACTGTTGACTCCAGCTTCGAGTGGCCGAGCAGCAACTGCACAGCGCGCAGGTTCTTTGTGCGACGGTAGATCAGTGTCGCCTTTGTCCTGCGCATCGAATGCGTCCCGTACTCCATGCGGTCTAGACCTAGCTCGTCAACCCAGTGACCGAGGATTCTGGCGTACTGCCGTGTCCCCAGATGCGGCGATTCGTGCAGCCTGCTTGGAAACAGGAAGTCCTCTGATCTCAGCCCTGCCAGCTTGATCCAAGCTCGCAAGGCGTCACGGGCAGCCTGCGTGATCTCGAACTGCACTGGACGCTGAGTCTTGTGCTGCATGACAACAGCACTCGATGCCACCTGGTCGCCGTGGCATACATCCCGAACCTTGAGAGCGACGAGATCGCATCCTCGCAACTTGCTATCGATGCCTAAGTTGAAGAGAGCAAGCTCGCGCACCCGGCCTTCCATCTGAAGCCTTACGCGCAGCGCCCAGACGTCCTTGAGCTTGAACGGAGCCTTCTGCCCGACGATCTTGCCCTTGTTCCACGGCTCGCGCTGAGCGATATTACCTGTGGATCCCATGATGATCTCCCATCAAGTTGAGGGCCACACAGGATGCGCTCTCGAGCGGGTGGGCTTCGACTTCCCTCTTAGCGACTAGCGATGCTCGGCCGCCATAGCCTTATGACTGTCAGCTTCCCGGCGTAGCCATGAATTCAACATCTCGGCCAGAAGCGGAAGTTCAGCGTCTTGGCACCGATGCCCGCTTCAGGCTGTTTGCAGCCTTCCAACGTGGGCCACACAATGACTACAGTTGCCGGTAGCTGACATTAAAAGCTGCTTTGTCTGATGTTCAAGGTGGCGAGATCAGTGGTGTTGTCCTGCCTTATGGAGTTCTTAGGTTTCACACATTGCACGGCTTTTTTGCACTGTACCGCGTACCCGTGTTGCCCAAATTCCCTTGGTCAGAGATATCCCAAGCTTTGATGTCATCTACGGAGATCGTCGAAGCTGGCCTAGCTTTCACACAGAATCTGCAGAAGCAAAGTTTTCCGACCTCGAAGGGTCTTCTTCCCTAAACACCACAGGCTCAGTGCTAGCGTATTTCATGATCTCTGAGAAGAGGTTGACACCCTCTTTCTTCTTTGCACGCCAGTTCCGCAAATAGTGGATGTCGCCAAAGAACAGGAGGTGCAGCTTCGCTCTCGAGCAGGCAACATTCAGACGCTTGCGATCAAGAATGAAGTTGAGACTACCTTCCGTGCGCACAGTAGAGTAGCAAACAACATCAGCCTCACTGCCCTGAAAAGCATCCACAGTATCGACTTCAATACGCAGCAAACCCAGTTGCCCATCCTGCCAGCCAAGGTCGCGAAGCTGCTTCCGTACGCGCTCTTTCTGGGCGCTGTAAGGCGTAATGACCGCTACCGAGATGGGACGATGCACTCTTTCGGCCAGATCCGCCAGAAAGTCTGTGATGGCGCTAGCTTCACAGACATTTTCTTTACTCATACTGTGATGGGGTTGTTGCTGCCGCCCCTTTACATCCACCCAATAGATACTTTGCTTTAGCAGATAGTTGGGTTCAAAGTGGCTGTCTGGATGGCCGTTGAAAAGCATTCGCTGCCCACGGCGACTGTAGAAGAGATTCGCAACCAGATTGCCAATGACAGGTGCCATACGGTACTGCTTGTCAAGAACCTCCCGACACACCTCCGGCAAGCGCTCAAACATCAGCTCAAAAAAGCTTCCACTGAGGAAATTGTCTCGTAGGAAACTTAGCGCCTGGGTGGCATCGTCATCACGCAGCAAAGGCGCAATGCTCGGTGGCAACTGGTGGTGGTCGCCAACTAGGATAACCTTCTTGGAGCGCAAGATGGGAATGAGGATTTCCGGGACCGTGGCTCGCCCTGCCTCATCAATGATGGCTACATCAAACTGCAACTGGTCAATGCCGCCCTTGTTGGTGGCCAGACCTACACAGGTGGCACCCACCACATTACGATCGCCTAGCAGGGTGATGAAAAATTCTTCCTGCCCACTACGAGACTGCATTGCTTGCTTGAGCGTCGCGCACCAGACATGGCAAAGATTGCTTTCTGCTTCAGGCAGACGCACAGCCGCGTTGATCGCCCGTGCCTCAAGTCCTGCGAGAAAGCTAGCGTGCTGCTGGTCAAAGCCAAGGGGCTGAATGGCAGGACTCATCTTTTCCGTATTGCCAATGCGAATCGCCTGAATGGGCTGCTCTAGACTGTGACTGTGCTTCTCCAGAAACTTGCCCAGTGCATTGTCTACAGCCGTGTTCTGCTGAGAAACCACCAGTACACGGCGATAGGGCCACTGGCGAAACAGTTGGTAGAGAATTTCCACAATGGCCGTGGTTTTGCCTGCACCTGGTGGCCCTTGAATGAGCGCAATATTCCGCTCCCTGAGCGCCAGTTCAACCACGCGCTTTTGGCTGTTATCCAAGGCGCCAGACCATGAGACAGGCGTCAGGCGCGCGTCTTGCTCCGGCAGATAGTGCTCTGGTGACAGTAGTATGTTCTTCAATGCAGGATTGACCAAGCGATCCTGGAAAAAGTCTTCAAGCGCTTGGCTCTGCCGCTTGAGTGAGGCGCTCGGTATGTTGATCGACAGACGCAACATTGCTGCTTCGTTATCAGGCAGCAAGAAGTTACCGTCAATGCTAATGCTGTCTTTTTGGCGGACATACAGTGGCCGACTACGGCGCTCAAAACGCATGGCCGGAATATATTCACTTCGCTGTTCATCCCAGCGCTGCAAGCGAACGCAGTAATCAGGATTTAGGGTATTTTTCTCAGACAAGACCTCACCCAACTTGTCGAACACAATGTCAAACTGCTCCTGATCTTGTGACGGGAATCGCCCGCGGTGCAGGGTCAGAGCGTTCTCCTCTCGGCGCGTGAGTTCTAGAGGAAACTCCAGCGATACGCCTTCCTCGCGGCTACGCTGGTAGGCAATGACCTGCTCCCACCGCTGGTAAAAGCGGCTCTGCGCCATACGCTCCGTAGATTCATTCAGGTCTAGCGCAGATTGGGCACAAAATCTCAAGAACTCGTGCACCCCATAGGCCCAGCCTACCTTCTCCGCCTTTGCTAGGCGCTGCGCAATAATTGTGAAGCGAAAAGGCGTATCTAGGCCAATCAATAAGCCACCTGTTTGTGTGAGCTTACGAACTTCGAGCACTTCTCCGTCCTTACGTACTACGCAATCGAGTTGTACCGAGGCCTTGGCCAAGGAAATCTCTCCTGTTGTACTGCTGTAACTCAGAAGCGTCCAATGTTCTTCGACGTCGTAAAAGCCTTGGTCAGAGACCTCCTTGAGCAAGTGCTCATCCACCTCCAGATAAAGCTGTTGGTAGCTCTGAGCCCCTCGAGCCTGGTAGTTGAACTCACTCACCTCGATGGCACGGCTTCTCTCATCAAAGGGATTTTTGCTCAAGCACAAGTCATAGGCAGTTGGGTATACAAATATCTTTTGGCCGGGTAGCAATCGTACGCCCGGGTGCTTCAGTTGTGACATTGGCAGGCAAGCGCGCACCATGCCCTCACAGAGGGTTCCTATAGCGTTATTCCGAAGAATGCGTTCAACCACAAACGCAATGGGCTCGCCCTGCATGATGTGGTTGTAGTAAACCGCTCCTCTAGCCACACAGCCATAGAAAAGTTTTTCATAGTGTTTATGGACGGACTTGATGAGAACTGGAATGTCATCTCCATAGCTCAAGGCCAGTGCTTTCTGGGCACTATCATCCTGACCGAAAGAAATGCGGTGCTGGAAGCGCGGTAGCGGCTGACCTAACTCGTCCATGGACACCAACACTAGCTTGCCCGGATACAGCCAGTCCAGAGGTAGTAAAGGCTCTGCGGCATCCAAATGCAGCAGGTCTTCGAAAGCCTCATCCTGTAGCAAAGACTGTATGCGTGCTTGCAGATGGTCAAGGTACCGTTGATATTCACGCATGCGCACAATAGCATCTTCGATACGTGCATATTCACGGCGCAGCGCAGACTTGCGGTATGGACTGGAGGTCTTATCAACCACCTCCTCGCCGATCATTCTTTCCAGCTTTATCAGCTCGTCAGGCACATCCGCCACAGCAAGGCGACAGCCATGAATGGATTCGCGCAAGAACTGTGCGTGTTCCCTCCCCATCCGTCTCAATAGCTTCAGGCGCTCTGCCGCTTGCTGCTGTCTGGCAGCATCGGCGCGCGCACGGATCTCTTCCGAGCGCTTTCTTTCGTGGCGCTGCTTGTTCTGCTCTTCCTCAGTCTTGACGTTGTAAATCCAACTGACAACCTTGGCACTGACTAGCACTGCGACCCCCGCAGCTAGAACAAAAGGGATAGCCATGGATGACTCGATTTACTCTTGTGCTCCGTACAGCAAAAGCGCTGCTTCCTCAGCCGTGATCTGCTGGGCCTCCAACTGTGCCAGCACACGCTCCTGCAGAGAAGCATTGGTATCCAGCTTACGCTCCTTATGAGACAGTTCTGCCATGGCTTCTTCATGGCTGCGGAGGTCGCTTCTGTCGGCGTTGTCTAACTCGTTCAGACGTGCGATATGTGTCAGGCGAGCCTTTTCCAGTTCCTGTTCACCCAGAGTGATGGCTTTCTGCCCTTCAATCAAGGCGCGCTTGGTCACCTCGACCTCTTTTTTGTACTCTGTGTACGCCTTCATGGTGTCCACTGAAGTGTTCGCCAACTCCAATGCCTGGCCCACAGTGAAACCAGAGCCGACCTTCTGCGTACGCTGCGGATTGTCCCGTGTAGGCTTCTTAGCTGTCGATTTTTTCGCCGGGGATTTCGTCGGTTCTTTCATCTTGGTTCTCCATCCAAATTCAGCAGTAGTGACAAAGTGGCATCCACGCAGCTGTCCAGGCAGACTTGCAGGCCTATCAGTGCCTGGAAATTTCCTGACTGCAAGCGCTGCTCTTGCAGCAAGCCGTGCATGTGCCTCAATACATCCAGTTGCTTACGGATTTTCTTTTGCGTGAGCTGTAGCTGCCCCCGGTTGGCAGCCAGAGCGCGCTCTATGCGTGCCTGGCGTCCTTTTCGTTCCTTGCACAACGCTTTGAGGTCGAGCGCCCCTATCCGCAATTCGTGGGCCAGGGTCGTCTCCAGCATCTGGTTGTATTGACGCAGTTGTTCTGTGATCTCAGTGGCTGCGCAGTAGTGAAAGTAAGCACCGGCGGCCTCAATGACAGCCACGCCAGCATCTACCCACACGACGGCCGGGTGGACCTTAGCCAGCCCTTTCACCCCACTTCTGAGCAAGATGGCACCATATTTCTGGATGTGACCATCTTCCAGCGTCTGGCCTGCAATATTGGCAAATATGTCGATCGCTCTCATCACGCCCCCCGGATCGGATGAATGCCCTCGATGTCTTGCAAACGCTCTGCTACTACGGCCCAATCGATGCCGAAGCCCTGCCAACGTTCCACTAGGCTATGCTGGCGATTGAAGAGCGCCTCACCTTCGACAGGTGTTGAAACTGCCAGGTTTTGAAACAAGTGTTCAGCCGCTTGCTGACGGTCAACAGCCCCCACCTCGGGCCAACACCAAGTACTGGTCGGTTCGTCGAGTAAATGCTGAGGGACAACGACGGCACTGCTAAAGCTCACGATATGTCGTTGATTTTCTGGCTGGTGCACCTTCAATTCGGCTGGAGCACCATCGGGCAGGCAATAGTGGGTATCCAGACAAATTACCGGGCTGACCAGCGCGTATTCAGAAGTGCCGCCAGGCTGCAGATCTGCCACGTCCAGCGGCACCTTGAGCGCGGCCATCTCCACGTTTTCTTGCGGCACATACCGGACACTGAGTTCCCACTCATTCACATTGAAGCCCGAGTCACCAAAACAGTCATAGAAAGTATCAAAAACTGCGCCCAGATACTCTGTGGGAACGCGCATGATGCGTGTTTTCTGGCGTTCGCAATCTTCATTCCAGTCCTGGCAGGACCAGGCTCTTGGCTTGCCTGTGTTGCGCTGCCAGCGCCGGATGACAAACGCTTCCTCCGCTTCATGCAGCGCTGCAATCTCTAACGATGCATCCCCGCAGAAATCATGGCTGTTGTGCTGACCATCCAGCCAAACATCGCGTCTCTGACCATGCAGCAGACGTTTCCAGCGGGTGAGCATCTCACCCCGTCGGGTCAGCTGACCCTCTTTGATCAAGCCAAGCCCCTCCATGCGATTGAGGATGGGCTGCAACTGTTGTGGGCTCAGCCCAGTCACCTCAAGCACCCACGCTACCCCTTGCTCGGGTAACAACGTCAGCGCATCCAGCAGCAAATGGGAGAAACTTCCCAGTTGCTCCAGCAGACGATGCTTTAACGTTAGCTCATAACAGCGCACAGGAAGATAGACAGCCAGACTGTCTTCGGCAATACAGTAGTAGCTATGAGTCTTCAAGGAACAGCCCTTGATATATCACCAAGATGTACTTGGAGCGTTAGATACAGATTTGCACGTTGCACGATTAACCCTAGCTTTTGATGGATAGAACTCCAACAGCACTCCTTCACGACCTAGTCTGAATTGCGATGCGCGCTTTACGAACTGTAACAGTTACAAGGCTGACATATGAGCCCAAAGTCACTTGGGCTGATCGTCGCCCAGCGCTTTGGGAAACCTGTGACCATAGCCGCTGCTCTAGCGGCTATGGGTCGACAGCTCCAACTCATTCGCCACGATAGGAGACCTTCGGGCTAGTTCTGCCGACGGTAGCGACCACTCTGGGAGCTTTATTCCAAAGCAGTCACAGCTCTACCGTCAGCATCAGTGCCTTGATGACTGCTTTGGAGCGGAAACCGGAAGCTAGGTGCTATCTCGATAAACGACAGAAATCGCTGCTAAGCAGTCACTGGTCGGCGCAGCTTGAATGGCTGCAACGGGTCGGCAGCGCCTATCCGTGCACGCGATAGCGGACATCTAGCAGCCCCTTGGTGGGGGTACTGATGACCAGCGTCGGCTGCTCACCTGAAAGCCGTCGCAGGGCTGGCTTGCTCCTTGGCGCTCGGATAACCGCTATGTGGTTGCAACCGAACGCTCGCGAGGAGGCCATGGACGGCAGCAATCGCTGCAAAGCAGGCTTAGACCTGCGAGGGTCGGCAGTCAGACCAGGCAACCCCAGAGACACTACTGATCACGGATTTCCGCTCTTTCGAGCAGCCAAAGCTCGATGCATTGCACATCGATTAGCCTACACACTTTTGCAGCTCGATCACGGTACCGCCAGCCCGCAGACAATCCAGGTAGTCAGCCCACTGCTGAACCTGATCGAAGCGCTTTGCCAAGTACTTCGTCCGGTTGTAACTACGTCCGTTGGCATCCTTGACAGCGTGCGCCAGATTGGCCTCAATAGCCAGTGGATCGAGGTCAAGCTGATCAACCAGCATGGTTCTGGCACTCGCCCGAAAGCCGTGCCAGCTTTGTTCTTCGCCAAACCCTAGGCTATATAAAGCTGTGCGCACCGAGTTATCCGACATAGGACGATCGTGGTCCCGTTGGCTAGGGAAGACATATTGCCCGCGGCCACTGAGCGGCAGCAGTTCGCGAAGCATCGTCACCGCTTGCTTGGGCAATGGCACAACGTGCGGCTCACCATTTTCCTTTTCCTGCACCGTGCGCTTCATCTTGGCGCTAGGGATAGTCCAAAGTGCAGCATCCAGGTCCAACTCAACCCACTCCATCGTCCGAAGGTTGCCAGGACGCTGGTAAAGCAATGGGGAAAGCAATAGTGCAGTGCGCACAAAAGGACCGCCTTTGTATGCGTGCATGGCCCTCAGAAGCTCTCCAAAACGCTCGGGCTCCACAATGGCAGGGAATTTCTTGCCTCGATATGGAGTCAAACGAGCCTTCAGACCCTCGGTGATGTCACGCTGTGTATTGCTGGCTGTAGGCAACCAATAACGCCAGACCTGCCGCGCCAGCATTAGTGCACGGTCAGCGGTCTCCACCGCCCCACGCGCTTCCACTTTCTGCAGCACTGACAACAACTCCATGGGCTGGATCTGCGTCATTTCCCGCTCACCGATATACGGAAACAAATCACGCTCTAGCTGACGATGCATCCGTTCTGCATGACCAAGACTCCAACGTGACACCTGTTTGCCATACCACTCCAGTGCTACAGCCTTGAAAGTGTCAGCAACCCCAGTTGGGTTGATCAATTTTTCCAGCTTGCGTGCCTTGACGGGATCAACGCCTTCTGACTTCTGCAGCCGAGCAACATCTCTGGCTTTCCGAGCAGCCGTCAAGCCGACCTCCGGATAGCTGCCAAGCGCCAGACGCCTCTCTTTGCCGTCTTTTCGATACTTCCAGAACCAGCGCCGAGACCCTGCAGGACTGACCTCAAGATACAGGCCACCTGCGTCGGAAAAACGCTCTCGCTTGGCACCGGGGGAACAGACTGCGTTTCGGCACTGTGCATCAGTCAACATAGGGGGAACAAATCCTCTCAAAAAGCCCTTCCCCAGAGGGACAGGGGGAACAATAGTGGGTAAATTTACCATTACCCCCATGTGTTCCCCCAACTGTTCCCCATGTATGCATTGGCAGCAGTGAAATCACTTAAGACACAAAAAGACGATAAGTCATTGATTTACCAAAAGAAAAAGGGGTCCAATGAACCTCATTGAACCCCTTTGTACGGGTGGATGGTGGAGCTGGCGGGAATTGAACCCGCGTCCGTAAGCCTTCGCCGGACAGATCTACATGTTTAGTGCTCTGTTTTGAATCTCGCCACCCAAACCCCGCAGGCACACGCTGTCTGGGTAGCCAGCTTCCTTAAATCTCGCCAAATACCAAGAAGCCCGGTATCCAGCCAGCTAATGTAAATTCCCTTGCAGCCGGGAGGTATTGCTACCCCCTTGCCCAGCCCACTAGCGTGCTGTTGCAAGGCTCACCGGATTAAGCGGCGAGTGCGAAACGTTCGTCGTTTGCAGTTAGTTTTTTGAATGGAGATTTACGAGCATCACTCAAGCTCGACATGCACCGCACCGGTCCCGAACCCACGTCGAAACCAGGACAGCCCCTTAGTCGCCTATTCTAGCCGCATCCCAGCAACTTCAACAGCTCAAGCGGTGAATTGATGTGGGCATCCGCCCCCCAATGAGCCGTATCTGCCGTTGTACCCAGGTAGCCATAGCGTGCTGCCACCGTCTTCATACCCGCTGCAGCACCCGCCTGGATATCGCGCTCATCATCTCCAACATATATGCAATGCTCGGGAGCAATCTGCATGCGTCGCGCGGCTTCAAACAAGGGCTCGGGGTGGGGCTTGGAATGCGGTGTCGTGTCCCCGCTCACCACGGCCGCAGCCTGAGCAAACAATGGCATCTGACGCGTCAACGGGTCGGTGAAGCGCATGGACTTGTTGGTCACCACCCCCCACAGCAATGGGCCAGCCTCCAATGCCTGGATCAGCTCCGGTACACCCTCAAAAGCATAGGTGCGCTCGGTCATGCATTGCTCGTAATTGCGAAAGAACTCCTCGCGCATTTCCGCAAAGCCTACAGACTCTGGCGTCATGCCAAACGCAATGCCCAACATTCCGCGTGCGCCGGCTCCGGCCATATGGCGGTAGGCATTGAGCGGCAGCGAGGGCATTCCGCGATCCACGCGCATTTTGTCTGCGGCAGCCCCCAGATCGGGAGCGCTGTCGATCAAGGTGCCATCCAGATCAAAAAGAACGGCTCTCACATGTTTCCACATGACTGTCACTCCTGAGGGCGGCGTGTTGCCAGCATGTAATTGACCGAGGTGTCATTGCTCAGCCAGTAGCGCCCCGAGATCGGGTTGTGCTCCATGCCCTTGCTGCCTTGGGCATCCAGGCCTGCTTCTCGTGCAAAGCGAGCCAGCTCGCTGGGGCGCAGCAGCTTGGCGTATTCATGCGTACCCTTGGGGATCATCTTGAGCATGTATTCGGCTGCCACGATCGCCAGCGCAAATGCCTTGGCATTGCGGTTGATGGTGGAAAAGAACACCCAGCCACCAGGCTTGACTAGCTGGGCGCAGGCCCGCACGATGGATGCGGGATCGGGCACATGCTCCAGCATTTCCATGCAGGTCACCACATCAAAGCTGGCAGGCTGCTCCTGCGCCAGCTGCTCAACGCTGACCTCATGATATTGAATATTGGGCGTCCCCGTTTCCAGAGCGTGCAACTGCGCCACGCGCAAAGCCTTGGTTGCCAGGTCGATACCCACCACCTTGGCCCCTTTGCGCGCCATGGAGTCCGCCAAAATGCCTCCGCCGCAACCCACATCCAGCACACGCTGGTTCGCCAGGGGCGCCTGGGCGTCGATCCATTCCAGTCTCAGGGGGTTGATCTGATGCAGTGGCTTGAATTCACTCTCGGGATCCCACCAGCGATGGGCCAGGCTGGAGAATTTTTCCAGTTCTGCCGGGTCGGCATTGATAGTGTTGCTCATGCCGCCATTGTCCGCGATTACCATGATCGATCGGGCATAAAAAAAGCCCCGTTGCCGGGGCTTTTTGTGTAGCAATCGAAAGATTACTGAGCAGCCTTGGTGCCCACAACTTCGATTTCCACGCGACGGTTTTGAGCGCGACCAGCAGCAGTGGCGTTGCTTGCCACGGGTTGCTTCTTGCCCTTGCCTTCGGTGTACACGCGGCTCTTTTCGATGCCCTTGGACACCAGGTAAGCCTTCACAGCTTCAGCGCGACGCACCGACAGCTTCTGGTTGTAAGCATCGGAACCGATGGAGTCGGTGTGACCCACGGCGATGATGACTTCCAGGTTGATGTCCTTGATCTTGCCGGTCAGGTCATCCAGCTTGGCCTTGCCTGCGGGCTTCAGCACGGACTTGTCGAAGTCGAAGAAAGCGTCAGCAGAGTAAGTAACCTTGGATGCCACTGCAGGCTGGGGAGCCACAGGAGCGGGAGGCACAACGGCTGGAGCAGGAGCTGCAGTGACCTGGGCCTTCAGAGCACCGTCGCAATCAACAGCGGCAGTAGCAGGAGTCCAGTTGGCATCGCGCCAGCACAGTTCGTTCGTGCCGTTCTTCCACACCAGTTCGCTGGTGCCGTTTTGCCAGTTGTCGATAGTCTTGCCACCGTCAGCAGCCTTCACTTGTGCGCCAGCGGCTGTCACGAGGGCAGCAGAGGCAAACAACATCGCCACTTTGTTCAGTTTCTTCATGGTTCTCCTCTTGGGGAAAAAGCCGCAGCAGGGCTGCGAATCTGTGGACGTCATCAGTGACCATCACCAAAAACGTTGAAATGATTGTGCCATACGTAACATGCAAGAGTGTTGTCAACTAGGCACCAACAAGTAGGACAGCTATGTAATTCCTCAGTTATGTTGCTCTGCTGCCACACGCCATTCGACCTAAAATGGCTGTTTTCCAGCCGTCAAAGTATCACTAGACATGACCCAGTTTGCTAAAGAAACTCTGCCCATCAGCCTTGAAGAGGAGATGCGTCGCAGTTATCTCGATTACGCCATGAGCGTGATCGTGGGCCGGGCGCTTCCTGATGCGCGTGATGGCCTCAAGCCCGTGCATCGCCGCGTACTGTACGCCATGCACGAACTCAATAACGACTGGAACCGCCCCTATAAGAAGTCGGCGCGTATCGTCGGTGACGTCATCGGTAAGTACCACCCTCACGGCGACAGCGCGGTCTACGACACCATCGTGCGCATGGCGCAGGACTTCTCGCTGCGCCACATGCTGGTCGACGGTCAGGGCAACTTCGGCTCGGTGGACGGCGACAGCGCCGCTGCCATGCGTTACACCGAAATCCGCCTGTCCAAGATCGCCCATGAAATGCTGGGCGACATCGACAAGGAGACCGTGGACTTCGGCCCCAACTACGACGGCTCCGAGAGCGAGCCACTGGTGCTGCCCAGCCGCCTGCCGAATCTGCTGGTCAACGGCTCCTCGGGTATTGCCGTGGGCATGGCCACGAATATCCCGCCGCACAACCTCAACGAGGTGGTGGACGGCTGCCTGCATTTGCTGCAGAACCCCGATGCCTCGATCGACGAGCTGATGGAGATCATCCCCGCGCCGGACTTCCCCACGGCCGGCATCATCTACGGCATCAACGGCGTCAAGGAAGGCTACCGCACGGGCCGTGGCCGCGTGGTGATGCGTGCCAAGTGCCACTTCGAGGACATCGACAAGGGCCAGCGCCAGTCCATCATCGTTGACGAGCTGCCCTACCAGGTCAACAAGAAGACGCTGCAGGAGCGCATGGCCGAGCTGGTGCACGAAAAGAAGATCGAGGGCATCAGCCATATCCAGGACGAGTCGGACAAGTCCGGCATGCGCCTGGTGATCGAATTGAAGCGCGGCGAAGTGCCCGAGGTGGTGCTCAACAACCTCTACAAGCTGACCCAGCTGCAAGACACCTTCGGCATGAACATGGTGGCGCTGGTCAACGGCCAGCCCAAGCTCTGCAATCTGAAGGATCTGATCCAGGTCTTCCTGGAGCACCGCCGCGAAGTGGTGACCCGCCGCACCGTGTTCGAGCTGCGCAAGGCGCGCGACCGCGGCCATGTGCTGGAAGGTCTGGCCGTAGCACTGGCCAATATCGACGACTTCATCGCCATCATCCGCAACGCTCCCACACCTCCCGTGGCCAAGGCCGCGCTGATGGAAAAATCCTGGGACAGCAAGCTGGTGCGCGAGATGCTCACCCGCACGCGCACCGACGGCGGTGTGGTCAATGCCGACGACTACCGCCCCGAGGGCCTGGAAGTCGAATTCGGCATGCAGCAAAACGGCCAGTACCGCCTGTCCGAAACCCAGGCCCAGGAAATTCTGCAGATGCGTCTGCAACGCCTGACCGGTCTGGAGCAGGACAAGATCGTGGCCGAGTACAAGGACATCATGGCGGTCATCGAAGACCTGCTGGACATCCTGGCCAAGCCCGAGCGCGTCTCCATCATCATTGGCGAAGAGCTCAACACCGTGAAGGCCGAGTTCGGTCAGTCCAAGAAGGGCGAGCGCCGCTCCACCGTGGAGTACAGCGCGCAGGACCTGTCCACCGAAGACCTGATCACGCCCACCGACATGGTGGTGACGCTCTCGCACACCGGCTACATCAAGAGCCAGCCCCTGTCCGAGTACCGCTCACAAAAGCGCGGCGGCCGCGGCAAGCAGGCCACAGCCACCAAGGAAGACGACTGGATCGACCAGCTCTTCATTGCCAATACGCACGACTATCTACTGTGCTTCTCCAACCGTGGCCGCATGTACTGGCTCAAGGTCTGGGAAGTGCCATCGGGCTCGCGCGGCTCGCGTGGTCGCCCCATCGTCAACATGTTCCCGCTGCAGGACGGCGAGAAGATCAACGTGGTGCTGCCGCTGACCGGCGAAAACCGCAGCTTCCCCGAAGATCACTACGTCTTCATGGCCACCAGCATGGGCACCGTCAAGAAGACCGCGCTGACCGAGTTCAGCAACCCGCGCAAGGCCGGCATTATTGCCGTGGGCCTGGACGAAGGCGACTACCTGATCGGCGCAGCGCTGACCGATGGCAAGCATGACGTGATGCTGTTCAGCGACGGCGGCAAGGCCGTGCGCTTTGACGAGAACGATGTGCGCCCCATGGGCCGCAATGCGCGCGGCGTGCGCGGCATGAACATCGAAGAGCATCAGAACGTGATCGCCATGCTGGTCGCCGAGGCCGACGACGGCACCGGCAACGTGGTAGCGGGTTCGCAAAGCGTGCTGACCGCCACCGAAAACGGCTACGGCAAGCGCACGGCCATCAGCGAATACACCCGCCACGGCCGCGGCACCAAGGGCATGATTGCAATCCAGCAGTCCGAGCGCAACGGCAAGGTCGTGGCTGCCACCCTGGTGGCGCCCGAGGACGAGATCATGCTGATCACCGACACCGGCGTGCTGGTGCGTACCCGGGTTGCGGAAATCCGCGAGCTGGGCCGCGCCACGCAAGGCGTGACGCTGATCAATCTGGACGCAGGCGCCAAGCTCATCGGCCTACAGCGCATCGTCGAAAATGATGCGAACGACAATGCTGGCGAGGACGGCGAAGCCGAAGACTCCGGCAGCACCGCCGAAGGTGCTGCCGAGTCCGGCGACGCATCCTGATCGGCCAGCCCCGGGCTGCCCCGATACGGACCAGACGCCACGGGCATGATCCATGCCCGTGGCCCAATGTTTTGATAGCTGAAAGCGCAAGCTAGACAAGCGCTTTCACATGTTTTGAGCGTAAATCTGATGAACCGCCCTTTTAACTTCTCCGCAGGCCCCGCCGCCATCCCTGAAGAAGTGCTGCAAACCGCAGCCGCCGAAATGCTGGACTGGCACGGCTCCGGCATGGGGGTGATGGAAATGAGCCACCGCGGCAAGGAATTCATCAGCATCTACGAAGCCGCCGAGGCCGATCTGCGCGAGCTGCTGGCCGTTCCCGCCCACTTCAAGATCCTGTTCATGCAGGGCGGCGGCATTGCCGAAAACGCCATCGTGCCCATGAATCTGTCGCGCGCCGGCGTGGTGGACTTTGTGGTGACCGGCAGCTGGAGCCAGAAATCGGCCAAGGAAGCCGCCAAGTACGCCAGCGATGCCAACGTGGCTGCCAGCGCCAAGGACAGCGACTACACCACGATTCCCGCCGCCAGCAGCTGGAATCTGAGCCGCGGCGCCAGCTACGTGCACATTTGCAGCAACGAGACCATTCACGGCGTGGAGTTCCACGAGCTGCCCGACCTTCAGGCCCTGGGCTCGGATGCACCCCTGGTCATCGACTTCTCCTCGCATGTGGCCTCGCGCTCCATCGACTGGAGCCGCGTGGGCCTGGCCTTTGGCGGCGCGCAGAAGAACATCGGCCCCGCGGGCCTGACCATCGTCATCGTGCGCGAAGACCTGCTGGGCCATGCCCTGCCCGTCTGCCCCTCGGCGTTTGATTACAAAACCGTGGCCGACAACGGCAGCATGTACAACACGCCTCCCACATGGGGCATCTACATGGCCGGCCTGACCTTCCAGTGGCTCAAGCGCCAGTCGGAAGGCGGCCTCAGCGGCGTGGCAGCCATGGAAGCGCGCAACATCGCCAAGGCCAAGCTGTTCTATGACTATGTGGACCAGTCCTCGTTCTATGTGAACAAGGTGGCCGCGAACTGCCGCTCGCGCATGAACATCCCGTTCTTCCTGAACGACGAATCGCGCAACGACGCCTTCCTGGCCGGCGCCAAACAGGCCGGCCTGCTGCAGCTCAAGGGCCACAAGTCCGTGGGCGGCATGCGCGCCAGCATCTACAACGCCATGCCCATCGAAGGCGTGCAGGCGCTGGTCGACTACATGCGGGACTTCGAGCAACGTCAGGCCTGAGCCCCGCCTTTAGCCTTGTAAAAAGATGAGCTGCCAGCGCTTTATCTGCAAGTACTTCACCAAGGTTTTGGTCTGAAATCCTTGTTCAACTTGCGCTAGCAGCTACGAAATTTGAGAGATTCATGAGCCAAGAACCCCAAGCCAGCCCCGAGCTGTTGTCGCTGCGCAACCAGATCGACTCCCTGGACCGCCAGTTGCTGGAACTGGTCAACCAGCGCGCCCATGTGGCCGAGCAGGTGGGCGAGCTCAAGAAAGCAGAAGGCTCGGCCTTCTTCCGCCCGGACCGCGTGGCCCAGGTGATCGAGAAGATCAAGTCCAACAACCCCGGCCCGCTCAAGGGCGCACATGTGGCCGCCATCTGGCGCGAGATCATGTCGGCCTGCCTGGCGCTGGAATCCCCCCAGCGCGTGGCCGTGCTCGGCCCTGCCGGCACCTTCTGCGAGGAAGCGGCGATCCAGTACTTCGGCGGCGCGGCCGACCTGATGTACTGCAACAGCTTCGAGGAAGTCTTTCATGCCACGGCCGCCGGTAGCGCCCAGTACGGCGTGGTGGGCGTGGAGAACTCCAACGAGGGCGTGGTCACACGCTCGCTGGACATGTTCCTGCACACGCCCTGCCATGTGGTGGGCGAAGTCAGCATGCTGATCCGCCACAACCTGATGCGCACCAGCAATACGCTGGACGGCATCGAAGTCGTGGCCGCCCACCCCCAGGCTCTGGCCCAGTGCCAGGGCTGGCTGTCCAAGCATCTGCCCCATGCCGAACGTCGCCCCGTGGAGAGCAATGCCGAAGGCGCGCGCCTGGCGGCCCTGCACCCCAACTGGGCCGGCATTGCCGGCGAACGTGCCGCCCAGCAGTTCGGCCTGCACATCGTCAGCCACGCGATCCAGGACGATGCCTACAACCGCACGCGTTTCGCCGTCATCTGCCTGCCGCACACGCTGGCCACGGCCGCGCCCAGCGGCAGCGACTGCACCAGCCTGGTGGTCTCGGTACCCAACACGGCTGGCGCCGTGCATGACCTGCTGGTGCCACTGAAGAAGCATGGCGTCTCGATGACGCGCTTCGAGTCGCGCCCGGCCCGCACCGGTCAATGGGAGTATTACTTCTACATCGACATCGAAGGCCACCCGGCCCAGGCCAATGTGGCCGCCGCCCTGCAGGAGCTGCAAGGCCTGTGCGCGTTCTACAAGGTGCTGGGCACCTACCCGGTGAGCAAGTGATGGGAGCTCAGGAATTGCAGCCGTTCGAGCAGCTCGGCTTGATCGGCTGCGGATTGATGGGCGGCTCCTTCGCGCTGGCACTCAAGAAGGCCGGCCTGGTCAAGCGCGTGGTGGGCTACAGCAAATCGCCGTCGACCACCGAGCGCGCCCGCCAGATGGGCGTGATCGACGTGGAGGCACCTTCCGCCCTGCTGGCGGCGGCCGGCGCCGATCTGGTGCTGCTGGCCGTCCCCGTGGCGGCCACCGAGGCCACACTCAAGTCCATCAAGCATCTGGTCACGCCCCAGATGATGATCATGGACGTAGGCTCCACCAAGGTCGATGTGGTGCAGGCAGCACGTTCGGCGCTGCGTGACCAGATCGGCAGCTTTGTGCCCGCCCACCCCATCACCGGCAAGGAAGTGGCCGGCGTTGAACACGCCGATGTCAAGCTTTATCAGGGCGCCCAGGTCGTGCTGACTCCGACGGAGCGCACGCTGACCGCGCATCTGGCCAAGGCCCAGGCGCTGTGGCAGGCGCTGGGATGCAAGGTCACGGCCATGTCGCCCGAGGCCCATGACGGCACACTCGCCACTGTCAGCCACCTGCCCCATCTGCTGGCATTTGCCATGATGCAAAGCGTGCTGAACCAGCCCGGTGCCGACGATATGCTGGCGCTGGCCGGCCCCGGCTTCCGCGACTTCACCCGCATTGGTGCAGGCGACCCCAAGCTCTGGCGCGACGTGCTGCTGGCCAACCGCGATCAGGTGCTGGCCCAGTCGCGTCAGTTCCGCCAGGCGCTGGAGCAGCTCGAAGGGCTGATGCAGGCCAACGACGGCCAGGGCCTGCAGGACCGCCTGACCCTGGCCAGCGCCGCGCGCGCCGAATGGACCATGGGCGGCAAGCGAGGCTCTTAAACTAGCGGCGTCGATCTATTCACCCAACCGCCACAGACACCGGGCAACGCCCGCCGCGCAGCCCGGTGTCGAAGCAGCCAGGCTGCGCAGGGGTTACGAGAGTTTTATGTTCACCACCGAATTTCTGGATCTGCCCGCACTGGACTCCGCCAACGGCACCGTCAGCCTGCCCGGCTCCAAGAGCATCTCCAATCGCGTGCTGCTGCTGGCCGCACTGAGCCAGGGCACCACCACCATTCACGACCTGCTGGATTCGGACGACACCCGCGTCATGCTGGCCGGACTCAAGCAGCTGGGCTGCCGGATCAGCCCCGATGCCGTCACGCCCGGCCAGGCCATTGACGTCACCGGCATCGGCGGCCAGCTGCCGGCCGGCACAGTGGCAACGCTGTTCCTGGGCAATGCCGGCACGGCCATGCGCCCGCTGACTGCGGCGCTGTCGGTGCTGGGCGGCGACTTCGAGATGACCGGCGTTCCCCGTATGTACGAGCGCCCGATCGGCAACCTGGTCGACGCGCTGCGCCAGTTGGGCTGCAAGATCGACTATCTGAAGGACGAAGGCTTTCCGCCCCTGAAGATCGGCCAGCCCGACTTCAGCCAGCTAGGCAGCGAGTCCATCAAGGTGCGCGGCGATGTCTCCAGCCAGTTCCTGACCTCGCTGCTGATGGCCCTGCCCCTGCTAGCCAAGGAACGTGACATCAGCATCGAGGTGGTGGGCGAGCTGATCTCCAAGCCCTATATCCACATCACGCTGGAGCTGCTGGCGCGCTTCGGCATTGCCGTGAAGAACGACCGCTGGCAGCGCTTTGTGATCCCCGCAGGCAGCCACTACCAGTCGCCAGGCGCCATCCATGTGGAGGCAGACGCCTCGTCGGCCAGCTATTTCATCGCGCTGGGCGCGATTGCCACCGGCACCACCGATGACGCCGATGCCGACAACGCGCCGCAGCCCAAGAGCATCCGCATTCTGGGTGTGGGCCAGGACTCGATCCAGGGCGATATCCGCTTCATCGAGGCCGCCCAGGCCATGGGCGCAAAGATCGAAAGCGGCCCCAACTGGCTGCAGGTCAGCCGTGGCAGCTGGCCTCTGAAAGCCATCGACCTCGATTGCAACCATATTCCCGACGCGGCCATGACGCTGGGTACCATGGCGCTGTATGCCGACGGCGTGACCACGCTGCGCAACATCGCCAGCTGGCGCGTCAAGGAAACCGACCGCATTGCCGCCATGGCGATCGAGCTGCGCAAGCTCGGCGCCTCGGTAGAAGAAGGTGCGGACTACATCCGCATCAGCCCCCCGGCGGGCAAGGCCGCCTGGAAAGCAGCCAGCATCCACACCTACGACGACCACCGCGTCGCCATGTGCTTCTCGCTGGCGGCCTTCAACCCGGCCAAGCTGCCCGTGCGCATCGAAGACCCAAAATGCGTGGCCAAGACCTTCCCTGACTATTTCGAGGCGCTGTTCTCCGTCAGCGAAGCCGAGCGCGAGCACATCCCCGTGATCTGCATCGACGGGCCCACGGCCTCCGGCAAGGGCACGATTGCCGCAGAAGTCGCCAGGGCCCTGGGCTACCAGTTGCTGGACTCAGGCGCGCTGTATCGCATCACCGGCCTGGCCGCATCGCGTGCCGGCATGACGCTTGACGAGTCGAACGAGGAAACCATTGCCGAGATGGCGCTGGACATGCCCGTGCGCTTCGATGCGCAGCAGCGTGTCTGGCTGGGTGACGAGGACATCAGCCTGGCCATTCGCAGCGAAGAAGCCGGTATGAACGCCTCGCGCGTCTCGGCCCTGCCCGCCGTGCGCACCGCGCTGGTGGATCTGCAGCTGTCCTTCCAGGCCCTGCCCGGGCTGGTGGCCGACGGCCGCGACATGGGTACGGTCATCTTCCCCCACGCTCCGCTCAAGGTCTATTTGTGGGCATCTGCCCAGTGCCGCGCGGAGCGCCGATATAAACAGTTGATTTCCAAAGGAATTTCAGCTAATATGTCCACCCTTTTGGCAGACCTTGAGGCAAGAGACGCGCGCGACATGAATCGCGCCACCGCTCCGCTCAAGCCCGCCGAGGATTCTTTGCAGCTCGACAGCTCCGAGATGGCCATTGAAGAAGTGGTTGCCCAGGTGCTGTCGTGGTGGCAGGAACGCCAGCCGTTTGGCCGCTCTTGAGGCTTCAACTTGAAGTTTTCGAGGCAGCCCGCATCTGGCTTGTTGGCCCTTGATGCCAGGCTTTCGCAGACCGCGAACCGGCAGCAAGGTTGTTAACCTTTAACCCCGTGGGCCCAAACCCACAACCTCCGCAATCAGTCTTAAAAACGCTTGGCAATGGTGCCGACGGAAACCTGATTGCGGGCAAGGAACTACATGTCTGAATCTTTTGCCGCCCTTTTTGAAGAGTCGTTGACACGCACCGAAATGCGTCCTGGCGAAGTTATCACCGCTGAAGTCGTGCGCGTTGAGCACAACTTCGTGGTGGTGAACGCCGGCCTGAAGTCGGAAGCCTACGTGCCCCTCGACGAGTTCAAGAACGACCAGGGCGAAGTCGAAGTCCAAGTGGGTGACTTCGTGTCCGTGGCCATCGGCTCCATCGAAAACGGCTACGGCGACACCATCCTGTCCCGTGACACCGCCAAGCGTCTGGCTTCCTGGCTGTCGCTGGAAAAGGCTCTGGAATCCGGCGAATTCGTGACCGGCACCACTTCCGGCAAGGTCAAGGGCGGCCTGACCGTTCTGGTCAACGGCATCCGCGCTTTCCTGCCCGGTTCGCTGATCGACACACGTCCTATCAAGGACCTGACTCCCTACGAAAACAAGACCCTGGAATTCAAGGTCATCAAGCTGGATCGCAAGCGCAACAACGTGGTGCTGTCGCGCCGCGCTGTGGTGGAAGCCTCCATGGGCGAAGAGCGCGCCAAGCTGATGGAAACCCTGAAGGAAGGCGCTATTGTTCAGGGCGTGGTCAAGAACATCACCGAATACGGTGCGTTCGTGGACCTGGGCGGTATCGACGGCCTGCTGCACATCACCGACATGGCATGGCGCCGTGTGCGTCACCCCTCCGAAGTGGTGACTGCTGGCCAGGAAATCACTGCCAAGATCCTGAAGTTCGACACCGAAAAGAACCGCGTGTCCCTGGGTCTGAAGCAAATGGGCGACGATCCCTGGATGGGCGTGGCTCGCCGCTACCCCTCCGCTACCCGTCTGTTCGGCAAGGTCACCAACATTGCTGACTACGGCGCATTCGTGGAACTGGAACCCGGCATCGAAGGCCTGGTGCACGTTTCCGAAATGGACTGGACCAACAAGAACATTGCTCCCACCAAGCTCGTGTCCCTGGGCGACGAAGTGGAAGTCATGGTTCTGGAAATCGACGAAGACAAGCGTCGCATCTCCCTGGGCATGAAGCAGTGCAAGGCTAACCCCTGGCAAGAATTCGCCCAGAACACCAAGCGCGGCGACCGCGTGAAGGGCCCCATCAAGTCCATCACCGACTTCGGCGTGTTCGTGGGTCTGGCTGCCGGTATCGACGGCCTGGTGCACCTGTCTGACCTGTCGTGGAACGAAGCCGGCGAAGCCGCCGTTCGTAACTACAAGAAGGGTCAAGAAGTCGAAGCCATCGTGCTGGCCGTGGACGTTGAGCGCGAGCGCATCTCCCTGGGCATCAAGCAACTGGACAGCGATCCCTTCACGACCTTCGTGACCGTGAACGACAAGGGCCAAGTTGTGACCGGTAAGGTCAAGACTGTGGACGCCAAGGGCGCTGAAATCGACCTGGGTGAAGACATCATCGGCTACCTGCGCGCTTCCGAAATCTCGCAAGACCGCGTGGAAGATGCTCGTTCCGTCCTGAAGGAAGGCGACGAAGTGACTGCTGTGGTGGTGAACGTGGATCGCAAGAGCCGCAACATCCAGCTGTCCATCAAGCAAAAGGATCACGCTGAACAGCAAGTCGCCATGGCTTCCCTGTCGGCTCAGTCCTCCAAGGAAAACGCTGGTACCACCAGCCTGGGCGCTCTGCTGCGCGCCAAGCTGGACGCTGACAAGTAAATCTTGCATCAGCCGGTCAGCCAGCTCGCCTGGCTGACCGCCAAGCGTCAAAGACAACGGGCGCCCTGAGCGCCCGTTGTTGTTTTCAACCTAGAGCCTCCGCCACCCGATGACCCGATCCGATCTCGTCGAAGAACTTGCCGCCCAATTTGGCCAACTCAACCAACGTGATGCCGAGCAGGCCGTCAAAACCATTCTGGATGCCGTCAGCGATGCCCTGGTGCGCGGTCACCGTATCGAAATTCGCGGCTTTGGCAGCTTTGCCATCAATCACCGCCAACCCCGCATAGGCCGTAACCCCCGCTCGGGCGAGTCCGTTCAGGTTCCTTCCAAGCGCGTTCCACATTTCAAGCCCGGCAAGGCCTTGCGCGAAGCCGTGGACAATCTCAAGGCCGACGACTCCGCTGCCCAGCAGCCGCAGACCGCCTGAAGTCCGTAGGCACCGTCAGCCAAATCAGAGCTGAGCATGCCGCCGTTTGCCAGTCCGCACATAGGCTGGCCTAAAATCTTCCCGTCACACAAGGCGCATAAAGGGAAGCATGAAATACCTGCTGTGGCTGCTCAAGGCAGCCATTTTTTTCACTCTGTTCGCATTCGCACTCAACAACCAGCAAGACGCCACCGTGCATTTCTTCTTTGGCACGGCCTGGACGGCACCTCTGGTGCTGGTGGTTCTGGCGGCTTTTGCGCTAGGCCTTTTTGTTGGAGTGCTGGGCATGGTGCCACGCTGGCTCAAGCATCGCAGCGCCGCACGCGAAGCACAGGCCACTCAACAGGCGCCGAACGCCGCAGTCAACGCTGCCAGTGCAGCACCTGTGGTGAAGGAACAGAGCTCTTCTTCGATCATTGCGCCGGGCGACGTGCATGGAATTTAATCTGACTTGGATTTTGCTGGGCCTGCCTGCAGCCTTTGTGCTGGGTTGGCTGGCCTCCCGCTGGGATTTGCGCCAGGTGCGTGCCGACAACCGCCAGGCCCCCAAGGCGTATTTCAAGGGCCTGAACTTTCTGCTCAACGAGCAGCAGGACAAGGCCATCGATGCCTTTATCGAGGCCGTCCAGAACGACCCCGACACGACCGAACTGCACTTTGCATTGGGCAATCTGTTCCGCCGCCGCGGCGAATACAACCGTGCGGTGCGCGTTCACGAGCACCTGCTCAGCCGCGCCGACCTCACCCGCCCTGACCGGGACCGTGCCCAGCATGCACTGGCACAGGACTTTCTCAAGGCCGGCCTGCTGGACCGCGCCGAGGAGGCTCTGAACCGGCTGGAAGGCACGCAGTACGAAGGCGAGGCACGCCTGGCGCTGCTGGCCATTTACGAGCGCTCGCGCGACTGGGCCCAGGCAGCGGCCATCGTGCGCAAGATGCAGGCCGCAGGCCAGGGGGACTTCAGCACCCGGCTGGCCCATTACCTCTGCGAAGACGCGCAATCCCAGGTGGCCCATGGCCAGCTCGACAAGGCTTTTGCACAACTTGGGCAGGCTCTGGAGACCGCGCCGCAAGCTCCGCGCCCCCGTCTGGAGCTGGCCCAGCTCCAGCATCGGCAGGGGCAGTCCGCGCAGGCTTTGTCAAGCCTTCAGGCACTGGCACAGAACAGCCCCGCAGCCCTGCCCCTGGCGGCCAGTCTGCTGGTGGAAGTGGCCGAAGCAACCGGTGCACTGGGCGAGGCCCACAAGCTGCTGCTCAAGCACTATGAGCAGGCACCGTCGCTGGATCTGCTGCAGGCACTGGTCGCCATCGATCAGAAAAGCGGTGACGCAGCAGCGCCCGGCCGCCAGCGCCTGGTGAAGCATCTGGAGCATGAGTCATCCTTGGTGGCAGCCGCCCAATGGCTGGAAGGCGAGACCCTGACCGAAGAGCAGTACCATGCCACCGTGCAAAAGGCACTGAACCATGCCACCAAACCCCTAACCCGCTACCGCTGTGCAGCCTGTGGCTTTGAGGCGCGTACCCATTTCTGGCATTGCCCCGGTTGCCAGAGCTGGGACAGCTATCCGGCACGCAGGGTCGAAGAGCTCTAAACGCACTTCCAGAAGACAAAAGAGCGCCCAGGGCGCTCTTTTTTAATGCACGCAGCCGCACCGGCTAATGGCCGCCCCACTCATCCGTCGGCATATCCTGCTTGCCGATCAGCCAGGGCAGGCGCGAGGACACGCCGACCAGCGCCCCCACCGCCCAGAACAGAGCCGAGACACCGACCACCGTGCCGAGCGAGCCGAACAGAACCGGCATCAGCACGCTGGAGCCGTTGATGGCCATCATGCGCAACCCCAGCGCCTCGCCATGGCGCTCGGGAGGGGTGATCTGATGAATCATGCTCATCACCATGGGCTGCACCGATCCCAGCACCACGCCCAGCAAGACCGAACAGGCGCCCATGCTCCAGGCACCGGGCATGAAGGGGTAAGCGATGAACAGGGCGCAGGCAGCAACCATGGCGCCCAGCACCACTTGCGATTCGGCCATGTGGCGCGTGATGATGGGCATCAACAGGCGGATCACGGCCGCTGCAATCGCAAAAGCACCCAGGATGCTGCCGATCACCGAGGCAGGCAGTCCGCGCTCATGACCCAGAATGGGCACGACAAAGGTATGCACATCCCAGCAAGAGGAAAGCGCCCAGTTCAGCAGCAACAAGCGCCTGAAGCCCCGGTTCTGCACCAGGTCCCAGGCCGTTGCCTTCTGCTTCGTGCTCTCGGTCTGCAGCGCCGGCAGCTCCTGCACCGTTCTGGCCCAGAACCAGGCCGCCAGAGGCATCAGGGTCAGCAGCAGGAAGGCGGCCCTGAAGCCCGTGGTGCTGGCTGCTTCTCCGCCTGCATAGTCGATCAGCAGCCCGGCCGCAAACGGTCCCAGAAAGTTGGAAATGGCCGGGCCAATCGCCAGCCAGCTGAAGACCTTGCGCAACTCGTCCTTGTTGTGTGCCATGCGCCCCACATGGCGCTGCAGGGCGATGAGCGCCATGCCGGCTGCGCCGCCCGTCAGCAAAGCGCTCAGGCACAGCACCGGATAGATCGGGAACAGCACGGCCACTCCCGCTCCGGAACATGCGGCTGCCACACTGATGATGAGCGGGCGCTTGAGCCCGTGACGGTCCGCATAGCGCCCGGCGGGCAGCGACAGAAACACCTGGGTCAGTGCGAACAGCGCCAGCAGCATGCCGACCGCAGCGGCGCTATAGCCCTCCTTGAGCGCCAAAAGCGGCGTGGCCATGCGCATTCCGGTCATGGTGCCGTGGATACAGACTTGCGCAAGGATCAGGCGCAGCAGGGCTGCATTCATTCTTCGTCCTCGCTGGCGGTCTGATCGCCTCCGGGCGATGTGGCCGGAAACAGGGGCTGCTCCCGCCCGGCTTCATTCGGCAGCTCCTGCACATTGCGCAAATGACGCTGAATGGCGCGCGTGCGCACACCCACCTGATCGAACTTGCGCGCAGCGGCATCGATGGACTTGCGCGTGGCCTCAACCACCTCGCCAAACTTGCCGAACTCGGTCTTGACCTGACCGAGCACACCCCAGACCTCGGAGGAACGCTTCTCGATCGCCAGCGTCTTGAAGCCCATCTGCAGGCTGCTGAGCATGGCGGCCAGATTCGCGGGACCGGTAACCACGATGCGGTGCTCGTTCTGTAGCGCCTCGACCAGGCCTGGACGGCGCAGCACCTCGGCAAACAGGCCCTCGGTGGGCAGATACATGACGGCGAAGTCCGTGGTGTGCGGCGGTGCGATGTACTTGCTCGCAATCTTTCTGGCTTCGCCGCGAATCGATGTCTCGAAGGCATTGCCCGCTGCGACGATGCCCACGCGATCTGCGCTGTCCTGGGCATCCTGCAGGCGCTGGTAATGCTCGACCGGATATTTGGCATCGATGGGCAGCCATACGGGTTGTTCGTCGTTGCGCCCAGGCAGCCGGATGGCGAACTCGACCAGCTCATCGCTGTCAGGCACGGTCTTGACGTTTCTGGCGTACTGCTCGGGCGTGAGCACATTGTCGATGATGCTGCCCAGCTGCAGCTCGCCCCAGGTGCCGCGCGACTTCACATTGGTCATCACGCGCTTCAGATCGCCTACGCTGCCCGCCAGGGTCTGCATCTCGCCCAGTCCCTTGTGCACCTGCTCCAACCGGTCGCTGACCAGCTTGAAGGATTCGCCCAGACGCTGCTCCAGCGTGGCATGCAGTTTTTCATCGACGGTGCGGCGCATCTCGTCGAGCTTGAGGGCGTTGTCGCTCTGAATCGTGGCAAGGCGCTCGTTGAGCGTTGCACGCAACTGCTCGGCCGTGGTCTGCTGGCCCTGCGTCAGCGCAGCCAGCTGCTGGCTCACCGCATCCTGCAACACGGCAAACTGATGGCGCAGCTGCTCGCCGTTGCTGCCCAGCTGATCCTTGAGCGCAGCACCCATATTGGTGCTCATATGCGTGAGCTGCTGCTGGATATCGCCCTTGAGCGAGTCCAGCGTGCCGCGCGTCGTCTCGGCCAATGCCTCGAAGCGCTGCTGGACATGGACGGCCTGCTCCGAACTGCTTTGGGCCAGTGCCGCACGGGCTTGCTGGCTGTCGCCCGTCAGCCGCTGCGCAAGCTGGCCTACCTCTTCACGAAAGGCAGCCAGCGCCACCGCCTGCTCGCGCCGCGCGGCCAGTGCATCCTGCTGGGCCTGAGCGAGCTGGGTCTGCACATGCTGGGTGACACGGTCCAGGGCACCATCGCTCTTGGCCACCGTCATCTGGGTACTCTGGCTGCTGCGCTCAAGTTGCTGCAGCCTGACATCAAGTGCCTGCAATCCCTGCAGCAGCTGGGCTTGCAGCCTCATCGCATCAGGACCAAGAGCCAGCTCCGCCTGACGACGCAACCCCTGCAGCCGCCACAGCAGCACCAGGAGCAGGGCCACCATCAATGCGGCCACTGCCGCCAACCCAAGCCACCACGTAGTCACTGTCTTGCCACGCCTTTCACACTCTTGTTTTCATAGCTAGAAGCGCTTTACAGCAAAGCGCTACAGGCTTCTTTTGCATTAAACTTTCGCGGCCGGCATTGCAGACTGAGGTTTGCAAGCACTAGCGCGCAGGCAAATTATCAGTCCCCAGAGCCACGAAAAATCCAATGCAGACAAAAGTGCTGCTCCCGGTTGCAGCCTTGGCGACAGCGAGGCAGCAATCGGTTGGCGCAGGAATCAGGCGTCGGGGCCGACCTGCTGGGCAATGGCCATGGCGAACTTGCCGCCGCCCACCGACCAGTCGGAATAGTCGTTTTCGTGCGTGAAAATGAACACATCGCTGGGGGCCACACCCGCATCTTTTTCGAGATTGGCTGCGATATGGGCGTAGAGGGAACGCTTCATGGCATCGCTGCGGCCACGACGCATGGTGATCTCCACCACCACCACACGACCCGAGCGCTGGTAGCCGTTGAAGGTGCTGCTGAAGAAGAACTTCTGCTCGTCATAGTCGTCAACCATGTTGAACAACTCATCGGCAGGCATGCCGATGCCGTCGATCAGGGCCTGATGAATCCCGTTGACGATGGCCTGGCGCTGGTCGGGCGTGGTGTCCTTGTGGACGCTGGTGCGGATAAAAGGCATTGCTGTCTCGCTTGAAATAAGAAAAGCCCGCTGCGCATTCACACGCTAGGCGGGCAGAAATTATCAAAGCCGAAAAAGCGCTCAGATCACGCATCCGCCCTCAAACTGATGTGACGAGAGCCGACCTAATGGAGACGCATCAGCCAAGCTGATTGACGGGTGTCAACGGCCCCTTGCCGGCCAGAAAGGAGATCAGATTGTCCGCTGCCAGAGCGGCCATGGCCGTACGCGTGCCCTTGGTTGCGCTGGCGATATGGGGTGTCAGCACCACATTCGGCACCGTCAGTAGCTCGGGATGCACGGCCGGTTCGCCTTCGAACACATCCAGCCCCGCTGCGGCAATGCGCCCGTCTTTCAGCGCCTGGGCCAGCGCTGCATCATCCACGATGCCGCCGCGCGCAATATTAATCAGCGTGGCCGTGGGCTTCATCAGGGCTATTTCTGCCGCGCCTATGGTGTGGCGGTTTTCGGGGGTGAACGGCAGCACCAGCATCAGGTGGTCCGCACGTTCGAGCAACTCCTGCTTGCCGACATAGCTGGCCTTGCACTCGGCTTCCAGCCCAGCGTCCAGACGCGAGCGATTGTGATAGATCACCTCCATGCCAAAGCCGTAGGCCGCACGACGCGCAACTGCCTGGCCGATGCGACCCATGCCCAGAATGCCCAGCGTGCTGCCATGCACCTCGGCACCGGCAAACAAGTCGTAATGCCAATCCTTCCAGAGCCCGGCACGCAGATAGTGCTCGCTCTCGGTAATGCGGCGCGCCGTGGCCATCAGCAGGGCAAAGCCGAAATCGGCCGTAGTCTCGGTCAGCACATCGGGGGCATTCGTGCCCTGCACGCCTGCAGCTGTCATCGCGGGCACATCGAAATTGTTGTAGCCCACCGCCATATTGGCCACGATCTTGAGTTGCGGACAGGCAGCCAACAACTCGGCATCGATGCGCTGCGAACCCGTGGTCAGCACGCCATCCTTGCCCTGCAACTGCTGCGCCAGCTCCGCTGGTGACCAGACCACATCGTCCTGATTGGACTGCACTTCAAAGTGCTGCTGCAGCCGCTGCACCACCTCGGGTGAAATGGCGCGGGCGATCAGAATGCGAGGCTTGTTGCTCATCGTTGTTTCCTCTTCAAGTGATAGGTGATGGCAGCACTACTGCCTGGCCGCGCTTTCACGGCCTAAAGAAACCAGATCCAGGTGATTAGCACCAGCAGCGGCACCAGCACGCAGACCGACCAGACCATGTAGCCGAAAAAGCCCGGCATCTTCACGCCCCGATCCTCGGCAATCGCCTTGACCATGAGATTGGGTGCATTGCCGATATAGGTATTGGCGCCCATGAACACAGCGCCGGCGGAGATGGCTGTCAGCGTCAGCGCCATATCGGTCATGAGGTGCGCCGGATCACCGCCTGCGGTATTGAAGAACACCAGATAGGTGGGAGCATTGTCGAGGAAGGAAGACAGCAGGCCCGTGGCCCAGAAATACATGGCCGGGTTGGGCGTGCCATCGGCATTGGTCACGGCTCGTACCACGGCACCGAACGGCCCCTCGGCACCCGCCTTGAGCATGGCAATGACGGGAATGATGGTCAGGAAGATACCCGCAAACAGTTTGGCCACTTCCTGCATGGGCCCCCAGCCAAACTCGTTGGCCCGATGCACGCCAGCCGGCGTGAGCTTGAGCGACAGCAGCGCCACGGCCAGCAGGCCCAGATCGCGCACCAGACCGGGAAGACCGACATGGGTGCCGGCAATCTCGAAGCCCGCAGGAGTGCGCCAGATGCCGCTGACCAGCACCAGAGCCACCACCACCATCAGCAGCACAAAGTTCACGCGGCCTTCAAAGCCCAGGCGGCTTTGGGCGCCGGTCGCGTCCATGCTGGGCGTGGGATCCGGCATATCGGTCTCACCCTTATGCCCCATCAGCCTGTGATCTATCACATAGAAGACGGCCAGCAGCGCCAGCGTGAGGAACAGCATCGGACCCCAGATGTGGCTCACCGTCCAGAAGAAATCCACCCCCTTCAGAAATCCCAGGAACAGCGGCGGATCTCCGAGCGGCGTCAGTGCGCCCCCGGCATTGGAGACGATGAAGATGAAGAACACAACCACATGGGCCTGATGACGACGGTTGTCGTTGGCGCGCAGCAAGGGGCGGATCAGCAGCATGGAAGCGCCTGTCGTCCCCATGAAGCTGGCCAGCACCGCTCCAATGGCCAGAATGCCAGTATTCAGTCCCGGCGACCCACGCAGATTGCCGCGCACATAGATGCCGCCGGCCACCGTATACAAGGCGGTCAGCAGGATCACGAACGGCAGATACTCGGCCAGCAAGGCATGCACCAGATTCACGCCCGCTGCACCCAGACCATGGACCAGCGCAAAAGGCAGCATGAATGCCAGCGCCCAGCCGGCGGTGACCTTGCCGAAATGGTGGTGCCAGAATTGCGGCAGCGCCAGCGGCATCAGCGCAATCGACAGCAGCATGCCCACAAACGGTATGCCCCAGGCGACGGACATGGCCGCGCCATCGATCTCTGCGGCTCGCGCAGCGCCCACCGCCAGCGTCAGCAGCGCGGCGGCTGCGGCCTTCATCCAAGATTTGCTGATCAAACGCACATCCTCCCTGCTTCTGGCCCTGCAGCCGGCGCGGCTGCAGCCTCTGATTCTTGATTTCTATGCCGGCGCGACCGGCTCCGGCGGCGCAATGCTGAACACCTGCCGCAGATAAGCCAGGTATTTCTCATCGTCACACATGCTCTTGCCCGGCGTATCCGAGAGCTTGGCCACGGGCTGGCCGTTGCAGCGGGTCATCTTGATCACGATCTGCAAGGGCACATGCTCGGGAGGATTGCCCAGATCGTTGGTCAGATTGGTGCCGATGCCGAACGCCAGCTGGCAGCGACCGTTGAAGCGCTCGAACAGCCCGATGGTTTTGGGAATCGTCAGTCCGTCGCTGAAGATCAGCACCTTGCTCAGCGGATCGATCTTGTTGGCCTTGTAATGCGCGATCAGGCGCTCGCCCCAGTCAAACGGGTCACCGCTGTCATGGCGCGCGCCGTCAAACAGCTTGCAGAAGTACAGATCGAAATCACGCAGAAAGGCCGACATGCCATAGACGTCGGACAGCGCAATGCCCAGATCGCCCCGGTACTCGCGCGCCCAGGACTCGAAGCCGAAGATCTGGCTGTCGCGCAGGCGTGGGCCCAGCGACTGGCAGGCCTGCAGATATTCATGGGCCAAGGTGCCCAGCGGGATCAAGCCCAGCTTCATTGCATACAGCACATTGCTGGTGCCCGCCAGTTGCCCCTTGCGCTGGCCGTTGACGCGCGCCGCCCCCGAGTGCCCCAGTCTGGCGCAGAGCACACGCAGCACCTCTTCATGCCATGCCCTAGAAAAGCGCCGGCGGGTGCCGTAATCGGCAATCTTGAGCGACTCCAGGCCAGGCGCCTGCAGCAGCTCGATCTTCTCGTCCAGGCGTTTGCGTCCTTCCAGGAAGTTGGGCACAGGCTGGGTATTGCGGAAATACACCTCGTTGACGATGGCCAGCACCGGGATCTCGAACAGTATGGTGTGCAGCCAGGGGCCCTGGATGGTGATGTCGATCTCGCCGCTGGCCAGCGGCGTAACCGTGATGTATTTGTCGTTGAGCTGGAACAGGCTCAGGAAATCAACAAAATCGCTCTTGATGAAACGCAGCGAACTCAGATAGGCCAACTCGGCATCCTGAAAGCGCAACTTGCACAGAGAACGGATCTCTTCGCGGATTTCATTGACGTACGGAGCCAGCTGCACGCCTGGGTTGCGGCATTTGAAGCGGTACTCCACCTGCGCGCCCGGAAACTGATGCAGCACCACCTGCATCATCGTGAATTTGTACAGGTCAGTGTCTAGCAGACTGGTGATGATCATGGACGACGGTGGGCCTGGCGGTCCGTTCAGTCATGGAACAAGGCTGGCTCAAAACACAGGTTGCGCCCGCCTCAGCAGAGATTCACGAGTGTAGGCGATTCCACACCCCGCACCGTGGTCGCTGCTCCGAAGCGCTTCCTGCCGATACCGGCTTTGCAAGCGCCGCCGGATACCTGATTCAAATCACTCTTGATCACTTGACAGACATACGCAAGAAGCTATCTTTTTTGATATTCGCCAACTGGCTCTGCACACAGCAGCGGCTGCAGGGCCGCACGCAAGGCCTGGGGCAAGGCCACGGGCCGGCGCGACTGTCTGTCGACGTAGACATGCACAAAATGCCCGGCGGCAGCCGACTGGCTCTCGCCCTGTGCAAACAGCCCCACCTCGTAGCGCACGCTGGAGCTGCCCAGATGGGCGACGCGAATGCCTGCCTGCACACACTGCGGAAAAGCCAGCGAGGCAAAGTAATTGCACTGAGTCTCTATCACCAAGCCGATCGTCTGCCCTGCATGGATATCCAACGCACCCTGCTCTATCAGATACGCATTGACTGCGGTATCAAACCAGCTGTAGTAAATGACGTTGTTCACATGACCGTAGACATCGTTGTCCGACCAGCGCGTGCTGATGTCACGAAACACGGGATAGGAGTCACGCGCCTGCGGCTGGGCGCGCACGGGTTTGCCATGATTGGAGGATGCAGTCATGCAGGCATTTTGCAGAGCTGCCTTGAAGCCGCCAGCACCACCGCGACAGGGCCCGGAAGTCACCGCTCGCCAACACATGACGCAGCGCACCAAAAAGCACAGTCATGCATTTCTTTGTCAGTTACCGGACATAACAAAGTTTTTAAAAATCAAATACTTATTGAAAACAAAGAGTCATTAATCTTTTTGCTGCAACGCAACAAATTAATGCTTGCATTGCTGCAAATTCTCTTCCACAATGCACTCATGCTGCACTGCAACATAGAACTGGCTCAGAGCTAGCGGCCATGTCAGAGCAGAAGTTTCCTCCGGTCCGATCCCTTTGTTAGATCCGTAATTTTGGAGAATTGCTATGAGCCTGACCCCTGACCAAATCCTGAGCGCACAAAAAGCCCACTTCGAGACGCTGTTCGGCCTGACCAGCAAAGCTTTCGAAGGCGTGGAAAAGCTGGTGGAACTGAACGTCACCGCTTCGCGTGCTGCCCTGACCGAAGCTGCCCAGCACACCCAAGCCGTGCTTAGCGTCAAGGACGCCCAGGAGCTGCTGACTCTGCAAGCCGGCCTGTTCCAGCCTCTGGCCGAGAAGACCGCCTCCTACAGCCGCCATCTGTATGACATTGCCAGCAACACCGCCGGCGAATTCAACAAGGCTCTGGAAGTGCAGTCCACCGAAGCCCGCAAGAGCTTCAACTCCCTGCTGGATAACTCCACCAAGAATGCACCTGCCGGCTCCGAATCCGCTGTGGCCATGGTCAAGAGCGCCGTCTCTGCCGCCAACAACGCTTTCGAATCCGTGCAAAAGGCGGTGAAGCAAGCCTCCGACATGGCCGAAGCCAATTTCAACGCGGCCACCAAGACAGCAACCGAAGCTGTCAAGGCCACTACCACTGCCAAGCGTTAAACACATGGTTATTGGCATGCTTGGCAAAAGCATAGGGTTTACCCTATAATTGCCAGCATGTCAGGTCGGCATGCATCAATGCGAATGCCGACCTTGCGCAAGTTGTCTCCTTGGATCCTCCTGAAACCCCCGTTTCATGGATCCCTTCAAAGCCCAATCCCCGTGATTGGGCTTTTTTTTTTATGCGCGCTTTCCTCAGGTCGCCAGCTCCTCTGCTCTGTGCATAATTGACGTTTACGTCAACGTCAGTAGACACCGAACAAGGAGACAGTTCATGCAGATTCAGGATCGCGTATTCATCGTGACCGGTGGCGCTTCGGGCCTGGGTGAAGGTACGGCGCGCATGCTGGCCGCCAACGGCGGCAAGGTCGTGATTGCCGACATGAATGCAGAGCGCGGCGAGGCCGTGGCAAGCGAGATCGGCGGCGTCTATCTGCGCTGCGATGTCAGCAATGAGGCCGATGGTCAGGCCGTGGTCGCCAAAGCCACCAGCCTGGGCAAGCTGGCCGGCCTGATCAACTGCGCCGGCATTGCACCGGCCGAAAAAACCGTAGGCAAGAGCGGCCCGCACGGCCTGGCCGTCTATACCAAGACCATCATGGTCAACCTGGTCGGCACCTTCAACATGATCCGACTGGCAGCCGATGCCATGAGCAAGAATGAGCCGGAGCCTACCGGCGAGCGCGGCGTTCTGATCTCCACCGCCAGCGTCGCAGCCTACGACGGCCAGATCGGACAGGCTGCCTACTCGGCATCCAAGGGTGGCGTGGTCGGCATGACCTTGCCCATTGCCCGCGACCTGGCGCGCAGCGGCATCCGCAATATGACGATTGCTCCCGGCATCTTCGGCACCCCCATGCTATTCACCATGCCCCAGGAAGTGCAAGATGCGCTGGCCGCCAGCGTGCCCTTCCCGAGCCGTCTGGGCAAGCCAGAGGATTACGCCAAGCTGGTCAAGCAGATTCTGGAAAACGACATGCTCAACGGAGAAGTCATCCGCCTGGACGGCGCCATTCGCATGGCACCCAGGTAATAAAGATCAAAGGCCTTGTCGCAAGGCCTTTCTTCGACTTCCGGGCAAAGAAAAAGCCGCAATCAATTGCTTGATTGCGGCTTTTTGAATCTGGCGGAGTGGACGGGACTCGAACCCGCGACCCCCGGCGTGACAGGCCGGTATTCTAACCAACTGAACTACCACTCCTGGCAGGAAGCTTTGCTACATATTATGCAGCTGCAAGCGCTTCAAACTTGGCGACCCTACGGGGATTCGAACCCCGGTACTCACCGTGAAAGGGTGATGTCCTAGGCCTCTAGACGATAGGGTCAATTCCTAGAACGATTCGAGTCTCGCGACTCGCCGTCATTAAATTTTGGTGGAGGTAAACGGGATCGAACCGATGACCTCTTGCATGCCATGCAAGCGCTCTCCCAGCTGAGCTATACCCCCTTGAAGCAATGAAACAGTGTTTCTCCGCTGCAATGCAAAAATTGTAGCACAGGGTTTTCTCTGCTTTTTCCAAACCACCAACAATTTGTCGAAAGCATGAAAAAAGGGATGCAGAACGCATCCCTTCCTGTCAGCCAGCGGGCAATATCAGCTCACTGCACCACCATCGCGGATGCGATGCATTTCGCCGATATCCACCGTCCAGACCAGACCATCGCCAATCTGGCCGGTGCGGCAGGCAGCGACGATGGCTTCGCGAATCACCGCCACCATGGACTCCTCCACGATCACGCAAACCATGAGCTTGTCCGAAAAATCGGTCAGCTCATCCTTGACCGTGCGCTTGTCCACGGCAGCAGGGGCGGTAAAACCTTCGGCCTTGAAGATTGTCACACCGGGAAAGTTCGGAATCGCACGCAACTCGGTACGCAGGCGCTCCAACCGGCTGGGACGCACGATGGCGCGGATTTCTTTCATCGTCATCGGATCACTCCTTTCTCAAATCAAGCCTCGGTCGGCTTCTCGTCAAACCAGCGGTACAGCGTGGGCAGCACCACCAGGGTCAGCAGGGTCGATGTGATCAGACCACCGATCACCACAATGGCCAGCGGACGCTGAACTTCGGAGCCCGGACCTGTCGCGAACAGGAACGGCACCAGACCCAGCAAGGCCACGGTGGCAGTCATCATCACCGGACGGAAACGCTGGGTACAGCCTTCACGCACAGCCTCGGCCACCGCCATTCCCTCCTGTCGCAGATGGCGGATGCTGGAGACCAGCACCACACCATTGAGCACGGCGATACCCCACAAGGCAATAAAGCCCACGGAAGCCGGCACGCTGACATATTCGCCCGTGACAAACAGTCCGATCAGGCCACCAATCGAAGCGAAGGGCAGAACCAGAATGATCAGGCTTGCCAGCTTGATCGAATTGAACAGCAGGAACAGCAGGAAGAAGATGGCGACGATGGTCAGCGGAACGATCACCTGCAGCGTGCCCATGGCGCGCTCCATGTTCTCGAACTGACCGCCGAACTTGAAGTAATAGCCGTCGGGCAGCTTGACTTCCTTGTCCAGGCGCTGTTCGACCTCGGCCACAAAGCCTGCCAGGTCACGCCCTTCCACGTTGGCTCCCACCACCACACGACGCTTGCCGCCTTCGCGGCTGATCTGTGCCGGCCCGTCCACCAGCTCGATCCTGGCCAGACTGCTCAGCGGCACTTGCGCGCCGGTGGCCGTGGTCAGCAATGCAGCACCGATGGCTTCGGGAGAGCCGCGATAGGACTCAGGGAAGCGCACCACCACGGAGTAGCGACGCTCGCCCTCGTACAAGGTCGTGACATCCTTGCCGCCGATGGCGGACTCCAGCAGGCTTTGCACATCAGCCACGTTCAGACCGTGGCGGGCAATTGCCTTGCGATCAATGTCAACCGTCAGCGCCTGCTGCCCCGAGAGTCGCTCGACACGGATATCGGTGCTGCCGGAGACGCTCTTCAGAATACGTGCCACCTGCTCGGAGACGTCCTTGAGATCATCCAGTTCATCACCAAACACCTTGACGGCCAGCTGCGAGCGCACGCCCGTCACCATTTCGTCCACACGCTCGGAAATGGGCTGTGACAGCACGATCTGCACCCCGGGAATCTTGGACAGACGCTGACGAATGTCCTCGTCGATCTCGTCCTGGCTGCGCTCGGACTCGGGGTCCAGCAGCACGATGGGGTCGGACTCATTTGGACCTGCGGGGTCGGCTGGCGATTCGCCACGGCCGAGCTTGGACACCACGGACTTCACGCCCGGCACTTGCGCCACTTCCTTCATGGCAGCCATTTCCATGCGGATGGATTCATCCAGGGAAATACTGGGCACGCGGTTGATCTGCGGCGTCAACGCCCCTTCCTTCATGGTCGGCATAAAGGACTTGCCCAGCAGCGGGAACAGTCCCAGCGAGCCGATCAGCAGCGCCACGGCCACGGCCAGAGTCATGCGGTTGCGCACCGTAGCAACATTGAGCAGACGCAGATAGTGGCGCTTGAGGAAGGCGATCAGCTTGGTATCGTGGTCTGCGCCGCCCTTGAGGAAGTAGGAGCACAGCACAGGCGACAGGAACAGCGAAACTGCCAGCGAGATGGCCAGAGCCATGGCGATGGTCAGCGCCAGCGGGCCGAACATCTTGCCTTCAATGCCTTGCAGCGTCATCAGCGGCAGGAACACCAGAATGATGATCGCAATACCGAAGATGGTGGGCGTAGCCACTTCCACGGTGGCAGACAGCACGGTGCGAATGCGTTCGCCACGCGAATCACCAGCCTGCCCCAGTTTGTGAAACACGTTTTCTACCACCACCACGGTGGCATCCACCATCAGGCCGATGGCAATGGCCAGCCCTCCCAAAGACATCAGGTTGGCAGAAATGCCGTATCTGTTCATCAGCATGAAGGTCGTCAGCGGCGTGATGACCAGCGTCGCGACCACGATCAGACTCGAGCGCACATCGCCAAGGAAGATGAACAGCACCACCACCACCAGGAAGATGCCTTCGATCAGCACCTTGCCCACGGTCCAGAGGGCGGAATCGACCAGATCGGTACGGTCGTAGTAGGGAACGATCTGCAGACCGCCAGGCAGCATGCCCTTGGAGTTGATCTCCGCCACGCGCTCCTTCACGCGGGTCACGACCTCCTTGGCATTGCCTCCGCGCATCATCAGCACGATGCCGGATACGCTTTCGGTATAGCCGCCCTTGATGATGGCGCCCTGACGGACCTCGGCATCGATCTGCACCTTGGCCACGTCGCGCACATAGACTGGCACGCCGCCCTGCTCCTTGAGCACGATGTTGCCGATGTCGTCCAGGGAGCGGATCATGCCCACGCCGCGGATCAGATACTGCTCGGTAACCTGGGGCAGAATGCCGCCGCTGGCATTGGCATTGTTGTCCGCCACGGCCTGCACTACCTGGCGCACAGTCAGGTTGTAGTGACGCAGACGGGCGGGGTCGACCAGCACCTGGTACTGCTTGACATAGCCGCCCTGGGAGTTGATTTCAGCCACGCCGGGAATGGAGCGCAGCAAGGGCCGCGCCACCCAGTCCTGGATGGTGCGGCGCTCCGTCAGCTCCGCCTGGGTCAGCTCGCGCTCGCCATCATCGGGATGATCAAGCGTGTACTGGTAGACCTCGCCCAGGCCCGTGGATACCGGGCCCAGCACCGGCACAATGCCTTCGGGCATACGCGGCGTGACTTCAATCAGACGCTCCGTCACCAGTTGGCGGGCAAAGTACACATCGGTCGCGTCGGTGAACACCAGCGTGATGATGGACAGACCGCTCTTGTTGAGCGAACGCATCTCGGCCAGGCCGGGCAAGCCCGTCATGGCGATTTCCAGAGGCACGGTCACAAAACGCTCGATTTCTTCGGGCGAGCGGCCGGGAGCTTCGGTGGCAACCTGAACCTGCACATTGGTCACATCGGGGAAGGCATCCACCGACAGATTCATGGCAGCACGCAGGCCGAATCCACACATCACCAGCGCCAGCACGACCACCACCAGCCGCTGCGATAGCGCGGCACGAATCATGGAGGCAATCATGGGCTTACTCCAGTTCTGCGCGCTTGCGCTCGTTGTTCAGGTGGAATGCACCGTCGACCACGATCTGCGTGCCTTCGCTCAACCCCTTGATCACAGGCCGCAGACCACCGCTGGTCGCACCCAACTCCACGGGAGTCAGGCGGTAGTGGTTTTCGGCCTTCTTGACGTAGACATGGTCCTTGTCGTTCTCGCGAACCACTGCCAGCGCAGGGATCGCCAGAGTCTTTTCCATGGCTCCCTGAATCTTCATGGTGGCCAGCATCTGGGGCTTGAGCGCCAGATCCTTGTTGTCCACCTGAGTACGGATGGTCACGGTGCGGGTTTCGGGTGACACGGTGTCACCCACGTAGATGATCTTGCCGGAGATGGGCGTTTCCTCGACGGTCAACCCCAGCGCCGGCACATCGACCTGCACGTTCTGGCCAGTCTGCACGCTGCGCGCAATCTGCTCGGGCAAGGCGCCTACCACCCAGACATTGGAGAGATCCGCCACGGTGAACAGAGGATCTCCAGGCTGCGCCACCTGACCCTGGCTGACCTGGCGCTCGATCACGATGCCGGCGGCAGAAGCCGTGATGGCCGCATTCGGCGCGACATTGCCCTTGGCGCGCAAGCTGCTCAGCGCATCGGCGGACAAGCCCATCAGCTTGAGCTGATCGCCTGCCGCCCGCAGCTCTGCGCGGGCAATCTGCACTTCGGATTCGCGGCGCAGCAGTTCGGCAGAGCCAATCACGTCGGCAGCAATCAGCTGACGCGCCCGTTCTACGGAGCGCTCAGCCAGAGTCGCTGTGGCGCTGGCACGCATATAGGCCAGCTGAGCCGTGGTCAGCTCGGGGCTGGCGACGCGCGCCAGGGTCTGACCTGTTTTGACGCGATCGCCGGTTTCGGCCAGCACCTCGGTCACACGGCCTGTCACGGCCGCACCGATGCGGGTAACCCTGCGCTCATTGGCTTCGATGCGACCGGCAATTTCCTGCACCGATGCGACCTCGGCCTGCGCTACCGCTGCAGTCTTGAAGTTGGTCGCCATTTCGGCCGAGACAACCACCTCCATGGGGTCCAGCTCAGCCTTGGTATCTGCAGCAGCAACCGCGGCAGTCGCCTGCTCGTCCTTGCCACAGCCAGTCAGGGTCAATGTTGTCAGCCCGGCCAGCGCCAGTGCCAGAACCAGAGAGGCAGGACGCGCAGTCCTGGAATGATGATGAGAAGACATAAAGCGAATTCAAAAAATGCGAAAACGTGGTCTTGACTTTGAAAGCTCAAAGCGAGGAAGGCCCGGCATAGCGACCGGCCAGGAAGTCCAGCTCGATCCGGGCCGATTGCAGCTGATAGCGGGCTTCCAGCAGGTCGGCACGCACCGTGCGCAGCACGCGCTGGGCATCCAGCACATCGAGAATGCCTCGCTCGCCATAGCGGTAAGCGGCTTCGGCCACACGCAGGGCCGATTCAGCCTCACGCACCGACCCTTCGCTCAATGCCTTGATGCGTACCTGCGCCATTTCCATGACCTTCCAGGCCTGCAGCATCTGCTGCTCCAGCTCGGCCCTGCGGCCTTCCATGCGTAGCCGCGCACGCTCGGCTTCCGAAGCGGCTTCGTCAATCGGGCCGCGACGCTGATCGAACAGCGGAATCTGCATGCTCACGCCGACGGTGTTGTTGCGGATATCGGGCTCGCGCGTCTGTGCGTAACGCAGCTCGAGACCCGGCCAGCGGCTGGCCTTGGCACCGCTCTTGTGCGCTTCGGCCTTGTCCACCTCGGACTGCAGCTGCAGCAGTTCCGGATGGGACTGCCAGTTGATGTTCTTCAGTTGGGCCTGGGCCACCGGGTCCTGCAAAGACAAGGCCAGGTCAAAGCGGCTGGGCAACTGGCCTGCGGCCAGCCGATTGAGCGTGAGCTGGGATTGCTCCGCCAGCAAGCGGGCAGATTGCTCCTGCTGGCGCGCGTTGATCAGTTCGGCATCGGCCTTGATGATTTCGTAACGCGCTGCCTCACCACTGGACACACGCACGCGTACCCGCTCGTGGGCCTGCTCCAGCAGCTTGACGGCGTCATAGGCGGCCTGTGCCTGTGCCTGCCGCAGCACCACCTCATAGGCCTTGAGCTTGACCTGGGCAATGAGGGCATTGCGCGATGCGGCAATCTGGTGCACCGATGCCCGCTGCCCGGCTTCTGCAGCTTCTATGCGCGCAGCACGCACCGAAGGCATTTCGATGGGAACCGAAATCGCCATGGTTTGCACATTGCCAGGCGTAGCCGATGCCAGACGCGCCTTGTTGTCGCCACGGCTCCACTCCAGCTTGGGATTGGGCAGAGCACCGGCGCTGACCACAGCCGCCTGAGCGGTGACGCTCGACTGCTGAACGGAACGCAGTTCAGGGTTGTTGTCCAGCACGGTCTGCACCAATTGCGTCAGGGTCAGCTTGGGCTGCACCTGATCGGAAATCGTGCTGCTGGTTTGTGGTGCGCCGCTGGCATGCTGAGCATGCGCGGCCAGAGTCGCAGCGAGACACAGGCCGAATACGGCCGAGCGCTTGAGGCTGCGCAATGGTGCAGGGCCAGAAGAATTCTTGCTGGCCTTGGCCGGGAAAGAAGCCGGCACTCTCGATCTATTGAACATAGAACACAGCTGCCTTCTTGAGGGCAGATAAAGTGAGGAAAGGGTCGAAACCCCGTCATGCACATGCGGCAGCCGCCGCATGCAATGCAGGATCAGTTACACCTGAGCAGGTGAAGCCGCCCTAGACCTGTCTCAGAGCCATGTTCTGCAGACAAGCACATTCCAGGCCAGCAGGCTCTGAAACAAGGGACAGCAGGTATCGGGGGGAGTCAAGCCCGGCGCAAGCAAAGCGACGTGGAGTCGTCAGGTGCGCTGGAGCTAGCCTGCCAGCGGCAGGCTCATATTGGGCGGACGCAGCATGCTTTCCGGCCAGGGATAGGTAGGGTGCACCACATGCTCCTGAGGAGGCACCCGGATATCGGCCACACCCACAGCTACCGCTTCGGGAGGGCCAAACAGTTCATTGCGATCGTCCTGCGCAGGATTGAGCTCGGCAGTGCGAGGGGGACGATGAATGGAGAACTCCACCGTATCGTCTTCCACATCGTCCTCGAACTCCTGCAGCACATCGACACCGTACTCATGCGGCTCTGCGTCGAGCACATAAGCCATGGCTACCACATCTTGCGAGCCTGCGGGCCACATGGCGATGAGTTGCACTCCGATGATGGAGGCAAACATCAGCAGCGACAGCAGAAAGGAAGACGCCGGGCGCATGGATAGAAAAAACGGTGGTTAAACGGACAACGATGAAGGGAAGGGACAGTCACCGGGAAACAGGCCCGATGGTGACAAGATGGTGTACTGATTAGCAACAAAAGTTCCCACATGAATAACTTTTGTCAACATCTGTAAGGGTGAACGATAGCGTATCGCCATAGCACTTGCATGGCAAGGGTATCTTGCTAGAAAGTCAGGAGCACATCAGATTTGCCAGAGGATGACCGGCAAGAAAAAAGCCGCAATCAATTGCTTGATTGCGGCTTTTTGAATCTGGCGGAGTGGACGGGACTCGAACCCGCGACCCCCGGCGTGACAGGCCGGTATTCTAACCAACTGAACTACCACTCCTGGCAGGAAGCTTTGCTACATATTATGTAGCTGCAAGCGCTTCAAACTTGGCGACCCTACGGGGATTCGAACCCCGGTACTCACCGTGAAAGGGTGATGTCCTAGGCCTCTAGACGATAGGGTCAATTCCTAGAACGATTCGAGTCTTGCGACTCGCCGTCATTAAATTTTGGTGGAGGTAAACGGGATCGAACCGATGACCTCTTGCATGCCATGCAAGCGCTCTCCCAGCTGAGCTATACCCCCAAAAACTGTGGCGGAGTGGACGGGACTCGAACCCGCGACCCCCGGCGTGACAGGCCGGTATTCTAACCAACTGAACTACCACTCCTGGCAGGAAGCTTTGCTACATATTATGTAGCCGCAAGCGCTTCAAACTTGGCGACCCTACGGGGATTCGAACCCCGGTACTCACCGTGAAAGGGTGATGTCCTAGGCCTCTAGACGATAGGGTCAATTCCTAGAACGATTCGAGTCTTGCGACTCGCCGTCATTAAATTTTGGTGGAGGTAAACGGGATCGAACCGATGACCTCTTGCATGCCATGCAAGCGCTCTCCCAGCTGAGCTATACCCCCAAAAACTGTGGCGGAGTGGACGGGACTCGAACCCGCGACCCCCGGCGTGACAGGCCGGTATTCTAACCAACTGAACTACCACTCCTGGCAGGAAGCTTTGCTACATATTATATAGCTGCAAGCGCTTCAAACTTGGCGACCCTACGGGGATTCGAACCCCGGTACTCACCGTGAAAGGGTGATGTCCTAGGCCTCTAGACGATAGGGTCATAACCTAGAATCTTTGCTTTCGCACCGATTAAAAAAGCGCCTTCTGAAAATAAAGGCGCTTTTTTAATCAAGCGACTAGCCAAAGTGGCGGAGTGGACGGGACTCGAACCCGCGACCCCCGGCGTGACAGGCCGGTATTCTAACCAACTGAACTACCACTCCTGGCAGGAAGCTTTGCTACACATTATATAGCTACAAGCGCTTCAAACTTGGCGACCCTACGGGGATTCGAACCCCGGTACTCACCGTGAAAGGGTGATGTCCTAGGCCTCTAGACGATAGGGTCAATTCCTAGAACGATTCGAGTCTTGCGACTCGCCGTCATTAAATTTTGGTGGAGGTAAACGGGATCGAACCGATGACCTCTTGCATGCCATGCAAGCGCTCTCCCAGCTGAGCTATACCCCCAAAACTCTCTGCAAGACAACCTTTTAATCAGTCGCGTTTTGCAGAGACTCGAATTATAGACAGGTTTTTAGCGATTTTTCAAACGCGCGATAACTTTTTCACGTCCAAGCAATTCCAGCACCGCATCGACCGACGGCGTATGGGCTGTGCCCACCGTCAGAACACGCACAGGCATGGCCAGCACGGGCATCTTCACACCCTGCGCCTTGAGCAACTCCTTGATCGCAGCCGCAATGGCTTCCTTGGTCCATTCCACGTTTTCCACCACGGCAGCAAATGCATCGAGCACGGGGCTGGCCGCTTCGGTCACATGCTTGGCATAGTCTTCAGCATTGCGCTCCACGCTGTCTACATAGAAGACCTTGGCCCAGTTGGCCAGATCCACCAGGGTCTCGCAACGATCCTTGAACAAGGCAGCAATGCGCACCAGACGGTCATCGGCACCGATCAGGCTCTCGGCCACACCCGCCTTGACGACAAAGGGCTTGACCAGTTGGGCCAGCTCGGCGTCGTCCATGGCCTTCAGGTGCTGGGCATTGACCCAGCGCAGCTTGGCTTCGTCAAACTGACCGGCGCTGCGACCCAGGTGATCCAGGTTGAACCACTCCAGGAACTGGGCGCGACTGAAGATTTCGTCGTCGCCGTGGCTCCAGCCCAGGCGGGCCAGATAGTTCACCATGGCATCGGGCAGATAGCCTTCATCACGGTACTGGGTCACGGCCTTGGCACCGTTGCGCTTGCTCATCTTCTCGCCTTGCTCATTGAGCACGGTGGGCAGATGGGCAAAGGTCGGCACGGTGGCACCCAGCGCCTCAAAGATGTGGATCTGGCGCGGCGTGTTGTTCACATGGTCGTCGCCACGGATGACATGGGTGATGTTCATGTCCATATCGTCCACGCAGACGCAGAAGTTGTACGTGGGCGTGCCGTCGGGGCGTGCAATCACCAGATCGTCCAGCTCGGAGTTCTGGAACTCGATACGGCCCTTGCACTTGTCTTCCCAGGCCACCACGCCGGACTGAGGAGTCTTGAAGCGCAGCACGGGCTTCACGCCCTCAGGAATCGCTGGCAACACCTTGCCTTCTTCGGGGCGCCATGTGCCGTCGTAGCGGGGCTTTTCCTTGGCGGCCATCTGCTTTTCACGCAGCGCGTCCAGCTCCTCCATGCTCATATAGCAGGGGTAGACATAACCCTTTTCCTGCAGCGTGGCCAGCACTTGCTTGTAGCGATCCATGCGCTGCATCTGGTAGAACGGACCTTCATCGTGGTCCAGTTGCAGCCATTCCATGCCTTCCAGGATCACGTCCACGGAAGCCTGGGTGGAACGCTCCAGATCGGTGTCCTCAATGCGTAGCACGAAGTCGCCGCCATTGGCGCGCGCAAAAGCCCAGGGGTAGAGAGCCGAGCGAATATTGCCCAGATGGATGAAGCCCGTGGGCGAAGGGGCAAAGCGGGTGCGAATTTTGTTTGTCATATCAGAAATCCTTGTACGGCATTCCCTGTGCCAAGGCTGCGGCGCTTGATACGCACGCAATCTCGGTCAGAGATGCCGAGCAAGAGTCGCCTCGCAGCGCAGGCATAGTCCCCCTTGAAGGGAAATGCGCGAAGCGACTCAGGGGGTGTTTCACAGCGTATCCAGTCCGCGAGCCAGGTCGACCTTGAGGTCTTCCAGATGCTCAAGGCCCACGGAAATACGAATCAGACCCTGACCCACGCCAGCAGCCTGACGCTGCTCCTCGGTCAGACGACCATGCGAGGTGCTGGCCGGATGGGTGATGGTGGTCTTCACATCACCGAGGTTGGCAGTGATCGAGCACAGACGCGTGCTGTCCACCACATGGAAGGCATTGGCACGCAGTTGCTCGGCACCCTCGCCCACCACGTCGAACGCCAGCACGGCACCGCCCATGCCATTTTGCTGGCGCATGGCCAGCTCGTGCTGGGGATGGCTCTTGAGGCCCGGGTAGTACACACGCGCCACCTTGGGATGGGCTTCCAGCCAGGCGGCGAACTCCAGCGCCGCAGCGCTTTGCGCCTTGACGCGCAAAGCCAGGGTTTCCAGGCCCTTCATCACCGTCCAGGCGTTGTAGGGAGCGATGTTCAGACCGCCGCTGCGCAAGAAGGTGCCCATGACCTTGTCCACGAGGGCAATGGTGCCGCAGACCGCACCGGCCATGACGCGGCCCTGGCCGTCGAGGAACTTGGTGCCCGAGTGCACGACGAGGTCGGCACCGAACTTCACGGGCTGCTGCAGCACGGGAGTCGCGAAGCTGTTGTCCACGGCCAGCAGCGCGTTGTTGGCGTGTGCCAGCTCGGCCAGTGCGGCGATGTCGCAGAGATCGGTCAGCGGGTTGGTGGGCGTCTCGGCAAACAGCATGCGCGTGTTGGGCTTGATGGCCGCCTTCCAGGCTTCGATATCGGTCTGCGAGACAAACGTGGTTTCCACGCCGAAGCGCGCCATCTCGGTTCCCAGCAGCTTAATGGTGGAGCCGAACATGGACTGCGAGCAGATCACGTGATCGCCTGTCTTGAGCGCCGTCAACGCCACCAGCAGAATGGCCGACATGCCGGTGGAAGTCGCGACCGCACATTCCGTACCCTCCATGGCCGCCAGACGCTTTTCAAAGCTGGTGACCGTGGGGTTGCCGGTGCGGCTATAGGTGAAACCCGGCTCTTCGTTGGCAAAGCGGCGCGCTGCGGTCGCCGCATCGGGCTGCACAAAGCTGCTGGTCATGTACAGGGCTTCGCAATGCTCGCCCCACTGGCTGCGCTCGACCGCTTCGCGCACGGCCAGAGTTTCAGGATGCAAACCTTCGGGTAATGTCTTGTTGGTCACAATCGTCAAATCCAGATGGTTGGTACCGGTCATGAGTCCGCTGCAGACCGCCAATCAGGCCCGCACGCATGCTGCTCTACCAGCTTGACCGGCGGCACTCGCCGTGCCGGTCCTTGAATATGCCTTGCTCACATGCCACAAAACTTGAGTCAAATCGGGCTCAAACACTTTATGGACATACGTCATGCGCTCACTATTAAAGAGCACACCGACCGCGCAGCTCTGCCATTGTCCTCCCGAATGAAAAGGGTTGCCTCAGCAACCCTTTCACACTCAGTCATTCGCTGCGATCAAACGCCAGCGCTCAGCTTTCCTGAGCATTGGGCAGGGACAGGCGCGAAGTGTCTTCGCTCTCCTCTTCGCTGCCGCGATTGCGGCCCTCGTTGAGCGCCGTCACCTCTTCATCGGAAATATCGCCGGTGATGTAGATGCCGTCGAAGCAGGAGGCCTCGAAGCCGCTCACCTGGGCATTGATCTTGCCCACGGCCTGCTTCATGGCTTCCACGTCCTGATAGATCAGCGCGTCGCAGCCGATGACCTGGCGAATTTCCTCGACCGTACGGCCGTGAGCGACCAACTCGGAGCGAGTGGGCATGTCGATGCCATACACGTTGGGGTGACGCACGGGAGGCGCAGCGGACGCCAGATACACCTTGTTGGCACCTGCATCGCGCGCCATCTGCACGATTTCCTTGGAGGTGGTGCCGCGCACGATGGAGTCATCGACCAGCAGCACATTGCGGCCCTTGAACTCGCTGCTGATGGCGTTGAGCTTCTGGCGCACCGACTTCTTGCGTGCTCCCTGGCCGGGCATGATGAAGGTGCGACCCACATAGCGGTTCTTCACAAAACCTTCGCGATAGGGCTTGCCCAGCAACTGGGCCAGTTGCATGGCGCTGGGGCGGCTCGACTCGGGGATGGGGATCACCGCATCGATTTCATTGGGAGGCACCATGGAGATCACGCGCTTGGCCAGCGTCTCACCCATGTTCAGACGAGCCTGATAGACCGAGATGCCGTCCATGGTGGAGTCGGGACGTGCCAGATACACATACTCGAACACGCAGGGATTGAGCTGGGTCTTTTCAGCGCATTGCTGGCTTTCGATACGGCCGTCGTTGTGCACAAAGATCGCTTCGCCGGGAGCGATGTCGCGCTCGAACTGATGGGTTGTACCTTCCAGTGCCACAGACTCGCTGGCCAGCATGATGGTGCCGTCATTGCCGCGACCCATGCACAGCGGACGGATGCCGAAGGGATCGCGGAAAGCCAGCAGGCCGTAGCCGGCGATCAACGCGATCACGGCGTAGGAGCCCTTGATGCGCTTGTGCACCGCACGCACGGCCTTGAAGATTTCCTCGCTTTGCAGCGGAGCGCCGCTGGAGGCGCGACCGATCTCGTGCGCCAGCACGTTGAGCAGGACTTCGGAGTCGCTTTCGGTGTTGGTGTGGCGGTGATCGGTATCCGCCAGTTCGCGGCGCAGCTGCTTGGCATTGGTGAGATTGCCGTTGTGCACCATGACGATACCGAAGGGCGCATTCACGTAGAAGGGCTGAGCCTCTTCTTCGCTGGAGGCATTGCCCGCCGTGGGATAACGCACCTGACCCAGACCTACATCACCAGGCAGAGCACGCATATTGCGGGTGCGGAACACATCCTTCACCATGCCCTTGGCCTTGTGCATGAAGAACTTGCGTTCCTGCTGGGTCACGATGCCGGCTGCATCCTGCCCACGGTGCTGCAGCAGCAGCAAAGCGTCATAAATCAGCTGATTCACGGGTGTGGTGCTCACCACACCAACGATTCCACACATAGTTGCGTTCCATCTGTTCGCGAAAGTCGCCCTTCGCCACACTCGCCTGCTTCGCCACCCATTGGCTAGCCTGCGCTTTGATATCCGGCATGGCGGATCACGCCAACACCAAACTCTCGTCGGCACCCACTGCGTTTTACAGCAAGCGCCTTAGCCACTTTCCACCCTGAGGTAAATTGCGGCAAAAAACTTCGCTTCAAGAGGAAGCCCTGGGCAGATACTGCCCCCACTCCTGCGGCAGTGCCGGCAGCGCCCAGCCCAGCACCTCGCTCAGCCAGGGCGCCAGAGTCGAGTCCTGCCACCACAAGGCCTTGTGCAGCGGCGTGTACTGGATCACCAGTGCCAGCACCAGCAGCAGCAGACCGCCGCGCAAGACGCCGAACAAGGCGCCCAAGGTGCGATCCACAGGCCTCAGCCCCACGGCCTCAATCAACTGCTTGGACAACCAGGAGATCACTCCCCAGGCGAACATGGATCCCACCAGCAGCAGCACAAAGCCAGCCGCATAACGCAGCTGCATGTCCCAGCCGTCCAGCGGCAGCCATACCGCCACCTCTTGCGCCCAGCTGCGTGCGACCACAAAGCCCACCAGCCAGCCCAGCAGAGACAGGACTTCGTAGACCAGACCGCGCCAGGCTCCCAGCAACAAGGAGGCCAGCACAACGGCCACAAACATCCAGTCCAGCGTGCTCATCAATCAAACCGTTGCCGAAAAACCGGGCTCAAGCCTTGAACACCGATGCGGGCAAGCCCAGGGACTTGGCCCTGGCCGCAGCCTTCTCGGCCTCCTCGCGGCTCTTGAAAGGCCCCATGCGAACTCGTGTGCGCTTGCCGTCCTTGGTATCTACGGTCTGAGTAAAGGCTCCTGCCCCCAGCTTGCCCTTGATTTCGTTGGCCTTGCCGACTTCAGCGAAGGCACCGATCTGAACGATAAAGCGCTCGTTGGTCGCTGCAGCCTCCTTGGCCGGAGCAGCTTCCGAGGTACTGCGCCCCTCCAGCAGTGCACGGGCACGGGCTGCCTCGTCCACCTTGGGTGCTTCAGGCTTGTGCTTGGGCTCGGGTTTGGCTTCCGGCTTCTTGACCTCAGGTTTGACCTCAGGTTTGACCTCTGGCTTGGGCTTTTCGGGCTTGGGCTCCGGCTTGCGCTCAGGCTTTACCTCGGGCTTAGGCTGAGGCTTGACTTCTGGTTTGGGCTCTGGCTTGACCTGAGATGCCACCACAGCGGCGGAGCCGACGGCTGCCGCTGTCACCGCAGCCCCGACTACAGGAGCAGCCGGCGCAATGGCGGCAGCCGCAGGGGTGGCAGGCCTAGCCGAGGGCGCAAGCACTTCTTCACCGTCATCCAGGGAAGCATTGGCAGCAACACGCCCTGACGGTGAGGCCATCTGGCTCGCCACCTGGGTGCCAGGCACGACCTCGGGGGCCGAATTGGCCTGATCGGGAATTTCAATCGGGATATTGACCGGGATGGGACGTGGCTGCGTGTCGAACAACAGCGGGAAGCCCACCACACCAATCAGCACCAGCACGGCCGCCCCGATGAGACGATGACGTGCGCGGCGGCGCATGGCTTCCACGCTTTCGCCCTGGGCCAGGCGACTGGGGCGCTTGGCTCCGGCCACGGACTCCGCTTCGTCTTTTTTGCCAGGCCAACGGAAATTGAAAAATGCCATGAGTGAGGACTTGTTGAGGCCTGCCACCCGGCAAAAGCCGGGGCGGTAGGCCGCTGACTCAGTGAGTCAGGTGTTTGGCGTTCAGACGAGGCGTGCCGTTTTGCAACACTCCGCCCACGGTGAAGAACGATCCAAAGACCACGATTCTATCAGCCGCCTCCGTGGCCGCGACTGCGGCATCCAGGGCCTGCTGGGGATTGGCAAAGGTCTGCATGCTCACATCTTTGCGGATCACGCCCTGGGCTTGCAACTGCTGCAGCTTGGCCTTGAGGTTTTCCGCGGAGTCGGCACGCGGCGTGGGCAGGTCGGTGAAATACCAGCGGTCGACCAGAGGCCCCACCTTGGTGAGCATGGGCTCCCAGTCCTTGTCGGCCATGGCGCCGAATACGGCATGCGTGGTCGGAAAGTAGCCCATGGCATCGAGATTTGCCGTGAGCGCCGCCACCGAATGAGGGTTGTGCGCCACATCCAGCACCAGCGTGGGTTGACCAGGAACGATCTGGAAGCGACCGGGCAGCTCCACCATGGACAAGCCCGTGCGCACGGCCTGTGCCGTCACCGGCAGCTTGCCGCGGATGGCCTCATAGGCGGCCAGGACACCGGAGGCATTCATCAGCTGATTGGCACCACGCAGCGCCGGATAGGCCAGCCCCGCATAACGGCGACCACGACCGGCCCAGCCCCATTGCTGCTTGTCTCCGTCGTAATTGAAATCCTTGCCGAAGCGCCAGAGGTCTGCACCGATTTCGGCGGCGTGATCGATCACGCTTTGCGGCGGCACGGGGTCGCTGACGATGACGGGACGACCGGCGCGCATGATGCCGGCTTTTTCGCGGCCAATGCTTTCGCGGTCCGGACCCAGCAGCTCCATGTGATCGAGATCAATGCTGGTGATGATGGCGCAGTCGGCATCGATGATGTTGGTGGCATCGAGACGACCACCCAGGCCCACTTCTAGAATCGCCACATCCAGCCTGGACAGACTCATGAGGCGCAATATCGCCAGCGTGGTGAACTCGAAGTAAGTGAGTGCAACCTCTTTACCGTCCTTGACCCTGGCCTGCTCCACCGCCTCGAAATGCGGAATCAGTTCCTCGGCCTTGACGATCTCGCCGCCCACACGGCAGCGCTCTTCAAAGTGAACCAGATGCGGTGAGGTATAGACACCGGGACGAAAGCCGGACTGCAGTGCCACGGCCTCCAGCATGGCGCAGGTCGAACCCTTGCCATTGGTGCCGGCCACCGTGATGACGGGGCAGTCGAATTGCAGGCCCATGCGCTGTGCGACTTCACGCACGCGATCCAGACCCAGGGCGATGTTCTGGGGATGCAGGCGCTCGCAATAAGCCAGCCAAGCATCCAAGGTGGGAAATATGGTGTGCATACTGGGCGCTATTGTCGCCCACTGTCAGAGGCCCTATGGCTGCCGGCACTTGGCAAATGCGTTACATCTGACTCCAACCGTTTCACCGATACCGAACACCATGAGCAAGATCACCACCGTCTACGGCATCCCCAACTGCGACACCGTCAAGAAAGCACGCAGCTGGCTCAGTGAGCAAGGTATTACTTACCAGTTCCACGACTTCAAGAAGCAAGGCGTTCCCGCCGAGCGCCTGCCCCAGTGGATGCAGGCCGTGGGCTGGGAAAAGTTGCTCAACCGCCAGGGCACGACTTGGCGCAAGCTCGATGACACGACCAGGAACAGTGCCGTGGACGCGGCCAGTGCCGCCGCCGTGATGCAGGAACACGCCAGCACCATCAAGCGCCCCGTGGTGGAGTGGGCTGACGGGACAATCACCGTCGGCTTCAAGGCCGATGACTGGAATGCGACGCGAAGCGCCTGAGCAACCGCTCACATTCACACATTGCTTTACCTAGTTTTACGGAGTCGAGTGCTGGGATTTACGCAGATCCCCTAAACTTTTTGGTGATCTGATGCGTTAAAGCTTCAGAGACAGGAGAGATGTTGATGAAAACTCTGGCAGTTTTGACTTTGGCCGCCGTGGCCGCCACCGGGGCCTATGCCCAGGAGCGCGGCCGCGTGCTGTCCTCGACCCCCATCACCCAGCAAGTCGCCGTGCCGCAGCAAGTCTGCAGTGACCAGCCGGTGGCGGTCGCTCCTCGCCCCACCGGTGCAGGCGCCGTGGTTGGAGCCATTGCTGGCGGACTGATCGGCAATGCCATCGGCGGCGGTGGCGGCCGTGCAGCAGCCACCGCCGCCGGTGTGGTCGGCGGTGCCATGCTGGGCAATCAGGCCGAAGCCTCCGGCCCGGTGCAGTACCAGAACATGCGCCAGTGCAGCACGCAGACCTTCTACCAGAACCGCACCGTGGGATACAACGTGACCTACGAGTACAACGGTCGCAGCTACACCACGCAGACCGCCAACCCGCCCGGCCAATGGATTGCGCTGAATGTGCAGCCCGTGGCCAACGACCCGGTCTACAGCAACGACGGCTACTACAGCACCCAGACGCCTCCCCAGGGCGCCTACAGCACCAGCTATCCGCAGAATTACGACAGCGGCTACTACGCCCCTCAACCCGTGGCGCCCACCTATTCGGTAGGCTCGACCTATTCGGCCTCTGACTATGTGGCGCCGCTGCTGATCGGCGCAGCCATCGGTGCGGGTGCCTACTACGCCACCCGCCCCGGCCACTACTACCGACCCGGCTACCGCCCGGGCTGGCATGGCGGCCACGGCTGGCGCCGCTGACCCGAGTCGATCCGGCCTTACAGGCCGCCCAGGAGCCCCTTCAAGGGGCTCTTGTTTTTCCTGCCTTTGCCAAGCATTCGCGCAGGTGCAAATCCCGTGGCCTAAAATCGATGCTTTTGATCTTCGACCACGCACAGCGTACTTCTTCCATGACCACCGAAACCATCGCAGGCGTCAGCCTCACCACCAAGGCCAATGTTTACTTTGACGGCAAGTGCGTCAGCCACAGCTTCACGCTGGCCGACGGCACCAAGAAGTCGGTGGGCGTGGTGCTGCCTGCAACGCTGACCTTTGGCACCGCAGCTGCAGAAATCATGGAATGCGTGGGCGGCTCCTGCGAATACAAGCTCGACGGCAGCGACGAGTGGAAGAAGTCCTCGGCCGGCGAAAGCTTCCAGATTCCCGCGAACTCCAAGTTCGACATCCGCGTGACCGAGGCTTACCACTACATCTGCCACTACGCCTGATCCGCGCCTGGCCCCGCTCCGGGCCAGACCCGAGAATTTCAAGCCTTTTCAGCCCCAATCGCTTACCCATCAAGCGCTTGCAGCTATCACTTTGAAGAGAAATCTCATGGAAACCATTCTGCAACATGTTCCCGTCGGCCAGAAGGTCGGCATCGCCTTCTCCGGCGGCCTGGATACCTCTGCCGCCCTGCGCTGGATGAAGAACAAGGGTGCCCTGCCCTACGCCTACACGGCCAACCTGGGCCAGCCCGACGAAGCCGATTACGACGAAATTCCCCGCAAGGCGATGGAATATGGCGCAGAAAAGGCCCGTCTGATCGACTGCCGCCCCCAGCTGGCCAATGAAGGCATTGCCGCCATCCAGTCCGGCGCCTTCCACATTTCCACCGGCGGTATCACCTACTTCAACACCACGCCCCTGGGCCGTGCCGTAACCGGCACCATGCTGGTGGCTGCCATGAAGGAAGACGACGTCAACATCTGGGGCGACGGTTCGACCTTCAAGGGCAACGACATCGAGCGCTTCTACCGCTACGGTCTGCTCACCAACCCCGCACTGAAGATTTACAAGCCCTGGCTGGACAGCAACTTCATCGACGAGCTGGGCGGCCGTGCCGAAATGTCGGCCTTCATGACCAAGGAAGGTTTCGGCTACAAGATGTCGGCCGAAAAGGCCTACTCCACCGACTCCAACATGCTGGGCGCCACCCACGAAGCCAAGGATCTGGAGTTCCTGAACTCCGGTATCCGCATCGTGAACCCCATCATGGGCGTGGCTTTCTGGAAGCCCGAGGTCGAAGTCAAGGCCGAAGAAGTCTCGATCACCTTCGAAGAAGGCCGCCCCGTGGCCATCAACGGCAAGGAATACACCGATGCCGTGGAAGTCTTCCTGGAGCTGAACCGCATCGGCGGCCGCCACGGTCTGGGCATGAGCGACCAGATCGAGAACCGCATCATCGAAGCCAAGAGCCGCGGCATCTACGAAGCCCCCGGCATGGCCCTGCTGCACATTGCCTATGAGCGCCTGGTGACCGGCATCCACAACGAAGACACCATCGAGCAGTACCGCATCAACGGCCTGCGCCTGGGCCGTCTGCTGTACCAGGGCCGCTGGTTCGACCCCCAGGCCATCATGCTGCGCGAATCTTCGCAGCGCTGGGTGGCCCGCGCCGTGACCGGCACCGTGACGCTGGAACTGCGCCGCGGCAACGATTACTCCATCCTGAACACCGAGTCGCCCAACCTGACCTACGCTCCCGAGCGCCTGTCCATGGAAAAGGTCGAAGACGCACCTTTCAGCCCCATCGACCGCATCGGCCAACTGACCATGCGCAACCTGGACCTGATCGACACCCGCGCCAAGCTGGCCATCTACTCGCAAGCCGGCCTGCTGAGCGTGAGCAGCGCCAACGCTCTGCCACAACTGGGCAACGACAAGAAGTAATTCGGTCCGCGTCCACGAAAAAGCCGCTGCAATGCAGCGGCTTTTTTCATGCCAAATACGCCTCAATCGCTTGCAGATAAAGCGATTGAAGCTATCAATACTGCAATGTCAGCGATTGATCTGGTGCACCTGCTGCTCCAGCTGCCCCACATAGGCTGCCGTGCTGTTGTCCGACTCCTGGGCACGCTGCACCAGATGCGCCTCCAGCACATCAAGCCGGGCCATCACCTCTTCCTTGTCCCTGGCATGCAAGGCTTCGAGCACGCTGCGCAGCTCGGTGAAACGCGAGGCCTCGGCCTTGTCGGCCAGATCGCGCTGGGCCTGCATCTCCTTGGCATGGCGACGCGCCTCCAGCAACACCGAGCCCTGCATCCACAGCACATAGGCGATGAAGAACACGCTCAGCAAAATCGTCAGCGCCAGCATGAGCACGCCCAGCGGCGCCTGGATTTCGGTCAGGCCCAGCGAAACCGTTGCAGGCGTGGACAGCGCCGTCCAGTTGAAGGCGGCCAACACGGCAATCAGGGCCACGATGATGGCAATGCAGATAGTGCGAAAGTTCATGCTCTTCTCCTTGTACTCCGAGATGCCTTGTTTTAACCCAAGATCGCATCGGCTTGCATCAGCAAGCGCCAGAAATGACAAAGCCGCTGTTGCCAGCGGCCTTGTCGTCTTCATGCGTTCAGATCAGCGGCATTCGCCAGCTCAATTGGTCTCCGACAATTGCTCGAGGATCGCTGGATTCTCCAAGGTACTGGTGTCCTGGGTGATCGCCTCGCCCTTGGCCAGCGAACGCAGCAGACGGCGCATGATCTTGCCGCTGCGGGTCTTGGGCAGGTTGTCGCCGAAGCGGATGTCCTTGGGCTTGGCAATGGGGCCGATCTCCTTGGCCACCCAGTTGCGCAACTCGGCCGCGATCTGCCTGGCCTCTTCGCCCGTGGGCTTGCCGCGCTTGAGCACCACAAAGGCGCAGATGGCTTCCCCTGTCAGGTCGTCGGGACGGCCGACCACGGCTGCCTCGGCCACCAGGTCGGTCTTGGCTACCAGGGCCGACTCGATTTCCATGGTGCCCATACGGTGGCCCGAGACATTGAGCACATCGTCGATACGGCCCGTGATACGGAAGTAGCCGCGGTCTTCGCTGCGCACGGCGCCATCACCAGCCAGGTAGTAGCCCTTGAGCTCGTCGGGGAAGTAGCTCTTCTTGAAGCGCTCTGGGTCACCCCAGATGGTGCGAATCATCGAAGGCCAGGGCTTCTTCACCACCAGGATGCCGCCTGCTCCGTTGGGGATCTCGTTGCCTGCCTCGTCGACGATGGCCGCCGTGATGCCAGGCAGAGGCAGGGTGCAGGAGCCGGGCACCAGAGGCGTGGCACCAGGCAGCGGCGTGATCATGTGGCCGCCGTTCTCGGTCTGCCAGAAAGTGTCCACGATGGGGCAGCGCTCGCCGCCCACATGCTTGTGATACCACATCCAGGCTTCGGGGTTGATGGGCTCGCCCACCGAGCCCAGCAGACGCAGGCTGGACAGATTCCAGTTCTTCGGGTGGACGCTGGGATCGGAGTCCGCCGCCTTGATCAGCGAGCGGATGGCTGTGGGTGCCGTGTAGAAGATGCTGCACTGGTGACGTTCGATCATCTGCCAGAAGCGGCCCGCATTGGGGAAGGTCGGCACGCCTTCGAAGACGATCTGCGTGGCACCGGCCGCCAGCGGGCCATAGGCCACATAGCTGTGGCCGGTGATCCAGCCGATGTCGGCCGTGCACCAGAAGACATCGCTGTCCCTGACATCGAAAGTCCACTCAAAGGTCTGCTTGGCCCACAGCACATAGCCGCCGGTGGCGTGCTGCACGCCCTTGGGCTTGCCGGTGGAGCCGCTGGTGTAGAGGATGAAGAGCGGATGCTCGGCATTGACGGGCACGGCTTCGCACTCGGTGGACTGACCGGCCAGCGCATCGGTGAAGCTGATGTCGCGGCCCGCGACCATATTGCAGGCGCTGGCCGTGCGCTCATAGACCAGCACGCTCTTGACGGCTTCGCAGCCACCCAGCGCAAGCGCATCGTCGACGATGGCCTTGAGCGGAAGTTCCTTGCCGCCACGCATCTGGTAGTTGGAAGTGACGACCAGGCTTGCACCCACATCTACAATGCGCTCCTGCACGGCCTTGGCCGAGAAACCGCCGAACACCACGGAATGCGTGGCGCCGATACGTGCGCAGGCCTGCATGGCCACCACGCCCTCGATGGTCATAGGCATGTAGATCAGCACACGATCGCCCTTTTGCACGCCGCGTGCCTTCAGCGCATTGGCGAACTGGCTCACGCGGGCGAGCAACTCTTTGTAAGTGACCTTGGTGACTTCACCACCGTCGGCTTCAAAGATGATGGCCGTCTTGTTCTCCACGGGCGTGCCCATGTGCTTGTCCAGACAGTTGGCGCTGGCGTTGAGCTCGCCGTCGGCAAACCATTTGTAGAACGGCGGGTTGCTCTGGTCCAGCACCTGGGTGAAGGGCTTGGTCCACTGCACGTTCTCGCGGGCCAGCCGTGCCCAATAGCCTTCATAGTCGCGTTCGGCTTCGTCGCACAAGGCCTGGTACTGCGCCATGCCCGAGATGCGGGCCTTGGCGGCGAAATCCGCAGGGGGCGGGAACACACGGTTTTCCACCAGTACGGATTCGATGGTTGATGTCGCAGCGCTCATCGTTTTGTCTCCTGATGCATAAGCAATGAAATAATTGTGGGTGTACTGTCAAGGCTCGGTCTTACACCCCACTGACTGAAATTGAGAAGCGACTTTTGCGCGCCGTCAAGCCCGTCATTCGCTCCCATTTTTGCAGCAGAAAGCAACTGCTTGGTGTTGATTTGCTTGCACTTTTTTCAAAACACCCCGGAACAAACCCTTAGAATCGCGCACCTGCTGCTCCAGAGGCCGGGGCCCACATTGCGGCCAGCTCTCGAAGGCGCAGGCAGTCCGGGACGCGGCCCCAGCAAAACCAGTCTTACAAGGTGGCGGCATCCCGTTGCCCACCCAACGCATCCCGCCCGCCCCGCATACACATCATGAGCCGCACCCCTTCCGACGAAGCAGGCAACCCCAACCACCAAACGCCACATGGCGGCTATCAGCCTTCTGGCGTATTGCGTCCCCTGCCCTCGCTGATCTTTGCCAGCCGCTGGCTGCAACTGCCGCTGTACCTAGGTCTGATTGCCGCCCAGGGCGTCTATGTCTGGCACTTTTTGGTGGAACTCTGGCATCTGGTGGAGGCGGTCTTCGGCAACCAGGAAGCCCTGCATGCCCTGATCACCAATATCGGCTACAAAAGCGATGTGCAGATCACCCATCTGAACGAGACCATCATCATGCTGGTGGTACTGGCCCTGATCGATGTGGTCATGATCTCCAACCTGCTGATCATGGTCATCGTCGGCGGCTACGAAACCTTTGTCAGCCGCATGGGCCTGGAGTCCCATCCCGACCAGCCCGAGTGGCTGAGCCATGTGAATGCCTCGGTGCTCAAGGTCAAGCTGGCGCTGTCCATCATCGGCATCAGCTCCATCCACCTGCTCAAGAGCTTCATCAATGCCGGCAGCTATGAAGTCCAGGTGCTGATGTGGCAGACCATCATCCACGTGGTCTTCCTGCTCAGCGCCCTGGCCATTGCATTGACGGACAAGCTCACCCAAAGCGCTCACCACTGAAGCCACACTCTTCCTCCCAAAAAGCCCCGCATGGTTGTCCATGAAGGGGCTTTTTTCATGTCTGCGGCGAGCGCAAAGCTCGGCAAAAGCTGACAAGCGTCAAAAATAATTCTTCAATCCGGCACAAACCCTTATTTATCAATGACTTGCATCAGGTATTTTTACGTATGCGAATGTTTCAGCAGCGCCATTTCCGGCACATGCAGGCGGCAAAGCTTACAGCTCTATTTGACGCATAAAACTCAATTCGATATATTAAAAAGTCATTTACAACCTGCCGCGCAGGTCGTCAACGCATCGTTGAGATGCGATTGACTAACTTCCCGGCGGATCGTTGTGTCAATTCAAGAGCGCTTGCCGCTCTTTGGCGCAGCCCCGTCAACCGGGCCGAAACACGGCCCTGATGTAGGGGGCTCTCCCCGGCCGATGTGCCGGGGTTGGCCTGACAAGAAGCCGTGCAGATGCGTGCCAGTCGGTACCTGCTCTGCCAGCCAGCTGCTTCTTCCAATTTGCCAGCTCTTGCGCACACCTGGCTGTGCCATCCGGGCTGAAAACTTGGCGCCATCGCTGCGCCATCTGCATTGCGCAGTCCTGTCCACAAGGCAGGGCTGGGCTGCGGCATCAGGGCTTTTATTTTGGCTTGTGCGCCAGCGCCCACCGGCATTACCGGTCGTGGGCGCTGGACTGTGTTCCATCCCATCAAAAAGGAGAACGCCACAGTGGCCAAGCAAATCGCTATCGATCATGTCTTCAAGGTCTTCGGCAACGATCCGAAAACCGCTCTCAGCCTCGTGAAGCAGGGCCTGAGCAAGCAGGAGATCCTCGCCCAGACCGGGCAATCCATCGGCGTGTTCGACGCCGACTTCACCATCGAAGCCGGTGAAATCTTCGTGGTCATGGGCCTGTCGGGCTCGGGCAAGTCCACCCTGGTGCGCATGCTCAACCGCCTGATCGAGCCCACCAGCGGTCGCATCCTGGTCGACGGCCAGGACATCAATGCGCTGAACGACAAGGAACTGCGCGCGCTGCGCCGCAAGGACATCTCCATGGTGTTCCAGTCCTTTGCGCTCATGCCCCACCTCACGGTGCTGGACAACACGGCCTTTGGCCTGGAGCTGGCCGGCGTGGACCGCGCCACGCGCCAGCAGCAGGCGCAGGACGCCCTGGAGCAGGTGGGCCTGGGCGCCTGGGGTGCCAGCTACCCCGACGAGCTCTCGGGCGGCATGCAGCAGCGCGTGGGTCTGGCCCGTGCGCTGGCCTCCGACCCCTCCATTCTGCTGATGGACGAGGCCTTCTCGGCGCTGGACCCCATCATCCGCACCGAAATGCAGTCCGAGCTGCTACGCCTGCAGGAAATCAAGCGCCGCACCATCGTCTTCATTTCCCACGACCTGGACGAAGCCATGCGCATTGGCGACCGCATCGCCATCATGAAGGACGGCATGGTGCAGCAGGTCGGCACGCCCGACGAGATTCTGCGCAACCCGGCCAATGACTATGTGCGCACCTTTATCCAGGGCGTGGATGCGGCTGCCGTGTTCAAGGCCGCCGACATCGCCCGTCAGGCGCTGACCGTGATTTCCGAGCACAGCGACCGTGGCTGCCGCGCCGCGCTGCGCCTGCTGGAGGACTCCGATCGCGACTACGCCTATGTGCTCAATGCCCGCAAGCGCTTTCTGGGCATGGTCTCGTCGCAGTCGCTGCGCGATGCGCTGCACGGCCACGACGGAATGCTGGGACTCAAGCACGCCTTCATCCCCGATGTGCAGCCCATCGCCAGCAACACCCCGGTGGCCGAGCTGTTCGGCGCCGTGGCTGCCCCGCCCTATCCGCTGCCCGTGGTTGACGAAGACGGCAAGTACCTGGGCGTGATCAGCCGCACCACCATGCTCAAGTTCCTGGATCGGGCTACCCCGCCGGTGCCGCCACCCCAGAAGGAAATTCCACCCATCAAGCTGGACCAGCACTTCCAGCCCATGTCCAACACGCAAGCTGCCCGACACGCAGCCTAATAAAAGGAGGGAGCCGATTTGAACGATAACGCACTGAATACCCCCAACACAGAAACCAACAGCGCGGCTTTTGAAGACCCGTGGGCAGCAGCCTCTGCGCCCGCCACCGAGCCCACCAGCGCCGATGCCACGGCCTCGGCCGCAGATGCCGATCCCTGGGCTGCCTCCTACGCCGATGCGAATGCAGGCTCGGGCAGCGATGCCTGGAGCAGCGGCGATGCCGCCAGCCAGGTCAGCAGCACCGACTGGCTCAGCGCCCCCTCGCCCACCGATGTGCCCGAACATGACGGCAGTATCGGCCAACTCTGGCACCAGATCACCACCGAGGGCCTGCCCGTGCAGGACTCGATCAACAACGGTCTCACCTGGGTCGTCGATCATTTCCGCCCCTTCTTCCAGGCCGTTCGCACGCCTATCGACGCCACGCTCAACGGCGTGACCGATGTGTTGCAGACCATTCCCATGCCCGCGCTGGTACTGCTGATTGCCCTGCTGGCCTGGCAGTTTGCGGGCCGCAAGCTGGCCATAGGCTCGGCCGTGGCCCTGCTGGGCGTGGCCCTGCTGGGCATCTGGTCCGAAGCCATGGTCACCCTGGCCCTGGTACTGACCTCGCTGTTCTTCTGCATTGCCATCGGCCTGCCCGTGGGCATCCTGCTGGCCAGCAGCGACCTCGCTCAGCGCTGGACGCGCCCCTTCCTGGACGCCATGCAGACCACACCGGCCTTCGTCTATCTGGTGCCGGTGGTCATGCTGTTCGGTATTGGCAATGTGCCCGGCGTGATCGTGACCATCGTGTTTGCGCTGCCACCGCTGATCCGCCTGACCAATCTGGGCATTCGCCAGGTACGCCCAGACCTGATCGAGGCCAGCCGCGCCTACGGTGCATCGCCCGCCCAGCTGCTGTGGAAGGTGCAGCTGCCGCTGGCCATGCCCTCCATCATGGCCGGTATCAACCAGGCGCTGATGCTGTCCCTGTCCATGGTGGTGATCGCTTCCATGATTGCCGTGGGCGGTCTGGGCCAGATGGTGCTGCGCGGTATCGGCCGTCTGGACATGGGTCTGGCCACCGTCGGCGGCCTGGGCATCGTGCTGCTGGCCATCGTGCTGGACCGCATCACCCAGGCAATGGGCGAGCCCAAGCGCGGCAGTGCCCGCTGGTGGGCCACCGGCCCTGCCGGTCTGGTCATGCGCCTGCTCGGCAGCAAGCGCTCTGCGCCGGCCTCCAAGCCTGGCAGCGAGACCGCCAAGCCCGCGACGATCTGAATCAAGAACAAGGAGAACACATGAATACAGCCAACCACACTGCCAGCATCCGCCACGGCCTGGGCCACTGGCTGCTTGCCAGCACGGCCGCAGCCTCCATGGCCTTGTCCATGGTCAGCACCGGCGCCTTCGCTGCCGACGAGCTTCCAGGCAAAGGCATCAAGGTCCAGCCGCTCAAGAGCTCGATTGCAGAAGAAACCTTCCAGACCCAGCTCGTCATGAAGGCCCTGGAAAAGCTGGGCTACGAGGTCCAGCCCATGAAGGAAGTGGAATACCCCACGGCCCATATTGCACTGGCCAACGGCGATGCCACCTTCATGGCCAATCACTGGAACCCGCTGCACGCCGACTACTACAAGAATGCGGGCGGCGACGCCAAGCTCTACCGCAAGGGTGTGTTCTCGGCCAATGCCGCTCAGGGCTATCTGATCGACAAGAAGACGGCCGATGCGCACAAGATCACGAATCTGGGCCAGCTCAAGGACCCCGAAATTGCCAAGCTGTTCGACACCGACGGTGACGGCAAAGCCGACCTGACAGGCTGCACGCCCGGCTGGGGCTGCGAAGCCATGATCGAGCACCAGCTCGGCGCCTACAAGCTGCGCGACACGGTCACTCACAAGCAGGGCACCTATTCGGCACTGATGGCCGACACCATCACGCGCTACAAGGCCGGCAAGCCCATCCTCTACTACACCTGGACGCCCTACTGGGTGAGCAATGTGCTCAAACCCGGCAAGGACGTGGTGTGGCTGGAGGTTCCGTTCTCCGCCCTGCCCGGCGAGCAGTCCGGCACGGACACCAAGCTGGCCAACGGTAAGAACTACGGCTTCATTGCCAACAACCAGCAAATCGTGGCCAACAAGGCCTGGGCAGAGCAGAACCCTGCGGCAGCCAAGCTGTTTGAAATCATCAAGCTGCCCGTGGGCGACATCAACGCCCAGAACTACATGATGAGCCAGGGCCAGAACAAGGCCTCCGACATCGAGCGTCACACCGACGGCTGGATCAAGGCCCATCAAAAAACTTTCGACGGCTGGATCAGCCAGGCACTGGCTGCTGCCAAGAAGTCCTGATCACAATCCCCGAATCACGGCGACCGCTTGCGCGGCCGCCGTTTTTTTATCGGGCCGCCCCAAGATAAAAACGCCCCTGCTGTAGGGGCAGCGAACCACACGCAGTGGGGAGCCTGGGGTGTCATTTTCAATCGGGCCGCAAGCCCACTCCAACCAAGGAGAGACAAGAACAATGAGCAAGTCTGTGCAGACCCCAACCCCAAGCCAACACACCAGGCGTCAGCTGTTGCTGGGTACTGCCGGCGCTGCGGCGCTGGGTCTGGGTCAATCGTCTAGCTGGGCGGCCGGCCAGAATATGCCTGGCGATGCGCTTCCGGGCAAAGGCATCACAGTGCTGCCCGTCAAGAGCGCTCTGGCCGAGGAGAACTTCCAGACGCTGCTGGTGATGAAGGCGCTGCAGCAACTGGGCTACACAGTCAAGCCCTGGGAAGAGCTGGACTACCCGCTGATCCATGTGGCCGTGGCCAATGGCGACGCCAGCTTCATGGCCAACCACTGGAACCCCCACCATGCCGAGTTCTATCAGCAGGCCGGCGGCGACGCCAAGCTCTCGCGCAAGGGCGTGTATGCGGCCGGCGCCGCACAGGGCTACATGATCGACAAGAAGACGGCCGACAAGCACCAGATCACCCATCTCGACCAGCTCAAGGATCCCGCACTGGCGGCCCTGTTCGATATCGACGGCGACGGCAAGGCCAATCTGATCGGCCCCAACGCTGGCTGGGGTGGCGAGGCCGTGGTGGCCCACCAGATCAAGGCTTTCGGTCTGGAAAACACCGTCAACTACACCCAGGGCAACTATCCGGCGCTGATTGCCGACACGCTTGCGCGCTTCAAGGCCGGCAAGCCTGTGCTGTATTACGCGTGGACGCCCTACTGGCTCAGCAATGTACTGCGCCCGGGCCAGGAAGTGGTGTGGCTGCAGGTGTCGCGCTCTTCCATGCCCGGGGTGCAGGCCGGCACCGACACCAAGCTGCCCAATGGCCGCAACTACGGCTTTCCGCTCAACGACGAGTACATCGTGGCCAACAAGCTCTGGGTCGAACAGAACCCGGCCGCCGGCAAGCTGTTCGAGATCATGCAGATTCCCATCAACGACATCAGCCGCCAGAACCAGTTGCTGCGCGAAGGGGAAAGCAAGCCCGCCGATATCCAGCGCCATGTGGACGCGTGGATCAAGGCCCATCAGAAGACTTTTGACGCCTGGATTGCCCAGGCCAAGGCCGCAGCCCTGAAATCCTGATTCGCCAACGGCGCGCCGGACCTGATCCGGGCGCCGTTTCCTTCATCAACCCTTTCGCTTTTTTCATGCCGATTTCGGGGTAGGCACCCAGCATCCAAGGAGTATTCATGCACAGCAACAAGCCCGCACATTCGCCTTTCCCAACCCTGCAGCGCCAATACCGCTGTCTCGCTGCCATCGCCTTGCTGAGCTTTGGCGCCGCTACCGCACAAGCGCAGACGAACGCTGGCGAGCTGCCCGGCAAAGGCGTCTCGGTGCAGCCGCTCAAGGGCACGGTGGATGAGGAAATGTTCCAGACCCTACTGGTTTCGCGCGCTCTGGAGAAGCTGGGCTACCGGGTTCAGCCCGTCAAGAGTCTGGAAAACGGCACCCAGCATGTGGCTGTGGCCCAGGGCGACGCCACCTTTACCGCCACTCACTGGATGCCGCTGCACCGTGCCTTCTATGAGAACAATGGCGCAGACAAGGCCTTCTATCGCGCAGGCACCTATTCGCGCAATGCGGTGCAAGGCTATCTGATCGACAAGGCCACGGCCGAGAAATACCACATCACCAGCATCACGCAACTCAAGGACCCCAAGCTGGCAGCGCTGTTCGACACCGATGGCGACGGCAAGGCCGATCTGACAGGCTGCAACCCTGGCTGGGGCTGCGAGCTGGCCATCAACAAACATCTCAAGGGACTGGATCTGGAGTCCAGCATTACCCACAGGCAAGGCAACTACCAGGCCTTGATTGCCGACACCATCACCCGCTACAAAAGCGGCAAGCCCATTCTGTATTACGTCTGGACCCCGTTCTGGGTGAACACCGTGCTGCGCCCGGGCAAGGAGGTCCGCTGGCTGGAGGTACCCAATATCCCCGGTGCCCAGGCTGAAGACCAGACCCAGCTGCCCAATGGCAAGAACTACGGCTTCAAGCTCAATCAGCAATACATCCTGGCCAACAAGGCCTGGGCCGAGAAAAACCCGGCGGCAGCCAAGCTGTTTGCCGTGATGCAGCTGCCCATAGAGGACATCAACGCCCAGAACATGCGCATGCGCCAGGGCGAGAACAGCGAGGCCGATGTCAGCCGCCATGTGGACGCCTGGATCAAGGCCCATCAGCAGACTTTTGACGGTTGGCTGGAGCAGGCGCGTGCCGCTGCCAAATAAGTATCAAAAACGGCTCCAGCGCTTGAAGGGAAGCCGCTGGCAGCTATCAAAAGTGCTTTGAACAGCAGGCCACTGCCTACCAGTTGGCCTTGGCATTGCGGCAGGCCGCCTGACTGGACAGCGCGACAAAGCGCTCCACCCGCAGCGCCAGCATCTTGCGCCCCTGCCTGGCCAGCACCGGATCGGCCACGGCTCGCTCCACCACCTGGCCCTGCACCTCGGCCAGCATGGCGATGGTGGCGCTGCTGCGCGTGTTTAGGTAGGCCTGCTCCAGCAGCACGCTGTCACCCTCGGGCAGCACGCTGATGACTTGGCCGGTTTCACACTCCTGAAAGCGCGCCGTCTCGCCATCCAGGCTGTACAGTCCCTGCCAGCGCCCACTTTCCTGACTGGGCTTGAGGCCCTCGGATACCGGTCCGGCCTGCTTGACCGCTGCCTGGGTCTGGGCCTGCTTCTTGCCCGTGAGACCGGTCCAGGTCTTGTCCCAGGTCTGGGAAACCTTGTCCGTCATGCCGGACAAGCTCGAACAGGCGGTCAAACCCGTCACCACAATGACACTAGCCGCCAGGCGCCACAGCTTGCTCTGCATGAATACCTCTGATTTTGCAAAAGCAGGCACGTTAACAGACAGCGGCAGCCTGCAATTGCTGCAGATATCTCGATGCAACAAAGTGTTGCATACATAATCAGCCATCTCTTGAACCAATGCAGCCATGAGCCAACCCAACGCCCCCATCGTCCACGGCACCGAAGATGTGCTGATTGCCCTGTGCAACTCCGTCTCACGCGTGCTGCAGGTGGCCACCCAGTGCCCGATCCAGTACTCGGGCATGGTGCAACGCATCACCAAGACCAGCCTCAAACCCGATATCGGCTGCTTCGTGCTGATCGATGGCGGCTTTTCGGCGCTCATCATCATCAATTTCTCGGCCGACGCGGCCATGGAGCTCTACCGCAGCTATCTGCTGTCCATGGGCATGGCCGAGAGTGATCTGGCCAATTCCTACACCTCGGATGACGTGAGCAACGTCATGGGCGAGCTGATGAACCAGGTCGTGGGCGACTTCACCAGCAAGGTGCAACGCGAGCTGCAAACCCATATCGCGCAAAGCCAGCCCAAGATGATCCGCCTGAACAAGCAGGTCAATCTCAGCGTGGATGCCAACCTCGATGCCCCCGAAGCACGCCGCGTGACCTTCTACACGGGCAACAACAACATCTTCTATCTGGAGATGGCGGTAGATCACATGGAGTTCATCAAGATCAAGGACTTCGAAGCCCAGGAGAAGCCAGACCCCGATCTGGTCATGGCTCAGACCCGTGAAGCCCAATCGGTTCAGGCGCCGGCTGCTGCAGCCTCCAGCGACACCGACGATCTGCTCAAGTCCCTGGGCCTCTAAGACAGCCTGGTAGCGCGCGAGGCGCCATGACCCCTGCATGCTGCCTCTGTCAGAAGAAACACCATGCGCACTCTCGCCTCTGCATTCATGCTCTGCAGTCTGCTGCTGACTGCGAAGGCAACGCTCGCTCAAACACCCTGCTGCGTCGATGCCAACGGCGCAGGCTAGGCCTGCAAAGGCAATGAAGCCATCATGCATGGTCAGAGCATGCACTCAGGCCGGCAGCCCAAGCGCCATGAGCTCAAGCTCGATTCCGCCCCCCCGGCGAAGAAGGGCGCCATATGCTCGCGCGGCCTTCACGCGGCGGCAGCACGTATGAAAGCATGCAGCAGCGCCTGGAGCGGATGGACGCCGCAGCGGCCGCCGCCCGCTCGGGCCCCGGAATCGGGCTGCGCCCCTAGGCTTTCCATCTGCTTTCAGCCGCCTCGCATCGGCCAACACGCAGGCCGTCGCCGCCTGACCACAGCCTGGCGAGACCAGCCCTCGCCGGCCTTGGCGTCAGCGTCGGGGCCCGCCCCCTACTGCTCCGCCCCCTACTGCTCCGCCCCCTACTGCTCCGCCCGCACTCTCAAAGCCGGTACGACCGAAGCCGCGATAGGCACACCAGGGCCACTTGCTGCAAGCGAATGCCCACAAGACCAGGCCTGCCCAGTCTCCACCGCCGGCTTTCAGCGCCTGCCGGGCCCATGCGAGCCGCCCCCTTCCCTGGCCAGACAAGGCCGGACCATGCCGCAACTTATAAGGCAATGCCCTGCACAGCAGGCAAGCAAGCCTCTTTGCCGACCACAGGCGGCAGCGTGAAGTAACAAAACCCTGTTCACAGGATAAATACTGTTTGCGCAATAATTTGAATACCAACAATTTGAATACATCCGCAATGTCCAGCACCGCCTCACTGTCCAGCCGCCAGCGTCAGCTCATCTTCGTCATGGCCCAGGTCAACAAGCAATGGCGGCGCACGCTGGACAAGGTCCTGGCTCCGCTGGGCCTGACCCAGGCACTGTGGCTGCCCCTGGTCCATCTGGAGCGCAGTGCGGGAGCCATGCGGCAAAAGGATCTGGCCCAGGCGCTGGCGCTGGACAGCTCCTCTGTCGTGCGCCTGATCGACGGTCTGGAGGCCCAGGGCTGGGTGGAGCGCCTCGACGATGCCGACCGGCGCGTCAAACGTATACAGCTCACGGCAGCCGGCCTGGCACAGGTCGAGACCGTGAAGTCCATCGTGGCAGATGTCCGCAGCGAAGTCATGCAGGAGCTGGCCCCCGATCTGCTGGATGCGACCCTGGATGCACTGGAGACCATGCTGGAGAAGATGGCGGCCCTGGAGATGAGCGCCGACGCTGCTTCGCGACCGGGCAGCTGAAGGCGCGCCGCATGCCACCGTCCTCTCTCCGTCAGCTCCTGATCTCAACTGTATGCAAAGTCCTGTCTCCTCCTCACGCAAAGCGCCGCTCTGGCTGCTGGCCATGGTCACCATTGCCGGCACCATGGCCATGCATATGTTCATCCCGGCTCTGCCTGATGCAGCGCGCCACTTTGGCGCCAGCAGCGCGCAGATGCAGCAGACCATCACGGTCTACATCCTCGGGCTGGCGCTGGGCCAGCTGATCTACGGCCCCCTGTCGGATGCGCTGGGCCGCCGCCCCATGCTGCTGACCGGCCTGTGTCTCTACACCGTCGCCAGTCTTGCAGCCTTTCTGGCGCCCAGCGCGAATATGCTGATCGGCGCACGCCTGATGCAAGCGCTGGGCGGCTGTGCCGGCCTGGCACTGGGCCGTGCCATTGCGCGCGACACCGCGACACCCGAGACCGCCGTGGGCAGCCTGGCCCTGCTCAATCTCATGATGATGATCGGCCCGGGCATCGCCCCTTCCATAGGTTCGGGGCTGGATGCACTCTTCGGCTGGCGCGTGATTTTTGCGGTGCTGGCGCTGATGGGGGCGCTGACGACCCTCGGGGTCTGGCGCCTGCTGCCCGAAACCGGTCGCCCCAGCGGCCAGCTGAACTGGCGCACCGTGCGCAATGACTATCGCACCTTGCTCGGCTCACCCCAGTTTCTGGGCTTTGCCATAGGCGGGGGCAGTGCCACCACATCCATGTATGCCTTTATTGCAGCAGCGCCTTTCATCTTTATCGAGCAGCTGCACAGCAGCAAGGCCCAGCTCGGCATCTACCTGGGGGTGTTGATGGCCGGCATGGCTGCGGGCAATGCCCTGGCGCGCCAGCTCATCAAACGCTGGCCACTGGAGCGGCTGATACTGGGCGGCAATTTGCTGAGCCTGGGCTGCGCCACAGCGCTGGTGGCCCTGACCCTGCTGCAGCAGATCAACGTGCCTGTGGTTGTTGGCCTGATGCTGCTGTTCACCGTGGGCTCGGGCCTGACCAGCCCCGCTGCGCTGACCAAGGCTCTGGGCGTGCACAGCGATCTGACGGGATCGGCCGCCGGAGTCTATGGCTTTTCCCAGATGGCCGTGGGCGGTCTGTGCACGCTGGGAGCCAGCCTGGGCAGCAGCCCCGCGCTGTCGGCCTTTTCAGTGCTGCTAATTGCCTGCGCTGTGGGGCAGCTGGGCTTCAGATACGCGCTGCGCCTGAATCGAAGCATCGCACCTTGAAACAGATATCGGCCTTGCAATCGAGAACTCGGAACCTAGGACTCAGAGGACGAGGTGTTTGAAAACCCGATCGAGTCTTCAATCCCCTGCACCGCATCGTCCACACTCCAAGAGGCATAGGCCGTCGGCTCCAGTCCTGGAATCTGCACAAGTTGCAGCAGCTCTCGCACCTCATCCTTGACGCGCGCCAGTCGCAGCTGAATCCCGGAATGGAGCAATTGCCTGGCAAGCTCGCTCAAGGCTTCGACACTGGTGCTATCCAGATCCGGGCATTCTTCAAGGCTCAGAATCAATGCCTTGAGACCAGAAGCGCGCGCCACTCGCGCGCTGATGTCTGCCATGACGGCATCGGCGTTGCCAAAGAACAGGCGCTCCTCGGGGCGCACAATCAGTACATGGGGGACAGCCATCGCTTCGGGATGCCGCTGTATGTCCACAAAATCATGGCTGTGCGCCAGTCGCCCCAGTTCACTGACCCTTGCCTGGGCCATGCGCTTGAGCAGCAAGGCAATGCTGAGAACCATGGACAGCAGCAATCCATCCAGCACACCCAGCAGGATCACGGCCGTAAAAGCTGTGATCACCAGAAGCCGATCACGGCGCCAGACGAAATAGGGTTGCAAAGTCTTCCAGTTCAGCGAGTGGCCCACCGCGTGTATGACGATGGCTGCCAGCATGGGCTCTGGAATCCGCTCCATCCATGGCAGTAACTGCCATACCAACAGCGCCACGACGGCGCAGGCAATCAGCCCCGCCCCCCTTGTCTTGGCGCCAGCCACCTCATTGGCAGAGCTGGCCGAGAAGCCAGCGCCCACAGGCAAGCCCTGAACCAGCGCCGACAACATATTGGCACCGCCCAAGGCCCACAAATCACGGTTGGCAGAGACGGTATCGCCATGGCGTAAGGCCAGTGATCTGATGGAGCTATAAGACTCTGCATACAAAATCAAGGCCAGCGCCACGGCCAGTTGGCCGGCTCGCAGCCAGTCCGGCCAGGCTAGGTCGGGCAGCGCCAGATGCACCCCGCCCAGTGCCAGCGAGCCCACAGCCGGTATGCCCCAGCGCAGCCCATAACCCAAGCTATCAAGCGCAATGCCAGCAGCAATGACCAGCAAGGCCGCAGGCACTGCCCGCCAACGCCCCAGCAGACGTAATGCCAGCAAGGCCAGCACCAGCATGGCCAGACCATAGAAGTTCCATTGCGGAAGTCTAGCCAGCAGATCCCAGGCGAAATGCAGGAAATCGCTGTGCTCCGGGTGCACTCCAACGGCCAGGGGCAACTGCTTGAGCACAATAGTCAAAGCCAGCCCCATGGCAAAGCCGCGCAACACGGGCTTGGCAATGAACTGGGAAATGGCCCCCAGTCGCATCAGTCCGGCAAGAACAAAGATGATGCCCACAACCAGCACCATGGCGATGCCCATGGCCGCGCGATGCTCAGCAGAGACATGCAGCACCGAGCTGCTTGCTGCCAGCAGCACGGCTGCCGATGAAGAGGTAGAAGAAACAATCGCAAAGCGGCTGCTACCCATCAACCCGTAGACCAGCAGCCCGGCAAACAAGGCCATCACCCCCGCTTGCGGCGGAGCTCCGGCAAGGCCGGCATAAGCCACCGCCTCAGGCAGCAGCAGCCCCGCAATGGACAGACCCGCGACCCAGTCCGCACTGGCCGGAATGACAAGCGAGCCCCAACGCAACTGGCCCATGCTATTTGTGCAACGTGGTGGAAACCCCGGACCAGCCGGGCAGAAACTGTGCCTTGACGCTGCGTGCCAAGGCAACAGCCTCCACGACAGCGGACTCGGGCAAGCCCTGACCGCCATTGCTGCGCAAATCCGCCTTGCGAAACAGAGGTCGGTAGAAGTCGGCCCAGAGGAACTCGGCATAGGGCGAGGCATCCTTGGCATAGCCGCCGGCCTTGCGTACCTCGCCCGCCAAGCTTCGATACGGGTCATCCTTGAGCTGGCTCAACTGCAAAGGGATCTGCGAGAACTCGCAGCGCCGCCCTTTTTCGTCATAAGGGTGCGCCCAGTGATGAAACTCCATGACCCGCCAGAACATCTCCGCGCCCTGCTCGCTCAAATCGGCCAGCTGCATGACCCAAACGGTTTTGACCGCTTCATGCATGAGCGCCTGCCCCAAATGATGGTGGTCAACGATAAAAAATCGCCCCTGCGGACCTTTTACGGCAGGAAACCAATGACTGAGCAACAGTTTGTCACGGGCCTTGGATTTCAGCTGTGCCCATTGAGAGCGTTTGAGCGCCACTTCGGCGGCTCCTACCGTCATCTGCGTGGGCCGTAGATCCGAAACGGAAACCTGCTCCAGGTGCTGCTGTGCGGGCATGCTGACTCCAGTCATCAACTAATGCCGCATTGTGTGCAAACCCTGGGCAAAAAGAAAAGAGCCCGGCAAGCGGGCTCTTTTCGGGACGGAACCGGCTTACAGATTGCCGACCATCTGCTCGGGCACGACCCACTGGTCAAACTGCTCGGCCGTCACATGGCCGCTGGCAATGGCCGCCTCACGCAGGCTGCTACCTTCCTTGTGCGCCTTCTTGGCGATATAGGCCGCCTTGTCGTAGCCGATATGCGTGTTGAGCGCCGTCACCAGCATCAGCGAACGGCCCACCAGCTCCTCGATGCGCGCGCGATTGGGTTCTATGCCCACGGCGCAGTGATCGTTGAAGCTGACCATGCCGTCGGCCAGCAGGCGCACGCTTTGCAGGAAGTTGTGCGCCACCATGGGGCGGAACACATTGAGTTCGAAATTGCCCGAGGCTCCGCCGAAATTGATGGCCACATCGTTACCGAACACCTGGGCGCAAAGCATGGTCACGGCTTCGGACTGCGTGGGATTGACCTTGCCCGGCATGATGGACGAGCCCGGCTCGTTCTCGGGAATCGAAATCTCGCCCAGGCCGCTGCGCGGACCGGAGGCCAGCCAGCGCACATCGTTGGCGATTTTCATCAGGCTGGCGGCCAGTGTCTTGAGAGCGCCATGTGCATAGACCATGCCGTCGCAGCTCGCAAGAGACTCGAACTTGTTGGGCGAGGTGACAAACGGGGAGCCCGTCAGTCTGGCCAGTTCCGCCGCCACTCCTTCGGCGTAGCCTCTGGGAGCATTCAGCCCCGTGCCCACAGCCGTCCCCCCCAGGGCCAGCTCATGCAGATGCGGCAATGCGGCGCGCACATGGGCTTCGCCATGGGCCAGCTGGGCCACCCAGCCGGATATTTCCTGGCCCAGCGTCAGCGGCGTTGCATCCTGCAAATGCGTGCGGCCGATTTTGACGATGTCGGCAAAGGCTTCGCTCTTGGTCAGCAGCGTGACACGCAGCTTGGCGATGGCGGGCAGCAGCTTGTGCTCGATGGCTGTCACCGCCGCCACATGCATGGCTGTGGGATAGACATCGTTGCTGGACTGACTCTTGTTCACATCGTCATTCGGGTGAACCAGACGGGCTTCACCACGTTCGCCGCCCATCAGCTCGCTGGCCCGGTTGGCCAGCACCTCGTTGACGTTCATATTAGTCTGGGTGCCGGAACCGGTCTGCCAGACCACCAGAGGGAACTCGTCGGGGTGCTTGCCCGCGAGCACCTCGTCGGCGGCCGCATTGATGGCCCTGGATTTTTTCTCGTCCAGCAGACCCAGCGCCTGGTTAACGCTGGCAGAGGCCTTTTTGACCTGCGCCAGCGCGGCAATGATTTCACGCGGTTGCTGCTCGCCGCTGATGTCAAAATTCTGCAGCGAGCGCTGCGTCTGCGCGCCCCAGAGTTTGTCGGCGGGTACATCGATCAGGCCAAAAGTGTCTTTTTCCTGGCGGGTGACTGTCATGGAATCGCTCCTTGCATACAACTCGGCGCAGCTGGCTGAAAATTTGGCTGCCGTTGGCCGGAAACGGAAGTCGACCCACCGCCAGGCGGACGACTTCCACAACCGGTCCATGCTAGCTCAGCCCGAGGGGCGGCAAGCACAATCGGGGCAACACCCCTGCGCCGGCAAGGCCAGAAATACAAAGTTACATTAAATCAATATCGGACAAAGAATCCGACCGGCCATGCTGGACCGCCACATCAATGTTCACTGATCTTTCCGCCCCTGTCGCCAACACCTTCATGCCATCCAGCTACAGCGCGATGATGGTGTGTGTCTCCATCGTCATCGCGGTGTTTGCCTCCTTTGTGACACTGGGTCTGGCCCGCCGCATGCGCATGGCCTCAGGCAGGATCGGACGTATCTGGTGGGCCATCGGCGCCATGGTCATGGGCACGGGGGTCTGGGCAATGCACTTCATCGGCATGCAGGCGTTCGAGTTGCCCATCACTCTCGGCTACAGCGGCGCTCTGACACTAGCGTCCTGGGCCGCAGCCGTTGCAGCCTCGGCGCTGGCCTTCGGCGTAGCGACCAGGGCCGAATACCGATGGCCTCATTTTCTGGGCGCTTCGCTGCTCATGGGCGGCGGCATCTGCGCCATGCACTACCTGGGCATGCTGGCCATCGAGATGTCCATCCCGATTGCCTGGGACTGGTCTCTGGTGACGGCCTCCGCCCTGATCGCGGTACTGGCCTCGGCCACGGCGCTGAACCTGTTTCGCGCATTATTCGCGCTCTCCGGCAAGCGGCTGTGGCTGTTCCAGTCTTTGGCGGCACTGGTCATGGGCTTTGCCATCTGCGGCATGCACTACACCGGGATGTCGGCCGCCAGCTTTGCCAGCGGCTCGGTCTGCCTGAGTGCAGAAGCGCTGAGCGGCCCCGAACTCACCACCATCATCATCATCACCACGGTCATGCTGCTGATCGCGGCGCTGTTCAGCACCCTGCTCGATGCGCGCCTGCAAAGCACGGCCTTCAAGCTAAACCAGTCACTGCAGGAAACCAATGCCAAGCTGCAGCTGGCCAATACCGAGCTGCGCCAGCGCGCCTTTGCCGATCCGCTGACCAATCTGCCCAACCGACTGCTGTTCGAAGACCGCCTCATTCACGCCCTGCTGCGCCTGGAGCGCGCCAACCGCTCGCGAACCAAGGAGAGGCTGGGCATTCTGTTCGTGGATCTGGACGGTTTCAAACCCATCAACGACTCCTTCGGTCACGCTGCGGGAGATCAGATCCTTGTCAGCGCGGCCGAGCGGCTGATGGCGGAAGCTCGCAGCAGCGATACCGTGGCCCGGGTCGGCGGGGATGAATTCCTGGTGCTGCTGGAAGACACCCAGGACGTGGCCGCCTGCATGGCCGTGGCCAACCGCATTCTCAAGGCCCTGAGCCAGCCATTCCGGCTGGGCAACAAGGAACTGCAGATCACCTGCTCCATCGGCATCGTGGCCTTTCCCGACCATGGCGACCGCGACCACCTGATCGCCAACGCCGATGCGGCCATGTACGCCGCCAAACGCAATGGCGGCAATGGCTTTGCGGTATTCGAGCCGCACATGGGCAGCGACGCCTCCGAGCAGCTGGAACTGCAAAACGACCTGCGCAACGCCATTCAGCGCAGCCAGATGGAGCTGCATTACCAGCCCAAGATCGACGGCGAGCGCGGCAACATCATCGGGGTCGAGGCGTTGCTGCGCTGGGCCCACCCCGAACGCGGCATGATTGCCCCGGACATCTTCATCCCCCTGGCCGAGCGCTTCGGCATCATCAACAGCCTGGGCAACTGGGTGATCGAAGAAGCCTGCCGCCAGCTCGCCCTATGGCGCAACATGGGACTGCAGATGCGGGTGGCAATCAATCTTTCCGTTCACCAGTTGCGCGAAAGCGGCCTGGCAGATCGCATCACCCAGACGCTGCTGCGCCATGATGTGCAGGCCAGCCAGCTGCTGTGCGAGATCACCGAATCCGTGGCCATGGAAGACACCCAGGCCACACAGCGCGCCATCGAGGAATTGCGCGATATCGGCATCTTTCTCTCGATCGATGACTTCGGCACCGGTTACTCCAGCCTCAACTATTTGCGCCAGCTGCCTGCCCAGCAGCTGAAGATCGACCGCAGCTTCATCCGCGACCTGGAAACCGAGGAAGATGCCCGCGCCGTGGTCCATGCCGTCGTGCGCCTGGCGCATGCCCTGGGCCTGCGCGTGGTAGCCGAAGGTGTGGAGACCGCAGGGCAACGGGACATTCTGATCGACATGCAATGCGATGAGCTGCAGGGCTACTTCTATGCGCGTCCCATGCCGGCGGACAGCCTGCTGGCCTGGGCCAGAGGCGATCAGCGCGCAGGCCAGGCCGACTTCTCGGCATCCATCCTCGGATCGCTGACTGGCTGAGCCCTGCAAAACGCCCGCAAGTCATATATAAGACTGCTGGGTTATGGCTGCAAGATTTGTCGTCTGGGCCGATAATCGGTGGGTTTACCGTGCGCGCCCCACGCGTACAGATTGCAACCCCCGAGAAGCTTCACGATGACGACCTCCATCCGCCAGCAGGACCTGATCGATTCGATCGCAGGTGCCCTGCAGTACATCAGTTACTACCACACGCCGGATTTCATCCAGCATCTGGCCCGTGCCTATGAGCGCGAGCAAAGCCCTGCGGCCAAGGATGCGATGGCTCAGATCCTGACCAACTCCAAGATGAGCGCAACCGGCCAGCGTCCCATCTGCCAGGACACCGGCATCGTCAACGTGTTCCTGAAGGTGGGCATGGACGTCAAGTGGGAAGGCTTCACCATGGGCCTGGAAGACGCCATCAACGAAGGCGTGCGCCGCGGCTACAACCACCCCGACAACACGCTGCGTGCGTCCGTCGTGGCCGACCCGCATTTCAAGCGCAAGAACACCAAGGACAACACCCCCGCCGTGATCAACGTGCAGATCGTGCCCGGCGACAAGGTGGACGTGACCGTGGCAGCCAAGGGCGGCGGCTCCGAGAACAAGTCCAAGATGATCATGATGAACCCCAGCGACGACCTGGTGGAATGGGTGCTCAAGACCATCCCCACCATGGGCGCCGGCTGGTGCCCCCCGGGCATGATCGGCATCGGCATTGGCGGCACGGCAGAAAAAGCCGTCTTGCTGGCCAAGGAAAGCCTGATGGAAGACCTGAACATGTACGAGCTGCAGGCCAAGGCTGCCAGCGGTGCAGAGCTCGACGACGTGGAAAAGCTGCGTCTGGAGTTGTTCGAGAAGATCAACGCCCTGGGCATTGGCGCCCAAGGTCTGGGCGGCCTGACCACGGTGCTGGACGTCAAGATCAATATGTACCCCACGCACGCGGCTTCCAAGCCCGTGGCCATGATCCCCAACTGCGCCGCCACCCGCCACGCCCACTTCGTGATGGACGGCTCCGGCCCCGTGTACCTGGACGCGCCTTCGCTGGACAGCTGGCCCAAGATCGACTGGGCGCCCGACTACAACAAGTCCAAGCGCGTGGACCTGAACACCCTGACCAAGGAAGAAGTCGCCAGCTGGAAGCCCGGCGACACCATCTTGCTCAACGGCAAGATGCTGACCGGCCGTGACGCCGCCCACAAGCGCATCCAGGACATGCTGGCCAAGGGTGAAAAGCTGCCCGTGGACTTCACCAACCGCGTGATCTACTACGTTGGCCCCGTGGACCCCGTGCGCGACGAAGTGGTCGGCCCGGCCGGCCCCACCACCGCCACCCGCATGGACAAGTTCACCGAGATGATGCTGTCCCAGACCGGCCTGATCTCGATGATCGGCAAGTCCGAGCGCGGCCCCGTCGCCATCGAAGCCATCAAGAAGCACCAGAGCGCTTACCTGATGGCCGTGGGCGGCGCCGCCTACCTGGTTTCCAAGGCCATCAAGCAAGCCAAGGTGGTGGGCTTTGAAGACCTGGGCATGGAAGCCATCTATGAATTCGACGTGGTCGACATGCCTGTGACCGTGGCAGTGGATGCCGGTGGCACCAGCGCCCACATCACCGGCCCTGCCATCTGGAAGGAAAAGATTGCAACCGGCGATTTCAAGGGCATTGCCGTTGCGGGCGCCTGATTCGCTGTTGCAGCCTGCCTGAACAAAGAACCGCCTTCGGGCGGTTTTTTCATGTCCGGCCGCCTGGACATGGACCGCAGCAGGACCATGGGCCATTTCTTCGGCTCTTTTCCCATTTGCGGCATAGTCGAGCCAGATTTTTGTGAACCCATCCTAAGCCATGCAAATCCGAGCAGAACTCCCCACCGATGCCGAGGCCATAGAGCAGGTGACGATCCTCGCCTTCAGGCACGCACCGCATTCCGACCACACCGAGCAGTTCATCGTGCGTGCACTGCGTGCGGCCGGGGCTCTTGCCTTGTCTCTGGTCGCGGAGATCGACGGACTGATCGTCGGGCATGTCGCCGCCTCCCCCGTCACCATCGGCGATGGCAGCCAGCACTGGTTGGGCCTGGGCCCGATCTCCGTACTTCCTGAAAAGCAGCAACAAGGCATAGGCAGCGCCTTGATGCAGACTGCCATCAGCGCTCTGCGGGCGCAGTCCGCGCAGGGATGCGTGCTGCTTGGTGATCCGGGTTACTACCGACGTTTCGGCTTTCGGGCGGTGCCGGGCCTGGTGCTGCCTGGAGTGCCTGCCGAGTACTTTCAGGCCCTGTCTTTCGCAGGTCCGCTGCCGCAAGGTGAAGTGAGTTATCACAGCGCTTTCGATGCCAGGGACTGATATGCCTGTTTCAGCCAGCGCTGCATGCCGGCCTCAGGGCGGTAGGCCATGCCTGGTTTTCCGTGAAATCAACACTTCTTGGTAAATACGAGACACCGATAACACGCTTGCTATTTAAGATAGGCGACAGAGTGGGTATTTGTCTGACACCGTCCGGAATGATTTGCAACGCAAGCATAAGGAGTTCAGCATGAGCCATGTCGCAGCAAAGATGGTGACCGGTGCGCTGGTGGCGCTTTCGGGCTTTGCTTCCGCACAGACTCAGCAGCCATCGGCTGCGCCCAAGCCACAGCCCTCCCCTTCGACTCAGGTACTGCCCCCCCAGGGGGTATATGCCCAGATCGATACCAGACTGGGGCAGGAGGCGCTTCGCCTGCTGTCTCAGGGTACGCCTCAGCAGCAACAAGCCGTGCTGGAGCGCGTACGCGCCACACCCGAGCGCTTTCAGCCTCCGGTCTTCTACGTCCTGTCGCAGGTGCTGTTCAAGGCAGGCCAGCGCGACGAGGCTGCCTTCTGGTACTACGCCGGCCAGCTGCGCGCCCGCTTCGACGCCAATCGCTGTGCAGACGTCACCGCCAGGCAAGCTGTCGATGTGATGAACCAGAGCTATGGAGCCCCCATCAACCGCTATCTGTTTCAGGATCTGGACAAGGCTCAGGAGTTAATCGCCAAAGTCGTGGAATGGGATCGCCGCACGCCCCACGCCTACGATCCGCACTGGATCAATCTGCACGGCATGCAGGCGGTACAGGCCTCGCGGGACCCGCAACTGGCCTCCAGGCTGACGCTGGAATCGCTGAGCCTGCCAGCCGCGCAGTGGCCTGCTCTGGCCGAGCAGACGCGCTCCAAGTATCTGCAGGGCTTTCAGGAAGCCATCAGCCAGCTCAAAGCCGAATCCAAATCCAAGTAAGGGCCTGCCCTCGGCCAAGCCAATTGAAAACAAAAATGACTTGAATCCCTTATACAGAAAACGATTGCAGCTACTCTTTTTGAATAGTCTTGCGACAGGGCTCCATAGCGTCTTGATGGCTGCCCCTATTGGCATGATGCCTGTTTGTTCTACGATGACTCAGGCATCTGCATTCCGGGATGCTGCGATGCCGCTCGAAAGGAGTCCTCATGCACAAGCTTTTGGCGCTGTCGACGGCCGCCGCCCTCACCGCGTTGCTGACCGCCTGCCTGGTGCCAGAGCGATTCTCCGCCAGTGTGGACGTACAACCAGACGGCAGCTACAGCTATCGCTTTGACGGTACGGTGGTGAATGCCCTGGCCGTCATGAAGCTCAGAAAACAGGGCGTGCTGAGCGAGAAAGACCACCGCGATCTGGCAGAGCAAGCACAGCAACTTAGCCGCGAACCCGAGGTCAAGAAAGCCGTCTACAACGGCAATGCCCGCTATGCTCTGGAGATTGCCGGCCAGCGCAAGCCCGGCGAAGGCCTGCGATTGCTGGACTTGTTCACCGTGCAGACCGACAGAAACGGCGTGATGACGATTGCCGCCAAGCCGCTCAAGGACAAGGAAAAGAGAGACTTTGCGCAACTGGGCATCACCATGAATGGCAACCTGAAGGTCAGCCTGCCCCGCAATGCCGAGGTACTCTCGCAAAACGCCAGCTCCACACCCACGCTGGGCCTTGGCTCGTACAGTTGGAAAATCGGCAGCTTGAACGTTCGGCCCGAGATCAGGCTGCGCTTCAGGCCCTGAAGGCCATCGCACTGCGCGGACTTGGCATTTCGGGCGAAGATGCCAGCACCATTTACTGTGTCTGCCCGCCGAGTCCTATGACCTCCAACTCTTCATTGACCGCACCGCAACTGCCTTTTTCCCAGGCCTGCGAAAACAATCAGGCCGCCATCTTCGAGGTGCTGCAATCCGCCCTCCAGCACTGCCGACAGGTGCTGGAGATAGGCTCCGGCACAGGCCAGCATAGCGTGTACTTCGCACCGCGCCTGCCGCAGTTGCGCTGGCAAACCAGTGACCTGGCCGACAGTCATGCAAGCATCCGGGCCTGGCACGCCGCCCATGGCGCTCCCAATCTGCAGGCGCCGCTGGAGTTCGACCTGGCGACCGATGCCTGGCCAGCAACTGCGGATGCATCCGGCTTCGATGCCGTCTTCACCAGCAACACCTGTCATATCGTGGCCTGGCCGCTGGTGCAGCGCATGTTCGAGCTGGTGGGCTCACATCTTCCCGTGGGCGGCGTGTTTGCCGTCTACGGCCCGTTCAACTATGGCGGTCATTTCACCAGCGAAAGCAACCGCGCCTTCGATGCCTGGCTGCGCCAGCGCGATGCGCGCAGCGGCCTGCGCGATTTTGAAGCCATCGTGACGCTGGCCGCAGAACACGACATGGAGCTGCAGCTCGACCAGGCCATGCCGGCCAACAACCGCACGCTGGTATTTCAAAAACGCTGAAAGCTCACACCATGGCCGCCATCTTTGCCTACCAATGCAGCAAATGCGATGAGATTCACGAAGGATCGCCGAGCTTTGCTTTCGATGCACCTGCACCTTATCGACGCCTGAGCGAGCAAGAACGCGAGGCATGGGCCGAGCTGAGCGACGAACTCTGCGTCATCAGCCATCCCGAAGGCACGCAATACTATGTGCGCGCCATTCTGGAAGTGCCGATCCATGGCCTGGACGAGCCCTTTCTCTGGGGCATCTGGGTATCGGCCAGCGAAGCCAGCTTTCACCGCTATCTGGACTCCTTCGACAAGCCGCCTGAAGACCCGGTTTTCTTTGGCTGGCTGTCCAATCTGATCGCAGTCTACCCCACGCAGAAGTCACGCCCGGCCGATGTGCATATCCAGGCCGACGGCACACGCCCGCGTGTGGTGCTGCACCGCGGCGACAACGAGAGCGATGCGCTGGTCATCGACCAGCATGAAGGCATTTCGATCGCGCGCGCCCAGCAACTGGCCGAGCAATCGCTGCATGGCACATAGGCCCAACCAGGCCCGAGCGCTGACTCTGCAGAAGCTATCGTCTATGCGTTGATGTGCAATAAAAAACCGCCAGAGGAAAACCTTCTGGCGGTTCGGGGAGGTGGTGTGAACGCTTATCCGTTGTTCCAGCCGGTCTGATAGAACTGCTGGATGAAGGACCAGGCCTCGGCCGGATCATCGGTGTAGCGGAACAGGTTCAGATCCTTGGCGGAAATGGTGCCCTCCTCCACCAGCACGTCGAAGTTCAGCACCCGCTTCCAGAACTCCGTGCCGAACAGGATCACGGGCACGGGCTTGCTCTTGTGGGTCTGCACCAGCGTCAGCACTTCAAACAGCTCGTCCATGGTGCCAAAGCCGCCAGGGAAGGCCACCAGTGCCTTGGCACGCATCATGAAATGCATTTTGCGCAGCGCAAAGTAGTGGAACTTGAAGCTCAGCCCCGGCGTGATGTAGGGGTTGCCATGCTGCTCGTGCGGCAGATAGATGTTCAGCCCCACATTGGGCGCACCTGCATCATGGGCGCCGCGGTTGGCGGCCTCCATGATGCCGGGGCCGCCGCCAGTGCAGATGTAGAAGCGCTCGCTGGGCGCCTGCTTCATGCCTTCGGTCGCCACGATGCGTGCAAAGGCCCGTGCCGCCTCATAACGCTCGGCATTGCGCATGCCACGCTCGGCCAGCGCCATGCGCTGGGTATCGCCGCTCGCCTTGGCTTGCGCAAGCTGCTCGCGCGCCTGATCCATATCGACAAAGCGCGCGCTGCCATAGACAACCACCGTGTGCTCGATGCCGCGCTCGATCTGGGTCAGATCGGGCTTGAGCATTTCCAGCTGCATGCGAATGCCACGCGTTTCACGGCGGAACATGAACTCCGGATCGGCGAATGCAAGGCGATTGGATTGAGGTTCCAGCTCTTTGCCGTTGTGGGCCTGGTTGTGCAGCTCGGCCCAGGCATTGGCCAGATCGGTATCGGACAGGGGAGATGAAATTTGCATGGACCCTCGGTTCTTAGAATGCTGAGTGGCACGGGCTACAGCCATCTCTAAAGATTTCGTAGCGCTGACCGCCCATCCGTCAAGTACTTCAAGCTCAAATGCACCTGTAGTGCAGATGATGCTTGCACTATACGCTCACAAAGCTATAGCCCAGGAGAGTATTTCGCCTCTAAACGCTGAAGCAGTTTGCCTCAATAGTGACAAATGGTCTGCCAGCCTAACGGCTGAACCAGATGCTCCAGCTGAGCATGCCCATGTAGGTCATGAACAGTGAGCCGACCAGGTGCACGCTGGTCCAGCCCAGAGCGGCAGCCAGACGTTGCTGTTGCAGCAGCCCGATGACCTCGGCCGAATAGCTGGAAAACGTGGTCAGGGCTCCGAGGAAGCCGGTGATGATGGCCAGTTTCCAGGCCGGATCCAGTTGGGGCATGGCCTGAAACAGCGCGATGAAGACACCGATCAGATAGCCCCCGATCAGATTGGCGGCCAGGGTACCCCAGGGCAGACTGGCACCTGCGCTCAGCCACAGTCCCAGCCCCCAGCGTGACAGGGCGCCAAGACAGGCACCGATGCAGATGGCGAAAATATTGAGCATGGCTGCCAATCTAGCGCAAGACGGCGGCCCGGAAATGTTTGGACAACAGGATTTCAGGCTTTATTCGCCACAGGCTTCTCATCGGCCTCGGCGGCCTCTTCCTCGTCCAGGGGTTCGTTGCGCACCAGATTGCTGAGCGTGGGCGGCACGCTCTCTCCTGCACGGCGCGAGCGGAACAGCGCCGCACGCATGAGGAAGATGGTGGTGATGGGTACGGTCACGGCAATGAAGATGGCAATCAACACCGAGTGCATGACAAAGCCCTGGCCGCTGACGGAAAAGTAGATCCAGGTGGCATGCATGATGAGCCAGCAGCCCATGGTGGCAATGATGGAGGGCGCATGCACGCGCTCGAAATAGCTCTTGAGCCGCAGCAAGCCGACGGAGCCCATGAGCGCAATCAAGGAACCGCCAAATACCAGGGCCGCCACCAGAATCTGGGCCCACAGAGGCAGATCCACGCCAATGACCTCGGTACTCATTCGATCACCTCGCCGCGCAGCAGGAACTTGGCCATGGCTGTGGAGCCCACGCAGCCAAACAAGGCCACCAGCAAGGCCGCCTCGAAGTAGTTGGTGCTGTCATAGAGAATCCCCATGACCAGCATGGCCAGCATGCCGTTGAGATACATGCAGTCCAGCGCCAGCACACGGTCCTGCGCATGCGGTCCCTTGAGAAGGCGCAGCACCGAGCAGCCCATGGCCGCCAGCAGCATGACCAGAGATGCCATCAGCACCCAATAAAACCAGGGGTTCATTCAAAAATCTCCATCAGCAGGCTTTCGTAGCGGGACTTCACAAAGTCGGCCAGCTTCTTCGCATCCTCCACTTCCAGCGCATGCAGCAGCAGCATGGAGCGGTCACGCGAAATCTCGGCCCAGGACGTGCCCGGCGTCAGACAGACGATCATGGCCAGCACCGCCAGGCCGTTTGGGTCGCGCAGGTCCAGCGGAATCGGGACAAAGGCCGCCGGGTGCTTGCGCATGCGCGGCAACAACAGAAAGCGCACCACGTGGAAGTTGGAGATCGAGGTGTCGCAGACCACCCGAAAGGCCAGCTTGAGAATGCTCAGCGGATGGCTGACCCTCACCGGCAAGGGACGCAGGCCGCGCAGCAGCACGGGGATCAGCAGGCCCAGGATCAGGCCCAGCAGGATCTGGCCGGCACTGACCGAGCGGTTGAGCAGCAGCCACAGCACCAGCAGCGCTATCGACAGCAGCGGTGCCGGGAAGATGGATTTCATGACGTTCCTCATGGGCGGCTCTCCTCCTTCTGAACCGAAGCCGTGGTCTGGGTCACGGCGTTCTGCTCGGCTTCGCGTTCATCGCCGATACCGGGCAGCAGCTCGGCCTGCATTTCCAGCGCAGCCGCACGCGCTGCCGCCTCGGGGCCTGCGGCTTCCTGAGCCTTCTTCTCCTTGGGCGCCGGCACGGGAGCCAGGCCCATGACGGTACGCACATAGACATCGGGCGAATGCAGTGCATTGGCCGCGCGCTGGGTATAGCGCATCACGTCATCGGCCTTGACCGTCAGCACCATGCAGCACAGCAACAGCGCTGCGATGGGCAGGCCTTCGGCCACCTTGAGCGAGGGAGCGCTCTGCTCCGGGTTGGCCCAGAAATGTCGGATGCCGGCGCGCGTGAGCGCAATCAGCGCCATCAGACCGGTAATGATGAGCAGTGCCACCATGCTCCAGCCCAGCGGGCCGGCCTCCACCCCACTGGAGGTGCCCATGCCCAGCGGATTGAGCAGGCTGGTCAGCATGGCGAACTTGCCGAGAAAGCCCGAGAGCGGCGGCAAGCCCGAAATCAGCAAGGTACAGGCCATGAAGCTCAGACCCAGAAAAGCCGCTGCCGCCGGGAAGGCCCGGCCGATCATGAGCTCTTCCTCATCGTCGAGGTTGAAGCCCTCGGTCGGCAACAGCTCGGCATTGAGGAACGGTGCTTCGTCGTCTTCGTAGGGCTCGCCCGCATCATCATCCACGCGCCAGCGATCCACGACATCGGCGATCAGGAACAGGGAGGCCACGGCCAGCGTGGAGCCCGGCAGGTAATACAGCAGTCCGGCCGTCAGCAGGTTCTGCCCGAAGCCCGTCGCTGCCAGCAGGGTGCCGGACGAAAGAATCGCCGCAAAGCCCGCCAGATGGGTCAGCCGCTGCGAGCCCAGCATGCCGATGGCACCAAAAGCCATGGTCAGCATGCCGCCCACGATCAGCCAGGTGCTGCCAAACAGGGCCGATGCCCCGGCTTCCGAGCTGAACAGCAGGGTCCACAGGCGCAAGATGACATAGACCCCCACCTTGGTCATGAGCGCAAACAGGGCTCCCACGGGCGCAGTCGCCGCGCTGTAGCCGGGCACCAGCCAGAAGTTCAGCGGCCACAGCGCCGCCTTGATCAGAAAGGCCGTGCCCAGCACGCCTGCCGCCGCATGCAGCAGGCCGCGGTCGGCATCCTGTACCAGCGGAATGGCCCGGGCCAGATCGGCCATATTGAGCGTGCCGGTAATGCCGTAGAGCATGGACACGCCGATCAGGAACAGCGAAGAAGCTGCCAGATTGATAGCGATGTAGTGAAGACCGGCCTGGATCCGCGTGCTGCCCGAGCCATGCAGCAGCAGACCGTAAGAGGCTGCCAGCATGATCTCGAAGAACACGAACAGATTGAACAGGTCCGCCGTGATGAAGGCGCCGCTGAGCCCCATCAGCTGCAGCTGGAACAGGGGGTGGAAGTGCACCCCGGCCTTGTGCCAGCGCGCCGCGGAGAACACCAGCGCGGCCAGTGCCACCACATAGGTGACCAGCAGCATCAGGGCCGTGAGCCGGTCCAGCGCCAGCGCGATGCCGAAGGGCGCAGGCCAGTTGCCTGGCATATAGACCGACATGGTGACGGCCGAACCCGCCTGATTGGTCCAGCTCAGCAGCATCACCACGATCACCAGGCTGATCGTTGTGGAGAGGATGTTCATGCCCAGCTTCAGGCGCTGGCGCTCCTCGCGCAGGAACAGCATCAGCGCTGCCGTCAGCATGGGCAGCATGATGGGGGCCAGCATCAGGTGCGGCATCAGACGTTCAATCCACTCGCTCATAGCATTTCCTGTTCGGTTCGCGAGTGCGCGCCATCCACATGGTCATTGCCGGAAGCGCCTCGCGACGCCAGCAGCACGACCAGGAACAGCGCCGTCATGGCAAAGCCGATGACGATGGCGGTCAGCACCAGCGCCTGCGGCATGGGGTCGGCATAGTGCGACAAATCGGTGGGCACACCGTTTTGCAGCACCGGCACCTTGTTGATCGAGAGGCCTTGGCGCCCCATCGAGAAGATGAACAGGTTGACGGCATACGACAGCAACGCCAGCCCCATGATGACCTGGTAGCTACGCGGACGCAGCAGCAGCCAGACGCCCGAGCCGGTGAGCACACCGATGGCAATGGCCAGAACGATTTCCATTACATACCTCCCCTTGCCAACGCCGCGGCCGTGGCCGCCTGCACCTCGGCCTCGGCCTTCTTGGCCTCTTGTTCCTGCTCTTCCAGCAAGCGCGCATGGAAGCGGTGTCCGCGTACCGATTGGTGGGCAATCGCCGTCAGGATCAGCATGGTGGAGCCCACCACCAGCGCAAACACACCGATATCGAAGAAGGTGGCGCTGGCGAAATGCACATGTCCCACCAAGGGCAGCGAAAAGTCAAAGCTGTGGCTGGTCAGGAAGGGGTAGCCCACGGCCACCGAGCCCAGACCCGTGCCCAGCGCAAACAGCAGGCCTGCGGCAATCCAGCGGCGCGGATACAGCGGCAGATGCGCCTCCACCCAATGCGTGCCCGAGATGATGTACTGCATCAGCAAGGCGACCGAGAACACCAGCCCGGCCACGAAACCGCCACCCGGCTGGTTGTGGCCACGCACGAAGATATAGGCGGCCACCAGCGTCGCGAATGGCAGCAGCAGCCGCACCAGCACGGCTGGCACCATGAGGTAGCCAACCGCCGTATCGCTGGCATTGCGCGGGTTGAGCAAATCGGTCTGCAAATCGCCGGGCACATAGCGCTGCTGCTCCGGAATGTCCATGGCCTCGCGCGCCGGACGGAAGCGGCGCAGCAGCGCATAGATGACGACGGCCACGATGCCCAGCACCACGATCTCGCCGAAAGTGTCGAAGCCACGGAAGTCCACCAGCGTCACGTTGACCACATTGGTGCCGCCGCCGCCACCCAGCGCGTTTTCGAGGAAGAAGGTGGAGGTGCTTTCGTAGAAAGGCCGGCTCATCATGGCAAAGGCCAGCCAGGCCATGCCGCCACCGGCAATCAGCGACAGCACCAGATCGCGCAGGCGGCGTGCCTTGGCCCGCGCATCGGCGTTGTCGGCGGTACGCATGTTCTTGTCCCGCTTGGGCAGCCAGCGCAGCCCCAGCAGGATCAGCACCGTGGTGGCAACTTCCACCACCAGCTGGGTCAGCGCCAGATCGGGCGCAGAGAACCAGAGGAAGGTCAGCACCGTGCACAGCCCCGTGCCGCCCAGCATGATCAGCGCGGTCATCCGGTGGTACTTGGCTTTCCAGGCCGTTCCCAGCGCGCACAGACAGCCAATCGCCCAGAGCAGCACAAAGGCCGAAGACACCGGCAAAGTGCCGCGGTCACCCAGCTTCATGCCCCATAGCCATAGCGGCAGGGCCGCTGCGACCAGGGCGACGCAGACCAGCCACAGCATCTGCCACTGCAGACGGCGTGTGGAGAGATTGCGGCGCCCCGCCCGGCCCAGCCAGGTGATGCGGGCCAGCAGATTCTCGAAGATCCGACGACCGCTGACACGGCCCAGCACGGGCGTGGTGTCGAAGTGCCCGACCGTGCGCTGCCAGCGCAGCATGGTGTAGAGCACGATACCGCCGGCCAGTGCCACCAGGCTCATGATCAGCGGCATATTCCAGCCATGCCAGATGGCCAGGCTGTATTCCGGCAGGTCGCCGCCCACGACAGGCGTCGCGGCCACCGCGAGAAAACCGCCCACCGCCCAGGCCGGGAAGATGCCCACGATCAGGCAGGCCAGCACCAGAAGCTCCACGGGCACACGCATCCAGTGCGGCGGCTCGTGAGGCTCGTGCGGCAAATCGTCGGCCTGGGGACCAAAGAAGACATCGAACGTGAAGCGCAGCGAATAGGCCACGCTGAACATGCCGGCCACCGTCGCCACCACCGGCAGCACGGTCTTGACCCAGGGAGCTGCGTCCAGATAGACGGTCTCGGCAAAGAACATTTCCTTGGAGATGAATCCGTTGAGCAGCGGCACGCCGGCCATGGCGGCACTGGCCACACAGGCCAGCGTGGCCGTGATCGGCATCATGAAGCGCAAACCCGACAGGCGCCGGATGTCACGCGTGCCGCTTTCATGGTCCACGATGCCCGCAGCCATGAACAGCGAAGCCTTGAAGGTCGCGTGATTCATGATGTGAAAAACTGCGGCCACGGCAGCCAGCTTGCTGTTCAGGCCCAACAGCAAGGTAATCAGCCCCAGATGCGAGATCGTTGAATAAGCCAGCAAACCCTTGAGATCGTGCTGGAACATCGCGCAATAGCCGCCAATCAGCAGCGTCATGGCACCGGCTCCACCGACCAGCCAGAACCATGCATCGGTGTCCGCTAGCACCGGCCACAGCCGCGCCAGCAGAAACACGCCGGCCTTGACCATGGTGGCCGAGTGCAGATAGGCCGACACGGGCGTTGGCGCAGCCATGGCATTGGGCAGCCAGAACTGGAATGGAAATTGAGCACTTTTGGTGAGTGCGCCAAGCAAGATCAGCACCAATGCCAGCAGATAGAGGTGGCTATCGCGAATTTGCTGGCCTGCAGCCAGTACATTGTCGAGGTCATAGCTGCCCACGATATGACCCAGCACCAGCATGCCCACCAGCATGGCCAGCCCGCCCGTACCCGTGACCGTCAAGGCCATGCGCGCCCCCCGGCGCGCATCCTTGCGGTGATACCAGTAGCCGATCAGCAGGAAGGAGAAAAGACTGGTCAGCTCCCAGAAAAACACCAGTTGAATGATGTTTCCCGAGAGCACCACCCCCGCCATGGCCCCCATGAAGGCCAGAAAAAACGAGAAAAAGCGCGGAACCGGATCGGCGGGTGACATGTAGTAGCGTGCATAAAGCACCACCAGTGCACCGATGCCGAAGACCAGCATGGAGAACAGCCATGCAAATCCGTCCATGCGAATCACCAGATTCAGTCCCAGCGCCGGCAGCCAGGACACCTCCTGCCTCAGCACCGCTCCATCGGCCATTTCCGGGAACAGCATCCCTACCTGAATCGCGCATATCAGCGCGATGACACCTGCAAGTGTGGATTCCGTATTGCGCGCATTTGCAGGCAATAAGGCAGCCAGAAGGCTGCCTGCGAAAGGTAGGAGGATGAGGTATATCAAGGGCATGGGCGGATCATTCTAGAGGTTGACGTTATTTTTTCCGCTATAAAAACCTGAGCATTTCACAGACTTTAGACCACTGTTCAGCTTTAATTGATGACAGAAAATCCATCAAAACAGCGGGTTGCGTGCAGATAAAGAAGTGCATCCGATCTACCCATGCGCGCGGAACCGATGTCATGCCTCTGCTGCTGAAAAGCATTTTTGCCAAACTCAATCCATCTGCCAACCCATGCATATACGCAGCTATCGCCCCGGAGATGAAATCGCGCTGTGGCAGGTGTTCCACGACGCGGTGCATCAACTGGCCGCAAATCACTACAGCCCCGAGCAGCTCGATGCCTGGGCGCCGCCACAGCCCGACCAGGAGGAATGGCGCAGGCGCATCCAGGCACTGAGCCCTTTTGTCGCCGTCTGCGCCAATGATCTACCCGTGGCTTATGCAGATCTGCAAGCCAACGGCTATATCGATCACTTTTTTGTGGCCCCGCAACATGCCGGCCAGGGCGTGGGTCGACTCTTGCTCGCGCATATCGAGCAGGCCGCGCGGCGAAACGGCCTGCTGGAGCTGAGCGCGGATGTCAGCCTCAACGCCCAGGGCTTCTTCGCCCGTTTCGGCTTTGAGCCGCAGCGCCGGCAAATGCCCGTCGTGAGAGGCATTGCCCTGAGCAACACGCGCATGCGAAAAGCGCTCTGACCGGACTGCGGCCCCTACTGTATGAACTGGCTCTGGAAACCTGAAACCTCCACTCCGCAGAAATGGCTGATCGTCATTTTCATGGCGGTGATGCTGGGCGCCCTCGCCCCCATTGTCTGGCGCAGCTTCATACCCGAGGCCCAGTGGCAGTTGCTCGCGCTGTATCTGTCACTGGCGCTGACCGCGGCAGCAGGCATCTGGCTGCGGCGGCTGCACAGACTGGGACTGTGGCAGCCGGCAGGCCCCTGGCCCGGCTACGGTCCTGTCAAGCGCTGGCTGATGGGCCTGCTCTGCAGCGCCTTCATGGTTTTTGTGCTCTGGCTCGATCTGGCAGCCACCCTGCCCATGGCCTATACGGCAGTGATGGGAAGCGATGCCAGCCTGCAGACCGTTGCCGAGAAAAAACGGGGTTCGGGCCGCTATGCCTGCCGCCATCAGCTCAAACTGGCTGAAGTGGACTATCTCTTCTTCGAGTTCTGTATCGGTGAAGAAGACTACGAACGCCTGCCCTCAGGCCCCTTGCCAGCCCTGCTATCCATGCGCCAAAGCTACTTCGGCAAGCTGGTGGACAGCATTCGCCTGTCCAATTTCCAGCAAGAAGATGAGTATTGACTGCATATTCAGCCTGAAAAGTTGCATTATTCACACCTGAATCCATTGTCAAACAAGCGCTAGCAGCTTCTTTTTTATCTTTTCATCAGTGCCATGTCGATTCTTCTACCGCCATTGATGCTGATCTCCGGCATGGGCTTTGCACTCAGCGCAATCGCGCATATAGCAGCACTTGCAGGGCAGATAGATGCACTTGAAATGCATTTACCCAAAAATGCGCTGGAAATATTCAAAACCGCCATGTTCATCGGGATCTTTGCCGTCTGGCTGCCTGCCGTGATGATCGCCCAGCACATCAACAACGGCAATCGGCTGCAGTTTTCCTGGAAGAAGGTGCTCGCAGGCTGCCCCGCATGGATGCGCCACAGCGCTTGCGCGATCTTCATCTACGCTTTTGCCAACTTCTTTCTCAGCGTTGCGGGCGGCATGACAGGCCTGCGCATGTTCTCGGGCCACTGGATGATCTTCTACGGCACGGCGTTCTGCATCTTCTTCTCGAGCTGGAACCTGCCCTCCATCCTCACGCCCCGCCACTGCCCGGCCGGGCATGAAGTCGGTCATGGCAATAATTTCTGCCCGGTCTGCGGCCTGCCCGCTGACCACAGCAGCCAGGACGCATGACGCATCCATACCCCTGAACCCGCCACCCAGGCGCAAAGCGGCGCATACTGGCGGCCGCATCATTGCCTGCACACCTCTTTTTGCACCATGCCCACTCCTCACTCCCCCATCGGTATTTTTGATAGCGGTGTGGGTGGCCTCAGCGTGCTGCAGGCACTGCGCCACGAGCTGCCTCACGAGCAGTTTGTCTATCTGGCCGACAGCGGCAATGCCCCCTATGGCGACGCACGGGGCGATGCGTTTGTGCAGGAGCGCAGCCTGGCCATTGCGCAGTATCTGCTGCAGCAGCACGACATCAAGATTCTGGTGATTGCCTGCAATACCGCGACGGCTGCGGCCGTGGAGCTGATGCGCGAACGTATGCCGCAATTGCCCGTCATCGGCGTGGAACCAGCCATCAAACCGGCCTCTTTTTCCAGCCAGACCCATCATGTGGGAGTGATGGCCACTCGGGGCACCATCTTCAGCCAGCGCGTGGCACGCCTGGTGACGGAACATGGTCAGCGCGCCGAGTTTCATCTGCAGGCCTGCGACGGCCTGGCCAGAGCCATCGAGCAAAGCACCGAGCAGGCCTTGCCCGAGGATGCAAGCGCCACCGAGATCAGAGCGCTTTGCACGAAATACGCAAGTGCTCTGGGCAGTTTCGGCCATAAGACGGGGCAGATGGATACGCTGGTGCTGGGCTGCACCCACTACGTCTTCGTCAAGGACGATCTGCGCGCGCTGCTGGGGCCCGATATCCAGTTTCTGGACACGGGCGCCCCTGTCGCGCGCCAGACCCGGCGCATGCTGGAGCAGCGCGATATGCTCAGACCCGAAACCGAGGGCTCGCCAGAGCTGGCCGGTGCCGATCAGATTCAGCTCATGACAACCGGCCGCCTGACGGCCATGCAAGCCGCAGCCCAACGCTGGCTGGATCTGCCTGCCGCTTGCAGCCAGGCCGTCAACGTGCCCTCGCCAAGCGCCGTGGCCACACCCGCCTGAGCTGCGTCATCAGATCCAGAGCGGCTGGCCGCCCTGATCCAGATAGCTGAGGTAAAAACGCACATCGAACTCCAACTGGTGGTATTCAGGCTCCATATGCATGCATAACTGATAGAAAGCCTTGTCATGGTCCATGATGCGGATATGGGCCAGCTCATGCACACAGATCATGCGCAAGAAGGCATCAGGCGCCTGCTTGAACATGGCCGCCACATGGATCTCGTGCCGCGCATTGAGCCTGCCGCCATGCGCAATCGCACGCCGCGTATGCAGACCCAGGGCATTGCGCACCACATGGATCCTGCTGTCGTAAGCGACCTTGTGCAGCTGACCGGCATTGCGCAGATACTGGGCCTTGAGCGCATCGACATAGTCATAAAGCGCCCTGTCCGTACGCACCGCATGCGCCTGGGGATATTTGCGCAGCAGCCAGTCACCGGCATTGCCTGCCAGCAGCCAGTCACGCACCTGGTTCTGCAGCGATGGCGCGTAGCCCGAAAGATAGGGCAACGCCAACTGCGCCCCTGCTTCTCCCATGCTGGCGCGCGCAGCCCTGTCCTTGCGCAGCTGCTGCGTGACGGCTCCCGAATATTTGGGGGTGGGAATGGGCTTCATGGCAAAAGACAAACCCTCTGTCACAGTCTCGGGACTGCAGCACAGAGGGCTTTGACGGCGAATGAGCGAAGAATCAATGCAGATGGCGCGGGCGGCGATTGCCGCCATGGCCGGAGGCCGAGCCGCCCGATCCGCCACGCGGCGGCTTGCCCAGCTCCAGCGAGCTGACCAGGGCTTCGAAACGCTGCGAGAACAGCTTGTCGATTTCCTGCACCACGCCGCCGAGTTCGGCGCCATCGAAGTGACGCTCCATCATGTTGATGACATCCTGCACCAGCAGATCGCGCTGCACCTGCATGATGGCCGCAGGATTGGGACCGACAAACAGCATCAGGAAGTCATCGCGGCTCTGGGCCTCGGCAGGAGCCTCTTCCTCGTCGAACTCGGTGTCGTAGAAGGTCACTTCGATCGGCGAGCCCTGCTCGGCCAGCTCGTTCAGGCCCATGCACATATCGTCCAGGGCCTGGCGGAAGTCATCATCGCCGCGCACGGTCCAGCACATCTGCAGTAGATGCTCCTTGGCCTCGAACTGGATGCCGGGCTCTTCTTCGTAAAGACTTCCCTCGCCATCCGTCAATGAGCGCGCGCCGGCATAGGCCCACAAGGGACGCAATGCATCTTGCAGCTGCTCATACGTAACGTCAGCACGGAGCAGAACCTGACCGTGGACATGAATTTCAAAAGCAGCGTTGTAACTAGACATCTTTTCTCTCTAGGAGTGCAGACCCCGTCAGCATGACAGAACTGCAAGCCATATTGCATCGAAGCCGGAGCTTTTCCAAGTGCCTTGACAAAGCCCGACATCGCAGTGCCCTACGGCATCACAGCCCTTGATTTTCCCACCTTCGGCAAGACTGCGGGCGGCAGCGGCCATCAAGCCACAAATAAAAAAAGCCCGCTACAAAATATATAGCAGGCTTTTCAATTCTGGTGCCCCGAACCGGAATCGAACCGGTACGCTTCGTTAAAAGCGGCAGATTTTAAGTCTGCAGTGTCTACCAATTTCACCATCGGGGCCCACTTCACTACCGGCGCTGGGCGCCAGCGGGAAGTATTGCATCAGCCAAGCGACCAAAGCAATAAAAAAGGGAAGCTTTTGCTTCCCTTTTCAAAATCTGGAGCGGGAAAACGGGTTCGAACCGTCGACCTATACCTTGGCAAGGTATCGCTCTACCAACTGAGCTATTCCCGCATTTCTGAAAAGCTATGCGCCTCACAGAGCAGACTCGAATTATAGCCATGATTTCCGGCCGCTTTCCGAAAACCGTCTGGCTTTTTCAGATAGTCCTGTTCAGGCAGGCTGTGAAGCAGGCGCGAGCCTGCTCTTGACGATCTGCAGCAGATCGCGCTTTTGCACCTTGTTGGAGGCATTGACGGGCAGGCCGTCCAGCTGCAGCACAAAGCGCGGCACCTTGTAGTTGGCCATATTCGCGCGGCACCAGGCGGTAAAGGCTTCCTTGTCCAGCGTGATGCCGTTGCGGGCCACCACGCAGGCACAGCCGACCTCACCCAAGCGCTCGTCGGCCACGCCGACCACGGCGACCTGCGCCACCTCGGGGTGGTTGGAGAGCATGCGCTCGATCTCTGCGGGGTAGCAATTGAAGCCTCCCACGATGAACATGTCCTTGAGGCGGTCGGTGATGCGCAGATAGCCGCGCTCGTCAAGCACGCCCACATCGCCGGTATGCAGCCAGCCATCGGCATCGATGGTCTCGGCCGTGGCTTTTTCGTCCTCGAAGTAGCCCTGCATGATGTGATAGCCACGCAGCAGCACCTCGCCCGCCTCGCCGGGAGCTACGGGCTGCCCCTGCTCGTTGACGCAGCGCACCTCGGTCCCGGGCAGGGCCTTGCCGCAGGTATTGGCCACCGTTTCCACATTGTCGGAGGGCTCGCAGAGCGTGGCGCAACCACCGCATTCCGTCAGGCCGTAGGCCGTGGTGACATTCTGGATGCCCAGCTCTTCGCGCATGCGCTTGATGAGAATGGGAGGGACGGTGGAGGCGCCAGTCACCGAGGACTTCAGCGAACTCAGATCGAAATCCTTGAGGCCTGGATGCGCCAGCATGGACAGGAACAGGGTGGGCGGCCCGGGCAGGAAGCTGATGCGGTCGCTCTCGATGCGCTGCAAGATGGCCTGTGCATCGAACACCTGCTCGGGATAGACGGTGGAGCCCTGCAGCAAGGCAGCCACCCAGCCGGCCTTGTAGCCAAAGGTGTGAAAGAAGGGGTTGACGATCAGGTAGCGGCTGCCCTCGGTCAAACCCACCACCTCCGACCAGGCCTTGAAAGCCAGAATCGTCGGTCGGTGAGCGCACATCACGCCCTTGGGGCGGCCCGTGGTGCCGGAGGTGAACATCAGGTCGGCCGTGTCGTCGGGATTGATCGCGGCTTCGCGCTGCTGCTGGGCCAGAGCAGTCGTGTTCTCGGCCCTGGCCATGAACTGCGCCCAGCTCAGGTCCGCGCTGGGCAACACCTTGTCACCGAGCACCACCACCTGCTCCAGTGTGGCAGGACGCAGACCTTGCAGCAGATCGGGGTAATAGTTGTTCAGAAATTCCCCCACGCACACCAGCACCCTGGCACGGCTGCGCTCCAGAATGTCGGCAGCTTCGGCGCCCTTCATTCGGGTGTTCAAGGGCACCAGCACGCCGCCTGCGGCATGCACGCCGCAGGCGGCCACGATCCACTCGCTGAGATTCGGCGCCCACAGCGCCACCCGGTCACCGGCCTGCACGCCCAGGCTCATCAAGGCTCGTGCGGCCTGACGGCTCAGTTGCTGCAGCTCAGCATAGCTGATGGACTTGCCGCTTTCGACAATCGCCGCGCGGGCGGAAAAGCGGCTGACCACATCGGCCAGCATGCCCGGCAAGGTCAGCGAGGACTCGGGCATCGCATTCTGGTTGGGTTTCGACATAAATTACTCCGGAAATTTGACGCGCAGCTTTTCACTGGTGGGCACGGACTGACAGGCCAGCGTCCAGTTCCTGGACAGATCCTTGGCATCCAGCACTTCGTTGTGACGCAGATGTACGCTGCCGTCCTGTACCTGGCACATGCAGGAGGCGCACATGCCGGCCTGGCAGGAGTACGGCACGTTGATGCCGGCGCGCAGTCCGGCCTCCAGAATGGTCTCCGTGCCGCTGCAGCTGAACTCGTATTCCTCGCCGTCTAGGCGCAGCTGCACCACGGCCTGCTCGACAGCGGCCGCTACGGGAGTTGCAGCCTCCTGCAGCTGCTGCAGGGTCTCTTCGTCAGGCAGGGAGACAAAGCGCTCCACATGCACCTGATCGGCTGGCATGCCGGCTTCCATCATCGCGGCCTGTGCGGCATCCATGAACGGGCCCGGCCCGCAGATAAAGGCCTGCCCCGCATCGGCCACCCAGGGCGTGGCCCAGGCAGCGAGCTGCTTTTGCGACGGCGCACCCTGCACCGAGTCCAGCCAGTGAATGACCTGCAAGCGATCCGGATACTCGGCCGCCAGCAGCTGCAGGTCCTTCTTGAAGATGACCGAGCGCTCGTCGCGGTTGGCATAGAAAAGCACCACATTGCCCTGATGCTGCTTGAGCACGGTGCGCAGGATGGAGAACACTGGCGTAATGCCGCTACCACCGGCCAGCAGCAAGAAGTTCTGCGACAGATTGCGCGGCGAGAACAGGCCCGAGGGAGGCATCAGCTCGATGGAATCACCGACCCGGATCCGGTCGCACACCCAGTTGGAGCCTCGCCCCTTTTCCACGCGCTTGACGGTCACGCGCAAGGCATCGTCGAGCGTCGGAGCGCTAGACATGGAATAGCAGCGAGGCACATAACGTCCTTCGATGGGCAGACGCAATGTCAGAAACTGGCCAGGCCTATAGCTGAACTGCTCCGCCAGCTCCCCTGGCACTTCGAAGACGATGGACTTGGTATCGTGCGTCTCGTCAATCACTGCACGCACACGCAGCGGGTGGTAGCGCGATGCGTTGGTCATGGCTTCACTGCTCATTTCTTCTTACCCCTTACTCACTCTTTCTGTGCCGTCTTGCAGCGGCGCTCCGGCGCAGGATCGCCCCCCCGACTCAAGGGATCAGTAACTGACGCTCTCCACAGCGGATGACAGCTTGTGCACGGCCTGGCCGGCCAGGGACTTTTCATCCTCAAGCGCCGCCGCCTTGCCGGCACGGCGACCCGAGAACACACAGTCGGCCAGAGACAGGCCACTCACATAGCGTGAGGAAGCCACGCCGATGGCGGTACGCCCTGCGGCATACAACCCGGGAATGTCCCGGCCCGCGCCATCAATCACCGCACCGTTGCCCTCGTTGACTTTGAGGCCTCCCAGACTCAGCACAGCCAGCGGGAACATCTTCTGGCTGATGGAGATATCGATGGCAAACAGCGAACCGCCCTTGAACTCATGACGCATATCCCTGGACTTACCCTGGGGGTCTTCGATCTCGCCGCGAGCTGCGGCATTGGCGCCGTCAAACTGGCGCTGCAGCACCGCCGCATCCATATCGAGCTTGCGGGCCAGATCGGCGACCGATCGGCCCTTGATCGCGACCTTGTACATCAGCGCCAATGCGGGCATGGACTGGAAGGCCCACAGGCCTCCAAACAGGCACTGCCAGGCCGCCTGCCTGCGTAGCTTGCCGTCAATGATGAGCCAGGCCTTGCCACCCTGCTTTTCCATCAGCTCGTAGCCAAGCTTGGCGCCGTAGACCTGTTCGTTGCAAAAGCGCTCGCCTCGGGTATTGACCACCAGGCCCTTGGGCCAGACCGAGGGCGGCGTGATGAAGCGCCAGGCCGAGATATTGTTCAGGTCCTGGGCCACCCCTCCCACGGACAGCCCGAGCCGCAGACCGGAGCCATCGCAGCCCGCCGCACCGGTCAGCCAGCCGGGCTTGTAGGCTGGCGCATGCCGATCCAGCAGCTCCGAATTGAAGATATAGCCGCCGGTGGACAGCACCACCGCCTTGCGGGCGCGGATATAGCGCTTCTCGCCGATCTCGCTTTCGATCTGTGCCGCTTCGCGGCGGCCTGCCTGGGCCCGTGGCGCCTGATACAGACGCCACTTGGCCACCAGCTCGTCCAGCTTCTTATGGCGCTCGGTGCGCGGATCGCCTTCGGGCAAGACCATCACCTCCACGCCCAGCACGCGGCCGCTCTCCTTCTCGCGCACCAGGCGCTGGACGCGAGCCTGCGTCAAGGTACGGGCTCCGTGCGCCAAGGTGGACTTCTGCAGCGCGGCGAAGAACGTCGCTCCCGACTGCCCCTTGGCCACCACGCGATGACCGCGCGGCGCGGGCTTGCTGCTAAGCTGGGGGTTGCCGTAGGCAGGCACGACCTCGTTGCCCGAGTAGTAGAGATACATGCCGTCGGCCGGATAGGACGTCTTGTACGACGGCATGGTGGATGCAAATGTGGCGCCCTGCTTCTCGAGCCAGTCGAGGTTGTCCACGCTGTCGCGGCTGAAGCGGGCCAGTGTTTCATCGCTGACCACACCATTGACCTCATGCTTGAGGTAAGCCGCCATGGCTTCGGGCGAATCCTCGAAGCCGGCCTCCTTCTGGTATCTGGTGCCGCCGCCGGCATAGACCACGCCGCCGGAAAGCACACTGGCACCGCCGCCGCCGAAACGGTCGATGACCAGCACCTCGGCACCTTGCTCGCGAGCCTCAATGGCCGCGCTGGCGCCTGCGCCCCCCCAACCGACAACCACCACATCACTGGCATCGGACCACTGGATCTCATCGGCCGAGCGCACATCCAGCGCAGCCCTCACGGGATTGACGGTGCTGACGAGTTTCTTGGAATTGGACATCTCCATGCCTCCTTCCTAAACGGTCTTGCCCAGCAGATGCGGGTTCTCGAGTGGCAAAGGCTTGCCCACCATGTCGGCCACGGCGCGGAAGGCGAAAGTCATGGCCGGCCCCAGCGTGGAACCAGCACCGGCGTAGGCCGGTCCCATGACGGAGGCGGAGTTGTTGCCCACGCAGTACAGGCCTTCGATGATCCTGCCCTGGGTGTCGAGAACACGGCCTTCCCTGTCGGTCAGCAGCCCTCCCTTGGTGCCGATCTCGCCGGGCCATAGGCGCATGGCGTAGAACGGGCCTTTCTCGATGGGGCCGAGGTTGGGATTGCCAAGTCGCGGATCGCCGTAGTAGCGGTCGAACACATTGCCGCCGCGGTCGAAGTCCAGATCCTTGCCGGTCCGGGAATATTCGGTCATGCGCCGCGCACTGTCCTTCAGGCCGGTGGCATCCACGCCGATCTGGCGCGCCAGATCCTCCAGCGTCTCGCCCTTCCAGTAGACATTGTTCAGCCAGCTCTTGCGCAGCTTGCTGTCCGGCACGGCGGAGCCGGGCATCAGCGGGCCCATGGGGTTTTGCGCGCGGAAACTGGCATCGAACACAATCCATGCAGGCACGCCGCCATTGCCCTTGGCATGCTCGGCCAGCATGGCCTGCTGGAACTCGGGATAAGGGCCGGACTCATTCAAAAAGCGCTGACCTTTCGCGTTGACCACCATGCAACCCGGCAGCGAGCGCTCCACGAAAATGCCGCGGAAAGCGGGTTCCTTGGGAACGTCCATGGTGGGCACGCCCCAGGACCAGTCCATCAGCGCCAGCTGCGCACCCACGGCCTGGCCTGCGCGATGGGCATCGCCGGTATTGCCGCCCACAGGGGTGGCGGTCCATTCGGCTTTGGTGGGCTTGTTCAGATACTGGTCGCGCATTTCCTGATTGCGCTCAAAGCCACCTGCGCCCAGCAGCACGCCACGCCTGGCCTTGACTTGAGTACGCTGACCATTCTTTTCAAGGACAACTCCGGTGACACGCCCCGATGCGTCCTGCACCAGCTCCTTGAGCGGGCTATTGCTCCACAGCTCGACACCCGCCTTGTTGGCTGCGGTCAGCAGACCGGCAATCAGCGCCTGGCCACCGGTCATACGGCGGTCGCGCCCGGTCTTGCTGCGCCAGGGGTAGTCCAGAAAATATTTGAGCATGATGCCGAGGATGGTGAAGCGCGACTTCAGCTCGCGCGACAGCATGGAATGCGCCTCGAAGGCATTGATGCTCATGCGGCCGAACAGCTGATTGCCCGGAGGGCCGGGGCGCATGGTTTCCAGCGCAGCCACGCCCAGCTTGGCGGCATTGAAATCCACCGGGTCCATGGTGCGGCCACCGGGCCTGGAGCCTTCGATATGGGGGTAGTAATCTGCATACTTGGCCATGGCACGATAAGGAATGCCGATCTGGCGCAGGTACTCGGCCATCTTGCTGGCGGTTTCCACATAGGCCAGCACGCGGTCGTCGGTGGCCATGCCGCGCACGCAGCGCTTCATATAGCCGAACGCAGTTTCCAGATCATCCTGGATGCCGGCATTTTTCTGATCGTAATTGACCGGAATCCAGATGCCGCCGCCGGACAGGGCCGAGGTACCACCAAACAGCTCGGTCTTCTCCACCACCAGAGTCCTGAGACCCTGCTCCTGCGCACGAATCGCGCCCAGCAAAGCGCCGGCACCCGAGCCCACGACGATCAGGTCATATTCCTGTTCTGCCATACCTTGTCTCCGAAATATTTGTTTTATTGGATGGGCTTCTGCAAAAACCTGCATGCGGCAGCAGCCCTTGTAAAGACCACCACCGCACTCGCAATCAGAGCGACTTACACATACGCTTCCTGGTTAGGAATACCCAGCACATGCGAGCCATAGGAGCGCACATAGGCGTCGGTATTGTTCGCGATATGGGTACGGCCCTGATGGATGTCGCGGAACACCCGCTCGATGGGGTTGCTCTTGAAGGTGCCGCTGGCAGCGCAGGCGCGCATCATCTCGTTGACATGAAAGCCCGTGAGCTTGGGCACATGGGCCGCTTGCGCACGCTGCAGCAGGCGCTCTTGCAGCGACAGCTGAATGCCGGTCTTGGCAGCATCGACGATGCGGGCGTAGTTGCGGAACAGAACCAGCTTGAGCTGGTCCAGTGCAATCGTGGCTTCGGTCACTGCCGTCTGCGCGTTCACGTCCTCGGCCATCTTGTTGCCATGCTTGCCGACGTGGGCCGTAGCGCGCTCGGTAAAGGCGGCAATCGTGCCTTCCAGTGCGCCCAGGCAGGCCGTGGACACGGCGCGCTGGAACACATGGGTAAACGGGATGCGGAACAGCCAGCCCGAGTTTTCCTTGCGGCCAGGGCAGCCCACATCGCTGTGGTCATTGGTGTACTGGATGCGGTGAGTGGGCACAAAGGCGTTTTCCACCACGATGTCATGGCTGCCCGTGCCACGCAGGCCCAGCACATCCCAGTTGTCCTCGATGCGGTAGTCCGACTTGGGCAGCAGAAAGGTCACATGCTCCATGCCGGGCGTGCCATCACGGTTGGGCAGCAGGCCGCCGAGAAACAGCCAGTCGCAATGCTTGGAGCCCGTGGAGAAACTCCAGCGACCGTTGAACCTGAAGCCGCCTTCCACGGGCTCGGCCTTGCCAGTGGGCATATAGGTCGAGGCAATGCGCACGCCCGTATCCTTGCCCCAGACATCTTCCTGCGCCTGAGCGGGAAACAGTGCCAGTTGCCAGGGGTGAACACCGACCACGCCATAGATCCAGGCCGTGGACATGCAGCCCTTGGCCAGCTCCATCTGCACGCTGTAGAACACACGGGGATCCATTTCATAGCCGCCCCAGCGCTTGGGCTGCAACACACGGAACAGACCTGCCTCGGCCATCTCCTGAACAGTTTCGTCGCTGATCTTTCCTTCGCGATCTGCCTGCTGGGCGCGAGCCGCCAGCTTGGGCGCCAGAGCCTTGGCACGCTCGATCACGGCCAGCGCATCGGGGGTGAGGTAGTTGTCTGTCATTGTGTTCATTCAGGTCTCCGGTTGCCGCTCCACCGGACGGCTTGTGGTGTGGTGGGCAAGGCTTCTCGCCTATGACAGAAATGCTCGCACCATGCAATTTTTCGTTCATCGTCCGATCAGACTAACGACGACGCAGGCGTTTTCGGAGCTTTCAGGAACCGGATCCGGTGCAGCAAAAACACAGGGCCTAGGACAAATACCAGTCCCGGTTTTTCGCTGCTAGTCCAAGTGAAGGATTCATCAAAACCCCGTCCGCAGCACTCTTGCAGCAAGGAGACATTCACCTCATGCAAAGTACTGCAGCAACCTTCGACCCCAAAGACTTTCGCCGCGCCCTGGGCATGTTCGGCACCGGGGTCACCATCGTCACCACCCGTGCCGAGAATGGCGAGCCTGTAGGAATCACCGCCAACAGCTTCAATTCGGTTTCGCTGGAGCCCCCCATGGTGCTGTGGAGCCTGGCCAAGAACGCGCGCAGCCTGCCGGTGTTCCAGAGCGCCAGCACCTGGAATGTGCATATCCTCTCCAACGAGCAAGAAGCACTTTCCAACCGCTTTGCACGCGTCGGCGAGGACAAGTTCTCGGGCCTGCCGCTGGACTCCGAGGAAGCCCATGCCCCGCTGCTGCAGGACTGCAGCGCACGCTTCCGGTGCAAGACGGCCTTCCAGTACGACGGTGGCGACCACATCATCTTTGTGGGCGAGGTGACCGACTACGACGCAAACCCGCATCCTCCTCTGCTCTATGTGACCGGCGGCTACGCCATGGCTTCGCGCAAGGCAAGCCCCGTGGCCAGCGAACCCGCAGCCGACACCAACACCGCCTATTCCGAAAACCTGATCGGCTATCTGATGGGCCGCGCGCACTTCCAGTTTCTGAGCGGCCTGCGCAGGCCCATGGCGGCCTACGGCATGACCGATGCCGATTTCTACGTGCTCTCGCTGCTGAGCATCCAGCAACCCCAATCGCCTGCCGAGATCGCCGCTCACATGGCCTATACCGGCACCGATATCGGCACCGTGGCACTGCAGTCGCTGATCAGCAAAGGCTGGGTAGAAGAAAGCCGTGACCGCGCCGAGTCCCTGCAACTGACAGCCCAGGGCAATGAAGCCATCCTGCATGTGCTGGCCGCTGCCAAGGCCGTCGAGACAGACCTCGTTGAAAGCCTGGGCGAGATGGAAGCCGCCACCTTGCGCAATCTGCTCAAGAAAGCCATTGCAGCCACAGACCCCGGCCTACCCAAGCTCTGGCAGGCCAAGGCCTGAGAGCAGGCGCCAGCAACGATTCCTCACCCGAAGGCAGAAGACAGCCTTCGCCTACCCACCCCAACCATAAAGAACAGAGATGAGCACTTTTTCCATTCCCGAAGGCAAATATGTGGACATCGGCGATGTGGCCGGCCATCCCCAGCGCGTGCATTACCACGAGCAGGGTTCGGGTGACCCCGTGATCTTTCTGCATGGCGCAGGCACCGGCGCCAGCGGCTACAGCAACTTCAAGGGCAACTACCCCGAATTTGCGGCAGCCGGCTTTCGTTCCATCGTTCCCGATCTGCTCGGATACGGCCTGTCTTCCAAGACCGAGGAGCCCAGACAGTACGACATGGATTTCTTCATCGCCGGCGTCAAGGGGCTGGTGGACCAACTGGGCCTGAAGAACATCACCATTCTGGGCAACTCTCTGGGAGGTGCAGTGGCTCTGGGCTATGCGCTCAAGTACCCCGAAGACGTCAAGAGCCTGATCCTCATGGCGCCCGGTGGCGTGGAAGAGTTCGAAGCCTATATGGCCATGCCCGGCATTGCCAATATGTTCAATGTCTACAAGTCCGGCAAGACCGGCCCCGAGGCCATGCGCGCCGTCATGAGCATGCAGGTGGTAGACCAGGCGCTGCTGACCGACGAGATCATCAACGAACGCGCGCCCATTGCCCTGACCCAGACTGAAGCCTCGCGCCAGCGTCTGTATATCCCGAACATGACAGAGCAACTGCCCGATCTGAAGTGCAATGTGCTGGGCTTCTGGGGCATGCAGGACGCCTTCAACCCCGTGGGCGGTGCCGACAAGCTGGCCAAGGGCATCAAAAACTGCCGCGTGGTTCTGGTCAACCAGTGCGGCCACTGGGTGCAGGTCGAGCATCGCGAGATGTTCAACCGCAGTTGCATCGACTTCATGAAGAACGGTTGAAGCCATGAGTGACAAGCAGTTCATCGAAACGCAAGGCCAGCGCCTTTATGAGGCACTGCGCTCTGCCAGGACGCTGGCACCGCTCACCGACAACCACCCCGAAATGACGGTGGAAGACGCCTACCACATATCCCTGCACATGCTGCGCCTGCGCGAAGCTTCGGGCGAGCGTGTCATCGGCAAGAAGATCGGCGTGACCTCCAAGCCCGTGCAGGACATGCTGAACGTGCACCAGCCCGACTTCGGCTTTCTGACCGACTCCATGGAGTACGAGGACGGCGCAACCGTCTCGCTCAAGGCGGCCGGTCTAATCCAGCCCCGCGCCGAAGGCGAGATCGCCTTCATGCTCAAGAAGGACCTGCAAGGCCCGGGCGTGACCCGCGAAGACGTGCTGGCTGCCACCGAGTGGGTGGCTCCCTGCTTCGAGATCGTCGATTCACGCATCAACGACTGGAAGATCAAGATTCAGGACACCGTGGCCGACAACGCATCCTGCGGCGTCTTTGTCATCGGCAAGCAGCACACCGATCCGGCCACTCTGAATCTGGCCGCTGCTTCCATGCAGATGAGCAAGAACGGTCAACCCGCCGGATCGGGCCTGGGCAGCGCCGTGCAAGGCCACCCGGCCGAAGCCGTAGCCTGGCTGGCCAACACACTGGGGGCGTTCGGCATTCCATTCAAGGCAGGCGAGGTCATTCTCTCGGGCTCCCTCGCTCCGCTGGTGCCCGCCGCTGCCGGTGACCGCTTCGAGATGGTCATTGAAGGCCTGGGCAGCTGTTCCATTCAATTCACGGAGTAAGACACCATGACGCAAAAGAAAATCAAGTGCGCACTGATCGGGCCCGGCAATATCGGCACCGACCTGCTCATGAAACTGCAGCGCTCTCCCCTGCTGGAGCCTGTGTGGATGGTCGGCATAGATCCTGAGTCCGACGGCCTCAAGCGTGCCCGCGAAATGGGCATCAAGACCACGGCCGAGGGCGTGGATGGCTTGCTGCCTTTCGTCAAGGAAGACGGCATACAGATCGCCTTCGACGCCACCAGCGCCTATGTCCACGCTGAAAACAGCCGCAAGCTCAACGAGCTGGGCGTACTTATGATCGACCTAACGCCCGCAGCCATCGGCCCCTATTGCGTGCCCAGCGTGAACCTGGCCGAGAAGGTGGCCGAAAAGGCCATGAACGTGAACATGGTCACCTGCGGCGGCCAGGCCACCATTCCCATGGTGGCTGCGGTCTCGCGCGTGCAGGCCGTGAGCTACGGCGAGATCGTGGCCACGGTCTCGAGCCGCTCGGTTGGCCCCGGAACGCGCAAGAACATCGACGAGTTCACGCGCACCACATCGGGCGCGGTCGAAAAGATCGGCGGCGCGCAAAAAGGCAAGGCCATCATCGTCATCAACCCCGCCGAGCCGCCTCTGATCATGCGCGACACCATCCACTGCCTGACCGTGGATACGCCAAAGAAAGAGGAAATCGAAGCCTCGGTGCACGACATGATCAAGGAAGTGCAGAAATACGTGCCCGGCTACAAGCTGGTCAACGGCCCCGTGATCGACGGCAACCGCGTCTCCATTTACATGGAGGTCGAAGGCCTGGGCGACTACCTGCCCAAGTACGCCGGCAATCTGGACATCATGACCGCCGCCGCCGCACGCACGGCCGAGATGTTTGCCGAAGAAATCCTTGCCGGCCGCTTCGAGCTGGCCGAAGCCGCTGTTGCCGCCTGATACTGGAGAAGAACATGTCCCTCAAAGGTAAGAAGATCACCGTTCACGACATGACGCTGCGTGACGGCATGCACCCCAAGCGCCACCAGATGACGCTTGCGCAGATGAAGTCCGTGGCAACGGGCCTGGACGCCGCCGGCGTGCCCCTGATTGAAGTGACCCATGGCGACGGCCTGGGCGGCAGCTCGGTCAACTATGGCTTCCCCGCGCACACCGACGAGGAATACCTGTCCACCGTCATCCCTCTGATGAAGCAGGCCAGGGTCTCGGCCCTGCTGCTGCCCGGTATCGGCACCGTCGACCATCTGAAGATGGCCCATGAGCTGGGCGTCTCCACCATCCGCGTGGCCACCCATTGCACCGAGGCCGATGTCTCCGAGCAGCACATCGCCATGGCCCGCAAGATGGGCATGGACACCGTGGGTTTTTTGATGATGGCCCATATGAACAGCGCCGAAGGCCTGGTCAAGCAAGCCAAGCTGATGGAAAGCTACGGCGCCAACTGCATCTACATCACGGACTCAGCCGGCTATATGCTGCCCGATGACGTGAAGGAACGTCTGGCCGCCGTGCGGCAGGCCCTCAAGCCCGAGACCGAACTGGGCTTCCACGGCCACCACAATCTGGCCATGGGCATCGCCAACTCACTGGCCGCCATCGAAGTCGGCGCCAACCGCATCGATGCGGCCGCTGCAGGTCTGGGTGCCGGTGCGGGCAACACGCCAATGGAAGTGCTGGTCGCCGTATGCGCGCGCATGGGCATTGAAACCGGCGTGGATGTGTTCAAGATTCAGGACGTTGCCGAAGATCTGGTCGTGCCCTTGATGGACTTCCCCATCCGCATCGACCGCGACGCGCTGACTCTGGGCTATGCCGGCGTGTACGGCAGCTTCCTGCTATTTGCCAAGCGTGCCGAAGCCAAGTACGGCATCCCCGCGCGCGAGCTGCTGCTGGAGCTGGGCCGCCGCGGCATGGTGGGCGGCCAGGAGGACATGATCGAGGACACGGCACTGACCATGGTGCGCGAGCGCCAGAAGCTGGCACAGAAGGTGGCCGTGGCTGCCTGATCGCCTGACTTCACATTCTCTTTGCCACTTTGTATCGGGTTCAGCGGCTGCTTGGGGCGGCCGTTGAACCCTTTTTTTTGCGGCATCGTCGTGAGCGTCAAACCTCTATCCATCCACACCGAGGCCCCTGGCAGCGGCTCTGGTCCAGGCCAATCGGCCTGGGCCGGTTGGCACAGCTTTTTTAGAAGCGATAGCGCGCCACCACCTGGGCCGAGCGAGGTGCCCCCGGCAGGTTGAGATTGGGCGAGCTGCCATGGCCGGCCACGATGTAGCGACGATCCAGCAGATTGTTGAGCTTGAGCTGTACATCCCAGGGGCCCATGCGGTAGTAGACCATGGCATCCACCGTGGTGTAGCCCGGCAAGGTCACGGTATTGCCAGGATTGGCAAACCGGGCGCCGACATAGTTCAGCCCCCCACCCAGGCCGAAACCGTGGCCCAGCGCCTTGGTCACCCAGAGGTTGGCACTTTGCCTGGGCGTCAGCGTGGGGCGCTTGCCCTGGACCGGCTGGCCGGCATCGACGGCAGGCGATGTGGTCATCTCGCCATCGAGGAATGCGTAGCCAGCCCAGACCTGCCAGCTCGGAGCAATCTCTCCGGCAAAGGTCAGCTCCAGCCCGTTGGTGCGCTGCACGCCTAGAGGCACCACGGTATTGCTGACAGGATCGACGCTCTTGATATTGGTGCGCTCGAGCTTGAACAGCGAGGCCGTGACCGAGGCCTTACCGTCAGGCAGATCCCATTTGACGCCGACTTCCTGGCTGGTGGTTTTTTCCGGTGCCAGCTGCGCATTGTTTGCTGCCAGCGCAAAGGTTTCGCCCGAGGGCTGGAAGGACTTGCTCCACGATGCATAGTAAGACCATGCCGACGAAGGCTGATAGACCAGCCCGACGCGCGGGCTCCAGGCGGTGTCCGTGCGGCCCAGATCCGGCTTGCCCGGCTGACGCTCATGCGTTTCTTGCTGGAAACGGTCATAGCGCACGCCGGCCAGAGCCTTCCACTGAGAGTTGATGCTCACCAGATCCTGCAGATACAGGCTGGCCACCTTGAAGACGCTGTGGTTGTCCGCCGAAGGCTTGCCGTTGATGCGCAGCGGCAAAGTCGGCAGCACCGGATTGAACAACGAGACCGTCGCCACGTTGGCCTGGCTGTATGACAGCAGGTCCTTGCTCTGGCGACCGAACTCGAAGCCGTACAGCAGCTGATGCTTCATCCCCGCCAGCTCGAGCTTCTGGGTCAGTTCGGTCTGGTTGAAAAAGCCGCTCTCATCCCGCTGGACATTGCCCCGGGTCAACGATGCGGTCAGGGCCTTTTCGTTGACCGAGCCCACAAGCGTGTTGTTTCTATCCAGCGAGTAATCGTAGAAGCGCAAGGCATTGCGCAGCGACAAGCTATCGCTGATACGGTGATTCAGCGTCGCACCCAGCGATGCCACTTCGGCACGGCTGACATCCACATCCCTGGCATTAGCCGCGCCGTAGTAGGTGCCGGGCGACACATTGACGGGTCGGCCTTGGTACGCGGGGATACCGAAGTCCGTCAGGCGGCTGTCCTTCAGATAGTCGGCCTGCAGCAGCACGCTGGTATCCGAACTGGGCTTGATCAGCACCGATGCCGCAAGCGCCTTGCGATCGAGAAACTGCTGGTCGCGGTAGCTGTCGGCGCGCTCTATGGCGCCGGTCAGGCGATAGGAGACCACACTGTCCTGCGGCGCGCGCGCAAGGTCGAACTCGCCGCGGCGCTGGTTCCAGCGCCCCAGAGTCAAGCCCACTTCGCTGAGATTGACGCCGGGCTTCTTGGTGATGCGATTGATCAGGCCGCCCGACGAGCCGCGCCCGTACAGAACCGATGCCGGGCCCTTGAGCACTTCGATCTGCTCGATATTGGACAGATCGCGGAAGTACAGTGCGTCATCGCGCAGGCCATCCACGAACTGGTCGGCAATCGCCGAGAAGCCGCGAATGGTGACCTGGTCGCGCTGGCCGTCGCCATGAGAGAAACCCACACCGGGCACGGCCTTGAGAGCGTCCTGCATGGACTGCGCAGCCTGGTCACGCAGCAGGCTCTGCGGCACCACATTCACGGTCTGAGGAATATCACGCAGCGGGGCCTCGATCTTGGTGGCGCTCGTTGCCGTGGGAGGGTTGTAGCTCGAATCCGGCTGACGCTCGCTGCGGACCTGTACCTCGTCGAGTACCACCTCTGGAGCCTTCTGCGCCCATGCTGCGCCGGAGAAAGCCAGCCCCAATGCCGCTGCCAGCGGCGAATACCTCAATGCCATGAATGCCTCGTTATACGGAGTTGTAATTCGGCTTGGCGGGTATCGTCCGCAGGGACTACGGCATCAATTGGCTACAACCTGTGTGCTGTGCAAAAGCGTGCGCATCATAATCGAGAATCAGTCTCATTTACCTGTACTTTACAGTACAGAAATTCCCCAGAAATCAGAGTCGGCTAGGCAGCAGAAGGCCGCAGGATTCGAGGTCTGCCTGGACTCAATAGCCCGATGCAAAAACCGCGCTCCAGGAAGTCTGGGCTCTGGCCAGCACGATGCCGGCGGGCAGCTTGAGCGCAGAGTCCGTCTGCGCCGCCACCGCGGCACTCTGTGGCAGATTCATGGCGGGGAGGTATAGCGCCAGTGCCGCAGCGGCCAGCCACACTGCGCGAAGTGCATTCATCCAGCGAAAAGAGGTTTTCATGCTTGTCTCCTGTGCAGGCTCTATGGCCTTTGTGATTTGCAGTATGGCCAGCACGGAAAACGCAACATCGTCCGTTTTGATGAGCAGGTATTTACTTAGGTGGCAACCCCAGACCGATACCCGCTGGTGCCATCGCACAGCTTGGACTACTGGCAAGCACAATCTTCATAATTTGATAGCTGTCATCGCTTTACAGGCATAGCTATAAGGCCAATTTGTCTGATATTTTCTGCACGACAGCAGAGAACGCAGTCCATCTGTGTGTGGCCACAAAAAAGGGGCTTTGCCTGCGCAAAGCCCCAACCCTTGAAGAAACTGAAACACCCGCCTTCACAGGGCGGACTGCGGCGATCACATGTAGAGAATCACCAGGTCGTTGATGACGGCCGGACGATCCTGGCCGACCACATGGATGTTGAGCTCCATCGTGGCCTGGACGCCGCTCCTGACCTGCTCCACCGCCTTGATGCGGGCCCGCGCACGGATCTTGCAACCGGAGGGCACAGGGGTCGGGAAGCGCAGACGATCCGAGCCATAGTTGACCATGTTGTTGAAGTCCACTACCTCGTAGTCCAGCGGAATCCTGAGCTGGCTGGCCAGCACCTGCACCAGGGCGCCATGGGCGATGGTGGTGCCGAACGGGCTTTTCTCACGCGCCTGCACGGGGTCTGTGTGAATCCAGTAGTCATCGCCCGAGAGCCTGGCAAATTCGTCGATGACTTCCTGGCTCACGGTGAACTCGTTGGACCAGGGGCTGTACTCCTCGGACACCAGCGACTTCATGGCCTCGATGTCCTTGACGGAAATCTTGCGCTTGGCGACGACAGCCTGCTCCGCCACGGCGGCATCGGCCTCTGCATCTGCGTCGGCCTTGATGACGCTCGGATAGCTGCCCGCATGGGCTGTAAAGCGCAGCAGCGTGACCTCGCCGGGGCGCTCGTCAAACACTGGGCGCACCTCCATGCCCACCTTGAGCGCCTCGGGAGCCACGCCAACCATGGTGGTGTTGATGCGCACGCCTTCACGCAGTTCGACCACGGCCAGGGCCTGGGGCATCTCGTCAGTGAACTCGGGCATGGTGGGGATGCGCGCCACGGTGAAGCTGTAGAGGGTGCCCTCGCCCGACACCTTGCTCCACTTCAGTGAGCGCGACCCGCAAGTGGGGCAATGGGTGCGCGGGAAAAATAGCGAATGTCCACGATCGCATTGCTGAATGCGCACTTCGTGGGCCTTGAGACCTTCCCAGTACGGCGCAGAAATTTCCGTGGGATGGGGCAGAGGTTTGTTCCAAGCCATGTTCTTATGCTCCCCGCAGGATCAAGGCGCCCTGCTCGCTCATCACGCCACCGGTGCCGGACACATAGGCCAGATCGTTGCGACCCAGCTGCCTGTCGCCGGCACGCCCCTGAATCTGGTGCACCGCCTCGATCACTTGGGACATGCCGCCCGCCGTGCCGGACTGCCCGAAGCTCAACTGGCCGCCATGGGTGTTCATGGGGAAGTTGCCCTTGAAGGTGAAATCGTTGTTGCGCAGAAAGTCCATGCCCCTGCCCTTCTCGCAAAAGCCCGCGTCTTCCAGCGTCAGCATCACGGTAATCGTGTAGCAGTCATAGATCTGCGCCATATGCATATCGGAAGGGCGCATGCCCGCCATCTCGAAAGCCTTGGCAGAGGCCGGACCGATGGGGGTCTGCAGCATGTCGGCCATATAGGTGGGCGACTTGCTGCTCACATGCTCGCCGCAGCCGACGATGCTGACGGGGCGGTGTCGGGTGGTTTTGGCACGGTCTGCACGGGTGACGATCATGGCCCCGCCGCCCGCCGCCGGCAGCACGATTTCGAGCACATGCAGTGGGTCGGCCACCATGCGCGAGTTCAGCACGTCATCGACGGTGATGGGCTGGCCGTAGAACATGGCATCGGGGTTGTGGCAGGCATTGAAGCGCTGGTCCACGCTGATGCGCGCCAGAGCGGCCGCGTCGTAGCCATGAACCGCGCCGTAGCGCTGGGCAATCATGGCGTAACCGGTGTTCTGCGCCATATGACCATAGGGCAGGTCCATCTCGGCCTCGGGTGCGCCAAAGCGGGTGCTGTGGCCGCCGAAGCGGCTGGCCTTCATGACTTCCTTGATATGGTCGTCATGTTCGGAGATCGGCGCCATGCGCGCCGGCAGCACGCAGACCACGGTGTTGCACAGCCCCAGCTCTATCGCTGCCGCCGCGCGCCAGACCATGGCCACGGAGCTGGCCCCTCCCAGGTCGACCACTTCGGCAAAGTTCAGACGCACGCCCAGGTACTCGCCGGCCATGGCCGGCACAAAGCAGCTGGCCTCATGAAAGTGCGGAGCGCTGGTGATCAGGCCGTCCACCTCGGACAGCTCCATGCCGGCGTCCTCCAGAGCCTGCAGCGTCAGGTCGGCCACCTGCTCCAGATGGAACATGCGTGGCGCCGTTGCGTACTTCTGCGGCTTGTACTGCGCGACGCCGACCAGCGCCGCTTTTCCTTGCAAACCCATATGTCTCCCTTACCAAGAAAGTGTGCATTCATTGTGTAAATGAAGCAGACCGAATCCATCGTCTGTAGAGACTAAAAAGCCGGCCCCGTACATACCCCTAATTCTCCGGGCAAACGTCCATTCGGACGATGTTGCTGAGGCTCCAAATCAAGAACCTGCACCCGTGTTTGCAATACATGCACAGCGTGTACGAATCAACAAGGAGACAACGTGAAAACAGCCGTCGGTATAGGCGCAGCAGCATTGGTGGCCTTTGCCTCAGCGCTCGCCTTTGCGCCCCGCACACCGCCCCCGCTGGCGCCTACCACCATTGGCGTCGAGCGCAGCCATTTCAACACCGTCACACAGGTGGGTGAACGTCTGCTGGCCGCTGGCTCACTGGGCGAGATCCTGTACTCGGACGACAAGGGCGCACACTGGCTGCAGGCACGGATCAAGGAGCAGCGCCAGGCACTCCTCATCAGCATGGCTTTTGCGCCCGACAGAAAGACCGGCTTTGCCGTGGGTCATGAGGGCTGGATCCTGCGCAGCAAGGACGGCGGCAGCACCTGGGAGGAGGTCGCCTTCTCCAAGGAAAACGGTGAGCCTCTGATGTCGATCGCACGCCTTCCCTCGGGCGACTGGATCAGCGTCGGCGCCTTCGGCCGTGCCATCACCTCCAGGGACAACGGCCAGACCTGGGAGCCGCTTGCCCTGCCCGCAGAGGTCGAGGACAAGCACATGAACCGCATTGCCAGTACCGAGGACGGCAAGCACTGGCTGATCGTGGGCGAGCGCGGTCTGGTCATCAGATCCGAGGACTCCGGTGCCAGCTGGCAGATCGAGCCCGAGTTCTACAAGGGCTCTTTCTACAACGCCATGGCCACGCGCGAGGGCGGCTGGCTGATCTACGGCATGCGCGGCAACGCCTTCGTGCAGGCAGCGCCCGGCACGCCGTGGCTCAAGTCGGCGATACCGGCTCCGGTTTCCTTTTTCGGCCATGCCCAGGAAAAGGACGGAACCCTCATCCTGGTGGGACAGGGCAGCATGCTGGGCCTGAGCAAGGACGGCGGCAAGAGCTTCAGTCTGCAACGCGCCAAGGGCCGCGCCACCCTGACCGACATCGTTCTGACCGGCCCTGACAGCGGCTGGATGTCCAGCGATGCGGGTCTCCAGCCCTTCCCTCCTTCACAACAAGCCAAGGCAGCCACTCAGGCTGACCCAGGAGCGACCCCATGACTCTGAGCGAACCCACCAGCCGGCTGGACCGGTTCATTGCATCCACGGCACGCTGGCTGATCTCGTGGAGCAAGTCCATCGTCGTGCTGACGCTGATTGCCACGGCACTGCTGGCTGCCTCGGCCATGCGCACGCATCTGGACCCCGGCTTCAACAAGCTGATCCCCATGCGCCATGAGTACATGACGGCGTTTCTCAAGCATGCAGCCACCTTCTCGGGCGCCAACCGCATTCTGGTGAGCGTGGAGTGGAAGGGGCAGCAAGGCGACATCTACAACAAGGAATTCCTGGATACGCTGCGCGGCGTGACGGACGAAGTTTTCTTCACCCCCGGTGTCAATCGCGGCCAGGTGTATTCGCTGTTCACACCGAACGTGAAGTACATCGAGATCACCGAAGACGGCTACGTGGGCGAGGTACTCATTCCGTCCCGCTTCGAGGCCAACGAGCAAGGCCTGGCCCAGGTGCGCTCCAACGTGGCCAAGTCCGGCCAGATCGGCTCGCTGGTCAGCAACGATCTGAAGTCCGCCATGGTGCGCGCCGACCTGCTCGAGGTCGACCCCAAGAGCGGCGAAAAGCTCGACTATCACCAGGTTGCGCAGCGCCTTGAAGAGATCCGCAGCAAGTTCGAGAACAAGGACATCTCGATACACATCATCGGCTTCTCCAAGGTGCTGGGCGATGTGATGGACGGACTGACCACGGTCATGACCTTTTTCGCCATCGCCTTTGTCATCACGGCCATCATGCTGCGCCTCTATACTCGGTCCACCAACATCACGGTGGTGGGCCTAGCCGTGGCATTGCTGCCCGTGATCTGGCTGCTGGGCATCCTGCCGCTGATCGGCTACGGCATCGATCCCATGTCCATCCTGGTGCCCTTTCTGATCTTCTCCATCGGCGTATCCCATGCTGTGCAGATGACGGGCGCCTGGAAGCATGACGTGCGCGCCGGCCTCAGCTCCAGGCTGGCCGCCGAAAACGCGATTCGCAAGCTGGCCATTCCCGGCGCTCTGGCACTGCTGACCAATGCCCTGGGCTTCATGGTCATCATGTTGATCGACATTCCCATCGTGCACGAGCTGGGCGTGACCGCCTGCATGGGCGTGCTGCTGATGATCATCACCAACAAGGTCTTCCTGCCCGCGGTGCTGGCCAATCTGCGCCTGGAGAAAAAGGCCTTGCAGGCCCCCTCCTCCACCGCCAACGGCCGCAACCCCCTCTGGTGGAAGCTGTCGGCACTGGCCGAATCCCGTCCCGCCATGCTGACGCTGGTGGTGTCGCTGCTGCTGCTGGCCGTTGGTACCTACGAGTCGCGCAAGCTGCTGACCGGCGATGTGGGCACGGGCGCTCCAGAGCTGCGTGCCGATTCGCGCTACAACCGCGACAACGACAACATCATCGGCAGCTACTCGATCGGCATGGATGTACTGTCCGTTTTCGTCGAAACCTCCAATCTCGACGAAGGCTGCCTGAACTGGCCGGTGATGAACGCCGTGGAGCGCTTCGAATCGCGCATGCGCCGGGTCGACGGCGTGCAATCGGTCTCCAGCGTCTCCGGCCTGGCCAAGATTGCGGCCTCCAGCAACAACGAAGGCAACCCTCGCTGGGCAGCGCTGCAGCGCACCGAAGCCGCGTTGCGCTCGGGCGCCAAGGCACTGTCTCCCGATCTGGGCCTGAACACCGAAGGCTGCAAGGTCATCAATCTGCAGGTCTTCCTCAAGGACCACGAAGGCGCCACGCTGACCCATGTGGTGGACGAGGTGCGCCACTTCATCGCTGCGGACAAGACGCCCAACGTCAAGTTCCTGCTGGCTGGCGGCAATGCCGGTGTCGCGGTCGCCACCAACGAAGCCGTGGAACATGCCGAAGTGCAGATGCTGGGCTCCATCTTCGGCGCCATCACCTTGCTGTGCTGGCTGACCTTCCGCAGCTGGCGCGCCGTGCTGTGCATTGTCGTGCCTCTGGCCATCGTCTCCATACTCTGCAATGCCTTGATGGCCATGCTGGGCATTGGCCTGAAGGTCCCCACGCTGCCGGTGGTGGCCCTGGGCGTAGGCGTGGGCGTGGACTACGGTATCTACCTGTTCGAGAGCATGCAACACGAGCTGCGCGAGCGCGACATCACGCTGCGCGAGGCCTTCTATGAAGCCATGCGCCAGCGCGGCAATGCTGCCATCTTCACGGCACTCACCATGTCCATAGGCGTGGGCACCTGGGCTTTCTCGGCGCTGAAGTTCCAGGCCGACATGGGCATCCTGCTGGCCTTCATGTTCCTGGTGAACATGCTGGGTGCCATCTTCCTGCTGCCCGCCATGGCCTACTGGCTGAATGTGGGTGCGACCGAAGCCAAGGCACGTGTCAAGCGCCTGCACCAGCAGCCCAGACATGCCCATGCGGCAGGCAGCGCAGGGGGCATCAGCCACGCAGGCGGCATGCTCAAACCCGAACCCCAGTCCTCCGTGAACGGAAAACTGTGATGCAGACCGCAGCAAGCACGCTGGAGCAGCTTCTTCTGGAACATGCTCTGGCCCAGACCCTGATCCGCTACGCGACGGCCTGCGACACGCGCAACTGGGACCTGCTGCAGCAGGTGTTCGCACCCGACTGCACCACGGTCTACGGTGGCAGCTACATCTGCGAAGGGGTCGCCAGGGTCCGCCGCATGATCAGCACACACCTCGACGGCTGCGGCCCCACCCAGCATCTGCTGGGCAATCTGGAGGTCGAAGCCGACAACCCGGCTCGCCCACGCAGTAGGATCCAGGTACGCGCCGTGCATCAAGGACTGGGCCCGCGCCGTCATCTGCGCTACGACGCCATCGGTTTCTATGAAGACGAATGGGTGCAGTTGCCGGCGGGCTGGCGAATCCAGAAGCGCAGCATGACGATGCTGCTGGAGATCGGCGATCGCAGCGTGCTGCAAGCCGCCGCCTGAGCCGCAACACTTCACCAGGCCGCGTAGCCATGCTGCGCGGCTTTTTCATTGAAACGCTGCTCTCTTGATAGTTTCACCTCCTTCATGGACAGCTGCTTCAGGCAGATTCAAGACATGAAAAAGGCCAGCGATCGCTGGCCTCGTTGCTTTCTGCAGAACCTAGTCTACTGCTCGAACTTTACCTTGAGAAACTGCAGCAACTGCTTGCCGGCCAGGCTGCGTGCGGTTTCATCGCGTCCGGCGATATAGCCCACCTTGACGCAGTCTCCCAGCGCCTTGCCACTTTGCACCCGGATTCTGTAGCGTGTCTGGCGATCAGTCTGAGCCCCGGCGGGAATCAGAGGCTGGCCGTTGAAGACGGGAAAGTCCTTGTCGTTGAACTCGATGGTGCAGCCAGCCAGGTAGGGACGGTTCGTCATCTCGCGCGGCTTGTCGCTTTCCCAGTCATGGCCGGCCCTGGCATAGACCACGGTGCTGACTTCGGAGCCGGCCTCACGCAGGACTTTTTCCTGCTGCGCACAGGCCACCAGATCATTCGATGCATCCTCCCCCGCTCTGAAACTGAGCAAGGGCGAACCTGTGGTCTTGCGTGACTGCAGCAGCGCGTAGCAAGGCCCGTAGAAGTCCACATGCAAGGCAAAGGGCTGGATGTAAGGTGCCAGCTTGTCGCGGATGCGCGCATCCAGACTCATGCGCGCCGCGATTCCGCCCTTGGAAAACCCCATCACCCCGATACGCCAGCCATCGATGGCCGGGTGTTTGTTCAGGGCCTTGAGTGCGGCATAGGCATCGGCCACGGCGTCGAACTCGGAGGTACCCATGATCTTGAGCGCGTAAGGCATGTCTTCGCTGATGCCGCGCGGCTTGAAGTTATCCACCAGCAGCGCAGCAATGCCGTTGTCGGCCAGCATCTGTGCCATTTCGCTCTCGCGCCCTGGAATCGCCCCCGCACCGCCCGGCAGGACCACCATGGCTGGCACCTGCCTCTTCTCGCTGGCCCCCTTGGGCAAGAACAGCTTGCCCATGCCCATGGTTGGCTCGGCCCTGGCCGGCTGACTGAGCAGCACATCGAGGTCATACGGGCTGCTGGACCTGAAGCGGATATCGCCCTGTGTATCACCGCGCAGCTCGGTAGGAGCCATCAAGGGAGCCACTTTGGGCAAAGGAGGCAAGGCATCCAGCAGATACTGCCCCGATGCAGCACCGCTCATCAATCCCAGCACCATGACGCTCAAGGGGGCGATCCATTTTCCGGTCGTTATTTGCATGTAGTCAGACCTCTTTCAAACACAAAAGCCCGGAGAGCCGGGCTTTTGTGGTGCGGGCTCGTTGCTGTGCTTCAGAACGAGTACTTGGCAGTAACCGACAGCTGATCGCGGTCAGCCAGAGGGCGCGCGCGCAGGGAGTCGGCGGAAGGATTTCCCAGGTAGTTGATGTAGGCCACGTTGATCGAGAAATTGCTCTTGCGTACAAACGTCGCGCCAATGCTCAACCGGCTGTCGCTCTGGCCGCCGCCGAAGGTCCCGACCAGGGAGCGGCCGCGCAGTTGCGACTGGTAGCTGATGGGAATGCTCAGATCCCAGCCTTCGAAGATGCCGGGATAGCCCAGCGTCAGGGTCGCGCCAGCCACCAGGGAGTTGCGGGTCTTGAAGCTCAGGTTGTCGGTGGAGCTGCCATCGGCCACGCTGATCACGCGAGAGCCGGAGACTTCGGCGGCCAGGGACATGTCGTCCGCGATACCGGTGCGGCCGATATTGAAGATACCGCCGACGTTGCCCTGCACCACATCGCCACGCACCGCCACTCCGTTGCCGTTGAGCACGGGCGTCCCCTTGCGGTAGCTGGCTTCACCAAAGGCCGAGAACTTGCCGAAGGTCGTGCTGACCGTGGTTCCCAGCATCTTGATGTCGTCGAAGTAGCGAACCTGGTAGCCAGTCGGTATCGCGCCGTTCATGTTCACGACCAGCGAGGGAGTGCGGTCGTTGTAGTTCAGGTAGTACAGGCCGACTTCCGTCTCGTCGGTCACGCGATAGCGACCGCCGATGCCCCACTGGCCCGAGCTGCTGGGTCGGATGTCATTGCCGCGCCGCAGACCGCGGCAGGTCGCGCCGTTGTAGACACCCAGGCAGGAGGCACCAGGACCCAGGGCATTGCTGGTGCTGGTGTACATGCCGGGAGCAGGCAGCAGCGTCTCATGAAAACCGAACTGGTAGTGACCCAGCAGCGAGAGCTTGGGGCTGACTTCCAGGGAGGCCGAGATCTGGTCTTCAGGCAGCAGGATTTCCTTGACTTCGGCGCCGGGCGAGGCGGCCTTTGCCGCATCGCTGGGGCCCTGGGCCGCAGCGATATTGGCGAAATACATGGACTCGCCCCAGTTCACCACCTGCTTGCCCAGGCGCACCGTGGCACGGGTCTCGCCCATATTGAAGCTGGTGTAGGCATAGGTATCGAGAAGACGCGAATAGCCGCCGCCATAGCGCTTGGCAGCAGAGTTGAACTGGTCCACGGGACCCGCCGTGCTGATCGGTCCCTTGTTGTCGTTGCGCTGATGGTAGACGTCGTCATAGAAGGTGCTGGCGTTCAGCACAAAACCGCTGTCGCCTTTTGACAGCTTGCTTTCCCAGACGGCGCCCAGGCGGTTGGCCGTCAGCGCCCCCTTCTTGAAGTTGTTGTTGCCGTCCGTGTTCAGCACCGGCGACGGGTTATCCAGACGAACACCCAGGCCATAGCTCACGTTCAGACGCCAGTCGAACTTCAGACCATCGCCCAGCTCGACCGTCTCCCCCGCTTGAACCGCTCCAGCTCCCAGGAACAGCAGCGCCGCCACTGCGATGGGAGTGAGTTTCTTCATATTGTTTTTCATAGTGAGTCGCTCGTTGATAAAACTTAGTTGCCCGCGTTGCGAGCGGCTTCTGGCGTGAACATGGCGGGCACGAGATCACCCTTGTTCAGGACGGGACCCTGGGCGCGTTCCTGAAAAAGGTTGTAGCCCATGTACCCGCCGGAATTCAGGTCGTGATAGAAGGACGTGCCTGCATGCCAGGCCTTGATGTCGAAGGAGTAGTAGTAGTTGATGAAGGCGTGCTGCCACAGCTGGCCGCGCGCGTCATACATGTCCGCAGCCACGGCCTGGCCTGTGTCCTCGTCGACGAACAGCACACGCTTGCCGTAGACATGCCGGAAGCCATCCTTCAGCGTGCCTTCAACAGCCCAGACACGGCGCAGCTCATAGCGCATGAAATCAGGATTGGCATGACCGGGCTTGAGCAGGTCGGCGTACTTCACCGTGGGCTGGTGGATCTTGTAGTTGTTGGCGGGGATGTACATCTCCTTCTTACCCAGCAACTTCCAGCTGTAGCGCTCGGGCGAGCCGTTGAAGAGACGGTCCGAGTCGATGGTCATCTTGCCGCCGGTTCCGGCCATGGGCTGGTCGAAGCCATACTCGGGCACCTGGCGCACGCGGCGTGTCCCGGGGTCGTAGCTCCAGGCCAGGCGCTTGTCCTTGGCGAAGTTGACGGGCTCCACGGAGTGGGTCACGCCGCCCTTCTCGCGCTCGGGAGCCAGCGTTCTGGTGCGCGTATAGGCCATTACACCTTCGACCGGCTTGCCCAGCATCTCCGGCTTGTTGACCATGTCCAGATTCAGGTTCTGCATGCGGCCGAAGCTCATGCTGCCGTCCGACAGCACGTTTGCCATGTCGCGCGTGATGGACTCGGTGTAGGCACGCGTGGGCAGCAGGTTGTTCCAGATCACTTCCTGCCCGGTCTTGGGAATCGGGAAGTTGATCGCACCGAAGCTGCCCTTGATGCCCATGCCGTTGTCGACGACCTCGGACTCCAGTGCATTCTTCTTCAGCACGGCGCAGACCTCATCCGTATAGCGGAAGTCACGATGCCCCTTGTAGACCGGAATCTGCATGGTCTTGGGGTACTTCTGGAACATGGCTTTCTGGCCGGCGCTGAGCTTGTCGCCATACTTGTCCATGTTCTCCGCCGTGATTACGAACAGAGGCTTTTCATCGGCATAGATATCCACGGGATGCTTGCCGCTGGATTGAACATGGGCCACGCCGGTGGGCGCGCCAGCCCATTTGCCAGTGAACTCGGGAATCGTGCCTTCCTTGTTGCTGGCCTTGATGGCTCCCACGCAAGTCAATTCCTTGCCCAGTTGCTCTGCTTCGCTCGCCGGCACCTTCGCCCATGCCGACGATGCAACCATCAGGCCAACTGCCACTGCGAGCGGAGTCCTGGCTGTCACAAACTTCATCTCTGTCTCCTAGGTTCTAGAACTTATTTTTGGTGGGTGCTACAAACGAAGTACATCGCCTCGCGCAGTCCCAGTGGTTTTGCCGTTTGCAGGCAGTTGCATACTGCGTCAGCAGGTCTGTTCAACCATCGTCTGAGTTGACTACTGACAGACCCTAGAGACCTAGTCCACATGGGTAACTCAAGGCGCTTTACCCAATGAAAAAGCCTGCTGGTGCGCGAGGCAGCAGCAGGCTTTGGAGAGCAGATCGGGAAAGTCCTAGAACCGCCCCGATTCGGGGATCAACTCAGCAGATGGGCGCATTCCTTTCGAATCGATGCCTTGAGCATCTTGCCGGCAGGATTGCGCGGCAAAGGCTCGGCACGCACGACGATGCGGCTGGGCACCTTGTAGCTCGCCAGCCGCTGAGCCACGAACTCGCGAAGAAGCTCGGGAGTGACCTGACTCCACGATTTCCCGACCACCACGGCCACGACCTGCTCGCCGGTGACCTCGTGCGGCATGGAGAACACGGCAGCCTCCTCCAGCGACTCATGCTGCAGCAGGCAGGCCTCGACCTCGGCCGCGGCAATCTTTTCACCGCTGCGGTTGATCACGTCCTTGATGCGGTCGACGATGGTCAGGAAGCCCTCATCGTTCAGAAAGCCTATATCTCCGGTGTGGAACCAGCCCCCCTGCATGGCCTTGGCGGTGGCCTCCTCGTCGCCGCAATAGCGCTCCATCAGGGTCACGCCCCGCAGCCAGATCTCGCCGCTCTGCCCCACGGGCAGGGCTGCGCCATCCAGGTCGGCAATGCGCACCTCGATGATGGGCGACAGCACCCCCGAGCTACGCGGATGCTCCTCGAACATGCGCCCCGAGCTGCCTGCGCAGACGCCGTTGGACTCGGTCAGTCCAAATCCTATGCCGGACATACGCCCCTTGAACTTGGTCAGCACCTCATCGATCAAACGCGGGTGCAGTCCCGCCCCGCCAAAGCCCACGCCGGAGAGATTGCCCGAGCTTTGCGGCTGCTCGAATCCGGGCAGACCGATCAGCTGCTGCACCATGCTGGGTGCACCATTGAACTGCGTGACTTTCTCCTTGCGGATCAGCTCGGCAGCCTTCTCGGGCTCCCAGCGGTGCACAAAGATCAGGCGGCGGCCATGGCGCAGGCTGACCAGCAGCTGGGCATGCAGGCCGCTGACGTGGAACAGAGGTACGGCCGACAAGGTGGTCGGCTGCAGCTGCCGCGCCATGATGGTGGCAATCGCGTCGGGTGATGTCATGGCCGCCACTGCACCGATGAAGTCGATATTGAAGATGCCCTGGCACACGGCGCGGTGCGTGGACTCCACCCCCTTGGCACGGCTCGTGGCACCCGATGTGAACAGGATCAGCGCAGCTTCATCGGCACTAAGTTGGGGCGACGCAAACCCATCATGGCCTCCTGCGGTCAGCGCCTGCCAGCTGATATCGCCAGCCTCGCCATCCACAACCACCGTCTTGATGGCGGTCTGCACAATGGCCTGGCTGATGCGAGCGTGGCGGTCGGCATCGCAGATCAGCATCACCGGGCTGGTGTCTTCCAGATTGGCCAGCAGCTCGCTGCTCAGACCAAAGCTGTTCAGAGGCACCGGAACGGCGCCAAGCAAGGCTGTGGCGGCAAAGGCCACCGCCCACTCGGGGCGGTTGCGCATGGCGATGGCCACCCGGTCGCCGGCCTTGAGGCCCTGCTGCTTTTGCAAACGGCTGGCCAGTGCGTCGGCTGCGGCAAAGAAGCGGTCGAAGGTCCAGCGATCATCGCCGTAGACCATGAACTCGGCCGCACCGTGGACCCGGCCCGCGTCGATCAGTTGGGCCAGATTCTGAAACGCATTGCGATAGACGGCCACGCTGCGCGCATCGGGCAGCGTGATCTGCTGCACTTCAAAAGGTGCGCCCGCCGCCGTCAGCTGAGCGCGAACGCTGCGGATCTTTTCACCTATGGAAACCAAGGCATCGCTCATCTCAGAAACCTTTCAGTTGTGCAAAGCGGTTGCGGTGATAGCTGCCGTCGCCCAGCAAGCGCTGCAAGACGCGTGCCCGCTTGAAGAACAGACCGATGTCCAGCTCGTCCGTCACCCCGATGCCGCCATGCAGCTGGATGGACTCGTTGCAGAGCTTCTCGCAGAGGTCGGATGCCCTGGCCTTGGCCATGCTGACCAGCTCGGGCACCTTGTCTTCGCGACCGGAGTCAATGGCTTCGAGGGCCGCCAGCACGCAGCTCTCCAGCAGCTCGAGCTCCACATACAGGCGTGCCGCCCGGTGCTGCAATGCCTGGAACGAGCCGATCTGCACATCGAACTGAACGCGCTCCTTCAGATAGCTTGTCGTGCGCTCGAACACTTCACGCAGCAGGCCCAGAGACTCTGCGGCAAGGCAGGCTCTGGCCCGGTCCAGCACTTCCTCCAGCGCCTGAGCCGCCGGCCTGGCCACCAACGCCATATCGGCGCTCAGAGCCACCTTGTCAAACCGCACGCGCGCCATATTGCGGCTGTCTATCATGCTCATGGGGTTGACGCTGACACCCTGGGCATCGGCAGGCACCAGCCACAGGCCGGGAGCTCCTTCGCCCGAGGCGGCCAGCACCACAAAGCCATTGGCACCCACGCCATCGAGCACAAAGGCCTTTTCACCGCTCAGGCTCCAGCCTGTCCCGGTCTGCTCGGCCACCACACCCGATACATCGGCCTGATGCCGGCCGGCTTTTCCCTCCAGGGCCAGCGCCAGCCTGGCCTGACCACTGGCGAGCAGGGGCAGCCACTGCGCCTGCTGGGCTGCAGAGCCCGCGCGAATCAGCAGCTCCGGTGCCAGCACGGCCTGGCTCAGCAACGGCTGGGCCGACAGGTTGCGGCCAATCGCTTCGAACACGGCGCCCATGCCCAGATAGCCTGCAGCCAGCCCCTCATGCGACTCGGGCAGTACCGCCACGGGCCAGCCCATCTCCACCATCTGCTGCCACAGCGACGTATCAAAGCCCTGTTCCACCTTTGCATCGCGCAGGCGACGCTGCTGGGCCACAGGCGCTTCCTGCGCGAGAAAGGCTGCCGCACTGTCCTTGAGCAGCTCCTGCTCTTGCGACAAAAGCATGGTCATATTCTTGTCTCCATTTCAATTCGTTATCCGCCGCCCGCAGCGGGGCGCCAAGCCGCATCGCGGCCCACGGGTCAAGGCAGTTCCAGCACCCGCTTGGCAATGATGTTGAGCTGCACCTCCGAGCTGCCGCCGGCAATCGTGTAGCTCTTGGAGCGCAGCCAGGCACGGCCTACCTCGATCTCGTCGGCCGTGAAATCATCGTCGGCGTCCCAGCCCAGGCCGCGCAGTCCCAGTGCCTGCTGCAGCAGCTCGTACTTGGCAACCTCCTGCTCGGTCTGCACCAGCTTCATGATGCTGGAGGGGCCGGACACATCCTGGCGCGCCAGCGCCTTTTCGGTCACCCGGCGATGGGTAAGGGCGAAAGACTGTGCATCCATGAGCAGTCCGGCCAGCTTGTCGCGCAGCGCGCCATCGCGGACCAGCCCCTGCTCATCCACCATATAGGGCAATGCGGTCCTGATCGCATCGTGCGAGGGCGCGCCGCCTTCCGTGAACTTGGACATGGCGGCACGCTCGTGCTGCAGCAGTTTCTTGGCCAGCGACCAGCCTTCGCCTTCCCGGCCCACCAGCTGGCGCACAGGCACCCGCACATCGTCAAAGAAGACCTGGCAGAAACTGGACTTGCCACTGATCAGCTCTATGGGCTTGACCGTGACGCCCGGGCTCTTCATGTCGATCAGCAAGAAGCTGATGCCGTCCTGCTTCTTGCCTTCGCTGCTGGTGCGCACCAGCGCGTACATCCAGTCACCCTTGTCTCCGTCCGAGGTCCAGATCTTGCCCCCGTTGACGATATAGGCCTCGCCCTGTTCGTCCGACACGCGCTTGGCCGAGGTCTTGAGGCTGGCCAGATCCGAGCCGGCATTGGGCTCCGAAAAGCCCTGACACCAGCGCTGCTCGCCGCGCATCATGGGCAGCAGATGCTCGAGCTTTTGCTCGTGCGTCCCCACTTCCACCAGGACCGGTCCCAGCATCCACACGCCCAGGTTGTACTGGGGCTGGCGGCAACCGAGACGGGCCATCTCCGTGTCCAGGATGCGGGCTTGCTTGGGAGAGAGGCCGCCACCGCCGTACTCACGCGGCCAGGACGGAGCAAACCAGCCGCGGTCGCGCATGCGCTCGAACCACAGCTTCTGATCCTCGTTCATGAACTGCAGCCTGGAGCTGCCCCAGACCATCTCCTCAGAGACAATGGGCCGGCGCATGCTTGCAGGACAGTTCTCCTCCAGCCACTGCGCCACGTCTTGTTTGAATGTTTCCAGTTCCGTCATGGCTTCCTCACCTCGGCCAACGAGAAATATGCAATCTTGCCTTCACCCGTGGTGCGCAACAGCACTCCATCCTGGTGAAGCAGGTTCAAATGGGCTATCGTTTCCCCTAGGGCCATCAGGCGATCCACGGGGCTGCGCAGCCGGGGAAAGAGCACCGGCACCAGTTCGGCTGCCGTTGCGCGCCCCACCTGTCCCAGATGCCTGGTCAGCAGCGCAAACTGCTCGGCATGGTGCTCATGCACCTGCACCAGGCGCTCGTGCAGGCCGTAGAACACGCCCTGATGCGATGGCAGCACCAGGGTGTCCGCCGGCAGCTCGCGCAGTCGATGCAGCGAATCGATCCAGAGCTTGAGCGGGTTGCCCTCCGGCTCGATGGGGCTGACCATCACGTTCGAGGTGATGCGCGGCAGCACCTGATCACCGGCCAGCAAAATGCCCTCGTCCTCGCAATACAGACAGGCATGCTCGGGCGAGTGCCCCTCGCCCAGCACAATGCGCCACTGGCGATCCCCGATCTGCAGCAGCTCGCCCGGATGAATGCGCTGGTAATGGCTAGGCTGCCTGGGCATGAACGGGTCATTGCGCATGGCAGTCAGCATGCTGTCCAGCTCCCCGTTGCTCACCCCTGCACGCGCATAGAACTCGCGATGTGCCTCGGGCAGCGGATCGGGCGGCGGCCCCATCAGCGAGCGCAGCATCATGAACTCGCCATAGGTCATGAGCAGCGGCACGCCAAAACGCTGCTGCAACCACCATGCCGCCCCCGCATGGTCATAGTGACAGTGGGTGCAGATCACGCGGGTCAGCGGCTGTCCGGCCAGCTTCTGCGCAAAGATCTTCTCCCACAACTCGAAGGTGGCAGGGATTCCCAGCCCCGTGTCCACCAGCGCCCAGCCGTCGCCGTCCCTGAGCAGATAGACATTGATGTGATCCAGAGCCATGGGCATGGGCATGCGCAGCCACAGCAGACCTGGCACGATCTCCACGTGGCTGCCATCGGCTGCCGGCGGCTCGAAGGGGTAGCGCAGCACCTCTGCGGGCTTGGCCCGTACGCGCTCCTGCGCGACGGCGCTAGCCACGCAGAGCCTCTTCAAGTGCTGCGGCAGTCAGCGGCACATAGGTCTGCAGCTTGTCATTGCGCACAAACAGCGGATCGACACCGGGTACGCCGTCATAGCCCTGCTTCTGCAGATCCACCTTGCGCAGCTTGTAATTGCCGGTCATGTCCGGCGTATCCATCAGGCGCACGAACAGCGGTGCTGCATAGCGTGGCAGGCGGGAGATAGCCAGCTCCCAGAAAGCTCCGGGGTCGAACCCGGCCCCCTCATGCATCACCAGGGCAGCCATTCCTGCACGACCGCCATGGCCGGCAACCTGCACGCCATAGACGGTTATCGCATCCAGGCCCTTGAAGTCCCCCAGCGCATCGCCGACCTCCATGGTCGAGACGTTCTCGCTCTTCCAGCGGAAGGTATCGCCGATGCGGTCCACAAACCAGCAATATCCGTCTTCGTCGCAACGCAGCAGATCGCCCGAGGTCCACCAGACATCGCCCTGCTGGAAGACATTGCGCAGCAGCTTCTTTTCAGAAGCTTCTTCGCTGGTATAGCCTTCGAAGCGCCCGGCGACCACGCCCGGATACTGAATGACCATGCCTATGGCTTCGCCCGGTTCGTTCACACCGGCAAGCTGCAGAAATCCGTTCTCGTCGCGGATGTAATCACCTTTTTCCTGGTCGTAGCGGACCAGGCGAAGATTGGTTTTCTCCCAGAAGGGCACGCGGCCGCAGGAGCCGATCCGATTGTCCAGATTGATGGTGTTGGTGTTGGACTCCGTCCCGCCCCAGCCCTCGTAAATCTGGAACACGGCGCCGAAGCGCGCGGTCCATTGCTGCCAGATCTCGGGCGTCAGACCGGTTCCGGCCATCTTGCGCAAGCTGTGCTCACGGTCCTTGTCGGTCGCAGGCACGCTGAGCAGAAAGCGGCAGATCTCCCCCACATACTGGCAAAAGCTGACGCCATGCGTGCGGATATCGCGCCAGAACTCGCTGCGGCTGAACTTGCGGCGCACCACAATGCGCGCGCCCGCAGCCATGGCGGTTGCGGTCAGCGACATGGAAGCCGCTCCATGGTAGAGCGGCAAAAAGCAGTAAAAGCAGTCGTCCCGGGTGATTTCCCAGAGCAGTTGCATGGAGTCCCCCGCCATCAGCCAGCGTGCATGGCTGATGACCGCGGCCTTCGGAAGGCCGGTGGTCCCTGAGGTGAATATGTACTGCGCAGTATCGCCGGCCAGCACGCCCTCGCGCCATGCAAGCGGCACGGGGGAGTCGTCCTGGCTCGCGGCCAGCGCCTGCAGATCCGGCCCGAACTGCGACAGGACTTCCGCTTCCGCGGGCCTTTCCTCATCCGGCCAGTGCCAGTAGCTCAGTGCTGTGTTCAGACCTTCTGTCTGCGCAAAACGCTCCGCGCATTCCTCGCCCACAATCACATGGGCGGCCCTGGTCACCTCCAGTGCGTGCGTCAGCGGCTTGCCCGTGACATGGGTGTTGATGAAGGCCACCACAGCCCCCAGCTTGGCCACGCCGAACCAGGCAAAGAAAAAGGCGGGGCGGTTCTCGATGGCCATGGCCACCACATCGCCTTTTCTCACTCCCTGCCCGTGCAGCGCACGAGCCACCTGATCGGCGCGCTGATTGAACTGCGCGTAGGTGTAGCGCACATCGCCTTCGGTCAGAAAGATACGCTCGCCGAAATCTCGCGCACAGTCCTCCAGGCGATCGGCCATGGTGTAGGGCGTATCGGCCATGTACTTGGCCGCAATGGGCGCGCGACGATCCAGCTTGAGCTGGGTCTGCTCGCGCGACACCACAGTCGTGTCGCTCATCACATGTCTCCTTGTTTTTTGTCTTCGATCAGCGCTGAGGACGCGGCATGCCGAGGCCGAACTGGGCAATCAGCTCGCGTTGGATCTCGTTCGTGCCGCCACCGAAAGTGTTGATGGTGGAGGCGCGCAACTCGTACTCCAGCTCGCCCATCAGATAGGAGGCAGCCGAGCCGCCGCGCACCAGCACACTGCTGCCCACGATGTCCATCAATCGATGCAGCACCTCGACCACGCCTTCCGAGCCATAGACCTTAGTGGCGGATGCCAGGCTCACATCCATGGCTCCTGCTTCCAGGCTGGCCGCGATGCGGAAATTGGTCAGCCGCATGGCCTCCAGGCGGGCATAGCACTCGGCCAGGCTGCGCCTGACCCAGGCCTGATCGACCGCGCGACGCCCCTGCTCGTCCCTGGCCTTGGCCCACTGCAGCACCTTGGCGAAGGGGCCGAACACCTTGTCCGACCAGGCCCCCAGACCCAGGCGCTCGTGGTTGAGCTGGGCCGTGATCAGTTTCCAGCCGCCATTGAGCTCACCGATCAGACGCGCTGCGGGCACTTCAACATTGTCGAAATACGTGGCCGCCGTGTAATTGCCCACGGTCTGAATCAGCGTGTGCGAGAAGCCCTTGTCCCGGGTATCGACCACCATGATGGAAATACCTTTGTGACGGGCGAGCTCCTGATCGGTGCGAGCGGCCAGCCACACGTAGTCGGCCGACTCGATGCCTGAAGTCCACAGCTTCTGGCCGTTGACCACGAAACGCCCGGTCTGCAGATCGCCCTGCAGCTGCGCCTGCGTCTTGAGCATGGCGAGGTCGGAGCCCGCACCGGGCTCGGAGTAGCCAATGGCGAAGATGATGTCGCCGCTGGCCATGCCCGGCAGAAACTCCTGCTTCTGCGCCTCGGTGCCATGCTCCATCAGCGCGGGGCCGACGGTGCTGATGGTGACGAATGGCAGCGGAGCCCCAGCGATGTTCGCCTCCTCAAAGAAGATCAGCTGCTCGGTGGCCGACAGGCCCTGGCCGCCGAACTCCTTGGGCCAGCCTATGGCCAGCCAGCCGTCGCGCCCCATCTTGCGGATCAGTTCGCGGTACTCGTCGCCGCCCTCGGCACCGCGCATGCGGGCCTTGAGCTCGGGCGTCATCAGCGCCTGAAAGTAGTCACGGCACTTCAGGCGCAGCGCATGCTGCTCGGGAGTCAGGTCGATGAACATGAATGTCTCCTTACCATCAGGCCTCGTCGCCCAGAATCAGGCCGCTGGTGGGCACGCCGGTACCGGCGGTCACCACCATGTTGTGCACGTCCTTGACCTGGTTGACGGAGCTGCCGCGGATCTGGCGCACGGCTTCGGCAATGCCGTTCATGCCGTGGATATAGGCCTCGCCCAGCTGGCCGCCATGGGTGTTGATGGGCATGGAGCCGCCGCGCGCATGCTCGCCGCCGCGGATGAAATCCTTGGCCTCGCCGCGCTTGACGAAACCGAACTCCTCAAGCTGGGGCAGCACAAAGGGCGAGAAATGGTCGTACAGCACCGCGCTTTGCACGTCCTTGGGCGTCAGGCGGCTTTGCTGCCACAGCTGTCTGGCCACATGGCCCATCTCGGGCAAACCGGTGATGTCTTCGCGGTAGAAGGAAGTCATGGACTGCTGGCCGTCGGAAATGCCCTGGGCTGCGGCCTTGATATAGACCGGCTTGGTCTTCATCTCTCGCGCACGGTCGCTCGATGTGATGACCATGGCCACGGCGCCGTCGGACTCCTGGCAGCAGTCCAGCAGATGCAGCGGCTCGCAGATCCAGCGGCTGGCCTGGTGCTCCTCCAGCGTGATGGGCTTGCCGTGGAAGAAGGCCTTGGGATTGGTCGCGGCAAAGTCGCGCACGGCCACGGCCACGCGACCGAAGTCCTCGCTGGTGGCGCCGAAGCTGTGCATATAGCGGCGCGCAAACATGCCCACCCAGGAGGCCGGCGTGTGAAAGCCGTGGGGCATGTACCAGCCATAGTTCACATTGTCGAAGAACGGCGTGCTGCCGAAGCCATAGCTGCCGGTGCCGAAGCGGTACCAGCTGCGCTCATTCATGGCGCGGTAGACCACCACCGTCTTGGCAATGCCGGTGGCCACGGCCATGGCCGCATGCAGCACGGGGCCGCAGGCAGCACCGCCGCCATGCGGCACCTGCGAGAAAAAGCTCACATTGCGAGCCCCGAGCAGGCGGGCAATCTCATACTCGGGAACCTTGTCCACGGAGTACGAGGAAAAGCCGTCCACCTCCTTGGGATCGATGCCGGCATCGCTCAGCGCAGCCAGCGTGGCCTCCATGGCCAGACGCAGCTCGGTACGGCCCGAGTTCTTGGAAAATTCTGTTGCACCCAGACCCACAATGGCGGCGCGACCGGAAATATTCATATCGTTCACAGGAATGTCTCCGCTTGTTGTTCTTAGGCCAGGGCCACTTGCACGGTGCCGCTGACGTGAGAGCCCATGGAATTGCTGCCCTTGAGTGCGATCTGAACGCTGCGCGTGGCCTCGTTCTTCTCGGTCACGGAGCCCGTGAACTTCATGGTGTCGCCGGGATAGTTGGGCGCACCCAGGCGAATCTTGAGATCCATGAGGCGTGCCTCGTCGCCAGCCCAGCTCTCGACAAAGCTCTGCACCAGACCGTTGGTGGTCAGGATGTTCATGAAGATATGGGGCGAACCCAGCTCGCGCGCAGCGTCGCGGTCGTGGTGACCGGGGAAATAGTCGCGCGTGGCGATGGCACCGCCGGCAATCAGCGGCACAGTGACGGGCACGCTCACGGATTGCAGCTCGTCGCCCACGTTCACCGACTCGAAACGAATAGATTGATTGGCCATGTTGTTGTCTCCTTAGCGGTCTTCGGGCAGGTCGTACTTCCAGCCGAGCGTGTCGTTGTCTGCGAGCCACTGGCCCAGCGCTTCCAGGTGCTGTTCGGCGCTGCCGAGCTCGGCAGCCAGCGCACGGCACCAGAACATGAAGCGGTGGATGTGATAGGTCACATCCACGCCCATGCCGCCATGCACGTGCTGGGCAACGCGGCCCACCTTCAGGCCCAGCTCGTTGGACTGGGCACGCACTGCGTGGGCCTGCGGCACGCAGGGCAGGCCTGCATCCAGGCGCCAGACCAGCTGGCTCAGCGCACTGCGCTGGGCCTGCATGAGGATGTAACCGTCGGCCATCTGGCCCTGGACCAGCTGAAAAGTGCCGATGGGTCGGTCGAACTGTTTGCGCTCGCTCACATACTCCACGGTGCGGCGCAGCTGCTCCTGCGTCACGCCCTGCTGCAGGCTAGCTAGGCAGGCGATTGCCATTTCGTTGACCCATTCCAGCGCACGGCCGCCCAGTACGGCCAGAACCGGCGTGTTGCGAAAGATGATGTCTGCCACCGCACAGTAGTCTTCGCGCATGCCGGCCACACGGCTGACGCCATCGGCCTGCAGGCTCACCAGCACCAGCTTGATCTCATCGCCCGCCGCCGCTGCCACCAGAGCCATCGGGGCCTGCTCGCCCAGCGGCACGGCTTGCAACTGGCCTTTGAGTCGCTCACCCTGCAACTGAAGCGCCGGCCCGCGTGTGGCCACTGCGGCCTGCAGCGATAAAGCCAGCAGCTCGCCCTGCATGGCTGACTGAACGACTGCGTCCTGTCCCTCGGTAAACTTGGCAATCGCGGATGTGGCGACCTGCTGCTGCCACAGCGGCACCTGCGCCAGCGCACGGCCCTGCTGCTCCAGCACGGCCAGCATCTCGCTCATGCCCAGACCCAGACCACCTGCGGCTTCCGGCACCAAAATGCTGTGCAGGCCGGCAGCCACGCATTGCTGCCACAGCTCCTGCATAAAGGGCTGACCCGAGGCATCGTGCTCGCGCAGCTTGTCGTCCGTGCAATAGTCTGCGAACAGGCTTTGCGCCATGTCGGCAAACGCACGCTGGTCTTCACTGAGTTGAAAATCCATGACGGCCTCCTCGCATCAGGCCACGGGGCGGAACTGGGCCAGAGTCAGATCACCATCAAAGGTGTTGAACTCCACCTGCACCTTCTGGCCGATCTGCACCTCTTCGGGCTTGACGCCGACCAGTTGGGCAATCACGCGCACGCCCTCCTGCAGCTCCACAAGGCCAATGGGGTTGGGGTGGTCAAAAGGCGGAACTTCGGGGTAATGCATGACCACGAAGGAGTAAACCGTGCCCTGGCCGCTGGCCTCAACCGTGTCCCAGTCGAACGAATGGCACTTGGGGCAGACGGGACCCGGTGGGTGGTGCAGATCGCCGCAGCTCTTGCAGCGCTGAATCAGAAGCTTGCCTTCCTTGAGCCCTTCCCAGAAGAAGCGGTTGTCATCGCTCACGCCGGGAGCGGGCCGCTTGATCGTCGCGGCTGCAGCCGGCGCTGGTTCGGCCTTTTGCACATTGGCGGGACGGAACTTGAAGACGCGGAACATCAACTGGCCGACCTTCTCGTCTTGGCCATTCGCTGCCTTGATCGAGAAATACTCCATGATCTGCGTCACAAAGTAGCCCGTGCCCAGGGCCGTGGTCTTCTCTTCGCTGATGGCTTCCAGGCGTGTCGTGTAGTACAGGTCTTCACCCTCGAGCACATCGCGCTCGAAGCTCAGCTCGGAATTCACCGCCACGGTGGAAGGAAAGCCCTGCGCCTCGATCAGCTTCAGAACTTCATAAGGGTTCTCTTTCGTGGAGCCTGGCGGATAGTTATTCTGCACCGGCCCTTCCATGCACCAGACCTGCAGCATGGCAGGAGGCGCAACGGTCTTGCCATCCTTGTCGGTCTTCACGGCCACGCCCATCAGCTCACACCACTGACGAATCATGGGGCTGTTGACCTTGTCCCAGGCATAGACGCGCCCGTATTGCTTGCCCACATAGCTGCGGACTTCTGCCATCCAGTCTTGATCGGTCAAGATTGTCTCCTTTGAAATTCAGTGTTTCTGCGGCACGGATTCCGAGTTCGAGGCACTCAGGAATGCGGGTCGCTCGCCGCCGCCGTGCAGCAGCAGATTGGTGCCGCTCATGTAGGAAGCGCTCTGCGAGGCCACATACAGGCAGGCGTTGGCAATGTCCTCGGGTTCGGCCAGCCGGCCCGCAGGAATGGTCTGAGCGACCGAGGCGATACCGGCCTCGTCCCCAAAGTGCAGATGCGACTGCTCGGTGCGCACCAGGCCGGGGCTGACGGCAACCACCCGTACCTTGGGCGCCCACTCCACGGCCAAAGAACTGACCAGGCTCAGCACGGCCGCCTTGGCCGCGCCATAGGCCGCCGTACCGGGCGAAGGGCGCAGCGCGCTGATGCTGCCGATGCAGACAATCACGCCGCCACCGTCCTGCTGCTGCATCACGGCATTGGCGGCCTGAGAGGCGTGCAGGGTCGAGAAGAGATTCAGGCGCAGCACGCTTTCGTGAAAGCGCGGCGATACCGTGGCCGCGTCCACATGGGGAGCGCCGCCGGCGTTGTTGACAAGAACGTCCAGGCGACCATGGCGGCGCTGCACCTCATCGACCATGTCCTTGACAGCCTGGGCCTCGCGCACATCGCAGGCCATGAAGTCCGCGCTGCGACCGCCCGCATCGGGCAGCGCTTCGGGTTGCTGGCGCCCGCAGACCACCACCGTGGCACCTGCGACGAGAAACCCCTGCGCAATGGCCTTGCCTATGCCCTTGGTGCCGCCGGTGACCAGCACCACCTTGTTTTGAAAGTCGTTGTTCGTATCCATGGCTGCCAATTTAGATTTCGGCACCGACAGCAGATACGTCCAAAAGGACGATGTTGGTCTCTGGCCTGAAAACGACCATCGACCCTGTTCAACTCCTTGGGAAACCTTATGTCAGCAACGCCTACTGCTATTGAAAAGACGAACGCCGCGCAGGAGGAACTGCTGGTTCGGCAGCAGGACAACGGCGTGGCGGTGGTGCAGCTCAACCGCCCTCAGGCCACGAATGCACTGAGCCTGTCCCTGCAGGCCGCGCTGTCCAGAACCTTCTCCGCGCTGAGCGTGGACGCCAGCGTGCGCTGCATTGTTCTGACCGGCGGCGACAAGGTGTTTGCGGCAGGCGGGGACATCAAGAGCATGGACTCCTGCGGCCCCATAGAGATCATGAAGCGCCACACGGAGCGAGTCTGGGCGCCGATCGAGAAATGCCCCAAGCCCATCATCGCGGCGGTCTGCGGCTATGCCTTTGGAGGCGGGGCCGAGCTGGCCATGCATTGCGACATCATCATTGCCGGCCGCGGTGCCAGCTTTGCCCAGCCGGAAATTCGCATCGGCATCATGCCCGGCATCGGCGGCACCCAGCGTCTGGTACGTGCCGTGGGCAAGTTCCAGGCCATGCGCATCCTGCTGACCGGCAAACCCGTCAGCGCCGACGAGGCCTGCGCCATGGGTCTGGTCAGCCTAGTCTGTGCAGACGATCAGGTAATCCCTGAGGCTCTGAAAATGGCAAAACTCATCGCCGCCATGCCGCCGCTGGCCGTGGAGCAGATCAAGGAAGTGGTGATTGCCGGCATGGATGCCTCGCTGGATGCCGCCCTGATGCTGGAGCGCAAGGCCAACCAGATTCTGTTTGCGACCCGGGACCAGAAGGAAGGCATGCATGCCTTCATCGAGAAACGCCAGCCAGAATTCAAGGGGGAATGAGTGCCTTCTGCCCCGGAGCCGGGAGCACTGGCAGAGGACTGACCTCAGTCAGGCGGCATGCAGCCACCGGCAAAGTCCGACCACAGGGGCCGGGAGTCCAGATGCACATGCTTTTGCTTGAGCGCCGAAAAAGGCGAGTCCAGTGTGCCCAGCGCTATGCATATCCAGTCGGCCCAGTCGCCGGCCTGCCTGGACCAGAACAGCGACGAGCCGCAGTGCTGGCAGAACTGCCTCTGCACGGACGCAGAAGAGGCATAGGACTTGATATCGCCCTGCCCGGAGGCTATGCACAAGTCCTTGCGCGGCACGGCGGCATAGCTTGCGAACGCGGAGCCATGGCTTTTGCGGCACTGCCCGCAATGGCAGTGAGTCACGGCCCTGGGCGGCGACAGCAGCCGATAGCCGACTCTTGCACATAAACAGCTTCCCAGGTAGTTCTCGGGCACGACTCGGTCTCCAAATCTTCTATCCAAAAAACGGGGCCGCAGGCATTACCTCTGCCGCCGCGCACCTGCATGCCCGATACCGCTCACCCCGAGAAATCCGGATGGCTTCCTCTGGATCGAAGCCTGCTCAGAGCATCATGCCGCCAGAGACTTCAATGCGCTGGCCCGTGACCCAGTTGTTGCCCTCGGAAAGCAAGGCGGCAACTGCGGCGCCCACATCGTCGGGGCGGCCCACCCGGCCCATGGCAGTCAGGCCGCTGATATGGGCATTGACCTGTTCATTGTCGCGCACCACGCCGCCACCGAAATCGGTCTCTATGGCGCCGGGAGCAATGGTGTTCACGGCGATGCCGCGTGCCCCCAGCTCCTTGGCCAGATAGCGCGTCATCACCTCGATGCCGCCCTTCATCACCGCATAGGCGGCATAGCCGGGGAAGCTGAAGCGTGCCAGCCCGGACGAGGTATTGACGATGCGTCCGCCGTCCCTGATCAGGGGCAGCAGTTTCTGCGTCAGAAAGAACGTGCCCTTGAGGTGAATATCGACGAGCAGATCGAACTGCTCTTCTGTGGTCTCGGCAAACGGCGCCACCAAGCCGATGCCGGCATTGTTCACCAGATAGTCGAACTGCTCGCGCTGCCAGGTGTCGGCCAGCACGCCCCTGACACGCTCGGCAAACGCGGCAAAGCTCTTGCTGTCGCCCACGTCCAGGCGCAGCGCCACGGCGCGGCTGCCCAGTGCCTCGATGCGGGAGACCAGCTCCTGCGCATCGCTTTCGCTGTCCTTGTAAGTGACGATCAGATGAACGCCGAGTTCGGCCAGTTTGAGGGCTTCGCTACGGCCCAGGCCACGGCTTGCGCCGGTGATCAATGCGATACGGGGTGCAGATGCTTGCATGTCGGTCTCATGGAGGATGTCAACAAGTCAGAACTTTAGGTGTTCTCAATCCATGAATAAACACCTTGATAAAGATCTCACTGTTCACTTTGAAAATACAATCAAGAGCATGGACTTCAATGCGCTTCATGTGTTCACCCGCGTTGCCGAGCTATCCAGCTTCACCCTGGCCGCTGACCAGCTCGGGCTGACCAAAAGCCGTGTGTCGACCGTGGTCCAGCAGCTGGAAAGGCAGCTCGGAACCCGTCTGCTGCAACGCACCACCAGACATGTGCGGCTGACCGCCGATGGCGAGCAGTTCCTCGAACGCAGCAAGGAATTGATGGCCGACCTGGAACAGCTGCAAGCCATGTTCCTGCCCGCCACCAGCGGACTGCGGGGCAGTCTTCGCATCGATATGCCCAACACCCTGGCCCGGGACGTTGTCCTTCCGAAACTGCCCGAATTCCTTTCGGCCCACCCTTTGCTGGAAGTAGGCATCAGCACCAGCGACCGCCGCGTGGATGTGGTGCAGGAGGGCTTTGACTGCGTGGTGCGCATCGGCCCGCTGGCAGATACCGACTTGATCGCCCGCACGCTCGGCACGCTGGAGATGTGCAATCTGGCCAGCCCCGCCTACCTGGAACGCCACGGCACACCCGCAACACTGGCCGATCTGTCACGCCATCGGATCATTCACTATGCAAACCAGCTCGGACGACATGGCGCGGGCTGGGAGTATCAGCGTGGCAGGGAGACCGCCCTGCAACCCATGCGCTGCGCACTGGTGGTCAACGGCACGGATGCCTACCAGGCAGCCTGTCTTGCCGGTCTGGGCCTGATTCAGGCGCCTGTCCGCGGGGCGCGCCATCTGCTGGATCAGGGTCTGCTGGTCGAGGTCATGCCCGACTTCAAGGCGGCCCCCATGCCGGTGTCCCTGCTCTATCCGCATCGCAGACATATTGCTCCGCGAGTCACCGCTTTCCTGAACTGGATGACCGAGGTACTGGAGCCCCATCTGGCAGGTCTGACAGGCACAGACCGCTCTTGATGCCTGGCTCCTGGCCAGCATGCTTGTTGTACATAATCCGGCGATGACTTCCATACGAGCTTCCCGCCCCGACGAAGGGGCACGAGCGATAGAGATCTGGCGCCATGCCGTTGATGCCACGCATGACTTTCTGAATCCGCAGGATCGCGCCGAGATTGATGAGATGGTGTGCGGCTTTCTGCCACACGCGCCGCTGTGGTTCGCTGTCGACAAGCAGGACCATCCCCTGGCCTTCATGCTCATGGACCAGGGACATATGGAAGCGCTGTTTGTGGACCCAGCCTTCCGGCACCGGGGCCTCGGTGCAGCGCTGGTGCGCCACGGCCTGACCCTACACCCCGAGATGAGCACCGACGTGAATGAGCAGAATGCACAGGCAGTGGGCTTTTACGAACGCCTGGGCTTCAAGCGCACGGGCCGCTCTGCGCTAGATGGGCAAGGCCGCGCCTACCCCATCATCCATCTGAAATACGCCAATCCCTGAAAAGCCGGCCTGGCTGGACCAAGCGCCGATCCAGCCCGATTCGCTGCATTCAGTACCTCAACAGCTATTCAAGCAAGAGCACCTAGCGTATGTCTTTTATTGGTTTCAGCTATAAAACATCTGAAACTTGAATGTAGTCAAGCGCAAGCAGCTTCTGAATACAGAGCATGGCAGGCGTGGAACGCTGCGGCTCGGTAGCGCCGACGCCATGAAGAGCTTGCTCAGACGCCGGCGTGAATATTCTTCTCGCCGAACAAGGCGCGCATGCTCACCACCTTGCCTGCGTCGTTGAAGCGAAAGTGATCGATGGGCGCAATCACGGTCTTGCGGCCCTGATACTCGAAACTGACGGTGAAGGCGAAGGCCGCTTCGTCGGCAACCGCGCGCACCTCCTGCGTCAGCTCCACCGCCAAGGGCAGCTTGAGCGAGTTGGCATAGAACGCGCGAATCGCCTCCCTGCCGCGCCGGGGCTCGGAGCCCACGGGATCCTCCACGGTGGCGTCATCGGCAAACAGCGCGACGATGCCGTCCAGATCGCCTGCGTTGAGCGCAGCCACATAGCGCTGCACAACCGCGGTCATATGTTCAACAGAGTTCATCTCAGCTCCAGAATTCCAGAATAAGGCGCTCCCGAGCAAGACGGCCCCAGGTCTGAGGCAGCCAGGCTCCGGCCTCCCGGAAGCAAGCCACAAGGCGGCTCAGGGGAGAGTCAGAATCCCGTCGGGCGCATCACCGCATCGATACCGCCGTCGATCACGATCTGCGCGCCATGCACATAGCTGGCGGCCTCACTCATGAGAAAGGCGATGACGGATGCCATTTCGGCAGGCTCGGCGCGACGGCCCAGCGGAGGCACGAACTTGGCAATGGATTCTCCATAGCGCGGGTCCTGCAGGCCCGCCTGCAGCAAAGGCGTCTCGGTCGCGCCGGGGGCGATGGTGTTCAGGCGCACGCCGGCCTGCCCCCATGCCGTGGCGCGCTTGCGCACGGCCACCGTGAGAGCGTTCTTGCTGCCTGCATAGGCCAGGTTGCCGCCCTGCTCCCCCGCCTGTTCGACAATGGCGCGGGCCTTGGCTTCCTCGCCGGCCTCCAGCGCCGGTGCCAGCGGGTTCCTGTCGTGCGCCAGATGCGCGGAAGCCACGGACGAGATGACGACGGCTGCGGGCTGCCGGCCCTGTTTCAGCAGCGGAAGAAAAGCGTCCAGCAGCTCGGTCGCACCAAAGTAATTGACCGAAACCACATTGCCGACCACCTTGGTCTGCGGCCCCAGGCCGGCACACAGCACCAGGCCGTCCATGCTCTTGCCGCACCTGGCCTGCACATCGGCGACCGCCTGGCTGCGGCCTTGGGCCGTCGAGAGGTCGGCGATCACTTCTGCATCGCGGACATCGATTCCGACGATCTGGTGGCCGGCCGCCTCCAGGGCCTTGCGCGTGGCGGCGCCGATGCCGGTGGCGCAGCCGCTCATCACGATGATGGACATGTCTTGTTTCCTTGGGTCTGGGTTGTGATGGCGCACATCAAAGCCCATCACGAAAAGTCAGACTACATGCAAACGGACGATGTGATTCCCCTAGGGAGAATTTACCGTGGCCATTCCTACACTGGCGCAACGTTTGCGTGTGAGGAAACCAGCCATGTACCCCCATCTCTTCCAACCCATCACCATCGGCCATATCACCCTCAAGAACCGGATTCTGATGGGCTCCATGCATACCGGACTGGAGGATCAGGCTCAGGGTTTCGAGAAGCTGGCCCTCTTCTACACCGAGCGTGCCCGGGAGGGGCTGCAGCTCATCGTCACCGGCGGCTTCGGCGTCAACGAATATGCACTGGGCATGCCCGAGCATGCCGAGTTCTCGACGCTGTGCACGCCCGAGCAGGCGGCCCGGCATCGCCTCATCACGGATGCCGTACATGCCGAGGGCTGCCACATCCTCATGCAGGTGCTGCATGTGGGCCGCTACGACCACGGCAGCGGCGGCGTCTCGCCCAGCAGTGTGCTCTCCAAGCTAAGCAGCCGCAGCTCGCGCGAACTCAGCGCTGCTCAGATCGAGCAGATCATTGCCGACTATGTGCGCTGCGCCTGCCTGGCCCGTGAAGCCGGCTATGACGGCGTGGAAGTCATGGGCGGCGAGGGCTATCTGATCAACCAGTTCCTGGCACCGCTGACCAACTTCCGCACCGACGAATGGGGTGGCGATGCCGCCGGCCGCAGTCGCTTTGCCCTGCGCATCGTGCAAGGCATACGCGCGGCCGTGCCCGAGAACTTCGTCATCAGCTTTCGCCTGTCCCTGATGGATCTGGTCGAGCATGGCAGCCACTGGAAGGAAGTGCTGGACCTGGCCCGCCAGCTGGAAGCCGCTGGCGTGGACCTGTTCAACACCAGCGTGGGCTGGCATGAGGCACGCATTCCCACCATCGCCATGATGGTGCCGCGCGCGGCCTTCAGCTGGGCTGCCGAGCAGCTCAAGCGTGCGGTCAGCGTTCCAGTGGCGGCCAGCAACCGCATCAACACTCCCGAAGTGGCCGATGACCTGATTGCCCAGGGCCATGCCGACATGGTGGCCATGGCACGCCCCTTCCTGGCCGACCCGGCCTTTGTGCGCAAGGCGCAGGCAGGCCAGAACAGTGCAATCAACACCTGCATTGCCTGCAACCAGTCCTGTCTGGATCGCATCTTCACGCGCCAGCAGGTCAGCTGTCTGGTCAACCCCAGAGCCTGCCGCGAATGGGAATGGCCGCAGGAAAAGGCTGCTGCACCGCGCAAGATCGCCGTGCTGGGGGCGGGTCCGTCGGGGCTGGCCTGTGCGCGCGAGGCGGCCGATCGGGGCCACAAGGTGACGCTGTTCGAGCCCGGCATCCGCATCGGCGGCCAGTTCTTTCTGGCGCAGAAAGTGCCCGGCAAGCAGGAGCTGGGCGAGACGCTGCGCTATTTCGAGCATGAGATCCAGCGCCTGGGCATAGAGCTGCGGCTCAACACCACACCGGACATCGACACCTTGAGCGGCTTTGATCATGTGGTCGTGGCCACGGGAGTGACACCGCGACGCAGCGGCATCGAGGGCGAGAACAGCGCCAAGGTGGTGGACTATATCGAGGCATTGCGCAGCCCCCGCTTTGTCGGCGAACGCGTTGCCATCGTGGGCGCGGGGCCGCTGGGCTTTGACATGGCCGAGCTGCTGTCCCATCACAAGGCCGACGACGGCAGCGTGGCCGCCTTCGACCGCGAATGGGGCATTGATCCCGAGCGCGAGCTGCGCGGCGGCATCAAGGCCAGCGAGAAAGCCGATTCGCCGCGTCAGATCTGGCTGCTTCAGCGCAGCAAGGCGGCCATGGGCGCCAGCCTGCCCACCACCACGGGCTGGATCCGCCGCGCCCGGCTCAAGAACAAGAGCGCACGCATGTTCAACGACGTGGAGTACATCCATATCGACGACAACGGCCTGCACCTGCGCATACGCGGCGAGCAGCGCTGCCTGAGCGTGGACCACATCGTGGTCTGCGCGGGGCAGGAGTCGCACGACCCCTGGTCGCCCAGGCTTCAGGCCTGCGGTATTGCGCATACCGTGATTGGCGGTGCACGCAATGCGCACAAGATTGATGCTGCGAGAGCCATCGAAGAAGGCGCCGAACTCGGCCGCAAACTATAGGAGACAGCGAGAAAAATGAACAATCCCCACGCATCCCTGCTGCAGACAGGACGTATCGGCTCCATGGAGCTGAAGAACCGCATCGCCATGGCCCCCATGGGAGAGAACTTCGGCGGCGACGACGGCTGCTGCGGCGAACGCACCCAGGCCTATTACGAAGCCAGGGCCCAGGGCGGCACCGGTCTCATCATCATGGGAACGACGGCCATTTCCTGGCCTTCGGGCACCAGCGAGCCACACCAGCTGGGCATCTCCAATGACAGCTTCATCCCCGGCCTGGCTGAAGTCACGCGCCGCGTCCATGCCCATGGCGGCAAGATCGCGGTGCAGATCAATCACAGCGGCAAGGTCGCCGCCCACGACCGCGCCTGCGGCCGCGAAATGTGGGTGTCCTCCATGCCGCCCGACGGCCCGGTTCACGATGGCATGCGCACCATCACGCCCAAGGAGTTCTCTACCTTTGTCGGCGTCGGCCCCTACCCGGAGCGCTACCGCATCATGGACAAGGCAGATATCGCGCAGATGGTGGAGTGGTTTGCCGCCGCGGCCCTGCGCGCCAAGCAGGCCAACTTCGACGCGGTGGAAGTGCATTGCGCGCACAACTACATGATCGCCAATTTTCTCTCGCCCTTCTTCAACAGCCGCACTGACGAGTACGGTGGCAGCTACGAGAACCGCAGCCGCCTGCTGCGCGAGGTGCTGACCGAGGTGCGCAGGCGCGTGGGCCCCGACTATCCGGTCTGGGTACGTCTGGACGCGCAAGAGATGCACACGCCCGGCGGCATCACCATGGACGAGGCACTCAAGACCGCCAGGATCTGCGAGGAACTGGGCATGGATGCCATAAGCGTCTCAGCCTACGCCCGCATGCCCACCGGCTCGGCGTTCACCGACGCCCCGATTCCGCAGAAGGAGAACGCCTACCGCGAATTTGCCAGGCAGTTCAAGCAGACCGTGAGCCTTCCCATCATCTCGGCCGGACGCTGGGAGCTTGACGATGCCGCCGATGCCGTGACCAGGGGCGAGATCGACTTCGTGGCCATGGGCCGCAAGCTGCTGGCCGAGCCCGACATGGCCAACAAGCTGCAGGCCAATGCAGCCGGCGACGTGCGCCCCTGCATCTACTGCTATGCCTGCGTGAGCGAAATCTTCGTCAACCGCGGCATCAAGTGCGCCGTCAATGCACTGACCGGTCATGAAGCCGTCAAGACCATTGCCTTTGCGGCCAAGCCCAGGCATGTGCTGATCGTCGGCGGTGGCCCCTCCGGCATGGAAGCGGCGCGCGTTGCCGCGCTGCGCGGCCACCGCGTGACGCTGGTCGAGCGCAGCGACCGCCTCGGCGGCACGCTGTTCTTTGCTGCCCTGGCCTATCCCGAAAACGGCCGCCTGCTCGACTATCTGGTGCGGCAGATGGACCACCCGAACATCCAGCTGCGCCTGAACACCACGGTCGATGCCGGACTGCTGGCCGAACTGCAGCCCGACGAAATTCTGGTGGGCACCGGCGCCAGGCGTGCCGCCCCCGCCATCGAGGGCGCCCAGCAAAGCCATGTCTGGAGCGGCGACGAGTTGCGCCGCCTGATGACGGGCGACCGGGCCGACGAGATCGCCAAGGCCAAGCTGAATCTGGCCGAGCGCGCACTGTTCAAGGCCGGCGGCATGCTCAAGGTGACGGACAGCACGGCAGCGATCCAGAATCTGTCCAAGCTGTGGATGCCCCTTGGCAAGCGCGTGGTCATCATCGGCGCAGGCTTGGTCGGTCTGGAACTGGCCGAGTTCCTGCTTGATCGCGGCCGCGAAGTCACTGTGCTGGACCCCGGCACCCACCCCGGCACCGAGCTGGCCATCGTGCGCCGCTGGCGCGTGTACGACGCCGTGAAGAACCACGGCAAGCTGCTGATGCAGTCCAGCGTCACGCGCATCGAGCGCAAGGAAGTCGTCTGGACGGACAAGAAAGGCGAGGAATACCGCACGCCCGCCGACTCCGTGGTGCTGGCCATTGGCGCCGAAGCCGATTCCAGCGTCGCCGAGCAACTGCAAGCCCTTACCCGGACTCCCGTGCGCCGCATCGGGGACTGCCAGGACCTGGGCTACATCGAGGGCGCCATGCATTCGGGCCACCAGGCTGGACGCGAAGTCTGAAGCCACACACTGGACGGCCGGGGCCGCCTGCAAGCCTGGTCCCACAGGCGGTTCTTCCTAAAAACTACGGCAGGCAGTGTCGGCCTTTCGCCGCTGGTCGCCAGTTGGTCTGCCCCGAGCAACAGGAAGCAGGGAACACTCACCGGGCTGCGTCCAGCCGCAAGCCGCCGCTCCAGGCCAGCAGCCCTATACTTTTGGGCCCGCCAACCTCACGACCGACGACAAGAGCCAATGCACGCTAGGGGATACTTCATCGCTTTGCTGGGAGCTCTGCTGCTCACCCAGGCAGCACCGGCTTCTGCACAGAACAACAATGGTAAAAATCTCTTCACCCAGAGATGTGCCGTCTGCCACGGCGCAGATATCAAGGGCACCGGCCCCTTGGCCAGGAAAAGCAATCCTCCCACGCCGGATCTGACAAGCGCCGCCTTCAGGAAGCGGCTCCAGGAGTATCCGGGCGTCATTGTTTCTTCGGTCATACTCCGACCGAACGGAGACCTGATTCCCAGAACGCTGCGGGAGAACGGGGTCAAGCTCGCCCCGCATCCCTGGACGGTGCAGGATTTTCGCGACCTGAACAAATACATGAGCGACGTGATTTCAAAAAGCCGATGACTGCGCCAGCCCCTGCCCGGAACAACTTGGCTTGTATAGACCCAGTCCCGCAAACTGTATAAAGAAACAGTAGACTTTGGAATTGATAGCTCCCCTACCAAGGTCCAGACATGTCAGCAGAACTCGAACAAGAAGACCTCTCCATCTTCGAAGACCGCCTTTGGCATCACAAGGGCTGGGAAGCCCGCGTCATCAAGAATGAAGACGACGATGGCTGGGCCGTGTCCATGACCCAGGACGGCCAGGCGGAGCCCGCTCTGGTCGGCCCATGGACCATGGGTCGCGACAAGAAGAACCCCAAGCCTCTTGATGTATCGGCCTTCAACACCCTGGTGAAGACCGCCAGCGAAGTCATACGCCGACATGAGCAGCACCAGGCAGCGCTCTTGCACAAAGCCATACAGATTGATGTTCACGGATCGCGTGTGACGGTGGCGCTCGATATCGAACCCGATGAGGACAACCCCACGGCGACTCTCACGGCCACCGCGGCCGACGGCAGCGAGCTGGCCAAGGTACGAGTCCGGCCCGACCATGGCCTCAACCGTGCCTCCGCGCAGCGCTGGGCGGAGGCAGGCTACCCTCGGTTCAGCGAGGACTGAGCCTGGCACGGCGTTGCTCTCTGCAGACCTGAAGAGCCTGTTTGCCGAAAGGGCAGTCAACACCGGGCAGCACCCATGACGGCGAGAGGCCGACTACCCGACAGCGAACCGGCCTGAAGTTCACACACCGGTTTGAGAGCGCAAGAAGGCCTCGAACCGCTCCAGCTCCTGCTGCAGCGTGCCGCGCTGCCTGAAACGCAGGCCGGCGCGCTCGTACCAGTTCTCGGCGTCCTCGAGATCGCCCTCCTGCAGATGCAGCAGTCCATGCAACCAGGCTGCGAGCAGGCCTTGATGCTGCTGCACGGCATCGTGCGCGGCATTCCATTGCCCGGCCCGCATCTGCAGCAGGATGGCTTCCAACTGTGCGTTGACATCGCTCATGACAGGGCCCGCTTGTTCTCAGGCCAGCAGCGCCTGCTGCACCAGGAGGCTGTCCACATACTGTTCCATGCTTGTGATCCTGCCCTCCTTGAGCCGGTACAGATGGGCGAAGCTCGCCGTCATCGCCTTGCCCGTCTTGCGATAGGTGCCCGAGTAGACGCCGAAGGCGGCCACACGGTCGCCATCGGCCAGATAGGTGTGGACCTTGGCGCTGTAGCCGTCCCACTCCGTTGCCAGCCGCTGGAACACGCCTGCCACGATTTGCTGCGGGCCGACGTAGGTTCCGGCATAGGGAAAGCCGGCTGCCTCTGTCCACCGCGCGTCGGGTGCCAGTGCGGCCAGCAGATTCCTGCCGTTCTCCTCGGGCAGACCTTCGTAGGTCGAGCGGATGATGTCCAGATTGGTGGTCATGGTGTGCTTCCCGGGCTTCAGCCCCATTTCACCTCGGCCTTGGCCACCTTGGCACCGATCTGCAGCGCAGCGGCCAGACCAGCGTCAGGATAGCGCTTGTTCATGGCGGCGATCAAGGCATCGCCATTGGCGGCCTTGGCCAGCTCCTGCTCGAAGGCCAGCAGGTATTCGCGGGTGTAGTTCACGGCCGAAACGTCCAGCGCGCCATGGGCACCCAGGTGGCCCGGCACGACCACGGCCGGCTTGCGTGCAGCGATGGTCTCCAGATTCCTGACCCATGCGGCGCGAGAGGCTGGCGTCGGAGTATCGGCCGTCCACACATGCAGACCCGAGAAGACCAGCACGCCGCCGAAGACCGCATTCAGCGAGGGAACCCACAGGTAGCGACGGTTCTCCAGTCCCTGTGCCTTGACGATTTCGATGCGGTGGCCTTCCAGCATCAGCGCGGGGCCGTCATAGGCTTCTGGAAAGACGATGTCGGCGAGCTTCTGCGGACCGTTCTCCTTGAGCTGGGGTGCCCAGGTATCAATCTTTTTTTGCACATTGGCGCGGATGGCAGCAATGGTGTCGGAGGCGGCGATCACCCTGGCAGAGGGAAAGGCGGCCTTGATCGGGCCCAGGCTGAAGTAATAGTCTGGGTCGCTCTGGCTGACGTAGATGGTGGTCAGCTGCTTGTCCGAGGCCTTGATGGCTTCGGCCACGGCGCGGCCATCGGGCAGGGAAAAGCCGCCGTCGATGAGGACGGCCTCCTGGTCGCCCGAAAGCAGCACGGGCGCACGGAAAAATCCTTTGTCGTCTGCTGGGAAGTGCTGCCATTGCAGCCTGGAGTGGCCGGTCACGGCAGCGGCGCAACCCGCCAGGCCTGTGGCGATGCTGGCAGCGGCGGCGGTTTGGACAAAGTTTCGGCGATTCATCATGATGGTTCTCCGGTGAAGTTCGAAATGGCAGGGTTGAAAGGTGAAGCTTCAGGCCTTGGCAATTTGCTCGGCAAAGGCCTGCGGATTGGCGTAAGCAGCACTGGAGTTCAGCAACTGGCGCTGGCCATGGGTTTCCAGGATGAAGCTTGGAACGCCACGCACACCAAGCTGGCTCTGCAGTGCCTTTGCGCCTTCGATGCGGGCTCGATTGACAGCCAGCAGTTCGCCATCAGACCGCAGCAGGCATGCAGCCGCCTGCTCCAGTCCCTGGGCCTGCAGCACGGCCGCCAGCGGCTCCGGCCGGGTGATGTCCTCGCCGTTGACATATCGCGCATGCTGAATGGCTTCAAGGGCCTCAAGCTCGCGATCGGGAGCCGTCACGCTGACGGCGGTCAGCGCCAGGGTGGCGAGGCCGCTGTCGAACCGCTGCTGGCGGTCCGACAGCACCTGGCTGCGGTAGATCTCGCTAAAGCGCTGGCCCGTCAGGCGCTCAATGCGCTGGTCGTTGCTCCAGGCATAGTCCGCAAAGTCGTCGTCCATGGGGCGTGCACCGGCGCCGGCGAAGAGGCCACTGGGCAGCAGGCGCAGTTCGACCTCGGGCGCTTTACCCAGAGCCGCCACTGCTGCAGCGGCACCGTAGCACCAGCCGCACAGAGGATCGAATACGTAATGCAGGATCTTGGTCACAAAAGGGCTCCATGGCTTGAATACCGTGATCGTAGAAACAAAGCATTGACAGAAAAATACCGATCGAATAGATAAACCGTATGTCAATGGCAAACAATCCAGAAGAATCCATCGCCGGCAGGCTTGCCAATCTCAAGCGCCTGGCCTACTTCGCGGCCGTGGTGGAGACCGGCAGCTTCACGGCCGCCGCAGACCGGCTGGGAATCACCAAGGCCGTGGTCAGCCAGCAGGTCGCCAGACTCGAACGCGAGTTCCGTACCACGCTGCTGACCCGCACCACCCGCAAGGTCGTTCCCACCGACGCGGGCCGGCTCTTTTATCAGCGCTGCGCATCCATCCTCAAGGAGGCAGGCGATGCCTTCGACGAACTGGGGGAAGTGGCGGCCGAGCCTTCGGGCATCCTGCGCCTGACCGCTCCGCTGGACTATGGCATTACCGCAGTGGTGCCTGCCATCACCGAGTTCACCCGGCGCTACCCCCAATGCAAGGTGGATGCCGTGTTCAGCGACCAGTCTCTCGACCTGATGTCGGGGCAGGTGGAGCTGGCAATCCGCGTGGGCTGGCTTTCCGACCTCAACGTGCAGGCCCGTCAGATCGGGAGCTTTCGGCAACTGCTGCTCGCCGCGCCCTCAATGCGCCGGCAAGTGGGGCAGCTCAAGGAGCCGCAGCATATCGGCGAGCTGCCTTTCGTGGCGAACACGGCATTGCGTGACCCCTGCAGCTGGCGCTTCTCGCGCGGCGAGCTGGAGCAGCAGAGCGTGAACGTGCATCCGGTGATCTCGCTGGATGCAACGCTGGGCGTGCGCGAGGCCGTGCGCCAGGGCGCGGGCCTGTCGGTACTTCCCGACTTCGCAGTGGCTGATGATTTGAAGAACGGCACGCTGATACAGGTACTGCCCAGATGGTCGCTGCCCTCCGGAGGCATTCATGCCGTATTCCCGACGGCACGCTTTCGGCCTGCAAAGGTGAAAGCCTTTGTGGACCTGATGCAGGAGCTCATCCGGCCCAAGACATGACCGAGGCCGGCCATCAGGCGCCAAACAAGGGGCTCTGACGACGACATGCTGAAGCCATAGCAGACCGCCATCGCACAACCGCTGCGTCATCCGGGGGCTGCAGCTTGCAGACCTTGGAATTGCGCTTGAACGGGAACGCAAAGGCTCGATTCATGCCGCGACTCGGCTCAAGAGACTTTGTCGAGATGTGCATGAAAAAAAGGAGCCCAGGCTCCCTTTTTCTGCGCGCAGCGGTCGGTCCCGCCTGCGCGATGCCTTCAGACTCAGAAGTTGGGCGCTTCCACGCCTCCGTCCACTCCCAGCACCTTGCCGGTCACCCAGCTGGATGCGGGACTGGCCAGAAACAGCGCGGCGTTGGCAATGTCTTCGGGCTGGCCCATGCGTGCCATGGGCGTGGTTTTTTCCATGCGCTCCTTGCGCTCGGGCGTGAGAAACGGTGCCAGCGCATCGGTCATGATGGTGCCGGGCTCGATGGCGTTGATACGCACCCTCGGGCCGAAGTCCTGCGCCAGGCAGCGCGTGAGCTGGTTGAGCGCGGCCTTGGAAGCCGCGTAAGCGCTGAAGTACTTCTGCGAGTAGCGCGCCGCCGTGGACGAGATATTGACCACCGCGCCGCCGCCTGCGGCGTCCATGGCCGCAGCCACCTTCTGGATCAGCGTATAGGCTGGCACCACATTGAAGGCCAGCATGTCGCCCACGGCCTTGCCCGTGACCTTGCGTGGGTCGTTGGGGCCGCCGCCGCCCACATTGTTGATGAGCACATTGATCTTGCCCAGCTCGACCACGGTGCGGTCGATCAGGGCCTGCAGGTCCTCTTCCCGGTTCACATCGCCAGGCACGATGATGGCGCGGCGCCCCAGCGCTTCGATCTCGGCCTTGACGGCCTGCAGATCCGCCTCGGTGCGCGCAAACAGCGCCACATCAGCGCCCGCCCTGGCCAGCGTGATCGCACAAGCACGGCCAATTCCCTTGCCCGCACCGGTCACGACAGCGACCTGCCCCTCCAGCGAAAACTGGCGAAAAATCTCGTTCATGTCTCTTCCTCTGATTGCGTTCCAACCCAGCCATGCTCTGCATGAAACGCTTTTGAAACATCAGCCAAACGGACCATGAGACAAGCCCCATGGTCAGCTCCCGCAGCTTGTGTCAGCACGCAAAAAATGAGTCCCTGAAATGGATAGCGCTGCACCGGGACAGAGCCGCGAAGCAGGCAGATTCCAGTTCAGTGACAGCGAGCAAGGGGCCAGGCAGCCCCACCGCCCCTACGCGAAGCTGTCGTTCCCTTCAGCGAAGCACAGAGGGGCAAGCTGCGCTTCGGCTCAGGGGGTGACTGCGGCCTGCAGCATCTGTGCGAACTGCTCGTTATATGGCGGCAGCATGCCCCACTCTCGACGCGGGTCGTGGCTGCCGGCCTTGTAGACGGAGCGCGCATGACTGAACTCGAGAAAGCCCTCGCGGCCATGGTAGTGGCCCATGCCCGAAGCCCCCACGCCGCCAAACGGCGCATCTTCCAGCGCCGGATGCATAACCACATCGTTGATGGAGACACCGCCGGACAGCGTGTTGTCCAGAACCCAGTTCTGCTCCGTCTCGTCGCTGCCGAAGTAGTACAGCGCCAGCGGGCGCTCACCGGCATTGATCGCGGCCACGGCGTCGCGGATGTTGTGGAAACTGCGCAGTACCAGGGCCGGTCCGAAGATTTCATGCTGGGAGATCTCGGCGTCGGCAGGCGGGTTGATGACCAGCGCCAGCGGCAGACGGCGGTCCGATCCGGCTTGCGCGGCACCGACTTCCAGCACGCTCAGGCCACGCGCCTTGGCATCGTCCACATAGGCTTTCACACGGGCATGGTGACGCTCGTTGATCACGGGAGTCATATCCGCGTTGCCGCTCACCGAGGGGTACAGCGACTGGTATTGCGCGGCAATCCCTTCGGCCAGCGCCTGCAGCCGCGACTCATGGACCCAGACCTCGTCGGGCGACACACACAGCTGGCCGGAGTTCAGCGACTTGCCCACGGCAATGCGTTCGGCCGCATGGGCGATATCAGCCGTGTCGCTGACCAGCACCGGAGACTTGCCGCCCAGCTCCAGCGTCACGGGCACCAGATTCCTGGCTGCGGCCGCCATGATGAGCTTGCCCACGCTGGTCGAGCCTGTGAAGACCAGGTGGTTCCAGGGCTGCTCGGCAAATGCCGCAGCCACCTCGGGGCCGCCCTGCACCACGGCCAGCACCTGGGGATCAAAGCGTTTGGCCACGGCCTCGGCCAGCACCTGGGCCGTGCGCGGTGCGATTTCGGAAGGTTTGAGTACGGCCCGGTTGCCCGCCGCGAACGCGCAGGCCAGCGGCGACAGCAAGGTGAACAGCGGCGCATTCCAGGTGCCGATGATGCCGACCACGCCCTTGGGCTGGTACTTGACCCAGGCCGTGGCACCAAACATGTCGAAGGGTTTGACGCTGGGACGCACCGAGTCGCCCAGCCAGTCCTTGAGATGGTCGCGCGCATGCTTGAGCGAGGAGAGTGAGCCAAGAATGTCATTGGCCAGCGAGAACACGGCGGGGCGGCCGCCGAAGTCTTCACCCATGGCCTGGCACAGGGCATTACTGTGCTCCACCAGCATGTCGATGAGCTGCTGCAGGCGCTGCATGCGCACTTCGGCGCTGACTGCACCTTCCTCGATAAAGGCCTGCTTTTGCATGTCCACCAGCTGGCGGATGCCGATGGACGAATTCGTCTGGGTCATTTTGTCTCCTGAATATTTCTCTTGAAAGCCATGAACGGGAAGGCACATGCTCGGACCTGAGGATTTCCCGGTCGTCGTCCAAAAAGACGATGGCATAACCCTGAGCCCCTCGCACGATGCTGCGCATGCACACCCCTCAAACCCCGCCCCCCGCCGTCAGCTGGCGCACCCATCTCAGCCTCGCCCTGCTGGCGCTGGTCTATATTTTCTCCTTCATTGACCGGCAGGTTCTGTCTATTTTGCTGGAGCCGGTCAAGCAGGAGTTCGGTGCATCCGACACCGAGATGGGTCTGCTCACGGGGCTGGCCTTCGGTCTGATCTATGCCCTGTTGGGTGTGCCTGTGGGGCGTCTGGCCGACACCCGCAACCGCCGCAACATCGTGGCCCTGTGCTGCGGTATCTGGAGCCTGGCCACCGCGGCCTGCGGCATGGCCACCCAGTACTGGCAGATGCTGCTGGCGCGCATGAGCGTGGCCGTGGGCGAAGCAGGCGGCATGGCGCCGTCGGTGTCCATCGTCGCCGACCTCTATCCGCCCAAGATGCGCTCGTTTGCCATCAGCCTGTTCATGATGGGCCCCAATCTCGGCACGCTGCTGGGTCTGGTCATCGGCGGCATGGTGGCCCAGCACTACGGTTGGCGCTCCGTGTTTCTGGCCTTCGGCATTCCGGGGGTGATTCTGGCCCTGCTGGTGTATTTCTTTGTCAGGGAGCCTGCACGCGGCGCCTATGAGACCGCGCGGACCGCCGTGCAAGACAGCACCCCGCGCGAATCCATGTTCCGCCAGCTCAAGCGCCTGCTGGGCATGGCGCCGCTGCGCAGCATCTGCATCGCCTGCGGCGTGGCCGGTATTGCCGGTTATGGCTATGGAGTCTGGGCTCCGAGCTTTTTCATGCGCATTCACGGCATGAGCATCTCTCACGCCGGCCTGGTGTTCGGCCTGGCCAGCGGCCTGGGGGCCGTGTTCGGCGCCATGTTCTGTGGCTGGCTCAGCGACAGGCTGACGCAGCGCGATGCGCGCTGGCAGCTGCGTCTGGCCGCCATGGGAACGCTCTGCGCCGTGCCGGCAGGCGTGGCCGTTTTCTTCTGGCCCGTCTCCGACTTCTGGACGGTTGCCGGCATCAAGGTTCCCTACGCCATGGCATTTGCGCTGTTGTTCGGCTTCTTCGCAAGCTGGTTCGCCACGCTCTCATACAGCGCCGTGAGCCAGATGGTGACGGCCGCCGAGCGCAGCGTGGCATCGGCCCTGCTCAATCTGTTCATGACCTTGCTGGGTGTGGGTCTGGGCCCGCTGGTCACCGGCATCCTGTCGGACTACTTTGCCCAAGCCCATGGCTCCGAAGGCCTGCGCTGGGCGCTGATGGGCGTGACCTCGCTGCTGCTCATCACTTCGATCTTCTTCGCCCTGGCCATTCGCCCCTACCGTCAGCGCCTGCAGCAGTTGCAGATGGCTACCGCCTGATCCCTCAAAAAACCGGAGACGCTCATGAGCCAGCCCGTCGTTCTCATCACCGGTGCCAGCCGCGGCATCGGCGCGGCAACCGCCATCTTCTTTGCCCTGCGGGGCTGGCGCGTGGCCATCACCGCGCGCACGCTGACCGAAGGCGCACAGCTGGACAACCAGCTGCGTCTGCCCAACGGCCAGTTGCTGTCCGGCAGCCTGGAGTCCACCGCCCGAGCCATCGAGGCTGCAGGCGGTGAGGTGTTTACCCATGTCATGGACCTGATGGACCTGAACAGTCTGGACAAGGCCGCCGACGCTGTGCTGCAGCGCTTTGGCCGTGTCGATCTGCTGATCAACAACGCCGTCTACCAGAACCGCGAGATCAACCACCTGATCCCCGAGATCACGGCCGGGTCGCTGCAGCGCTGCCTGCAGGGCAATGTCATCGCCCCGTTCCATCTGGCCCAGCGCCTGCTTCCCTCCATGGCGGCGCAGGGCGGCGGCCGCATTATCAATGTGTGCTCGGCGGCCGGTCAGTACAACCCGCCCGTGCCCGCCGACCAGGGCGGCTGGGGCTTTGCCTACGGGGCTTCCAAGGCCGCCATTGCGCGCCTGGCCGGCTGCATCAACACCGAGTACAAGCAGCAGAATGTACGCGCCTTCAGCGTCAACCCAGGCGTGGTGACAACCGAGGCCGTCAAGGCCACGCTGGGCGACGACGGCGTGCTGGCACAGCGCTATGGCGCGGCCACGCCCGAGCAGATCGCGGCCGCCCTGTTCTGGCTGGGCAGTGATCCGCAAGCCCTGCCTCTTGCCAAGTCCCACACCATGCTGGATCTGCAGCCTCTGTACCAGGAGCGTGTGGCAGCGGCCGAGACCACAGCTTGAGCACGCACTCACACTCAAACTGGTGCAAACCCTGGGCAGTTTGCGCCAGATCAAAAGCGCTCCGACACTCGTCCAAACAGAGTATGCGCGGCGAAGCCGCCTGCCAGAAGATGCATCCGTCCAAAACTAAATACGGAGACCTCTGCAATGGCAACCACGAAGGACTACCGCCTCGGTGAATTTACCTACCCGCGTGGCTGGTTCATGATTTCCGAGGCCAGTGCGCTCGACACCCACAAGCCCGTGGCCGTGCGCTTCTTCGGCCAGGATTTCGCGCTGTACCGTGGCCGCGAAAGCGGCAAGGTCGTGCTGCTGGACGCTTACTGCCCCCATATGAAGACGCATCTGGCGGCGCCCAACGCCACCAGCTATGTAGTCATCGACGGCGGCGGCAGCAATGTGGAAGGCGACGGCATCCGCTGCCCCTACCACGGCTGGCGCTTCGGCGCGGACGGCAAGTGCAACCACATCCCCTATCACGACGGCGCCATTCCAGCTGCGGCTGCCGTCAAGAGCTGGAAGGTGGTCGAGCAGTATGGCGCCATCTGGGTCTGGTTCGATCCCGAGGGCGGCGAGCCCGACTACGATCTGCCCACTTTTGGCGACTGGCATGACGAGACCTATGTCAACGGCCAGTGGGACTACCTGGGCGAGCTGAACCAGCATCCCATGGAGGTCGTTGACAATATTGCCGACTATGGTCATCTGAGCCCCATCCACGGCTCCACCGTGGCGCGCTTCGAGAACGAGTTCAAGGGCCACAACGCCATCCAGCGCCAGTGCGGCGGTCACCGCACCCTGGTGGGCGAAGGCGGTGCCAGCGCCGATCTGCACACCGACACCTGGTACCACGGCCCCGCCATCCTGGTCTCCAAGGTCAGCGGCATGTTCAACTCATTCATGATGATCATGCATACCCCCATCGAGGATGGCAGGATCAAGGTCTGGCACAACCTGCTGGTCAAGACCGCGCATAGCGGCCTGCCCACCAAGGCGGACGAAATCGCGGCCAGACAGTACCAGGAGGCCAGCCGCCTGGCCTTTGCCCAGGACTTCGAAGTCTGGTCGCAGAAGGCGCCCTGCCTGAACCCGCTGTTCATCCCCAGCGACGGCGCCTTCCTCAAGGCCCGCATCTGGTACAAGCAGTTCTACAACCCGCGCACCAAGACTGCCGAGTATCTGGACCAGTGCGAAGGCAGATACATTCCGCGCGGCATGGTGGCCTATACCCAGGAGCCCGAGGAAGCAACAGCCTGATCCCGGGAATCTCCAAGGCCAAAGGCCCATGCATCTGCATGGGCCTTTTTGCCGAATGAAGCCCTATTAAAACCATAGCTTCCAGCGCTTGCTATGAATAGAGATCAGGCACAAAACATGCCGATATCTCCGTTCAAAAAGCGCAAGCAGCTATTGTTCTTGCATTCTCAAGGCCTGGCATGCGTCACCCGCGTCAGCATGAAGACATGCTTGCCCCAGCCGAACTCGCCATGTTGCGCAGAAGGCGAGACATCGATTGAAGCCGCTGCCACCTGCGCCTGCTCCAGCGTATCGAACCACCACTCAAGCACATGGCGATAGCCATAGCCGGCAGGCGCCGGCGCATCGACGGTGTTGCAGACGATGCGCCTAGCCAATGCCAGCGCACCGCGTTGCCACTGTGGCGGACAGGCTTGCGGCAAGGCCGCAGCGCGCTGCCAGACATCGCTGCGCTGCACAAAGCCGATCAAGATGAGCTGCCCCTGGCGCGGCAGGACATCTGCGGACCCGCAGCCATGCAACACCTGCTGGCGACACAGCAGCGAGAAATTGCGCACATAGTCGGCAAACACGCGAGGCTCATCTGGGCGCATGATGGCCAGGGTCTCGGGGTCGCTCCAGATGGCCGAGCCCGCTTCGCGCTCGGCCAGCACCATGAGATTGACGCCGTCATAGTCCTGGCTCAGGGCCGCGGCCTGTACCGACATGCTCAGCATGCGCGCGCATTGCGCCACGGCCTGGACGCGCTGGCCCACATTGCGGCATTGGCGGCCCAGCGCGGAATGCTCGCGCCAGGCCTCTGCAAACTCCTCGGGACGCAGTGCGGGGTTGCGCCGCGCCAGATAGATCATCTTCCAGACGGCAGCGCCGCCCTTCTCGCTGGCCGCCTGCATCTTCATGCGGCGACGGCCACGGGTGCGTGGGCCCTGCGGTAAGCCCCCGGGTAATGCTGGAGGGCCCGATAGAACGCCCACACCGCCGGCACCAGCGTGCACATCATGATCGCCATGGCATAGCGCAGGCCTTCGCCGGGTGCGACGCTGTTGAGCACATCGCTGAGCCAGCCGGCCACGATGGGCCCCACGCCGTTGCCCAGCAAGGCCCCGGCCATCAGCACCATGGCGCTGGCCGTGGCGCGCCGCTGGGCGGCAACGACCAGGCTCAGGGCCGCATAGGTGGCCGGTGCCCACCAGGCCGTGAAGAAGGAATAGACCAGCATGCAGGCCATGGACAACATGAATTGATCCGAACCCACCAGCAGATAGCCGAAACCCAGCACCATGGCTAAAGCGGTGCCGATCACGGGAATGCGGATCTGCCAGCGCACGTCGCTGCGCGCCAGCCGGTCTGTCAACCAGCCCGAGAACAGACTGCCGGAGACCGAGAGCACAGCAGCCCCTGCGGAAATCGAGCCCGCCTGCTTGAGGCTGAGATCGAAGCGACGCGCCAGCAAGGCCACATTCCAGGCGCCGATCGAGATTCCCGCGATCAGCACGCAGGCAGCGCCCAGAATCAGATAGCGGGTCACGGGCTCATGCCATATCAGGGCTACCGCAGAGCGGGACTGCTGCCGGCCTTCCTGTGGAGCCGCCCCCGCCTGCCCGACGGTGCGAACGGGTTCGCGCACACTCAGGCGCAGCACCAGGGACAGGAGCATGATGGCCACGCCAATGATGACCATGGTCACGCGCCAACCCCACAGCTCGGCAAACAGCGGCCCCAGCAGCAGGGCCAGCAGGGCGCCCATCGCATTGCCAACGCCGAAAACACTCATGGCACGCGAGCGCTCATGGGGTTTGTAGAGATCGGCCAGGATGGACATCGAAGCCGCGCCGCCACCGGCATCTCCCAGGGCGGCGCCGGCGCGCGATGCCGTCAGTCCGCCAGAACCGGTGGCCAGCGCTCCCAGTGCCGCCACCGCGCCGCCGACACCCCGGCACCAGGCAATCAGGCTACGCCGTTCATGGCGGTCCGCCAGCCGCCCCAGAGGTATACCCAGCACGGCAAAGGTCAGCGCAAAACCGAGTCCTGTGATCAGGCCGATCTGCAGGTCCGAGAAGCCGAACTCCTGCTTGATGGGCTGCAGCAGCACAGCCAGGATCTGCCGGTCCATGAAGGTCAGCGCGGACAAGGCCGTCAGCAGCGCCAGCACATACCCTCTCGACGGGTTCTGATGATTTGGTTGGGTCATTGTTTTCTTGGTTTTTTGGCATCACGCCGCAGCTCACACCACTGCGCCGCTGGCAGGACGAGATGGCGTCCGCATCCCGGCGCCGCCCTGAGCATCGTGAGGCATGAGCTGCCGCGCTCACATCGTCCCAATGGACGATTGCCCGGCCCTCCGGGAATGGCCCCCTGATCCACTGTGACGTCCAACCGGCCGCAGACAGGCCGGCGATGGCGCGGCGACGCGCCCATGCAGACCCGCCGGCGCGGGTCGGCATGCCCGTGGCTGGCTGTACCGGGATCTCGCGCCCAGCGCAAACGTCCGGCCTGCCGGATCTGCCGTGCTCGGCGATATAGTGGCTATCTGATCTTCCAGGCCCCCACCCCATGCATCTGCGCAAAGTATTTCTGCCACTTCAAGCCTGGCTCGTGCTGCTGATCTGTGGCGCCTTGCCTTGCAGCGCGCAAGAAGCGCCTGCCTGGGACCACCAGGTCACGGGCCGCACTTCCATCACCAGGCTCGGCACGATTGACTACGAGGTCGGCTACAGCAGCGCCGGCTTTGACCATTTCTCTTCTGAAATCGTGGCCAGATGGAATGACGGGGGAGTGCAGGAGCAGACCCTGTATGAAGGCATTTACGACAGGCCGCCCGCCAAGGTCTGGGGCAGCGGGCCCCATCTGTGCGTGGCCATGCAGACCTGTGCGCGCTATTCGGACAGCTGCAGCCGGTATGTGATTGCACACCGCTATGACGCGCAGGCCAAGACCTTTGTGGCACTGAAGTCCGAGAAGACGGCGCGCCGGATCTGCGCTGCGGCACGCTGAAGATAAAAAAAGAAGGAGGCCGTGGCCTCCTTTAAATCCCGTCGTCAGGCGCGACGAACAGGGTATTGCTTTGTGGTCTGAAACTACTTCCTTTTTTCCGGCTCAAGCCGTCGCTGCAGTCAGCGGCTCATGCTCCGCCGCATAGGCTTTGGCCCAGCGGTAATCCGCCTTGCCTGCCGGGCTGCGCCTGACTTCAGTGGCCAGGTACACGGCGCGCGGCAGCTTGTAGCCCGACAGATTGCTGCGGCAGACTTTCTCGAACTCCAGCAGATCGAACTCGCGACCCGGCTGCACCTGCACCACGGCCACCACCTTGCTGCCCCAGCGCTCGTCCGGAACGCCCACGACCACCACATCCTGAACCGGCGGGTAGCGGCGTGCGGTTTCCTCCACCTCCTCGGGGTAGACCTTCTCGCCCCCGGTATTGATGCACTGCGAGCCGCGGCCCAGCACCACATATTCACCCGTGGTGTCGATACGGGCCCTGTCCCCAGTCAGCACCCAGAGGCTGCCCTCGACCATGACAAAGGTCTCGGCCGTTTTCTTGGGATCGCCGTAATAGCCCAGGGGCATGTGGCCACGGCGCGAAAGAATGCCTTCCTCCCCGGGCTGCCTCAGAATGCGCAGGTCCTCGGAGATCACGCTCAGGTCGGGACGCGGCGCGATGCGCATGAAACCTTCGCCCTCGGGCGTCTTCTCTCCGCCGCCCAGAACGCCGGACTCGGAGCTGGCCATGCCGTTGTTAAGCACCAGATGCGGCACCTGCAACAGCAGCCGCTCCTGCAGGTGCCGCGAGAACACGGCACCGCCGTTGCCGAAAATCATCAGCGACTTGAGAGGCCAGCGCCCGGGGTTGTTCTCCAGCGCCTGAATGATGGGCAGGGCCATGGCATCGCCCACCACGGCCATCACATTGATCTGGTGATGCTCGATCAGATCCAGCATATGCACGGGATCGAAGTTCTTGCGATCGTTCACATAGACCGGATGCCCGGAAAACAGGCTGATCAGGGTGGCCCACATGGCCGCGCCATGCATGAGCGGAGCCGCCGCCAGATAGGCCAGCGCCGGTCCGTTGGCCACCAGCGGCTGCAGCTCCTCGGGCCTTTCGACGGGCGGCCGGCGGAAGTAATAGCCGCCACCGCCCAGGGCCCCCATGAACAGCGATTTGTGCGGCCACATCACGCCCTTGGGCAAGCCCGTGGTGCCGCCGGTGCAGAGCATGAAGATATCGTCATCGCTGCGCTCGGCGTCCGTGAGCTCGCGGGCGCCTTCGGCCAGCACCGGCTCGTAGGGCTGAACGCTCCTGGGCAGGCCATCGCGCGCCGCGCCAACCCGCAACGCCAGGCGCAGCGTTGGCACCCGGGGCATGACGTCCAGCACCGATGAATCGAAGTCCGCGCCATAGACCAGGGCTCGCAGATCCAGGCTGTTGAACAGTCCCTGAAGCTCGTCGGCCACATAGCGGTAGTTGACGTTCACCGGCACGGCGCCGATCTTGCTGCAGGCAAAAAAGGCCTCCAGATACTCGGCGCAGTTGTAGAGCTGGATGCCGACGTTGTCGCCACGCACTATGCCACGCGCGCGCAGCGCATTGCCCAGCTGATTGGCTCGCTCGTCGAGCTGCTTGAAGCTGAGTTTCTGGTCGCCACAACCGAAGGCTGTGCGATCGGGCACGGCTTGTACCACCAGCTCAAAAATATCTGCCAAATTGAAGGTCCGCTTCATCTTCCTGTCTCCGTCTGTCCTTGAGTTGTTCTGAATTCACTGTGTCTGCAATCGCTCTCATGCTCGGCGGCCGGCCTGCGGCATTCATCGTCCGCTTGAACTGGGGACAGACCCTTGGTCTTTGGCGCGCCAATGCTCGGGCAAAACAGCCTGCGCTGCCATGAGCGCCAACCCTAGGGCGCGTGCCTTACGGCGCGCCAGTGGGCTACCGGCCAGCCCAGGGCAGGAAAAGCTCTGACTGACGCTTTCCCGCCCTGCCGCTCAAGCCGTCTTTCCTGCTGCCAGCTGCGCCGCGTAGTGCCTGATGGTCCAGACATAGATTCCCACCGCCAGCAGATAGAACGCCAGCATGCAGACCAGCGCCCAGCGCAGCGACTCCTGCCCGTAACCGGCAGTGAAGGCGTCGCTGAGCAGACCCACCGCCAAGGGCCCCAGGCCGCCACCGACAGCCGTCAGCAGCAGGTTGTAGATGGACAGCGAGGTCGCCAGGCGATGCGCTGCGATCACATTGGTCAGTGCCGCAAACACCGGTGCCGCCCAGAAGCTGGAGAAGATGGCAAACAGGCCATAGAAGGCCACGGCGTGGGGAATCTGCAGCCCCGCAAACTGCCAGGTCTGGGGTGAGGTGTTGAGATAGAAGGCCAGCCCCAGCGGCACCGAGATCAATGTGCCCAGAATCGGCATGCCCACCTGCCAGCGCTTGTCGCGCCTGGCCATGAGATCGGTCAGCCAGCCGCTGAGCAAAGCACCAGCGATGGCTGCAGGCCCGCCGATGAAGCCCATGATGGCGCCCGCATCCTTGAGCTGCAGACCGTGCGATCGCACCAGAAACGCCGTGTTCCACATACCGATCGCATAGCCCGAGAACGCCATCAGCATGCTGGCCAGACCCAGGCCCACAAACGCCTTGTTGCGTGCCAGCGCGGCCATGACATCGCCAAATTTGTCGGCGGCGGCCTGTGCCGCCGGGCGCCCGTCCTGAGCCCCCCGCACGGGCTCACGGCAGGTCAGGCGCAGCAGCATGGCCACCAGCACGCCAGGCAAGGCCAGCCACAGGAAGGCCGAGCGCCAACCGTAGTGCTGGGCAATCCAGGCGCCCACGCCGAGCCCCACCAGTGAGCCCAAATGCGGGCCCAGGCTGAGCACGCTCATGGCGCGGCTGCGCTGCTCGGGCGGATAGACATCGGCGATCATGGTGGTCGATGCCGCCGTGCTGCCCGCCTCTCCCACCGCCACGCCCACACGGGCGGCCGTCAGGCTCCAGAAGCCTACCGCCATGCCGCACAGCCCCGTGGCGATGCTCCAGCCTGCGCAGCACCAGGCAATCAGGTTGCGCCGGTTGCAACGGTCGGCCAAGCGGCCAAAGGGAACGGCCAGAATGCTGTAGAACAGCGCAAAAGCCAGACCCGTAAGCAACCCCATGGCGCTGTCCGAAACCCCCATCTCCTGCTTGATGGGTTGAATCAGCACCCCCATGATCTGCCGGTCGATCATGCTCACGCCATAGACGAGCAGCAGTACCAGCAGCAGATAGTGACGGCGCCAGCCCGTCACGTTGCCAAGCGGCCGCTGCTTTGCCGAAGCAGCTTGCGACACGCGGGTCGCAGCAGATACACTCATTTCCTGTCTCCTGAAGAACGTGATCTGCGCCACGTTGAATCAATGAAAGCTTCTTCCCCGGCACAAGAGCGGGGCGCCGGATCAACGGGCCAGCAGTTCGCAGAAGGGAACATCCCTGTCGCTGCGCGGCTCGGCGGCCAGCCCCAGAACGCGCTCGCCAATGCTGTTGAGCACCACCTCGTCGGTACCACCCGCAATGCGCATGCCGGCAGAGCCAAACCACAGACGCTCCACCATCGCAAAGCGCTCACCCAATCCGCTGGCCGCCAGTTCGCTGGCCGCCAGCACGCCGCGCTGGCCCAGCAGATCGATAGCGAAGTAGCTGAAGGACTGCAGCGCGGCAGCGGCCACGTTCTTGGCGCCGCTCATCTCCGGGCCGGGCTGGCGCCCCTTGCTCAGCGCCGTCAGTGCGCGGCATTGCAGCAGCCACAGCGCCTGCTCCTTCATATAGAGATCGGCCCAGCGCTCACGCAGGCGGCCGTCCTCCAGTGCGGGCCGGCCTTCGAAGCGAAGATCGGCCAGCAGACCTGCCGTGGTGCGCCACAGCTCGGCGGGCATCACGCCGCCAATAGCCAGGCGCTCGGCCATCAATCCCGTCAGCGTGACCTTCCAGCCACCGCCCAGCTTCCCCACCAACTGGCCGTCTGGCACGAACACATCCTCGAAAAAGACCTCGTTGAACTCGGACTCGCCGCCAGCCTGACGAATCGGGCGCACGGTAATGCCGGGCGAATGCATGTCCAGAAAGAAGGTGCTCAACCCTTCGAACTTGCTGGCCTGCGGATCGGTACGGGCCAGCACCAGGCCCCACTGGGCAAACTGCGCGAGCGAAGTCCAGACCTTCTGGCCGTTGATGATCCAGCCCTCTCGGCCATCGGTCGCGCGCTCGGCACGTGTGCGCACCATGCCCAGGTCGGAGCCCGCGCCTGGCTCGCTCAGCAGCTGGCACCAGAGGTTCTTGCCGCTCAGCGCCGGGGCCACATGCTGGCCCAGCACTTCGGGACTGGCATGTGCCATCACCGATGGCAGCACCATGCCCAGGCTCACATTGAACATGCCCGTGGGAACTTTGACCTTACCCTCCTCCTGGCGCCAGATCAGTTCCTGCATGGGGGTGCCGCCACGGCCGCCGAGCACCTTGGGCCAGGTGATGGCGCCAAAGCCTGCTGCCGCCTTCCGGCCTTGCCAGACCCGGGCCGCCTCCAGGCGCTGCGCGGCCGTCATGTCGCGGCCGAAATAGTCGTCGGCGCTGGCCTTTGGCTCGGCATTGGCCTGCAGCCAGGCGCGGCATTCGGCGCGGAATGCCGCCTCTTCGGGCGTGTCCTCGAAGTCCATGGACTGGCTGCCGGCCTGCTTCGCGCTCTTTGCAGGCGCCTCAGGTTCAGCTGCGAGAAGCCGCTGCTGCAACTCGGTGGCGACCTGCTCGCGCCAGGCATGGATGCTGCCCAGCTCCACGGCCTGCTGACGCGCGCGGCGATAGAACAGATGGCAGTCCAGCTCCCACGTATAGCCCATGCCGCCGTGGGTGTGCAGGTTTTCCTGCGCGGCATCCGACAGCGCCTGGGTGCTGCTCACGCGTGCTGCTGCGGCTGCGCCCGCCAGCTCGGGCGCACCATCGGCCGCAGCCATGTCCGCCGTCAGGGCCCAGGCGCCGTAATAGCAATGCGCACGGGCCAGCTGGTTGCTGGTGTAGAGGTGGGCAAGCTTGTGCTTGATGCCCTGATAGGAGCCGATGGGCCGGCCAAAGGCCTTGCGCTCCCGGGCATAGCTGCTGGCCATCTCCAGCGCGGCATCGGCCGCACCCAGCTGCTCAAAGGCCAGCATCACGGCCGCGCGATTGCGCACTCGCCGCATGACCTCGGCAGCGCTGCGGCTGCAGTCCAGCTGCTCTGCCTCCGTATGGTCAAAACTTAGACGGGCATAGGGCTTGGAGGGGTCCAGCGTCTTGAGCTTTTCGCGCCGCACCGAGCCGTCAAACCTGAAGGCCACCAGCACCTGCGCCCCCATCGTGTTACGCGCCAGCGCCACACCCCATTGCGCGGCCATGCCGTCGGCCACCAGCGGGCAGTCGCCCTTCAGGGTCTTGCCGTCAAACAGGGGCAGACCGGATGGAGGGTCCTGCCCGTCGGCAGGCGCTGCCAGACAGCCAATGCTTCCGCCCGAAACCGGCAGCAGCCATTGCTGTCGCTGCGCGGAATGCTCCTGTGTAGATAGCAATACGGCCTGCACCGCCAGATACATGGTCGAAGCCAGGGGCACGGGGCTGAGCTGGCGGCCCACTTCTTCGGCCACCACGCACATCTCCATGGCACCAAGGCCTATGCCGCCGCAATCCTCGGGCAGCATCAGGCTGGTCACCCCCAGCCGGGCCATGCCGCTCCAAACGTTCTGGGCATGCTCGCCCTCGCCCTCAAGCAAGGCACGCGTCTGCGTCAGCGGCGATTCCCTGGTCAGGAATTTGCGAATTTCGTTGCGCAAGGCATTCTGGTCGTCACTGAAATCGAAGTTCATCTTCTGTCTCCACCCATTCTTCTAAAACTCAGGCCACGGCGGCGGCTCTTGCGCCATCCGACAGCGCAGCGGCCGCTGCGCCGGACATATTCGACATCCTGTTGGCTGGCGGCGTCAGGCCCAGCACCAGATCGGCACCCTTGTCGCCGATCACCACCGATGCCGCATTCGTGTTGCCCGACACCAGATGCGGCATGACCGAGGCATCAATCACGCGCAGGCCCTGCACGCCCTTGACCCTGAGATCGGGCGTGACCACGCTCAGCGGGTCGGCCGCATCGCCCATGCGGCAGCTGCCACTGGCGTGATGGCCCGAGCCCAGGTACATGGAGATCCAGTCCAGCAACTCGTCATCGCTTTGGAGGCCTGGTGCCGGGCGCGTCTGCGTTTCGATCAGGCCGGCCAGCGCGCTCTGGCGGGCAATCCTGCTGGCCATGCGTACTCCATGGAGCAGCGCCTTGCGGTCACGCTCGTCGTGCAGAAAGTTCATGCGAATGCTGGCCAGCTCCTCGGGATGGCGGCTCCTGAGCCTCAGTTGGCCGCGTGAATAGGGCCGTACCTGATAGGGAGCCATCGTCATGCCGGGGAAGGCTTCGGTGCGATAGTTCTTGCCACCCTGCATATAGCCCTCGATATCGCCGGTCACGGGCAGACCGTGAATCTGGATGTCGTTGTAGGGCAGGCTCGCATCGCTGCTGAACCAGGCGGCAAACTCCGAGGCCGGCATGGCCATGGCGCCCTGCCTGGTCAACAGGTATTGGATGAGCGAAGCGCCAATGCCCAGGCCACGCAGCGAGCGGTTGAGGCTGGGCGTTCCAGTCTTCATGCGCCAGGACATGGGGACAATCGCATGGTCCTGCAGATTGGCGCCCACTCCGGGCAGATCCACCTTGACCTCAATCCCCATCTCCTGCAGGTGTGCTGCCGGGCCGATGCCAGAAAGCATCAGCAGCTGGGGCGACTGCAGGGCACCGGCGCACAGCAGCACTTCCTTGCTGGCGCGGGCGGCGTGGCTTGCGCCGGCCTTGTCCTTCCAGTGCACCGTGCTGGCGCGCAGCCCGTCAAGACCTATGCGGGTGACCAGCACCTGCATGCGCACATCCAGATTGCGCCTCTGCATGGCGGGCTCGATGGCGTTTTTAGCCACCGACGAGCGCTGACCATTCTTGAGATTGACCTGAAACAGCCCTGCCCCGTCGGGATGGCCGTTGTTGAAATCCTTGCAAGCGGGCATGCCGGCTTGAATGGCGGCCTGCACCATGGCCAGCGATACCGGATGTGGGTTGTGCAGATTGTTGGCCGTCAGCGGCCCGCCGCGCCCGTGCCAGGGCCGGGTGAATTCTTGTTCGCTGCGCTGCTGGTCTTCGGTGCGCACAAAGTAGGGCAGCAACTCGTCATAGCTCCAGCCCACCGCTCCTTGCTCAGCCCAGCTGTCGAAGTCCGCCCGATCGCCGCGCACATAGATCATGCCGTTGATGGACGAAGACCCGCCCAGGCGCTTGCCCCGCGGCAGGCTGATGCGGCGCTTGGCTGCGTACTGCTCGGGCTCTGTTTCGTGCCCCCAGGAATAGCGGGGACTGTTGATCATCTGGCCCCAGCCCGAAGGCATGGACACCAGCAGATCCTTGTGGCTGACGCCGCCTTCCAGCAGCAGCACCTTGTGCTCGCGACTCTCGCTCAGTCTTGCCGCCAGCGTGCCACCGGCCGAGCCTGCTCCGATGACGATGTAATCAAAGACTTCATCCATGGCCTGTCTCCATTGATTCTTATTGGATGAGTGACTGTGCCGAGCCGATAAAGAGTGGGCGCGCCCGCCCACCCTTTGCACTCTGCTCAGGCCCTGGCGGTTTTGCCGTAGAAGGTCTGCCCCTTGGCCGCCATATCGCGCAGCAGCTGCGGCGGGCGCAGTTGCTCACCAAACAGATCGGCCAGACGGTCGGCCTCGGCCACGAACTGCGGCAGACCTATGCCGTCGATAAAGCAGAAGGGGCCGCCCGTGTAGGCAGGAAATCCCACGCCGAGAATCGAGCCGATGTCGCCATCGGCCGGCGCCAGCAGCACGCCCTCCTCCATGGCACGTGCTCCTTCGACGGCCTGCACATAGAGAATGCGCTGCTTGAGATCATGGGCGCTGGGCTGCAGGGCTTTCAGCGGGTAGTGCTCGGCCAGGCCCGGCCAGATGCGCTTGCCGCTGCCACCCTCACTAGGGTCGTAGTCATAGAAGCCCTTGCCCATCTTGCGGCCCAGGCGACCCAGCTCAAAAAGCTTGCCGATCACGGGCACGGAACGGCCCGGCTTGTATTCCCCGGGGAACTCCTTGGCCTGGGCTTCGCCCGCATGCTTGGACAGATCGATCGACAGCTCGTCGGTAATCGCCAGCGGCCCCACGGGCATACCCGCATGCTTGGCACAGTTCTCTATCAATGCCGGGGCAATGCCTTCGGCCACCATGCCGATGGCGTCATCCACAAACGCACCGATGAAGCGGCTGGTGAAAAAGCCGCGCTTGTCGTTGACGACAATGGGCGTCTTCTTGAGCTGGGCCACAAAGTCCAGTGCCTGCGCCAGCGTGGCATCCGAGGTCTGACGGCCGCGAATCACCTCCACCAACGGCATCTTGTCGGCCGGCGAGAAAAAATGCAGGCCGATAAAGCGATCGGGTCGCTCGCTTGCCTGCGCCAGCAGGCTGATGGGCAGGGCCGAGGTATTGCTGGCAAGCACACAGGTTGGTGGCAGCACAGCGTCCAGCTTCTTCGTGACTTCGGCCTTGATGGCACGGTCTTCGAAGACGGCTTCGACCACCATATCGGCATCGCGCAGCAGCTCGTAGTCGGTGCCGGGCATGATGCGCGCGAGGATGGCGTCGGCCTTCTCGCGGCTCTGGCGGCCCTTGTCCACCAGCTTCGCCAGCACCTTCTCGGCGTACTGCTTGCCCTTGTCCGCTGCCGCCTGATCCCGGTCTATCAGTACCACCTGAATGCCGCGCTGGGCGGCCACCAGCGCAATGCCCGCGCCCATCATGCCCGCGCCTATCAGGCCCAGCTTGCGGCATTGGAAGGGCGCAAAGCCTGCAGGGCGGTGCATGCCTTTCTCGGCCTTGCTCTTGTTGACGAAGAGCGTGCGAATCATGCCCCGCGCCACGGGGCTGCGTGACAGCGTGGCCATGTACTTGCTCTCGATGCGCAGGCCCTTGTCCATGGGCAGCTGGCAGCCTTCGTAGATGCAGCTCTGAATGCACAGCGGCGCCAGCATATTGTGAAAGGTCTTGGCCTGCAGCAGGGTGTTGCCCACCACGAAAGCGGGGGCCACGCGCGCATCCAGCGGGCCGCCACCGGGAATGCGAAAGCCTTTCACATCCCAGGGCTGCACTGCCGTAGGGCTGGCCAGCAGCCAGGCCTTGGCAGCGCCGAGCAACTGCTCGGGAGCCACCACCTCGTCCACCAGTCCGGCTTCCCTGGCCTTCACGGCCTGCAGCTGCTTGCCCTCCATCAGAAAAGGCATGGCAGCCAGAATGCCGATCATGCGCGGCAGGCGCTGGGTGCCGCCGGCACCGGGCAGCAAGCCCACTTGCGCCTCGGGCAGGCCGACCATGACCGTGGGGGCATCGGCCGCAATGCGGTGGTGGCAGGCCAGGCAGATTTCATAGCCGCCGCCCAGTGCCATGCCGTTGATGGCCGCTACCAGCGGCTTGCCCAGGGTCTCCAGCTTGCGCAGCAGCCTCGACAGCGACGCGCAGGAGGCGAACAGCTCCTCGATGGGCATGTCCGCCATGGCGTCGATATTGGCCTCCATGCCCATCAGGTCGGCTCCGGCGACAAAGCTGTCCTTGCCCGAGGTGATGATGCCGCCGCGCACCCCGTCGTCGCCTTGCATGCGTGCAATACAGGCCTCCAGGCTGTCCATGAAGGCCTGGTCGATCACATTCATGGTCTTGCCGGGGTAATCCAGCGTTAGCGTGGCAATGCCGTCCCCATCTACGGCGTAGCGAATGATTTCCGTTGTCATGATGTCTGCTTCCTCACTCACACGCGTTCGATGATCATGGCCGAGCCCATGCCCGCCGCCACGCACAGGCTGATCAGCGCCGTGCGCTTGCCGGTGCGCTCCAGCTCGTCCAGCACCGTGCCCAGAATCATGGCGCCCGTCGCCCCCAGCGGGTGGCCCATGGCAATTGCTCCGCCATTGACGTTCATGCGCTCATGGGGAATGTCCAGCTCCTCCATCATGGTCAGCACCACCGTGGCAAAGGCCTCGTTGAGCTCCCACAGATCGATGTCCGAAGCCTGCATGCGCGCCCTGGCCAAGGCCTTGCGTGCGGCATGGGCCGGGCCGTCCAGCATCAGAGTCGGCTCGGAGCCTATGCTGGCAAAGGCGCGGATTCGCGCACGGGGCTTGAGGCCTTGCTTGGCACCCGCTTCTGCCGTGCCAATCAGCACTGCCGCTGCCCCATCGACAATGCCTGAGCTATTGCCCGCGTGGTGATGGTGCTGAATCTGCTCGACCTGCGGATAGCGCTGCAGCGCCACACTGTCGTAGCCGTATTTCTGGCCCATTTCGGTGAATGCGGGCTTGAGCGCGGCCAGAGATTCGACCGTGGTTTCGGGACGAATCGTCTCGTCTTTTTCCAGCAGCGTCATGCCCAGAAAATCCTTGACGGGCACGACCGACTTGTCAAAGCGCCCCTCCGCCCAGGCCTTGGCGGCGCGGCGATGGCTTTCGGCCGAGTACGCATCCAGATCCTGGCGGCTGTGGCCGCGTAGCGATGCCAGCAGATCGGCCGAAATGCCCTGCATCACGAAATAGGTCTTGCTGGCCAGTTGCGGGTCCTGCGCCCAGGCACCACCGTCCGATCCCATGGGCACGCGGGACATCATCTCCACGCCGGCACCGATGGTCATATCGGCCTGACCGGACATGACCTTGGCCGCCGCAAAGCTCACGGCTTCGAGGCCCGAGCCACAGTAGCGGTTGAGCTGCACGCCGGCCACGCTCTGCGCATAGTCGGCCTGCAGCACCGCCATGCGGCCCACATTGCCGCCCTGCTCGCCCACGGGCACCACACAGCCCATGCCCACATCGTCCACCACCGAGGTATCGAGCTGGTTGCGCTCACGCAAAGCCTGCAGCGGCTGGGCCGCCAGCCAGACCGGCGTCACCTCATGCAGTGCGCCATCCGGCTTGCCCTTGCCTCGGGGGGTCCGGACATGGTCGAAGATCAATGCCTCCATCTGCTTTCCTCACATCACCAGGTTGTTATCGAGTTCTTTTTCAGATTGCCATACGGCTTTTTCCCCAACCTACCTGATTCAGACTAGGGGCAGACTATGAGAAAACCCGGCCGCAACCGCCCCTGGTGGCACATGGCTTGCTTCTCCTGGCGCGAAAGCCGGTTTGCGCCGCCAGAATGCCCGCACCGGAGGCTTTGTCGCCTTCGCTGCCACCGCTCGCGGTCTCATGAGCGACAAAATAGCCTTCCTGCTTTCACCACAGGAAGGCTGCGAGCAAAGCTGTCGGACTCAGGCCACCAGACCTCCGCCATTGACCGGCAGCACCTGGCCGTTGACCCATTCCGCTTCGGTCGATGCCAGATAGCTCACGGCCGCACCCACATCCTGGGGCGAGCCGGCCCGGCCCACGGAAGTGCCCTTCTTGGCAATTTTCTCCGAGCCCTCCCAGTTGTTCATGGTGCCCAGCGACAAGGCGTTGGCCGTCACGCCATGCGGGCCAACCTCGCCCGAGAGATTACGGATGAAACCGATTGCCGCCGCCTTGGCCGCACCATAGGCGCACAGTCCCATGCCCGTGGCCGTGCGCGCCGCATCGGAGTTGATGGCGACGATGCGGCCCCAGCCCCTTTGCTGCATGGCGGGCAACAGCGCCTGGCAGGCATGCATCAACCCGTGCAGATTGAGCTGCAACCAGGCGTTCCACTCGGACTCGGGCGACCGCAGAAACGGCGTGTAGCCCCAGCCCTGGGCCGGAATGCCGGCGTTGTGCACAAAGATATCGACCACGCCCACCTCGGCCTGGATGCGCTCGACCATGGCAAAGATGGCTGCGCGGTCCTTCAGGTCCGCCGCCTGGGCCGAGGCCTTGAAACCCATTTCCTGCAACTGGCGCGCCGCATTCTGGGCACGCTCCTGATGAAAGTCATTGACCACCACATGCGCGCCCTGCGCGGCCAGCGCCTGCGCGATGCCAAACCCCATGCCGCGCCCGGCACCACTGACCAACGCCACTTTCCCATCCAGCCTGAACATGTCTTGCACTCCTTTTTTATGCGGAATGCCCAGTGTTAGCCCGGCCTGTGCCCCGGACATACTCCAAATGGACGGGGTCAAAACCGGCGGGATCCACAAGATAGAAAAGTCAGAGACACCACAGGAGACCGACTTGAGCACAGAAAACCAGTCCCAGGGCCAGAACGCTGGCCCCTTGTCCGGACTGCGCGTCCTCGAATTTGCAGGCATAGGCCCTGCCCCTTTTGCCGGCATGATGCTGGCCGACATGGGGGCAGAGCTCATTCTCATCGAGCGCAGCGCCGACCATGCGGCGGCATCCCGCTACCCGCGCATGGCGCAGAACCGGGGAAAGAAGTCCATCGCGCTGGACCTCAAGTCCGAGGCTGGACGCGCCGCCGCCTGGAAGCTGATCGAGTCTGCCGACGCGCTCATCGAAGGCTTCAGGCCCGGCGTGATGGAGCGCCTGGGTTTCAGCCCCGAGGAAGTCGCCCGCCGCGCCCCCCGCCTGGTCTTTGGTCGCGTCACCGGCTGGGGCCAGACCGGCCCCCTGTCCCAGGCCGCAGGCCATGACATCAACTATGTGGCGCTGACGGGCGCGATGTCCACCTCCATGCGCCCCGGCCAGGCGCCCGTGCTGCCGCCGACCATCGTGGGCGATATGGCGGGTGGCGCCATGTTTCTGCTGTTCGGCCTCATGTGCGCCATGCACGAGGCACGCCAATCCGGCAGGGGTCAGGTGGTGGACGCCGCCATGATCGACGGCGTGGCGGCCATGAGCGGCCTGATGCACCAGATGCGCGGCGCCATGGGCTACTGGAAGGACGACCCCACGCAGAACCACTTTCTCAACACCTCGCCCTTCTACGAGGCCTTCGAGTGCGCCGATGGCAGATACATCACCCTCGGCGCGATCGAGCCACAGTTCTATGCCTTGCAGTTGCAGAAGCTGGGCCTGACCGATGTGGACCCCAGGCGCCAGTACCAGAGCGCGGACTGGCCCGAACTCAAGGCCCGCGTGGCCGGGATTGTGCGCAGCAAGACCCGGGCACAGTGGTGCGCGGAACTCGAAGGCAGCGATGTCTGCTTTGCCCCCGTGCTGAGCCTGGCCGAAGCCCCCTCCCATCCGCACAACGCCCAGCGCCAGCTGTTTGTCGATCTGGAAGTGGAAGGCAGCAGCCAGCGCCAGCCGGCACCCGCTCCACGCTTTTCGCGCACCCCGGCGCGCCGACCCACACCGGGCAGCAGGATCGGCCAGGACACCGATGCCGTGCTAGCGGCCCTCGGATATACCCAGGCCGATATAGCGGCGCTGCGCGAGAGCAAGGCCTGTGCCTGAGCAGCCATCTTGCAATCGGCGAGGCGAGCAAGCGACGCAGGGGATGAATGCTACAGAAAATATAGCTTCTATCGATTTGTATGAGTAGATTTCAGATCTTTTTATATTGAAATCCATGTATATCAAGCGGTAGCAGCTATCACTATTCAGGCAACCTACTTTGCCGGGGTAGACGCTGCCATGCAGGCCAAGCTCCGACGTCACCAGCGCGCCTGCGGCGCTATGCCGCAGGCGCGCTGGATAGAACGACCTTGTTGCGCCCGGTCATCTTGGCGCCGTACAGAGCCTTGTCGGCCGAACGCAGCACCTCCTGCACGTCCAGATCCTTGCCCGGCACCCAGGCCGCACAGCCGATGCTGACCGTGATGCAGCCGAATTCGCTTCCGGTGTGCGCAATCGCAAGCTCGGAGACTGCCTCCCGGATGTTCTCGGCAATCAGCGCGCCTCCATCCAGGGTCGTGTCCGGCAGCACCACGATGAATTCCTCCCCCCCATAGCGGGCCGCACTGTCCTCGGGGCGCCGGATATTGTTGGCAATGCATCTGGCCACGGTCGCCAGAACCTCATCCCCGGCCTGATGACCGTAGGTGTCGTTGTAGGCCTTGAACCAGTCGATATCCACGAACAGCAGCGAGAAGGCGCTGTGACTTCTTTTGGCCTTGTGCCACTCGTGCTCGATGATCTCGTCGAGCTTGCGGCGATTGTTCAGGCCGGTCAGACCATCGGTACGCGCCAGCAGCGCCAGTTCGGACTCTGCGCGCATGCGGCGCTTGAGCTGCACTCCGAACGCGAAAGACAGGCCGATGAAAGCCATGGTGAGCGTTCCCATGACGGAGGCAATCAGCAAGGCGCGCTGGCGCCATACGGCATAGATATCGGAATGCGCCTTCGCCACCATGATGATGAATGGCAAGCTCGGAAGATTCTTGAAGTAATACGCGCGCTGCGCGCCATCCAGGTAGGAGGTGTCCGAGAAGCTGCCTTCGGGCGCCAGCATGAACTGCTTGAAGGTGCTGGCATTGCGGATATTGCGCCCGATGACCTTGGCATCGAAGGGCTGGCGCATCATCATGGCGCCATCTTTTCTGATCAGTGCCAGCGATCCGTGCTTGCCCAGCGAAAGCACGGAGAACAGCTTCTGAAAATACTCCAGCTGGACATCGATCAGCACAATCCCCGCGAACGAGCCGTCCGCATGGGAGATCCGGCGACTCAGCGGAATGCTCAGCGAGCCGCCGTGCAGTGTCGATGAATAAGGGTCTCCCACATAGAGACCGACGTTGGGGCTTTCCTGATGCACCTTGAAGAAATCATGCTCCAGGTAATGCCCACTCAGCGGATTTTCCGAGCCCGCATTCAGGACCACTCGCCCCTGCGCATCGAGCACCAGAATGGATCCCAGATAGGAGGCCGTCGCGGCCTTATCGAACAAGGCTGCGTTGCGCACATGCGGGGACGCGGCCATGACTTCGGAGTCGTTCAGCCCATCGACCACGGCCTGCAGCGACAGCGCATAGAGCTCGAAGTTCCGCACCACGTCGTTTTCGGCAAGAAGCGCCACATTGCGCGATGTCTCTATCGCATGTGCCATGGCATCCAGCCGACTCTGATAGAGAACAATGGTGCAGATGGCCGTCATCGAAAGCGCAATGATCCCCCCTACCAGAAGCATTGCATAAGGAGCACGGGAAACGACGTTGCGGTGATCAAAAGCAGACTTGCGAAATAGTTTCATGTCGTTGCTGTATTTGAGCGAGCCGGTCACATTTTTTCGATGCAGGCATGCGGGTGCGCTCTTGCGAGACAACACCGTGCACTGGCCTCCGCGCACCCCATTCTGCCTGTGTTTGCCGCAACAGAGCCAGGCCCTTGCAGCGCCGGTCTGCCTGCGGCCAATGCCGCAAGCAAGCGGACTACCAGAACGGCTTAAGAGAGATGGGATAGCCCGCCACAAAGACAGGCCTGCGGGCAAGCCAGTACGAGGACGTCAGCACCGGGACGCCGATACCAACCGGCTGCGCAGACCGGATGGCTGCCGTCATAAGCAGAGCAGCGGCTACCCTTGCTGAGGCTTTACGGCAAGCTCTTGGATCGCAAGCTGCAAATGTTGGTGCGCGCTGGCGTGGAGGCTGCCGTTAACTCGCACCACCGCGACGATGACTAGCGCCATCGTTCTAACGGCTGAACGCTTACAGCGACTGGACAGGCGGAAAACGACACATTGCAGTCACTGTGAGCTGGCTTTTTCGGCCAATCTCTCGCGTGTGGCTTCATCAATGATGCTACGCATCAATGCGAACAGAGGATCAGCGCTTGTGTGTTTCTGACCGTAGGTCAGATTGAACTCGTAGTCGAAATCAGGCGGGTTGACCCCCTGGTTATGCTGCAGGATTGTTTCAAGCTTATCCAGTGCTTTGACGGCTTTTGCTTCGGGTGAGGCTGCGTCCTCATACTCCTGCCACAGTGCCAGGATGTCGGCTCGCTGTGCTTCGTCTAGAGAGCGAGTCAGATGCAGAAGGTCGGTCTTTTCCTGCGCGCTCTTGTCAGGATGCTGGTTTTTCTCGATGGCTGGAATGTCGCCGTGAATGGCCTCGCCCAAATCATGAACGATGCACATTTTGAGAATCTTAAGCATGTCCATGCCGGCAAGCTCGTCCGCGAAGGTCATAGCCATCAGGCACAGGCGCCATGTATGTTCGGCGGTGCTTTCCGCCCTGCCCGTGGAGGTGTGAGAGCTTCGGAGCACGCTCTTGAGCTTTTCAGCCTCTTGCAGAAAGGCTAGACGGCCCTTGATATCGTCGATATTCATGCCCGATTCTATAAAGCGTCTCATAACCCAGGTCGTTGCATGCCGAAAGCTCGGCTGAACCAACAAAGAGGTTCAACCAAGGCTGTGGGCGTGCTAACTGACATTTACCGTGCAAGGAGCTAAGCCAAACGCAGCTGCATCTGGTTTTGGGCGGCACATGCTGATAGCCGGCGTTTGTTCAGGCTACGACGGCCGCAGATCGCCCCATTGCGGTCGGTCGCGGTGTGGTCGGTCAATGCCTGCTTTGCAGCGATTGTCGTCATTGATACAGCCAAGTCCCCCGACCACCTCATGACACTCCTCAGCCGCTCGAGCCTGCGAGCAGAATCTTCTGCGGGAGGCACGCGCTCATACCTTGGCTAGGAATGCCGCCGCATCACCCGCTTCACACTTCCAGTCTGCGAAGACCCCAACCAGATTGCATTCCACGCAGTGGCAAGCGATGTAGTACCAGCGCACGTCGTGTGTGCCCTCGTACACGGAGACGCCGGACATCAGCTCGAACACCTCGTTCTCGCACACGCACTCGTGCGCCTCGGGGACGGCCTCTTCAACGTGGTCCGCGCTGTCGCCCATCAGGTGTTTCTGCCCGCAGTCGGAGCAAGTGCGGATTGCCACGCCAGCTTCTTCATCGGTCTGCAGCGCGAAAGTCCGGCACCCGCAATTGCATTTGGACGAGGCAAACCGGACGGCCTCATGGCGATTCGCAACGCTGTAGCTGCGCAGCTCGGCTTGGGTGTCGCCGGACGTCGTCCCGTACCAGAACTCGCCCTTCTTCGTCAGTGCCATTGATGCTGTTCCATTCTTCAAGGTGGTCTTCCCGGCAGACCTGACGCCAAGCTTGCCACTATCGTCTGGATTTTGCCTGAAGGCACGGTGAATCGTCGTCAAGGGGCCGGGTCGGGGTGGTCTCCTACAAGGGCTGCGGAAATACTTGAATAAGCAGATCCGGGCGCACAGGATCGAGCACGATGCACCCGATACTGCAAACTCATTGTCAACCGTGTTGGACCGCCGCTGGATCAGGGAGGCCAGGTTTGAGTCTCAGCTCGTTGAGGGGCGATGGCACAGCCTCAGTGGCCGGAAAGATGGTGCGCGCACGTACGGCCTCGACCAGTAAGGTAGCCAAGCGCTCTGCGGCTGGCTCCAAAAGAGAGTGGGAACGCCCAAGCACCAGGTCCATGGTGGGCAGAGGCGGCAGGCCGATTTCCTCTGGCGCGTAGCTGCGCACATGCGGCGGCAGACCGAAGGGAGTACGCACCGACAGCCCAAGGCCCGCCGAGGTTGCAGCCCAGATCGGCCCGAGACTGGCACTGCTGAACGCATGCCGCCAGGCAATGCCGGCTCGCTCCAGCACGGCTGTGACCAGCTCGCGCAGCGGGCAAGGCTCTTCCAACATCACCAGAGCCAGTGTTTTCAGCTTGCCCTCTTGATCCGGCTGCAAGCAGCCAAGGCTGTCCAGCACCTCGGGCGCGGCAGGTCCTATCCAATGCAGGGGCAGACGCATCACGGTTTCGGCATGGATGCCGGACAGATCTGCGCCGACATCCCAGAGCATTGCCAGGTCCAGCTGTCCCCGAGCAAAGCGTTCACGCAACTCGTCGCTGCGCGCCACGCAGGCCTCGATGCGCACCTGGGGATGCGCCCTGGCAAAGCGGCCCAGTACGGCCGGCAACAGTGCGTCGCCAAGGTCCTCCTGAAGTCCGAGCCGGACCAGTCCTCGCAGCTGGCTGCCGCTGACCGCCGCCACCGCCTCGTCATTGAGGTCCAGCAGGCGGTGCGCATAGGCCAGCAAGGTCTCACCGGCCTCAGTGAGCTCAAGACCACGCCCTGCCTTGCGCAGCAGCGGCGTGCCGCATTGGGCCTCCAGCTTCTTCAACTGGGCACTGATCGCCGAAGTCGAGCGCCCCAGCTTGTCCGCTGCACGCGCGAAACTGCCAAGCGCGACCCCTGTCGAAAAACTGCGCAGCACATCCAGGTCGTAGAGCACACGAGACACACAAGCCCTTCCAATCATCCCAAAAAACAGGATGGTTGGTTCGATATTATTTGATTTTCAAAATGATTGGGCGCTAGCACACTGCGCGGCATGAACTCTTCCGACTGTCTCTCGCTGCCTGCGCTGCCCGTCCACCCTCCAAGCCATCGCTGGAAGGTATTGGCCGCAGGCGTTCTCGCCAATGCCGCTTTCTCGACCGCCTTCAGCGGAATTCCGATGACGGCGGTGATGATGCGCTCCTCATACCAGCTCGATACCAGCACACTCGGCCTGATGCTGGGCTTGATGGGCCTGGGCATCGCATTGAGCGAACTGCCCTGGGGTTTGCTTACCGATCGCTGGGGGGATAGACCCGTGCTGCTCACCGGTTTGATCGGCACGGCGCTCGCATTGGCTGCGATGGCCGTCTGGGCAACGCCTGAGGCTGGACAGGTGCCCGGTCTGCATTGGCTGGCGGGCGGTCTGGTGCTGGTGGGTCTGCTAGGCGGCAGCCTCAACGGCGCGAGCGGGCGGGCCGTGATGACCTGGTTTGCGGATGGCGAGCGAGGCCTGGCGATGAGCATACGCCAGACGGCAGTGCCGCTCGGCGGCGCCATCGGTGCGCTGCTGCTGCCTGCGCTGACCTTGCATGGCGGCTTTGTTGCCGTGTTCGCCGTTCTGGCGAGCTTCTGCCTGCTCTCCGCGCTGCTCGTCGCCGCATGGGTGCACGAGCCGCCGCATGCTGCGCAGCATGCACCGCACCAGCTCGCCAGCGGCCCCAGCCCATTGCGCGATGCTCGCGCCTGGCGCTTCGTGGTCGGCATCGGCATGTTGTGCGCGCCACAATTCGCAGTGCTGTCTTTCGGCTCGGTCTTTCTGCACGACTTCGCCCAGGCCGAGCTTGAACAGGTCTCCGCCGTCATGGCAGTCGTCCAGTGCGCAGCCATGGCGATGCGCGTATGGAGTGGTCGCTGGACGGACCGCCATCGCAACCGCCAAAGCTATTTGAGCGCCTGCAGCTGGCTGAGCATGCTGCTTTTTGCGGCGCTTGCGACAGCGTGCTGCATTGCGCCGGGCCTGCTCTTGCTGCTGGTCTTGACCGCCGGTGCCGGTATCTGTGTTTCTGCCTGGCATGGTGTGGCCTATACCGAGCTGGCGACCCTGGCCGGAGCCGGTCGCGCCGGTACGGCCTTGGGCATGGCCAACACCAGCGTGTTCATTGTGTGTTTTGCCGTACCGATGCTGATTCCGCATCTGCTGTCGCTGCAGGGCTGGGTATTGGTCTGGTCGGCCTGCGCCCTGTGCGCGGTCGGCGCCCGCCCCTTGCTGGCCGCGTCGCAGCAGTCTGCGGCGCGTGTCCGTGAGTAACGAAGGCCTTTTCAACATTGGTCTCCACGCCAGACCGCCCCACAGGTCGGTCTGCGTGGAAATCACCCCACAGCGATCCTTCGCAGCTAGATGAGCCGCTCGGCGGATGCGAAGAGATGTTCGACGCGTATCCGCGTACTCACACTACCGGCCATGAGGCGTCGGTCACCACCCTTGTGTAGCGGACTGCTGCAGGCTGATTGCAGTCGCGCTTTGGACGCAAGTTATGGAAAAGCTGGAGTGGCTGTCACCAACGCATCCTGATGGAGACCAAGATACATTGCGGCTAGCGACTGGGTGAGCGGGTAATGTCACGCACATTCGAGCGACGGGTCAATGAGCTGCATATCCGGGCCGCCATTCTGAATCGGTTCACTGAACTGGGCCATCCGCAAACGGTGCCTGCGGCATAGACAGTCTGGGGTCAGGGGCTGCTTGACCCAAAACTGATTCATGCAACAACGCCTCCGCTCTGGAGAAAGAACTGCGGCTGAGCAGCCGCACCAGCAGTGCACCTTCTGCAGACCGCCGCCCTGCATGTACTCCTCCAGGAGCCAATTTTTGCGCTTGCGGAACTGGTTATGCTTCGCTCCACCCTGACGCAGGTCGTTGCGATCAAGGCTGAAAACTCAGGGCTGGCAGCCTGGAGCGGGAAACCTGCTGCTAAAAGCCTGCAGCCAGCCCGTCGCGACGTGGATCGCTGGCGAATTGGTAGCCCTCGACAGCGGGGTCGCCCATGCGCCAGATGAACTGGCCAGCGCCAAAGTCCTGGTAGGGATCATCAATGACCTCCAGCTGGTGCCCCAGGGCCTGCAGACCAGCCACAGTGGCCGGATCCATGCCGGCTTCGACATTGAGCGCCAGGCCCGCGTTGTAGCGCCAGCGTGGTGCGTCGCAGGCAGCCTGGGGCGACTGGCGGTAGTCGATCATGCGTACCAGCGTCTGCATATGGCCCTGGGGCTGCATGTTGCCGCCCATGACACCAAAGCTCATCACCGGCTGGCCATTCTTGGTCAGGAAGGCGGGAATGATGGTGTGAAACGGTCGCTTGCCCGGGCCCACCAGGTTCGCGCGGTTGGGGCCGTCCGGGTCAGCGCTGAACCCGTAGCCGCGGTTTTGCAGGCTGATGCCGAAGCTGGGTTCGACCACTCCCGAGCCAAAGCCCGCGAAGTTACTCTGGATGAAGCTGACCATCATGCCGCTCTCATCGACCGCAGTCAGGTAGATCGTGCCGCCCTGCACCGGATTACCGGCCTTGAAATCCTGTGCGCGCAGGGGATCTATGAGCTTGGCGCGCGATGCAAGGTAAGCGTCATCGAGCATTTGCGCGGTAGTCACTTCCATACCGGCATCGGCCACATAGCGGTCGACATCGGCGAAGGCCAGCTTCATGGCCTCGATCTGCAGATGCTGCGAAGCCACGCCATCAAGGGGCAGGCTGGCCAGATCGAAATTCGACAGGATGCCCAGCGCGATCTGCGCCGCAATGCCCTGGCCGCCAGGCGGAATCTCGTGCAGGGTGTAGCCACGGTAGTCCTTGGCCACCGGTGTGACCCATTCGGCTTTGTGCTGGGCCATGTCCGCCATGCTCAGGCAGCCGCCGTGCTGCTGAACAAAGGAAGTGACCGCCGAAGCGATCTCGCCTTCATAGAACGCCTTGCCCTGGCTAGCGCCAATGGCGCGCAGCGCGCGTGCGGCCGCAGGGAAGCGAAACAGCTCGCCTACGGCAGGTGGCCGGCCAGAGGGCAGAAAGCTCTGGGAAAATCCCGGCTGAGCTTGCAGCTCGGGCGCACCCGCGGCCCACTTCTGTTGCACCACGGGCGGCACCAGGTAGCCGCGTTCGGCGATTTCAGCCGCGGGCTCCATCAGGCTGGCGAACGGCAGTTTGCCAAAACGCTCATGCAAGGCGACCCATGCGCTGACGGCGCCGGGCACGGTGATCGAGTCCACGCCGCGGCGCGGGGGCTTGGCCTGCTTGCCGTATCTCTTTTCGAAATATTCGGGCGTCCAGCCCTGGGGGGCGCGGCCCGAGGCATTGAGGCCGTGCAGTTGCGCGCCGTCCCACAGAATGCAGAACGCGTCCGAGCCGAGTCCGTTGCTGACAGGTTCGACGATGGCCATCACGGCCGCTGCCGCGATGGCTGCGTCGACGGCATTGCCGCCGGCCCACAGCATGCGCAAACCTGCTTGCGCGCCCAAGGGATGGGAAGTTGACACGCCATTGCGTGCGAAAACGGGAACTCGCACCGAGCGGTAAGGGTTGCCGGGAGAAAAAGGGAGATTCATGGAAGTTCCTGACACGGGCGCTGCGCCTTCGGGATTCAGTCGAGGGTGATGCCCAGAACCTTGACGTCGCGGGTCCAGCGTGTAAGCTCGCGGTCGATTTGTTCCTTGAATGCCTTGGGGTCGCTGGTTTCGGGGGTCAGCCCCTGGGCCTCGAGCTGCGCGCGCACATCGGGGCGAGCGATGATCTTGCGCACTTCCTTGGCGAGCTTCTCAACGATCGCAGGGTCGGTGCCGCCGGTGGTAAACAGACCGTACCAGGAAGTGAAGGCGTAGCCCGGCAGGCCGGCTTCGGCGACGGTGGGCACGTTGGGCAGGCTTTTCACACGCTCCTTGGTGGTCACTGCCAGAATGCGGGTCTTGCCGGCCTTGGCGGAGGTAATAGCCGGTGGAATGCCCGAGAAGATGACATGGACCTGGCCTGCGGCGACATCGGCAATCGCAGGGCCGTTGCCGCGGTAAGGCACATGCACCAGGTTCACGCCCGCCTGCTGGGCGAACAGTGCGCCGGCCAGGTGCAGGGTCGAGCCGCTGCCGGAAGAGGCGTAGTTGATGGTTCCCGGTTCCTTGCGCGCCATGTCGATCATCTCCTTGACCGACGTATAGGGCAGCTTGGCATTCACCAGCAGCGCGTTGCCAGACTCGGCCACCAGGCTGATCGGCTCCAGGTCCTTGCGCGGGTCGTAGGAAAGCTTTTTGGCCAGCACCGGGGCGATGGTGTTGCTGCCGATGGAACCCAGCAGCAGGGTGTAGCCATTCTTGGGCGACTTGGCCACGATTTCGTTGGCCAGTAGGCCGCCCGCGCCGCCCTTATTTTCGACCACAACGGCCTGGCCCAAGCTCTGCTGCAGCTCCTTGGCCAGAATGCGCGCAACGATGTCGTTGCCACCGCCTGCGGCAAAGCCCACCAGAATCTTGATCGGCTGTGAAGGCCAGACGTCGGCGGCCAGGGCCGGCATTGCCAGGCCCATGGCGCCGCTGGTCAGCAAAGTGGCGCAGCAGGTGAAAAGCCGGCGGGACATGTGTGCACGCATAGGAAACTCCAGATTTAATGCAGCTTGCAGGGTTGAATAGATGAATTTTGATGATAGAAAGAACTTTGTGAAAGCTGGACTTTCTTCCGTCTCTTGAAAGAAAACCATTTATGCCAAGCCTGCGGATTCTTCGCACTTTTCTGGCCGTCTGCACCGAAGGTTCGTTCACGGCGGCTGGACATCGCGTGGGCCTGACCCAGGTCGCAGTGGGTCTACAGATGCGCACCTTGGAAGCCGACCTCAAGCGCAAGCTCTTCACCCGCGCAGGCAAGCAGGTGGCGCTCAACGAGCAGGGCCGTGCGCTGATGCCCATAGCCACGCAGCTGGTAGCGCTATACGAGCAGGCCAAGCATGGCACCCAGGCAGACGCGCCGCTGGCCGGCACCGTGCAGTTCGGCTCCATCGTCTCGGCGCTGAGCGAGCTGGTGCGTGCCACGCTGGAGCTCAAGCGCCACCACCCCGCTGTGGACCTGCATGTGGTATCGGGAAAGTCCAACCGGCTGATTGCCCAGGTGGAAAACCATGAACTCGACGCTGCCGTAGTGGTCCATGACCCGGCCCTCAAGCGCCCTTCCCTGGTCTGGACACCGCTGTACGCCGAGCCCATGGTGCTGCTGACCTCACGTTCCTCCCGGTTGGCCGATCCTGCAACCATGGTGGAGCGCTATCCATTCATCCGGTTTGACCGTACCGAACACACGGGCGAACTGGTCGAGCGCACGCTGCGCCGGCTGCGCACCAAGCCCCAGGAGTTCATGGAGCTGAATTCGATCGAGACTATCGTGGAACTCGTGAGCGACGGCATGGGCGTGGCCATGCTGCCTCTTCTGGCCAGACATGCCTGGGACAGGAACCCGCAGCTGCGGGTAGTGCCCATCCCCCAGGCAGCCGAAAGCCGCCAGATTGCCCTGGTGCAGCTGCGCACGGCGGCCCGCGCCGAGGTGGTCACGGCTGTGGGGCAGCAGTTCATGGCAGCGCGAGGTATGGCAGTTTGAGGGCACTGGCCTGACCCTCTTGCACTTCTCGTTGGCGGCATGCAGGTTGCCGCTCGCTCTATCGTTGTCGTCTGGAGGTGCACAGCGGCTGCAAAAGGAGCCAGCCAGGGAAGCGACCTCGTTAGCCAAGGATGAATCTTCTCAGTCAATCCTTGATCGAAGCTGTCGACGCACTGATAGTGAGCGTCGGGTACAGATGATCAATGTTGCCGGTACAGCCACTTCAACCACACCTTCCAAAACGGAGGTGCTCGACTGCCATGTCTTTGAATCGTTGCAGGAAGTGCGCCTGGCTGCATCGCTACAACCACCATCGCTCACATGAATCGAGAGGCCGGATTCCTCCGATCGCGTATCGTGTCAAACGTTTCCCCAACCTCTGCTTTTAGGTGACGCATGAAAACGAGGAAGCTTCACTGACCTACCGTGGCGCCGCCTTGATCGCCGCATTCAGGGTAGTCCACAGTTCCTTGGTGACTGGCACCATGTCCTGCCTGAAGTACCACCAGAAGTGACCGCCCACGTAATTCGGGGTAGTGATCTTCATCGTGTAATAGCGGGTCAGGTACTCGGCCTTCTTGGTTTTGCGTGAGGTCCCCACTTCCCCGAACCCGATCTTGGAATTGGGGAACATCACGCGCAGCTTGTCGAACACCTGCTGCCAGTTGGGCTTGAGCCCATTGCAGTCATCCTCATAGTAGGAAATCCAGACGTAATCCAGACCCTGCTTCATGTAGGCAGGGACATTGGCCTCCGCCCACTTGAACATTTCATTGGAGGATTGAGACCAGCAGCCCTGGTTGTAGTAGAGCGTGACCGCGGCCGCCTTGTTCTGTGCCTTCACGATGTTGTAGGCGTTGGTCATCTTCGCCACCACATCGGCATTGGCCCCCAGCCACTCGCCGTTGACCTCGTTGGCTACTTCCCAAATATCCACTACATCCGACAACGCATTGAGGTATTGGTTAGTCCGTTGTATGTATCCATCCACGCTGTACTGTTTGACGTAGTAGGAGTCCAATATCTCGCCCATCACATAGGAAACTTTGGAGATTTCCACCGCTGGCTTGCGGTAATAGTCCGGGTTTACGAACTCGTCGAAGACGATGCGCGTAGTGGGCCGGTAGGCCAGCGACGATAGGCTGCGCGTGATGTCGCTAAGCCTGCTCACATCGTCCACGGTGACACCGTAGATGGGAGTCGGGACTATGCGACCAGAGGGCACGCTGGTCTGAGCCGATGCCAAGGAGCAAAGCGAGGCAATGCAGAACGGGATAAACGCTTTCATGCGGTATCCCTCGATGAATGGTTCAATGATGTTTTCACTTGGATCAATATGAATCGAGGCATGGCAACGATAGGGAATGCCTGCTTCTAGCTGACAACTCCGGCACAGACCGCGCCTTAGTTGACTCTCGATAATCAGGTAAAGGATTGACTTTAGTCCATGAAGTTGGGCTAAAAGTAGCCAAAGGAAACGAACACGTTTCATGAGCCAGCCCACATATCGGGCTCACGGCTCCTTGGCCCTTGTTGGCACGCTCAATGCTTTGCGGCAGCTATCAGTCAATGAGTTGATTGCCAGAATTGACTTGATGTTTGGGTAACGTGAGTGAGCCCTGAACATGAAGCGTTACGCTTGTTGCCTGAGGTATGAGTCATTTGCAAAATGAACTTATCGAGGCAAGTTTCATCGTGCGGCTACCAGTCGGATGAGATGAAGGTGCTTTATGTGGCCGCTTGTCGTTCACCTCCCAGTCCGCTTCTGGCCGACTGGCGACGGCCTGCACCTGTTGAAACCGGACGCTCAAGGCGCAGCCCCGAAGGTCAGCTTTGCGGTGCTGTACTCACCAGTAGCTAGGCCCGACTTCGGCCATGAGCAGACATTGGTGAAAGCAAATCTCAAGTACAGATAACATTGCCATTTAAGTAATCCGAGCCACTTCATGGAAAGCACAATTCCAACTCAGTTTTGGGGCTTGTATGCAGCAGGCGAACTGAAACGTGTACTGCAATTTTGCGAACTCGGTAAAGCCTTGGAATTGCTTGCATCCAGCGCTGAAGATCAGGAATCGAGCATTCCAGATTGCCCAGCATGTGAGGTATGGGGTATGGGGTTTGGGGCTGTACAGCAATTTATTGAAAATTTTCCTGATCCCCTGCCTTCCGATTTTACAGATGCAATACAGCGTCTATGTGAGTTAGGTGGAGGACTCAGCGAGGGCGCACTTCGATGCTGGGATAGGAGTATCTTTTCCAGCCCTGAATGGGCACCGATACGGGTAGAGGCCAACAAGGCACTTGCGATGCTAGGTTGGGGGTCTCTGATGATTCACGCCGACGAATTGCTGAAGGAATGCCGTGGGGTAATTTGAGCTTGTCTTGAGCGACTGTTCAGGGTCGGTTGCTGACCGACACTAACGGCCGTTGATGGGGGTCTTAGGTTTGTCACGCTGCCCCGTTAAGTCTGCCGTCCGGCGACAGACAGCTCATTGCCTCGAAGGCAGACCAAAAGACGTCCATAGGCAGACGCTACCTATGGTCGAGCTTGCATTAGCCCTGAGGCATCTGGCTCATGTCCATGAACATGATTTCCCATATATGGCCGTCCACGTCCTCGAAGCTGCGCCCATACATGAAGCCGTGGTCTTGCAGCGGGTTTACGTCCGCCTTTCCGCCATGAGTGGAAGCGGCAGCAACCATGTCGTCGACAGCCGCACGGCCGTCGGCGCTCAGGCACAGCATGACTTCGCTGGCAGCGTGGGCGTCGACCATTGGCTTTTGGGTGAACGTGGCCCACTTCGGGTGGGTGAGCAGCATCACGTAGATGCTGTCGGAGACGACCATGCAGGCAGCGGTGTCGTCGCTGAACTGCGGGTTGTTGACAGCACCGATTGCTTCATAGAAAGACTTGGCTTTTGGCAGGTCGGCGACGGGCAGGTTGACGAAGATTTGCTTGGGCATGTGAGACTTTCAAGATCTGCGTTGAGAAAGAATCTTCAGGCATTGGCAAGCAACGTCAACAATTCGTCCAGGCGCTGCAAGCTGGATGTGTGGCCGTCCTCCTGCCCACAATAACGATGGCATGCCATGGCAGGCACAGCTTGCCAGTTCAGGAGCGGACGAACAGGCTGCCGGGACATCATATCCAGTTGCGCCCGTGTCAGCCAACTGCGTTCGCTGCGGTGCAGATCGCTGGCAGGCCTCGCGCAGCAGTGTCATGGAAGATCGGCATGCGCCGACCATGCCATTGCTCAGCCCTCGGTAACGACGGCACCATCCATGTCCACCGTGATGGTGGCTCCCGGACGAATGCGTATGCCGCCGATGTTCAGGATCACACCTAGCTCTCCCCATCCGGTGCGACCGGCGCGCAGCGGGGTCTGACCGAGGGCAAATATGCCCATGTCCAAACTGCCAAGAATCTGGACATCGCGCACCGCTCCTTCGATGATCACTCCAGCCCAGCCGTTCGCCAACCCGGCGCGCGCCATGTTGTCGCCCAGTACGGCAACGCGAAGCGATGCGCCCCCATCCACCACCAGTATCCGTCCCAGGCCTGGCGTTGCCAGGGTCTGCCGGATCAGGGCCGCATCCTCATAGGTTCGCAGCGTTTGGACGCGGCCAGAAACCGTGGGGTTGCCGCCATACGAGCGCCAGTTGCTTGTGCAAACCTGGGCGGCATCGCCCAGGCTGTCGCACAGATCCGCCGTGTTGATTCGCATGCTGCCTCAGTCCAAAGTGGCGCCGGATTGCTTCACCAGCTTCTGGTGTTTGGTCAATTCGGACTGGAAAAATGCAGGCGCTTCATCCGGCCCCTTGTCGAGCATCAGAAGCCCCTGTCCGGCGATGGCGGCCTGCGCTTGCGCAGATCCCATTGCCGTTTTCACGGCGGCCGCATACTGGTTGACCAGGGGCTTGCCAAGTCCTGCGGGCCCGATCAAGGCGATCCAGGCATCGAAGCTGTATCCGGGAACACCGGCTTCCACCATCGTGGGGACCTCGGCAAGAGCGGATGAGCGGACCGTCGTGGAGACGGCGAGTGCGCGTAGCGTCCCGGCCTTCACCTGCGGCACGACCTGGGAGACGGAGACGAAGGCAAGCTGCACCTGACCGCCGATCAGATCCGTGATCAGAGGGCCGGTGCCGCGGTAAGGCACATGCTTCATGCTGATGCCGGTTTCGGAGATCAGCAGCTCGCTGGCCAGGTGCAGCGTACTGCCATTGCCCGCCGATCCATAGTTCAGTGCTCCCGGATGGGCCTTGGCATACTCTCGCAGCTCCTGCAGGCTCCTGACCGGCAGCTTGGGGTTGACCACCAGCACCAGCGGCACGGTGGCAAGCACGGCAATCGGCGTGATGTCCTTGATGCTGTCATAGGGGATGGTCTTGTAGATTCCGGGGTTGATGACATGGTTGGACGAGATCATGCCCAGGGTCAGGCCGTCCTTGGCGGCCTTGACGATCTGTGCCGTACCTGAAATGCCTCCCGCCCCCGCCACATTTTCGACAACGACGGGATGGCCGGTTGTCCGCCCCAGACCGGGGCCCAGTGCGCGTGCCACGGCATCCACCGTGGAGCCGGCCGTCAGCGGTACCACCATGCGGATGGGCTTTTCCGGTGCGGCCAACTGTGCGCTTGCGCCGAAAGAGGCGCAGGCCATGATGAGCAGCAAAGCGAGCCTGCGCTTGCGAGGAATGGTTGTCATCGTTGTCTCCTTTTTTATGGCTGTCGATTGGGATCAGATCGAGTGGCGTTGCCTGAGCTCTTCGAAAGACAGGAGCTCTCCGGCAATCGCACTGGCCGCGACGGTCGAGGGGCTTGCAAGCCAGACGCTGCCCGGGCCTCCCCGGCCCGGAAAGTTGCGATTGATGGCGCTGACCGTGACCTGATCAGGCCGGATGGAGCCTCCGGGGCCGCAGTTGCCGCATGCCCCGCAGGAAGGCTGAAGAATTCGCGCTCCCACCCGCTCGAATGCCTCGAGATAGCCGGCCGCCAGGCAATGATCCCGGACCGCTGTCGTGCCGAACTGCAGGAATAGATCGACACCGGCAGCCACGCGCAGGCCTCGATCGGCAGCCCATTGCAGCACCTCGTGATAGTGCTCGAAGTCCTCGCGCTTTCCGGCCGTGCAGGAGCCTCCGTAAGCAATGTCGATTCGCACTTTCTGCCCGATCGCGGCCAGAGGTCGGCCATTGCCGGGGTCCCCCGGCGAGGCAACCATGACCGGCACTTCGGAGCAGTCGATCCGGATGGTCTGTGCATAGCTCGCATCGGGATCGCTGTGCATCCAATCCTCGATCACGAAACGCATTGCGCGCCGCTCGAGCAGGAATCGCACGGTCTCTGCGTCCGGGGCCACAATCCCCGTGAAACCGCCCAGCTCGGCGCTCATATTGGTGAGGGTGGCACGCTCGTCGGTGCTCATCCTCGCGATGGCAGCCCCCGAGAACTCAAAGACTTTTCCGACGCCCCCTCCCTCTCGGATATAGGGCTGCGCCAGCAGATACAGCACCACATCCTTGGCCGTAACATTCGCCGCGAGTTTGCCATCGAGGACGATACGCAGGCTCTCGGGAACCGTCAGGCGAACTGCCCCCGTGACGAAGGCATTCGCCATATCGGTCGTCCCTATGCCGAACGCGACACAGCCCAGAGCGCCGCTATGGGGAGTATGGGAGTCCGTTCCCACGACCAGTTGCCCGGGCAGGGCATAGTGCTCGGCCATCATGGCATGTGAAATACCGGCGACGTTGCGCCCGTCGTCGTCCCTGGCCTCCAGCTCGGTCAGCGTCCGGTGGGTGAGCAGGCCGTACTCGCCAGCGAAGTCGCGCTGCGCCCGCACCATGCGATGGACTTTGGGAACCAGACCCTCTCTGACATGGGTCGGACTCTCCTCCACGTAGGAAGTGTGATCCTCGAAGACGAGGATGGAGCCAGGGTCGCTCAGATGAAGCGGCCGGCCAAACGCAGCATGAAGCATGTGCGCCGCCATGCCGGTGTAGTACTCGTGAATGAAACGCCAGTCGGCCTGCACAAAGGCGCCATCGCCGGGCGCAGGATCGGCCGCTGTCACGCCCGTCTTCAGCGCGTGCCTGGCCACGATCTTCTCGAACAGGGTGCGCGGCCTGCTGGTGATCTCAGACGCAGCGGAGATCCGCCCCAGATGCGCGCGGCCGAACGGCAGCAGACCGCCCTCCCGGAGAATCGCGGCGGCAAGCGCATCCCGCCCCTCGACCAGCTCTTGCCAGCCAATGGCTTCGCCGGCTTCAATCCTGGCAATCAGGCTGAAATCCGTGGAAGTGATAAGTCCGATGTTGTCGGCGTTCTGCCTATAGATGCGCTCGAAGCTCTCGGCGATCACCAGGCGTACGCCCGCGAGTTTCTCGGCGGCCGGGCTATGTTCGCGAGAAGACCCCTTGCCATAGCGCCTTCCCGCCACTACTACCTGTATCCGGCTGTCCCGCATGGCATCGACTGCCACGGGCAGCTCGCCCTGGATCTTGAACCCCGTATAGGGATAGCGCCCCAGTTCGTCGTCGAAGTGGGTGAGAATCGCGATCGGTGTGATCTCGTCCGTGGACACATCGTCGCGCAGAGGCAGAGCATCGGCCAGCCGAACCTGCTGACCGCCAAGTGCTTTTTTCACCGTTGCCGGGCATTGGCTGAGGTAGAGGATGCGTGGCGAAAAGCGGGCCGCTGGATGGAGTTGGGTTTGCATGCGCCATCATCGAACGATGGCAGATCAGCGGGTAGCGCTAAGACAGCACGGGGGATCGCGCAAAACTCGGCGACCGGAATTACCCCGAAAGCACGTCCATCAAAGCCTGGGTCGACCGAAGCTGGGGCTGGCGCCGCAAGGCATACAGGCGCAACTCGCGCATGGCCCAGGGTTCTGCCAAGGGGCGGCATATGAAACCGGCCGTCCCCGCATAGGCCGATGTGGCGCTTTGGGGAATCACGGCAATGCCCAGGCCCGCCTCCACCATCCGGCACACGGCATCGAAGCTGCTCAGGGACACCTCGGGCGTGAACCGCATCTGCAGGGCTTGCGCGCGCTCGTGGAGCAGCCTGTCCAGTGCGCCCCCCTGGTGCACCCCGATGAGAGGAAACTCCAGCACCTTCGAGAAATCGATAGCCTCGTACTCCTCCAGGCAATGCCCTCTTGGAAGGACGACATGCAGGGGATCGGAGGCGAAATACCAGGAGTCGACCCCGGTCGGAACATTGACAGCCACGCCCAAGCCCACATCGGCGCGATCGTCGAGACAGGCTCTGATGACCTCGCGGGTGTCCGCCTCATGCAGCGATATCCGCACATGCGGAAAGCGAGCCCTGAACGTGGACAGCTTCTCCGGCAGAAAACCGATGACTGCCGACATATTGGCGTAGAGGCGAACCGTTCCCCTCACCTCTTCGCCATGTTCCTGTACCTCCCGGATCAAGCCCTGCAGCTCATCGTCGATCTGCAGGCCGCGCTCGAAAACGATGCGGCCCGCATCGGTCAAGGTCACGCCCCGAGGCGAGCGGATCAGCAGTGCGGTTCCGAAAGAATGTTCAAGATCGGCGATCCGGCGGCTCAGGGCCGATGAGGCGATGTGTTCCTGTTCCGCCGCCCTCGCAATGGAGCCTGTTCTTGCGACTGCGGAAAACAGTCTCAGGCTATAGGCATCCAGGCGTCTTACAGGGGGTGGGGTTGACTTCATCGCGCGGCTGATAGTTGCTTGCCGGAAGATAACAGACAAGATACGAAAGGCCGTCACCGAAGCCTGCGCGCCGCTTGCAGTCAGGCCCTTCAACCCACCGCGATCGATTGCCATCCGCAGGCCATGCGACAACTGCTGCAACAACAGAAAGCGGGCTTGCGCCCGCTTTCTGTTGATTTCGACCGTTCTTACTTGTTGCCCAGCCAGGCCACGCTGTTGAGGAAGATGCGCACCAGCTCGGTCTGTCGGCGCACGCCTGTCTTGGAGAAGATGGAGCGCAGATGGGCTCGCGCCGTGTTGCGGCGGATATTGAGCGCTTCGGCGGCCTCTTCCAGCGACAGGCCGTTGGCCAGCTGGATGGCCAGCGAGGTCTCTGCCGGCGTCAGCTGGAACAACTGCTGGGCCAGCTTCACGGGTGGGTCGGCCTTGCCGCCGGTGTCGCGTACAAAGACGGCGACACTGGGGCGCTGTTTGCCTTCGGTCCACTCATCGGGCGAGATGCTCTGCACCACCACGCCCCAGTTGAGCTGACCCGACTGGCGGCTGACCGACATGCCTTCGGTCATCGACAGACGGGAGACCTGGGTGTGCATCAGCGCGTCCTTGATCAGACGTTGCAGCTTGCGGTTGTCGTTGGCGTAGTTGGCCTCCAGCATGCCGCCGGAGATCTTCAGGCCGTCCTGCATGTCCAGGATGCTGGCAGCGGCAGGATTGCACTCCAGCACATTGCCGTTCTGGTCGAGGATGACCACGCCCACCATCAGCTGGGCCGTGGCCTTGCTGTAGAGCGAGATGACCTGGCGATCCTGATTCACCGAGAGATGCAGATTCAGCGCACGCTTGATATGCGGCAGCATCATGGAGCCGAAGGCACGCTCCTGCTTGTTGAAAGCCGGGGCGCCTTCGGGCCGCGTGACGCGCAGTCCGTAGACGCAGCTGTCCTTGGTGACGATGTCGGCGGCCATCACGTGAAAGACCTGCAGCTGCTTGCACCAGTCGTTGTAGTAGCTCGAAGCGCGCCACTCGGACTCGGGCATCACATCCCCCACCGTCACGATGCGGTCGGTAGGCATGCTGCGAAACGGGCTCATGCTGATCTTGGGGCAGTTCGGTATCAAATCGCGGCGATCGCCCGCGGCCGAAACGATCAGGCCCACATCGTCGGCCGAGCCGGGACGCACGATCAGCGAGGCGTAATTGCCGCCCAGTTGCAGACGCAGGGTCTCCAGAAAAGGCTTCCAGCCTTCCGGGTCCATGGCCGCTTCATAGAGCTGGCTGATCAGCGCACTGAACTGCTCGGCGCTCACGAATGGCGTATCGGCCGGTGCGCGCACCGGAGCCGGGGTGTCGAATATGGGCACATCCTTGATCACGCAGGCAATGGAGCTTGGCGTGTAGGTGGAAAAACCCATCTTGGCGAAGGCGCTGTCCATCATGTTCAACTCCTGGGTTGAAGATTGCTTGCAGACAGGTCAGTTCAGCTCAAACAGGCCGGCAGCGCCCATGCCGCCGCCAATACACATGCTCACCACCACAAACCGCACGCCGCGGCGGCGGCCTTCGAGCAGGGCATGACCGACCAGACGGGCACCCGACATGCCGAAGGGGTGGCCGATGGAGATCGCGCCGCCGTTGACGTTCAGGCGCTCGTCGGGAATGCCCAGCTGGTCGCGGCTGTAGATCACCTGGCAGGCAAACGCTTCGTTGATTTCCCACAGACCGATATCGCCCATGGTCAGGCCATGCTGCTTGAGCAGCTTGGGGATGGCATAAACAGGGCCGATACCCATTTCATCGGCTCGGCAGCCCGCCACGGCCACGCCGCGGTAAGTGCCCAGAGGCGCGAGACCACGGTTGCGGGCCTCGTCGGCACTCATCAGAACGCAGGCACTGGCACCGTCGGACAGTTGGGAGGCATTGCCGGCCGTGATGAACCGCCCTTCGGGCACCCACTGGCCGTTCTTCCAGACAGGCTTGAGCTTGGACAGACTCTCCAGCGTGGTGTCGACACGGTTGCCCTCGTCGCGGGTCAGCGTCACTTCCTCGCTGCCTGTGACGTTGCCTTCCTTGTCGAACAACTGCTTGACGGTGGTCAGCGGCACGATTTCGTCGTCAAACAGGCCTCTATCCTGCGCCGCAGCCACGCGCTGCTGGCTGCGCAGCGAGTACTCGTCCTGGGCTTCGCGGCTGATGCCGTAGCGCTGGCTGACCAGCTCAGCCGTCTCAATCATCTGGATGTAAGCCGTGGGCTCTGCAGCCAGCACTGCCTTGGACTGGGCACGGTAGGCGTTCTTGTACTTGTTCTGCACCAGGGAGATGGACTCCAGGCCACCTGCCACGGCGATATTCATCTCGCCGGTCATGATGCCCTTGGCTGCCGTGGCAATGCTCATCAGGCCCGATGCGCACATGCGATCGATCACCATGCCGCCAACGGATTCCGGCAGGCCGGCCGTATAGCCGCACAGGCGCCCGAGGTTGTAGCCCTGCGTGCCCTGCTGTGCGGCAATGCCCAAGATGACATCATCCACATCGGCACCGGCCACGTTCGCCTTGTTGAGCGCCGCACGAATCACGTGTCCGCCCAGCACCGGAGCCTCGGTGTCGTTGAAGGCTCCACGATAAGCCTTGCCAATGGGGGTACGTGCCGTCGAAACGATGACTGCGTCTTTCATGTCTTTGTCTCCTAACTTTCTTGTCGTCGCGCCCTGGGCAGTTTTGCTGCCTTATCGAGGCCGGCCACTCTGTCGGCGGCTCGTGCCTCTTCACAAAAAATGCAACCGTCTGCCGGAGCAGGCGCTTGCATACACTCAATTTTCCTGGATAAAGAACAGCCTGCTGATGGTTTCGACCACGCAGCCGGGTTTGTCCTGACTCCTGACCTGTACGGTGATGCGGATCGTGACCTGTACGCCGTCTTCGCCGATCGGCGTCGCCGCCACCACCTCGCCGCTTCCGCGCACCCAGCTGTCAACCAGCACCGGCGCCGGAAAGCGCACCTTCTCGCAGCCATAGTTGACGCCCATCTTCAGCCCCTGATAGCTGACCAGCTGGGGGAGAAACAGATTGGCCAGCGACAGCGTCAGATAGCCATGGGCCACGCAGGCGCCGAACGGGCCGTTGCCGGCCCGCTCGGGGTCCACATGAATCCACTGATGGTCGCCCGTGGCATCGGCAAACTGGTTGATGCGCTCCTGGCTGATCTGCATCCATTCGGTCTCGCCCAGCTGACGGCCCACCGAGGCCAGCACCGAGGCCGCCGAGTCAAACAGCATCTTGTCTGCGACTGCGTTCATGCTCAGGCCCTCTGCGAGCTCACGGACACGACCTCACCCGTCATGTACGAGGAGTAGTCGCTGGCCAGGAAGATCATCACATTGGCCACTTCCCAGGGCTCGGCACCACGGCCGAAGGCTTCCTTCTCGGAGAGCTTGGCCAGCAATTCCTCGGAGGCGGACTTCTTGAGGAAGGCGTGAATGGCGATGGATGGAGCCACGGCGTTGATGCGGATGCCGAATTCGGCCGCTTCCAGCGCCGAGCAACGTGTGAACGCCATCACGCCGGCCTTGGCGGCCGCGTAATGCGCCTGCTCGGTCTGGGCGCGCCAGCCCAGTACCGAGGCGTTGTTGACGATCACACCCTTGCCGCGCGGCTGCATGAGCTTGAGCGCTGCGCGCGTCATGCGGAAGGTGCCGGTCAGCGTGATGTCGATGACCTTGCTCCACTCGTCGTCGCTCATGTCGACGACCTTGCAGTTGGTACCCAGGCCCGCGTTATTGATCAGCACATCGATGCCGCCCATGGCACTGTCGGCTTCGGCAATCAGTGCCTGAACCTGATCTTCACGGCTCACGTCGCAGAGCTTGGCGAAGACCTGGGTCAAACCCGTATCCTTTTTGATCTGCTCCACGGCTTCGGCCAGTCGGCGCTCATGCACATCGGAGATGAACAAGGCCTTGCAGCCCTCTTCTGCTGCACGTTTTGCAGCAGAAAAACCAATACCGGCGCCAGCGGCAGCGGTAACGAGCACAGTTTTGTTTTTGAGCAGACCGTGGGCAGCAACGTAGGAGGGTGCGCTAATCATTTTGCATTCAGAAGGTTGTTGCCTTGATCTTCCGGTCGCCGCTGCGCTGCAGCATCGTCACTTTGGACGATAGGTCATTCCCTAATGTCGCTGCAAGGACATTTCAAAACAGAAGATGCGGCCAGCCACCGGGAAAACCCAGTGTTCGCAGCATCTCTGTCCAGGCCGGGCAGAGCATCTGCCGGCTCCTCTGGCGCAAGGGCGGACACGCCCGATGCACCCGGTCAGCGCGGCATGCCCAGCGCGCGCTCTGCCATGAGGTTCATCTGGATTTCGTTGGTGCCGGCATAGATGGTGTCCGCGCGGCTGACCAGCCAGAGCTGCTGCAGCGCGGCCAGCGCCGGGTCCTTGAGCACCAACCCGCCCTGCTCGCCGAGCACATCCATGGCCAGCTCACCCAGATCGCGGTGCCAGTTGGACCAGGCGTACTTGGAGACCGAGGCCACGCGAAACGGTGTGTTCTCGTCGCTGGAGCGCAGCGCATGGGCGCGCAGGGTCTGCAGCCCCATATCGGCCTTGGCCAGGCGCTGGCGCAACAGCGGGTCCCGGGCCGCTCCATTGCGTCTGGCCAGGGCGAGTATCAAATCCAGCTCATGGCGAAAATGCGCCTGCTGGCCCAGCGTTGACGCACCGCGCTCGCAGCCCAGCAAGTACATGGCGACCTTCCAGCCATCGCCCACGGGGCCCAGATGCAGACCGCCTTCGGTGCGTGCGCCGTCGAAGAAGACTTCGTTGAACTCCGAAGTGCCGGTGATCTGGCGAATCGGGCGCACTACCACGCCTGGCTGCCTGAGGGGCACCAGCAGTAGCACCATGCCGGCGTGGCGCGCGCTGGCTGCGCTGCCTGCGGCCTCGTCGGTACGGGCCAGGACAAACACCCATTCGGATTCATGCGCCCAGGAGGTCCAGACCTTCTGGCCGTGGATCACCCATTCACCCGTGTCCGCATCGCGGCAGGCCCTGGTGCGGATGCTGGCCAGGTCGGAGCCCGCGCCTGGCTCGGAGTAGCCCTGAGCCCAATAGTCGGTGCCGGCCAGAATGCCGGGCAAGAAGCGCTGTTTCTGCTCGGGCGTGCCGAAAGCCATCAGCGTGGGCGCCAGCAGGGTCTCGCCGATATGGCCGATACGGCCCGGGCCGCCGCAGCGCACATATTCCTCGTGGAAGATGACTTGCTGTGCCAACGGGGCATTACGGCCGCCGTACCGAGTCTCCCAGCCCAGACCGGTCCAGCCGCCCCTGGCCAGTTCCCGCTCCCATTCCTTGGCCAGCTGCGCGTCATAGCCTTCGGCGCCCAGGCCGCTGGCGTACTTGAGCGGAGCGAAGTGCCCTGTCAGATGCTGCGCCATCCATTCCCGCACCTCGGCGCGAAAGGCCTCGTTGATTTCCGATTCCTGCATCTTCATGCTGCCTCCATCACGCTCTCGTCCAACAAACGCGCCGCCGCCTGCTCGCGCCACTGCTCCACCGTGCCCAGGCGCTGGCTCGATGCCCGCGCGCGCCGGAAGAACAGATGCGGATCGAACTCCCAGGTAAAGCCCACGCCGCCGTGCAGCTGAATGCTTTCACCCGTGGAAAAGAGAGCTGCTTCCGTAGCATCTGTGCGGCATTGAGCCGCGAAATAGCTCAGATCGCTTGTATGGCCTGCGGCATCCGCTATGAAAGCTGCTGCATAGACGGCAGAGCGCGCGGTCTCCACCTTCACCAGCATCTGCGCAGCGCGGTGCTTGACGCCCTGAAAGCTGCCCACTGACTTGCCGAACTGCTGGCGCTCCTTGGTATAGTCCACGGCCAGATTCAGCGCGCGCTCGGCCACGCCGACTTGCTCGGCCGCCAGGCCGATAGCGGCCAGATTGCGCGTCTGCGCCCACAGTTGCTCGAGTGCATCGCCATGCATCAGCACGGCAGAGCCGGTGAGCCTCACATTCACGGCAGTGACATCGGCACTGCTGCGTGTGGCATCCATCGTCGCCAGCGCCTGCACGCTCAGGCCTTCAGCCCCGGCATTGACCTCCAGCAGGCCCAGAGATCCGCAAGGCAGCGTGGCCGGCAGCAGAAATACATCGGCATGCGCACCGGAGCCCACCTGATGCCACTGGCCATCAAGCACCAGAGCATCGCCATCCACCCTGGCGATAGCCGTGGCTGGCAACTCGCCGCGCACCGTCATGCCCAGCACGCAGATCCGGCCCGAGGCCGCCAGGCGCTCCACCACGCCCAGGCCCTGCTCGGTCTGGCTCAGCGCCTGCCACAACGGCGTCACCGCCACAACGGCGTCAAAGAATGGTACGCAGGCGAGGTGGTAGCCCATCTGCTCCTGCAGCAGCACCAGCTCGCGCCATCCCAGGCCCATGCCGCCCGCAGCTTCGGGCAGGGCCACGCTGCACCAGCCCATGTCCTGCACTTCCTGCCACAGGGCACGGTCCAGGCCGCCCTCGGTTTCGCAGACCTTGCGCACCCGTGCCGTGCTGCTTTTTTCCTGCAGAAACACCGCGGCGCTTTCGGCGATCATTTTTTGTTCTTCGTTCAGACTTAAATCCATGATGGCTCGCGTCCTGAGTTCTTCATCAAATGGGAAGGCCGGGCAGCACGGCCCGGCCGCTTCTCGGACTTAGGTTCCGTAGACCTTCTGAGGCGCCTTGCCCTCGGCGATCAGCTGATCGACAACGCCAGACAGCTCGGCAGGCTCCCAGCGCGCCTGCTTGTCATTGACCTTGCCGGTGAACCAGCCGTCGGCCACGGACAGCTCGCCGCCCTTGGCCTCGAAGCAGCGGCCCGTTACATGGGCGGACTGGACGCTGCCCAGCCAGACGACGATGGAGGCCACGTTCATCGGGTCCCAGACGTCGAAGCCGGACTCGGGCTTCTTGACCATATCGGGCATGGCACCTTCGGTCATGGAAGTGCGCGCGGCGGGCGCCAGGCAGTTGGCGGTGATGCCGTAGCGCGCCAGCTCGGCGGCCTGCACCAGGGTCAGGCCGGCGATGCCGGCCTTGGCCGCGGCATAGTTGCTCTGGCCTATGGAGCCTTGCAGACCGGCGCCGGAGCTGGTGTTGATGATGCGGGCATCCACGGGTTTGCCGGCCTTCTTCTGGTCGCGCCAGTAGCCGCCAAAGACCTTGGCCATGCAGAAATGGCCGCGCAGATGCACGCGCATGACCATGTCCCAGTCCTCCTCGGACAGGCTCAGGAACATGCGGTCGCGCAGCACACCAGCGTTGTTGACGATGACCTGCACATCACCAAAGGCGGCCAGCGTGGCCTCCAGAATCGATTGCGCACCGGCCACGGTGGTGATGTCGCCGGTGTTGGCAAGCGCCTTGCCGCCGGCAGTCCTGACTTCCTCGGCCACGGCCTGGGCGGCTTCGGCGCGGATGTCGTTGACCACCACATTTGCACCTTCTTGCGCGAAGGCCAGCGCATAGGCGCGGCCCAGGCCACCGCCTGCACCGGTGATGACGACGGTTCTCTGGTTGCAAATACCCATTTGTTTCCCCTTTTGCTTTCTGTGCAGAGCAGGCCCGCAGCCTGTCTGCGCTCTTGAAATCACGCTTTGAAAACCGACAGATCGGGCTGACGATGGGCCCAGGGCACGGATTGCTCCAGCTGAGCGGCCAGCGCCAGCAGACGACCTTCGCGGCCGAACGGCGCCGCAAAGTGCGCACCGATCGGCAGCTTGTCCGCCGTCCAGTGCATGGGCACGGACATGGCCGGCTGGCCCGTCATATTGAAAAGTGCGGTATAGGGCGACGCCTTGACTGCCTCGCGTGCAAACGAGTCATAGGGCTGGTCCAGCGTCAGCACGCCCAGCAGCGGCGGTGGCACGGCCATCACGGGGGTCAGGATCAGGTCGTACTTGAGAAAGAAGCGGTCCAGAATCTGGCCGGCGGTATCGAAGTTGGTGCGCGCCATCAGCATCTGCTCGGCGGTATAAGACCTGGCCTTTTCCAGGTACAGCCAGTCCATCTGCTCGAGTTCGTCCTGGCGCACGGCGCGACCCAACTGCTTTTCGCGGGCGCGGATGCTGGCCATCATGCCCACCGAGGTCACCACACCCAGACCCGAGAACACCTCTGCCACCGGCAGCTCGGGCATGTCCTCGACGATTTCATGGCCCAGCGCCAGGCAGGCCTTGATGGCCTTGTCCACGGCCGCCTGACAGTCCGCATGCACGGGAATGCCAAAGTAGTTTCTGGTCCAGACAGCGATCTTGAGCTTTTTGGGCGCCTGACTGAGTGCCTCCAGGTAGCTGCCCTCCACATCGCGTGGCGGCACGGTGCGCGAGCCTGGCTCGCGCCCCTGAGTCAGATCGAGCAGATGGGCGCTGTCGCGCACGCTGCGGCTGATGACATGGTTCATGGACAGGCCCATCCAGCCTTCCATATTGGCCGGGCCGGCAGGCAGACGCCCGCGACTGGGCTTGAGGCCGAACAGGCCGCAGTGCGAAGCAGGAATGCGGATGGAGCCACCGCCGTCGCTGGCGTGGGCCACGGGCACAATGCCTGCGGCCACCACCGACGCCGCGCCCCCCGAGGAGCCGCCCGTGGTGTGGGCCGCATTCCAGGGATTGGGCGACTGCCCGTAGAGCAAGGACTCGGTCGTGGGCGTCTGGCCGAACTCGGGCGATGCCGTCTTGCCGAAGATATTGAGGCCGGCCGCCTTGTAGCGTGCCACCAGAGTGCTGTCGTGCTCCGCCACCGCCCCCTTGAAGAAACGGCAGCCATTGGTGGTGACCGTACCCTTCAGATACTGGTTCAGGTCCTTGAGCAAAAAGGGCACACCCCACATCGGCGCCCTGGCAGTAGCCTCGGCACGCGCAGCGCTGCCCAGTGCCGACATCTGCCTGGCCTGATCGCGTGCCAGCTCGTAGTCCTTGATGACCACGGCGTTGAGCTTGGGCAGGGCCTCGGTGCGCGCAATCGCGTCCTCCAGCGCTTCCAGCGGCGTGATATCGCCCCGGCGGATCTGTTCTGCCCAGGCATAGCCGTCCACAGCGACTGCCTCATGTTTCTTCTGCGCGGCCATCGCCGGCATGGTCGCCGCTGCGGCCACGGCACCTGCACCCTGAATAAAGCCGCGACGATCCACACCTTGATTCACTGATTCCATGGTCTCCATCCTTTTGTTGTTTGAGATTCAAGCGCCGCGTGCCCACCGCCTTGGGGGCGCTGGCCCAGGGTTTGCAGCAGGCGCCCGAGCGCCCGCAGGGCGGCCATCAAAGACGTTCGATGATGGTGACGTTGGCCTGACCTCCGCCTTCGCACATGGTCTGCAGACCGAAGCGACCGCCGGTGCGCTCCAGCTCGTGCAGCAGCGTGGTCATGAGTTTGGCCCCCGACGCCCCCAGTGGATGGCCGAGCGCAATCGCGCCGCCGTTGACATTGGTCCTGGCGTGGTCGTAGCCGGTTTCCTTGAGCCAGGCCATGACCACGGAAGCGAAAGCCTCGTTGATCTCGACCAGGTCGATGTCGGACATCGTCATGCCCGCCTTCTTGAGCGCATGTTCGGTGGCAGGAATCGGTGCCGTCAGATGCCAGATGGGATCATCGGCGCGCACGCTCATATGGTGAATGCGGGCGCGTGGCTTGAGGTTGTAGCGTTTAAGCGCAGCCTCCGACACCACCAGCACGGCCGCTGCGGCATCGCAAGTGGAGCTGGACACGGCAGCGGTGATTGAGGGATAGGTCGGATCCACCGGCTCCAGCGTGGCCATCTTCTCCAGCGTGCTCAGACGGGCGGTTTCGTCCATCTTGAAGTCGCCAAACGGCACGATTTCGCGATCAAAGCGACCTTCAGCGATGGCCTTCAAAGCGCGGTCGTGGCTTTCCTTGGCAAACACTTCCATATCGGCGCGACTCACACCCCAATGGTCGGCAATACGCTGGGCAGCATAGAACTGGTTCACAGGCGCGTTGCCGAAGCGGGCCTGCCAGCCCTTGCTCTCGGCAAACGGCGTGCTAAAGCCCAGGGGCTGACCGGCAAGCATGGCCGAGGAGATGGGAATTGCGGTCATGGTCTGCACGCCGCCGGCCAGCACCACGTCCTGCGTGCCGCTCATCACGGCCTGGGCCGCAAAATGAATGGCCTGCTGGGACGAGCCGCACTGGCGGTCGATCGTGGTGCCGGGCACATTCAGCGGCATTCCGGCCGCCAGCCAGGAAGTACGGGCGATGTCGCCGGCCAGGGCGCCGATGGTGTCCACGCAGCCAAAGATCACATCATCGTAATCGGCCGCGGGAATGTCGTTGCGCTCGACCAGCGCCTTGATCACATGGGCGCCGAGATCGGCGCCGTGCACGGCGGCAAGAGAGCCCTTGCGCTTGCCGGTGGGCGAGCGCAGTGCGTCAACGATATAGGCCTGGGCGCTCATGCAGCCACCTCTTCATCCATGTTCCTGATGGCATCCTGCGCAGAGCAGGAGCCGCATGCATCGACTTCCCGATCAAAGGTCGCGCCGGGCCCCACGGGGGCATCGGGGCTGCGCAGCAGGCCCTGGGTCAGGCGCGCCGCGTGATATGCCTTGTCGCCCCAGGCGGCATCCAGCACCCAGGCACGCTTCATGAACATCTGCAGATCGACTTCCCAGGTGTAGCCCATGGCCCCATGCACCTGCAGGCTGTTGCGCGCGGCAAACCAGCTCGCTTCGCTGCACTGGAGCTTGGCGTGCGAGATACGTACGGCCAGATCGGGTTCGCCATGCTGCAGCGCATAGAAGGCGCGGTAGAGCACGGGTTTGGCAAACTCGATCTTGGTGACGATGTCGGACAGATGGTGCTGCACGGCCTGGAAGCTGCCGATGACCTTGTCGAACTGCTTGCGCTGCGCCACGTAGTCCACGGACAGGTCCAGCATGCGCTGGGCCAGACCCAGCATCTGGGCAGCGGCGGCAAGCGCGCCGCGCTCGCCTGCCGTGTCCCAGACCCTCTGGCCCTGAGTGCCCTCGAGCAGGCGGGTGGTATCGGACGGCGTCCAGCGTACCTGCGACAGGCGGCGCGAAGAGTCGATGCTGCTCAGCGCCGTGATCTCGCACTGCGCGGACTTGAGCAGATGCAGTTCCAGGCCGGTGGCCGTGGCATGCGGCAGCAGCAGCACATCGGCCAGCGCGGCATCCGCTACATGGGGATTGACGGGATGACCCACGGCCACGCGGCAGCTGCCCGCAGCGATCCTGGAGAGCCAGACACGGCTTTCATGGCCATCAGGCAAGGCGCCCAGCATGCCCACGGCCATATAGGCGGTGTCGCTCAGGGAGTCGGGCAAGGCGTAATAGCCCACCTCCTGCAGCAGCAGCGCCCAGTCCACATCGGCCAGACCCATGCCGCCATCGGCTTCGGGTGCAGACAGGCCCATCAGGCCCTGCTCGGCAATCCTGGCCCACAGCTCGGGGCTGCGGCCGCTCGGAGTTTCCCAGATGTCGCGCAACAGCTCGGGAGCCGCTTCGGTCATCAGAAAGCGGCTGATCGAGTCGCGGAATGCGATCTGATCTTCGGTAAAAGTGAAGTCCATGGTTGTCTCCCTGCCGGTCAGGATTTGGGCAGGCCCAGCATGCGCTGGGCGATGATGTTGCGCTGGATCTCGTTGCTGCCCGCGTAGATGGGACCGGCCTGCGAGAACAGGAAGCCTTCCAGCCATTCATTGGCCTCGGCGTCATCGATGAGCTCGGCCCGCGCGCCCAGAATGCGCATCGCGGTCTCGTGAATCATGATGTCCAGCTCGGACCAGACGATCTTGTTGGTGCTGGCCTCGGCCCCGATCTGCGCGCCCTTGTGCAGGCGCCCCACCGTGTGATAGGAGGACAGCGTGTACGCTTCCGCCCCCTGCCAGGCACGCAGAACGGCGTCGCGAATGGAGTGATCGCGGTCGGCATCGACCTGGTTGCGCAGATACAGGTCCACCAGCTTCTGCGCGCTGCGCTGATAGCGGGCGGGAGAGCGCAGCAGCAGGCCGCGCTCGAAGCCGGCAGTGGCCATCGCCACATGCCAGCCCTTGCCCTCGGCACCCAGCAGGTTCTCCGCAGGTACCTCGACATCGTCGAAGAAGATTTCGGCGAAGTGCTCACGTCCGTTGATGGCGCGGATCGGACGCACGGTGATGCCGGGCGTGTTCAAGGGCACCAGGATGTAGCTCAGTCCATGGTGGCGGCTCGATGTAGGGTCGCTGCGAAACAGGCCGAACACCCAGTCGGCAAAGATGGCGCGGGTGGACCAGATTTTCTGGCCGTTCAGAATGAACTTGTCGCCCTTGCGGATGGCACGACTGCTGATGGCCGCCATGTCGGAGCCGGCATTGGGCTCGGACCAGCCCTGGGCCCACATATCGTCGCAGCGCGCCATGCGGGGCAGAAAGCGGGCTTTCTGCTCGGGTGTGCCGAACTCCATCAGCGTGGAGCCCAGCAGCAGGATGCCGTTCTGGTTCACGCGGGCTGGCGCATCGACCGCCCAGTACTCTTCTTCGAAGATCAGCCACTCTGTCAGGTCGCAGCCGCTGCCGCCCAGATCCTTCGGCCAGGTCACGGCGCTGTAGCCCGCGCTTGCCAGCCTGGCTTCCCACTGGCGGTGCTGCTCGAAACCCTCGCGGGTGTCATAGCTTTGCAGACGCTGCCTGGGCACGTTGTCCCTGAGCCATTCACGTACCTGGGCACGGAAGGCCTTCTGCGCTGGGGTGTATGTCAAATCCATGGTTGTCTCCTCTTCGCGCTATCGGTGCTCAGAACTTGGCGTCGCGCTTTTCCACGAAGGCGCTGCGCGTCTCGGCGGAGTCGGGGCTCATATAGGCTTGCAGGGTGAAGCCCTGCTCCCAGCGGTACTTGTCTTCGAGATTGCCGTCCTCGATGCCGGTCAGCGCCTCCTTGGCGATGCGGATCATGGCGGGGCTCTTGGCGGCAATCCGGTTGGCGATGTCCATGGCGGTATCGCGCAACTGCTCACGGGGAACCACGCGCTCGACGGCCCCCAGGCGCAGGGCCTCTGCCGCAGCGATCATCTCGCCCGTGAAAAACAGGTAGCGCGTTTTCTGCACGCCGAACATGCGCTGCAGATGGGCGGCCCCGCCCATGGCTCCGCGGTCCACTTCGGGCAGGCCGAAGGTGGCGTCCTCGGCCGCGATCACGATGTCGGATGCGCCGCAGATACCGATGCCGCCGCCCAGCACAAAGCCGTGCACGGCGGTGATCACCGGTACCTTGTTCAGATGCACGGCCTTGAAGGTGGCGTAGTTGCCTGCGTTCACCTCCAGGATGAGCTTGTCGTTCTCGGCCAGCTCCTTGATGTCCACACCGGCGCAAAAGCCCCGGTTCTCGGCGCGAATGACGATCACGCGCACCTCGGGCCTGTCGCCCAGCGCCTGGATTTCCCGGGCCAGACCATTCCAGCCGGCCGCATTCAGGGCATTCACCGGAGCGCGGTCGATCACCAGCTCTGCCACGCCGTTGTCATGAATAGTGGAATGAAATTGTTGAGTGGACATATCCGGTCTCGTTGGCTTGTTGTTATGCGGGAGTCAATGCGTTCAATGCGTTGCGACGGTCCATGGCCTGGCGGACGATGCCGCCTATCACTTCCTCGCAGCTGTCGAGCCTACCGATCAGCGCGGCCACCTGACCGGCGGACATCACGCCATCGGCCGGGTTTCCATCGACCATGGAGCGCTGCAGCAGCATGGGTGCGTTGGCGGCCATCACGGTCTGAGCCACCGAAGAAGAATCCTCGCGCAGGGCCTTCATGAAGATGCTCAGGGCCTGGCCTGTGGTCATGCCGGTCTCGGCCTTCCATTGCAGTGCCAGGCTCAAGGCAATGCGCAAGCGTTTCATGGGGCTGGCCTTTCCCAGCATGGCCAGATATTCGTTGGGAATCATTCGCTGCGGCATGCCATCGACCAGATGCGAGACGGCGATCTTTTCCGCATCCCTGGCGGCCAGATAGCGCTGCAGCGTGGCGGCGGGAACTTTGGAGTCACTGGTCATCAGAAACCGCGTTCCCATGGCAATGCCCGATGCGCCGTAGGCCAGCGCAGCCAGCAGGCCGCGCCCGTCATAGAAGCCTCCGGCGGCGACCACCGGGACCTGCACCGCATCCACAACCTGGGGCAGCAGCACCGTAGTGGGCACGCTGCCGGTATGGCCGCCCCCTTCACCGCCCTGCACGGTGATGGCATTGGCGCCCATCTCGATCGCCTTCTGAGCGTGCTTGAGGGCACCCACGGTGGGCATGCAGACGATGCCGGCCTCGCGCAGCCGGCCTATCACCTGCTTGTCCGGGCCACGGCCGTAGCTGACCGCACGCAGCCGGTACTTCACGGCCAGATCCAGCAGTTGCTGGGCGTTGGGCTGGAACATGTGAAAGTTCAGACCGAAAGGCTGGTCGTCGGTCTCGCGCTTGACGCGCAGGATTTCGGCCTCGATCCTGTCGGCAGCAATGGTGGCACCGGCCAGGAAGCCGAAGCCGCCGGCATTGGTGGTCCCTATTACCAGATCGGCTCCCGCCACATAGCCCATGGCCGTCTGGATGACGGGGTAGCGGCACCCCAGCAGGTCGCAAAGAGGAGTGCGCAGACTGCCCATGTCGTTCATATTGCTCATGCCTTTGACTCTTCTTTGTTGGCCTTGGCCATGGACCTGGCGTCCTGGCCGCCCAGTTGCCCCATGCCCATCGCCTGGCTGTGCGCGTGGGCAAAGTGGTGGTAGCCAAAAGCCATGTCCATGGTGGAACGCAGGCCCTGCAGTTCCTCGGCCTTGTTGACGACCATCTTGGTCAGCGCCATGCCCAGACGCGGATGGGCCGCCATGCGCTGGGCCATGGCATAGACCTGGTCCTCAAGCTCGGCACGCGGCACCACGCGGTTGACCATGCCCATCTGATAGGCGCGCTCTGCCGGCATGCGCTCGCCCAGCAGCAGAAACTCTTTGGCAATGCGCGGATGCAGCTCGTGGGCATGGGCAAAGTACTCCACGCCGGGAATGCCCATGCGCACCACGGGATCCTGGAAAAACGCATCGTCGCTGGCCACGATCAGATCGCAGACCCAGGCCAGCATCAGGCCTCCCGCCACGCATGCGCCCTGCACCATGGCAATCATGGGTTTGGGGATCTCGCGCCAGCGCCGGCACATGCCCAGATAGACCTCCTGCTCGCGGGCAAACAGCTGCTCTCCCCCGGGTTTGTTGGTGTGATCCCACCACAGGTGAACGCGGTCGAACGGCTTGTTGATGTCGCGCCCGGGCGTGCCGATGTCGTGACCCGCGCTGAAGTGCCGGCCCTCTCCGCGCAGCACGATGACCTTGACGCTGTCGTCATCAGTCGCCTTGCGCAAGGCTGCATCCAGCGCATAGGTCATCTGCGAGTTCTGCACATTGTTGAACGTGGGCCGATTCATGGTGACCGTGGCAATGCCGTTGTCCACGCTGTAGAGCACGGGCTCGCCGGTTTCGTAGACGGCCTTGTCCTCGCGCGTCACAAATTCGCTGGATGCATGCTGCATATCAGGCTCCCATGGCCGTAGCGCGCAGATTGTGCGGATCGAGCTGGGCCAGCAAGGCCAGTTGCTCGGGTGTGGGATCAGGCGTCACGTCCACGTTCTCGGGAACGTGAATCGGAAAGCCGGTGGCTTCCCTGACCTGTGCCGCAGTCACACCGGGATGCAGCGACACCAGGCGCACCTGATGGCTGGGACCGCCGAAGTCCATCACACACAGATTGGTGAAGATGAAGCGGAGGTCCGTGGTTTCCTCCAGCGTCCAGCCCTTGGCAAGGCGCGCGCTGTTGTAGCCCACGCTGCCCACGGCATCGACCTCGCCCGGCACAAAAACCTTGGTGCTGTGATTGGGCACGAAGAAGGAGTTGGCGTGATTGATGGAGTTGCCGGGGAAGCCGCGCACGCCCAGCATCATGGACTTGGGACGGGCATAGTCGCTGCCCACCATGGAGATATTGCCCTGACCAAAGCGGTCCACCTGCACGGGCCCCACCATGGCATGGCGCTTGCCACCCCAGACGTTGTCGAAGATGCGCGAGAAGCCCATCCAGTTTTCACGCTTGATCTTGTAGTCTCCGCGAGGGCCTACGGGCACGGGCTCGTTGACCACCCAGGCCTCGGAGTCCGTCATGATCAGATCGGTGTTGATGGACCGCATGCACAGCGAGGCCGCCAGTCGCGGCACCAGGCCGATGCCGGTGGCCAGCACCTCGCCGTCGTTTTCCCAGGCACGTGCCGCGGCGCAGATGACGCGATCTACCAATGCAATTTCACTCATCTCTTGGCCTCCTCAGAACACAGGCAGAGGCAGGCGCTTGATTGCTTCCATGCCACCCACTTTTTCTAGATATTCCTGCTCCGTGCACTGCACGTATTTCTGCTGGTAGCTGTCCCAGCCGCCCTCGTCCTTGCTGCTGGCCGCGTATTCCTTGAAGTGCTTGACATCAAAGCCATACAGGGGCGCGCAGGACGATGGGTGGGCACCACCTGGCAGGTGCACCACGCCCGTGGTTTCGGAACGCTCCCAGAACACCAGGCGCGCGGCTTGCTCCGACTCGAAGCTGCTGCTCTCGACCAGTTCGTCGCAGCTCACAAAGGTGTTGGTCGCGGCGCGCGCGAACAGGTCGTCCATATAGATGTCGGGGCCGGCAATCTGGCAGACGCCGCGGGAGTCCGCGCGATCCACATGCAGCAGGGCCACATCGAGATTGATGGCCGGCATAGCCACCCATTCCTTGCCGTCGTAGGGCGACTCGATCAGGCGGATGGAGCTGTTGTGCTTGAGCACATCGGTGCCCAGACCGACCCGGGTGGGAATGTAGGGAATGCGCATGCCGGCCGCCTTGAGGCCCAGCACCATATGACCCTCGTCAATTTCCATGACTTCGATCTCGCCGCTCTGACGGGCCTTGCGGAAATAGGGCTCCAGCGGAATGAAGTCCAGCGACACGAAGGCGAAGATCAGCTTCCTGACCTTGCCGGCCGCGCACAGCATGCCCACATCGGCGCCGCCATAGGCCACCACGGTCAGATCCTTGACGGGGCTGCGCAACAGCTCGCGCACCAGGGCCATGGGCTTGCGCCTGGGGCCCCAGCCACCAATACCAATCGTCATGCCGTCCTTGATGGATGCCACAACGTCCTTCGCTGTCATCAATTTATTGGCCATGTCTCCAAGCCTCCTATCAGTTGTTTTCAAGGCGGCCCACGCTGAAGTCGTGCCCCCAGAGGCTTACGGTCGTGAACTCATGCGTGATGTGGTGATCCCAGTCGATGATGGCGCCGCCATAACCGAACTCCAGGTCGAAGTGGGAGGGCGTCTTCATGTAGAACGAGATCATCTTGTCGTTGGTGTGCTGACCCAGGGTGGCCGAGAGCTTGACCTGGCTCTTTTGCATGCGGTCCATGGCACGGCCCACTTCGGGCATGTTGTCGACCTCCACCATCACGTGCACGCAACCCGATGCGGAAGGGAACTCGGCCAGAGCCAGGCTGTGGTGACGGCCGTTGGCGCAGTGGAAGAAATGGATGCGGACCGTGGGACCGGCATCGCCTGCAGGCTTGAAGTTGTAGATGTCTGAAAGACCAAAGCCCAGCACATTGCGCACAAAGGCCACAGTCTTGTCGAAGTCGGGTGCAGGCAGCACGGTATGGCCAAGCCCATAATCACCAGTGACGAAGCGCGAGACCCCCTGAGGCGATGCGAAATGACTGAAGTCGGACTTGAAGCCCCAGACGATCTCGTGGCGGTTGCCGGAAGGATCGGTCACCACGGCCAGCTGCTGCACATGGCGCTTGGCGCACAGTTCGGAGCTGCCCAACTCATAGTGCACGTCAGCCGCCTGCAGCACCTTGAGTGCCTGCTCGAAAGCCTCCTTGTCGGCCACTTCCCAGCCGGACGCGGAGTACTTGTCCATGCTGCCAGGCTGCACCTGGAAGCGGAACTGACGCTCGTCCATCTTGATCAGCAGATCGCCATCGGCTGTGGTGCTGGGCATCATGCCAAGCACATCGCGTGCGTAGCTGACCCAGCGATCCAAATCAGAGCTCTCGGCGACAACGTACGCAAGTCCACGTATTTCCATCATGATGTCGGGGCCTCCAACCCAAATCCTGTAGTGATGCAGAGGATTCTGAAGAGGAGAGTCTTGGCAAACATCGTCCATTGAGACTAACGATTTGCGGCCTATTTACCCAAATTTCATAGCATTCGTGCCAGATTCGACATGCGATTCAGCACAACAGACTAGAGCGCTTTACGCCCTTGCGAGCAGACCGCTCCGGCAGGCCTGCAGCAGCCGTGAAAACCCGGAGTACAAAAAAGGCCGCATCCCCGAAGGAAATGCGGCCAACACGATGAACTCGGTTTCCAGACGGATCAGGCAGTCTGCGCCTCCTGTGCCGGTGCATAGTCGTTGTAGCCTCTGGCGCCGGGGGTATAGAGCGTGTTGCGGTCAAACCTGGACAGGGGCAGCCCCTGGCGCATGCGCTGCACCAGATCCGGGTTGGCAATGAAATGCCGCGCAAAAGATATCGCCTTGCCCTCGCCTGCCTGTAGCGCAGCTTCGGCACTTTGCGCATCAAAGCCGTCGTTGAGAATCAGGTTCTCGCCAAAGTTCTCTCGCGCCAGCTTGAAGGCATCGATGGAGGGGTCGAAGACCGCACGCATCACATGCAGATAGGCAATGCCCAGCCTGGCGGCCTGACGCATCAGCTCGGCATGGGTGGCTGCGGAGTTTTCATCCGCCGTGTCATTGAAGGTGTTGCCAGGATTCAGGCGCAGACCCACGCGGTCGAGACCGATGGCCTCGCCCATGGCGCTCAGGCATTCCACGGCGAAACGTGAACGACTGCTGGCGTTACCACCATATTCGTCGGTACGCCGGTTGGTGCTGGAGTGCAGGAACTGCAGACTAAGATAGCCGCTGGTGCCATGCAGCTCGACGCCGTCAAAGCCGGCATCCATGGCGCGTTTGGCGGCGGCGGCATGCTCGGCAATCGCCTTGCGCACCTCTTCGGTGGTCAATGCCTGGGGCAGGTCGAAATCCTGCATGCCCGCAGCATCGGTCCAGATCTTGCCTTGTGCCTGAATGGCGGACGCAGACACCGAGCGCACGCCTTCGGGCTTGATATGGCGGCTGCCGATGCGGCCGGAGTGCATGATCTGCAGCACGATGGATCCCCCACGCGCATGCACCGCATCTGTCACGCGGCGCCAGGCGCGCACATGAGCGGCAGTCTCTATGCCGGGCTGGCGGCAGTAGGCCTGACCCGTGACCTCGGGCCAGGCCCCTTCGGCCACGATCAGGCCGGCATCGCCACGCTGGCCATAGTGCTCGGCCATGATGTCCGTGGGCGTGCCATCGGCATCGGCACGGTTACGCGTCATGGGAGCCATGACCACGCGGTTTTGCAGGGCAATCCGGCCTAGCTGGACGGGCGTGAAAAGCGTTTGACTCATGCCGGCTCCTTAGCGCACACGCATGCGCGGCGCCGGTGTGCCGCGGCGCATGGTTTTGAGGAATTGCTCCAGTGGTGCGGGTGCGGCCACCTGCGGCAGCTCGTCCTTGCCGGGGCGCTGGGCCCAGAACTCCTTCCAGCTCGGAAACAGCTCATGGAAAGCGCCATGGTAGGGCTCCCGGCCGGGCCAACGCATTTTCATGTCGCCAATCGGCGGCTTGTTCAGATCCGTGGCATACCAGTAACAGGGCAGACGCCGGCGGAAGTACCACTGACCATCGATGCGCTCGTAATCGTCCCAGTACAGCATCTGCATGATGACCCACTCGGCACCGCACTCATGCTCGTTCTTCGAATAGACCACGCCGGTGGCGTGATCGCGGTCCACGAACTCGATGATGTGCTGGCCCAGGTGGTGCGAGGTCCCCGTGAACTGGTCACGCAGCGTGCTGTCCTGCCAGGCCATGAAATGCGCACGCCCCACTTTTTCCTTGCCCACCTTGATATCCGGAGCAAACAGGTTCACATGGGCGTCCATGTCACGCATGTCCAGCGACAGGGAGTACTTGCCGGCCAGCTGACGAATCGCATCCAGCGACTCCAGCCTGTCGATACGCTCTTCGAGCGTTTGTGGCCACTGATTCACGGGTTCACTCATCTCTTCAGACTCTTTCTTACAGCGCGGTCACCAGCACGGCGGAACGACCGCCGTCCACGGGCAGGGCGGCACCTGTCACATAGCTGGCTTCGTCGCTGGCCAGGAACAGCACGGCATTGGCCAGCTCACCGGACTGGCCCACGCGCCCCATGGGAATGAGTTTTTCGGTGGTCTTGCGCGAGGCTTCATCGGCCAGCATGCCGGCCGTCGCAGGGGTTTCCACCACCGCAGGGATCACCACGTTCACACGGATGCCCGCCGCCGCTCCTTCGGCAGCCGCTGCACGCGAGAAGTTGATGATGGCCGCCTTGGCCGCCGAGTAACCCGACATATAGGGCGTGCCCAGCGTGCCGCAGATGGAGCTGATATTGACGATGGAGCCGCCCTTGCCGCCCATCAGCTTCAGCGCCGTGCGAGTGCCCCAGAAAGTGCCGTCCACCGATGTGGTGAAGTTGGCATGCCAGTCCGCCGTGGTCATGCCTTCGATGCCGCCCCAGGTATAGGCCATGGCGTTGTTGACGAGGATGTCCAGACTGCCATGCTTTTTGGCCGTCTGCTCCAGCGCTCCGACAAACTGGGCTTCGTTGCCCACGTCAGCCACGATGGCCTCGGCACTGCCGCCGCCAGCCTTGATCCTGGCCACGACTTCATCGAGAGGTTCCTTGCGGCGACCGCAGATCACCACGGTCGCTCCCTCCTGTGCGAAGCGCTCGGCCGTTGCCGCACCGATACCGGAGCCGCCACCCGACACAAATGCAATCTTGCCTTGCAGACGCTTGTTCATGTTTTTCTCTCCTTACAGGAAGGCGCTGCCGCCGTTGACGGCCAGGTTCTGCCCCGTCACAAAGCCGCTGTCGTCGCTGGCCAGGAACACGGCCACCTTGGCGATGTCTTCGGGCTCAGCCATGCGCCCCATGGGCACGCCGGCGATGATGGCATCGGCCCATTCCTGGGGAATGCCCTGCATCATGGGCGTGTTGGTGGGGCCCGGAACCAGTGTGTTTACACGGATCCTCTTGGACGCCAGCTCCTTGGCCATGCCACGGGTCAAACCCATCAGGGCGGCCTTGGAAGCGCAGTAATGGGCAGGACCGTCACCACTGACAGCCGAGGTGCTGGAGATATTGACGATGGCACCGCCCTTGCCTTCCTGCATCTGCTTGACGGCGGCACGGGCGCAGTAGAAAGCGCCGTTCAGGTTCACGCCAATCACGCGCTCCCAGGTCGCGTCGGGAATATCGGCAAACTGGTCCACCGAGCCTACGCCGGCGTTGTTCACCAGCACGTCGACGGCGCCCAGCTTTTCGCGGATTTCGACAAACAGCGCATCGACCGCAGCGCTGTCGGCCACGTTGGAGGAGCGGGCCAGATGCTTGCCAAGCTTGCCTTCCAGAGTCTGCCTGGCGGCTTCTTCATTCAAGTCCACGGCCACCACAGTGGCCCCCTCATCGGCAAAACGCTGTGCAATCGCTCGCCCCATGCCCTGGCCTGCCCCTGTGACCACGGCAACTTTTCCTGCTAAACGCATTCTTGTCTCCTTGTTGATGTGCAATCAAAACTTGGAGACAGCGTAAAAAGAAATCGCCTTCAGCCCATCGTCCAACAAGACTAAGCAGATTTGCGCGCATCGCTATTGCTTCAATAGCTTCGAGCGCTGTACAGGACTGCGTTCCAATGAATTTTTAAAGTTTTTAGTCAGAGGTTTGCAGCCATCAGGCCTCGGCCCGAGTTTCACATCACAAGCAACACCCATTATCTGGAGTTCCATGGCGAAGGCGCACGCGGCCTCTCAATCGGCGACCGCGCCACCATCTCGAACATGGCACCCGAATATGGTGCCACGGCAGCCATGTTTGCCATCGACGAGCAGACAATCGATTACCTCAAGCTCACTGGCCGCGAGCCAGCCCAAGTGCAACTGGTCGAGACCTATGCCAAGCAGGCAGGTCTGTGGTCAGACAGTCTGGAGCACGCCGAGTACGAGCGCACGTTGAGCTTTGACCTGTCCGGCGTGGTGCGCAATATGGCGGGCCCCTCCAATCCGCACGCCCGCCTGGCCACCAGCGAGCTTGCTGCAAGGGGCATTGCCGGCGACTGGACCGAAACTGCAGGCCAGATGCCCGACGGGGCAGTCATCATTGCAGCCATTACCAGTTGCACCAATACCAGCAACCCGCGCAATGTGATCGCGGCCGGCCTGCTGGCACGCAATGCGCGCAATCTGGGCCTGGAACGCAAGCCCTGGGTCAAGACCTCGCTGGCCCCCGGCTCCAGGACCGTGCCACTGTATCTGGAACAAGCCGGCCTGCTGCATGACCTGGAGGCACTGGGCTTTGGCGTGGTGGCCTTTGCCTGCACCACCTGTAACGGCATGAGCGGCGCACTCGATCCCGCCATTCAGCAGGAAATCGTGGATCGCGATCTCCACACCACTGCCGTGCTCTCCGGCAATCGCAATTTCGATGGCCGCATCCACCCCCATGCCAGGCAAGCCTTCCTGGCTTCGCCGCCACTGGTCGTGGCCTATGCGATTGCGGGCACCATCCGCTTCGATATCGAGAACGATGTGCTGGGCATCTTCCAGGGCCGCGAAATCCGCTTGAAGGACATCTGGCCCAGCGACGAGGAGATCGATGCCGTGGCCAAGGCCGCCGTCCACCCCGAGCAGTTCCGCGCGGTCTATGAGCCCATGTTTGCCATCCGCGCAGACCAGGGCGAAAAGGTCGCGGCACTGTATGACTGGCGCCCGCAGAGCACCTATATCCGCCGCCCGCCCTACTGGGAGGGTGCGCTGGCCGCCAAGCGCACGCTGCGCGGCATGCGGCCACTGGCCATACTGCCCGACAACATCACCACCGATCACCTCTCGCCGTCCAACGCCATTCTGATGGACTCGGCCGCAGGAGAGTATCTGCACAAAATGGGTCTGCCCGAGGAGGACTTCAACTCCTATGCCACGCATCGCGGCGACCACCTGACCGCACAGCGCGCCACCTTTGCCAACCCCAAGCTCTTCAACGAAATGGTGGTGGACGACCAGGGCAAGGTGCGCCAGGGCTCTCTCGCCCGCATCGAGCCCGAAGGCCGGACGCTGCGCATGTGGGAGGCCATAGAAACCTATATGCAGCGCAAGCAGCCGCTGGTCATCATCGCCGGAGCCGACTATGGCCAGGGATCAAGCCGCGACTGGGCCGCCAAGGGCGTGCGCCTGGCCGGTGTGGAGGCCATCGTGGCCGAGGGCTTCGAGCGCATTCACCGCACCAATCTGATCGGCATGGGGGTATTGCCGCTGGAGTTCCTGCCCGGCACGAGCCGCCACACACTGGGGTTGAATGGCACTGAGAGCTTTGATGTCATCGGCCAGCGTCGCCCCCAGGCCACGCTTACACTTCATATCCACCGAACGACAGGTGCCCGCACCGAAGTGCCGGTACGGTGCCGCCTCGATACCGCTGAAGAGGTCTCGATTTACGAGGCCGGTGGCGTGCTGCAGCGCTTTGCCCAGGACTTCCTGGCGGACAGCGCAGCGGCCGATTCCACATCGGCGGCTGAACTTGTGAGCTAAGGAGCAGCTATGAGCCAGGCACGCATACTGATTGTCACCCAGCCCAAAAGCCCGGTACGTCATCGCCTGCGTGCCCAGATCAACGCTTTGGGCCTGGATAAGGAACTGGGCGAGCGCCTGTTCTGTCCAGATAACTGGCACCAAACCTGGTGTGGCCCGCTTGACTCCGGGCAAGAGGCACTGCTCGCCTTGCTGGCCGCAGGCAATGCCGTGCAAGAGGCGCAGCTGAAGGCCTTCGAGCTCAGCTTCAACCGCGTTCGCGGTGAGGTGGGTGAGCGCATTCACTGGTCTTTGCGCACCCGCGGACGTCCAGAGCCTTTCAACCAACTGCTGACAACGCTACAGACCGAGTTGGAATCCCACGGCTTCAAGGATGGCGGCCATAAACCTCACATCACCATCAGCTACAGAGCTCTGCATGCCCTGCCCACTCGGCGTATCGACCCCGTCGACTGGCTGATCGATGAGATCCAGCTGGTCGAGCGAACCGGCACAGGCAAGCAGTTACGCTACCAGGTACTGCATCGCTGGCCATTGGCTTCCGGCTCTCCGCCTCGTCCTCAACAGCTACACCTGTTTCACTGACTCAAGGCTCAAGCCCTGGCTTGAGTCTTGAATACCTTGTTTGTTTGCCATTCCATGTCCCTCACTTCGCAAATCCGCATTCCCGCCACCTATATGCGCGGAGGTACCAGCAAAGGTGTGTTCTTCAAGCTTCAGGATCTGCCCGAAGCAGCCCGACAGCCCGGCCCAGTTCGCGACGCCATCTTTTTGCGCACCTTGGGCAGCCCCGACCCCTATGGCAAACAGATTGACGGCATGGGCAATGCATCATCCTCCACCAGCAAGGGCGTGATCCTCAGCCAGAGCGCAAGCGCCGATCACGATGTGGACTATCTTTTCGGCCAGGTTTCCATCGATCAGCCTTTTGTGGACTGGAGCGGCAACTGCGGCAACCTAAGTGCTGCCGTCGGTCCCTGCGCCATTCACATGGGTCTGATTCCGGCCGAGCGCATTCCGCACAACGGCGTGGCCACCATCCGCATCTGGCAAGCCAATATCGGCAAGACCGTCATCAACCATGTGCAGATCCGCGATGGTCAGGTGCAGGAGACCGGGGACTTCGAACTGGACGGCGTGACCTTTGCCGCTGCCGAAGTGGCTCTGGAGTTTCTGGATCCCGCCGATGAAGGTGAGGACGGAACTGCCATGTTTCCCACCGGCAATGTCTGCGACGAGCTGGACGTGCCCGGCGTCGGCCGCTTTTGCGCGACCCTCATCAATGCCGGCATTCCAACCATCTTTCTCGATGCCAAAGAGCTTGGCTACACCGGCTGCGAACTGCAGGATGCCATCAACAGCGATGGCCCCGCCCTTGCCAGGTTCGAAGCCATCCGCGCCCATGGCGCACTCAGGATGGGTCTGATCAAGCATCTGGACGAAGCCGCCACGCGCCAGCACACGCCCAAGATAGGCTTTGTGGCCCCTGCGCAAAGCTATACCGCCTCCAGCGGCAAAGCGATTGCTGCCGAGGACATCGATCTGGTGGTGCGGGCACTTTCCATGGGCAAGCTGCACCACGCCATGATGGGCACGGCCGCCGTCGCCATCGGCACGGCTGCCGCCATTCCCGGCACGCTGGTCAATCTGGCTGCGGGCGGCGGCGAGCGCCAGTCCGTACGCTTCGGCCATCCCAGCGGCACCCTGCGTGTGGGGGCCGAAGCCAGGAGCGAGCAGGGTCAATGGCAGGTCACCAAGGCCTTGATGAGCCGCAGCGCCCGCATTCTGATGGAAGGCTGGGTGCGGGTGCCGGGCGAAGTGCTGCTGGCCTGAGACCGACTATTGCCCTGCCGGGCGCCTGCCGCACGTAGGCCTGGGCAGGGTTCAAGCGCTCAAGATGACGCTTTCAATCCGGTGGCGGCCTTTGTTCTTGGCCGCATAGAGCTGCCGGTCCACGGCTTCTATAAAGCCGGCAGGTCGATCATGCTCTGCCGGCAGCACCGTGCCCGCACCAATGCTCATAGTGACCCGCCTGCCATGGGGCGACAGCGCATGCACGATGGACTGCTTCTGGATCAGGCGCTGGCAGCGCTCGGCCACTTTTTGCGCGGTTTCTGCATCGGCTTCGGGCAGCAGCACCACAAACTCCTCGCCACCGTAGCGCGCCACCAGGTCACGCTGTCCGTCCAGCGCCAGACTCAGGGTCTGCGCAATATCCACCAGACATTTGTCGCCCTGGATATGACCGTACAAATCGTTGTATTGCTTGAAGAAGTCAACATCGAAAAGCAGCATGGACAGAGGCTTGCCATCGCTGCGCGTGCGCTCCCACTCCTGCTCAAAACTGGTATCGAAGCAGCGCCGGTTGGCAATGCTGGTCAGACCGTCTCTGAAGGAGAGCACTTCCAGCTCCTTCTGCAGGCTCAGCAACCTTTCCTCGGTCTTCTTGCGCTCGCTGATGTCGAACATGAAGCCGATCAGCGCTTCGGCCTCGCCTTGCGCATTGCGCACCACATGGACCACATCGCGAATCCAGACATAGCCGTTGTCCTTGGTCAGAGCGCGATAGTCGGCCTCATGGTCCACGCCGGCCTGGGACTGACTCACACAGAAATTCACCACATATTCGCGGTCGTCGGGGTGCATGCGCATGGCCCAGTCTTCGACGCTGACCCAGCTTTCACGGCTCCAGCCAAGCAAGCTCTCGATCTGAGGGCCGATATAGGCGAACTTCATGGTCGCCCAATCAATCTTCCAGGGAATGGCCTTGGTGGACTCCAGCAAGGTTCTATAGACCGCACTCTCGTTCTCAAGCTCGCTCACGTCGGACATAACCCGTCTCTCTCCCGATCTCAATCGATAAAACATCAGGCCCGGCTGTGGTTCCGGCCTCGACTCTGCTCACCAGACAGCGGAGCCTGCGGTCCTTGACTCCCAGAAAGCCCGAGGCACAGCGCAATCTCCGCCTGCTGATGATTGTTGCGCCGGTTGCCGCAATTCACGACACGCGCTCTCGATATTGGCCGAAATCATACGTATGGCGAACTTCTGGCGCTCATGCAGCAACACCTGCTAAGCCTTCATGCGCCGCCACAAAGTGGCGCGACTGATACCGAGAATTTCACAGGCCTGGCGCTGATCACCCCCAACCGACTCCAGCACCTCGCGCAATCGCTTCTGTTCGGCAAGGCGTCCCGCGTCTCTGAGCTGTGCCTGCCTGGCCATGACAGGCTCGGCCAGAGCCAGGCCATCAGCACACTCCGGGAAGACTTCAAGCAAGCGCGCCATATCCAGAAGGCCGCCCCGACCTGAGCCCAGGTAATCGCTGCAGGCCAGCAGGCGCTCCACCCAGTTGTCCAGTTCACGGACATTGCCGGGCCAGTCATGCACCGCAGCCCTGGCCAGCAGTGCATCAAGCTGCTGCTCCACCCTGTCATACAGTGCGCGGGGCAACCCGCTTGCAGCGCTCAGGCGCTGAGCCAGCATGGCGCGGCCCAGTTCCGCAATATCGGCCGCACCGCGCATATGCAGTGAAGGCGTACTCAGGCGCAGCACCGCCAGCCGGTAGTAGAGATCGCGCCGGAACCGGCCACGCTCCACTTGATCGGCCAGATCAGCATGGGTGGCGGCAATCACGCGCACATCCACGGGAATCGGCGTGGTGGAACCTACGCGCAACACCTCACGCTCCTGCAGCACACGCAGCAGCCGAGATTGCAGCGCCAGCGGCATATCGCCGATTTCATCGAGAAACAGGGTCCCGGTATGCGCAGCCTCTATCAAACCGGTCTTGCCGCCGCGCCTGGCCCCGGTAAAAGCGCCTTCCTCGTAACCGAAAAGCTCGCTCTCCAGCAGGCTTTCGCTGAGCGCCGCGCAGTTGACTGCGAGAAATGGCTGCTCTGCACGCCGCCCCGCGCTGTGAATGCCTTGCGCCACCAGCTCCTTGCCGGTTCCGCTTTCTCCCAGGATCAGCACCGTCGCATCGCTGCTCGCATACTGCCTGGCCAGCAGTCGCACGCGCTGGGCAGCGGGGCTGCTGCCCAGATAGTCCTCAATGCGCCAGCGCACACCGGCAGCTCTTTGCCGCTGACTGGCGCGCAGGCTGCGATCGGCCCGCTGGATCACGGCAGGATCGCGGCAGACCAGCAAAGCGCCAGTCACCAGCCCGTTCTCCACAATTGGCGCGCGTCGCACCACCAGGGTACGCAAGGCCAGTTGCACCACCTCTTCTCCCCCCTCCTCACCGGCCAGTGCTCGGGCCGTGCCCAGGGCCGGAGCCACGTCGTCCAGCATACGGCCGTGCAAGGCCTCGACCGGGACCCCGAGCAAGGCGGCCATGCGTGGGTTCAGTGCGCAAATGCGGCCACGCTCGTCCACGGCGGCCACACCGTCCTGCAACTGGTGCAGCACGGTTTCCAGACGTTGATGCCGGTCACGCTCGGCACGTCGATGCCGAGCCAGCAGCATGGCATCGCTGAGCGCCTGGCGCACCGAAATATCGGAATACAGCAACACGCTGGCCATGCCCGCCTGCTCTGCCAGGTCGGCCACCAGGCCCGGAGCCACCACGGCGCCAACGCCCGACGCCCTGAGTTTCTGCACACAGGCCGGCGCGTCATGCGGACCTTGATAGGCGATCTGGACCAGACCCAGCCCGAACAGGCTGTCGAACTGTGCCACCACCGGCGACGGCACCTCGAAGTTGACCAGCCCCACGCGCGGAGCTTCCTCGGTGGTCTGCAACTTGGCCTGGCGCAGCGCCTGCAGCAAATCCAGGCCACGCACTTCGACCATGGCCATTGGAATGTCCACGCGTTCTCGAATCCAGGAACCACTGGCTCCCGCCCCCACCAGGGCATCGATGGGCTGGCGCAGATTGAGTGCATGCACCTGGGCCACCGCATCGTCGAAAGAAGCCGAGATATGCGAGAACCTGGCCTCACCCGACCAGAGCTGTGCCAGCCGCTCCAGCACCCGCCCCACACGGTAGCGGCCTACGGTGACGATGTGGGGCAAATGCGGCTGGCCAGCTGTTGGCAGACGTTTGACTCCATGATTCGATATCGCATCTGTTTCATTCATGAAAATGATTATTTCATCATTGAAACAGAAGCCATACACAACCGCAGATGGACACTCCGCAAAACCCCAGAAATTCCAATGATTTCAAATACTTGGCACACAAAGGGTTTTCCCTAGATCTACCTGGCACAGTGCTTGCGGTAACAGCTCATACCAATAGGGATTTGGATCCAGGAGATATCCATGTTTTTGAACCGTCGCAATCTTGTTGTCCAGGCCTTGACTCTTTCCGTGCTGGGCGCAGCTGGCCTGGCCCAGGCTGCCGACTGGCCCACGCGCCCGATTCGCCTCGTGGTGCCGTTTTCCGCGGGCGGCGCCAATGACTTGATGGCCCGTTCGGCGGCCGAAGGCGCTTCCAAGATCCTCGGCCAACCCGTGGTGATCGACAATCGCCCCGGCGCAGGTGGCACAGTGGGGGCCGATATCGTGGCCAAGGCCCAGCCCGATGGCTACACGCTGCTGGTCAGCGCGGCCGGCGTCATCTCCAACAGCATGATCAAGAAGACCATGCCTTTCAAGGATGATGCGCTGCAGCCCGTGGTGATGATCGGCCTGGCACCTTCGGTGATCGTGGTGCCCAAGAACGCGCCCTATAACAATCTGCGCGACTTCGTCGAAGCTTCGAAGAAGGGCGCAGGCTTCAACTTTGCCACCGCAGGCACGGGCAGCACGCCGCACTTCGTGGCCGAGATGCTGAATGTGAAATACGGTGCCAAGCTGCAGCCCGTGCCCTACAAGAGCGGTTCGGAGAGCACCACGGCCGTGCTGGGCGGCCAGGTCGAAGGCACGTCCGAAGCCAGCATCATCGCGCTGCCGCACATCATTCACGAGGGCAAGTTCAAGCCTCTGGCCACGACCTGGACCCAGCGCATCTCTGCCTACCCCCAGCTTTCCACTGCTGTGGAGCAAGGCTTTGCGGATCTGCAGATCGCGCACTGGGCCGGCATTCATGCCCCCAAGGGCACACCGCCCGCCATTCTGGACAAGCTGGCAGCTGCCGTGGACAAGGCCATGAAGGAGCCTGCCACCGTCGAAAAGCTCAAGGGACTGGGCATCGAGCCGGTCGGCGGCACACGTGCGGAATTCGTGAAGTTTGCCGATGCCGAGCGCAAGCGCCTGGGCGAGATCGTCAAGGCAGCTCAAATGCAGGAAAAGTGAGATTCACAAAAAGCATAGCATCCAGCGCATACCCCATAAACGCTGAAGCCTGAAAATAGTACTGAGAGCTGATTCATGATTTCCCGTAGAAACGCCTTGCTGCGCGCCACTGCCTGCGCTGCCGCCACCACCGCCTTGCTGGGCGGCCCCTCTGCCGCTCTGGCCCAGGGCTCTGAAGCCTGGCCCACCCGCACCGTCAAGCTCATCGTGCCCTATGCGGCAGGCGGCTATGCCGACACCCGCGCACGCCTGATTGCCGACTCGCTGGGCAAGGTGCTGGGCCAGCCCGTGATCATCGACAACCGCGGCGGTGCCGGTGGCGTAACGGGCACGGACGCCATCGCCAAGGCCAACGACGGCCACACCTTCGGCTTCGGCTCGCCAGGCCCCCTGGTCACCAACCCCATGCTGATGAAGAAGATGCCTTATGACGCCAAGACGGCGTTCAAGCCCATCATCCTCATCGAGCAAGCACCCCTGTTTCTGACCACCGCTCCCAACCAGCCTTTCAAGAGCGTGCAGCAACTGCTGGCCCATGCCAAGGCCAAGCCTGGCGATCTGACCTATGGCTCCTCGGGCGTGGGCGGGGCCCATCATCTGTCGGGCGAGCTGCTGGCCTACCAGACCCAGACCCAGCTGACCCATGTGCCCTACAAGGGCGGCTCGCTGGCGGCCACCGACCTCATGGGCGGCCATCTGGCCATGATGTTCGAGATGGGTTACTCAGCCCTGCCTTCCATCAAGGCCAAAAAGATCAATGCCCTGGCCGTCTCCAGCAAGACCCGTCTGGCCGTGCTGCCCGAGGTGCCCACGCTGGATGAAGCCGGAGTCAAGGGCTTTGAGTCGTACAACTGGCTGGGCATGATTGCGCCGGCCGGCACGCCCGACGCCGTGGTGGCCAAGCTCAACCAGGCCGTCAACGAAGCACTCAAGACCGACAAGTCTCTGCGCCAGATGATCGAAAGCAGCGGCGGCCAGATCATGGGCGGCACGCCCCAGGCCTATGGCAAATACCTGGAAGCCGAGCGCGCCAAGTGGGGACCGGTGATCAAGAACGCGAATATTTCGCTGGACTAATCCTCTGGGGAGCTGCGCGGCAGCTCTGCCTGGCGACGCCCGTCAGAAGTACATGCAGCCATCAAATCTGATAGCTGAATGCGCTCATCAGATAAGCCTCAAAGCCCTTTTCAAGAAGAAATCTCATGAACCCGAAACAACAACTCAAGGCCCTGGCCGATGCCCGCCGCGGTGTCATTGTTCCCGGAGCCTTCAACGCCATGTCGGCGCGGCTGATCGCCGATCTGGGCTTTGAAGCCATCTATGTAACCGGTGCCGGCGTGACCAATATGTGGTTCGGCATGCCCGACCAGGGTTTTATGGGCCTCAGCGATATCGCCGACCATACGGCCCGCATCCGCGATGCCGTGGAAGTGCCGCTACTGGTCGATGCCGACACCGGCTTCGGCAACGCCGTCAATACCTACCATGCCGTGCGCACGCTGGAGCGAGCCGGCGCCGACTGCATTCAGCTCGAAGACCAGGTCAGCCCCAAGCGCTGCGGCCACTTCAATGGCAAGGCCGTGATCGAAACCAGCGAAATGCTGGGCAAGATCAAGGCCGCTGTCGATGCGCGCCGCGATAGCGGCACCCTCATCATGGCCCGTACCGACGCTGCAGCCGTCCACGGCTTCGAGGCCGCCATCGAGCGGGCCCAGCAGTTTCAGGAAGCCGGTGCCGACATCCTGTTTGTCGAAGCCGTCACCCAGGCCGAAGAAGTGCGCACCCTGCCGCTGCGTCTACAAGCCCCACAGCTCATGAATATGGTCATCGGCGGCAAGACCCCCATCTTCAACGCCGACGAACTGGGCGAGCTGGGCTATGGCTTTGTGCTCTACGCCAATGCAGCACTGCAAGGTGCCGTGGCCGGGATGCAAAAGTGCCTGACGCTGCTGCGCGACGATCACAAGGTTGATGAGGACCCTGCCATCGTCGCTCCCTTCCTTGAACGCCAGCGGCTGGTGAACAAGGACTTCTGGGATGGGCTGGAGCAGAAATACCAATAACTCCAAGGTATATCCTGAGGAGCAGACAGCGTGCAACGCCTGGGCATCAAGCGTTGCACGCTGTTTTCTTGATCATCCCGCATGGGGCAGAGCCTATAGGGCAGATCTTGGCCTGACCTTCAGCTCACGGCGATAGGCGCGCAGCATCTGGCGTGGGTAGCGGCTGCCATCCGCGAACAGGCTTTCTTCGTACTTCTGGCGGAGATGCCGTATATCCAGATCCGATTTGGCAATCCGGCCCCGACCCGCCTTGAAGTGTGCGACTGCAGCTTTGTGCCAGGCGCAGAAGATCGCCCAGACCATCAGCTGATGTGCCTCACTCCACGCTTTTGCTTGGTCTTGCGCCATCTCCCAATGTTCAGACAGCTGGGGAAACAGACCTCCGTCGCCAGCCATGAGGCGTCCGTCAGAAATCCATATTTGCGATGGCCAGAGCCGCGACGCTTCACGGAGCACTTTCTTGAATTTCATGGGATCGCTGGAGGTGTTGGGCTCGCGAAATAGGGGCAGTACCAGATCGCACATGACTTCTGACGCCTGCGAACTGGCACAAGCACTCTCACTGGGCGCCAGATTGCGCCCGATGGTATGCGACCAGCGCGTTCGCATGTCCATGGCCGATGCCATGCTCGAGCTTGAGATACGCGACCTGCTCCATATGTTTCTTGTTGTGCAGGCCTTCGAGAATCTTGATCCAATGCGTGACCGGCTGGCCGTAGGTTTTCTCGATGGAAGGAAAGTAGGAGGCCGGGCCTTTGATCTTCGGTTCACTTGTCATGTGCAGCTCCAAGGGTTGAATGAAGAGTCATGCGCAAAGCATCACCGAAGCCCGGCCACTTTTCCATCGGGATTGCGCCGCATGCAATAGATGCAGCAGCGCCGCCACTGCGTCTTCCTGAACCCGTCTTCGGCGGTCAGCCTGCAGGCCCGCTTGGGCACCAGCTCACGCCTTCCAGCCCTGCAGCATCAGATCCAGCGCCTGCAAGGCCTCGTTCAGGCGCTCGGGCGGAGCGCCCTCCTCGGCAATCCAGAAAGCCGCTTCGATCAGGCAGCCGTTGAGCAGCCTTGCCAGCGCCGGTGCGCTGGCATTCACGATAACGCCGTCGTCGATGAGCTGCTGCAAAAAGCCCGCGATAAAAGCAATGCATTGCTGATGCTGCTGCCCCTGGTCGGTACCGGTGAGCACAGAGCGCGCATCCTGCAGCACGATGCGACGAATCTCGGCCTCCTGTGCCATGGCCAGATAGGCCCGGCAATAGGCCAGAAATCCTTCCCATGGATCGGCATGGCCTCGCAGCACAAGCTCCAGCCGCTGGTCCATTTCTTCATCCATCTGCGCCACCACGGCAGCCAGCAGACCAGGCTTGCCACCAAAGTGGTGATAGAGCGCGCCGCGCGTCAGGCCCGCCTGCGCGGTCAGCTCGTCCATGGCTGCCTGGGCATAGCCATGCCGAGCGAAAGCGCTGCGCGCCGCGCTGATCAGCTTGGCCCGTGTGGCTTCGATCATGCTGGCACGACTCTGGCGGACTTGGGTCACTGCGAACTCCCGGCAATATTCACATACAAAGCGTATGCCAATCATACGCGCTACATCCCAAGCTCCTAGAATGTCACTCGCATACACAATGTATGCAAATGAATCTATGCAAGGGTTTCCATGTTGAATGCTTACCGCAAGCTGTTTACGGCGCCGGGCAGCACAGGCTTTGTGCTGGCCGGGCTGCTGGCGCGACTGCCGCTGTCGATGACGGGGATTGGCTTGATCACCATGCTGTCACAGCAGCGCGGCGCCTACACGCTGGCAGGCATGGTGTCGGCCTGTTTCGCACTCTCGATTGCCGTTCTGGCACCGCGCATCTCGGCGTTGGTTGACCGATACGGCCAGTTCAGGGTACTGCCGTTTGCGGCCGCCAGCAGTGCGCTGTCCATGCTGGCGCTGCTTGCCTGTGCCCACTGGCAGGGGCCGGACTGGCTGCTGCTGGTACTGGCCGCTGCCGTCGGCAGCCTGCCCAGCATGCCGGCCATGGTTCGCGCCCGCTGGACGGCAATCTACAGCGGCACGCCTCAGCTGCAGACAGCGTTTGCACTGGAGGGCGTGCTCGATGATCTGGCCTTTATCGTCGGCCCGCCGCTGTCGGTGGGCCTCAGCATGCTGCTGTTCCCCGAGGCCGGCCCGCTGGCTGCGGCGCTGTTCCTCATCATCGGCGTAGGCCTGTTCGTGGTGCAACGCCGCACCGAACCACCTGTCAGCCCGCATGACGACTCGGAAAAAGGCAGGGCTTCGTCGATGCTGCGCCAGCCTGTGGTGCGCACGCTGGCACTGTTCATGCTGGCGCAAGGCGTCATCGTGGGCGTGATCGATGTGGCCAGCGTGGCCTTCGCCACGGCACAGGGCCAGCCTGGCATGGCCAGTGTGGTGCTGTCCTTCTATGCGCTGGGCTCCTGCGCCATGGGCTTGCTGTTTGGCACGCTGCGCCTGCAGATGCCGCTCAGCCGCCAGATCGTCTGGGTCGGGGCATCGGTCGCCATCTCCGCCCTGCCCCTGCTGCTGGCCAGCAATCTGACCGCGCTGACGCTGGCCGTCCTGCTGGCAGGCATTACCTTTGGCCCGACGATTACCGTGGCCATGAGCTTGGTGGAGCAGCAGGTACAAGCCAACCGCCTGACCGAGGGCATGACCTGGCTGCTGACCGGCCTCGCCAGCGGCGTGGCCCTGGGTGCAGCCGCTGCCGGCTGGCTGATCGACCACTGGGGCGCACAGCAATCGTTTGTGCTGACGCTGCTGGCGGGCGGCGCCATGTGGCTGTGGGGTGCGCAGGCCGGACGGCAAGCCGACCGGGCGTCAGTACCGGGCATGAGAGCCGTCAACCTATGAATCAGCGGCTATCGCTTATTCAGCAATCAGTTTCCGCTATCTTTTCAGAATTCCTTCTGCGCAGGCACGGCAGCCGGCAGTGCCAGGCCAGGTGCCCGTGCCAGCGCAATAAAGGCCTGTAGATAGTCGGTATGCAACTCTGCCTCGCGCGCACCGAGGTAGATTTGCTTGGCGATCCCCTTGCTGCCCAGCTTCACAGGCACGACGGCCATCTTTTCGGCATATTCCAGAGCCAGCCAACGCGGCAGGGCAGCGACGCCCCGACCGCTGGCGACCATCTGCATCATGATGTCGGTGGTCTCTATGGTTTTATGGCGCTTGGGGGCAATGCCTTTGGGCAGCAAAAACTGGGTATAGATGTCGAGTCGATCCACAGCCACAGGGTAGGTAATCAGCACCTCGCGAGACAGATCACTGGGCTTGACATGGCCGGCCTGGGCCAGGGCGTGATCCGCAGCCACCACCAGCACCTGCTCATAGTCAAAGACGGGCTCAAAGTGCAAACCCGGCTTGAACAGTGGATCGGGCGTGACCAGCATGTCGATCTCATAGCCGAACAGCGCACCAATGCCGCCAAACTGAAACTTCTGCTTCACGTCCACATCCACATCGGGCCAGGCGGCCAGATAGGGTGAGACGATTTTCAGCAACCACTGGTAGCAAGGATGGCATTCCATGCCGATGCGCAAGCTGCCGCGCTCTCCCAGAGCAAATTGCTGCAAATGCGACTCGGCCAGATCCAGCTGAGACAGCACGCGATTGGCCACCGCCAGCAGGTATTGACCCGCCTGTGTCAGACACAGGCTGCGCCCTTCACGCAACCAGACATCGGTGCCAAGCTGGGCTTCCAGCTTTCTCATGCTGTGGCTCAGGGCGGGCTGGGTGACGCACAACACATCGGCTGCCGCAGTCAAAGAGCCTTGTTTTTCGACCTCTTGCACGATGGCTGGATGGATACGCTCAATCATCTGTGAAAGAAATTCATGGATACATGAGAAACAACCATTTTACTTCATGCATCTATTCAAAGAACATCCAGTCCGCTGACCCGAGCCACTCTGGCCATGGGCCACCGATCAAAAGACTGGATTTCTGCATGACGACTATTCACAACCTGGGCTTTCCTCGCATTGGCGCAAAGCGCGAACTGAAGTTCGCGCTGGAGTCCTATTGGAGAGGTGAGACCTCACGTGATGCACTCAAGGCGCTGGGCGCCGAGCTGCGACAACGCCACTGGACCGCGCAGCAAGAGCTGGACTGGGTGCCCGTGGGCGACTTCGCTTTCTACGACCAGGTACTGGACATGAGCTTTACGCTGGGCAATCTGCCTGAACGGGTGCAAGGCTTCGGAGGCGATGCGCTGGACAACTACTTTCGCGTGGCCCGCGGCCGTTCGGCAATCACGACCGAATCCCGCAGTACCGACCACATCCACTGCTGCGCTGGTGTCGCCGCGGGCGAGATGACCAAGTGGTTTGACACCAACTACCACTACATCGTTCCCGAGTTCAGCTCGACCACCGAATTCAAGCTCGATGCATCGCGCCTGCTGGAACAACTGGCCGAAGCCAGGGCACAAGGCATACAGGCCAAGCCCGTCCTCATCGGTCCCGTCACCTATCTGGCACTGAGCAAAGCCAAGGACGGCACCAGCAAGCTGGAATTGCTGCAGCGCCTGCTGCCCATCTATGCGCAACTATTGGATGTGCTGGCGACCCAGGGCGTTGAATGGGTGCAGATGGACGAACCCATTCTGGTCACAGAACTCGATGCCGACTGGCAACATGCCTTCCACACTGCATACCACCACCTCAAGAGTTGCAGGATCAAGCTGCTGCTGGCAACGTATTTCGGCCAGCTCGCCGAGAACAAGTATCTGGCAGCAAACCTGCCCGTGGCCGGCCTGCACATCGATGCTGTCAATGGTCAGGACGATGTGCAGCAACTGCTGGGTCTGTTGCCCGCACACAAGGTGCTGTCGCTGGGCGTGATCAACGGCCGCAATATCTGGAAAACCGATCTGGCTGCCGTGCTGGACTGGGTGGAGCCGCTGGCAGAGCGCCTGGGCGACCGTCTCTGGATTGCGCCATCCTGCTCCTTGCTGCATGTACCCGTGGATCTGAACAGCGAACAAAGGCTGGATGCCGACATCAAATCCTGGCTGGCCTATGCTCTGCAGAAACTGGATGAGCTGCGCGTGCTGGGCAAGGCTTTGCGCAATGGCCGAGATGCTGTCGCAGCCGAACTGGCCGACAACGCTGCCGCTCTGGCAGCACGCCGAGCATCGCCTCGCGTGCACAACCCTGCGGTGCAAGCTGCGGTCAAGCAGATCAACGCTAGGCTGGGTCAGCGCCAGAGCAGCTACGAAGCACGCGCCCCCAAGCAATCCCGGCTGCTGAAGCTGCCAGCCTTCCCGACCACCACCATCGGCTCTTTTCCCCAGACGGCAGAAATACGCCAGGCGCGCAGCGAATTCAAGGCCGGTCGCCTGGATTTCGCTCACTACCAAGGCGCCATGCGTGCCGAGATCGAACGCTGCGTGCAAGAGCAGGAGGCTCTGGGGTTGGACGTGCTCGTGCATGGCGAGGCCGAGCGCAACGACATGGTCGAATATTTTGGCGAGCAGCTCGACGGCTATGCCTTCAGCCAGTTCGGCTGGGTGCAGTCCTATGGCTCACGCTGCGTCAAGCCGCCCATTCTGTTCGGCGACATCAGCCGCCCCAAGGCCATGACGACAGAATGGATCCAGTACGCCCAGTCCTTGACCCGCAAACCCGTGAAAGGAATGCTGACAGGCCCGGTCACCATCCTGAACTGGTCATTCGTGCGCGATGACCAGCCGCGCGCCACATCCTGCTATCAGCTGGCTCTGGCGATTCGCGCGGAAGTGCTGGATCTGGAAAGAGCCGGCGTGCGCGTGATCCAGATCGACGAGGCTGCATTGCGCGAGGGCTTGCCATTGCGCAAATCACAATGGAAGGAATATCTGCACTGGGCCGTGGAAGCGTTCCGCATCAGCGCCAATGGCGTTGCCGATGAAACCCAGATTCACACCCATATGTGCTATTCGGAGTTCAACGACATCATTGCTTCGATTGCTGCCATGGACGCCGATGTGATCACCATAGAGACTTCGCGCTCGGACATGGAGTTGCTGGAGGCTTTCGAGCATTTTGACTACCCCAATGAGATCGGCCCGGGGGTCTACGACATCCACTCGCCCAATATTCCCACCAAGGCAGACATTCTGCAGCTCATGCAGAAGGCAGCAGAACGCATTCCCGCCGAACGCCTTTGGGTCAACCCCGACTGCGGCCTCAAGACACGCCAATGGGCCGAAGTGATTCCCGCGCTACAGCATATGGTGGAAGCCGCCAAGACATTGCGCCAAAGTGTCGCGCTGGCCGAAACCGTCTGAACCGAGGCCCTGCGGCCTTTTCCGTTCGGCCCAGGCATTGCCTGGGCTTTTCATGGCGAGCAGCAAACAGCCTGTAGCGGCCGCATGAGCGCCCGGTGGCAAAAACGCGGCCGCCCGCTTCCCCATTTGCCGCCATATGCAGCTCTTCGACCACAAGAAAGCAGGCACATAAAGCAAAAAGCCCTGCAGACTTTTATCTGCAGGGATTTTCCACAAATTTGGAGGCGCGAACCAGAGTCGAACTGGTCTAACCGGATTTGCAATCCGGGGCATAACCGCTTTGCTATCGCGCCGCTATCACAAAAACCTGGAGCGGGAAAACGGGTTCGAACCGTCGACCTATACCTTGGCAAGGTATCGCTCTACCAACTGAGCTATTCCCGCATTCAAAAAGCTTTCGCTCTCTGATGCGAACCTGTATTGCTACAGGTTCTGAAACCTGGAGCGGGAAAACGGGTTCGAACCGTCGACCTATACCTTGGCAAGGTATCGCTCTACCAACTGAGCTATTCCCGCATTCAAAAAGCTTTCGCTCTCTGATGCGAACCTGTATTGCTACAGGTTCTGAAACCTGGAGCGGGAAAACGGGTTCGAACCGTCGACCTATACCTTGGCAAGGTATCGCTCTACCAACTGAGCTATTCCCGCATTCGGAAAGCTTTCGCTCTCTGATGCGAACCTGTATTGCTACAGATTCTAAAACCTGGAGCGGGAAAACGGGTTCGAACCGTCGACCTATACCTTGGCAAGGTATCGCTCTACCAACTGAGCTATTCCCGCATATCTACCGAAGCCCAACATTGTACAACGTTGTTTGCTGCGATGGATGAATTGTAGCGCAGTTCTGAGCCCTCCCAGAAAAAACGCCACAATTTTCACAAAACAAGCTTAATGCTTGATGGCTGCCTCGACCGGCTTGGCATCGGTGGCCGCTACAGCGGCCACCGCTTCCTCGGACAAAGGATCGGGCACACGCTCCAGGGCCACCTTGAGAACCTGATCGATCCACTTCACAGGAACGATCTCCAGACCGCTCTTCACGTTATCGGGAATGTCCTGCAAATCCTTGACGTTCTCTTCGGGAATCAGCACGGTCTTGATGCCACCACGCAGAGCCGCCAGCAGCTTTTCCTTGAGGCCACCAATCGCCGTGACTTCGCCACGCAAGGTGATTTCACCGGTCATGGCCACGTCAGCACGCACGGGAATGCCCGTGAGCGCCGAGACAAACGCCGTCGTCATGGCGGCACCAGCGCTGGGGCCGTCCTTGGGCGTGGCGCCGTCGGGCACGTGCACATGGATGTCCTTTTTCTCAAAGGCTTCATCCTTGATGCCGAGCAGACGAGCGCGGCTGCGCACCACTGTACGAGCAGCTTCCACCGACTCCTTCATCACGTCGCCCAGTGAACCAGTACGGGTGATGACACCCTTGCCAGGCATGGTTGCGGCTTCGATGGTCAGCAGATCGCCACCGACTTCGGTCCAGGCCAGGCCCACAACCTGCCCCACCTGATTGGCATGCTCTGCGCGGCCGTAGCTGAACTTGCGCACGCCCAGATAGTCGTTGAGGTTGTCGGCATTCACCTCCACCTTGGGCTGGAGCTTGCCAAGCTGCAAGCCCTTGACCACCTTGCGGCAGATCTTGGACAACTCGCGCTCCAGCGAGCGCACACCAGCTTCGCGGGTGTAGTAGCGCACGATGTCGCGGATCGCGGCTTCGGTCACCTCCAGCTCGCCCTCCTTCACACCATTGTTGGTGAGTTGCTTGGGCAGCAGGTAGCGGATGGCAATATTGGTCTTTTCGTCTTCGGTGTAACCCGACAGACGAATCACCTCCATGCGATCCAGCAAGGCCGAAGGAATGTTCATGGAGTTGGAGGTCGCCACAAACATCACGTCGGACAGGTCGAAGTCGACCTCCACATAGTGGTCGCCGAACTTGTTGTTCTGCTCGGGGTCCAGCACCTCCAGCAGTGCGCTCGATGGATCGCCACGGAAGTCCATGCCCAGCTTGTCGATCTCGTCAAGCAGGAACAGAGGATTGCGCGTACCGACCTTCTCCAGGCTCTGCAGCACCTTGCCGGGCATGGCACCGATATAGGTACGGCGGTGACCGCGAATCTCTGCCTCGTCACGCATGCCTCCCAGCGCCATGCGCACGTACTTGCGGCCCGTAGCCTTGGCAATGGACTGCCCCAGCGAGGTCTTACCCACGCCGGGAGGTCCGACCAGGCACAGAATCGGGGCCTTGACCTTGTCCACACGTTGCTGCACGGCAAGATATTCGAGGATGCGGTCCTTGACCTTTTCGAGACCAAAGTGATCTTCGTTCAGCACTTCCTCGGCATTCGCCAAGTTGTGCTTGATCTTGGTCTTCTTGCTCCAGGGCAGGCCGGTCAGCACTTCGATGTAGTTACGCACCACCGAAGCTTCTGCCGACATGGGCGACATCAGCTTGAGCTTCTTGAGCTCGGCCTCGGCCTTCTTGCGGGCCTCGGCAGGCATCTTAGCGAGCTTGATCTTTTTCTCGATCTCCTCGATGTCGGCACCATCCTCGCCCTCGCCCAGTTCCTTCTGGATGGCCTTGACCTGCTCATTCAGATAGAAGTCGCGCTGATTCTTCTCCATCTGGCGCTTGACGCGACCACGGATGCGCTTGTCGACATTGAGGATGTCCACCTCGCGCTCGAGCTGCTCGAAAAGATTTTCCAGCCGTTCCTTGATGTCCACCAGATCCAGCACTGCCTGCTTGCTCTCGAGCTTGAGAGGCAGGTGCGCCGCGATGGTGTCCGTCAGGCGACCGGCATCGTCAATGCTGGCGATCGAGGTCAGAATCTCCTGGGGGATCTTCTTGTTGAGCTTGACATACTGATCAAACTGCTGAGTCACCGCACGGCGCAGCGCTTCGATCTCGCTCTGCTCATGGGCACCATCAGCCTCCACAGGCGTCACAGACGCCGTGAAATGAGACTCTTCGTCGGTGATCTGCTTGACCAGGGCACGCTGCTGGCCCTCGACCAGCACCTTCACGGTGCCGTCGGGCAGCTTGAGCATCTGCAGGATGGTGGACACGCAGCCCACATCGAACATGTCTTCCGCTGCAGGCTCATCCTTGGAGGCCGTCTTTTGCGCCACCAGCATGATGCGGCGATCGCCTTCCATGGCCAACTCCAGAGCCTTGATGCTCTTGGCACGCCCCACAAACAGCGGAATCACCATATGCGGGAACACCACCACGTCCCGCAAGGGCAGCAGCGGCAGATCCAGCTCGGTGGAAGGCAAAGGGGTTTGTCCAGACATAGGTATCCTCGGTTTATCAGCGGAAGATGGTCCGCCTACCGGTGTATTTCAACCCCTGCGTGCAAATTGTTTTTGCCACCGCAGGGGCATTGCCTTTCCGTCTCATGCAGCAAGACGCCCCATCGAAGAAGCGCCTCGCACGCAAGCACAGTATCAGGCCTTTTTGGCCGCCTCGCGGTAAACCAGCAGCGGCTCCTTGCCGTCTTCAATGGTGGCCTCTTCCACCACCACCTTTTCCACGTTCTCGGCCGTTGGCAACTCGAACATGGTGCTGATCAGTGCCTGCTCGACGATAGAGCGCAGGCCACGAGCGCCGGTCTTGCGGGCCAGAGCCTTGCGGGCAATCGCCTTCAGTGCCGCCGGGCGGATTTCCAGCTCCACACCTTCCATGGCCAGCAGCTTGCTGTATTGCTTGACCAGCGCGTTCTTGGGCTCGGTCAGGATCTGAACCAGTGCCTCTTCGCTGAGCTCGGCCAGCGCCGTCACCACGGGCATGCGACCGACCAGCTCGGGGATGATGCCGAACTTGATCAGATCCTCGGGCTCGATCTCAAGGAACATTTCCGAGATGGAACGCTGCTTCTTGCTCTTGACGGTAGCGCCAAAGCCGATGCCCGAAGCCTCCGTGCGGTTCTCGATGACCTTCTCCAACCCCGCAAACGCGCCGCTGCAGATGAACAGGATGTTCGTGGTGTCGATCTGCAGAAAGTCCTGATTGGGATGCTTGCGCCCGCCCTGGGGCGGAATGCTGGCCATCGTGCCTTCGATCAGCTTGAGCAGCGCCTGCTGCACGCCCTCACCCGAGACATCGCGCGTGATGCTGGGGTTGTCCGACTTGCGGGAGATCTTATCGATTTCGTCGATGTAGACAATGCCGCGCTGCGCGCGCTCGACGTCGTACTCGCAGCTTTGCAGCAGCTTCTGAATGATGTTCTCGACGTCCTCGCCCACATAGCCGGCTTCGGTCAGCGTGGTGGCATCGGCCATCACGAAGGGGACATTGAGCTGACGCGCCAGCGTCTGGGCCAGCAAGGTCTTGCCCGAACCCGTGGGGCCGATCAGCAAGATATTGCTCTTGCTGAGCTCCACATCGTCCTTGCCGGCCTTGTCCTTGTGATTCAGCCGCTTGTAGTGGTTGTAGACCGCCACGGCCAGCGTGCGCTTAGCCTGTTCCTGACCGATCACATAGTTATCGAGATTGGCCTTGATTTCGGCAGGCGTAGGCAGATCGCCGCGGCCTTCCTTGGCATCGGCGGCAGGCTGTTCGTCGCGAATGATCTCATTGCACAAGTCGATGCACTCGTCGCAGATGAACACGGACGGGCCGGCGATCAGCTTTTTGACCTCGTGCTGGCTTTTGCCGCAGAAGGTGCAATACAAATTCTTTTCGGTGGAAGAGCCTTTTTTATCGGCCATGGGGGCTGTGCCTCGTTACGAAAAAACGAAAATTAATGATAACCAAAGACAAGGCGGCGTAGCCCTTCAGGGACAAACGCCGCCGAGCAAGTCCCGGGAGCCAGTCAGCAACTCCCAGGATCTTCATTGCCAGCACCCGCAAGCCCAATCAGACTGGGGCTTGGGTGCTATGCATTTCAGGAACGCTTGCTGATTACCTGGTCAACCAGACCGTAGTCCTTAGCCTCATCGGCGGAAAGGAAATAGTCGCGTTCGGTGTCATTCTGGATCTTTTCCAGGGGCTGGCCAGTACGCTCGGCGAGGATCTTGTTCAGGCGTTCGCGAGTCTTGAGGATTTCGCGGGCATGAATTTCGATCTCGGTCGCCTGACCGCGTGCACCGCCCAGAGGCTGGTGAATCATGACCTGGGCATTAGGCAGTGCGTAGCGCTTGCCCTTCGCACCTGCCGACAGCAGGAAAGCCCCCATGCTCGCGGCCATGCCGGTGCACAGTGTCGAGACGTCGGGCTTGATGAAGTTCATGGTGTCGAAAATCGCCATGCCCGCCGTCACGCTGCCGCCGGGGGAATTGATGTAGAAGGAAATATCCTTGTCGGGATTTTCGCTTTCCAGGAACAACAGCTGAGCCACCACCAGATTGGCGGTCTGGTCGTTGACCTCGCCCACCAGAAAAATCACGCGCTCCTTGAGCAGACGCGAATAAATGTCGTAGGAGCGCTCACCGCGACCCGACTGTTCAATGACCATGGGCACCATGCCCAAACCCAATGTATCCAATGCGCTCATGTTTTCTCCAGTGCTATGCGCCTACTGTAGCCGCATTCTGAAAAGAAAATGGGGCTTGCGCGCAAAAGCACAAGCCCCGCAATTCAAGTTATCGGAACTTGCCTAGGGCAAGCACCGATAAAAGGTTCAGCCCTTAGGCCTGACCCATCAGCTCGTCGAAGGAAACAGCCTTGTCGGTGACCTTGGCCTTGCCCAGAACGAAGTCGGTGACGTTGTTTTCGATCACAACGGCTTCCACTTCGGCCAGACGGTTGCGGTCGCCGAAGTACCAGCGCACCACGTCTTCGGGCTTCTCGTAGCTGGAAGCCAGCTCTTCGACATGAGCCTTGATCTGCTCGGCAGTAGCTTGCAGATTGTTGCTCTTGACCAGCTCGGCCACCACCAGGCCCAGACGCACGCGACGCTCGGCCTGGGGCAGGAAGATGTCTTCGGGGATTTCAGCCTTGGCAGCATCCTTGATGCCGCGCTGTTCCAGCTCGGCGCGCGCGCCTTCCAGCAGACGACCGACTTCGGCTTGCACGGAAGCCTTGGGCAGATCCAGCTCGGACACGGACACCAGAGCGTCCATCACGGCTTGCTTGTTGCGGCCTTGAACGCGGAACTTCACTTCGCGCTCCAGGTTCTTCTTGATGTCGTCGCGCAGGGCTTCAACGGAGCCGCCTTCCACACCCAGAGTCTTCACGAACTCTTCGTTCACTTCGGGCAGGTTGGGAGCTTCCACCTTCTTGACGGTCACCAGGAAGTCGGCAGTCTTGCCGGCCACGTCGGCACCGTGGTAGTCAGCGGGGAAAGCCAGGGGGAAAGTCTTGGACTCGCCAGCCTTCATGCCACGGGTTGCGTCTTCGAATTCCTTGAGCATCTGGCCTTCGCCGACCAGGAACTGGAAGTCTTCAGCCTTGCCGCCGGAGAAAGTCTCGCCGTCGATCTTGCCTTCGAAGTCCACGGTCACGCGGTCGCCGTCCACAGCGGCTTCACCGGCAGCGCGCTCGGTGAAGGTGCGACGCTGCTTGCGCAGAATGTCCACGGTCTTGTCGATGGCTGCGTCGTCCACGCTGGTGGTCAGCTTTTCCACTTCGGCAGTGGTCAGGTCACCGATCTTGACTTCGGGCATGACTTCGAACACGGCTTCGAATTGCGCTTCGCCTTCGGCAGCGCCTTCCTTTTCGGTGATCTTGGGCTGACCGGCAACGCGCAGATCGGCTTCGTTCACGGCAGCGGCAAAAGCCTCGCCCACCTTGTCGTTCAGCACTTCGTATTGCACGGAGTAGCCATAACGCTGAGCCACGACGCTCATAGGCACCTTACCGGGCCGGAAACCGTCCATCTTCACAGTGCGCGCCACCTTCTTCAGGCGGGCATCCACTTCGGACTGGATTGCCGACAGGGGCACGCTCAGCGTGATCTTGCGCTCGAGCTTTTCAAGAGTTTCAACGTTAACGGCCATGATTTTTCCTAAGAGGGATGAGGACCGTGCAGATTGACTAACAACCCGCACCGTGTTGCGCAAAGTCACAGTGCGCGCACGCCCGGGATCCCCTGGGACATGCGGCACCACAAATTTCCAGAGCCTGCCCCGGTCATTGGCACCCGCGTCTGGCGCCGGGCATTTGTTCAAATCAGGAACAGGCGAAGCCGACCATTATAACGAGGCGCCGCGCAGGCTCCGCCATCGCCATACAGGGGTTTGCCTTAAAAGCTGACACCGCAGCTGCACAGCAGGGGGCGGGAAAAGAAAAAGCCCGTAACGGCTTGGGGTTACGGGCTTGGGCAGCAGAGAGTGCCTGTATCTGGTGCGCGGAGCCGGACTCGAACCGGCACGGTGTTGCCACCGTCAGGACCTAAACCTGGTGCGTCTACCAATTTCGCCACCCGCGCGGTCAGCAATGCGCAAATCTACGCCTACTGAGGTCAAGACACAGATTCTAGCCGCAAAATCGGCAGTCTTTCGCACAATCCAGGCTCAGGCAGTGTCCTTTCTGATGCGGAATGCCGCCGCGTACATGGCGGGCAAGGCCAGCAGGGTCAGCACGGTCGCCACGATCAGGCCGCCCATGATGGCCACCGCCATGGGACCCCAAAACACACTGCGCGACAACGGAATCATGGCCAGCACGGCTGCTGCTGCCGTCAACACGATGGGACGCAGCCTATGCACGGCCGCCTCCACAATCGCATCCCAGGCCGGTACGCCACGGGCACGCCCACTTTCGATCTGGTCGATCAGAATCACCGAATTACGCTGAATCATGCCCATCAAGGCCACGACACCCAGCAGCGCCACAAAGCCGAAGGGACGATTCAGCAGCAACAAGGCTGCTGCCACACCGGGTATGCCCAAGGGACCGGTGATAAACACCAGCAGCGAACGGCTGACGCTGCGCAGTTGCAGCATGAGCAATGTGAAGGTCAGAAACAGCAGCACCGGGATACCCGCCACGATGGCGCCGGAGCCCTTGGAGCTTTCTTCCACCGCACCGGCCACCTCGATGCGATAGCCTGTGTCACCAGCTACATGCCAGCTGGCTTCCATCTTGCGCAGTTGCGGCAACAGCTCGTTGGTCAGCGTGGCGCCCTGCAGGCCCTCACGCACATCGCCTTGAACGGTAATCGCGAAGTTGCGCTTCTCGCGCCACATCACGCCCGGCTCCCAGACCATGACAGGCTTGGCAATCTGCGTGAGCGGGATCGACTGGCCGTTTGCCGTGGTGACATAGACAGTCGCGATATCGGTAATGGCATCGCGGTCCTGCTTGGGCGGGCGCATCACAATATCGATCAGCTTGTCGCCTTCACGGAACTGCCCCACGGTAGTACCGCTGAAATTCATGCCCGTGGCTTCGGCGATCGACTGACTGGTCACACCCAGGGCGCGCGCCTTGTCCTGGTCAACCTGCAGGCGTATGACCTTGACGGACTCGTTCCAGTTGTCGTTCACGCCACGCATATCGGCATTGGCCTGCATGAGCGCCTTGACCTCATCGGCGTAGGTGCGCAGCTTGGCAGGGTCCGAGCCCATGACACGGAACTGCACCGGATATTGCACGGGCGGCCCATTGGGCAGCAGCTTGGAGCGCGCCCGCACCTCGGGGAATTCCTCAGCCATCAGCGCCGGCAGCTGCTTGCGGATTTCCTCGCGCGCCTTCAGGTCCTTGGTCACCAGAATGAACTGGGAGACGTTGTTCTGCGGAAAAACCTGATCCAGCGGCAGATAGAAGCGCGGCGCTCCGGAGCCTATCCACTCGCTGACGGACTCCACACCATCAAGCTGCAAGAAGCGCTTTTCCACACGCAGCGTCACTTCCTTGTTGGCCTGCAGGGAAGTCCCCTCGGGGAACCATATATCGACCAGCACTTCGGGACGGCTGGAATCGGGGAAGAACTGCTGCTGCACCTTGCCCATGCCGGCCAGGCCCAGCACGAACACCAGCACCGTCGCGCCAATCGTCAGCCAGCGGTGCTGCACGCACCAGTTCACCGTGCGGCGGAAGCGGTTGTAGAACGGCGTGTCGAACAGCTCATGCTCGCCCGCATCGGTGTTGATTCCCGCCTCTTCGGCCGACACCTCTCCGGACGCTACCTCGGGCGGCAGCTTGGCCGCATGCGGCGGCTTCTTGAGCAGCAGCAGGCCCAGATAGGGCACGAAGTACACGGAGGCGAACCAGCTGAGCACCAGGGCAATCACCGTCACCGCGAAGATGGCGAAGGTGTATTCGCCCGTCATGGATTTGGCCATGCCGATGGGCAGAAAGCCGGCAGCCGTGATCAGTGTGCCGGTCAGCATGGGCTTGGAGGTGATCTCATAGGCAAAGGTGGCGGCACGGTACTTGTCGTAGCCTTCCTCCATCTTGCGCACCATCATCTCCACGGCAATGATGGCGTCGTCCACCAGCAGGCCCAGCGCAATGATGAGCGAGCCCAGCGACACCTTGTGCAGACCAATATTCCAGTACCACATGGCCAGGAAGGTCGCGGCGAGCACCAGCGGAATGGTGATGCCCACCACCAGTCCGGGACGCGGGTCGATATACCAGCGCTTCCACAGCGGATGCTGCCCCGGGCGCTTGTGCAGGCCCAGGCTCAGAAAACTCACGGCCAACACCACGACCACGGCTTCAACCAACACCTGGAGAAACTCGCTGACCGAATCCGCCACCGCCTTGGGCTGGTTCTGCATATTGCTCAGCGTCACGCCCACGGGCAGGCTTTTGGCGATGCGCTCCGTGGCCTGCGTCAGCGCCTTGCCCAAGGCAATGATGTCGCCGCCCTTGACCATGGATACTCCCAGGGCCACCGTAGGCTCGCCCTGAAAACGCACCATGACATTGGCCGGATCGGCATAGCCACGGCGCACTTCGGCGATATCGCCCAACCTGAACTGCGCTCCGCCCTGGCCGATGATGGGCATGGCACGCAATTGCTCCAGGTCGTTGAACTGGCCCTGCACACGCAACACAATGGTTTCGGCTGGTGTCTGCAAGGTACCGGCCGATGCCACGGCATTTTGCTGGTTGAGCTGATCGAGTACCTGCTTGAGGTTCAGCCCCATCTGCGTGGCTTTGTGCGATAGCTCCACATAGACCTTTTCGTCCTGCACGCCGAACTGCTCGACCTTGGCCACATCGGGCACCTGCAGCAGTTGCTGGCGCACATCGTCGGCCAGGGTCTTGAGTTCCGCGTAGCTGAAGCCCTTGGCCTGCAACGCATAGATCACGCCATAGACATCGCCAAAGTCGTCATTGAAGAACGGCCCCTGTACGCCCTGCGGCAGGGTGTAACGCATGTCCCCCACTTTCTTGCGCACCGTATACCAGAGCTGTGGCACTTCCTTGGGGGGCGAGTAGTCCTTGACCTGGAAGATGACTTGCGACTCGCCGGGCTTGGAATAGCTGCTGATCTTGTCGGCATAAGGCACTTCCTGAAGCGTTCGCTCGATCTTGTCCGTCACCTGCTGCGCCACCTGCTCGGCCGTCGCGCCAGGCCAGTAGGTACGAATGACCATGGCCCGGAAGGTGAACGGCGGGTCCTCGTCCTGCCCCAGCTGGAAAAAGGCCGCAAAGCCCAGCAGCATCAGCACGACGATGAAATAGCGTGTCAGCGCTACATGATCGAGCGCCCAGCGGGAAAGATTGAAATGCGCACCACCGGTCTTTTGGTGTCCAGTGCCGCTCATTTGCCAGCCTCCGCAGCGACTGCAGGCTGAGACGCTCCAGATTCAGGAGCATTCTGCGTCTTATCCACCAGCGCTTTGGGCTGATTTGATACAGAGTTTTGTGGCGGCTTGGCGTATTTGTCGCGATACACCGTCACCTTCTGGCCCGGGGTCAGCACATGGGCGCCTGTGGCCACCACCTGCATGCCAGGTTGCAGACCCGAGGCAATCACCGCCTCGTTGCCGTCGGCGCTGGCAATCTGCACCGGCTGCAGCTTCACCGAGCTGCTTGCCGCGTCATAGAGCCAGACGGCCGTACCCTGACCGTTACCGCCCTCCTGGCGCAAGGCCGTGGTTGGCAACTTGATGACCTGGCTGCCTACGGCTTCGCGGCTGACGCCCATGCCCTCTGGCATGACATGCACGGTGGCTCCCAATGCGGGCAGGTCCGCTCCCTGCAGAGCGGCCTTGACCACATAGGTGCGCGTGGCCGGATCGGCGCTGGCCGCGACCTCTCGCACCAGGGCATTGATCACGCGCAACTCATCCGACCAGGGCCTGACCTTGACGCCTTGTCCAGGCTTGATGGCGCTACGCCGGTCCTCCGGCACGCTGAACACCGCATCGCGCGCACCATCCTGGGCAATCCGCACCACGGGTGTTCCTGCCGCAACCACCTGACCGGGCTCAGCCTCCACGGCGGTGACCACGCCATCGGCATCGGCCAGCAACTGGGTGTAGTTCTCCTGATTGGACTGGCTGGAGAGCTGAGCCCGCGCCTGGTCGAGCGAGGCCTGGGCCGCCTTCAGGTTGGCCTCATAGCGTTCCATCTCAGCCGCGCTGATGAAGTTCTGAGCGCGCAGGGTACGAAAACGCCTGGCATTGGCCTCGGCCAGATCGCGCTGCGTGGTGGCCGATGCCAACTGGGCGCGCGCGGCATCGGCACTGAGCTGATAGTCACGCGCATCCAGGCGCGCCAGCACCTGTCCGGCCTTCACATGCTGGCCCAGTTCCACCTCGCGCTTGGTGATCTTGCCCGCCACGCGAAAGCCGAGGCGAGACTCCACACGGGCCCGCACATCGCCCGAATATTCCTGGGCAGATTCGATCTGCCCCTCACCCACGGTCACCAGCTTGACGGCACGCACCGGCTCGGGCGCAGCCTCCTTTTTGGAACAGGCCGACAACATGACAGCCGCCGCCACTATGGACAGCGCCGCCAATGGCACGGCAGGCCGGCGCGGCAAAGACAACATTGCAAAACGACGAGAAGACGAAACAGCCATGGTGTTCTGGGCTTGTAAAAATAGGAAAAGCGCAGCCGCCGGGCAGGCCGCTGCACCAAAGTCAGCGCTGATTGTGCACGCACGTGCGCTTTTGCGCCGTCTTTTTATGGGCTGGCGCAAGCAGGCAAGCCCACCCGGTCCACAATACGGGCGTGAACCATATGCCCCCAGCAAGCCCCGTCGCCAATGCGCCGGCCGGCATCAACCATTACGAAAATTTTCCCGTCGCCTCCTGGCTGTGCCCGCCACGGCTGCGTGCGCCCATCGCCGCCATCTACCACTTTGCGCGCACCGCTGACGACCTGGCCGACGAAGGCGATCAATGCGCAGAGAAGCGCCTGGCTCAGTTGCAGCAATATGCAGCCGACCTGCAGCAGCTGGGCAGCGCCGGCGAAGCCGCCATGCTGATGCGAACTTCCTGGCCCCATATCTTTGGCCCGCTGGCAGTTCAGGTTCAGGCACATCGTCTTCCCAAGCCATTGCTGACCGACCTGCTCAGCGCCTTCGAGCAGGATGTGCGCATGACGGCCGCCCAGGCCCGCTACACCGACATGGCCCAATTGCTGGACTACTGCCGCCGCTCGGCCAACCCGGTCGGCCGCCTGCTGCTGCATCTGTATGGCGTGGTCAACGCCAAGGCACTGATTCAGAGTGACGCCATCTGCACCGCACTGCAGCTGATCAACTTCTGGCAGGACCTGAGCCAGGACTTGCCGCGCCAGCGCCACTACCTGCCGGATGCCGATCTGGCCCGCCACGGCCTGGTGCGCAGTGCCATCAAGCCGGAAGCGGCGGCATTGACGACCGAGCTTCAATCTCTGCTGGGCGAGCTCAACCGCCAGGCCCGCAGCCTGATGAACCATGGCGCGCCTCTGGTGCATCAGTTGCCCGGCCGCACTGGCTGGGAGCTGCGTCTGGTCGTTCAAGGCGGCCTGCGCATACTGGACAGACTGGACGCCATGCAGGGGCGCAACCTCTATCAGCGCATCAAGCTGGGCAAGCTCGATATGGCCGCCATGCTCTGGCAAGCCCTGCGCATGTAAGCGAAGCAGATAGCCCTGACCCCTTTCTGTATATGCGCAGTTCGCTATTAAATTTGAAGTCCAACCAGGTGCATGCCGCGCATTTCACTGTTGTGTCGGCCAACGACCCGCGTCATGGGACAATGCTCCCCCTATGAATCCGGATCAGTACGTCCAAGACAAAGCCGCCTCTTCGGGCAGCAGCTTCTATTACGCCTTTCTCTTCTTGCCCAAGGAGCGCCGCGCCGCCATCACGGCTTTCTATGCCTTCTGCCGCGAAGTGGATGACGTGGTCGACGAGGTCACTGACCCCGGCGTGGCAGCCACCAAGCTGGCCTGGTGGAAGACCGAGGTGCACAAGGCTTTCACCAGCCAGTCCGCTCATCCCGTGATGCAGGCACTGATGCCCCATACCAAGACCTATGGCATCGAAGAGCGCCATCTGCAGGCCGTCATCGAAGGCTGCCAGATGGATCTGGATCAGACCCGCTACCTGGACTTTGCCGGTCTGCAGCGCTACTGCCATCTGGTCGCCGGCGTGGTCGGCGAAGTCGCCGCCCGCATCTTCGGCCAGACCGACGAGCGCACCACCGAATACGCCCACACGCTGGGCCAGGCCCTGCAACTGACCAATATCATCCGCGACGTGGGCGAAGACGCGATGCGCGGTCGTATCTACCTGCCCATCAGCGAGCTGCAGCAGTTCGACGTCAAGGCCCACGAGATCAACAAGCGCGAGTATTCGGATCGCTTCACGGCGCTGATGCGCTTTCAGGCTGAGCGTGCCCACAGCCTTTATGACAAGGCACTGGGTCTGCTGCCCGACGCCGATCGTCACGCACAAAAGCCCGGTCTGATGATGGCCAGCATCTATCGCACCCTGCTGCGCGAAATCGAGTCCGAAAACTTCCAGGTGCTGCACCAGCGCATCAGCCTCACGCCGCTGCGCAAGTTCTGGCTGGTCTGGAAAATGCAGGCACTGGGCCGCATGTAAGCGCGCCATGCAAGTGGCCATCATCGGTGGCGGCTGGGCCGGCATGGCTGCCGCAGTACAGCTTTCGCTGGGCGGCCATCAGCCCACGGTTTTCGAGGCCGGCCGCCAGCTCGGTGGCCGGGCTCGCAATCTGGAACTGCCGGGCGGCACCTTCGCCGACAACGGCCAGCACATCCTGATTGGCGCCTACGCCGAATGCCTTCGGCTCATGCACATCGTGGGCGTGGAGCCGGAACAAGCCCTGCTGCGCAGGCCCCTGGCCATGCGCCATGCCGATGGCAGTGGCCTGAGCTTTCCCGAGCTGCCCGCGCCTCTCGACGCCCTGGTCGGAATTGCCAGCGCCAGCGGCTGGTCGCTGCGCGAACGTGCCGCCCTGCTGGGCCGTGCCCTGAGCTGGCGTGTTCAGGGCTTTCGATGCGCAGATGCTGCAACCGTTGCCGATATCTGCAGCGGTCTACCAAATCGCCTGCTCGATGAATTCATCGAACCGCTTTGCGTGTCGGCCCTCAATCTGCCGGCCGCACAGGCCAGCGGCAGCATCTTCCTGCGCGTGCTGCATGACGCACTGTTCGCAGGCACGGGTGGCTCCCATTTTCTGCTGCCGCGCTGCGGACTCGGCGATCTGTTTCCGAATCCGGCCGCGCAATGGCTGCAAGACCGGGGGCATGCCGTGCATACGGCCAGCCGGATTCAGGAGCTGATCCCCCAAGGCCAGCAATGGCTGCTGCGCAGCTCCCAAGCGGCACTCGAGCCGGCACTGGAACAAGCGCGTTTTGATGCCGTGCTGCTGGCTTGCCCACCTCAGGAAGCAACCCGCCTTGCGCTGCAGGCTGCCGAAGACCTGCGCCTGCCCGCGCGCGACGCAGTGGCTTACCAGCATTGGGCGAAGTGCGCGCTGGCCCTGGAGCACACAGCCATTGCCACAGTCTATGCGCGCAGCAGCCATCGCCTCGCGCCCGCGCTGCCCTGGCTTGCATTGCGACCCGACGCCCAGGCTCCCGCCCAGTTTGTCTTTGACCGTGGCCACCTGCAGCCCGCCGATGGTGCCCAGCAAGGTCTGATGGCGTTTGTCATCAGCGACTGCCGCACAGACCGCGAGACCCTGGAGCGGCAGGTGCTGGAACAAGCCCGGCAACAACTGGGCTGGCAGGACATTCAAGCTGTGCTGACCGTGGTTGAAAAGCGCGCCACATTTGCCTGCAGGCCTAACGTGAAGCGCCCAGGCATAGAGCTAGGCCATGGCCTCTGGGCTTGCGGCGACTATGTGAGCGGACCCTACCCGGCGACGCTAGAAGGTGCGGTGCGTTGCGGGATTACGGCAGCCGACGAGCTGGTCCGCAAGGACCAGGACTGAGCAGCTCTAGAGCAAACCCTATGAGGACAATCCTGATGCTCGGAAGTCCTGCTGCACCATGTTTGACAGCGATTTGACAGCCACAGTTGCAACCATGGCTTGAGAGGCAATCTCTCAGCCGCATAAAGCCAAAAGCAACGGAGACAACATGGCATCCACATTCGACAAGTCCACTCGCGAAATTCTGAGCATCTCGCGCCGCCATCTGCTGACCGGCGCCGGAGCCCTGGCCTGCAGCAGCATGCTGCCCGGCATGGCCCGCGCTGCCGATGACAGCTGGCCCAACCGCCCGATTCGCTTTGTCGTGCCGTTCGCGCCCGGCGGCAGCTCTGAAATCGTGGCCCGCTCCACCGCAGCCGAGCTGTCCAGGACCATCGGTCAGAACGTATTCGTGGACAACAAGCCCGGCGCTGCAGGCAATATCGCCATGCAGGAAGTAGCTCGCGCCGATGACCAGAGCACGGTCATCCTCGGCCATATCGGCACACTGGCCGTCAACCCCTATATTTTTGACAAGCTGCCCTGGGATCCGAAAAAGGACTTTGTGCCCGTGAGCCTGCTGGCCAAGGTGCCAAGCCTCTATGTGGTGCACCCCGATCTGCCCGTCAAGAACATTGCCGATCTGGTGGCCTATGCCAAGAAGAATCCGGGCAAGCTCAGCTACGGCTCGGCCGGCAACGGCAGCGCAGGGCATCTGGCATTCGAATATCTGAAGATGACGGCCGACATCTTCATGCTCCACGTGCCTTATCGCGGCACCGGCCCCATGATGACCGACCTGCTATCGGGTCGTCTTGATGCGGCCTCGGTCGGAGCCGCCGCGCTGCTGCCCTTCATCAAGGCTGGCAAGGTGCGCTGCATCGCCACCGGCTCGACCAAGCGCCTGCCACAACTGCCTGATGTGCCTACCGTGGCCGAGCAGGGTTTTGCGGGCTTCGAGATGACCCAGTGGTACGGAATGCTGGCCCCTTCCAGTCTGCCTCGCGCGCATGTGGACAAGCTGGCTGCAGAATGCGCCAAGGCCGTCAAGGCGCCTGATGCGCTCAAGCGCCTGCAGGGCGACGCCGCCGAACCCATTGGCAGCACGCCAGAGCAGTTTGCCCAGTTCATCAACATTGAGCAGAACCGCTGGCAAAAAGTGCTCAAGCGCGCGCAGGTGAAACCGGGTTGAGCGCCCGGGGCGTCACAGGCTTTCCCTCTTTCTCGTCGCAGGAGGGAAGATCCGCTCGGGCCTTTGGGCCTGGCTGCGGGGCAGGGTTCAGTGGCTCTCTATCCACCACTGGATGATGATTTTGGCGAGATAGCCGACAAAGCCCACGCCCAGACCCAGAAAAATCACAAAGGTGCCGAACTTGCCTGCCTTGGACTGACGCGCCAACTGCAGGATGATGAACACCATGAACAAGATAAAGGCACCCACGCCCCAGGTCAGGAAAAAGTGGGCGATCTGCTCTTCCGTATAACCGAATATCACGACAACCAGGTCCTTACAGCCCTTGCCAGGCCCTGGTCGTGCAGCGCTCAGACGGCTGGCGCCATCGCGTCATCCCTGGCGGGGAATGCAGCGGCATCCACCAGGTCCCGATAGGCATGCCAGCTGGCATGGCCCAGCAGGGGCATCACAACCACCAGCCCCAGCAAATAGCTGCCAAGGCCCAGCAAAGTCAACATCACAATCAGCGCCGCCCACAAGGCCATCGGGCCCGGGTTGGCCAGCACCGCGGACCAACTGGTCAACACGGCCTGGCGCACGGTCACTCGCCTGTCCAGCATCAGCGGCATGGCCACCACGCTGGACGCAAAAATCGGAGCAGCCAGAAAGCTGCCCAAAACCATCCATTGCACAAACAGCTGACCATCCCTGGCCAGCACCACATGCGCAATGAAATCCTGCAGGGTCTGCACGCGCACGGGCGACATCACGGTGATCAGCGATGCTGAAATCAGCACCCAGCCCGTGGCGGCCAGCGCCAGCAAGGCGCCGAACCGAACCATGCACCAGTACCCACCCCGGCCCGTGGCATGGCAGCTCTGCCACTGCGTCCAGGTGCGGCGGATCAGACCCCAGTCTGCCACCTCACCGCGCTCGATGGCCCGGCTGATGGCATAAAGGCTGGTGGCCACCAGCGGCCCCACCACCAGAAAGCCCGACAAGGCTCCTGCCATCAACCAGAAGCGATTGTGCCCCAGGGTCAGGATTGCCGCACCGATCAGGATCAAGGCCAGACCATGCGCCAGACTGATTAACGGAGCCTTAGAAATGTCCTGCAAGGCTCTGGACAGCCACACCAGAGGCCGGCTCCAGGCAATGGTTCGCACAGGTGCCAGCGGAGGCGGCGTGAGAAGGCAGGCAGACAGACAGGTAGGCATAGGCGGTCCTTGTTCGTTGACCCGCAAAGCTCCCGCTCGTCCCGGTCAACGATCTGCCAGCCCCTGACACAACTGCCAAAGGCTGGCGACTGTGACGTGGGGTTCAGGACCCACGCAAGGCCATGCTACCTGCCCACGGTTGAGCCAGACTGCGTGCATACCCGCATCCATGGCGCCCCGGGCATCCAGCTCCGCATCGTCGCCGATGTGCAGCACATGCTCGGGGGCCACGCCGGCAGCATCCGCTGCGGCCTGAAAAAAACGCGTCTCGGGCTTGGCCATGCCGGCTCCGCTGGCAGACAGCGAGGCGCGAAAATGCTCGCCGATACCGACCACATGTACATTCGCGTTGCCATTGGACAGGGCCACAACCGGCCAGCGCTGCGAGAGAAACTGCAGCGCCGGCAAGGCGTCGTCAAACAGTTCGACCCGCTGGCGAGCGGCAAAGAACTCGTCAAAGGCCGGTTCGGCCAGGGCAGGATCGTCGCCTGCGCGGGTCAGCGCCAGCCGGATGGACTCGCGGCGCAAGCCGCTGAGGTCGGCTTTCAGATCCGGGCGCAATGCCACGATTTCATGGCGCAAGGCGCGCACCTTGTCCGTATCTCCCAGGTGCTCGGCCGTACCGGGAGCATGCTGCGCAAGCCACTGCAGCAAAACGGCCTCTGCCTTGGCAATCGTGGGCCAGATGGGCCAGAGCGTGTCATCCAGATCCAGACTGATGGCGCGAATCTGGCCGCTGTGGCGCAGGCGCTGAAGGGTTTCAATGGCAGGGGCTATGGTGTCTTGGGATTGCATGCCCCGAAGAATAGCGGCCCGGCTAATGCCGCAGAGCGGCTGCGCCTATCCGATTAGCTGACACAATTGCGCCATGCCATCACGCTTTGCGCCCGAACCCCGCTTTCGTCACGACCAATCCGCACGCACCGGCATCCTGCTGTGCAACCTGGGCACGCCGGCCGCCCCCACGGCTGCGGCAGTGCGGCCTTATCTGGCGGAGTTTCTCGGTGACGATCGTGTGGTCGAGATTCCCAAGCTCGCCTGGTGGCCGATTCTGCACGGCATCATCCTGCGTACCCGTCCGGCCAAGTCAGCCGCCAAGTACGCCACCGTCTGGCATGAAAAGGACGGCTCCCCGCTGCTGCACTGGACCACACGCCAGGCCACCTTGCTGCGCGGCTGGCTGGGCGAGCGCGGCCACAATGTGCTGGTGCTGCCGGCCATGCGCTACGGCACGCCATCCATTGCGGCCCAGCTGGATGCACTCAAGAAAGACGGCGCGACGCGCATCCTGATTCTGCCGCTGTACCCCCAGTACTCGGGCACGACCACGGCCAGCGTGTTCGACGCCGTCTACGACTGGGCCAGAACCCAGCGCCATATTCCCGAGCTGCGTTTCGTCAACCGCTACCACGACGATGCAGGCTACATCGAAGCGCTGGCGCAGCGCATAGAAGCGCACTGGCGCGGCCATGGTCGCGGGGAAAAGCTGGTCATGAGCTTTCATGGAGTGCCAGAACGCACCCTGCATCTGGGCGACCCCTATCACTGCGAATCGCACAAGACGGCACGCCTGCTGGCCGAGCGACTCAAGCTCGCCAGCGACCAGTATCTGGTGACCTTCCAGTCGCGCTTTGGCAAGGCCAAATGGCTGGAGCCCTATACCGAGCCATCGCTGATTGCCATGGCCCAGGCCGGCACCCGGCGCGTCGATGTGGTCTGCCCCGGCTTTACCAGCGACTGCCTGGAGACGCTGGAGGAAATCAAGCAGGAGGCACGCGAAGCCTTTATGCATGCAGGCGGCCAGCAGTTCGAATACATAGACTGCCTCAACGACAGCGCACCCTGGATCACCGCGCTCAGCGATATTGCCCAGCAGCATATGCAAGGCTGGCCCACTGGGCGCGAGGAGGATGCCGAGCTCAAGGCCCGCGCCCAGCACGCCAAGGCGGCGGGCGCACCACAGTAGAGGGCCACCCTGCGAACTGGCACGGCATGTGCTGCCTCCGGCTGCATGCATATTCACGCCCGCTCCATTCGCTATTTCGACATGATTCGCCGTTGCGGCTCCATACGCGAGGCCGCACGCCATCTGCATGTGGCTTCGTCGGCAGTCAACCGCCAGTTGCTGCAGCTTGAGGACGAAATCGGCAGCCCGCTGTTCGAGCGCCTGAGCTCGGGCCTGCGGCTCACCGCCGCCGGCGAAGTGTTTTCGCGCCATGTGATCACGGTGCTGCAGGACGAACACCGCCTCAGTACCGAGTTGGAGCTGCTGCGCGGCGTGCGTCGCGGCTCGGTCAGCGTGGCCGCCGTGGAAGGTCTAAACGCAGACCTGATGCCGGCCGTGCTCACGCAGATGCACAGGCGCTATCCCACGATTCAGATTCATGTGCGCACCTGCGGCTCCCAGCAGGCAGCACAGGCCGTGATTCAGGGCGATGCGGACGTGGGCATAGGCTTTTCGGTCAAGCGCCACGACAATCTGCGCCAGTGCACCATGGGCCGCTTTGCGCTGGGTGCCATCGTGCCGCCCAAACACCCGATTGCCCAGCTGGAGCGCGTGGACTTTGCGCAATGCGCAACCTTTCCGCTGATTCTGCCCACGCCCGAACTCTCCATGCACGACTTGCTGCAACCCTTGCTGGCGCACCACAAGCGTGCATTGCAGGTGTTGCTGGAAACCTCGTCCATCGAGCTGGCCAAGAGTCTTGCCGAACGCGGCGTGGGCATTTTCTTCCAGAGCCGCCTGGGGCTGGAGCGCGAACTGCGCGAAGGCCGGCTGGTCCATGTGCCGCTGGATACCCCCACCACGCTGTACTCCGAACTCGGCGTCTATGTGCGTGCAGGACGCACGCTGCCATCGGCACTCGACGCCTTCAACCGCATCGCGGCCGATGCCATAGAAAGCCGCGAGGACGAGGAAAGTGTCGCCCTGCGTGAATGGGTGGCACGCACGCAGACCGCCGCTGCGGCGGCTTCCGCCAGGAGCTGAACTCGCCCCCGGCCTGTAACTGCACCGGCATTGTGCGCATCATTTCAGGAAAATGCACCAATGCCGTGCAACGCTTTACCTACAAGCGATTAGCGCTCACATTTTTAGATCACCCCGCAGCAAAAGCTGCGCTATCCAGCACGGGTTGCGCTTTCTAAACTGACTCCAGTTCTTCAGTTTCTGGAAGCCATTTGTGAGCACCCCTGCCCTCCCCCTCATCGACATCAGCGGCCTGCGCAGCCATGACCCTGTGGATCAGCACCTGGTGGCCGAGCAACTGCGCCAGGCTTGCGAACAGCGCGGCTTCTTCTATATCACCGGCCACGGCATAGACCCGGCGCTGATCAGCAGCCTGTTTGCCGCCAGCCAGCGCTTCTTTGACCTGCCCATGACCGAAAAGCTGGCCGTGGACAAAAAGCTCTCCCGCTGCAATCGCGGCTATGAGCCGCTGCGCGCCCAGACGCTGGAGAGCGGCGCGCCGCCCGATCTCAAGGAAAGCTTTTACGCCGGTGCCGAGGTCGCGGCCAACGATGCGCGCGTGCTGGCCGGCCGCTTCAATACCGGCCCCAACCAATGGCCCGAAACCCTGCCTGACTTCCGCGCCGTGATGCAGAACTATTACCAGGCCGCCCATGGCCTGGGCGCGACCATTGTGCGCGGCCTGGCCTTGTCCCTGGGCGTGCCGGTCAGCCACTTCGACGGCTATCTCAAGGAGGCCGCCGCGACCCTGCGCCTGCTGCATTACCCGCCCCAGCCTGCCAACCCTGAACCCGGCGAGAAAGGCTGCGGCGAGCACACGGACTTCGGCGGCGTGACCTTGCTGCTGCAGGACGAGGCCGGCGGCCTGCAGGTCTGGGACAAGGACCTCGGCAGCTGGATCGACGCGCCCCCCGTGCCTGGCGCCTTCGTCGTCAACATCGGCGATCTGTTCGCGCGCTGGACCAATGACCGCTATGTCTCCACCTTGCACCGGGTCATCAATGTCTCGGGGCGCGAACGCTATTCCGTGCCCTTTTTCTTCACGGGCAACCCGCTGCACAAGGTGGAATGCATTCCCACCTGCCTGGACGAGGGCGAACAGCCCAGATACCCGGCCGTCACGGTGGAGCAGCACCAGATCGAATGCTATCGCCGCACCTACGGTTGACGGAGACCACGATGACAAGCTCACGCAATATGGTGCTGATCCACGGGGCCTGGCAAGGCAGCTGGGCTTTTGCAGCCTGGACGCCGCTGCTGCAAGCCCGAGGCTGGAAGGTGCTTGCCGTCAATCTGCCGGGCAACGATGCCGCCGCCGAAGACGACAGCTGCGCCAATCTCGACGGCTACACCGCCCATGTGCTGCGCGTGCTGGAGTCGCTGGACGGCCCTGCCGTGGTGGTCGGTCACAGCGGTGGCGGCATGACGGCGTCTCAAGTCGCTCAGGCCGCCCCCGAGCGGGTCAGCGCCCTGGTCTACCTGGCCGGAATGATGCTGCCCAGCGGCATGAGCTATGGCGATGTGATCGCGCAATGCCGCGCTGCCGATCCGGGCTTTGACTACCAGGGCATAGGCCCGCATCTGGCCTGGAACGAGCAGCGCAATGCCAGCAGCGTGCCGCTGGAAACCGCCATAGCCTTGTTCCTGCATGACTGCCCTCCGACCGCAGCACTCAAGGCGGCCAGCCGTCTCTGCGTCCAGCCCGAATCGGGCCGGGCCATGGTGAACCGGCTCAGCGCCGAGTGTTTTGGCCGGGTGCCACGTATCTATGTGGAATGTCGTCAGGACCGCTCCGTGACGCTGCCGCTACAGCAGCGCATGCAGCAGCTCACGCCGGGCGCCAGACGCATCAGCCTCGATTGCGGCCATGTGCCCCAACTGGCCTGCCCCGAGGCCCTTAGCGACGCCTTGCTGCCAGCTCTAGATGAAATTCAATCGAAGCCGTTTATGAGCTTGCGCATGCCGCTCATCAATGTATAGCAACCAATTGCCCCGAACTTGCATTCTTCAGGAGTTATTCATGACGCGCCCCACTACCTACTTCAAACGCTCCGCCCTTTTCGCCATGCTCGTCGCCTGTGGCGCAGCGGCCCAGGCTGCCGACAAGCTCACGGTGCAGCTCGACTGGCTGCCCGGGGGCGACAAGTCCTTTGTCTATGTCGGCGTGCAGCAAGGCTTTTTCAAAGACGAAGGCCTGGACGTGAAGATCGTTCCCGGCCGGGGCTCGGCCGATGCCGTGACCAAGGTGGCCTCTGGCTCTGCCGATGTGGGTTTTGGCGGCATCTCGGCGCTGATGATGGCCGCAGCCGAAGGCAGGATTCCCGTCAAGGCCGTGATGTCGCTGTATTCCAAACAGCCCGATGCACTGTTCACGCGCGCCGACAGCAAGATCAGGAACCTGAAGGACATGGAAGGCAAGACGGTGGCCATGCCCACCTTCTCCTCGTCGAATGCCCTGTGGCCCATCGTGCTGCAGAAGAACGGCGTGGACGCCAACAAGATCAAGGTCATCAAGTCGGACCCGGCCACGCTGGCTCCCATGCTGGCCCAGGGCCGCGTGGACGCGACCATCAACTGGGTGACCGTGGCTCCGGCCTTCGGCGCCGTGCTCAAGCAGGCCAGCAAGGAGCTGTCGGTCTTGCCCTGGACGCAGTTCGGTCTGGACGGCTATGGCTGGTCCGTCATGGCCAGCGACAAGACCATCAAGGAACGCCCTGAAGTGCTCAAGCGCTACGTGCGGGCACTGGGCAAGTCGCTGGAGTTCTCCATCCAGAACCCGCAAAAGGCGGCCGAGTCGCTGAAGGCCCAGGTGCCCGAAGCCGACACTGCCGTGGTCAAGGCCGAATTTGAAGCCTCCATCCCGCTGCTCAGGAACGAGATCAGCCAGCGCGACGGCCTGGGCAAATTCGAGCCCCGGCTGCTGGCCGCCACCTGGGGCTGGGTGGCCCAGTCCATGAGTTACGACCTCAAGAAGGTCGACCCGGAAACGCTGGTGGATCGCCGCTTTCTGAGCCAGTAAATCCCATGCGAGGGCGGCGCAGCGCCGCCCGCGCGCTCCCGCCCTTGTTCTTTCCTTGATCGCCTGCCATGCAATACGTAATCGATCTGAACGCGGTCACCCAGACCTTTGTCTCCAGCGATGGCAGCCCTGTCACGGCCCTGCAGGGCGTGGACTTGCATCTGCGCCGCCACGAATTCGTCTCGTTGATCGGCCCCTCGGGCTGTGGCAAGTCCACCATATTGCGCCTGATTGCAGGTCTGATCCGCCCCAGCAGCGGCGAGGTACGCATCTTCGATCTGCCCGTGACCGAACCACGCGACGAGATCGGCATGGTGTTCCAGAAGCCGACGCTGCTGCCCTGGCTCTCGGTGCTGGACAACATCACCTTCCCCATGCGCCACAAATACGGCCATGTGGAAATGAAGGAAGAGGCCCGAGCCCAGCAGTTGCTGGAGATGATCGGTCTCAGGGACTTCGGTCACAAGCGGCCCCACGAACTCTCGGGCGGCATGCAGCAGCGCGTCGCGATTGCACGCTCCTTGCTCCATGACCCGGACATCCTGCTGATGGACGAGCCCTTTTCGGCGCTGGACGCACTCACACGCGACGAAATGAGCCTGGAGCTGCTGCGCATCTGGAACGAGCGCCCCAAGACCGTGGTCTTTGTGACCCACTCCATCCAGGAGGCCTTGCTGCTGTCCGACCGCATCGTGGTCATGAGCGCCCGCCCGGGCCGTGTGGCCGACATCATCGATGTGCCGCTGGCACGACCGCGCAGCATGGCTACTCTGGCCGATCCCGTGTTCACCGAAATGGCCAACCAGATTCGTCTCCAGGTCTTCAGCAAACACCCCGCACACGCCTGAAGATCCTTCCGCAGCCCCAAGAGGCCCCCTATGTCTGCCCTCCTACAACGCCATGCTTCGCTGCTGGTATTCCTCGCCGTCCTGCTGTTCTGGGAATGCGCCTGCCGCCTGGCGCATATCCCGGAGTACATTTTTCCCGCTCCCAGCCAGATCTGGCTGGCTGCTGCCGAGATGGGGCTGCAGCGCTGGCTGGAGCATGTCACTGCCACCCTGCAGGTCGCGCTCATAGGCTATGCGCTGGCGATCGTACTGGCCATTCCGCTGGCCATCGCCATCACGCGATCGCAGCTGCTCTCGAAAATCATCATGCCCTGGCTGGTGGTGATCCAGTCCACCCCCATCGTGGCCGTCGCACCCATCATCGTCGTCACGCTGGGTGCAGGCCTGCTGCCCCGCGTGGTCATCACCACGCTGATTGCCTTTTTCCCGCTGGTGGTTTCCACGGCCCTGGGCCTGGCGTCGGTGCCCGCAGAGCTGGTGGAGCTGTCGCGCTCGCTGCGCGCCACCACCAGCCGCCAATACTGGCAAATTCGCATGCCGTTTGCCGTGCCCTATGTGTTTTCAGCCCTCAAGGTCTCCATCACGCTGGCCATTGTGGGCGCCGTGGTTGCCGAGTTCGTGGCTGCGGAAAAAGGCCTGGGCTATCTGATTCTGTTTGCCACCTCCTCCTTCAAGGTACCCGTGGCCTTTGCCGCACTGGCACTGCTGGTGCTGTGCAGCCTGCTGCTCTATGGTGGCGTACAGCAGTTGCACAAGCGCCTCTTTCCCTGGAGCCAGATCACTCCAGCCTGATCAACAAAAGGACCGCCACCATGACAGACCAAAACTTCCCCCCTCAGGGCCTGACGCCCTCTGCCGAACAAATCCAGCGCAATCTGCGTCGCGCGCAGACCGTGGCCCAGCGCGCCACCCAGATGGGCCACCACCCCTTCGGCGCCGTGCTGGTGGGTCCCGACCAGGAGACCGTGCTCATGGAGCAATGCAATATCGACACCGTCAACCACGCGGAGTCGACCTTGGCGCGCATGGCGGCCACCAACTACACGGCCGAGTTTCTGTGGGGCTGCACGCTCTACACCAATGTAGAGCCCTGCTGCATGTGCGCCGGTACGGCCTACTGGGCCAATATCGGTCGCATCGTGTTCGGCATGACCGAGCACCGCCTGCTGGAATGCACGGGCAGCCATGGCGAGAACCCGACCATGAGTGTCTCGTCGCGCTATGTCTTCGACCATTGCCAGAAGGCCGTGGAGCTAATCGGCCCCGTACCCGAGATGGAGGCCGAGATCGCCGCCCAGCAGCAAGCATTCTGGGCGCAGCGCTGAGGATCAAGCCAGCAGGAGGCTGCCATGCTGCTCACCCACCCCTCGTCACCCCAGGCCGCGCAGGCCCTGGCCCGCAAGCTCGGCAATGCCGCCTGCTTCATCGCCGGGGGCACGCTGCTGCAGCAATCATGGGCAGAGCCTCGCCTGGCGCCGTCGGCCACACATTTCATCAATGTGATGCACTGGCCCGAGATGCAGCAGATCAGCCTCGGCCCCCAATATCTGCACATCGGTGCAGGCATGCGGCTGGAGGCCGTCCGCCGTCACCCCTGGGTGCAGCAGCACGCCCCCGTGCTCGTCCAGGCCCTGGATCAGCTAGGAGCCATGGGAATACGCCGCCTGGGAACCCTGGGCGGCAATGTAGGCTGGGGCGAAGGCGACTGCTGCCCGGTATTGCTGGCTATGGATGCGCAGGTCGAGTTGACGGACGGCAATCTGCAGTCGCTCGCGCAAACGCTCAAGCTCATGGACCGGCCTCTGATGCTGTCGTTCCTGCTGCCGCGCAGCGATGTGACGGAGCCCCGGCCACTGGTGTTCGAGAAGGTCGGCTATCGCGCGGCATTCTCCCCTGCGCGCCTGCGCATGGCCTTGCGCTGGAGTGATGCACAAAAGCGCCTGAGCCTGGACCGCATTGCAGTGGCAGCCCCGGGCATAGGCGTGCACCGCCTGCAAGCCACGGAAAAGCTGCTGAGCTATGCGCAGGAGCTGCAGATCCGTCCCTCCCTCGGCGATATACGCACCACCTGCGAGCAAAGCCTGCCTCTCGATCTGGCCCGGATCGCCAGCCGCCTGATTGCCGGACATTGCGGGCTGCTGGCCTGAACCATCATGGAATTCCACACCCCTCATCACATCCGCGATCTGGGCCTGGAGGCTTTGCCGATCCGGCCCGATGCCAGGGCCAAGCTCGGCGGCAACCCGGGCTTTCTGAGCGACCGCATTCAGCCGGGTCAGCTGCGCGGAGCGATTCTCGGCAGCCCTCATCCCCATGCGCGCATTCTCCGTATCGATACCAGCGCCGCCCAAGCCCTGCCAGGCGTCCATGCCGTGGTCACCCATGCCGATATCCCCGGCATCAAGCACTATGGCTTGCGCAAGGTGGACCGGCCCGTGCTCTGCATCGACAAGGTACGCCATGTGGGTGACCCGGTCGCCGCCGTTGCGGCCGTGGACATGGAGACGGCGCGGCAGGCTCTGGCGCTGATCCGGGTTGACTACGACCCCCTGCCCCCGGTCTGCGACCCGGTCGCCGCCCTTGACGACACGGCGGCCTCCGAGCAGGCGGTCCATCAGGACGGCAATCTGCTGCATGCCGCCAGCCACCGCCAGGGCGACATGTCTGCTGCCCGGGCAGGCACAGTGCACCGGGTACAGGACAGCTATGTCACGCCACGCCAGATGCATGCCTTTCTCGAGACCGAAGGCGGTGTGGCCGAGCCCGATGGCGCGGGCGGCCTGCGCCTGTTCTTCGGCGGCCACAACCCCGCGCGGGAAAAGCAGGTCATCGCCGACATGCTGGGCCTGCCGCACGACAGGGTTCATGCCGTAGGCACGCCCGTGGGTGGCTCCTATGGCGGCAAGGACGAGCTGACGATTCAACCCATCGCTGCCCTGCTGGCCTGGAGGGCGCAGCGCCCCGTGCGCTTGCACCTGACACGTCCGCAGTCCGTGGATCTGGGCGTCAAGCGCCATCCCATGCAGATCGACATGCAGACCGGCTGCGATGCACAGGGCCGGCTCACCTATCACCAGGTGCAGATAGTGGCAGACACCGGGGCCTATGCCACGCATGGCCCCGAGGTGCTGGATGCCGCGCTCGAGCATGCCCCCGGCCCCTACCGGTATCAGGCACTGGACCTCAGCGCCAGCCTTGCCTATACGAACAACGGCATCGCCGGTGCGTTCCGCGGCTTCGGCGCCGTGCAGGTGCAATTTGCACTCGAGCAGCAGATGGACAGACTGGCTGCACTGGTCGGCATGACAGCTGACGCGTTTCGCGCCCTCAATCTCGCCGCTCCCGAGGCACCCGGCCCGCTGGGACAGCATGTCGTGCCGTTTGACGGCCCCCAGCGCGCACTCGATGTCGCCCGCCAGCAAGCGCTGTGGCGCGGGCCGCATCGCTGGGTCAGCGCGGGCGGCCGCCATCTGCACGGCGTGGGCCTCACGCTGATCCATCGCAGCGATGGATTTGGCAAGGGAGGCCCCAGTGACTGCCGCATGGAGCTGGCCCTGGCCGCCGACGGAGCGATCGAGCTGCGCTGCGGCTTTACCGAGCTGGGACAGAACCTGGTCGGAACCATACAGAGCCTGGGCTCGCAGCACCTGGGCTGTGCAGCCGACGCGATCCGGCCGGTGCTGGGCGATACCCGGCTGACGCCCGACTCTGGCCCGGTGGCCGCCTCGCGCGCCACCACGCTGGTATGGCGCGCCTTGCACGAAGCGGCCCGGCCCTGGCAGCAAGCCTTGCTCCTGGCCGCCGCAAGACTGCTGCCAGATATCCCTCTGCGCTGCGGCGCATGGGGCCTGGAAAGCGCTGCGGGCCTGTGCCTGAGCTACGCCGATCTGGCAAGGGCATCGGGCGAACAAGCGCCCTGTATCTCCATCGACCTGCGCGCAGAGGACCCGGAGGGCAACGCGCATGACACCCACTTCGTCTTCGGAGCCTGCGCTGCCATTGCCCAGGTACGCGTCGACACCTGGAGCGGCATGGTCCAGGTGCAGCGGCTGGTGATGTGCACGGCGCTGGGCCCTGTGGCATCGGCCCAGGGCTATCTGGGCCAGATGGAGGGCGGCGCCCTCATGGGCCTGGCCATGGGCACGCAGGAGGAGCTGGCTTGCCTGGACGGCCACTACCAGGCACGCAATCTCGACGGCTATCTGATCCCCACGCTGGCCGATGCCCCTGAAATGCAGGTGCTGGCGATCGAGAACCTTCCCGAGGGCGACCCCATAGGCCCGCGCGGAGCCGGCGAGATCAGCGTCAACCTGGCCCTGCCCGCAGTGGCCAATGCCCTGGCTGCCGCACTGCAGCAACCCATCACGCAACTGCCCATGACCCCGGAGCGCGTGATCGCGCTGCTGGAAGCAGGCACGGAGTCCTCCACACCATGACGACGACCCACATCCAGGAGCCCGGCGGCAAGCCAGCCGCAGCCAGCGCAAAGGAGGCCTCGGCTTTTGTGCTGCAGCTGAATCTGAACGGCCAGCCGGTCAGCGCAAGCTGCAGCCCCGATACCCGGCTGCTGACCTTGCTGCGCGAGCACTGGTACCTCACCGGGGCCAAACCCGGCTGCGAAGTGGGACGCTGTGGCGCCTGCATGGTCTGGCTCGACGGCGAGCCCGCGAATGCCTGCCTGCTGATGGCCTATCAGATCCAGGGCAAGACCGTGCGCACCATCGAGTCCGTGGCACAGGACAGCGCCAGCGAACCCGTGCGCGACGCGCTGGCGCGCTGCGGCGGCGTGCAATGCGGCTATTGCACCTCCGGCATGGTCATGAGCATGAGCTGGCTGCACCAGCAGCAGCCCCGCCCCACAGCCGCCGAGGCCGAGGCCCAGATGCGCGGAAACCTATGTCGCTGTACGGGCTATGGAGGTATCCGGCGGGCAGTGCAGGAGCTGTTTCCATCCGGGCAAAGCGCATGATTGCTCAAGAGTAATAGCAGCAATCGATTACTCACAAAGTGACTCAGCCACTTTCAATCACATTTATCAAAAGCTACGCTGTTTGCACGCCGGTTCATGACCCCAGGCAATAAGCAGACAAGTTTTTCTTGGTTGGCCCTGTCGCGGCAAGGCCGGACAATAGAGGCCCTGGGCATAGCCATGCCCCTGACGAATCGGCTTTGCCGACTCCTGCCATGAAAAACTCTCTGACACGCTATGCACTGGGTCTGGGCTTGAGCCTGGGCTCCAGCAGTTGGGCACTCGCGGCCCAACCCCTGCTCAACCCCGAACAGCTTCAGCCACTGCTGCAGCAGGCCGATGTGCGCCTCATCGATATCCGCGACCCCAAAGCCTTCGAGGCCGGCCATATCGCCCAGGCTGCCAACGCCCCCTACGGCAAATGGCGCGGCCCAGCCACCAATCCCGGCGAGCTGCCCGACCAGGCCAAGCTGGTGGCGCTGGTCCAGTCCCTGGGCCTGACGCCAGACACGCATGCCATCGTGATCTCCAGCGGTGCCGATGCCACGGACTTCGGTGCCGCAGCGCGTGTGTACTGGACGCTCAAGAGCCTTGGCCTCAAGGAGCTGTCCATCGTCAACGGCGGCATGAAGGCCTGGGAGGGTGCAGGCAAGCCCCTGGACAAGACCCAGGTGCAGATTGCTCCCAGCAGCTACGCTCCGACTTTTGACGCCAACTGGCTGGCCACCCAGCAGGACGTGGGCAAGCATATCGACCTCTCCAATGCGGCCCTGGTGGACTCGCGCCCCGACGCCTTCTATCTGGGCAAGACCCGCGCACCCGCTGCCAAGCTCTCAGGCACCTTGCCCGGCGCCCAGCAACTGGATTTCAATCAATGGTTTGTGCCCGGTACCTCACGGTTCGTGGATGCAGCCAAAGCCAGGGAAATCGCTGCCAAGGTCCAGCGCCCGCAAGGCCAGGACATGGTCGCCTTCTGCAACACCGGTCACTGGGCAGCCACCGACTGGTTCGGCCTCTCCGAAATGGCAGGCCTGCCCAATGTGAAGCTGTATGCGGGCTCCATGGTGGACTGGACACAATCCAAGGACGCGCCGCGCATGGCCAACCAGCCGGGCCGCGCCCAGTCATTGGCCTATGACGCCCAAAAATGGTGGGAAAAAACTTTTAAATGACTCCCCTGAGTCGCTTCGCGCCTTCCCCAAGCCGGGCGCCCCCAAGGGGACAACAACTTCGCTGCAGGGCAGCCTTTGCTCGTTGTCTCTGATCTGGGTGCATGCCCTTTGCGGAAAGTGCGTCGCAGTCCTTACCCATCAATTCCATCAAAACACATGAAACGACTTCCCATAACGGCCTTGCTGGCCGTTTTCTTTGGCTGGCTGCTGTGGTCGGTCTCGGTGCGTCAGGCGGCGCTGTTTGCCGTGGGCATAGGCCTGGGCGCGGTGCTGGCCGGCAAGCGCTTTGGCTTCACCACAGGCTGGCGCATGCTGGTCGAGGAAAAAGACGGCAGTGGCATCTTTGGCCAGTTGCTGCTGCTGGCGCTGGCTGCGGCACTGGCCATGCCTTTGCTGGGCCATTTCCCGGAGCTGACGGCTGCTCTGGGCCCACCCAGCATCAGCCTGCTGGTCGGTGCCTTTGTATTCGGCCTGTGCATGCAGATCGCCGACGGTTGCGGCAGCGGCACCCTCTACAAGGCGGGCATGGGCATCCCCATGAACACCGCCATACTGCCTTTGTTTGCGATCGGCAGCTTTCTGGGCAGTCTGCACCTGGGCTGGTGGCTGGACCTGGGCAATACCGCCCCCGTGGGCCTGGTCACGCAATGGGGCTGGGCTCCAGCGCTGATCGCCACGCTGGTCGCGCTGGCCGCGATCGCGGCAGGCGTGGCCCTGTATGTGAAAAAGGCCAATGCCGCCCTGAACCGCCCGGCCAAGCCGCTGCTGGTGCGCAAATGGCTGGTCGGTGCCGTGCTGCTGGCCATCCTGGCTACGCTCAACCTGATCATTGCGGGCCAGCCCTGGGGCGTGGTCTACGGATTTGGTCTGTGGGCCGCCAAGATCGCCAATGCCACGGGCGCCGTCGATCTGGCCAGCAACTGGTTCTGGAGCCAGCCCGGCAATGCCGCGCGTCTGCACGAGACCGTGCTGCTGGACGTGACCAGCATCACCAATATCGGAATTCTGGGCGGCGCATTGTGGATTGCCGCCGGCAAGCCCGCGGCAGCCAAGGCACTGACAGGCACACAATGGGTCGTGGCCCTGGTGGCGGGTCTGGTGCTCGGCTACAGCTCGCGCCTGGCTTTCGGCTGCAATGTGGGCGCCATGCTCTCGGGCATCTCCACCGGCTCCATCCACGGCTGGATCTGGGTCCCACTGGCATTTGCAGGCACCATCTTCGGTCTGCGCATCCGCCGCCATTTCGGCTTCTGAGCAAGGAACAACCATGACCTCACCAAGCACCTTGCGCACCGTATTCTGGGCCGTGCTGCTCGTCTTTCTGGCCTGGGACTTTCATACATCGCCAGCCATCGACCTGCGCTTCGAAGCGCCGCTGATTGCCGCCGGCTCCGGCCAGGCCGCACAGGGCGGGCATTGCTCCATGCCTGCCGGCAAGTAAGCGCCCCGCCCCCCACCCGACGCCCTGCCCAAGGAATGGTCAGGGCGTTTTTCTTTGGGGCCTGCTCAGGCCTCGGGCTTTTCCAGCTCGAAGCCGGCCGCCTCCCAGGCCGTCAGGCCACCGGACAATGGCCGGACATTGTGAAATCCCGCACGCTGCAATTGTCTGGCCACGCGCGCGGCGGAGATTTCGTCGGGGCAGTCGCAATACACGACCAGGCCATGCTCATGCCGCTCGCGCGGCAGCAAATGCTCGTAGGCCGCTCTGCCCTTGCCCTGATGCGCCAGCCAGGAGCTGGCACCGGGAATATGGCCCTGACCGAAGAGCAGGGGTTCGCGCACATCGATCACCGTCGGCGTGATGCCCTGGGCGTTGAGCCCCGCCAGTTCCTCGACCGACATGCGCGGCATCTTCAGCGAACGCACCACGCGCTGCCTCTGCCACCACTTGCGCGCCACGAAGACCGCGAACGCCACGCACAGCAGCAGCAGCCCCCATTTGCCCAGGGCCGTCAGCACATCGAGCAAATCCTGCACCGTGGAGCTGAACAGCGAGCCCAGAAACACTGCCGAGCCCACCCAGATCAGGGCCCCCAGCGTATCGAACAGCACAAAGGTGCGCAGCGGCGTGCCCACCACGCCGGCCAGCGCGCTGGCGATGGAGGCAAAGCCCGGCACAAACTTGGCCACCAACAAAGACCTGGCGCCCCAGCGACCATAGACGGACTCGGTCTGACGGATGCAGGCATCGGGCGAGAGCGAAATGCGGCAGATACGTCCCAGCACCCGGTGCCCATAGGCCCTGCCTGCGTGGTACCAGAGCACATCGGCCATCAGCGCTGCGGCCACCGCAATCACGGTGAGCCAGCCCAGGCGCGCCAGGCTGCCGCCCTCCAGCGCTCCGGTCACCACCAGCACCGGATAGGCCGGGATGGGTGCGCCCAGCTGCTCCACCAGCACGTTGAGAAAGACAATGCCGAAGCCGTATTCCCGAATCAGATCGACGACAAAACCCATGACCCACGCTCCTTACCCCGACCGGGCTTAGCCACCGATGCTAGCGAGACGCGAACATCCCCGGGGCTGCGAGGTTGTTGCGCTTCAAGCCTGGTGCAGATGGGAGAGAACGGCCTCGAAATGCGTGCTCACGTTGAGCGCCGGTGCATGGCCGCAGTCCGGCACTTCCAGCCAGGTCAGCAGACCTCGGACACCGGGGCCGCGCTGCTGCATTTGCTCGGCCACCGGCTTGAGCACCAGATCGGACTCCTCGCCGCGCAGCAACAGCACGGGCAGTTGCAACGCGTCATAGTGATCCCAGAGCAAATAGTCGTTGTCATGCGCGGTGAACTGCTCGATCATGCGCGGGTCGTAGTGCGGGGTGACGCGACCGTCGTCGCAACGGCGCGTGCTGGTCTCGGTCAGCTTGCGCCACTCGAAATCGCTGAGCCAGCCATAGGGCTTGTAGGCCGCGCGGAAAAAGCCTTCCAGCTCGGCGACGGTGTCGAACACAGGCGGCCGGCCCGCGTAGCTCTTGATGCGGGCAAGCGCAGCCTCGGCCAGCTCGGGCGCATTGTCGTTGAGCGTGAGCGTGAGAATGCGCTGCCTGAGATCCGGCTCGAACAGGCCGGATGCGCAGACCGTGCCTATCGCACCGCCCATGCTAGTCCCCACCCAGTGCACCTGCTGCAGCGCCAGCGCATCCATCAGCTCGCGCGCCAGACGGGCATAGAAGCGCAGCCGATATTCCTCGCGCGGGTTGCGGCTCCACTGGCTCAGGCCTCGGCCCAGCGTATCCGGGCAGATGACGCGATAGCCTTGCGCCACGAGAAACTGCGCCAGTGCATCCATGTCGCGGCCCGTGCGTGCCAGGCCATGCCAGGCAATCACCGTGGCCTTGGTCGGGCCTTGCGGCTGCCAGTCAAGGTAATGAATCTCATAGCCCGCGCAAAGGGCATAGCAAGACGCGGGCAGGGGCAAGGCGGGAGATGTCTGGCTCATGATTCTGAATGAAATTAGCCTTCAGCGCTTATGCATAAAGCGCTTCAAGCTATGAAATAAGAAGTAGCAATCAACCCTTGTGCGACGCTGCTGCACGCAGCCGTCCGACCACGCCCGTGGGAAAGTAATAGACCGAGAGCACAAACAGCAGGCCCAGCCATAGCAGCCAGCGGTCGGGCGACAGCAGGGCCGACAGCCATGGCAGACTGGCGGCGGCTTCGCTGCCCAGCCTCAGCAAATCCTGCAGATAGCTTTGCGCGACCAGAAAGATGACGGAGCCGATCACCGCACCATAGATCGTGCCCATGCCGCCGATGACGACGATGAGCAGGCAGTCCATCATGATCTCGAAGGACAGCGTGGTGTCCGGGCCGTTGTAGCGCAGCCAGACCGCCAGCATGGCACCGGCCACGCAGGCGAACAGGGCCGAGAGCACGCTGGAGGTGGTGCGATAAATCACCACGCGGTAGCCAATGGCTTCAGCACGGAACTCGTTCTCGCGAATCGCCTGCAGCACGCGGCCGAAGGGCGAATTGACGATGCGCAGCAGCATCAGCACCAGCAGCAGCGCCAGCACAAACAGCAGGTAGTAGCTGATGATCCTGCCGTCGATGAGGATGCCGAAGATCTCGTTCTCGAACGGCTCGAAGCTGGGCGACAGCCATTCGGGCATCTTGAAGGTCAGGCCGTCCTCGCCTCCCGTCCAGTCGGACAGCTGCGAAGCCAGGGTCTGGAATGCGGCCGCCACGGCCAGCGTGATCATGGCAAAGAAGATGGCACGCACACGCAGCGAGAACAGGCCGATGGCCAGGGACAGGAGCAGCGAGACCAGCAGCGCCGCCCCCAGCCCCAGGGCCAGCGCACCCCAGCCCGCCCCCAGCTTGCCGGAGGCAATGGCCACGCCATAGGCGCCTATGCCGAAGAACATGGTGTGGGCAAAGCTGACGATGCCGGTATAGCCCAGCAGCAGGTCAAAGCTGGCCACCAGCACCACAAAGATCAGCACCTTGGCCGCCACATTGAGCGCCTTGACACCGGAAAAGGCAAATGGTGCCACGGCAAGGCCGATGAAGATCGCCAGCAGCATCAGCGCCAGGATGCAACTGCGCGGCAGGTCGCCCGAGAGCAAACGGTTCAACATCCAACTAACCTTTCATCTCTTTGGTGGCGAATTGCTCGAACTGGGCATGCACCCGGCCAGCGGCCACCAAGCAAGGGCCGCCCCAAAGCGAGGGGGCTGGCGCGAAACGACTCGCGGAGCATCTCATCGGTTCGCCACCGGATAGACACCCTGTGGCCGCCAGAGCAGGATGGCGACCATCAGTGCGATATTGGAAAACAGCGCCACCTTGGGCACGAGAAAGCCCGTGTAGTTGGCCATCAGCCCCACCAGCAGCGCTCCGATGAGAGCGCCGCCGGTGCTGCCCAGCCCGCCGATGATGATGACGATGAAGATCAGCACATTGACCTGGGCGCCCATCTGCGGGATCACGTTCTGCTGGTACAGCCCCCACATCACGCCGCCCAGTCCGGCCAGGGCCGAGCCGGCCACAAACACGCCGATAAACAGGCTGCGCACCCGGTAGCCAAGCGCCTCGACCATCTCTCGATCCTGCACTCCGGCGCGGATCAGCAGGCCCAGCTTGGTGCGTGCCAGCGTCCAGGCCAGCCCTGCAAACACCAGCGCGCCCACCAGCACGGCAAACACGCGGTACTTCTCCACGGCCGCATCGCCCAGCAGCCACGCCCCCTTCATGGCATCGGGCAGGGGCAGCGGTATCTGCTGCGGGCCCCAGATGACCTTGATCAACTCCTCGCCGATGATCATGCCGCCCATGGTGATGAGAATCTGCTTGAGATGCTGACCATAGACAGGGCGCACGATGAAGCGCTCGAACGCCAGACCCACGGCGCCGGCCACCAGCATCGCCACCAGCATGGCTGGAAAGACGGCGGCCAGATTGCGCCAGAGCTGGTCCGAGCCGGTCCAGTCGCCCATGACGCCGAGCACGCTGGTGGCCACAAAGGCGCCGAGCGCGATAAACACGCCGTGCCCGAAGTTCAGCACATCCATGAGGCCAAACACCAGCGTCAGACCCGAAGCGATGATGAAGACGATCATGCCCATGGCCAAGCCTGCAACCGTCAGCGTCAGCCAGGTACTGGGCGAGCCCACCAGCGGCAGCGTCACCAGCGCCAGCAGCGGCACCAGCAACAGCGGCTTGTAATCCATATCCTTGAAGCTCATGCAGGCTCCCTCCGATTGCCCGCCAACACGGCCAGATCCATGGCGGCTTGCGAGTGAGACATAAAGACGGATGGCATATCCGATGCGACTCCCTTCATAAGGACAGCCCCAGCAGCGTCTGCTGCAGCTGCACGTCGGCCGCCAGATCGGCCATGCGGCCCGCGTGGATGACACGGCCGTTGTCCATCACGGCCACGCCGTCGCCCAGGCGTTTGGCGAAGTCGATGTTCTGCTCCACCAGCAAGATGCTCACGCCGCCGGCCTTGAGCTGGGCAAAGGCCTCGATCATGTTGTTGATGATGGAGGGAGCCAGGCCCTTGCTGGGCTCGTCGACGATCAGCAGATCGCGCGGCTCCACAATGGCGCGCGCCACGGCCACCATCTGCTTCTGCCCGCCGCTGAGCTTGCCCGCAGGCGCATTCCAGAACTTCTGCACGGCCGGGAACAGCTGGTAGATCCAGTCCAGCCGTGCAGCATCCATCTGGCCTGCATGGGCGGCGGCGCGGGCCGCCAGCAGCAGGTTTTCCTTGACCGTGAGATCGGCAAAGATGCCCATGTTCTCGGGCACATAGGCGATATTCAGGCGTGCAATGGCCGGCGTGGACAGCTGGGCAATGTCCTTCTGCGCAAACCGGATGCGGCCCTGGCTGGCCTGCCACAGGCCCATGATGGTGCGCAGCGTGGTGGTCTTGCCGGCGCCGTTGCGGCCCAACAGCATGGTGACCTCGCCCTGCGGCACGATCAGGTCCACGCCATGCAGTATGTGATAGGCGCCTATATGGGTATGGACGCCGGACAGTTGCAGCAAGGGGGCGGATGCCTGGCTCATGCGTCCTCCTTCACTGCATTGCCGAGATAGGCCTGCTGCACCACAGGCGAGGCGATGACCTCGGCAGGCTTGCCGTCGGCCACCAGTTGTCCATTGGTCAGCACGATGATGCGATCGGCGAGTTCGCGCACCACATCCATCTTGTGCTCCACCAGCAGGATGATCTTGCTGCGGTCTTTTTTGAGTTCGCGTATCAGGTCCAGAATCACCGGTGCCTCGTCATGGCTCATGCCCGCCGTGGGCTCGTCAAACATATAGACCTGCGGCTCCAGCGCCATCAGCAGCGCCACCTCCAGCTTGCGCTGGTCGCCGTGCGGTAGGCTGGCGACGACGGTATCGGCCCGCTCGGACATGGAGACCCGCTCCAGGATTTGCCGCGCACGCTGCGTGACCGCCTCGTGATCGCTCCAGATGCTCCAGAGGTTCAAGCCGCGGCGATGCGCCCCCGTCATGCTGGCCTGTACCGCCAGCCGCACGTTCTCCTGCACGCTCAGATTCGGAAAGAGATTCGTGAGCTGAAAGGCCCGGCCCAGCCCGGCGCGCGTACGCGCCGATGCGGGCAGGCCGCTCAGATCGCGGCCCTCCAAGGTGACCGTGCCGGAGCTGGCTTTGAGCTGGCCCGAGATCAGGTTGAAATAAGTGGTCTTCCCGGCCCCATTGGGGCCCACGATGGCCGTGAGCGTGCCCGGCTCGAACGAGCAGGTCACCGCGTTCACGGCCACATGGCCCCCAAAGCGGATGGTGAGATCTTGCGTTGCCAGAATGCCCATGGAAGCGGATCTTTCCTTCTCGAATGCGTGCGGTCGCTGCTCAGGGGCAGGTTCCGATCACGTAGTAGTTGCTGCCGGTCTGCTTCAGCGTGGTGGTGTAGAACACATTCCACAAGCCCATGTTCTGGCCCGAGCCGTTGGCATAGGCATAGCCACCTTGCTGATAGGCGCGGTTGGCCTGCACATGGGCGTAATTGCTGGCCGTGGTGCAGGTGCCCGCAGGATTGCTGCCGGTCAGTGTCGAAGCGCTCACCGCAGCAGAGTCGGCACTTTCTGCGCCATTGCCGTCCACGGCCCGCACCGTCCAGCTGTAGCTGGTGGCAGGGCTCAGCGCCGCATCGACGTAGCTGGTGGCATAGACCGTGAGCGCGTTGGCCTTGTTGCCGTTGCGATAAACGTTGTAGCCCGCCGCGCTGGTCACTGGAGCCCAGTCCAGCTGCATGCTGGTGCTGGTGGCAGCTGACGCACCCAGCCCCGTGGGAGCGGCCAGGGCTGGCTGGGTCGGGTTTCCTCCGCCGTTGCCGCCACCGGTGCCGGAGCCCGCGCCGGAGGCGATGCGATCGATCATGGCCTTGATGGCCGTCATCTGCACGCCGCTCTTTTGCGCAAAGTTATTGCCATACCAGCCTATCCAGTCCCAGCAAGCATTGGGATTGGCCAGCGAACCGCTCTTGCTCGTGTTGCGGTTGTTGTTGTCCACCTGGGTCTGCGGGTACAGCACGATGATGTTGTTGGTATCCGCCCAGCGGCTGAAGCCCGTGTTCCTGACGAACTTGTCGCCAATCTTGTCCGTGCTCTGCTGGCAACCGTGCAGCACCACATGCAGCTTGCACTGCGTGCCGCTGGCGCAGCTCTGCGGCACATAGAGCCAGCCGGTGCTGGCCATGCCGGGATTGGCATTGGAATAGGCCGACTGGTTGAACTCGATGTAGTTGCCGGTGGCCGGCGCATCGTTGCGCGGATTGAGCACACCATAGAAATGCGTGAGAGCGGCCTTGGCGCCGTCATAGCCGCAATTGCTGATATAGGGCGAAGCGCTGCTGCTGCAGGCATTGTTGCCGCTGCTGTCGAAGTCGGTAGGCAGCACATGGGCAGCCCCCGAGCGCTTGACATAGGCGATATTGGCCTGCGGCACGCCATTGTTCAGATACTGGGTCTGCAGCGCATCGGTGAGGTTGGGGCCCACCGTGTAGTCGCTGGTGCCCGTGAAGATATAGATCTTCTGTGCCGCGATCCGGCTCTTGGCGTCGATGCTGCCAGCGCTGCTGTAACTGTCGATGCTGGACTGCATGGCATTGAGCTGCGCGCTGCTGATGCTGGCGTTGTACATGCAGGCCGTGTAATTGTTCAGGCCGGCGCACATATACGGGCCGGCCGCGAAGATGCCCACCCCCATGAAGCTTGCCGAATAGGCATTGCCCAGTTGATTGGCCATGAAGCCGCCCGACGACAGGCCCGACACGCTGATCTGGTCGGTGGCAATGTTGTATTGCCCCAGCGGCACGGCCGCCCCCGCGGCCAGGTTCACGCCACCCCATAGCGCCAGCGCGGCAACGCCGCTTCTCCAGGATTGAATTCGCATGCTTTGTCTCCGTGAATCGTTGAAATAGGAATGAGCAATGCCAGCCCTCGTGTTTCCGAGGGTTCATCAATTGAGAGGACGTGTGGGCGCGGGAGAATCTCCCGGCCGGATCAGCGCTGGTTGCGCACAGGAACGTTCATTTCCTCAGGCTTGATCTCGCGCACCAGCTCGGGAACGCCCCAGGCCATGGCCGGATCGTTCTTGATCCTGAAGTGGTACATGCTCTGCATGGCCTGGTGATCTTCCTTGCGGAAGGTCATGACGCCCTTGGGTGTATCGAAGCTCATGCCTTCCATGGCCTTGATCAAGGCATTGGTCTTGGTGTCGCCGCCGGTCTTCTTGAGTGCCGTGACGATGGCCATCGCGGCCGAGAAGCCGCCCGCCGTGAAGAAGTCCGGCGGGGCCTTGAACTGCTTGTAGCTCATGGAGACCATGGCTTCGTTCACCGGGTTCTTGGGAATGCCGAAGTAATAGTAGGTGGCACCCTCCATGCCCGGCAGATTCTTGTAGGCAGCCATGGCCGGCAGGATGTTGCCACCCGTGGCAATCTCGATGCCGTAGCGCTTGAGGTCCATGTCGGCGATCTTGAAGGGATTGCCGGCACCAGCCCAGACAATCCAGATCACCTTCTTGCCCGGGACATCCTTGAGCCTGTCGATCAGGCGCTGGGCGCCGGCCGTGAAATCGGTGGTGGCCGCAGGCAGATATTCCTCGTGCGCCAGCTTGCCCTTCTTGACCGCTTCCTTGAAGGCCTTGACGCCGTCACGGCCGAAGGCATTGTCCTGGGCCAGTGTCGCAATCGTCACTCCGGGCTTGTCGATGGCCACGGCATTACTGATCGCATCCTGGCTGGAGTTGCGGCCCGTACGGAAGATGTACTTGTTCCACTTGTCGCCGGTGATGGAGTCGGCCACGGCGGGCTCGACGATCAGGATCTTCTTGTACTCCTCGGCCACGGGCAGCATGGCCAGCGCCACGCCCGACGCGCTGGGGCCGACTGCCAGATCGGCCTTGTCGTCCGAATAGGCGGCAGCCAGCAGGCTCTTGCCCAGGTCGGGCTTGCCCTGGTCATCCTTTTCGATGAGCACCAGCTTCTTGCCTGCCACCGTCATGCTGCCGCCCGTGGCGTATTCCAGTCCCATCAGCAGCCCGGCCTGCGTCTGCTTGCCGTAGGCCTCCAGCGGCCCGGTCTTGCTGTAGACATGGGCGATGCGGATTTCGGATTGAGCCAGAGCCCCCGGAACATGGGCGGCCATGGCGGCCAGGGCCGCGAACTGCAGCAGGCTGCGCTTGTGCATGGTTTGTCTCCTTGATGTTTGCGGTGGTTCCGCTTGTCTTTGTATGGTGTGCAGTTAGCAGTCTTCGTGCCAGTCTGGTTTTCCTCTGAGCCCTGTTATGGCCCGCGCCCTTCTGCCTGAAAATCAGACAGAAAATGTCTTTAAAGAAGACACTGCGCGTTTTCCATACACCACTTCAGGCTTGGCCTCGGCCGGGGTTCAAGCGCCATGAAAAAAGGATCACCGCAGTGATCCTTGTGTTCTTTACGCTGCATCGCGCTTCTTGTCGAATTCCAGCAGTCGCACGGCGTTGTCCTTGAGAATGCCAGGCATGACCTCGGGCTTGAAGCCGGCGACCTCGAAGTCCTTCATCCAGCGCTCCGGTGTGATCAGCGGGAAGTCGCTGCCGAACAGCACACGGTCCTTGAGCAAGGTGTTGGCATACTGCACCAGTTGCTTGGGGAAATACTTGGGACTCCAGCCCGAAAGATCGATCCAGACATTGGGCTTGTGCAGCGCCACCGAGATCGCCTCGTCCTGCCAAGGAAAGCTGGGATGGGCCATGACGATCTGCATATCGCCGAAGTCCACGGCCACATCGTCCAGCAGCATTGGGTTGCTATAGGCCAAGCGCAGACCGCCGCCGCACTTCATGCCGCTGCCGATGCCGCTGTGGCCGGTGTGGAAGATGGCAGGCAGCTTGTAGTGGTTGATGACCTCGTAGATGGGCCAGGCCATGCGGTCGTAGGGATGAAAGCCCTGCACCGTGGGGTGGAACTTGAAACCCTTGACGCCGCATTCGGTGATCAGGCGCTCGGCCTCGCGTGCTCCCATCTTGCCCTTGTGCGGGTCGATGCTGGCGAACGCCACCATCATGTCGCTGTTCTCGCGCGCAGCATCGGCAATCTCTTCGTTGGGGATGCGGCGACGGCCCAGTTGCGCCTCGCTGTCCACCGTGAACATCACCAGACCGATCTTGCGCTCGCGGTAATAGGCAATGGTTTCGGCGATCGTCGGGCGCAGCGAACTGCCGAAATATTTGTCGGCCGCGCGGTCGTACTCCTCGCCATAGCTGTCAAAGGGATTGCGGCAGCTGACTTCCGCATGGGTGTGGAAGTCGATGGCGATCAGATCTTGATGATTCATGGGTGGGTCTGCTTTGGGTATTGAGTCAAATCAGCCTCAAGCGCTTGTCACGCCTGCGGCACATGCTCTCGAAATTGAATGAAGAAATCAATGCTCGATGGATTGGCCATGGCATCGGGGCTGGCCACCTTGGCGGCGTCTGCGCCCAGCAGCAGCTTGCGCACAGGCACCTCCATCTTCTTGCCGGTGAGGGTGCGCGGAATCTCGGCCACTTGCACCACCACATTGGGCACATGGCGTGCCGACGCCTTGGTCTTGATGACGTTCTTGATCTGAGCGGTCAGCTCGCCCGTCAATGCCTGGCCTTCGGCCAGAGTCACGAACAGCGGCATGAAGGAAGGTCGGCCCAGATATTCGAGGTCGACCACCAGGCTGTCCTTGACGGCGTCGAGCTCCTCGACGACACGGTAGATCTCTGCCGTGCCCATGCGTATGCCGAAGCGGTTGATGGTGCTGTCCGAGCGCCCGTAGATCACGGCCGTGCCGCGCTCGCTGAACTCGATCCAGTCGCCATGGCGCCAGTAGCCGGCAAACACATCGAAATAGCTGTCGTGGTAGCGCGCCCCGCTCTCGTCGTTCCAGAAGAAAACGGGCATGGAGGGCATGGGCTCGGTAATCACCAGCTCGCCGACTTCGGCAACCACCTTCTGGCCCTGTTCGTTGAAGGCATGGGCGGCCACGCCGAGTTCGCGGCACTGAATCTCGCCCGCATTGACGGGCAGTATGGGAGAGCAGGCCACAAAGCCCGAGGCGATATCCGTGCCGCCACTGATCGAAGCCAGCCACAGATCACTTTTGACGTTCTCGTAGACCCAGGCGTAGGCATCGAGAGGCAGCGGCGAGCCCGTGGAGTTGATGGCACGCAGTTTCTCGAACTGGCGTCCCTTCTTCGGCGAGACACCATCCTTCATGCTCTTGATGAGGAAGGCCGCGCCGCAACCGAAGATGCTGACCTGGTATTGGTCGATGAAGTCCCAGAGCGCATCATCATGGGGCGCCGTCGGGTTGCCGTCGGACAGGACCACGGTCGCGCCAGCCAGCAGGCTGCCTATCATCAGATTCCAGACAATCCAGCCCGTGCTGCCCAGGAACATGAAGCGATCTCCGGGCAAGACATCGTGCTGCAGGCGATTGGTCTTGAGGTGAGTGAGCACGATGCCGCCATGGCTGTGCACCATGGCCTTGGGCAGGCCGGTGGTTCCCGAGGAGTACACCACCCATAGCGGATGGGAGAACGGCAGGCGCTCGAACTGCAGCGGCGCTGCATGGCGCGTTGCCTCGTCCCAGCTCATGCACTCACGCCAGGGCACGGCAGCATGCTCGGCATCGCTGCCGAACAGGGGCCCCGGCACATGAATCACCCGGGCGATGTCGGGCAGGCCCTGGAGTACCTCGTCCAGCACTTCACGACGATCGAACTGCCTGCCGGCATAGGTGTAGCTGTCGGTCGCAAAAATCAGCTTGGGCGCAATCTGCTGGAAGCGGTCCAGCACCACGGAAACACCCATCTCCGGCGCGCAGCTGGACCAGATGGCGCCAATGCTGGCGCAGGCCAAAAAGGCCACCACAGTCTGCAGCACATTGGGCAGATAGGCCACCACGCGGTCGCCACGCCCTATGCCCAAACCGCGCAGGCTTGCCGCCAGGGCGCCCACATCGCGCTGCAACTGCTGCCAGGAGACTTCGACCGGAGCTTGGTCCTCGCAACGCGCAATGATGGCCGGACGCTGATCGCTGACCTGGCGGAAGATGTGCTCTGCGTAGTTGAGCCGGGTGTCTGGGAACCACTCGGCACCTGGCATCTTGCGGCTTGCCAGCACCTGCGTCGGGTCGCCATCGGCCTGAATGTCGAAGTAGTCCCAGATGGAGCGCCAGAAGCCTTCGATATCGGTTGCCGACCATTGCCACAGCGCGTCATAGTTGGAGAAATCACGGCCACGGCTGTCGCGCAGCCAGTTCATGTAATGCCACAGGCCGCTTTGCTCCTGCTGCTGCTGGGTGGGCCTCCACATTTCCTGCCCCTGTACCAATGCCATGCTGTCTCCGGACTCAAATTAGATATTTTTTATAACTATAAAAACAAACCAAGTCCTATCCACCAAGGGCAATCCCTAGCATGACTCAGAAATTCAGCTTCTCGAGCCGGTCGTACAGCTTGGCGCGCGATATGCCGAGCGTCCTTGCCACCGCCAGCTTGTTGCCACCATGGGCCTGCATCGCGGCCCGTATGGCGCGGGTTTCGAGATCGGCCATTTGCTCGGCCAGCGGCTTGAGCAGATCGCTCGTCGCGGGGATTGCCGCCATGGTCTCCTGAGTCAGGGGCTGCCGATGCGGCGCCTGAGGCTCGACCCCGGATGAGCGCAGCACCTGCGCCAGCAGGCCGGCATCAATGTGCGAGTCATCGCAGCGCATGGCTGCCTGCTCCAGCACATTGCGCAGCTCCCGAGTATTGCCGCGCCAGACCTGTGCGATCAGCAGTTCCAGTGCGCCCTTGCCCAGCTCCGGCGGAACCATGTCGTTGCGCAGCGCCAGGTCCTCGCAGAGCATTTCCACCAGGGCCGGGATATCGCTGCTGCGCTCGCGCAGCGGCGGCACGCGTACGGGCAGCACATGCAGCCGGTAGAACAGGTCTTCGCGGAAGCGCCCGTCGCGCACCATCTGCAGCAGATCGCGAGAAGTGGCGGCCACCACGCGCACATCGAAATGCACGATCTGGTTGGAGCCCAGCGGCTCGATCTCGCCTTCCTGCAAGGCCCGCAGCAGCTTGGCCTGCAGGCTGGCGGGCATGTCGCCGATTTCGTCGAGAAACAGGGTGCCGCCATCGGCGAGCTTGAACTTGCCGTCACGTGTCTTGCGATCGGCTCCGGTAAATGCGCCCGGTGCCACACCGAAGAACTCGGCCTCCAGCAGCGTCTCGGGAATGGCCGCGATATTAACGCTCACAAAAGGACCGGCAGACCGCGCCGATGCGGCATGGATGGCATGGGCCAGCACCTCCTTGCCGGTACCGGTCTCGCCCAGCAACAGCACCGGGCTCATGGACTGGGCCGCCCGCCGCGCCTGGCGCTTGACCTCGACCGCAGCCGGGCTGCTGCCCACAAAACTGGCAAAGCTGTATTTGCTGCGGCGCGACCCTTGTACGGACGCCTGCAAGCTGCGGCTGCGCTGGGCAGCCAGCTCGCGCCTCGCCTCATCGAGATCGCGCTGCAGCATCGCGAACTTGCTGATCAGCGGCTGCAAGGTCGTCTCGGGCTGGTCGAACAGCACAATGCCGATGGCACCGATCACGCTTCCCTCATCGTCATGCAGCGGCAGGCGGCTGACGACAAAGGTTCCGGCGCTATTGGTCAGCAGATCGATCAGGACCGGCTTGCCGGTCTCCAGCACGCCCCGCATCTGGGTGTTGGGGATGACCTCCTCCACCATATGCCCGAGAAAGTCGCCCACACCGGCCACGCCCAGGCGCGGCAAAAAACGCTCGTAGCCTTTGTTGACCCAGACGATGCGCCCGCTCCTGTCGACCAGAAACATGCCCTGGCTCATTGAAGAGAACAGCTGAAACATGGACCGTGCCGCCAGGGCATAGATGCCGTCGGCATCTTCGGGTAGCTCGCAAGCGAAATCGTGGGGTAGCAGTTGGCTCATTTCCATCGCGTCATGGTAGGGCGACATTGAAGCCCAACCATCAGCACAGACCTGTAGCCGCTCTCCTGTGCGCCGCCCATGCCTGAGCGGACAACGCATCCACGCTTATGGACCGAGCCTGCCTCCATAAAAAAATCCCCTGTCCGGCTCACCGGACAGGGGATGTGAATGCAACGGGCTCCATGCGTGAAGCACCCGCAGCAGGCTAGGAAACCGGACTCAGGCGGTGCTTGCCTCCCGGGCATGCTTGGCCTGCGACAAGCGCTTGAGCACGCGGGGAATGATCAGCACGGCCAGCACGATGATGATCAGCGTCAGCGACATGGGACGTTGCAGGAAGATCCACCAGCTGCCCTCGCCGATCGAGACGGCGTTGCGCATCTGGGCTTCGGCCAGGGGGCCGAGGATCATGCCCACCACCACAGGTGCGGTGGGGAAGTCGAAGCGGCGCATGATCACGCCCAGCACGCCGATGCCGTAGAGCAGGAACAGATCGAAGGCGCTCTGACGCATGCCGTAGGCACCGACGGTTGCGAAGATCAGAATGCCGGCATACAACTGGGGACGTGGAATCTTCAAAAGCTTGACCCACAGGCCCACCATGGGCAGGTTCAGCACCAGCAGCATCACGTTGCCGATGTACAGCGAGGCAATCAGCGCCCAGACCAGCGCCGCCGAGCTAGTAAACAGCTGGGGGCCGGGGTTGATGCCGTAGTTCTGGAAAGCGCCCAGCAGCACGGCCGTGGTGTTGCTGGTGGGAATACCCAGGGTCAGCAGCGGAATCAGTGCCGCAGTCACGGTCGCATTGTTGGCGGCTTCCGGACCGGCCACGCCTTCGATGGCGCCCCTGCTGCCGAACTCGGCCTTGTCTTCGCCCTTGGCCAGCTTCTTTTCGGTCGCATAGCTCAGGAAGGTCGGAATCTCGGTACCGCCGGCAGGAATGCAGCCGAACGGTGTGCCCAGCAGCGTGCCGCGCATCCAGGCGGGCCAGGAACGCTTCCAGTCGCGCTTGGTCATGTGCACACGCGTCAGCTTGTTCTGGGATTCCTCGACCTTGCCTTCATACATGGCGGCATACAGCACTTCAGCCACGGCAAACAGACCCACGGCCACCAGCACGATATCGATGCCGTCCAGCAGCTCCATCTTGCCGCCGGTATAGCGCGCCGCACCGGAGATCTGGTCCATGCCGATGCAACCCGCAGCCAGACCTACAAACAGCGCCGTCATGCCGCGCAGCGTGCTCTGGCCCAGCACGGCACTCACGGTGGTGAAGGCCAGCACCATGAGCATGAAGTACTCGGGCGGGCCCAGTTTCACGGCGAAGTCAGCCACATAGGGAGCGAACAGGGTCACCACCACGGTGGCAAAGGTACCCGCGAAAAACGAGCCGATCGCAGCGGTTGCCAGCGCCGCCCCGGCTCGGCCGCTCTTGGCCATCTTGTTGCCTTCCATGGCCGTGACCATGGATGCCGTCTCGCCGGGCGTGTTCAGCAGAATCGAGGTGGTCGAGCCACCGTACATGGCACCGTAGTAGATGCCGGCGAAAAAGATCATGGATGCCGTCACATCCACCTTGGCGGTGATGGGCAGCAGCATGGCCACGGCCACGGCCGGGCCGATACCGGGCAGCACGCCCACAGCCGTACCCAGGGCACAGCCCACCAGAGCCCACAGCAGATTGGCAGGCGTGATGGCCGTGGCAAAGCCAGCCATCAAAGCATTGAAAATATCCATTACAGCCACCCCGTTTCAGTCAGACCAGGCAGATTGATGGCCAGGAACTGGGTAAACATCCAGAACACCGGTGCCGCAATCAGCAGCCCCGTGATCACATCCTTGACCCAAGTGCTTGGTGCGGACGCCTGCGACTGATGCGAAGCGCGGCGCAAGCCCTGCACGGCCAGCACATAGCAGATGGTGCAGCTGAAAATAAAGCCCAGGGTACTGATCAAGGCCGCGTTCACCAGCAGACCTGCCGAGACCCAAGCAAAGGGCAGGATGTCGGCCTTGGGCTGGCCGCCCGGGTCGGCCGCATGGCGAAAACCACCGCTGCGTGCTTCCCAGATCAGCAAGGCACCGCAGATACCCAGCACCACTGCACAGACCCAGGGCAGGAAATTGGGGCCGACGCCGCCATAGCCGGAGTCCGAAGGAATTTGCAGTGCGCCAAAGGCCAGTCCCGCAGCGACCAGCAGCACGCCCGCACCGACAATGGTTTGCGCTCTCTTGGACGGTACGTTGGGGCTCTGCGGCTCGTCGGGGTCTGCATAGGCCGAAACCTGTGCGGCCTCCGCTGCCCGGGCCAGATCTTGGAAGGAATCAGACATGATGAATGCGTTTGATTTCAGTGGTTTTCGGAACCCGCCGGAGCCGCCTTGCGGCAGCTCCTACGGCATCATGGGGTTGCACAAACCCTGGCTTGCGCCATCAGGAGCAGGCCATCAATCAGTGCGGGGGAGAAACAGCAGGACACAACGCGATCAGGGCTGAAGTCACCAGCCCTGTGCCATGTCCTCGGAGCGTGTTCACGCTCCAGAGGCCGCTGCAGAACGCAGCGGCCAGGTGATCATCAGATCATGCCGGACTTGGCCATGGTGGCGCGCAGGCTGGCGAACTCGTCATCCACAAACTTGCCGAAGGCATCGCCGCCCAGCCAGGCAGGCGTCCAGTCGTTCTTCTGCAGCGCTTCGGCCCAGGCCTTGCTCTTGGTGGCCTTTTCGATCTGGGCGACCAGCTCGTCGCGCTGGGCCTTGGAGATGCCGGGAGCACCATACACACCGCGCCAGTTGCCGATTTCCACGTTGATGCCCTGCTCCTTGAGCGTGGGAACGCTGGACGCTGCACCCTTAAGGCGCTGGGCCGAGGTCACGCCGATGGGCTTCATCTTGCCGGTCGCGATGTATTCGGCAAACTCGCTGAAGCCGCTGCCGCCCACGGTGACGTTGCCGCCCAGGATGGCGGAGATGGCCTCGCCGCCCCCACGGAAAGCCACATAGTTGATCTTGGCAGGGTCCACGCCCACTTCACGGGCGATCATGGCCGCAGCAATGTGCTCGGTGGAACCGCGCGAACCACCACCCCACTTGACGGAGCCGGGATCCTTCTTGAGCTGGGCCACCACTTCCGCCATGTTCTTGAACGGCGAGTTGGCGGGCAGCACAAACACGTTGTATTCGCTGGTCAGGCGCGCCAAAGGCGTGGCCTGGCTCAGGTTGACGGGAGGCTTGCCGGTAATGATGCCGCCCAGCATCACGGCGCCCATGACCATCATGGCATTGGGATCACCCTTGCTGCCGTTGACGAACTGAGCCAGGCCGATGGCACCGGCAGCACCGCCCTTGTTGTCATAAGTGACGGAAGAAGCCACACCTGCGTCCTGCAAGGCCTTGCCCAGGGCACGGCCTGTCGTGTCCCAGCCGCCACCCGGGTTGGCGGGCAGCATCATCTTGATGGCTGCCGCGGCCTGGGCCGACAGGGGCAAAGCACCGGCCGCCGCCAGGGCTGCCAGAGACTTCAGAAACGTATCACGACGCATGATGTACTCCTTATGTAGTTAGTGGGTGCAATCATGGACAGCCTGCCTGTCAAACAGCTGTCCAATCACCTAGGGCTATCCCTTAAGCAGCCCTGGTAGTTTCACGACTTGTCTGCGCATTCGCAGCTCGGTGCTATGTTCGGCAACATGCAATTACTGCTTGTTGAAGATGACTCCGCCATGCGCACCACGCTGCAGCGCACCCTGATGCGTCGCGGCCTGAATGTGGATGTGGCGGCCGACGGCCCCAGCGCCCTGGCCCACTGGCAGACCCGCGAACCCGATGCCGTGGTGCTGGACCTGAGCCTGCCCGGCCTCGACGGCCTGCAGGTGCTGGAGCGCGCCCGCGCCCTGGGCCTGCGCACACCGGTCCTGATCCTGACCGCGCGCGGTACCGTGGGCGACCGCGTCATGGGCCTCAATGCCGGTGCCGACGACTATCTGGCCAAGCCCTTTGACCTCGACGAGCTTGAAGCACGCCTGCGCGCCCTGCTGCGTCGCAGCCAGGACAGCTTCACACCCCGAGCAGGTTCCGAGGCCGTCGTCCTGGGCGCATTGCGTTATGAGAAGGAAAGCGGCGCGATCTATCTCGACGACAAGGTCCTGGAGCTGACCCCGCGCGAGCTGTCCATGATGCATGCACTGCTGGCGCGCCCCGGCCATGCGGTCACCAAGGAGCGGCTGTTCAGCCTGGTCTTCCCCGGCGAGGTCGATGTGCAATACGAGGCTGTGGAAGTCGTGGCCTACCGCCTGCGCAAAAAGCTGGGCGGCACCGGCGTTCAACTGGTCACCCTGCGCGGCCTGGGCTATCTGGTCAAGGCCGAGGCGTCGGCATGACAGCCCGCCCGGCAAGGACGCGACCGAAGACAGCCTGGTCGCTGCGGCGCCTGCTGCTCACCGGCATCCTGCTGCCCGTACTACTGCTGATTGCCCTCAATGCCTGGAGCCTCTATCAGCAGACGCTGGCATCGCTGCACACGGCTTATGACAGAACCCTGCTGGCCTCGGCCAAGAGCATCAGCGAACAGATCGGCGTTACCGGATACGACGAGCACGCACAGCTGCGCGCCATCGTCCCCTATTCGGCGCTGGAAATCTTCGAGGCCGACAACCAGAGCCGCATGTTCTACCGCGTCTCCACGCTGGACGGACAGCTGATTTCGGGCTTTGCGGAGCTGCCTGTCTGGAACGGCAGGATTCCGCAGCGCCCCCCTTATGCGGCGCTGGTGGACTTCTATGACGACGAGTTTCGCGGCCACCCCGTGCGCGTGGCCGTGCTGCTGCAGCCGGTTGCCAGTGCCGACGGACGCGGCATGGCCGTGATCCAGGTCGCCGAAACCCTGGAGCTGCGCGAATCCCTGGCCTTGCAGATTCTGCGTGACACTCTGATTCGTCAGGCCCTGCTGGTGATGGTCGTCGCTCTGATCGTCATCATCGTGGTGCAGCGCGCCACTCAGCCCATACGCCAGCTCAGCCAGGATCTGCAGGGCCGTGCCCAGGGAGATCTGAGTCCGCTGGCTGCACCCGAGATGCCGCGCGAAGTCCAGCCCCTGCTGGAGGCTACCAACCAGACCATGCAGCGCCTGCAAGGCTTGCTGAGCAACCAGAAGCGCTTTGTGCGCGACGCCTCGCACCAGTTGCGCACGCCGCTGGCGGTACTCAAGGTTCAGGTGCAGTCGGCCAAGCGCGGCGATATTCCTCCGGCTCAGGCCTTTGCCGAGATCGACGACACGGTGGACCGCGCCACCCGCGTCGCCAACCAGATGCTGGCCCTGGCCAAGGTCGAACAGCTACGCCAGGAAGACAGCAACCAGAGCAGCACCATGCTCGCCCAGCTCGACGATATCGTGCGCGACGTGGCGCTGGAGCTATCCCCGCTGATTGCCGATCACGACATGGACTTCGGTATCGAAACCCAGGCCTGCTGCGTGGCCGCCCATGAATGGATGCTGCGCGAGCTAACCCGCAACCTGCTGCACAACGCCATACGCCACACACCCAGGCACGGGAGTCTGCAGGTCGATGTGCGCGCGTACGGCGGCATGGCGCAGCTGAGTATCGAAGACAGCGGCAGCGGCATCGACGATGAACTGGCCCAGCGACTGTTCCAGCCTTTTTCGGCGGGCAACGCGCGCAGCGGCTCGGGCCTGGGCCTGGCCATCTGCCAGGAGATCGTTCAAACCCTGGGCGGCCAGATCGAGCTGCGCAATCTGCATGACGGACTCGGCCGCGTGCGTGGCCTGCAGGCGCTGATTCAGCTGCCCCTGCACAATGGCGATGCCCAGGACATGGATACTGCACTGACTTGAATCGCCATCCCTTCACGCCGCAAAATACCGACATGAGTGAAACTGAATCCATGCGTCTGGACAAATGGCTGTGGTGCGCGCGGTTCTACAAGACCCGCAGCCTGGCTGTGGAGGAAATTGGCAAAGGCCGGGTCACGGTCAACAACGCCAATGCCAAGGCCTCGCGTGAAATCCGTCCGGGCGACCACATCCACCTGCGCCAGGGCAATATTCCCAGGGAAGTCATAGTGCGCGGGCTGAGCGGCATGCGCGGCCCGGCACCCGTGGCCCAACAGCTGTATGAGGAAACAGCGCAAAGCATTGCCCTGCGAGAACAGCTGGCCGAGCAGCGCCGTCTGGCCCCCGAGCCTGCAGCGACACTGGCGGCCCAGCACACCGGCCGCCCCACCAAGCGTGACCGCCGGGATATCGACCGCGTGCAACGCAGCAGCGGCTGGGGTGACCGTTGGAGCGCTTCCATCGATGACTGAAAGCCTTCGCCCATGAAGCGCAGGCTGCTGATCTCCACACTCTCCACCCTGGCAGTTGCGACAACCGGCGCCTTGAGCTGGTCCTGGCTGCGCAAGCGTCCGGGCAGTACCGAGCGTCGATCCGTGATCCAGACCGTCTTCAGCCAGGCGCTGCCGCCACTGAGCGCCCAGCATCTGCAGTTGATACGCCTGCTGCGGGTTCAGTGGATGCCCATAGAGTCGGGGGCACCCGGCTTCGATCCAGTGCAGCCCTTTGGCGGCGATCTGTCCACCCTCGAAACCGCCCAGCAGGTACTGCGCAGTCACGACCCTGCTCTGGCCACCCGGCTCCTGGCCGAGGTCTGCCTTTGGTTGCCGGAGTTTGTGGCAAACGCCTCCTTGGCGCCGGGTCGCTATGCCTTGCCGCCCGACTTCTCAGGTCAGGTGCCAGACAGCAGCTTCGACTTTCGTCCCGAACACTTGACGCTGCTGCATGCCGCCCTGTGGCGAGAGGTCGGTACCGATGACCTGCCTTATGTTTTGGCCGAGGAGGAAGACGGCCAGGCAATCTGGCCCCTGCCCTATATCGACGGCAAGCGGCCATATGGCGACCGCAGCTACTACCAGATCGATATGGCCGACATTCTGGGCAAGCCCTATGCCAGGAACGCACAGGGGCAGTACATTTTGCCGCCCCAGAAAGATGAGGCGCTCAAGCAGCTGCATCTGCAAACTCAAGCCGCATTGCAGATCCTGCTCATGCATGGAATGCCCTCGGGGATACGCAGCTTGGCGACCTGAATCGGGGCAGGGCTGTGGCAAAGCCACTCATAAAATATGAGCACTTAGCGCTTTATTAAAAAGCTTTTCAGGAAACTTTTACCTTGAAAAGCTTTCAAAGCTTGCGCAAGTAGCTCTTATTCAAGTAGCAATCAATACTCCTCGATGACCGCCGGACTCGCTCTTGCGCCTGGGCTGCTGCCACTCTTTTCATCTCCCTCGGCCTTCTTCGCGCATGTCTTCCTCTTTCTCAGCACCGCTTTCCTCTTTCTCCTCACGACCCTCCCGATGGCTGCGCCATGCCGGCATCGCAATGCTGGCCATCAGCAGCGCGGCATGCTCCGCCCGGATGCCTGCGCCCTCGGCAGCGGTCAGCCCCTCGTCGCTCATCCAGGTCAAGAATCCCACGCGCAGCACCCAGGGCTTTGAGCAATGCCCGCAGTTCTTTGCCAATGGCAAAGCACCCGTGCTCAGCGAGCAGCCCAAGCTGCGTGCGCTGTGCTATGACGCGTTTGCCGTGCTGCACAGCGGCCAGAGCAAGACTCCCGTCTTCGTCGCTCAACGTCTGAACAAGGCCCTGGTCGCCGATGCCGACGAAAAGCGCACCAACAAGTTCTACAGCGACGCCCGCCTGCCCCGCGATGAACGCGCCGAGCTGGACGACTACAAGCGCTCCGGCTACTCACGCGGCCACATGGCCCCCGCTGGTGACATGCCGACCGCACAGGCGATGGCTCAGAGCTTCTCGCTGGCCAATATGGTGCCCCAGTCCATCAAGCAGAACAGCGGCCCCTGGGCCCGCATCGAAAAAGACACGCGCAGCTATGCAAAACGGGCCCAGGGCGATGTCTACATCATCACCGGCCCGGTCTTTGACGCCGGGGCCGGCGCCGCCTCCGTCGGCCACAACCAGGTGCGTGTGCCCAGCTTTCTCTACAAGCTGGTCTATGACGCTCAGAGCCAGCGTGCCTGGGCGCACTGGCAGGCCAATGATGATGCGGCCCGCGTCACCGAGCCCATCAGCTACGCGGAGCTGGTGCGCCGCACCGGCATCGAATTCCTGCCCGGCGCTGCGCTGCAAGCCTCGGGCAAGCTCCAGCAGACATCCATGCTCCCTGCGCAGCGACACTGATTTCACGTGTCGCCAATCAAAAAGCCTGCTGGCGCAAGCCAGCAGGCTTTTTTATGGTTCTCTGCCTTACTTGCCCGGCTTGAACAATTCCAGCTCATCCGCCGTCAGCCAGCGCCATTGGCCTGGCTCCAGCTCTGCGGGCAGCTCCAGGCCGCCGATTCGCCTGCGATGCAGACCTTCGACCCGATTGCTCACGGCCGCAATCATGCGCTTGACCTGGTGATACTTGCCCTCGGTCAGCGTCAGATCCAGCACATGGCTGTCCACCTGCTCGCAGGCCGCTGCCTTGACGGGCTTGGGATCATCATCGAGCACGACACCATCCAGCAGCCGCTGTATCTGCTTGGCATCCACCGGGTGCTTGCAAGTCACCCGGTAAACCTTGGAGACATGCTTTTTGGGCGACGACATGCGGTGGATGAACTGGCCATCGTCGCTGAGCAGCAACATGCCGGTCGTATCCTGATCCAGACGCCCCACCGCCTGAACGCCTTGCACCGCCCCTTTGTTGGGTCGTTGGCGCAGCGGAGCCGGCAGCAAGGTATAGATGCTGGGATAGGCCGATGGCTTTTGCGAGCACTCGGTGCCTGCAGGCTTGTTCAGCAGCACATAACCCAGCTCGTGATACTCCCAATCCACGCCTTGCACCCTGAAACGCAGACCTTCAGGATCCACCTGCTGGGTGGAATCCAGGACCTTCTCCCAGTCAGAGGTCTGCGGGTTCCATAGCTCCACCCAGCCTTGCTGCACCAAGCCGGAGCAGACACGGCGAATGCCAAAGCCCTGTGAATACAACATGTCCTGCAGCTGCATGCTCATCCCTTCCCTGTCCGCTACTGCGCAAGCAATATCAAGAATAACGATTGATCAAATAAAAAACCCCGTAATCTTTCGACTACGGGGTTTTCACTGTAAGAGCCTGACGATGACCTACTTTCACACGGGAACCCGCACTATCATCGGCGCAAAGTCGTTTCACTGTCCTGTTCGGGATGGG
>NZ_VWWQ01000007.1:0-367528 GCF_011752915.1 Comamonas sp. Tr-654
ATCACCTGCAGCCACGCGATCAGCCACAGCCACGGCTTGCGCCAGCGGGCGTGTGATGGAACGGATGATGGAAATGGCCAGAAACAAGGCCAGGGCAACGGCTACGGCTGCGGCCAGCACAACGTCCTGCTGCAAGTCATTGACGGCACTTTCGGCATTCTGGCTCGCCTTGGCCATGTTCTGCGCCTGATACTCAAGCAGTTCCTGAATGACACGCTGATATTCCAGCTGAACCGGGATTTGCTTGTTAACCAGGACCTCCAGCGCGTCGTCAATGCGCCCCTTATCGTGCAAGTCAAGAAACTCGCTGCTCAGCTTGAAATAGGTCTCGCGCAGTTGCTGGATGCGCGCCAGCAAGGCCGTACCTTTTTCGGACTGCACGAGCTTTGCCAAGGCTTCCAGCTGCCCCGTGACCTCGGTGCGAGATACATCGATTTGCTCGCGTGCCGACTTTTGAATATCCGGTGCAGGAAAGAGCGCCAGGTTGCGGAACTCGATGGCCTGGTTGCTGCTCCCTTCTGCTACGACCCCCAGAGCCTTGGTAATCGGGTTATAGCGATGAACGATATCGTTCATCACTTCACGCTGGGCAGACGACAGAAACAGCGTGATGCCACCCAACGCCATCAACAGCAGCACCATCACCAGAAATGAAATGGCAAGTCGTGTCAAAATCCTGAAGCGGCTTATTCTCGCCATCCCCCATTGAATGTTTTTGTTTTCACGGCCTTCCCGCTCCCTCTCTAGTGAATACTTAATAACTCTCAGCTTTTAAAATTCGCCTGAAACAGCATTTCCGCGCTACAGGAACTGCCCATCAACGCAAGCGCTGATCAGTAACTTTTGTCTGACCTGAATGCCAAGGCGATCAAGGTGCTTGAAACGTGGAAACAGACTACACATCTACAAGCGGAGTTAGGCACGACCAGTTCACTACCGACACGTACTCATTTGGTGATCTGTTCCTGTGAAAATTTGGAGATGACCGCAGAAGGATTTCCAAGACCAGACCCTACTGCAAAGGATTGACGGCCTTGCCAAATTCTTAACGACCTCCATGAAATTCTCCTTGACTACTGACTTTGGCAAAAATCCTAGCTATCTATTAGGTGGTACACCATGCCAAAAGCTCACGAATACTAAGAGTTAGCAACTTGGACCGCTTTTGCAAAAGCGGACATTCCATCGTCCTTCCAGACAAATATTAGAAAAAGTGTCAATTTTTCTGATGACGCTCATATGCCCTGCGACGCCATTTGTTTAAAATCGGAGATCGCTTTTGCGTTTCAGAAAAACCTTTAAATAAACGTCAAATCAGGTACAGCTGCAGTCTTTCATTCCTCGAATAAAACGTGCCGCATGGTTAATAATCAATTTCCCGGCTACTTAGATTTTTCGGTCCCACAGCGAGATGGTGCTGATGAACGCGCTTGTCTCGCAGGACGAGACCCTCGACGACGAGGCAGTCGTGGCCACACTTCAATCTCAGTTTGCCGAGCGGATTGCATCAACGGCGTGGTTTAGCACCAGCATGGAAGACTTGGCGGCGTTGCACGTCTTCGCCTCGGAAACCAAGCTGTCGCCGCATGCGCTTGATGCCACGGTCGACCAGTGGGCCGACAAGGCCCGGAGCTATGTGATTCTTCGCAAACTACGGGAGATTGACACCCCAGCAGCGATAACCCAACTGAGCCGACTGACCCAGAACGGGGTCTTTAAAAGAATCGAGGGGGCCATTCAGGCATTGGTGAATGACCAACACGGACCGGCAAGGCTGCTGAAGCTGGATGGTTCGTCGTTCGGGGCCATCGACGCACGGCAAGTCGCTAGCGTGCTTGCTGCATTGGTACAAGGCCGGCCAGATGTCCTTCACCAAGTTCTGGACAACTGCACAAAACAGAACACGGAAACGACCGAAGACCTCGCGTTTGAACTTGTTTCCGCCATTCCCAAACCTGGCACCAAAGCACTCGACTACCTGCAGGAGTTTGTAGACCACGCCGGCCGAGGCGGAAAACGCTTCAGCGTCATCTATTTCGCACGCCTGTTTGAAGAGCGCGAGCCTGTTGAAGGCTCGCCAAACACACACCACCTGCATTCCCTCGCCTGCAACCACGGTCGGACAAGCCTGTTCGAGACGGCAATGGCCGTACTGGCTGCTGAGACCTTGTTTGCAATCGCGGAACGCCGCTTTTCGCTCGGGCGACTGCACGATGAGCCAAGACATCCAAATGTTGACTCCGAGCATTGCTGTCCACTCGGTCTCCTTGCCGCTCTTGTCCTGAGATAGCCGCATGGCAGTGTTCAGCGCAGCGCTTGAATTGCTCAAAGGCGGCCACCGGTGGCGAGTACGAAGTTGTGCTGTCAACCAGTGCCTGCTATTGAGAACGCTAGCATTTCCCACAGATTCGGTAGCTCAGGAATCCTTTATCGCGGCTATTGCTGCTTCGACCAACGGGTTGCCTGTGGCTTGATTCCATGCGACCGCCGTAGTTATGACACTCAGCTTTTTAGCCAGAGGACGTACTACACATGTCTCATGTGCCACTTTCTTCATCCCAGAGGGAATCAGAGCCACACCTTGCCCGCACCCCACAAACGCAATTTGCGAAGCAACAGAACTGACCTCATGAACAACGCGTGGCGAGAAGCCTGCATTGCGACAAGCAGACACCAGGCTATCGAAATAGCTGGGACTTACGTGTCGGTAGAACATTACGAAATCCTCTTGCGCCAACAAAGCCAGTGGAATTCGCGTTCTTCCCGCCAGTGGATGTTTTTTTGGCAAGGCCACGGCCAAGCGGTCCTCACGTAGCGGGATGGTTTGGATTCCGCTTCCAAGCTCGCCCTCCAGCCTGGCGAATGCAATGTCAATATCGCCTGCATGAAGCAGTGGAACCGCTTCCACGCTGTCAATCTCTCGCATTGAGATGGTCACATCGGGATGGGTAGCTTTCATTTTTACGATCAGCGATGGCAAAACCTCCACCATGGCGGTACTGATTGCACCGATGGTCAACATGCTGCGCTGTCCTGCTACCGCTTCGCGAACTGCGAATTCAAGACGCTCCAGTTGATCGGCAAATTTTCGAACTGCGGGAAGAATGGCTGCTCCCGCATGCGTGAGCCTGGTGCCACGTCGCGAGCGCTCAAACAGTTTGACCTTGAGAGACTGCTCCAGGATTTGGATTTGCTCCGTGAGCGGCGGCTGGGACATGTTCAGCCGCTTGGCAGCGCGGCCGAAATGCAGTTCCTCGGCGACGACGAGAAACAGCCACAAATGTCGTACAAGGCGGAAGTTGATCATGCCATCCTGATATGTTGAGGCTATCGTAGCATTCCCTATTGGGTATTAGACATATCAAGCGTCACCCCACAGCATGAGACCCTTTCAACAGGCAAGGTTTTTTATGCTCGACTTTTCCGCCGTAATGTCCGCCGCCATTGTTTGTGTGGCGGGGGTCATCAGTCCCGGCCCTAACTTCGTGGCTGTAACGCACAGAGCAGTTTCGTCATCGAGGTTTGAGGCAATTGCCATGGTTTTCGGGATTGCCCTGATCAACATGCTGTGGGCTGCGGCTGCCGTATTCGGTGTAGGTCTGCTGGTCACATCGCTGCCGTGGATGTTCTGGACCATCAAGTTGATGGGGGCCGGCTATCTGATCTGGTTCGGCATTCAACTCCTCATACGATCAGCGCAGCCCCTCGGGATAGGTAATACATCGAAAACCAAGACAACTTTTAGCGCGGCCCTGCGTGCCGGAATAACCACGAACTTGGCAAATCCAAAATCAATGGCGTTCTATGCGTCGATGTTCTCCGGGACCATACCTGCTCAGGCATCGACAGAGACGCTAATCATGTTGGTGGCAATGGTTGGAACGATCGCTGTCATCTGGTACGGCAGCGTAGCGCTTGCACTATCAGTAAAGCGGATGGCAAATTTATACCGACAGGGGAAGTCTGCTATAGAGCGAACCTGTGGCTTGATTCTTATATTGCTGGGATGTCGCCAAGGACTGCTCTAAAAATTGGGAATGTCCCAATGGGTTTGGCAGCACCCATCGTGATTCGATATAGCGGAATTCCAGCATCTCCGATGGCGGCCTGTTAGCGAAGGGCTGCTGCTCACCTGAAAACAATCATTGGAGGAGCGATTGTCTTGGTGCTCTGAATCAAGTAACGAGTGGCGTACTCTGCTCGACAAGCTTTTTCGGGTCCGGCAAGCTTTATTTGCTCTACTCACACGTACCTGTACAGCAGTTGCCTACTTGGGGTCCACACTTTTTCGCATGCGAAACTTGCTGGCAGCTAAACCGGCAGAACCTTCCATACAGAGCCAAGACCAAAGCTGGCCTTACATCTAGCACAGGACTCCGAGGCTAGCAGAATCACAGAATCACAATTGGGACATTGCCCCTCGGGCCCGTTCTGCAGTGCCGTTTGCTGCAGTCGCTTCAATTCTTCTGCTTCCCAAACTGGGTCCTTCCAGTCGGAAGTAACTTCCAAACGCCTTTTTGCGGCAGCAAAGTCGTTTGCAGACAATCGGCCTGCTGCTTGTTGGGCGTGAAGTAACTTCAGCCGTGATTCTTGCCAAACCGGGTCAAGACGCCGTAGATGCACGTAGACAGGAGCCAGAGCTATACGCAGTGCTGAAGGCTCCATCCCCGCGTAGTGCAAATGGAGTTCGCCGAAGTTGGCAATCAGTGTGAGAAAGGTATGAACCTTCGTCTTTGACGTGAGAAGGTTCAGGACCGTGGCTACAGCCATGCCTTCCAATGCTCCGTCAACACCGAAGCCTCCGCCAATAAAGCCACCGCCAGTGGTGACGGAGCCTGGACCGGAAATATTCAGCTCCGCGGGTTCGGCAAGGCTGAAGGTTGCAGTGCGGTCTGCATTGATACAGTGAACATTATTTTTACCAAAACTGAGCTTGATCTTGCTGCCGATAGCAAATGGAAGCCGTTTGCACCAAGAACGGTGCAGTCGGCAAGACCAGGGTTGTTTGTGTCTGCAGCGGCCATTTCTCCTCCTTGTAGAGACAAATTATGTCTTGCTGCTGAGCTCTGGTCGGGATAAGCTGGCCCTACCCTGAGACGCTTGGCGTACAGTCAAGTGCAGATGCTTAGCGGCATGCCTTCTTTTCAATGGACGGGCGCAATCTATGCGCCTCGTGTTCTAAGTGTCGCTCGGGAAGTGTGCTCCAAAGTGCCGACCGCAGGGTCATACTCCTGCACTTGCTCCGTATTCCGGAAACAAAAAAGCCCGCTTACAGCGGGCTTTTTGTTGCAGACTCTGGTTTCGTCTGCACGTTTGGTAGGCGCGATTGGACTCGAACCAACGACCCCCACCATGTCAAGGTGGTGCTCTAACCAGCTGAGCTACGCGCCTGTTGTTCTGTTCGATGAAGCAATTGTAGCACGGGTTTTTCACTCATTTTTTGAGAGCTAACATTTTCTTGTCATCGAGCGCTGCCAGCTGCAATTGGGACTTACATCAGCGCCTTCTGGCCGAGCGAACGCCGGAAACACTAGCCACGATGCCAAGTACCTTGTTGAGGCGTCCCGAGTCTGCCACTTCCACCGTGAAGGTCATCCACGCCGTCCCTTTGACGGACTGGGTCTGCACTCCGATGACATTGGTCTTCTCGCGTGCAAACACGTCCGAGATGTCGCGCAGCAGACCTTGACGATCGGCTGCCTCGACTGCGACGTCCACGGGATAAACCGGCCCACCCTTGTCCACATGCTTGGGTGTGCCCCAGTCGACCTCGATGACACGCTCGGGGCTCTTGGCCATCATCTCGCGGAAATTGGAGCAATCGCAGCGGTGCACGCTCACCCCCTTGCCACGGGTCACAAAGCCGCCGATCTCGTCCGGAGGAGCGGGCTTGCAGCATTTGGCCAGCTGCGTCATGAGCGAATCGACGCCCACCACCAGCACCCCGCCGCGCGAAGAGTCATGGCCGCGCGCCTTGCGCACCGGCGTGAATGCGTCTTCCTCTGGCGTTTCTTCACTGGGACGCAGCACTACTTCGATATTGCGCAGTGAATACTCGTCCTTGCCCACGACTTCAAACAACGCATCGGCAGACTTGAAGCCCAGTTGCGCCGCCAGCTCTTCGAGCTTGATCGCCGTCTTGCCCTCGCGCTGCAGCAGCTTCTCAACCGCCTCCCGACCGCGCGACACGGTTTCGTGCGTGGCCTGGGCATTGAACCAGGCACGCACCTTGGCCTTGGCCCGGTTGCTGACCAGATATCCCAGGTCGGCATTGAGCCAGTCGCGGGAAGGCCGGTCTTCCTTGGCCGTGTTGATCTCCACGGTCTGACCGCTTTCCAGAGCGGTGTTCAGCGGCACCATGGCTCCGTCCACACGCGCGCCGCGGCAACGATGACCCAGACTGGTGTGCACCGAGTAGGCAAAGTCCACCGGCGTGGCTCCTTGCGGCAGCTCGATCACGGCCGCATCGGGAGTCAGCACATAGATGCGATCTTCGAACAGACCACGCTGGGCCGAACCCGTCAGATCGCTGCCCCAGGCCAGCAACTGGCGCAGCACGGCGATCTTGGCGTCATATTCGCTGGACGCTGACACGCCCGCATAGCCCTTGGTGCCAGCTTCCTTGTAGGCCCAGTGCGCGGCCACACCGTGTTCGGCATGGTCGTGCATGGCCTGGGTACGGATCTGGATCTCTATGGTGCGGCCGGTTTCATCGCGCACCACCGTGTGCAGCGACTGATAGCCATTGGGCTTGGGTTTGGCGATGTAGTCGTCAAACTCCTTTTCCAGCGGTGTGAACTGCTCATGCACCCAGGACAGGGCTGCATAGCAGTCCTTGACCGTAGGCACGATGACGCGCATGGCACGGATATCGAACAGCTGGTCAAAGCTCAGCGACTTGCCGCGCATCTTCTTGACAATGCTGTAGATATGCTTGGGACGCCCTTGAACCGAGGCGCTGATGCTGTGGGCGCGCAAGTCGCCTTCGAGGCGCGCACGCATCTGCTCCATATAGGCCTCGCGCTCGACGCGCTTTTCGTCGAGCAGACGCGCAATCTGGCGGTAGGTATCGGGCTCCAGAAATCGGAAGGCCAGATCTTCGAGCTCCCATTTGATCTGCCAGATGCCCAGGCGGTTGGCCAGCGGCGCAAAGACATACAGCGCTTCGCGCGCGATGCTGGGCGAGACCGGGCTCTTCTCGGCCGCGTAGTAGCGCAGCGTCTGCAGGCGCGACGCCAGGCGCAGCAGCACCACGCGCAGATCGCGCGAGAAGCCCAGTAGCATCTTGCGCACGTTCTCGGTCTGCGTGGCCACGCCATCGACATGCTGGCTGCTCAGCTCCGCGTCTCGCGCCTGCTGCTGCACGCGGATGAGCTTGATGGTCTCGACCGCCAGGGTCGCAAAATTATCGCCAAACGCCTTGGCAATCACTTCCTGCGGCTTGTTCAGGTGCACGCTGGCATGCACCAGATAAATGGCCGCCTGCATGGTTTCAGAGCCGCCGATTTTCTTGAGGATGGCGGCAACGGCGTCGGCGTGGGTCAGGGTGTTTTCACCGGTCTCCATGACTTCGCCGGCAATCAGCGGTTCTGCAAAGGCGCGGGCGCGCGCCAGCGCATTGACTTGATCGGGCAAAACCTCGGATGTGGCGGTAATCAGATGCGGCGTAGGCTCCGTGAGCTTGGGTGCGGCGTCAGAGACGGTGGTTACGGTATCGCTGGTCTTCATGCAGCTTCCTCTTGGGCCTGCTGCGCAAGACTGATGCTCGCAGGCAGACCCTTATCCCCTTGTAAAAACTTTTGTATCAAAGCCACTTGTCCCGGCACTACCAGTGTTGGAGCATGTCCCACGCCTTCCAGTTCCGTGCAATGCGCCCTGGGGCCACGTTCGGACATGGCTTGGGCGGTACGGCTCGAAAGCAGATCGGACTCGGCCCCTCTGATAAGCAAAACCTGTGCCGTAATCTGGTCGTAAAGCTGCCAGAGCAAGGCCTCACCGGCCTGAGCGGTCTCGCGCGTCATCTGGGCCATGGGCACTGCAATACGGGGGTCGTAATGCAGCACCACGCCCCCTTGGGGATCTGGCTTGATCATGGCCTGCGAGAGCCGGCGCCACTGCTCATCGCTATGTGGGCCGAATCCTTCGGAAATCAAGCGCATGGCGGCGGCTGCGCTCTCGAAGTTGGGAAACTGCAAGCTTTTGCCGACATAGGAACCGATGCGTTCCAGCGACTCCCACTCAATGGTCGGGCCGACGTCGTTGAGCACCAGCCGTTGCACAGGCACCGGCAACGGAAGACCGTGCTGGCCCACGATGCCCATGGCGATCAGGCCGCCCATGCTGGTGCCGACCCAATCCAGGGTTTCAATCGGCGCCTGAGCATGCAGCTGGGCCAGCAACGCCAACATATCGGCCGCGTACAGCGGCAGCTGATAGCCCAAGGGGTCGGCCAACCAGTCGCTTTCGCCGCGCCCCACCACATCGGGGCAGATCACCCGGGCAAAGCGGCTGAGCTCGGTGGCCAGCACATCAAAGTCCCGCCCCTGGCGCGAAAGGCCATGCACGCAGATGATGACATGAGGATGTCTTGGATTGCCGGTACGGTTCCATTCCCAGTACGCCATGCGGTGGGTGCCCTCGGGTTGAGCCCCAAGCTGCTCCCGGCGCTGAGCGCTGGCCCAGGTGGGAGCCATTGCAGAGGCTCCGGGACACGATACGTAATTCAGCGTAGGTTGATTCATGGAGAGCGTGTTTTCAGGACCGGGGCCGATAATGGCTGTGTCGCATCGTAATTCATTCGGAGACCTTGTATGTCCATGTTGAAAGGCAAAACCGCTCTCGTGACGGGATCGACCAGCGGAATCGGCCTAGGTATCGCAATCGCTCTCGCACGCCAGGGCGCCAATATCGTGCTCAACGGCTTTGGCGATGTCGAAGCACCACGCGCCCAGGTACTGGATGCCGGCAAGTCGGCCGACATCAAGGTCGGCTACCACGGTGCGGACATGAGCAAGACAGCCGACATCGAGGCCATGATGAAGTACGCCGCTGCCGAGTTCGGCCGCGTCGACATCCTGGTCAACAACGCCGGCATTCAGCATGTGGCCAAGGTGCAGGACTTCCCCGTGGAGAAGTGGGATGCCATCCTCGCCATCAACCTGAGCAGCGCCTTTCACACCACGCGTCTGGCCCTGCCCGCCATGCAGCAGGCCAACTGGGGCCGCATCATCAACGTGGCTTCGGTGCACGGCCTGGTCGGCTCGGCCGAAAAATCGGCCTATGTCGCCGCCAAGCACGGCATCGTCGGCCTGACCAAGGTGACGGCGCTGGAAAACGCCACCACCGGCGTGACCTGCAACGCCATCTGCCCCGGCTGGGTGCTGACGCCGCTGGTGCAAAAACAGGTGGATGCCAAGGCTGCCGCCCAGCACATCAGCAATGAGGATGCAACCAGACAGCTGCTGGGCGAAAAAGAGCCTTCCATGCAGTTCACCACGCCCGACGAGCTCGGCGAGCTGGCCGTCTTCTTCTGCTCGGCCGCGGCCAACAATGTGCGCGGCGTGGCATGGAATATGGACGGCGGCTGGGCTGCACAGTAGCCACCGCAGAGCTTGCGCGAAAGCTTTTATCAATTAGATAGCATCTAGCGCTTGACAGAAGACATATTCCTCATTAAATCATGATGAAAATCAAAAAGGAGCAGCGCAAGCTGCTCCTTTTTTCATACAAACCTGATGCAGATTCGATCACTGCATCTGAATCGAGCCGCCGACGGTGACCGTCACCTCGGCGCGGTCCGCCTCCACCGGCACGGGCGCGGCATCCGCATAGCTGGCCTTGGCCATGCTCATCATGCGCGGGCGCGGCATGGGATGCCCGCCGCCGCCGCTGCTGCTCACATTGACCTCGCGCAGGCTGTAGCCTGCAAAGCCGAAGCTCTTGGAGATGGCCGCAGCACGCTGGCGGAAGTTCTCGATCGCCTTGGCCTGGGCTTCGCCTTCCACCTTTTCCCGAGCCTCGCGCGAGAGGCCGAAGCTCATGCTGCCCAATGTCATCTCCTGCACCTTGGCCGCCGCCTGGGTGATGCGCACGAAGTCACGCCCCTGCAGCACGATTTCGGCCTGGCCCTGCCAGCCTTCGATCTTGCCGTTGTTGCCATAACGCGGCGAGATGGAGAAATTGCCGGTGCTCAACTCCATCTGCCGACCTTGCGCATCGTTACGCAGCGTGGTCATGGCGGACTCCACGATCTTCTGCAACTGGGACTGCACCGAAGCGGCATCGCGGCCGTCCTTGCTGGCCGACAGCGTTGCCGTCATCCAGTCCTGTTTGACCTCCACCGTGCCCTGGGCCGACAGCTGCACCACATTGGCGGGCCTTTGCGCGTCACGCGCTGCGGCCTGCGCCCAGACATTGCCGCCGGCACATGCCGCAGCCAGCGCGAGGGCGGCAGCCGCGGCGCGAGAAGAAGAGGAAGACTTGGAAAATTGATTCATGCGGTTCACCTTGTAAGTAAATCAGGCCATGCAGATACACATGCATTTCACCATTGCGCAAAGCCGCTGCTGTGCAGCATGTCAGCCCAGAGTGTGACTTTATGTACGAATAGCCGACATTAGACACACCATCAGAACAAACATTGAAACAATAGGGCAAAATACTCTTAAAAAGTTCCTCAAGAAACATTTATTGTTCTATTTACAAACGCAACAATCGTAACAAGTGGCAAGACTTGGGCTTGTTTTGCTGGATTTTTTGGATCTAGCGATAACAATGGGCCAGTTACAAATAAATCGATAAGGACGATCATGGCAACGACGAACAACCGTACTGACAAGATCCTCGTGGTGGATGACGATGCACGCATCCGCGACCTGCTGCGCCGCTATCTGACGCAGGAAGGCTTCGAGATCATGATTGCCGAGGACGGCAAGGCACTCAACCGCATCCTGCTGCGCGAGACTGTCGATCTGATCGTGCTTGATCTGATGATGCCCGGCGAGGATGGTCTGTCCATCTGCCGCCGCCTGCGCTCGGCCAACGACCGCACCCCCATCATCATGCTGACCGCCAAGGGCGAGGACGTGGACCGTATCGTGGGCCTGGAAGTGGGCGCCGACGACTATCTGGGCAAGCCCTTCAACCCGCGCGAGCTGCTGGCCCGCATCCATGCCGTGCTGCGCCGCCGCCCGCCCCAGGAAGCACCGGGCGCCCCCTCCGGGGACAACGAGGTGGTCACCTTCGGCCCCTTCACCTTCGACCTGGGCACCCGCGTGCTGCAAAAGAATGGCGAAGAGCTGCCGCTGACCACGGGCGAGTTCGCCATGCTCAAGGCCCTGGTGCGCCACCCGCGCCAGCCGCTGTCGCGTGAAAAGCTGGCCCTGCTGGCCCGCGGCCGCGAGTTCGAGCCCTTCGACCGCAGCCTGGACGTGCAAGTTTCGCGCCTGCGCAAGCTGATCGAGGAGGACGCTGCCGCACCGCGCTATATCCAGACCGTCTGGGGTGTGGGCTATGTGTTCGTACCCGATGGCATGAACTGATACCCCCTTCCTCCACTGCAACAAGCCGCCCGCTGCGCGGCTTGTTGCGCTTGGGTACCGACCCGTAAGTCAAGCTCTTTCAACAACCACCTGTAGATAGACACTTTTTGGACAAACCGTAACCCGAGTCGCCCATATTGGGCGTACCCTCGGGTCCAGTTATTTCCGCATTGCTGTTCATGAGCGCTTTTCACCATACGCCGCCCGACGCCACCAGCCCCGTACCCCTGGAGTACGAGCGGCGCAGCACAGCGCGCTCCCCTGTGGGGCTGAACCTGTTCTGGCGCACCTTCTGCCTGCTGGCACTGCTGCTGGTGGGCAGCATCCTGGCCTGGCTGCAGACATTACGGGCACTGGATTTCGAGCCCCGCACACTGCAGACGGCTAAACAGGTGGCCTCACTGGTCAACCTGAGCCGCGCCGCACTCGAGCATTCGGATGCGATCAACCGCGTCTCCCTGATCAAGACCATGGCCGACCAGGAAGGCGTGCGCATTCTGCCCCGCGAGCCCGGCGACTCATTCGAGCTGCTGGAGCAGAACGCCCTGGGCCAGAAGCTGACTGAGGAGCTGACCACCCGCCTGGGCTACGGAACCGTGGTGGCGCGCAGCGTCAACGGGGAGCCTGGCCTGTGGGTGGGCTTCACCATCAATGGCGACCGCAACTGGATGCTGATGGATCAGTCGCGCTTCACTCCCGCCAGCGGCCAAACCTGGCTGATCTGGCTGATCACGGCCGCCCTGCTCTCGCTCATCGGCGCGGCCGCCATTGCCCGTCTGATCAACCGCCCGCTCAAGCAGCTGTCTTATGCGGCCAACCGCGTGCGCGAGGGCGACTTCGACGCCAGCCAGCTTGACGAGGAAGCCGTGACCAGCGAAATCCGCGAGGTCAACATCGGCTTCAACCGCATGGCGCAGAAGCTGGCCAAGCTGGAGCAGGACCGTGCCGTGATGCTGGCCGGCATCTCCCACGACCTGCGCACGCCGCTGGCGCGGCTGCGCCTGGAGACCGAGATGAGCGTCTATGACGATGTGGCGCGCGAGCACATGGTGGCCGACATCGTGCAGCTGGACGCCACCATCGACAAATTCCTGGACTACGCCCGCCCCGATCATCGCGTCATGCTCAGCCCCGTGGATCTGCACGCCGTGGTTGCCTCCTGCGTCTATGCCGTGCAGGACCACCGCGAGCTGCAGATCACCATGAACGTGCCGGAAGACCTCTATGTCATGGCCGATGAGGTGGAGCTGGCACGCGTAATCTCCAACCTCTTCGAGAATGCACGCCGCTACGGCAAGACCCCGTCCACCGACACCACCGAGGTGGACGTGGTCGCCAAGGAAAGCGAGAAATGGGTGGTCATCCGCATCCGCGACCATGGCAAGGGAGTGCCTGCCGAGCAACTGGCCAACCTGACCCAGCCCTTCTTCCGCGGCGACACGGCGCGCACGGCAGCCGCTGGCGCGGGCCTGGGCCTGTCCATCGTGGACAAGACAGTGCAGCGCATGGGCGGCATGTTTGCCCTTTCCAACTCATCGACAGGCGGCCTGGTCGCCCATCTGCAGCTGCAGCGCGCCATGGGCGTGACGGCCGGTGCGGCGCCCGAGCAGCGCCTGCAGCGCCCCCAGGTCAAGCGCAATCTGCCGCGCGACAAGAAGGATGACGAGGCCGTGGAAGACTGAATCGGCATGCCTCGGGGGCACAATCGGCAGGGTCTTTCAACCATCTGCCGGAGAGTCCCGATGCAAGCCCGATGCCTGTGCCAAGCCGTTCTCGTCACCGCACCCGACACCCACGAAGTTCATGTCTGCCACTGCAGCATGTGCCGGCGCTGGGGAGAAGGCCCCGCCTTCACCCTGCATGGCGGCACGGCGGTGCAGACCAGCGGCCCGATCACGCGCTATGCATCCTCGCCCTGGGCCGAGCGTGTCTTCTGCAGCAGCTGCGGCACCCACCTCTTCTATCGCCTGCTGGCAAGCAACGAGCATTTTCTGTCTGCCGGGCTGTTCCAGGATGCACAGGGGCTGACACTGGCACAGCAGATCTATATCGACGAGAAGCCCGACTATTACGCGCTGGCCAATGACACCCCGACCCTGACCGGGGCCGAAGTGCAAGCCCTCTACGGCGATTCGTGAGCAGCTTTCACCGCGAGCATTGCGTGAAACAGGGTCAGGCAGCCCACACCAGCAAGGCCACTGCACGAGCTTCCATGGCCTGCTGCTGACCCACAGGCCCGAGCTTCTCGGCCGTCTTGGCCTTGACGTTGACCTGCTCAATATCCAGCTCCAGCACCTGGGCAATACGCTCGCGCATCTTCTCGATATGGGGTGCCAGCTTGGGCGCCTGGGCCACGATGGTGCTGTCGATATTGCCGATCTCGAAGCCCTTGGCGCGCACGCGCCTGGCAGCTTCGGCCAGCAGCACAGCGGAGTCAGCCCCCTTGAACTGCGCGTCGGTATCCGAGAAATGGCGGCCGATATCGCCCAGCGCCGCAGCGCCGAACAGCGCATCGGTGATCGCGTGCAGCAGCACGTCGGCATCAGAATGGCCGAGCAGCCCCAGCGTATGAGGTACTTCGACACCGCCCAGAATCAGCTTGCGCCCAGGAACCAGGGCATGGACATCCCAGCCTTCACCAATACGAAAATTCATAAAAATCCTTGTCAAACCCTTGCTCAGAAAGCGCAAGCAGCTATCAAATTAAATACTATCTGTGCCAATCCGGCTCGGACATGGCCTTGCCCGTCGCCAAACTCAGTCGATGGCGAATCCGTCTAGCCACGCGCCTTGCGCTGCAGCAGCACAGCCTCGGCCAGCGCGAAGTCGTCGGGATAGGTCACCTTAAAATTCTGCGCACCACCCGGCACCAACCTGGGTGAGTGACCGGCCAGCTCCATGGCGCTGGCTTCGTCGGTCACGGCAGCGCCCGCCGCCTGCAGCGCAGCCCGCAAGGCTGCGATACGGAACATCTGCGGCGTCTGAGCCAGCCATTTGTCGCTGCGCTCCACCGTCTGCGCCACACGCGCCGGGCCCGCGCCGGCGGCCTGCTGCTTGAGCGTGTCGGGCAGCTTCAGCGCCAGCAACCCGCCCACCGCATCCGGCAGGCAGGCATCGATCAAGGCATTGACCTGCGCCGATGCGACCAGGCAGCGCGCCGCGTCATGCACCAGCACCCAGTCCTCGCCGCTGGCCCCCATGCGCAGCAACTCCTGCAGGCCGTTGCTCACGGTCTCTGCACGGGTGGCTCCGCCACAGGCAGCGATGCCGAGCCGATCGTCCGTGGCGCGCCCCTGCCAGAAACCATCGGCAGCAGAGACCACCAGCAGCACCTTGTGCATGCGCTCCACCGCCAACATGGCGGCCAGCGTGTGCATGACCATGGGCTGGCCCGCAACACTCTGGTATTGCTTGGGCAGCTCGGGGGCCGGGGAATCAGCGGCAATGGCGCGCAGACCGACGCCCGCGCAGGGAATCAGCCCCCAGCAGCGGGGCGCAGATGCCGGCGACGACGCCGCTGCAGCGTTTGCCTTATCGTCCGTCATGGACTCAGGCGAGAAAAACCGATCTGTCATGCACAGTATTTTAAAATCAGCATTTCGTCCGAAAGCCCCTGAGATCCATCGAAGACCTGCTTTCGACTTGCATCGCCTTGAGGTGTCCCCATTTTGAGTGAATGCGCCGCCAACCATCAGCTCCGCGCTGATTGGGCTGTGAGCCCTGCCTTTGATGGCCGGGCTCGCCCGCATTCAATCTGTCCCCCGTTTTTTCGCATCCAGCCCGCACCTGTGTGCCGCTGCCTGCGCTCGTCTGTGAAAAACCATGCAACTGCCCAAGCTCACCCCCGGTAAACGCTTTCACCTGCCCCGCCCTGTCGGCAGCGCCGACGCGCTGCTGCTGGCCAGGCTGGGCGAGCGTGAAAAGCAAGACGGCCGGGTCACCGCCATCGTCACGGCCGATGCCGCCGATGCCCATCGCCTCATGGAGGAGATGGCCTTCTTCGCCCCCGAGCTGCGCTGCGCATTGTTTCCCGACTGGGAAACCCTGCCCTACGACAGCTTCTCGCCACATCAGGATCTGATCAGTGAGCGCCTGGCCACGCTGTGGCGCATCAACCAGCGCGACAAGCAGCATGGCGCCGATGTGGTCATCGTGCCCGCCACCACGGCTCTCTATCGCCTGGCCCCGCCCTCGTTTCTGGCCGGCTACACCTTTGAATTCAAGCAGGGACAGAAACTGGATGAGGCAAAGCTCAAGGCCCAGCTCACGCTGGCGGGCTACCAGCATGTGTCCCAGGTGGTCAGCCATGGCGAATACGCGGTGCGCGGCGGCCTGATCGATCTGTTCCCCATGGGCTCGCTCCAGCCCTACCGCGTGGACCTGTTCGACGACGAGATCGACTCCATCCGTACCTTCGACCCCGACACGCAGCGCAGCCTCTACCCCGTGCCCGAGGTGCGCCTGCTGCCCGGCCGCGAATTCCCGATGGACGAGGAGGCACGCGCCAAGTTCCGCAGCCGCTGGCGCGAGCTGCTCGAGGGCGACCCCACGCGCAGCCGCATCTACAAGGATATGGGTGTGGGCATTGCCACGGCCGGCATCGAGTACTACCTGCCGCTGTTCTTTGACGAGACGGCCACCGTCTTTGACTATCTGGGTGACGAGGCCACCGTGGTGCTGCACGGCGATCTGGAGCCTGCCTTCCAGCGCTTCTGGCAGGACACCAAGGACCGCTACCGCCTGGTGCAAGGCGACCCCGACCACCCTGCGCTACCGCCCGAGACCCTGTTTCTTAGTGCCGACCAGTTCTATACCCGCAGTAAGGAGCATGCCCAGCTGGCCTTGCGCCCGGGCACCGAAGATGTGGCCGACAGTGCCATCTTCCAGAAGCTCGAAGACCTTTCCGTGCTGCGCGGAGCCGATGACCCGCTGGCCAAGCTGCAAAAACATATAGCAACCAGCGCAAGCCGGGTCTTGCTTCTGGCCGAATCCGATGGCAGGCGCGAGAGTCTGCTCGACTTTTTCCGCGCCTCGGGCGTCAACCCGCCCGTGTTCGATTCTCTGGCCGAGTTCCAGGCCGATGCCACCGAAAAGGTCGGCATCGCCACCTCCAGCCTGATGACGGGCTTTGCCTGGATCGAAGAAGGCCTGGACTTCGTCACCGAAACCGAGCTGTTTGCCAGCAGCCCCACGGGGCGCCGTCGCCGCCGCCAGGAGCAGGTCAGCGATGTGGAGGCCCTGATCAAGGACCTGTCCGAGCTCAAGGTAGGAGACCCCATCGTCCATTCCGACCACGGTATCGGCCGCTATCGCGGGCTGATCAACATGGACATGGGCCAGAAGAACCCGGACGGCACGCCCGCGCTGCAGGAATTTCTGCACCTGGAATATGCGGCCGATGCCGTGCTTTATGTGCCTGTCAGCCAGTTGCACCTGATCAGCCGCTACACCGGCGTCTCGCCCGACGATGCGCCGCTGCACAAGCTGGGCGGCACACAATGGGAAAAAGCCAAACGCAAGGCAGCCGAACAGGTGCGCGACTCGGCCGCCGAACTGCTCAATATCTACGCCCGCCGCGCCGCGCGCCAGGGCCATGCCTTCCGCTTCCCCACGGCCGACTACGAGCAGTTTGTGGCCGACTTCGGCTTCGAGGAAACAGCCGACCAGCGCGCCGCCATCCATGCCGTGGTGCAGGACATGATCAGCCCCCAGCCCATGGACCGCCTGGTCTGTGGCGATGTGGGCTTCGGCAAGACCGAGGTCGCACTGCGCGCGGCGTTTGTGGCGGCCATGGGCGGCAAGCAGGTCGCCTTCCTGGCCCCCACCACGCTGCTGGCCGAGCAGCATTACCAGACCCTGGTGGACCGCTTCTCCAAATGGCCGATCAAGGTGGCCGAAGTGTCGCGCTTTCGCTCGGGCAAGGAGATCACTGCTGCCATCAAGGGCATCTCGGACGGCACGGTGGATATCGTGGTCGGCACGCACAAGCTGCTGTCCGAGTCCACGCAGTTCAAGAACCTGGGCCTGCTCATCATCGACGAGGAACACCGCTTTGGCGTGCGCCACAAGGAGGCCATGAAGGCCATGCGTGCCGAGGTCGATGTGCTGACGCTGACGGCCACCCCGATTCCGCGCACCATGGGCATGGCGCTGGAGGGGCTGCGCGATCTGTCGGTGATCGCCACGGCGCCGCAGCGGCGCCTGGCCATCAAGACCTTTGTGCGCAACGAGGGCACGGGCGTGATTCGCGAAGCCGTGCTGCGCGAGCTCAAGCGCGGCGGTCAGATCTACTTCCTGCACAACGAGGTCGAGACCATAGAGAACCGCAAGCAGAAGCTGGAGGAAATCCTGCCCGAGGCACGCATCGCCGTGGCCCACGGCCAGATGCCCGAGCGCGAACTGGAGCGCGTGATGCGCGATTTCGTGGCCCAGCGCTACAACATATTGCTGTGCTCGACCATCATCGAGACCGGCATCGACGTGCCATCGGCCAACACCATTCTCATCAGCCGCGCCGACAAGTTCGGTCTGGCCCAGCTGCATCAGCTGCGCGGGCGCGTGGGACGCAGCCACCATCAGGCCTATGCTTATCTGATGGTGCCGGATCTGGACGGCCTGACCAAGCAGGCCCAGCAACGGCTGGAGGCCATCCAGCAGATGGAGGAGCTGGGCTCGGGCTTCTATCTGGCCATGCACGACCTGGAAATCCGTGGCGCCGGCGAGGTGCTGGGCGAAAACCAGAGCGGCAACATGATGGAAGTGGGCTTTCAGCTCTATAACGAGATGCTGTCCGAGGCCGTGCGCAGCCTCAAGGCCGGCAAGGAACCCGATCTGCTCTCTCCGCTGTCGGCCTCCACCGATATCAATCTGCACGCCCCGGCCCTGTTGCCCAACGACTACTGCGGCGACGTGCATCTGCGCCTGTCCTTCTACAAGAAGCTGGCCACGGCCAAGACGGCCGATCAGATCGATACCCTGCTCGAGGAAATCGTGGACCGTTTCGGCAAGCTGCCGCCCCAGGCGCAGACCCTGATCGACGTGCACCGCCTGCGCGTGCTGAGCCAGCCCTATGGCGTGGTCAAGGTCGATGCTGCCCCCGGCGTGATCAACATCAGCTTCAAGCCCCAGCCGCCGATCGATCCCATGAACATTATTCACCTGATCCAGAAGAACAAGCACATCAAGCTGGCGGGCAACGAGAAGCTGCGCATCGAAAAAGAGCTGGAGAACCCCAAGGATCGTGCCCAGATGGTGCGCGATGTGCTGCGCAGCCTGGGTCAGCCGCTCAAGAGCGAAACAGCTGTTCATGCCTGACAAGGCTGCTGACAAAGCCAGCAGGGCTATTGAGCCCAGTCCAATGCAGACGGCGCAAGATGGCGACGGAACCTGACTTTCCGAGCCGCCATGTTTCTTGAAGCCGCCATTGCCCTGCTGGCCTTGTTTCTGGCCCTGCTCTGCCGCCCCTGGCGCATGCTGGGCAGCCGGACCGGCCCCGGCGGCATGCATGACCCGGTGCTGTCGCCGCTGATCACACCGCTGCTGGCCATTCTGGTGCTGCTACCCTGGGTCTGGGCGCTGCCAGAGCTGCACAAAATGCCTTTGCAACTGCACTGGTCTGGTGCACCGCTGGTGCTGCTTCTGATCGGCTGGCCGCTTGCGGTGCCGGTACTGATTGCGACAAGCGCCGTTGCCTTTGCGCTGGCTCCCGCACTCGGACTGCAGGACGCTCTGGGCCTGGCGGTCTGGCAGGGGCTGGTGCCGGCCACGCTGGCCATGCTCTGGGGGGCAGCAGTGCGCCGCTGGTGCTGGCACAACATCTTTGTCTTTATTTTCTTGCGCGGCTTCCTGGGCACGGTTGTGTGCGTGTTCATTGCGTCCTTGCTCGGCCAATGGGCCGGGCATGTGCTGCCCAATGTCAACGACGAGCTCTCGCACATGGCACGCTGGCTCATGGCCTGGAGCGACGGCGTGACCACCGGTATGCTGACAGCGGTATTCGTGGTGTTTCGCCCGCACTGGGTGGCCACCTGGTCCGATGCCCTGTATCTGCAGCCGCCTGGCAATCCTGAAAGCTGAGGCCGTCGAAGCGCCTTGAGCTCTGCCACTTTCCCGGCCACTGCGCAAACCGCATCTTTCCCATCCGGCAAAACGCCAAGGCATTTGGCACAGGGTTTGCTCATCATCGGGCTATCGCACCGCGGCAATCACCAAGCTGGTGCATATCTTGAGAGAGAGAGAGGGATCGCATGCTGCTCCAACCCGTCCGCAATATTGCTCACTGCAAAATTCGCCATGCCGCTCACGCCATGACCCGCCCCGCACTGGCCTGCGCGCTGGTGACAGGCTTTGCAGCCACGGCCCAGGCACAGGACGCCTATCCCGAGCGCGCAGTCAAGGTCATAGTCGCGCTGCCCGCAGGAGGCAGCGCCGACATGATTGCCCGAGTCGTGGGGCAAAAGCTGGCCAGCGAACTCAAGCAGCCTTTTGTCGTGGACAACCGCGCCGGTGCCTCGGGCCAGATCGGCACGCCGGCCGTGGCACGTTCCGCCCCAGACGGCTATACGCTGATGGTCTCGCCTGCCTCATTCCTGACCACCAACAAGAGCATCTTCAAATCCCTGCCCTATGACCCCGAGGCCGACTTCGCGCCCATCAGCAAGCTTGTGAATCAGCCCATGGTGCTGGTGGTCAAGGACAGACAGAAATTCCCCAATGTGGCTGCCGTGGTGGCTGCCGCCAAGGCCGCCCCGGGCAAGCTGACCTTTGCCTCATCCGGCGACGGCAGCCCCCAGCACCTGGCCGCGCTGATGTTCGAGACGCGTACCCAGGCCAAGATGCTGCACGTGCCCTACAAGGGCGGCGCACCAGCCGTCAACGATACGCTGGCGGGCAATGTGGACATGCTGTTTGCCGTGCTGCCCGAAGCCCTGCCCCATATCCAGGCCGGCAAGCTGCATGCTCTTGCGCTGATGGCGCCTAGGCGCGCGGCCATGCTGCCCAACACCCCCACCATGGCGGAAGGCGGTTTTGCCGACCTCAACCTCTCGGCCTGGGTCGGCCTGTTCGCACCGGCCAAGACGCCGCAGCCCGTGATCGACAAGCTCAACCGCGCCGTGCGCGTTGCACTGGACAGCGAGATCAAGACCAAACTGGGTGAAAACGGCATGGAGGTCGCGCCATCGACTCCCGAGCAGCTCAGGCAGACCGTGGCCCAGGACATCAAGCTGCATGCCGAGCTGGTCAAGGCTGCAGGCATTCAACCGCAGTAAGCAGGCACCGCCTCGAACAGCACCAGGGGGCAGACTCAGGGGTGAATGGCAAGCCGAAGCCCGCCACAACAGCGGATAATGGCGGCCATCTTGAGGAATGGCGCAGACCCGATCTCCGCCATTCCCCTTTCTGCTACCCCCTCATTCGCACGATTCGCAATGACCGACGCCACCGAATTCGCTCCCGGCCTGATGATCCGCGGCTTTACCGCTCCCCAGAAGCTGGCGGACTACAAGCTCATCGCCTTTGATATGGACTCGACGCTGATCACCATCGAGTGCATCGACGAGATTGCCGACGCCACGGGCAAGAAGGCCGAAGTGGCGGCGATTACCGAAGCCACCATGCGCGGCGAAATCACCGACTTCAAGGACAGCCTGCGCCAGCGCGTAGGCAAGCTGGTCGGAGTGACCGAGGCCGACATGGCCCGCGTTCTGGCCGAACGCCTGAAACTCTCGCCGGGTGCCGAAACCCTGGTCAAGGCCGCCAAGGCCGCGGGCCTGAAGGTGCTGCTGGTTTCGGGCGGTTTCACCTACTTTGCCGAGCATGTGCGCGGCCTGCTGGATATCGACTTTGTGCGCGCCAATGTGCTGGAGATCAAGGGCGGAGCACTGACCGGCGGTCTGGTCGAGCAGGCCTGGGGCGACATCTGCGACGGTGCAGAAAAGCGCCGTACCCTGCTGGAAGTGGCCTCGCTGATCGGCATCGATGCCAGCCAGTGCATTGCCGTGGGCGACGGCAGCAACGACATTCCCATGATGCAAGCAGCCGGCCTGTCCGTGGCCTACCATGCCAAGCCACGCGTGCGCAACGAGGCCAAGGTCGCCATCAACGAGGGCGGCCTGGATCGCCTGCTGGAAGTGCTCCGATAGGCTGGCACAAGTACCCGCCCATCAGCCGCGGCCCTGTCGTCCAGGGTCAGCGGCTTTTTTGCGCCCGCTGCGGCACAGCCATCCCCGACAGCTTTGCTACAGTGCCATGCATCTCCCTCAACCCAGTCGAAAGGTCAGAGCATGAGCCAACTCAGAATCGCCGTCATCGTGGGCAGCCTCAGCAAGCAGTCCATCAACCGCCAGCTCGCCCAGGGCCTGGCCGCACTCATGCAGGACAAGGCCGATTTCGAATTCATCGATATCAACCGCCTGCCGGTCTACAACCGCGACTTCGACAACACCCCCGATTTCAAGCCCTTCGACGACCTCAAGCCCCAGATTCGCGGCTGTCACGGCGTTCTGTTTGTGACGCCCGAATACAACCGCTCCATCCCCGCATCGCTCAAGAACGTGCTCGACGGCCTGAGCCGTCCCTATGGCCAATCCGTCTGGGCAGGACTGCCGGCCGCCGTGATCGGCAGCTCGCCCGGCGCGGCCGCCACGGCCATGGCCCAGCAGCACCTGCGCAATGTACTGGTGTCGCTGGACATGCCCACCCTGCCCCAGCCCGAAGGCTTTGTGCGCTGGTCCGACACGCTGCTCGACGCCGACGGCAAGATCGGCCAGAGCAGCCATGACTTCCTCGTCAAGTACATGACACGCTTTCTGGACTGGGTGCAGTTGCACCAGAAGCGCTAAAGCAATCTTCCTCTGATTCGATAGCATGCCCCGCTTACGCATCAAGCGCTGTGGGGCTTTTTCATGACTATTTCCCTGCATTGAAGACTGCTGGAACTTTTGCGCACGCAGACTGTTCCTACAATAGCGTGCTGCCTCATACATCACACAACATCCGGCCGCCAGGATTCGAGCCCTGTCCTTTTACGGACAGTTTCAGCTCGGCACCTTGAAAATCCACCTCTCGACTTTAAATACCATAGCAAGCAAGCCTTTTGCAACAACCGTTGCAAGGCATGCTGGTTGTCTTCGCTCGTCAGAGTGCAGGCGGCCGTCTATGACAACCATGACTGGAAACCATTTCGTGAAGACTTCGTACCGTGCTGCCGCATCCGTGATTGCCATCGCCATCGCCTCCCTGACCGTGCCTTCGCTGGCACAGGCCAAGCGCATGGGCAGCAGCAAGTCCGTGCGCCCTGCCAGCATCGGCAACAAGGCGCCGGCTCAGCCCGCACCCGTGGCTCCTGCCGCCGCACCCGCAGCTGCAGCGGCACCTGCCGCTCGTGGCTCCGGCATGATGGGCACCATGGCCGGCGCTGCCGTCGGTGCCGTTGCCGGCACCATGGCCGGCAACGCCATTGCCGGCGCCATGGGCGGTGGCGACAAGGAAGCCGAAGCCAAGAAGGCCAAGGAAGAAGAGGCCAAGAAGGCCGAAGCCGAGGCCGCAGCCCTGCAAAAGCAGCTGGACGAGGCCAAGGCCAAGGCAGAAGCCGCTCGCGCAGCTGTCAAGTAATCAACAGGCCTTGTTGGCGCCCGGCACACCGGGCCTGCGGCCACTGTCAAAAAAGGGATGCACCTGCATCCCTTTTTTGCATCCTTTTCGTCACGCTCTGCATGATTTTGTGCCACCCGGCACACGCAAGATGCAGGGCCACAGCCATGCACCATGAGCTGGCCGTGGCCGCCGATGCCGGCCTCCACCGCGATCTCAGGCGCTCCAGACAACGGCCATGATCGCTGCAGCCGCAGCCAGAATGCAGGCAGCCACAGCCGCCCCGCGGGCAGCGATGCTGATCAGGGCAACGACGAGCAATGCGCCCGCCGATAGCCAGCCCAGCCAGGCCACGACGCCTACGGACCAGCCCCAGGCCTGTACGCAGGGCATGACCGCCGCAGCCAGCAGCCCCGCTCCCACTGCGCGCAGCAGACCTGCTCGCGCCGCAGAGATCTCCATGGCAGCCGTGAGCTGCTCGTGGTGGCGTTCCATGGCAAACGCCAGCGCCGCCATGCCCGCAAAGCTCAGTGCAAACGCCAGCCACGATGCTTGCAAGACATTCATGCTCCCACCTCTATCTTGCCCGCTGAAACCGGGCTTTCCGAACGGGCGCTGCGGCGCCGCAGATAGCGCCAGGCCCAGGCTGCAAGCAATCCCATAGCCATGGCGCTCAGCTCCACCCCTGCGCTCTCCCAATCGCCGCGAGCGATCTGCGCAGGCAGACTGTCACCGACCGTGATCCAGTTCAGTAGCGGCAGCAGCAGGCACAAAGCGGCCAGCAGGCCCAGTTGCTCCCGCCATGCCGCTGCGGGCGCACGCACCAGAGCATGCAGCAGCGCCAGACTCCAGAGCCCGAAAAACACCGCCAGCTCCCAACTCGCTCTATGGGACAGCCCGACAGGAACCAGGCGGTTGGCCCACAGATAGCCAATGCAACCCAGGCCCAGACCGGCGATGGCCGCAACATTGAGTCCTTCGACGAGCCGGTACACGCGCGCCGTGGCGCTGCCGAACTCGCCGGCCTGCCGGCCCAGGTGCTTGCCGCGGCGCTTGACCATGAACAGGATGGCGCCGCTGGCCATCATGGCGCTGCCCGCCAGCCCGCAGAGGAAATACAGCCACTTGAGCGCCTGACCGCCGAACTCCACCTGGTGCAGACTGCCTATCACCGACTTGGCCATGGAGGCGTCACCACCGTCCACCTCACCAGGCTGGCGCAGCCTCAGCACCTCGGCTGTCGCCGCCGAAAACATCACCATGCCGGTCGTCGGGTTCAGGCGCTGCTGCATTTCCTCTTCGCTGTTCCAGCCGTAGACGCCGATGCGTGCCGCCGCATCGCCGGGGTTGTCCACGACCACCGCCCGCACTGGCTGGCCCATTAGTGCCTGGGCGCGTTGCACAAACGGCTCCAGCTGCGGAACCGCCATGGACCGGCTCAAAGGCGCCGGTCTGTCCGACTCGTTGAGCGCCACCACATAGTCGCGCAGTCCCTGGCTGCCCGTGCCGAAATAGGCCGCAATGCCGGCCGGCATCAAGGTCGAGGCGGAGATGGCAATCCCCGTATAGGCGATCATGATCTGAAACGGCAGCGTCAGCACCGCCACCGCATTGTGGGCATCCAGCCAACTGCGCTGCCCCTTGCGAGCACGAAAGGTGAAGAAGTCCTTGAAGATGCGCCTGTGCGTGATGACCCCGCTGAGCAGCGCCACCAGCATGGCCATGCCCGCAATGCCGACCACCCAGAGTCCTGCCTGCCCTGCATGCAGCCGATAGTGGAAGTCCACGAAATGGTGGCCACCCTTGGTGGCGCGCACGGCGCCATGAGTCTGATCCTTGCCCAGCGGCTGCCCGGTGGCGGAATCCAGTTCAGCCGCAGCGTACTGGCGCTTTTCATCGAACCAGTAGACACGCAGGTCGCCAGCGCCCTCGGCATCCGAAGGCCACAGCTCCCACATCTCGGCCCCCGGATGGTGTTTTTCCATATAGGCCAGGCCCCAGGCCAGGCGTTGACCCAGATCACCCCCACGCTGGCCGGAAGCACGGGCGGCCGCCTGCGCCTGCTCCTGGGCGTGATGCTCGGGTGTCATCCAGTGGGAGATGGGCTCCTCGAAGACCGCCAGCGTCCCCGTGAAAAAGACCGCGAACAGCAACCAGGAAAACCACAGGCCGCACCAGGTGTGCAGCCAGGCCTGGGCCTGGCGAAAACCGCCCTGGCCTGCTCCGCCCGCATTTTTACGCTCGGCCATGCTCAAGCTCCTCCAGCCAGCCAGGCCGAGGCGCCCGCCAACACGAAGGTGGGCAGCAGCAGACCCAGCCAGACGCGGCCCGGCGACACCGGCGAGAAGGCCCAGATCACGGCCAGCAGATACACGGGAAAACTCCACAACATACCAGCCAGCACCGACTCGGCACGCGGCTCGGAGAGGACCGTCGCCAGGAATACGGCCAGGGCGCTGGCCAGCAGATAACCGCCCAGGACGGCGGCCAGCAGCCGGGACAGGACGCTGCTGCCCACAAAGCGTAGAAAGAATGGAGTCATGACATAAGGAAAGAGATGGAGGCCCCGGACAGCCCGGGGCGAAGCAGGCCGCAAGGCCCTTTCTCTATGTATGACAAACGAAAACCCAAAAAGGGTCATCCGCGCCGCGCCCTGGCACAGGCCGGCCCGAGCAGCAGTGCCGCAGCGACGCGTGCTTGCCGCCGCCAGCCCGCACCGGGCTTTGGCTGAACCATTGCAGGGCGGGCCAGCAATAGCCCGCCTGGCGCGCCGCCGCACTCAGGCAGAAGTGGCCTGCGGACTCGAGGACCCGAGTGCTGCCAGCCCTCAGAAGTCGTAGCGCATGCCCACGTTCACGCTGCGCGGCGCACCCCAGGTGTAGTACAGGCCGCCCAGACTGCTGACGCCGGCAAAGTATTTCTTGTCCAGCAGATTGTTCACGTTCAGGCTCAGCGACAGATGCTTGTCGACCTGGTAGCGGGCCATCAGATCCAGCACGGCATAGGACTGCTGTGCCAGAGTGTTGTGGCTGTCGCTGGTCGAGGTCTTGCTTTGCCAGCGAGTGGCCGCCCCCAGCGTCAGGCCGCGCAGCGCGCCGCCTTCGAAACGGTAGGTGCTGCCGAGCTTGAGCTGGTACTTGGGATACTGGCTGGAGCTGGTCAGCGAGCTGTTTTGCTGCACCAGGCTACCCTGGACCTGCCAGCCACGCGCCAGCTCGCCCGACAGTTCCAGCTCCCAGCCGCGGCGCGTGGCGCCGTTGACGGCACGGTAGGCCATATCGCCGCCGGGGGTGAAACCACCGGATTCCTGGGCCGAGTTGTCGGTCTTCATCCAGAAGTGAGCGATGCTGGCGTTGAGTCGCTTGTCCAGGAATTCGCCCTTGGCTCCGACTTCAAAGGTCTTGCCTTGCTCGGGATCCAGGGTACGTCCCTGCTCATCCTGGGCGCTTTGCGGCTTGAAGATGGTGGCGTAGCTACCGTACAGCGAGACCTGGGGATGCACTTCGTAGACCAGGCCGGCATAAGGCGTGGTGACGGTCTCGCGCATATCGTAGTTCCACCAGGAGGGCGTCACGTCATGCTGGCGGTACTGCGTCACTCGCATGCCCGCAATCAGCTGCAGCGGATCTGCCAGGCGGAAGCGCCCTGCCGTATAGGCATACTGCTGACGCTGGTTGAAGACATGGCGGTCATAGTTCCAGTTGCGTAAATCAGGCTGCGCCAGCGCTCCACCGCCCTCGGCATAGCTCAGGCCCAGGTTGGCCAGAGGTACGTTCTTGGAGCTGCCGTAGAGCAAGCCGCTGTGGTAGCGCGACACACCCACGCCGGCCAGCAGCTCGTGCGTGCGGCCCAGCAGGGTGAAAGGGCCTTTGACATCGAGATTGACCGACCAGTTGCGGTTTTCCACATCCTTCCAGGGCAGATAGGCAGCGGTTGTGCTGTTCCAGAGGTAGCCCAGCGTCATGTCGTCCATCTTCACGCTCTGATGGAAGAACTTCAGGGTTGCCGTCCAGTCATGGGCCAGACGCTGCTCCACGCTGCCGAACAGCTCGGTGCTTTCCTGTTCATAGCCCGACCAGGGCGCACCGTTGTTGAAGGAGCGTGGCATCAGCCCCACTTCGGCTCCTGCCGCGGTGTATCGCTGTATGGGCCGGGTGGTGCCGAAGCCGCGAGCCTCGCGCTGACGCAACGTGATGCCCAGATTCAGCAGGGTATCGGGCGTGAGATCGGCCTCCAGCGTACCGAACAGCATCTTGCTGTTGCTCTTTTCGTTGTCGCGGAAGCTGCCCGCATCCGTCATGGAGGCCACGACGCGACCACGCAGCGTCCCGGCCTCGTTGAGCGAGCCGCCAATATCGGCCTGCGCACGGTAGGTATCCCAGCTGCCGGCATTGGCGCGCACGCTGGCCTGGAACTCGCGCGTGGGACGCTTGCGGATCAGGTTGACGGTGGCGCCATAGCCGCCCTTGCCAACAACCAGTCCCGACGAGCCCTTGAGCACTTCGACACGGTCCATCTCGGCCATATCGTCCAGCGCATACATGGTGCTGGTGACGAAGTACCAGCCGTTGCTGAGCTGGGACATGCCGTCGACCTGCAGATTCACTTCCGAGCCGCGGGCCTGGAAGTCCGTCGCGTTATTCTGGCGGTAGACGCCAATGCCCGGCGTCTGCTCCAGCACATCGGCCAGCGTCTCCAGCTTGAAGTCATCCATGCGCTGGCGCGTCATCACGCTGACCGACTGCGGCGTCTCGCGTAGCGTCAGGCTCAGGCCCGTGGCCGTACGGCTTGGCCCCGTCTGGGTGTAGCTTCCCGTGCCTTCCGTGGTGCCACTGCGCTCGGCCTGGGCCGTCACGCGCACCTCGGACAGCGTGCTGCCCTCCTCACCCGAGACGGGAGCCACGGCCTGCCTTTGCAGGGTGTAGCTGCCGCCGGGACGCGAGACCAGCTCCAGACCGCTGCCGGCCAGCAGACGCTGCAATGCCTCGCGCGGTGTGTAGCTGCCGGCCAGAACCGGGCTTTGCCGACCTTGTGTGAGCGCAGGGTCGAAGGACAGCGCCATGCCGGCCGTGGCCGCCACCTCGGACAGCACCCGGCCCAGCGGGCCTGCCTCTATCCGGTAGGGCTGGGCCTGGCCGGCGACCGGCGGCTCGGCAGCCTGTACGGCACTTGCCGCCAGCGCCCAGCCCAGCAGGGCAAGTTGGGCGGCGCGCGCAACAGGTCTAAATACAGGATTCGGCAGGGAACGGGAAGCCATGGAAGCAGGCATGAAAAGCAGTCCTTTGGAAGCAAAAAATGAGTGGTTCACCTTGCTTGCCAAACAACTTGCGAAAAAGTCTCAGCTGCCCGCATCTTTTTTTTGCGGCCGGGCCAGCGGACTCAGCGCGCCGCCACCGTTACCCAATAGCCGCGCCAGCGCTGGTGCACGCTCACGGCATAGGTCTCGGCCAGCATGACCAATGCCCGGTCGGTATCGGCCAGGGGATAGGCTCCCGAGACCTTGATGGCCATCACCTCGGGGGAGCAATGCAGCAGACCCGAGCGGTAGCGTGCCAACCGTGCGCAGACTTCGGCCATAGGCATGGCATCCGCAACCAGCATGCCCTGCGCCCAGGCCAGTTGCTGCGCACTCGCCGTCTCCAGCGCTCCGGCACCCCGCTCAGTCAAACGCACCCAGCTACCAGCAGGCACCACCAGCGAAGGCCGGGAGGCCCCGTGCAGCGTGACTTCGACCGCACCTTGCGTCACGGCCAGGTCCACGAACCGGTTCTCGCTGTCCTGCTGCACCGAAAAGCGTGTACCCAGTGCCCGCAGACGCCCCACGGCCGTCGCCACCAGCAAGGGCCGGTCCACGCCGCTGGGATCGGCGGCAGTTTCCAGCAGGATGGAGCCTCGACGCAGATGAATCAGGCGCTGGTGAGCATCGAAGCGGATATCCACGGCGCTTGCCGTATCCAGCAGCAAACGGCTGCCATCGGCCAGCGTCACGCTGCGCTGCTCTCCCGTAGCAGTGCGCAGATCAGCCGTCCAGCCCTGCTGCTGCACCATGCGCCAGCTCATCCAGCCACCAGGCACGGCGGCCAGCAGCACCGCCAGCCTGGCCACGGCGGCTCTTCGGCTGCGGCGCTGCGATCGGTCCAGCGAAGGCATAGCCAGCGCCGTCGGCAGGCCACCGAGCTTGCCCATCAACAACTCGGCCCGCATCCATGCGCCTTCATGGTCGGCGCTGGTATGGCGCCAGCGCTCGAAGGCGGCATGCTCGGCCGCGGTCAGGCCTTCGTCATTGAGGCGGACCAGCCAGTCCGCAGCTTCGTCAAGCAGGCGTGCATCCATGGCGCTTCAATCCATCAGCGCCAGACATTGCCTGAAGGCCTGAGCCATGTATCGCTTGACGCTGCTCAACGACACGCCCAGTTGCAGCGCGATGGCGTCGTACTTCATGTCTTCCAGTTGCGACAGCAGAAAGGTGCGCCGCACCAGAGGCGGCAAGGCATCGAGCATGGCATCTATCTCGTGCAAGGCCTCCAGCACCAGGGCCCGGTGCTCGGGCGACGGCGCTTCGGGCTCGGGCAACAGAGCAAGTGCATCCAGATAGGCGCGCTCCAGCGCCTGGCGCCGGCACCAGTTGACCAGCACGCCCTTGGCCACCGTGGTCAGATAGGCACGCGGCGACTCTATCTGCTGCGGCTCGCGCACACCGAGTATGCGCACGAAAGTATCCTGCGCCAGATCGGCCGCATCGAAGGCATTGCCGACCTTTTTACGCAACCAGCCTTGCAACCAGCCGTGATGGTCGATGTAAAGCGCGGTGACTTCGCGGTGGATGACGGATTCGGCGGCGGACATGATGCGATGGAGATAAAGCTCTGGCAAAACTCAAATGATATCAATTCTCATTTTCAATGTAAGCAAAGGCGTCACTATTTTCAAAGGGGTCGGGCTCTGTCATCCTGCCCGGCGCGCTGAGACCGGACGGCTGGAAGCATAAGGATCGCAAGTGCCGCGCAGAGATCTGTGCGCAAGCCCTGCCCTCTACCGAGCCTGCCCATAGATCGCGGCAACCGGATGGTGTGGCAAAAGGCAAACAATGATCGGGCGCGGCGGCGGCCCACGGTTGCGAGCCGCAGCCTCCGATAGACTTTCCGATGGCTATTGCACTGCCGAGATCGGCGATGTTTTACTGGGCCGGTGACCGCGTCGCTTGCGGCCCGGGCTGCCAATCAGGAAACTCAAGAATCAAGATGACAAGCTTTCACCCTCACAAGCTTTTGCATCGCATCGTGCTCGGCAACCTGCTGGTGGCGGCACTGCTGTGCTTTGCGGCCTGGCTGGGCGTGCATGCCAATTACCGTGCGGACATGGACCTGGGAGTCGCCGTCACCAGACACCAGGCACGCAGCCTGAGCCTGGAGCTGGCTGCCGAGGTGCGCCTGGTCGAGAACGCGCTGTCATCCATTGCCAGCCGTTATCGTTCACGCAGTTCCGACGGTCTGCCTGCAGCCAACTCCGCCTTGTATGAAATGCTGCACGAGCAACGTGCCCTGATTCCCTTTGTCACAGCACTGCGCACCACGGACAGCGCAGGCCAGGTGCTCATCACCCCCAGCGAAACCGATGTGCCGTTTTCGGTGGCGGACCGCGACTATTTCGCCCAGGCTCGCGAAACAGACCGGATGGTGGTGTCCGAGCCCCTGATCAGTCACTCCTTCGGAAAATGGTCCATCGTGCTGGCGCGGCGTCTGCAGTCCGAGGACCATCAGTTCCAGGGCATTGTCTATGCCATCGTCGCGGCAGAGCATTTTCACCAGCTGTTCCAGCGCCAGTCGTTCGGCACGGACAGCGCCATGGCGCTGCGCACCGATCGGGCTCTGCTGGTTGCGCGCTATCCTGCGGCAAGCCAGGATGCGGAAGCGGGCATAGGCCAGGCCACCGTCTCGCCCGAATACCACGGGGCCATCAGCCGCAGCCGCGAGGAAGGCTGGTACATCACACCGACCCTGAGCGATGGCGTGGAGCGCATCACGGCCTACCATCGGCTGCCCGGATATCCGCTGACGGTCTTCACCGGCCTGGGCACGGAAACCTATATGGCCATGTGGCGCGCCTCCGCCTGGCGGGCATGGGGTCTCGCCGGCCTGTGCATTGTCCTCATCGCCCTGGGCTCGGTCGCACTGTACCGCCTGCAGCAACGTGAACACCGCATCCGCAAAGAGCAGGAGCTGGTCATCGACAATGACCTGATCGGCATGGCCCGCCTGCGAGAGCGCAAGATCGTGTGGACCAACCCAGCCATGCGCCGGCTGCTCAAGCAGTCGACCGCAGGGCTGCAGGGGGCATCCACGCGAACGCTTTACCCCGACGAGGCGTCCTACCAGCGCGTCGGCGAAAAAGCCTATGCCTCCTTGCTGGCCCGGGGCAAGTTTCACGCGCAGTTCCAGATGCGCAATGCCGAAGGCAAGCTTTTGTGGGTCGATGCATCGGGCACATTGCTCAACGCCGAGGAGTCGCTCTGGATCCTGGTGGACATCGATGCCCTCAAGCGCGGCGAACAAGCCGCCAATCACCTGGCCAACCACGACGCGCTGACGGGCCTGGCCAATCGCCGGGCGCTCGAGGAAACCTTGAACCAGGAACTGGCCGACGGTCATATGGTTGCCGTGTGCTTCATGGACCTGGATGGCTTCAAGCAGGTCAACGATACCCAGGGCCATGATGCCGGCGACGAGGTTTTGCGTGTGGTTGCCGCCAGACTGATGGCCCAGGCCCGCACCGGCGACTGCGTTGCCCGCCTGGGCGGCGATGAATTCGTGGTGCTGCTGTCCGGCCTGCGCACTACCGAAGAGGCCCTGCCTGTCATGAAGCGCTGCATGGAGGCCGTGCGCCAACCCATTGTGCTGCATGACGGCGTGATGGTTCAGGTCGGCAGCAGCATCGGCATCTCCATCAGCGTGGCAGGCAGCTCCACAGCAAACCTGCTGCAGACTGCGGACGAAGCCATGTATGCAGCCAAGCATGCGGGCAAGGGGCGCATTGTCCAGCATGCGGATCTGGCACAAGGCCCTGGGAGCTGAAGCCTCGCGCCGCCCGTCCGCAGCCCGGCCCACCGATTTCGCCTCCTGGTCTGTGCAGCCCTTGCCTGGCCGAGAACCCCTATTCCTGTGCCCTGGGCGGCAGGCCTTGGGCCCTGCGAATCGGCTCCAGCAAGGCACTGAGTCCGTTGTGGTCAAGCTCCTGCATCAAGGCCAGCAACTGGCCGATCTCCCCCTTGGGAAAGCCCTCGCGGGCAAACCAGTTGAGGTAGTTGCCGGGCAGATCGGCAATCAGGCGCCCCTTGTACTTGCCATAGGGCATAGACACGCGCACCAGGCGCTCCAGCATTTCGGGATTCATGACAGGGAAATTTTGTATAAAAAACGACGCTCTTATAACCAAATAAGAAAAATGTCCTGCAGGCCTTGGTACAGGGCACTAGACTATGCACCTTAGTTCACTGCGGCCCAGACAGGGCCCGGAATTTATTGCAACTTGCTGAAGAAAGTCAGAACCAATGTTGAAGAAAGCTCTTTCTGCTATCGCTATTGCCACTCTGGCGCTGTCGGCCCAGGCCGCTGACGTGCTCAAGGTGGGCGCCACGGCCGTGCCTCACGCCGAAATCCTCAACCACATCAAGCCCGCACTGAAGGCTCAGGGCATCGATCTGGAAATCAAGGAGTTCAGCGACTACGTCCAGCCCAATGCCGCAGTGGAAGACAAGCAACTGGATGCCAACTTCTTCCAGCATCAGCCCTATCTGGACAGCTACAACAAGGACCGCAAGACCTCGCTGGTGGCCGTGCCCAACGGCAAGGTGCATGTGGAGCCCTTCGGCGCCTATTCCAGCAAGATCAAGAACATCAAGGATCTGAAGAATGGCGCTACCGTGGCCATTCCCAACGACCCCTCCAACGGTGGCCGCGCGCTGATTCTGCTGGCCAAGCATGGCCTGATCGAGCTCAAGGACCCCAAGAGCCTGACCCCCACGGCTCTGGACGTCGTCAAGAACCCCAAGAAGCTGAAGTTCAAGGAACTGGAAGCGCCCTTGCTGCCCCGCGCACTGGCTGATGTCGACCTGGCTCTGATCAACACCAACTACGCCATCGAAGCCAAGCTCAACCCCACCAAGGATGCTCTGTTCATCGAAGGTGCCGACTCGCCCTACACCAATATCGTGGTGGCCCGCAAGGACCGCGCCAATGGCGCCGACATTGCCAAGCTGATGAGTGCTCTGCACTCGGCGGACACCAAGAAGTTCATCCAGGAAAAGTACAAGGGCGCCGTGGTTCCTGCGTTCTGATACGCAAAGGCTGCGCCTCTACTCGACAGGGTGTTGCGACCGCGCTGCGCAGCTCCGAGGCCGGACACACCCGGCCGCCGACTGCACTTGGCGGCCTGAGCCAAAATAAGGCGCTGCTACGGCAGCGCCTTTTGCTTTCATTTTGATAGCTCATAGCGCTTTACAGAAAAGCGTTTTAAGCCATTTTCACTTGCACTATCTCAATGCGAGGGAGCTGGCACCGAATGCAGCAGCACCGGTGTCTCGCCGTCGCCGTTGACGCTTTCCAGGTGCACGCCAAATCCCCATAGCCTGGCGACATGCTTGAGCACTTCCTGCGCATCCTCGGCCAGCGGCCTGCCCTGGTACTGGGTATGCCGCAGCGTCAGACTGCGGTCGCCACGCAGATTCACGCTCCAGGCCTGAATATTGGGCTCACGCGCTCCCAGGTCGTATTGCTGCGACAGCAGTTGGCGCAGCGTGCGATAGCCGTCTTCGTCGTGGATGGCGCTGACCAGGACATCACGCTCTTCGGGGTCGTCATGCAGGGAGAACAAGCGCATGTCACGCATCAGTTGCGGGCTCAGGAACTGGCCGACAAAGCTCTCGTCCTTGTAGTTGCGCATGGCATGGTGCAGCACCGGCAACCAGGGCGTGCCGGCAATGTCCGGGAACCAGCGGCGGTCCTCCTCGGTCGGCTTTTCGCAGATGCGCCGTATATCGCGGTACATGGCAAAGCCCAGCGCATAGGGGTTGATGCCGCTGAAGGCCCTGTGGCCTGCGGGCGGCTGGTAGATCACATTGGTGTGCGATGACAGCCACTCCAGCATCACGCCATCGGTCAGCCAGCCTTCGTCGTACAAGGTATTGAGCAAGGTGTAATGCCAGAACGTAGCCCAGCCTTCGTTCATCACCTGGGTCTGACGCTGCGGGTAGAAATACTGGGCGATCTTGCGCACGATCCGCACGATCTCACGCTGCCAGGGCTCGAGCAAGGGAGCGTTTTTCTCGATGAAATACAGGATGTTCTCTTCGGGCTCTCGGGGAAAGCGTTCGCTGCCCGGGACCGTGCTGTCCTTGTCTTTGTCCCTTCGGGCAGGCAGGGTGCGCCATAGCACGTTGACCTGCTGCTGCACATAGGCCTCGCGCTCCTCGCGTTCGGCGCGCTCGCGTGACAGGCTTTTGTGCGAGGGCCGGCAATAGCGATCCACGCCGAAGTTCGAAAGCGCATGGCAGGAGTCCAGCAGCTGCTCCACGCTGTCGAGGCCGTAGCGCTCCTCGCATTGCGCCACATAGTCGCGCGCGTAGACGAGATAGTCGATGATGCTGCCGGCATCGGACCACATGCGAAACAGATAGTTGTTCTTGAAGAAGCTGTTGTGCCCATAGGCCGCATGCGCAATCACCAGGGCCTGCATGGCCGTGCTGTTTTCCTCCATCAGATAGCTGATGCAGGGGTTGGCGTTGATGACGATCTCGTAGGCCAGCCCCATATGGCCACGCCGGTAGCGGCGCTCCGTGGCCAGAAACTCCTTGCCATAGCTCCAGTGCCTATAGTTCACGGGCATGCCGACGCTGGAATAGGCATCCATCATCTGCTCGGCCGTAATGATCTCCAGCTGGTTCGGATAGGTGTCCAGGCCATAGCGCTCGGCCGTGGCAGCAATCGCCGCGTGATACTGCTCGATGAGCTCGAAGGTCCAGTCGCTGGGATCGGGCAGCGGAGACGACGGCCGCTGAGACGCCACCAGCGGCGCCTGCGGCACATCGCGGTAACGCGACTCCCCTTGCGCGTGCGAATTGCCGGCTCTTTTGCTGGCCCTGAGATCCAGCACGGGATAAAGATTGAGGTTCATATCGATACCCCATCCTTTTTGAAGAGATCACGGAACACCGGATAGATCTCGTTGGCGGCCGATACCTTGCGCATGGCGAAATGGGGAAACAACGGCAGCAGACGGTTGTACTCATCCCAAAGGCTCTGCTCCTCGAGCACTACCTGCAGATAAGCATAGTAGCGCACCAGCGGCAATATTCTTTCGGCGAGGATGCTGTGGCATTTGCCTCCGTCGTCGCTGAAGTTGTCGCCGTCGCTGGCCTGGGCCACATAGATATTCCAGTCATTGACCGGGTAGCGGGCCCTGATGATCTGCTCGAGCAGGACCAGCGCGCTGCTGACCACCGTTCCGCCGCTCTCGGTGGAGTGGAAGAACTCGTCTTCACTGACCTCCGCCGCCTGGGTGTGATGGCGAATGAAGACGATCTCGATCTTGTCGTAATGCCTGGTGAGAAACAGGTACAGCAGAATGAAGAAGCGCTTGGCCAGCTCCTTGCGCTCCTGATCCATGGAGCCTGACACGTCCATCACGCAGAACATCACGGCCTGGCTGCTGGGCACGGGCACCTTGCTGCGGTTGCGAAACCGCAGATCCAGCTGTTCGAGAAATGGCACCCCGCCTATGCGCTCGCGCAGGGCGTCGATCTGACGCTGCAACTCGGCTACCGCCTCGCTGGTGCCGTCATCCTGTGCCAGCAGGGCTTCGAGCTGCTCTTCCAGCTCCTTGAGCTCGCGATGCGTGGCCTTGGTCAGTGCAATGCGTCGCCCCAAGGCACCGCGCATGGTTCGCACCAATGCCAGATTGCTGGGCGTGCCGTCATGGCTGTAGCCCGCGCGCCTGGTCTTGTATTGCAGCGTATTGCCGATATGGTTGCGCAGCAGGCGCGGCAGGGCCAGGTCTTCAAAGAAGAGATCCATGAACTCTTCCTTGGTCAGCGTGAAGGTGAAGTCGTCCTGCCCCTCGCCGCTGTCGCTGGCCTGCGATCCCGAGCCGCCGCCCCCGCTGGGCGGACGCGCAATGCGATCGCCGCGCACATGTTCCTGGTTGCCGGGCAGGACTACATCGCGGATACCGCCCTGCCCATGCCTGAAGACCGGCTCCTGAATGTCCTTTTTCGGGATGGTGACGGTTTCCGCCTGGTCGATATGGCGGATGTCGCGCGCAGACACGGCCTTGCGTACCGCTTCCGCGATCTGTTCCTTGAAACGCCGCACAAACCGCTCGCGGTTGCCCACCGATTTGTTCTTGCCTGCAAGCCTGCGGTCGATGATATGCAGTGCCATCTGTGCTCCCATCTCCAGGGACCGTTCTCAATCATCGCGCCGGTGGCCGCCCAGGACGACCACCGGTCCCTCGGTCAGCTGCTCTTGCGCACGCGCAGATACCACTCGCAGAGCAGGCGCACCTGCTTGGGCGTATAGCCCTTGGCCTCCATGCGGGTGACAAAGTCCTCGTGCTTGCGCGCGTCCTCGGCGCTGGCCTTGGCGTTGAAGCTGATGACGGGCAGCAGCTCCTCGGTGTTGGAGAACATCTTCTTCTCGATCACCACGCGCAGCTTCTCGTAGCTGGTCCAGCTCGGGTTCTTGCCCTGGTTGTTGGCCCTGGCCCGCAGCACAAAGTTGACGATCTCGTTGCGGAAATCCTTGGGATTGGCTATTCCAGCAGGCTTTTCCACCTTCTCCAGTTCGGCATTGAGCGCATTGCGATCAAACACCTCGCCGGTATCGGTGTCGCGGTACTCGCTGTCCTGAATCCAGTAGTCGGCGTAGGTGACGTAGCGGTCAAAGATGTTCTGGCCGTACTCGCTGTAGCTCTCCAGATAGGCGGTCTGGATTTCCTTGCCGATGAATTCGGCATAGCGCTGCGACAGATATTCCTTGATGAAGCCTATGTACTTGGTCTCCAGCTCGGCGGGGAACTGCTCCCGCTCGATCTGCCGCTCCAGCACATACATCAGGTGCACGGGGTTGGCCGCCACTTCGGTGCTGTCGTAGTTGAAGACCTTGGCCAGGATCTTGAAGGCAAAGCGGGTGGAGATGCCCTCCATGCCCTCATCCACGCCCGCATAGTCGCGGTATTCCTGGTAGCTCTTGGCACGGGGGTCCGTGTCCTTGAGGCTTTCACCGTCATAGACCTGCATCTTGCTGAAGATGCTGGAGTTCTCCGGCTCCTTGAGCCGCGTGAGCACGGAGAACTGCGCCATCATCTTGAGCGTGCCGGGCGCGCAGATGGCGTTGGCCAGCGAAGACTCCCGGATCAGCTTTTCATAGATGCGAACCTCCTCGCTCACGCGCAGGCAGTAAGGCACCTTGACGATGTAGATACGGTCCAGGAAAGCCTCATTGTTGCGGTTGTTTCGGAAGGCCTTCCACTCGCTTTCATTGCTGTGGGCCAGCACCACGCCGTCAAACGGAATGGCTCCAAACCCCTCGGTGCCCTTGTAATTGCCTTCCTGGGTGGCGGTCAGCAAGGGGTGCAGCACCTTGATGGGTGCCTTGAACATTTCGACGAATTCCAGCAGACCCTGATTGGCCAGGCACAGGCCGCCCGAGTAGCTGTAGGCGTCGGTGTCATCCTGCGAGAAGTTTTCCAGCTTGCGGATGTCCACCTTGCCCACCAGGCTGGAGATATCCTGGTTGTTCTCGTCGCCGGGCTCGGTCTTGGCAATGCCGATCTGCTTGAGAATGCTGGGGTAGCGCTTGACCACGCGGAACTGGCGAATGTCTCCGCCAAACTCCTCCAGCCGCTTCACGGCCCAGGGCGAGAGCACATGTTGCAGATTGCGGCGCGGAATGCCGAACTCTTCTTCCAGGATCGGACCGTCTTCCACGGGGTCGAACAGACCCAGCGGCGACTCGTTCACCGGCGATCCCTTGAGCGCATAGAACGGGGCTTTCTGCATCAGGTATTTGAGGCGCTCGGCGATCGAGCTTTTGCCGCCGCCCACCGGTCCCAGCAGATAGAGAATCTGCTTGCGCTCCTCCAGTCCCTGGGCCGCATGGCGGAAGAAGCTCACCACCTGCTCGATGGCATCTTCCATGCCGTAGAACTCGGAGAACGCGGGGTAGCGGCGGATGACCTTGTTGGCGAACAGGCGCGACAGCACGGGGTCGTTGCGGGTATCCACCATCTCGGGTTCGCCGATGACCGCCAACATGCGCTGTGCGGCACCCGCGTAGGCCATAGGGTCACGCAGGCAAAGGCTCAGGTACTCGTCCAGCGACATTTCTTCTTCACGCAGGCGGACATAGCGTGCTGCGGAATTGCTGATGACATCCATATGACCTCCCGTGGCGGCACCAGGGTTCGAATCAGTGCCGCAATGTTGCAAGGCATTCGTTACCGTGTGCATCCGTTGTAGCACCTCGCTCCTGATTTGAATAGACCGAGAGTCCTACAAATACGCAGTAGCCACGACAGCCAAAACCGCAAACCGGATAGCGCAAAAACCGGTCAAAAAACAGGACTCAAAATGAGCATAGAGGACTCGCTTCGCCGGTGTCATGAAACACGCTATCTGTGTGCCAGCATTCAGGATTTCAGCGACTCCGGAATCGTAGAAAACGGCTGCCGGCAGCCAGGCCGACGTGCAAAAAAAAGCGCTGCACAGGCAGCGCGTCAGATCCATCCAGCTACAGAAAAAAGAGCTTGCTGCGCAAATTTCTAGGGTTATTCACTAGAAAAAATTCTGCAAAGCATTGATTAGCAAGCGCTTACAGCACCTCTTTTCATAGCATGGGTATTCATCCGGAAGTGGCTGCCGATGCATCCACGGCGGGAGGTTTGCTACCTGGCCGCGTAACGGCACTACCCATGGCTGCGGCCATGATGCAGGCAATCGCAGTCCACTGCGTGGCGCTCAGATGCTCGCTGAGCAGCAGCATACCCATCAGCGCCGCAATGGCCGGCTCGGTCGCCAGTGCAATGCCAAAAGTCGCGGGCGGCAGGCGGCGCAGCGCCAGCATTTCCAGGGTGTAGGGCAACGCACTGGAGATGGCCGCCACCATCAGACCGAACAGCAGGATCGACGGCGTCAGCAGCTTGAGCCCGGCCTCGGCCACGCCAAATGGCACCACCACCAAAGCCGCGCACAGCAAGCCCAGGGAGACTGCCTGGCCGCTGGGAATATGGCCCAGCCTGCGCCCCAGCACGATGTAGGAGGCCCAGCAGATGGCCGCTCCAAGCGCGCAGGCAATACCCACCGGCGACAGGTTCAGGCCCGAAGCATTGCCGCCCAAAGGAAGAATCATGGCCAGCCCGGCAACCGCCAGCGCCAGCCAGACAAAGTCCAGGGCACGGCGTGAGTAGTAGATGGCCACGGCCAGCGGCCCTGAAAACTCTATGGCCACGGCCAGGCCAAACGGTATATCGCGCAACGCCATGTAGAACATCAGGTTCATGCCGCCCAGCGCCATGCCGAAAACCAGCAGAGCCTGTGCCTGCTGACGATTTAGCGACCAGCGCCAGGGCCGCCAGACGCAAACCAGAATCAGCGCGGCAAAGCCCACCCGCAATGCCGAGGTTCCCTGGGCTCCGACCAGGGGAAACAGCTGCTTGGCCAGCGAAGTCCCCAACCCGAGTGCAGTGACCGAGCCCAATACGGCCAACACGGGCCACCAATGATTCCAGCTGTTTTTTGACATAGGTGGGTACGATATTGCATGTCACCCGCGAAATTTGCTCGTTTTCAGCCCTGAATCTGCAAGTTTCGCTCTCAACCCATCCCACACCATGCCTGCTGCCGACCTGGACTCCTTTGACCACGCGATTCTTGCCCTGCTCCAGCGTGACAACCTCATGCCACAGCGTCTGATTGCGGAGCAGATCAACCTCTCGGCCCCGGCCGTGCAGCGGCGCATCAAGCGATTGCAGGAAACCGGGGTGATTGCCGCCAACGTGGCCGTGCTGGAGCCCGTCAAGGTGGGCCGTACGCTGACCGCGATCATCACCGTGCAGCTGGTCAACGACAGGCCGGACCTGTCGCGCGGCTTCAGGGCCAGAATCGCCAACGAAGCGGCCGTGCAGCAATGCTTTTATGTGACGGGCGAAACCGACTACATCCTGGTCGTCACTGCAACCGACATGGATGATTACCAAGCCATCTGCAAACGCCTGTTCGAGGGTGACGAGAACATTCGCCGCTACAGCACCTCGATCGCGCTGGAGCGCATCAAGACTGGTCTACAGCTGCCGCTGTCTGAGCCATAAGGCAGTTTGCCCTGTGGCCCGAGTTGGCGCAGAACGAGGGCAGCCATCTGCCATGGAGATTCGCACTGGCGCCATCTGAAACAAAATGCAACAATCACATCATAAACCGGCTCAGATTCTGCACACAACAAGAGTCCACTCTTGAGGAGACACGATGACCACTTCTTCCGCCACCTCGCCCGATATGGCCACGCTGGTTGCCGATCGCACGCTGGACAAATATGCCAAGGACTACTTCCCCCGGCGCGAGCAGGTGACGATTGCCTTTCGTGGCGATATTGCAGAGAAGCACAACTACGACAAGATCCGCCCGATCTCGGAAGCCCAGCGTCATGGCAAGCATATTGTGGTGATCGAGGGCCAGAGCCAGAAAACCGGAGCCACAGGCCACTACCGTATCGAATGCAATAGCTGGAATCTCATCGAAGCCGTGGGTCTGTGGGAGCAAGCTGCAGCTGTTTGAACCGCGGCCAGTGCCTGCGCAGCAATCCGCAGTGCGAAGCGCTGGCTCGATCTGAGACTCAGACGTCCATTCCAAATGCGCTGCTTGCCACCCACCAGGCCAGACCCAGCATCATCACGCCAGTGATACCATCCATGACGCGCCAGGCGCCAGGGTTGGCAAACAGGTGCCTGAGACGGCGTCCGGCCATCGCCAGCAGCACAAACCAGAGACAGCTGGCCGAGGCGGCCCCCATCACATAAGACCAGCGGCCTGCGCCTTCCTGCTGGGCGCCAATCGAGCCCATCAGCAACACCGTATCCAGGTACACATGGGGATTGAGCAAGGTGATGGCCGCCAGGGCAGCCAGCACGCTCATCATCCCGCGCGGTGCCGCCCTGCGCTCGCCGGCCTCCATGGCTGCATCTGGAGCCAGCCACATACGCCGCAAAGCGAAAAGACCATAGGCCAGCAAGAATGCGGCTCCGCCCAACGTCAGATACTGAGCCAACGCCGGATAGCTGGCCAGCATCTGGGCCATGCCGGCCACCCCCAGCGCTACCAGCAACCCATCGCTGAGCACACACAAAGCCACGCAGGCCTTCACATGTTCGCCCTGCACTGCCTGGCGCAGCACATACAGGTTCTGGGCACCAATGGAAACAATGAGCGTAGCGCACACCGTGAAGCCTGCAATCCAGGCGGAATAAAAATTAGTTGTCATATCCATGAGCCGTTGACTCCTCCAAACCGGCCTGGATTCTTGCTCTGCGCAGCAATTAAGTAAAATTACATTTACTCAATCTGATGAAGAATTTCTAATGTTTGACTACGCAGGACTGGAAGCACTTGCCGCGGTATTGCGTGAGGGAAGCTTCGAGCGTGCGGCGCGCAAGCTGCATGTCACCCCCTCGGCCATCTCCCAGCGCATCAAGTTGCTTGAAGAACGCGTGGGACAGGTGCTGGTGCTGCGAGGTACGCCTTGCAGCGGCACGGAGGCTGGTCGGCGCCTGTGCCTGCATGTGGAGCAGGTGGCGCTGCTGGAAAACGATTTGCGCCGCAAGAACCCCGAGCTGGTCCCGGAAGGGCAGACCGCCCTGCCCACGCTGAAGCTGGCAGTCAATGCCGACTCCCTTTCGACCTGGTTCATGGATGCCATGGCGGCCTTCACGCAGGACGGCAACGAGTTGCTGGACATCAGCATTGACGACCAGGACCACACGGCTAAACGCATCAAGGAAGGTGAAGTCATGGCCGCCGTCACGGCCACAGGCTCGGCGATTGCTGGCTGCAACACCTGGCCGCTGGGCCGCATGCGCTATATCGCCGTGGCCAGCCCGGCGTTTGTGCAGCGTCACCTGGCCCAAGCCGATTCGGACCGGGAACTGGCACAGATGCTGGCCAAGGCGCCCATGATGTACTACGGGCGCAAGGACAGCCTGCAGGACCAATGGCTGCATGGTCTGGGACTGGACGGGCGGCGCAACAATGCGCGCCACTTTCTGCCCTCCAACCAGGGCTACACCCGTGCCGTGGAACTGGGCATGGGCTGGGGCATGCACCCGGCCCAGCTGATCACTCCGCAGTTGGCCAGTGGCGACTTGATGGAACTGCTCCCGGGAAGAGATCTCCACATCCCCATGTACTGGGCCCACACCCGCAATGCTCAAACCAGCCTGCAGCGACTGACCGACTGCATCATCCATGCCGCGGCCGCCTGGCTGGAGCCCATGCAGGACTAGCTCAGGCGGCAGCAGACTTTTTCAGGCCGTAATAGAACACCCATGCGGTAGCCAGATACACCAAGGGATAAAGCGCCAGATAAGGAGCCAGGTGCAGATAAGCGGGCCAGCGCTGCGGCGCGAAAAAGCTCGCATACACCAAGGCCGCGAGCAATGCCCCACTCCCCGTCAGCAGACCGGCATAGGCCAGTAAGGCGGCAAGGCGCAAGCCCGGCCTGCCGCGCTCGACCAGCCGCAACCGCCCCGAGCGCAGCTCCACGGGGATCTGATAGAGGCGAGCAAGTGCCATCAGGAAGACGATGGGCACCAGGATCAGAGGCAGAAAAAACATGTCTCGCAGATCCCTCAGGGACGGCGCTCGGACTCTGCCACATGGCGCACGGCCGCCCTGGCCTGGCTGAGCATATGAAAGTCCAGAATGCGTGTCGCCATGATGGTCTCCCAGAGAAAGCAGCACAGCGCCAGCACAAAGGCCAGCACCCCCAGCAAAAAGCTGAAAACGGCATAGCCGTGGCCGCTGACGCCGTAGGCCTGGCCCACGAACAGCAGCACGATGGTCAGCCCTATGCACATGCCGCACAGTGTCAGCAGTGCAATGGAGACGTTGGCCAGCCGCCCGCGCTCGCGCAGAAAATGCAGCTCCTTGAGGTGGCGCGCGATCAGGTCGTGATCCTCCAGCGTGCGCAGGCTCTCCTCCAGCTTGCGGGCCCGGTCAATGATGCGGGCCAGCCGCCCCGCTACGGAGCCAATCATGCCGGCCACGGCAGTCAGAAAAAAAACCGGCGCGACAGCGAGCTGAATGCTGTGGGTGACGGTCTGTGCGTCGATGGACCAGATGCTCATAGATTAAGATTCCTTGTAAATTTACTAATCATTTAAGTATTTGAAAATTAATGGATTTTTATAAGTAAATAATTTTTAGCCGTCAGAGACCAGACTTATTTTTTAAACGTCCCTCTGACGATCTTTCCTTCGCCGATAGCCTTCTCTAGAGACTGCTCTATGCGTAGGGCTTCATTCACTGATGCCAGCCTGAAGATCTCCACCAACTGACTGCTCACCAACTCCCGCAGCTTGCGGTTTTTCTCCCTCTCCTTGATCAGGAGATCTGCCATCTCGTCGCGCTGCCGTCGAACGGCCTTGCCCATGACCGCCCGAACCTGCTCGGCGAAGTCGGGGTAGCGATTGTGAATCAACGGCGGGGACACTTTCGCTTCATCCGCCACTGCCTTGAGGGTGACCTTCTTGCCGCTCTGTTGCACGCGAACCAGAGCCAGACTCAGTTCTTGCAGCGTACGCTCGCGATCCCGTTTCCTGGGCGCATCGTTGACAATGCCAGCAACTTTCGACCTAGCGGGGAGCGATTTGGCCATCGCCTTCCTCTGCGTCTACCTCAACTCCCAAGTCTTTGAGGATTTTTGCCGCCTGTTTCAGATCCCTCTCTACCCGCATCACCGCCCCAGGCCCCAGGTCCTGGGCATCCATGCGCAACTCCTTGTGGTGGCGATAGGCCTCCTGCCAGATTGGGATAAACCTACGATCGATCACGCCGTTACGGCAATCGCCGCAGGTTCCTTTGGCATAGATCCCCGAGCCACCACAGCCCTCGTCTTGTGCTAGGCACCACGAATGTCCTGTGGAGCGCATATTGACACGCCGCGACGTTTCAATGAGGAGCTCCTTTCGGTTGCCAAATTCATGGGCCCGCATTTCCATAAGCCTGGGAGCAGCACCTCCAGCCAGTGGCTCATCTTTCTCCAACCACTGCGCCACCACGCCGGCCTTATAAGCTATCAACTCGCTGAGGATGTCGTCGTACAGTGCCGCGTCCTGCAATGGGTTTGAACCATACAGTTGCGTCATATCGATGCTGGAATGTTTGAACTGCTCCTTGAGAAACAGCATGTCTCCCAGGCGGTGGCGTACGAAGGTATATGCGTAGAGCCGCCTCATCTGGTGGGGTGCGAGCTTCCAGTCAACGCCTGCAGCACGTGAAAAACTCGCACAAACCATGTCCCAGCCGACATCAGACAAAGCTACAAGGCCATATCTTGAATTTCCCAGAAAGAGCCGCTTGACATTGCTTCTGGCTGTGATCAGCCATTGCAATTGCTTTGGCGTGAGCGACTGAGACTTTCGCTCCATCATCGAAATCTGCTTAGCCAGCCGCGCGCGGTAAGGCAGGGACCAGCGCTCGAGAATGCGCAGGATGCGGTGACCCATCGCAGGCATCAGGTACTCCACGCACCCCTTCTTGGTTTTGTACTCGACAGCGGCGACCCAGTGGAAGACGAAGCCGTTCTTGACTTCGGTACGCCCTGCGCTGACTTCTATGCTTGATAGTTCTGAGGATCGCATGCCGGTAAGCACGCCGAGCAAGTAAAAGCAGGCATCGCGTATCGTCGTATGGCCAGGAGCGCTGAGCGCGGAACGCTCTTCACGATCACGCTCGTCAAGCTGCTCTTCTGCACCAGCCAAGATCTCCTCGGCGTAAAGGAATAAACGCCGTGCCACTTCAACCGGGATCAGCGGTGTCAAACTAACCTTACGAGCATCCACGCCATTCTGCCCAACCCGCCCCGCGACCTCCACTGCACTCGATTCCGGCCAAGGGTGCACCCGCAAGGATGCCTTGTGCTGATCGCGAAAGTGATACAGCAACTCAAGCGCAGCGAATTGATTTACCATGCTGCTAGCTACCATCCCTGCGCTCTTCTGCCTGTGAACGTAGTTCGCAATGTGCAGAGGTTGCACATCAGCGAGCGACTGCAACCCGAGCGAAGCAACAAAACGGCAGAACACACTCATGGTATGCAGAGTTTTAAGAAGTGTCGACTCCGCTGGCTGCCCCACCCCCGGTCGCCCCACCTTCCAGTAGTGATACAGCACATTTTGGCAAGCCTCGCGGAACGCCTCTGGAATGGTCGACCAGTTCAGGCGCTTCACAGAATTCGGGGCGTTAGCTCTGCTGAAGTACGGCCACATTTCCCACACCGGATCCCCTACACGGGAAATCACCACAGTGTTGCCAGCCTCGTCCAGCACGGCGCTAACTACCACGTTGCTACGCTCTTCCACCGAGAGCCCCGCCAGACTCGCTGGCTGGTCGGCCAGTAACTCGTAGGCTTTGCTCAAACGCGTTTTTGCCCCCCTCTCCTGTCCTGTGCCTGCAATCTTCACCGGTTCAGCTAACTGCGTTTGAGTGATCTTGGTCTTAGCCATGTCCCTCCAGGCTGCTCAAAGTGTAGGCCGCCCAGAACTTTAGCGGCTCCATACGGGCGCGCTCCTTTGCGCTGGTCAACAAACCGGCATCAAACCTGTCCGCTGTGAAGCGGTCGATCAGGCTCATGGTGTTGCGAAACTCCTCGCGCCACTCATTGGAACGGGTGTTGCTCATCTCTCGCTCAAGAAACCAATAGAAGCTAAAGAGACGATGCAGGTCCTCCTGAGAACCAACGATGGCATAGCTGGTGCACGTGAAGCAAGCAAAGAAGTCGTCACATGGCGCCCCATTCCTGGGAGCCTTATCGCCGTAGTAAGGGTCCTTGCAGCGCCCCGTGGGCGATTTGCTTGGCAAGATAGGGACGACTTCTGCTACTCGTTCACCGGAGCGATAGATATCCGGTAATGCCTCGCCGACAAAGGTCGCGTTCTCCCTCATTTGACGGGTGCAAGCAAGGTAGTGGGTGTCGGCCACCTTGGGGGTGTGCCCCATCAGGGCAGCCGTTGCAATCAGATCGCCACCGGATAATGACCAGAGGCGGTGTTCGACAGTCTTGCGCAGGCGCGAGAGGTTCAGTACCAAACGATTCCCATCGTCATCGCGCAAGTCGTGTCGCTCAATCAGCTTGGCGATGCCTGCTCCCAAAGCAGTGGACGTCAACGCCATGACCTCGCCAGCTCCACCAAAATTTTTACTAGCCCGATATAGCCACACTCGCCCCCGACAATCTGGCCTCGCTTCGCCAAGCAGTGACTCTGACATCTGCAGGGCCTTACGCATCAAAGCTACGCCATCCATGGGAATCGCTTGCGAACCTTGATGCACACGGGAGTAACGGAGATTCACTAGTTTGGTGGCGTTGCCGCGCCGTTTGAAGAGCTCCAGCAGCATCATGTTGGGCATGAAAGGATGCGGGCGCAGGCAGTCGCGCGCAGCCTCCAGCAGTGGCGAAAGATTGGCTCCCGTGCGAATAGCCACCGCCAGCAGATAGACCACCATCGCATCGCGACCAGCCCCCTTGAACTGTTCATTGTGGATGGCCACGATGTCATCGCGCAGAGCCTGCGCAAGGCGCTGGCGCTCGGTCGGCGATAGCGGCGTTGCACCTTTTATCCGGCTGTTGCTGCCAGGGAAGGGATTAGGTGGAAAAAGGTCTTGCTGGTAACGCACAATCCCGCGTTGAACCAGAGCCGTGAGTACAGATTTCGCGTGACCATAGTAGGATTTCTTGGAGCTGTAAGCTTGGTCCCGGTCCTTGATCCAGTCGATGTACTGCCGAATGTGCGAAGGCATTAGGTTCTGCGGCTCGACTCCTGTGCCCGTCGACACCAAGAATTCGAAAAAATATCTCATGCCTCCGTTCCAGTAGCCAATTATGGTGCAGGCCGTAACCGACTCACTTGTCAAAAAAGTACGCAACTGGTTGGCACAGGCCCACACCCACGCATCAATGCCTCGCCCGAGCCACGGAATGAGGTTGATGGTTCGGATAGTCGAGGGGTTCTCCGGGAGCGTGATGAGTAGATTGACAGCATCGCCGGAAGCCGGCGCGGCAATGGCACCCTTGATAGGCGCCGGTGCACCGAATGTCTTCTTGACTTTCATGCTACTGCCTCCCCTTCAGGCATGAACAACCGGTCAACCTCATCCTCGTGGGCCGATACCAACTGACCCTCCAGCGCATTGATGAGGTGGAGGTAAATCATGGTGGTGGAGACATCGCTGTGCCCCAGACGATCACGGACGTAAAGTAGCGGCTCGCCCTCGAACGTTTTGCTCTTGCGCAGGCTCCACAGCAAATAGGTGGCGTAGGTATGGCGAAGCATGTGGGCGGTAACGGGAAATCCGACCCGCTTGGCCAAGGCACGCATGATGGCGGTGATAGCATCCTTCGGATACGGTACGCCAGCCTCAGTGAGGAACAAAGGTGAGTGCTCTTCACCCTTGCGATTGGCATTGGCACGGCCCTGCCTGCGCCGCACCGAATACACCCAGAGTTTCTCCATCAGATCAAAGGGCATATCAATGTTGCGCGGCTTGCTGTTCTTGATCTCCATGTCTTTCGGATCCAAACGCAGACTTATTTTTTGCCCAGGTGGGAGGTCTTTGCGTCGTGAAGGGTCAAACACGTAGCCAGCGGCATCAGGAAAAGTGCGGCACTCGATCTGCCTAAGACCCGTGCGAACCATGATCTCGAACATCAAACGATGTGTGACATTGCTCAGAGCTTCGTGGCAAACAACGATTTGTTCCTTGGAAAGAAAGCGGATGTTCTGCTGCTTCTCCTGCAACAAGACCTGAGGAGTCCGCATGATCCCGCCAGTGGCATTCACATGCTCTAGGAAGCTAGGTGGCCGGTGGGTCTGAATGGTGACGTAGTCAAAAGGAAGTTGCCCAATGAGCTTCTCTTTGATCGTCCATTCATAGAAGCGCACCACAATCCGCAGCCGGTGGTTGATAGTGCTGGCTTGAAGCTTCAGTGTGCCTCGCGACCAGTCGCGCCAAGCCACAATGGCACATGGTAGCCCGAACTCGGGAGGAGCCCTCCAGTCATAGCCGTTGCTCAATGCAAAGGCGAAAAAGTCATAGACAGCTCTGCCATAGTTTTCCCAAGACTTCTTACTAGAAATGCGACCTGTTGTAGCGAGCAAATCCCAAAGCCATGTTTGTGCAGGCTGTATGGCATCTCCATCATCGTTGATGAGCAGAGGGAAACCTTCATAACAGCGCCCCCCAACGACAAGGTTCTTGTCGGCCAGAACAAACCTCATAGCAACTTCCTTCGAAGTGTTCTACGAATCGCTAGAAGGCAACATAAGTCAGTGCACCTAACATCAATCGCACTGCTTATACTGATCAGTTGACAGTGTCACAGAACTGCAGGTGGGTACGCAAGCAACCGATCCGATATGCCTACTTCCGTCTTTTTCGTCTTCGCTATCAACATAGTTGAAATTTGAGCGTCGCGAACTCCACGGCCTCCTTTGTCTTCCATGGCGCTCGGTGGTGAATCAGCTCGGCCTTGTAGAGCCCGTTGATGGACTCGGTCAAGGCATTGTCATAGCTTTCGCCTTTACTGCCCCCAGAAGGCTCGATACCAGCTTCGGCCAGCCGATCGGTGTCCCGGATGCTGACGCACTGCGTGCCTCTGTCGGAGTGGCAAACCAGGCTATCGCGCTCTGGCTGCCGCGCGTATAGATCTTGTTCCAGCGCATCGAGCACGAATTCCGTTCGCATCGGCTCGACTGTGCAACGGGCCACGACAACCCCTTCGCGTGCCAGTTGCCGCCACACCTTGTCGACGCCATAGTACGGGAGCTGGTGCTAATTGACCATCATTCCGATGCAAGGTGACCGGCCTGCTTGTACTGACCGCCGGCAGCAATCGACCCAAAGCGGAAGCAGCGAAACTCCGAAACGTGACGCTCTGCTAGGGTTAGCGTGGCTCGGCGACGTCGATGAAACCTCGGCCATCAGCGACCCAAGGTAAGCCAACAGCGGCCTCCCTTTTTGCCGCCTCCAGATCATGGAAGCGAGAGGCTTCTGCAGGCAGTTGTGCCCAGCCCTCGATATTGGCCAAGGCATTCTCGTAGTGGTACTGCTCTTCCCAGCCGTACGTGCCGTCTGCGCGCCTAAAGATGGCGAGCCGGCGTGTGCGCTCTTGGGAGTAGAGATGGCAGATTTCAGTGTCCATTGGTTAAGTGTTAAATGACAGGAGTTGGCCGAACTCAGTCGGTCACGACCAGCAGGCTGGTCAGTCGCGACCGGCACAAGCGGTCAATTCAACCGGAATTCGCAGCCATAGACCTGCTGTTGGCTTACCCAGACACGTTCAATCTGTGGCATCCGCATATCGTCGCAATGAGCGCGGGCACAGCGCTTATGTGGCTCGCGCAGCAGCTCCACATGTCTTCGATATGCCGACGCAGCGACCTGCAAGACCTTGCAGAGCAGCTCGACCTCGAAGGCATCGCAATGCTTGTCGATGAAGACCTTCAGGACCTGAGTCGGCAGTCATTCGACGACAACAACAACGGCATTTACGTCGGGCAGCCGCGTACGTTCTGCCTGCAAGCTTCGACCGCATTCTTAGCGCCGCTAACACTACTTTCCTTTAAGACCGGCATGAAGTATTTATGCTTTATGTCCTCATAGCAAGGCAACCCGTTAGCAAAGAGCTGTGGCGAAAGCTGCAGCCCCTGATCCCCGCCTTCACACCTTCGGTCAAAGGTGGCGCACACAAGCTCTCCGTGAGCTATGAGGCAGCTCTCAACGGCATCCTGTTTGTGCTGTAAACAGGCATTCCTTGGGAAGATCTCCCCCAGGCCCTGGGCTACGGCAGCGGTATGACTTGCTGACGGCGCTTAGGTGATTGGAATGCCAACGGCGTCTGGCAGAAGTTGCATCTGGCGATGCTGGTGCGACTGCGCGAACATGACCAGATTAATTGGAGCCGGGCCAGTATGGATGGCTCCTCGGTGCCAAGCCCCCGGGGGCCAAGAAACGGGCCACAACCCCACCGATAGAGACAAGCTCGACTCCAAACGGCACCTCGTTGTAGATGGCAGAAGCATCCCGCTGGTGATCCTGGTCAGCGGCGCCAACAGGCACGACTCCATGATGTTCGAGAAGTGCATGAATGCGATTCCAGCCGTTGCAGGCCTACTGGGGCGGGTACGCAAACGACTGGCGAAGCTGCACGTGGATAAAGGCTACGACTACAAGAGCTGCCGTGCTTACTTGAGGCAGCGCGGTATCGCCAGCAGGATTGCCATGCGAGAAGTCAAGAGCAGCGTAAGCTAGGCAAACATCGCTGGGTCGTGGAGAGAACACATGGATGCTTTGCGGGCTATTTCAAGCTGCGCATTCGCTTTGAAAGGCGGCAGGACATCCACGAAGCGTTGCTGAAACTGGCCGCTGCGATTATCTATGCACGCTTCGTGGGTCCGTGGTGTTATCCGCTCTAAGTATTTGAACGCGTAAGGGCTTGAAGCTAGGAAGTGTCTACTGCAATGGAGGTAGTCTTAGTTCCCAAAACGTCACCCGCCAAGGAAGTGCCGAAGCAGCCCGGTCGTAACAATGCCGATGACAACCGTGGGGAAGATGGACAGACGCGTAGCTGCAAGAACGGTAATGCCCAGGCCGACAAGATCGGCGGGGCGTTCTGAAACGAAAGACGGAGCGATAACCGAAATCAGCACGCACCCAGGCACGCTATCCAGCACATGCCGCATTCGTGGGCTTAATGCACGATTGCGAAGCGCCAAGTAGCCAAGAATGCGCGTCAGGTAGGTCCCCGAGGCCATCAGCGCTATGGTGCCGAGAGTGGCGACATCCAGCATCACTTTTCCTCCTTGGGAGCCATGAGCGCAGCGCTGCCAAGGCCGGCCACCGCGCCTGCGGCCACATACCAGGCCCCCTCAGGCATTAAGCGGTAGGTAAGCGCCGCAACGACAAGGCTGACAAGCCAGGGTCGACAAGCCATAGCGCCACGCCACATGCCGCGCAACAGCACCACAAACACGGCAATGAATGCCATGTCAAAACCGTAGCGCTCCAGATCACCGATCAATGGACTCACCACGGCCCCCATGGCGGTGAAAACAACCCATGTGAGATAGAGACCGATGGACACCCCTATGAAATAAGCCATGCTGAGCTCGATCGACGCTCGCCGCTTGGCGTCGGCCAGCGCCATGGCCCAGCTTTCGTCGCACATGAAAAACAGCGAGGCCAACGCCCTCCCAGTAGGGACATGTCTCAAGTAAGGCTCCAATGCTGCGCCCATCAGCAGGTGGCGACTGTTCACCAACAGGGACATCGAGGCAATCAGCAAAAGGTGAGGCGGTGAACTCCACAGCCGAATGGCAGTGAACTCAGAGCCGCCTCCGAAGTTCAGCCCCGTCATCAATGGCACTGCCGCTGCGCTCATCCCTTTTTGCGCCGCCTGTGCACCCAGCACCAGTGCAAAGGGAATAAACCCCAGCAGCACGGGCACCGAGGCCCAAAGTCCACGGCATAGCTCCCGCCTTGTCGAGAGCTGCTCAAAATCACAGGCACTTGCTGCGGTCGGATGTGTGGCTTCCATAAAGATTTCGCATCATTGAAACCTTGAATTCTGCTGATTACGGACTGAAATTTGGTAGCGTTATGGCTCTAAACTCCTAGATCCTTGGAACCCAATATCATCAAAGCGGCAATTTATGGAATTTGATGCCATTGACCGAAAAATCCTGCATGCACTGCAGCATGATGGACGCCTGCAAAATGTCGACCTGGCCAAAGTCGTAGGCTTGTCCCCTTCCCCTTGTCTGCGAAGAGTGCGAGCGCTAGAAGACGCGGGAGTGATCGAGCGCTACGTGGCAGTCCTCAATCCGACCAAGATCGGAAAGGGACTTTCAGTGTTTGCCCGCATATGGCTCAAAGGACAAGATGCGACGACGGTAGATCGCTTCACAGCGGCGATTCAGCAGTTGCCGGAAGTGGTGGAGTGCCACTTGATGGCAGGTGACTGCGACTTCTTATTGCGTGTGGTCGTGGCTGACCTGGAAGAGTACAGGCAATTTCTGGGCAAACATCTCACACGAATTGCAGGTGTACAAAGCGTCAAGACCGATATACCTATGCAAAGGGTCAAATTGACGTCAGCCCTGCCTGTCTAGCGCAGCCACTATGCCTCTGTGCGAAACAGATCGCGATACTCTCGCGGCTGGCTCCTCCAGTATTGCTTTGGAGCATCGACCTGGGCGCCCAGACTTGCTGCTGCATGCCAAGGCCAGCGAGGATTGAACAATGCAGCTCGACCGATGGCAACCGCATCGGCCTGGCCGGATGCAACGATATGCTCTGCCTGGTTGGGCTCAGTGATCAAGCCAACCGCAATCGTAGGAATGCCGGTGGCTTGTTTGATAGTTTCAGCAAAGCCGACCTGATAGCCTGGCTGGACCGGAATCTGTTGGGCTGTGGAAAGTCCGCCAGAAGACACATGCGCAGCCGCGCAGCCGAGTTCTCCGAGCCGACTCACGAGCTCCACAGACCCCTCAATGTCCCATCCGCCTTCAGCCCAATCCGTTGCGGATATCCGCACCCATACCGGCTTGTCCGCACTGACGGCCTTGCGGACAGCGGCGAATACCTCCAGTGGGAACCGAAGACGGTTTTCCAGAGCACCGCCGTACTCATCATCGCGGCCGTTGGACAGTGGAGAAAGGAACTCATGCAGCAAATAGCCATGAGCCATATGAATTTCGATGCCGTCAAAACCCAGAGCGTCTGCCCTCTGGGCTGTGGCCACGAATTCCTCCCGAACCCTGGCCAGGTCCTCCTGGGACATGGATGCAGGAGCGACATCTCCGGGAGCATGCGGAATTGCCGAGGGTGCTTCGGCCATCCACCCCCTTGACGCGTCGGGTGCAATCTGCGCTGCGCCGCGCCATGGGACATCACTCGAAGCCTTGCGGCCAGCGTGCGCAATCTGAATCGCCACAGGCATGGAAGAGAACCGACGCACAGAGCTCAGCAGCCGCCCCAGGGCCAACTGGTTTTCATCCGAATAAAGTCCAAGATCAGCATCGCTGATGCGCCCGATGGCTGATACCGCTGTAGCCTCCAGCACCAACAGACCTGCTCCTGATGCAGCCAAGCTTCCATAATGCATCAGATGCCAGTCATTGGCGTTTCCATCCTGCGCCGAGTACTGGCACATCGGGGCAATCAGGATTCGGTTTGCCAACGTAAGATGGCCCAGAGACAAGGGTTGGAACAGTTTCGATTGCCCAACGGGGGGCGCGACATTGCCGAGAGACGGGTCAGTTGTTCGTTGCATAGGATTTAAGATTGCTTTGGGTTAGCGGAGCCAGCAGATTGCGATGTCTTGCTTCAAACCGGCCAAGTGGAAATCTTCAGGATCGATTCATTGCTGCTGTGGCATCACAGGTTTCGTCGCAGGCTTTGAGCATGCCGCGACCTGTTTCTGCCAGCCATTCGCAAGATCCTAAGCGGCCACTACTGAGGCAACAATGGCCATTTTTTGCAATCCCGCGTTGCAAAATTCGCAACGTCACAAAGGCCGCTCTGCCATCGGCCTGGTCACATCGAGCGCTGAGGGCACAGCATGAATCGTTGAAACTCAGCTGTGCCCCCTTTACCTTTGAGATCGAACGCGTCCTAAGCGCTATACCGCGCAGTAGCGTTCCTGAATCGCCACATCGTCGAGCATCTCTGCAGCTGTCCCCGAGTAGACCACTTCGCCCTGATCCAGGATGTATGCGCGGTCGGCGATCTTCAGTGCCAAGCTCACGTTCTGCTCAATCAGCAAGATGGTCACCCCTGCTTTCTTGAGGGACGTGAAATACTCGAACATTTCATCCACCAGCACCGGCATGATTCCCTCCGAAGGCTCGTCCAGCAAAATCATCTTCGGCTGGGATGCCGCCGCGCGAGCGATTGCGAGCATCTGCTGCTCCCCTCCGGACATCGTGATTGCGTTCTGATCGAGGCGCTCCTTCAAGCGAGGGAAAGTCTCGGCGATCTCATCGATGACCTCCGATTCTTTCTTGCGCAAGGGGGAAGCCAGCAGGCCCAAGCGGATGTTCTCCCGCACAGTCAGCCCCGGCACGATGCGCCGCTCTTCAGGCACATACGCCAGCCCCATGGAATAGCGTGCATGTGCAGGCGTACCCAGAACCTCCTTGCCGTTGAACTTGACAGAGCCTGTGACCTTCGGGATCAGGCCAGCGATGCTCTTCACCGTGGTCGTTTTTCCTGCGCCATTGCGGCCAATCAAGCAGACCAGCTCACCTTGGCTGACAGAAAGATCTACACCCTGGAGGATATGGCTGCTTCCATACCAGGCATTGAGACTTTTTATTTCAAGCATAGGTACCTCAATGGTTTCCATGACCCAGATAGACGCGCTTCACCAGATCGTTAGCGCGAATGTCATCGGGTGTTCCCTCCGCAATCAGCTCCCCGTGGTGCAGCACGATGAGCCGCTCGCTGATTCCCATCACCATCTTCATTTTGTGCTCGACCAGCACCACCGTTCGCTGCTCCACGAGCTTGCGAATAAGGTCCATCATGACCTTGGTTTCCTCTGGACTCATGCCTGCCGTTGGTTCATCCATCAGCAGGATCTTTGGATCAGCGGCAAGTGCCACGGCAATCTCCAGCGCCCTCTGTTGACCGTGGGCGAGCTCGCGCGCGGGCCGGGCTGCACGGTCTCTGAGCCCCACGACCCCAAGCAGATCCAGAGCGCGCTCGGACAGCCCCTCCAGGTCGCATCGCGGGCGCCAAAGCCCGTAGCGTGAAACATGGGCCTGCAGGGCGATGCGCACATTTTCCAGCGCAGTGAAATGGGGAAACAGATTGGTGATCTGAAATGACTTCGCGATACCGACGCGAGCGAACTCGTGTGGCTTGAGCTCGGTGATGTCCCTGCCCATGAAGAAGATCTGTCCGGAACTGGGCGAGAACGCTCCAGATAGCAGGTTGAAATAGGTGCTTTTGCCCGCGCCGTTGGGTCCGATGATGGACGTCAGAACACCCGGGCGAATCTTCACGCTCACATCCGTGAGCGCCTTGAAGCCGCCGAAGTTCTTGCAGACCGATCGGGTCTCGATGATAGATTCAGCGTTCACGAGAAGCCCTTTCCAAAAATGTTCCCCAGACACCCTTCGGGAAGAAGAGGACAAAAAACACAAACACTGCGCCCACAATCAGTTGCCAATGCTCTGTCCAGGCGGATGCTTGGTCCTGAATCAGCAGAAACAAGGCGGCGCCCACGAACGGGCCGAAGTAGGTGCCCATGCCTCCTAGCAAGCACAGCATCACAACCATCCCGGAGGTGGCGTAATGAAGCGTCTCGATAGGCACGCTGGAGAGGTGGATGGCGTTGAGCGCGCCAGCCAGGCCGCAAAACGCCGCGGACAGGACGAATGCCAGCAGCTTGGTTCGTTCAATGTTGAAACCACAGGCACGGGCACGCGCTTCGTTCTCACGAATGGCCTCAATCACGCCTCCAAATGGCGACGCCAGAATCCGGGAAAGCAGCCACAGCGCCAACGCCACAAAGCCAAGAACGAAATAGTACTTTTGCGTGGGATCGAGCAGATTCACCTTCAGGCCGAACAGGCTGATGTCCGCCACGTTCACGCCACGCAGTCCGTTTTCGCCTCCTGATGCTGGCAACTGGTAGACCAGAAAGTAGACGCACTGCGATAGTGCGAGCGTCACCATGGCGAAGTAGATGCCACGCGTACGGATCGCCAGCAGCCCCATGACAAGAGCCACAACGCAGCTCAGAACAACCGCAGCCGGAATCGCAAGCCACCAGGCAAACTGGTGCTGCGCAATCAGAATACCGGCAGTGTAGGCACCGACTCCAAGAAATGCAGCATGTCCAAACGAGAGCAATCCGGTATAGCCGAAAAGCAGGTTGAACCCGACAGCAAAAAGGCCATAGATCAGGATATTGATTGCCACCGACTGATAAGGCATCAGCCACGGAAAAATCAAGAAGAAGATCAGTGATGCCGCGACTCTGTGCGCAGACAGGGCTTTCATTGCAGACGGCAACTTGAGGCCGTCGGCAGGCTTGGCCGGTTGGGCGGAAATAGACATATTGAGTTCTTTCATGACATCAGCCCGGCTCGACCAAACAAGCCTTGCGGCCGGACCAGCAACACACCGGCCATGATGAGAAACATGGACACTTTGGCGGCCTCTGGAAAGAAGAGCACGGCCATGCTCTCGACGACTCCCACCAGCAGGCCTGCTACAACAGCCCCCATGAGTGATCCCATGCCACCCACAACGGTGACCACAAAGGCCACCGTCAGCACCGAAGTGCCCATTTCCGGCGATACCCCCTGCAGCGGGGCTGAGAGCACACCTGCAAGCGCCGCAATGCCCGTCCCCACACCGAAGACAACCAGCCAAACACGTGAGACATCAATGCCAAGCACACGAACAATGACCGGATCGCGGGCACCGGCGCGGACAATGAGGCCAAAGGAGGTCTTCTCGATCAGCAGCCACAGCGCCGCCAGGAGTGCCCCCACAACGCCAATCACAAACAGGCGATAGGTGGGAAACTCTGCAAATCCGAGGTTGGTTGCTCCCTGGAGTGCCTCAGGTGTGTCGAACGGGATGCCAGCCTTGCCCCAGAGAATTCGCACCCCTTCGACCATCATGTATGCGAGTCCAAAAGTCAGTAGCAGCGGATAGTCGATGCCGCGCCCGTAAAGAGGCCGGATCAACCATCTCTCGCACAACATGCCCAGAGCGCCGACAACCACGGGAGCGACAAGAATTGCGGCCCAGAAACTGCCGAACTTTTCGGCGGCAAACAACCCGACGTATGCGCCGAGCATGAAGAAGGCGCCATGGGCAAAGTTGACGACCGTGAGCATCCCGAAAATCAGCGACAGCCCCACCGCCAGCAGCACATAAATCGCGCCTAGCGCAACTCCGGTGAAGAGTTGCAACGCAAGTAGATCAAAGGTAATTTCCATGATTCATCTCCACAGAGCACTCGAAACCTGTGCCCTGCTCAACCCTTGAAGCCCAGCTCCTGGCACGATCTGAGCAAGGCCTCGTTGCCTTTTTCGGTGTGCAGCACCTTGAACACATCCGCAGGATCCTTGGCGTCCTTCGAGTTGGACTCGATGATGAATACCGACTGCACAGATTGGTTGTCACAAGCACGGAAGTACTGCAGCCCCTTGTAGGTGTCGTACTTCAGAGCGCGCATTGATTTGGCGACCTTGTCGCTGTCGGTCGAGCCTGCTGCTTTGACGGCCAGCAGCAGTGACTTCACAGCCGAATACGCCATCGCCCCATAGTCCGAGGGATAGCGGTTGTCATTGGCCGCTCGGAACGCCGCGTTGAAAGTCTTCGCAGAAGGGGTGCTATCTTGGATCTCCCAGAAGTACTGGGTGCCGCCTATGACGCCCTCGTAAGCACTCGCACCACCGGCAACCCTGGCTGTATAGGTCAGGATCGGCGTGACAAACTGAATGCCTTTCTTCATGCCGAAATCGGTCGCTTGCTTGATGGCAATACGGTTGTCGTTGCCGAAATTGTTGAAGATCAGCACATCCGGCTTCATTGCCCGCAGACGGGGCAGAAATGTCGAATAGTCCTGATGGCCCAGCGGATGCTTGACTTCCCCTACGACTTCGGCGCCGACCTCTTTGGCCACCCGGGTGAAGCCTCGGGTCATCTCATGCCCATAGGCGTAGTCGGCGGTCAGGAACGCCACACGCATGCCCTTCTTGAATACATAGCGACCTACCGCCTGGGTGGTCATATGGGGATTCAGTGCTTCATGGAAGGTATAGGGGCTGGCGTCGGTGGCCTCGTTGATCGCATCCGATTGACTGATCGATACATAGATGACCTTGCGCTGCTTGGTCACGTTGTTGATCGATAGCTGGGTGGCCGCAGAAAGCCCGCCAACGATGAAATTGGCCTGATCCTTTTCCAGAAGTTCCAGGGTTCGGGTCGCCGCCTCGCCGGGGTTCAATTTGTCATCTCGCACCAGCAGCTCGGCTTTGCGACCGGCAAGGCCTCCTGCATCGTTGAACTCCTTGACTGCGAGCTCGGCATTTTTCACCTGGTCCTTGGCCTCCGCACCGTAGGGTCCGGTCAAGGGAACAGGCAGACCAATCTTGATGGGCTGTGCCTGCGCAGTGAAGGCTGCGGTCGCAGCGAACGCCATCGCCAGGACGTGGCGAATCGTGGGGTGGTAGGTCATGGAAGTCTCCGTTCTCACACCCTTGAGTGGGTGCTATGCTGTTTATCGTTCGATAACTTTGTCCTTGCACAAGTAATTTGTCAATTGATAAATTAGCTAGGACATACCCCTAGAGGAGACCCTATGAACAAGCTCATGGATCCAGGCACCGATCCCCAGGAAAAGACGCGCCAGCGGCGTCTTGCGCCCGAAGAGCGCGAGCATCAAATCGTTCAATCGGCTATCGCCGTGTTTTCAAGACTGGGGTTCGACGCCAGCACCCGAGACCTCGCGGCCGCGATGGGCGTCACCCAGCCCCTGCTGTACCGCTACTTTCCGACCAAGGAAGCGCTGGTGGACAGGGTCTATGACGAGGTTTTTGTCCGGCGCTGGAATCCCGAGTGGGAAGAATGGCTCGCAGACCGGTCAATCCCGCTGGCCGAGCGCCTGAAGCGGTACTTCAAGGACTATGCGCGATTCGTGTTGCGCAGCGAGTGGGTTCGCATCTTCATCTTTGCGGGCCTAAGCAAAGCCGGTATCAATCGCAAGTACCTGAGCCGGCTTCGCGAACGGCATTTCCTCGTGATCGCCCGAGAGCTGCGCTCCGAGTATCAGATACCGGAGCCGACCGCCGACAGCACGGAGGAAGACGAAGTGGAACTCATATGGGCCATGCATTCCAGCGTTTTCTACATGGGAGTGCGCAAATGGATCTACGACCTGCCCACGCCAAAAGACCTGGACCGCGCTATCGACATGCGCGTGGATGCATTCATCGCCGGCGTTCCACCGGTTCTCAGGGCTTATCGGGGTTAACGAGGGCAACGCCGGAAACGCCGCCTCTTGCGCTGGCTTTTTTCTTGCCCTAGTATTTATCTATCGATAATTTATACATCGATGGAGTACATACATGCCGATAAACAAGCTTGCGCATTTTTCGGTGCGCACCCCCTCTTTGGACGAATCCCGCCGCTTTTACTGTGAAGTGCTGGGCTTCAAGGAAGGATTTCGTCCACCGTTCAAGTTTCCTGGCCTATGGCTTTATCGCGGCGGGGACGAGGCCGACTTCGGAGTCGTGCATCTCATCGGCATCGACAAAGATGACCCCGAAGGGCTCAATGAGTACCTGGGCGCCAAGGAGGAGCAGGCCCTACATGGCAGCGCGGCCGTGGATCACCTGGCCTTCCTGGCTACAGACCTGCCGGACATGCATCGGCGACTGCGTGCCAGGAACCTGGAATTCCGCGAGCGCACGGTTCCCAGCCTCGGCCTGCACCAGGTCTTCGTCGAAGACCCATCTGGTGTCACGATCGAGCTCAACTTCCCTGCGCAAGAAGCTGTGGCGCTGCAGCTTGGTCAATAAAGTCCGCAAAGGAGACATAGCATGAGCACAAGCAAAAAGGTGTTGGTCATCGGCGGCTCGCTGGGCGGTCTCTTCGCCGCGAACCTGTTGCTGCGAAAAGGCTTCGACGTCCATGTGTATGAACGCGTCGCTGAGGAGCTCGAAGGACGTGGAGCAGGCATCGTCACGCATCCCGAGTTGCTGCAGGCCTTGGAGGCCGCGGGGATCGCCGTCGATGACTCCATCGGGGTTCAGGTTTCGACACGCGTGACTTTGGACTCGAACGGACAATGCATTGCAACGCAGGAACGCTCTCAGACCTTGACAGCATGGGGGCGGCTCTTCCATGTGTTGCGCAGCGCCTTCCCCAGCGAGCGCTACCACAATGCAATGGTGCTGACATCCATTGAGCAGGAGCCTGAAACTGTCACCGCGTGCTTTGCAGATGGAAGTCGCGTGACCGCCGACCTGCTTGTGGCCGCAGATGGTCTGCGCTCCTGCGTGCGCCAAGCCCTGCTGCCCCAGGCCAAGCCTCAATATGCAGGCTATATTGCCTGGCGCGGACTTGTGGACGAATCTGCGCTTTCAGACGCCGTCCTGAAGGACCTCTTTCCCTACTTCGCTTTCGGCCTTCCTGCGCATGAGCAGATGATTGCCTACCCTGTCGCAGGCAAGAACAACTCGGTGGGACCTGGTCAGCGACGCTTCAACTTCGTCTGGTACCGGCCCGCCGATGAAGCGACCACCCTCACAGCCATGCTCACAGACGCCTCTGGCAAGGTATGGGCAGACGGTATCCCCCCTCCTTTGGTTCGCCCCGAGGTGCTCGCGGATGCGAAAGCAGCGGCCCGCAAAGTGCTCGCACCGCAGTTTGCGGAGGTTGTGGAAAAAACCGAGGGCCTGTTCTTCCAGCCCATTTTTGATCTGGAAAGCGAACAGCTTGCCTTCGGTCGAGTGGCGCTCTTGGGAGATGCGGCCTTTGTCGCTCGACCTCATTGCGGCATGGGTGTCACCAAGGCCGCCGGTGATGCCGTCGCTCTCGCGGATGCTCTGGCCACCAATGACGACATTGCCTCAGCCTTGCGCATCTACGAAGGCGCTCGCATGCAACTGGGAAGTCAGGTCGTCGGCCATGCGCGCGATCTGGGGGCTTATATGCAAGCGCAAATCCTGACCCCGAAAGAAAGGGAAATGGCGGAGCGATACCGAACCGTCGAGGCGGTGATGAAGGAAACCGCCGTGCCCTTTATGGCCCCGCACTGAGCCTGGCACTCCCCTGGCAAGCGCCGCAAGTTGCCCCAGCTTGCGGCGCTTTTTGCAAACCAATCTTTGCAAATATCGCAACCACAGATTGCAAATTTACCGTATTCATTAAATTAATTGCAAAGAATAAAGTACTCCCATCAACCACGGTAGGAGCTACGCATGAAACCCATCGATGTCCAGGTGACTTCAGACTTTATCTGCCCATGGTGCTGGATTGGGCACCGCAAGCTGCAGCAGGCCATCAGGGACTCTGAATTGTCTGTTCAACCGCGCCTGGTCTACCAGCCATACGAGCTCAACCCGCAGATGCCCCAGGGAGGTCTGGATCGCAAGGCCTACCGTACTGCCAAGTTTGGTAGCTGGGCTCGCTCGCAAGCCATGGATGCCGAAGTCGCCCAGGTCGGGCAAAGCGTGGGGGCCGATTTTCACTATGAGCGCGTCCTGATCACCCCCAATACCCGTCAGGCACACCGCCTCATGCAATTCGCCCAGAAGCACGGCGATGCGCAGCAGGTGGATGTGCTCTACGAGTCCATTTTCTTTGCATATTTCTCGCTGGGTGAAGACATCGGGCAGATCGAAACACTGACTCGCTTGGCACATCAGGCAGGCCTGGATTCCTCTGTGGCAAGGAGCTTCCTGGAATCTGAAGAGGAATTGGACGCGCTGATTGCGCGTGAGCTGCAGGCCCACAGCGAGGGGATCGCTTCGGTACCCACTTTTCGCATCAACGGCACGCAAGTCAGCGGGGCACAGCCAGCCCATGTACTCGCCGCAGTTCTGAGTGCATAGAAACAGTTAGACAGCCAATCAATATGAGGAAAGCGCCATCGTCATGCTCGCCTACAACCTCGCTTATGAACGCGTACTCCGGGCCCCGCGCATGACCGTGGGACTGATGAGCCCGCTCGCACGCTCTGCAGGCCACATGGCAGACATTGCCACAGAAGCCGCAGCAGCCAAATGTGCCGACGCACTGGGGTTTGCTGCGTTATGGGCCAGGGATGTTCCGCTGATGGTTCCCCAGGGCTCGGCGTCAGAAGCCGTCGCTCTTGACGACCCGCTCGTGTGGCTGGGCTACCTGTCCGCACTGACTACCAAAATTGCCCTGGGTACTGCTGCGGTGGTCTTGCCGCTGCGCAATCCCCTGCATTTGGCCAAGTCCGCACTCTCCCTGGATCGCCTTTCTGGAGGGCGCTTTCTGTTCGGGTTGGGATCCGGCGACAGGGAAGCCGAGTTTGCGGCTTTCGGTGTGGATCCCGCGCGCCGAAATCTCGTATTCCAAGACCACTGGGCCTTGCTGCGGTCGGCACTATCGCCAGCTGCCGATGCCCGCACCGAGCTGTTGCAAGCAACCGGCGGGTTTGACATCGTGACCCCTCCCTCGCACCGGATTCCCATGCTGGCGGTTGGCACGGCTCGGCAGTCTTTGCAATGGATAGCAGCGAATTCCGACGGATGGGCCACCTATCACAGAGAAGACGCAAGACAGCAGGGGCGCATTGGCTTGTGGAGTTCTGCGCTTGCACAGCGCTCAGAGATGCCAAAACCCTTCATCCAATCCTTGCACCTGGAGCTGACCGACGACCCGGACGTACCGCCGACGCCCATCGAGCTGGGGCTGCGAGTGGGACGCAAGGCGCTTGTGAGCCATTTGCTGCGACTTGAATCCCTGGGCGTCGCACATGTGCTGTTGAACCTCGGCGCAACGCATCGCAGCACGCTGCAGATCGTGGAAGAAATTGGCCGGGACGTACTGCCCGCCCTGCAAACCTCTTGATTATTTTGAGAAACCTATGACACAGACCAAACAACGCCGCGCACTCATCATCGGAGGCTCGCTGGGCGGACTATTCACTGCCACGACCTTGCGAGCGATTGGCTGGGACGTGCACATCTTCGAACGCTCGGCCCATGATCTGGACAGCCGCGGAGGCGGAGTCGTACTGCAAGCTGATGTTCTGGCTGCTTTTCGCTTCGCTGGAATCGACTATGACGAGAGCCATGGCGTGCCTTCCGGCGACCGCATCTATCTCGGCGCAGGTGATGCTGTCCTCAGCCGCCAGCACATGCCGCAAACCCAGACCTCCTGGAACAGCTTGTACAGCGCCATGAACCGCAGCTTGCCGCCCGAGCTGACCAGCCGCGCAGAACGTTTCATGCGTTATGAGCAGCATGGCGACGAGGTTGTCGCCTATTTCGAGAGCGGAAGAGTCGAGCGGGCAGACCTTCTGATTGGCGCAGATGGGCCCAAGTCTTCTCTGCGAGCACAGGTGTTGCCAGGCGTCATGCCGACCTATGCCGGGTATGTCGCGTGGCGCGGACTGGTGCCCGAAACCTCTCTGTCCACCCGTGCTGTAGAGATGCTGCAGGGCACGTTTGCATTTCAGCACGATGGCGAAACCATGATGCTCGAGTACATGGTTCCCGGCGAAGACGGATCCATCGAGGTCGGCAAACGTCGCTGGAATTGGGTGTGGTACCGAAAGGTCTCACCCGGCGCAGATCTCCAATCCCTGCTGACCGATCGCAACGGCAAGGCAAAGACGACCTCACTCTATCCAGGTGCAGTGCAGGACGCCTATCTATCCGAGATGCGACATGCGTCGAAATTGCTTGCGCCGACTTTTCAGGATTTGGTGGAAGCTACAGCAGAGCCGTTTGTACAGGCGATCCTGGACATGCGCGTGCCCCAGATGGTGTTTGGGCGCGCCCTTGTGGTGGGTGATGCAGCATCCATTCCTCGCCCTCACACCGCAGGCAGCACTGCAAAAGCCGCCGCCAACGCCTTGTCTCTGGCACACGCACTGTCGCAGGGCGAGAACGACATCGATGCCGCCCTTCAGGCTTGGGAGTTTGATCAGCTTTTGGCAGCACGACAAATGACCGAATGGGGAATGCGCGCAGGCGATCGGATCATGGGCATTCCCAGAACGACCGCAGCAATCTTCCCCAGGCAGCCCTGACACCACCACCGAAGCCAACCCTCAAGGAGTGAACCATGACAACTGAAACCACCCTGCACTACGTCTACGACCCTTTTTGCGGCTGGTGCTACGGCGCAGCCCCTCTCATTTCTGCGGCAGCGACATTGGACAAGCTCGATATCAAGCTGCATAGCGGTGGCATGCTGACCGGCTCCGAAGCCAAGCTCATGTCTGAAGAATGGCGCGAATTCGTCATTCCGCACGAGCAACGCATCACGGCATTGAGCGGGCAGAAGTTCGGCTCGGCCTACCAGGAGAAAGCACAGTTCGACTACAGCATCGTGCTCGACTCGGCTCCACCGACCGCAGCCATGCTGGCGGCACAGGCAGTGGCAGGAAAGGGCTTGAGCATGCTCAAACGACTTCAAACGGCTTACTATGTGCAAGGGCAGGCGATTGCAGATACCAAGGTAATTCAGCGCATCGCCCAGGAGCTGGGTTTGGATCTGGCGGCTTTCGATCCCGCCTTTGAGCAAGCAATGGCTGACATCGGCAAGCACTTCCAGCAAAGCGGCGAGTTGCTTCAGATGCTGGGCGGACGCGGCTACCCTACCCTGGCCCTGGAACAGAACGGCAAGTTCACGCTGTTTCCCCTCGGGCAATTCCTTGGCAAGCCCGAGCTGTTTCGAGACACCTTGGCCGAGCTTGTCCAAGGCTCATAACCGGGACGGAGCCTGACGCTATTGAATATGCTCTAGGCTCCGGTCAAGGGCGTCAGAGCGACGTGATCCTGCAAAAAACTCAGGAGAGCCTGGACCTTGCGCGAAAAGCGGCGGTTAGGCAGGTAGGCGGCGTAAACGCTGACCGACTGTTCTCTGGGGTTGACCGCATAGTCCTCGAACAGGCGCCGCACACGACCGGAACGGACGTCGTCATGGACCAGCCATTCAGGCAATAGCGCGACGCCGAATCCACTGAGCACCGCCTCACGCAACACCTCGGAGTTGTTGGCCGTGAGGCGTCCTCCGACCTCCACATGCTGCGTTACATCTTGCTTGGTGAAAGACCAGCGCTGCACGCCGGCCTGGTAGGCAAAGCGCAGGCATTCGTGCTGGGTCAGGTCGGCAGGAGATTCGATGGGCGCTGCCGATGCAAGGTATTCCTGGCTAGCAACCACAAACCGGTGGTGCTCGGCGAGCTTTTTAACAACCAGCTGGGGCGAACTCGCCGGCGTTCCGATGCGGATGGCGACATCGATACGCTCGGAGAGCAGATCGACATAGGCATCCGAGAGCACGAGCTCCACGGACACACGAGGATTTGCATTCAGGAAGGCTGCGATGTGCGGCCCAAGATACAGGCGACCATAGGTGACAGGCATTGAAATACGCAGCGGCCCTACGGCTTCGGCACCCGAATCTGCAATGCTGCCATCCGCTTCTTCAAGCTCGGACAGCACACGGCGCACCTGCTCCAGATAGACGGCACCGGTATCGGTGAGCGAAACCAGCCGCGTTGATCGCGTGAGCAAGGCACTCCCCAGTGACTCCTCCAGTGCATCGATCAAGCGCGTCACAGAGGATGTCGCCACCCCCATTCGCCGGGCGGCCTTGGAGAAACCCTGGGTCTCCGCAACATCAACAAAGGCTTTAAGGGCCAAGAGCTTGTCCATCTGATTTTTTGCGTATGTTGTGATGTATCAGCACGTATGCAATGGGCCGATTGCTGCGAAAGAACGAATAGCGCTCTGAAGAAGGCGTCGCTTAGCTAAGCCCTCACACCGAAACTGTCGAATCGTACTGTCAGTGCTTTATGCATGCTGGCCAAGGGAATGAGCTCAGGCACTCACTGCCCGTCATAATCGGGCAGACTATCTTTGGCATCCATGGAAACCAATCGGCTCACAGACATCGCTGCATTTGTTCTGGCAGTGCGTACCGGTAGCTTCACGGCCGCCGCCGACCAACTGGGATCGACGCGCTCGGCGGTCAGCAAAAGTGTAGCGCGGCTTGAAGCACGGCACGATGTGCGCTTGCTCAATCGCTCGACACGCACGCTCAGTCTCACCGATGAAGGAGCCATTGCCTTCGAGCGCTGGCAGCAGATCCTCGACGATCTGGAAGAAGTCGATGCCACCATGGCGCAGCGCAAGGGACGACCCACAGGCCTGCTCAAACTGACTGCACCACTGTCCTTTGGTCAGCGCTACATACTGCCGGTGCTGGACGACTATCTTCGGCAATGGCCAGAGGTGCGGGCCCATGTGTCGTTCTCTGACCGGTTTGTGGATCTGATCGAAGAAGGCTACGACATTGCCGTGCGCATTGGCGAACCTGACGAGAACTCGCTGCTCATGGGACGCACCATCGCCTGTCAGCAGTTCGTCACCTGCGCGGCACCAGCCTATCTGGAGCGCAGAGGCACTCCACACACGCCTGCAGAGATTGCGGAGCACGACGCCATCGTGTTCCTGTCGGCCGACAAGCCCCGTCCCTGGCAATTTCAAGGCAGCGGCGCGCCCCTGCTCATCCCTGCCCCGGGACGCCTGAACCTCGACAGCTCCGAGGCCATGCGCTCTGCAGCGCTCGCAGGATTTGGTCTGGTGAACCTGCCGACCTATATCCTGGGTGAAGACCTGCAACAAGGTCATCTGGTGGAAGTACTACGGGACTGGCGTGCCACGCCAGACCCCATTCGCCTGATGTACCCGAGTCGACGCCACCTTTCGCCACGGGTGCGCTCTTTCATCGACCTGTTGGCCGAACGCTGGGGCGAACACGCACCTTGGGAAGCCAGTCCTGGTTGCGCTTGAATTCAAGCCAGTGCCGTTGAAGGCTTAGTAGGCTGCAGGCGGGCGTCCGAGCTCGACTTTGAGTAGCCTGTCGGCAGGCGGCTTCAGGCTGATTGCTGCGGGTCAACTCGACTAGGTCAATGACCGCGGCTACCCAAAGTAGTCATTGCACTGAATCGCCCTTGCATGGAGGAGCCAGGAGCGCCCATATGGGCGAAGCTTCTGGTATCCTTCATTTCTGTTGATACAGCGATGCTCTGGGGATTACCACTTGTAGTTCAGCTTGACGATGCCAGTGCGCCCTTCGCCCAGGTTGCAGGCGACCGTGGCGAAGCAAGAGGCCACGTAGTACTTGTCAGTCAGGTTACGGACGTGGACGCTGGCACTCCAGCCTTTCCAACTTGGCGATAGCTTTGCCAGGTCGTAGCGCATGGCCAGATCCAGCAAGGTGTACGAAGGCACACGGAAGGTATTGGCGAAGTCTCCCCATGCAGCGCCCGTGTAACGGGCTCCCAGGCCGATGCCCAGGCCATCGAACACGCCTTCCCGGAATTGGTAGTCCACCCAGGCTGAAGCCATGTGAGTGGGGGCGCGGCTGGGCCGTTTGCCCACGTTTGCAGCCGTGTTGTCCTTGGTCGTTTCAATATCGGTGTAGCTGTAGGCTGCCGATACCTTGAGGTTTCGAGTTACCTGGCCTATTACTTCCAGCTCGGCACCGCGTGAGCGGACCTCCCCGGTTTGCACGTTGTAGGCAATGTTGTCGGGATCGACGGTGCTGACGTTTTCGCGGCGCAGATCAAAGAGCGAAAGGGTGGACAAAAGCTTGCCATCCAGTGACTGGTATTTCAGACCGACTTCTTTTTGCGTACCACGCTCCGGATCGAAGGGTGTGGAGCCGCGTGCAGGAGAGCTGAAGCCGGTGACCGGGTTGAAGGACTCTGAGTAGCTCACATACGGCGTGAAACCGTTGTCGAACAGGTAGTTCAAGCCGACGCGTTTGGTGGAGGCGGACCAGTCGCGGTCCGAGGTCACTGCTCCATTGAGGCGGTTTTCGATGCGCGAAGACACACGGTCATGACGTGCACCGACGGTGGCCACCCATTGTTTCCAGCGTAGCTGGTCCTGCACGTACAGGCCAGTCTGACGGCTTTCCTGGTTAGTGTTGAAAGAGGCGGTGTAGATCGAGGTATCGATGGGTGCGCCATACACGGGGTTAAAGATGTTGATGGGCGATGCCACCCCGGTTTGTTCGACACGCTTGGCGCTGCTGCGAGCATGGTCCAAGCCCAGCAAGACTGTGTGCGAGACCGGCCCTGTGCCAAATCGACCTTCCACACGGGTGTCCACTACGGTGTTGTTGCCGTAGGCGTGGCGCATCGAATAGCTGCGATTCAGCATGTTGCCGTTGAGCAGTCCGCTGGCGCGGGCCAGATATTGCTCGCGGTTGTCGATGTACGAGCTGCGGAAGTTCTGCTGGAAGCGCCAGTTATCGCTGAACTCGTGCGAAAACTCGTAGCCCAATGAGGTGACTTCGGTGGTCTCTCTGTCGAAGCTGGGCTCGCCTACCAGACGACTCATTGGCACCCGTCCATATGGGCTGGAGCCGTCTACGGCCGCATACGGGATGTTGGTCGTGTACATGGCCCAGTTCTTCTGGTAGGAAGGAAGTATGGTCAGCCGCGTGCGGGGGCCGGCCTTCCAGGTCAGGCTGGGGGCGATGTAGACACGCTTGTCTTTGAGGTGGTCAATGGTCGCGTCGGCATCGCGCGCCAGCGCCACGAGTCGGTACAGTACGCTGGCATCTGCATTCAAGGGACCACTGACATCGACGGCTCCCTGAAGACGATTGTTTGTGCCTGTGGACAGTTCCAGCTCACCACGCTTGTCTTCCGTTGGACGTTTGGAGACCAGGGACACGATGCCGCCGGGTATGGAGGCCTGGCCATAGAGCACCGACGCCGGGCCTTTCAGCACCTCGACACGTTCCAACGCAAAAGGTTCTTCCGCGAAGTAGCCAAAATAGCCGTCTGGACGAATGCGCAAACCATCCAGGTAAGTTTTACCTTCCGCGAGGAAGCCTCGCATGAACAGAGTATTGGCGCTTGTCTGAGCACCGCCTGCGTCCGAACGCACACCCGAGGTGTAGCGCAAGGCCTCGGAGAGGGTCTGAATACCTTGCTCGTCCATTTGATCACGAGTGACTATGGACACAGCCTGCGGAGTCTCGCGCAGGTCCGTGTCAGTCTTGGTGCTGGTAGCAGTCCGCCTGGCAGTCCAGCCAACTACAGGGCTGGTGGCAGTTTCCCGCTCGACCTGCGCCGTCACCCGTACTTCGCCCAATGTGGCATCTTGTCCTGCAGCAGCGCCTGGTATCACGACGGGCATGGCACGCAGCACATAGCTGCCCGGTCCGGCAGGCAGGGCCTGCAGATTGGCATCGGCCAGCAGTTGTCCCAGCGCTTCGCTCACGGAGTAGCGACCATTAAGACCTGACGTGGATCGGTTCTGAACTAGTGCGGGTGGTGCGCTAATGCTGACACCAACGTCTGTCGCGAATGAGGTCAGAGCAGCACTCAGCGGTCCCGCAGGTATCTGGAAATATCTGACATTGGCTGCTTCTGGTGTAGGTGCTGTGGCGGCAGTGGCCTGAGCCAGAACGTCTTGAGGCATAAAGCTGCCAGCTGCTAAGGCGAGGGTAACGAGCGCAGCATGGGCGACAGTAGTGCGACGCAGTATCGGAAAAGTAGCCGAAACCGGCTTCGTTACGCAAGCCGCATGGGCGCAAGACAGTGAAACCATAAGTGTTCCTTGGGGAAAGTGCGATGGAAAGTGCAATGCAGAAAAGCTGCTCCATCGAACAGGACACACCGGTGTTTCAAAAGGTGCCAGATTGGACGCAATCCACTGAAAAACTCAGCTTGCAGGCAACAGGGTGACCCAGTAACGCGTGCGGTAGAGCACTTGTACGGGCAGCAGGTGCACCAGGTTCTGCAGCACGGCATCGGTGTCGGCCAACTGAAACACCCCTGTGAGCCGCAACTCGGCCACGGCCGGATCGCAGCGCAGCAACCCGTGGCGGTAACGGCCCAGCTCAGCCACAAAGTCACCCAGTCGTACATCATCGACGGCCAGCACACCACGCGCCCATTGGCCTGCGCCGCTATCGACAAGCTCTATAGGCGCGACCTGGTTACGGTCGAATGCTGTCTGCTCGCCCGCCCGCAGGCGCAGCCCAGTTGCAGCATCTCGTGGCTGCACCTCCACAGCCCCTTGCAGCACCGCCACCTGGCTGCGATCACTATCAGTGCTAACGGTAAAACGGGTACCGATGGCGCGAACCTGGCCCTGCGCAGTCAGCACCACCAGTGGCCGATATACGGGGTTAGGGTCGGGGGCCGTTTCCAGAAATACAGCACCTGAACGAAGGTGTACTTTTCGTTGACTGCTATCAAATTCAATTTGCACCACTGTTGCGGTGTCCAGCGTCATGCGACTGCCATCGTCCAGCGTCCAACTGCGCCATTCGCCCGTGGCTGTGGCGTGACTGGCCGACCAGCGCTGCCAGGGTTCGGTGTGCCATGCCAACCAGCCGGCAGGGGCCGCCACCATCAACACCGCCAAGGCGCGTGCAGCATCGCGACGTGCCAGGCGCTGGTCCCGGCGTAGGCTAGTACCCAACGGAGAGGGAACACCAGCTGCGCGCTGACTCACCGCCAGGGCACGCTGCCAAGCTTGCTCGTGCGCAGGAGCTTGGGCACGCCAGGCTGCGCAAGCCTGATGCTCGGCTGCCGTGGCGTCCTTCTCTTGCAACTGCACAAACCATTCCGCAGCCTGCAAAGCGACCTCGCGTGATAGAGGGGCTGCAGCGGAAGCTGCGGTGCTATTCATGGTGTCAGCAAAATGCATTCGGCCATCGCCTGAGCCATATAACGTTTGACGGAGCGCAGACCTATGCCTAACTCCTCGGCAATAGCAGCATAGGTCAGCCCCTCTACTTGGGACAGCACAAACACTGCCCTCACTTTGGGTGACAGACCGTCGAGCATGGCATCCAGCTCCTGCAGGCTTTGCAAGATGACAAGTTGCTGTTCAGGCGAAGGTGCCTGGGGTTCTGGTAAAGCGGCCAAGGCAAGCAGATAGGCCTGCTCCAGTGACTGACGACGCAGGTGATTGATCAACAGCCGCCGCGCCACCGTGACGAGGTAGGCGCGCGGCGCATTTAGCGGCTCTGCCGTAACCCCGGACTGCCCTGCGGGCGTAGCCATGAGCCGCAAGAAGGTATCCTGCGCCAGATCTGCCGCCTCCCAAGCATTTCCCAACCGTCGACGCAGCCAGCCCTGTAACCAGCCGTGGTGGTCAGTGTAGAGAGCGGCGACTTCTGGGTACACGGGAGTAGACGAGGCGGGCATGATGCAAGAGCAGGCAAAGGATCGGCAAAGAGCGCTATTATGAGATCAATTCTCATTTACATGATTTCTTTGCGGCCTGCTTTTGTGAACCCAAGTGATCGGCCATTGAGGTAGCAGTCATCCTCGAAGTGGACTGGCTGACATCGATCTACAGTGATTGCGCAGCGCCATGCAAATGATTCGTCGGCCATGACCGTTTCGGCAACCCTCTAGGCAGACTCACGAGATAGTTCGTGCACGCCACGCTTAGCCCATTTCAAAAATAAGACAAACCATCCCAGCCCCCAGAATCAAGGAAATGGCCATCCATCCGGCCCAACGCGGCTGAATACAGAGCAAGGTGGCGGTACCTGACGCCCCAACTGAAAGCAGGCCAATCCAAGACGTTACGCCTACCGAACATCCCCAGGAAGCAAGGCAAAGAAGAAGCGATGTCGGTAGTAGCAGCACTGCTGCACCGCGCAACAAGCGGCGATGGAGTTGTGGCAGCTCCAAAGCTCCTGTGAGTTGTTCGTAATGACGCTCCATCGCCAAGGCCAGCGCTGTCATACCGGCCCAGGCTAGTGCCAATGCCAAGAAGGTCGTGTGCAACATGCTCATACGCTGGCCTCCGCCACGGAGGTCCTCGCTGCACCTGACGCACGACGGCATAAGCTTCGGCAGGCCATCGTGGAGGCCACTCCAAAGAGGATTACGAATAGCTCCACCCCGGCGCTTTCCCAATCTCCTCGCTGAATCTGTGCCACTAAATGGTCGCCCACAGTGAGCCAGTTCAATAGCGGCAGCAGAAAACACAGAGTCGCCAGAGCGGCCAACTGCTCTTTCCAAACCGCGCTTGAATCTCTGCTCACGGCATGTATCAATGATAGTAGCCACAGGCCAAAGAACATGGCCAGCTCCCAGTCACGACGATGAGCTATCTCGACGGGAATGAGACGATTACCCCATAGATAGCCCACACAAGCCAAAGGCACGCCTGCAATAGCAGTTGTATTCAAGCCTTCAATCAAGCTGTACAGACGTGTCGAGGCCGAACCAAATTCTCCAAGGTGCCTTGTACGACGCTTGACTGTGAACAATATGGCACCGGTTGCAACCATCGCGCTGCCAGCCAGGCCGCAAAAGAAGTAAAGCCACTTCAGCATCAATCCGCCAAACTTCACCTTGTGGAGTCCGATCATGGCCGACTGCGCAAGGGCTACGCTGCCGCCTCCAACGGCTCCAGGTTGTCGCACACTGAGAACCTCGCCAGTGGCCGCCGAAAACAAGACCCTGCCAGTGGTGGCACTCAGCCGATCGAGCAATTCGTCATCTGCATTCCAGCCATACACACCAATGCGCGCTGCCGCATCCCCGGGATGATCAATCACTACGGCACGTACGGGTTGGCGTATGAGCTGTTGGCCTCTTGAAGCGAATGCCTCCAGCTCTGGGACGGCCATCGACACACCAGAGCGCGCAGGCTTTCCCGCATCATCCACGGCGGTCTCGAAAGCCACGGCGCCTGTAGATCCCTTCCCGAAGAACGTCAGTACCCCGCTGGGCATGAAAATCGCGGCCGAAATCATGATGCCGGTATAGGCGATCATCAGCTGAAAGGGCAGTGTCAGTACCCCCGCGATGTTGTGCGCATCCAGCCAACTGCGCTGACCTTTTCCTATGCGGAGCGTGAAAAAGTCCTTGAAGATTCGCCGATGCGTGATGACACCGCTAACCAATGCCACCAGCATGGCGAGAGCAGCCATACCCACGACCCACAAGCCCGGCTGTCCTGCATGCAGGTTGTGATGAAACTCCACAAAATGGTGCCCGCCTTGCGTACTGCGTGCCCTTGGTTTGACCGGCGCAACGACCTCGCCTGTTAATGGGTCCAGACGGGCTGCTGCGTACTCGCGCTTGCTATCGAACCAATAGGCAATCAAATGACCTGCACCTTCCGCGTTGGACGGCCACAGCTCCCACATCTCGGCACCAGGATGATGCTTCTCCATATAAGCCAGGCCAAATGCCAGTCGCCGAGCCCTATCGCCCTCTGCGGGGATATGCGGAGTCTTTTCCTCCTCGGCAGCTTCTTCAGCATGGTGCTCAGGTGTCATCCAGTGGGTAATCGGCTCCTTGAACACTGCTAACGTTCCCGTCAGCAAAATTGCAAATAACAGCCACGACACCCATAGCCCACACCAGGTGTGTAGCCAGGCCTGCGCTTGCCGAAAACTGCCTTGTGCTGCACCTAAGTTCACCTTCTGTTGAGTCATTTCAACCTACCCAAGCAAAAAGCAACACCGATCCAGCGGCGAACAGCGACGCTGCTAGGAGCACTCCCAGCCAAGCGTTTCGGAGAGAGACTGGCGAAAACACTCCGACGATGATCCCCGGGTACAGCACAAAGCCCCGCTGAATGCCGGCTAAAACGGCTTCAGCCCTGGAAATATCCAGCATTGGCCCTAACGCGCCACACCACACAACCCAGGCACTGGTCAGCAAATACCCTCCCAACACGGCGGCCACAAGCCGGCTCAGCAAGCGCAGGCCCGAGGACTGGAATATTGAAAAACTCGTGGACGGTCGACAAGTCATGGGAGTAAGCCCGAATAAGCAGGTGAGGACGATGTTTGGCACTGTCTGGACAAGCGCGTCACGACACTCGCACTTCCATCACTACCCTTTTGTGATCTATGACGTCCGAGATGCTAAAAAAGGGCCAACCGATAGCAATCGATGTGCTCTCGTCGAGGCGGCAAGGGCTGCAATGGATCAACTTGAAGCGGTCACTGCGCGCAGTAGCAATCGATGGGGTGGTGCGCACCTGATCCAGTAGCCGTGCGACCGATTTCGAGGATGACGAAGCTGTTAAAGACAGGTTGCGCTCAAAGGCCAGTTTTGACGGTTGTTGCCGCTCAGACTTTGAATGTGAGCGAGTCAAACCAGCAAGAGGCTGCCGTGGAGAGGTTCGCAGGGACTATCCGCTTCTGGCCGAGATGTTGAGTTCATGGCTATGCCAGGAAGCTGACAGTCATAAGGCTATGGCAGCCGAACATCACTAGTCGCTCAGGCGAGTCGAAGCCCACGCATCCTGTGTACCCCTCAACTCGATGGGAGACCATCATGGGATCTACAGGTAATACCGCTTATCGCGAGCCGTGGAACAAGGGCAAGATCGTCGGGCAGAAGGTTCCGTTCAAGCTCAAGGACATCTGGGCGCTGCGCGTAAGGCTCCAGATGGAAGGCCGGGTGCGCGAGCTTGCTCTCTTCAACTTAGGCATCGATAGCAAGCTGCGAGGATGCGACCTCGTCGCCCTTAAGGTTCGGGATGTATGCCACGGCGACCAGGTGGCATCGCGCGCGGTCGTCATGCAGCGCAAGACTCAGCGTCCAGTGCAGTTCGAGATCACGCAGGCTGCCCGTGACGCCTTGCAAGCCTGGATCAAGCTTGCTGGGCTGAAATCAGAGGACTTCTTGTTTCCGAGCAGACTACACAAATCTCCACATCTAGGGACACGGCAGTACGCCCGAATCCTCGGTCACTGGGTTGACGAGCTAGGCCTGGACCGCATGGAGTACGGGACACACTCGATGCGCAGGACAAAGGCGACACTGATCTACCGCCGCACCAAGAACCTGCGCGCTGTGCAGTTGCTGCTCGGCCACTCTAAGCTGGAGTCGACAGTGAGGTACTTGGGCATTGAGGTCGACGATGCCCTCGAGATCTCTGAACAGACGGAGATTTGAAGTTGCCGCTGACGGCCACACCGGAAACTGCGGCCGGGTGGCCGTCTTCAACGGCTGCAATGCGGCGCTGGGCCAAACTGGTACTTTCGGCCAGAAGCGGAACTTCAGTGTCTCGAACCCAGCGCCCGCTTCAGGCTTGGAGCCGTCGGTCGGTACTCGAAAACATCGTCGCGACATGTGCGCTGGGTCGGGGATGCTTATCAGCGGTCATTCACCAAGGCCGTCAACCGCCCCATAGCAAACGCTCAAGACTAAAGGTCGGGACTTCGCGGGGCACTGCCGCCATCCTTGCGCGGTGCATATCGCCGCCGTCAGCGATATGCATCATCCAATACGATCGTGGCAGTCGACGGTCAGTCGAACTTCATGTTCAATGTCGAGCCGCCCGACATGGCGCAGCTACCGGACGCCATCGCATCAGGCATGGTGTAGCGGCAAGTCATGGTGCTGCCTTTGTTCCCTTTTGCAAGGATCTCATTGTTGGCGTTCTGACCTGTGAAGCGCTCGCCGTTGAACATGACGTTGAACACGCCACCCCTGTTCAACGTGCCGTTCGGTGCACCGAAGCTTGAGTTGGTCGGCGCGAGATAGACAGAGTACGAATCCTTGATAGAGGCACTGGGGGCGTTGGAGGCACAACCCGTGACGGCAGCAGCAATGAGGGCGAGGGCAAACAATTTTTTCATCTAGAACTCCTGTGAATCGGTGGACGAAGCACCGCTCCAAACGGAACGGTCGGAAGCTCCGCCACCCACATAAGTTCACCACTCAGAAGCAGATCCTGCAATGGAAGGCAAGGCCGGCCGAGGGACGACATGTAGACGACAGGCATTGCCTGCAAGCTGTAAGGGGGATGCTGGATCGATGTGCACCACGGACAAGTCGCCGCTCAGGAGATACCGTCTGAAGCGGAGCTACAGCTCCTCGATGAAATGCAAACGACGTCTCTTGTAGTCCCTCGCGGAGGTGTCGCCACCAACGTCAGGTCCTGCATGCGAAGCTGTGTGATGTGAAACTCTTCGTCAAAGCGAAAGCAGCCTCATCGAATACCGCACAGCGTCGCTGAAGTGCAACTGGCGCAGGCGTTCGCCACGCTGAATGAGTCTCGGCATTTCAGGAATGAATGCGTGAAATTTGGAAGAGTTTTTAGAGTAAGAGGTTCGGTATGCGAGTGCTTTTGGTCGAAGATGAGCCGGAGATGGCTTCTGCTCTGCGTGATGCTCTGACTGCGCACAACATTCTGCTGGACCATGCAAAGAATCTGGCGGCCGCCGAGGCGATGGCAGCTGATCTGACTTACGACGTAATGATCTTGGACCGCCAGTTACCGGACGGTGAGGGGTTGGGCTTAATTCCAAAGCTGCGTGCGCAGGGGAACGCGCTTCCAATTTTGGTGCTGACAGCCAAAGGTGATATGCCAGACCGTGTAGAAGGCCTTAACAACGGGGCCGACGACTACCTCGGGAAACCATTCGCGGCCGAGGAACTGCTCGCTCGCCTTCGTGCTCTCATGCGCCGGCCTGCCAACGTGATGGAAGAGTCTGTCGAGGCTGGGCGCCTGCGATATGACTTCCTGAACCACGAAGCCAGCGTGAACACCGTGCTATTGGACTTAACCCGAAGAGAAGTCCTTGTGCTGGAGGCGTTGTTGCGTCGGTTTGGCCGTATGGTGCCCCGCTCAAGCCTCATGGAGTCAGTGTTCTCCATGGACGACGAGGTGTTGCCCAACGCGCTAGACACACATATTTCCCGTTTGAGGAGGAAGCTGGCGGATGCCAGTGCCGGGCTCACCATCAACAGCGTCAGAGGTGTGGGACATCTGCTGCGTGAAGAGCCATGACGATGCTCAATCCGAGATCATTGCGCTGGCAGTTGACCCTACGACTGACCGTTACACAGGCCGCGATTCTGGTAGCAGTACAACTGCTTTTCTTTGCTGCATATGGCATTGGCTGGTACCTAGGCTATCTGAACAATGGGATGTACGACTGGGCACATCCCCAGGCCATCGCAAATGCCATTCACAGGAATGAGGACGGTAACCTTCGTCTCGAGGAGACAGAAGAGCTACGGGCGTTGCGGGCATCGACGCCCGGCTTCTGGTTTGTGGCGAGGGACATGGAAGGACGCCAGTTGTCCGAAGGGCAACCTCCTGCACTGGTGGCGGATGCTGTTCCGTTGATGGACCTGATCGCATATGCCGACCTTGGGCAAGACGGCGAAAAGTCGGCACCAGCCTTAGCCACCGTCCAGTGGGCGGACTCACGTTTAGGCAAGATCAAGGTGATGAGTGCTGCGGGCGGGCGAGTGACCGTCGAGCAAATTCTTCGCTCCAGTAGCTCGATTGTGGCGTTAACCCTATACCTGGGGTTCATTGCCGTGATCGCCGTGCTATTGGCTACTCCTTTTGTCGTACGACGCGCATTTCGGGGGCTGGACTCTATTGCGGAGCAAACCGAGCAGATTGACATCGAGCAGATGGGAACGCGATTGAGCACGCGGGACGTGCCCCTAGAGATCACACCTTTCGTGAAAGCAGTGAATGACGCGCTGGTGCGCCTGGACAAGGGCTACGAAGGCCATAAACGCTTCCTGGCCGATGCAGCCCATGAAATGCGTACCCCCATTGCTATCCTCACGACCCGACTGGCTGCGCTTCCGCAGAGCCCACTTAAAAGTCGATTGCTGGAGGACTCTACGCGCCTTACCGCCATCGCAGGGCAGTTGCTTGATCTGCAGCGTATGGAGCAGCAAAAAGTGGCATTCCAGGATGTCGATCTTGTGGAACTGGCAGAGCGGGTTGTCATGGATCTTGCGCCACTAGCTTTCGGAGCGGGATACGAGCTGTCGTTTGAGCCAGAGGCAGAATTGGTCTTCGTCCTTGGGGATGCGGTCGCCATCGAGCGCGCGATAACCAACATTGTCCAGAACGCCATCAACTACGGAGGCCGCGAAGGGACGATTCTGGTGCGGGTGGCATCCATGGGCTGGGTCGAGGTCTGTGACGAAGGCCCCGGGATACCGGAGGCTGACCGGGAGCAGGTCTTCGAGGCCTTCCATCGGCTCAAGCAGGACGGTAGAGGTGTGGGACTGGGGTTGGACCTAGTGCAAAAGGTGATGCATTTGCATGGCGGTCGGGTAGAGCTGGCGCCCCGGAAGCCCAAGGGCGCTTGCTTCCGCTTGGTATTTCCGGGCCCTCTATGCGTATAGGTTGCTGGCTATCTCATTCTTGGCATTGAACTGCTGACGTCTGCTTTCAAGCTGCGTGCGCTTGTGTTATCCAACCACCATCCGATATGAGATGACCGGCATGGATGTACTGACCACTGGCTGCAACCGTTGGCAGCAGTCATTGGGCAGCGAGGGGCGAACGACAGCTACGGGTCGATTGCAGGCTGAAGCGAACGACTGCTGATGGGTGCTTCAGGTTTGTCGCGCTGCCCCATCAAGTCTGCCATCTTGCGATAGACCGCTCACGCTGCAAAGCAGACATCACCGGACAAAGCAATTACAGCAGCCTGCGGCCGCTAGCCCGCTCAAGCGTGACCGGTCGCAGCAGGCGGAATGGCCGCCAACAATGGCCGGCCTTCGCGAACTGACCCCAAGCAGCTCCTAAACCCCATTCAATTGGTTCCCACAAGGAACCAAGCATGTTCTTTAAATCTACTTTTTCCATTGATTGGAATCAATGACACTTCGTCATCGCGGTGCTGATGTGCCGCATCGATGGAGGATTTCTTATGGAAAAGGTGTTCGATCCCTTCGAGCTGAAGGGACTGGAACTCAAGAACCGAGTCGTGATGGCGCCGATGTCGCGGGCGCGCATCGTGGACTCGACACCTGATGCCGGTACGGCCCTGTACTACGGCCAGCGGGCGGGCGCGGGTCTCATCATTGCGGAGGGCGCGAACGTGTCGCCCCAGGCCTGCGGAACCATGGGAACGGCAGGCATTTACCTGCCCGAGCATGTGGCGGGCTGGCGCCTGACCACGCAAGCCGTGCACACAGCCGGTGGACGCATCTTTCTCCAGCTCGCTCATGCGGGCAGGGTGTCGCACATCTCGCTCCAGCCCGAAGGCGCTGCGCCGGTCAGCAGCACGTCCAAGCACGCACTGAACACGACCGTTTTCGGCATCAACGCTGCAGGACACACAGCCCCGCTGCAAACCTCGATGCCGCAATGCCTGACCGAACAAGAGCTGGCGGGCATTCGCTCGGACTTTGTGCGCGCCGCCAGGCTGGCCATGCAGGCAGGCTTTGACGGAGTCGAAATCCACGCAGGCAACGGCTTTCTGTTCGAGCAATTCATCAACGGTGCACTCAATGACCGGCAGGGCCTTTATGGTGGCGCCCCGGCAGCGCATCGCCTGCGCTTTCTGCTCGAAACACTGGACGCCGTGGCCTCTGCCATCGGACCTGATCACGTGGGCGTCAAGGTCACTCCATTCAGTCGCCTGGCCGACATGCCCTCCTATGAGGGAGAGACGCAGACTTGGCTGGCGTTTGCGAACGAGCCCTTGTTGGGCAGCCTCGCCTATGTGCACGCGGCTTTTGGTGACGTAGATGCCTCGTTTGCCCTGCAATTCAGACAGGCCTTGCGCGGGACCTTGATGCGGCCCTGCCACCCGGATGCAGCCGCCGCCAATGCCATGTTGGAGCAAGGCCTGGCCGATCTCGTCGTGATGGGCCGCCCCTTTATTTCCAATCCCGACCTGGTCGAGCGCATGCGCCACCGCTGGCCCCTGAGTCTTGCATCCGACACCACCGTGTATGGCGGCGGCTCGGCCGGCTACACCGACTACCCGTTCTACAAGCCTGCCCAAGAGGCAGACAACTCCAGCGCAGACGCGCCGGCCTGAGAAAGCAAGCCCATGCCAAGAACATCTATCGCCACACGCGATCAACTGCTGCGTGCCATTGATTCGGTCGCAGCCATCTTTAAAGGTGAAGCACAGGACCTGCCCGCAGGACTCTTCGCCGACGAACTGCAGCTCTCCACCAGCCATCGCGGCACCCACCAAGGCCGACGCGACGCACACCTGGCTTTGCGCGGAAGCCTGCTGCCGACCTTCGACATAGAGGTGACGAATATGGTCACGCTGGGTGACGCCCATCAAGCTAGCGCCAGCGCCTATATCGTGGGTAGCTCCATCAACGACGGCCATCCAATGCAGTTCGTGGGCGTCTTGGTGCTCCATCTGGCCGCCATAGACGGCAGCGCGCTCGTCACCGAACTGCGGCTTCAGCTGAACTCGGTGGAAGGCGCGGCAGGAACGCTGGCCGACTGGACACTGCCCGTGGCCTATCGTCAGTGGAAACCGGGCGACGCGCCGGCCGTGGTGTCCAGCGAACTCGATGCCCCCTGGCACCGCGTCCCCGACAACACCCTGGTGCTCAGCGACGAAGAGCAGATGGCCCAAGCCTGGTTCCGTTATGCATGGGGCCTGGACCAGGCCGACCATGGCTTGCTGGCCCGCAGTTTCACGCAGGACGCGAGAGCCGTCCTCCCCCCCATGGGGACCTTGAAAGGCCGGCGCATGCTGGTGTCCACACTCAAGGCCTTCCGCATGCCCTGGCCATGGATGCTGCATGCAGGCACCCCCATCGAAATCGAGCACACGCCAGGAAGTGCTCACGCACGTATGGTGCTTGGCCGTCTGATTCCTGGTCGCATGCGCCTGGAGGATGGCCGCCGACTCTATGGCGCGCACTACCAACTCGAATTGGTGCAATCCGCCAGCGGCGACTGGCTTTTGCACGACATGGACTACCACGAAGGCTGGGTCACCGAAACCCCTGCTCCTTGAACCGCCCAGCCTCCCCTCCCAACTACTTGAAAGACTGCAATGACCGACGGTATGCATAGCGCCCTGGCGAACCACCCAGGATTCAGCCGGGTATTCGGCAAGAACCGATTGACCATGGGATTCATCCTGCCTGTTGAAGGCTACCCGAACGCTGCCACGCCGACACTGGCCGACCATCTGGAGATGACTCGTCTTGCCGAAGAGCTGGGCTTTGCGGCTTTGTGGGCACGCGATGTGCCTCTGCTCGACCCCAGCTTCGGCGATGCTGGCCAGATGCTCGACCCCTATGTCTACCTGGGCTACCTGGCGGGCCAGACGCGCAAGATCGCTCTCGGTACGGCCAGCACGGTGCTCACCTTGCGCCATCCTATCCATACCGCCAAGGAAGCGTCATCGGTAGACTTTCTGTCCAACGGCCGTGTGGTGCTGGGCGTCGCATCCGGCGACCGACCGGTGGAATACCCGGCCTTCGGCCTGGAACACGAGTTCGAGTGCCGTGGCGAGCGCTTCCGCGAAGCCTTCTCTACCATCCGCGCTGTCACGGAGGGCAGTTTCGTTGAACATGCCAGCAGCCGCTTTGGCAGCATGAGCGGCCATGTGGACATGCTTCCCAAACCAGTCCATGGCAGGCTTCCCATGCTGGTCACCGGCCGCAGTCGACAGGATCTGCCCTGGATCGCCGAAAATGCCGATGGCTGGCTGTTCTACAACGTGCGCCTCGAACACCTGGGAGACCTGCTCAAGGAGTGGAACGGTGCAGTGCAGCTAGCTGCGGGTGCCGAGGCGTTCAAACCCTATGCCCAAGGATTCTTCTTCGACCTGACAGCCAACCCCAATGAGCCCTTGATGAGCATGGGTCCCTTGCTGCGCGGCGGACGAAACTCTTACATTGCGTTCCTGCGCCATGCCCAGGCTCTGGGCGTCAATCATGTCGCAATGAACCTCAAGGCCAGCCGCCGACCCGCCCGAGAGGTGCTGCAAGAGCTGGCTGAGCATGTTCTGCCTCTGTTTCCGAGCATCAACCCGTGAGGCCTTGATGTGTGAGCCGCTGGCCTCGCCGCGCCAGCGCGCCCAGCCGGCCTCAACCGGCCGCCGTATAGGCCGTCTTGATGGCGGTATAGAACTCACGCGCATAGGAGCCCTGCTCGCGCGCACCGTAGCTGGAACCCTTGCGGCCGCCGAATGGTGCGTGATAGTCCACGCCGGCAGTCGGCACATTGACCATCACCATGCCGGCAGCGGATCGGCGCTTGAAGTCGCTGGCGTACTTCAGCGATGTGGTGCAGATCCCGGAGGACAATCCGAACACGGTGTCGTTGGCAGTGTGAAGCGCCTCCTCGTAGTTTTCCACTCGGATGACAGACGCCACGGGACCGAAAATCTCATCGCGGTTGATCCGCATCGAGCTATCTGTCTCCGTCAGCAATGCCGGGCTGAGATAGAAACCCCGCGTGTCACGCTCCAGCAAGCTGCCGCCGCAGTAGAGACGGCCACCTTCCGCCACGCCGATTCGGATGTACTCCAGGTCCTGCTGCAGCTGATCCTCGCTGGCCACAGGGCCGATGTCCGTGCCTTGCTTCAAGGCATGGCCTATGCTCAGGGCAGACATCTGCTGCCGCATGGCCTCCACAAAGGCATCGTGAATACCCGCCTCCACAATCAGGCGACTGGAGCCGGTGCAGCGCTGCCCCGTCGAATAAAACGAGCCTTGGATGGCCACCGAGACTGCCGTTTGCAGGTCTGCATCGTCGAGCACCACCAACGGGTTCTTGCCTCCCATTTCCATCTGCACCTTGGCACCGCGCTCCATACAGGCAAGTCCGACCTGTCTGCCGGTCGTCGCCGAGCCGGTAAAGCTTAGAGCCCGAACCTTGGGGGCGTTCGCCAGCGTGTTGCCCACCTTGGAGCCAGGCCCCATGACCAGATTGAATACGCCAGGCGGCAAGCCTCCCACGCGGTCAATGATTTCAGTGAGAGCCCAGGCACTGCCGGGCACCAGGTCTGCAGGCTTGAACACCACGGTGTTACCGTAGGCCAGCGCAGGAGCAATCTTCCAGGCCGGAATGGCCAGCGGAAAATTCCACGGCGTAATGATCCCGACCACGCCCTCTGGCTCGCGTGTCACCTCCACCGACACACCCGGACGGATGGCGGGGAGTAGATCGCCGCCGCAGCGAAGGGCTTCGGCCGCAAAGTACTTGAAGATGCGCCCGGCCCGGGTCGCTTCGCCGATGCCTTCGGCCAGCGTCTTGCCCTCCTCGCGTGACAGCAAGTGACCGAGCTCCTTGGCGCTCGCCAAAATGGAGGAGCCTATGCGATCCAGGGCATCTGCCCGTTGTTCCGCAGTCCAGCCGGCCCATGCGGTACGGGCATCGAAGGCGGCATCGATTGCAGCTTGTGTCTGTGCTTCGTTGGCACCCACGTAGATACCGATCGAATCGGACAGATCGGAGGGGTTGAGGTTGTGCCTTTCGGTGACACCGTTGACCCAGTCACCGCCGACGTAGTTGTAATGAAGAGAGGAATTCATGGAAAGCTCGCGCAAAGGTGATGGTTCGCTCAGAAGGCTTGGGCGTAAAGGTTCATCGCATCCTCGTGTGTAATGGGACGCGGGTTGTGGACCAACAGCCGTTGAATTCCCATGACCTCCTGGGCCAGCAGCGCCAGATCATCCCGGGCGACACCGAGTTCACGCAAACTCTGGGCATACGGCATCTGGGCCACCAACTCCGACATTGCATCGACGAATGCCTCGGAGGCTGCGGCGTCGGAGGCAGTCTCCAGTTCAGGACGAATGCTGCGACCGAGCATGGCGTAGGTAGACTCTGCAGCCCGCAGGTTGAATCGCAGGATATGCGGCAGCATCAATGAATTCGATAGACCATGCGGGACGTGAAAGCGCACGCCAAGCGGGTAGGCGAATGCGTGGACCGCCCCCACCGAGGCATTGGCGAATGCCATGCCGGCAAACAGCGAGGCCAGCAGCATCTGCTCACGCACTTCCAGATTGCCGCCCTCCTTGACCGCCTTTGGAAGGTTATCGCAGATCATCTGCACTGCCTTGATAGCTAGCAAATCGGACAAGGGATTGCGTTTGAGACGGGTGGACAAGGATTCGATGGCATGCACCAAGGCATCGACTCCGGTTGCGCCGGTGACGGCTGGCGGCAATGCAATCGTCAACTGCGCATCCAGCAATGCGATGTCGGGTAAGAGCAAGGAGGAGAAAACGGCCTTTTTCTCTTCGGTCGGCGTGGTGACGACGGAAATGGGCGTGACCTCGGAGCCGGTGCCCGCCGTCGTGGGGATCTGGATCAGTGGCAAGCGCGGACCTCGCGCCAAGCCTGCGCCGTAGATAGCGGACAGCTCCTGCGGAGATCTGACCAGCAGTGCGACCAGCTTGGCGGTGTCCATTGAACTGCCGCCGCCGAATCCGATGACTCCGTCTGCACCGGCCTCGCTTGCTGCAGCGGCAGCTTGCACGATGACGGACTCGGGCGGATCAGCCTGCACTTCGCTGAATACCGTCACGGCAATATCCGCAGCCTTGAGCGAGTCCATGGCAGCGCTTGTCAAACCTGCCTGGTGCAGGCCTTTATCGGTCACGAAGAAGGCATGGCGAATGCCCAGATTGCGCGCCACTTCCCCCAGCTTGGTAATGGCACCGGTGTGACAGATGATGCGCGGCGTGGTTTCGAAATGGAAAGGATTCATGATGGAACTCCGGATGAGGTGGCCGGCCGGGCCGGCTCAAGACAATGCCTCTGCCTGTGCACAGAGGTGAAAAATCGACGCCGTTCGGCAGTCAGAACACTTGAAGAAAGCGCAGGTTCACGCGATGGGCCTCCTTGAAGCCGTTCTCGACCGACAGATCTCTGCCGTAAGTCACGGTGACTTGCTGTGTCGGGCTGAAGAAGTACGAGCCGCCCAGTTGCAGCCTGGTCGTGGATTGGCGATCCAGTTGGCGGCTGCCGTCGACTCGGTTCTCTCCGCCGCTGATGCGCTGCAAGCCGATCCTCAGGTCAGCGCCAGGGGCAAACTTGTAGCGAAGCAGGGATTGCAGGTTGTAGAGCGCGCTTTGCTTGCGCACCTGGCTCGCAACCCCGTAATCGTCGTTTCTTCCGTTCCACTGCACATCGGCGACCAGATCCAGGCTGAGCTTGTCTGTGAGACTCTGGACGTAGCCGGCCTGGAGCACGAATTTCCAGCGGTTCTCGCCGAGACTCAGCGGCTTGCTGTTGCCATACTGGCCCGTGGGAGCGATCAGGTAAGGCGCAATGCTGAACTGGCCTTTGGCGCCTGGCTGATTGAACCAGACAGGTGCGGCCAGAATCAGGTCCCCCACTCCGCTCTGGCTGCCCAGGGCGGCAATGTCTGCACCGGCATCGAGTTTGCCAAAGGGCAGCAAGACCTGGGGCGCCACAATGTAAGGACCGAGCTTCATATAGTGAACGGCGCGCAGAATACCGATATCCGACCTCAGCCGCGGCTCGCCTGGCACCCGCTCGCCATGGGCATAGGCATCTTTGCGCACGGCATGCTGGTAATAAACCAACATCAGATTGGTGCCGGCAGGCGCGACCTCGAAGTCTCCTGCATCGATATCGATGGCGTGTGCAGCGGGCGTGCAGAGCACGCAGGCCATGGCTGCGGCCAGGGTCTTGGACTTTTTCACTGTTTGTCTCCCAACTAGGGCTATTGTTTGAGGTGTGCAGCGGCCTGCGAACCAGTGCAGTCGCAGCGCCTGCAGACATCTGGGGGGGCGAAAGTTCTTGGAAATTGCAATGCGGATCGGCCGATGCCGCGGAGCATTCGCTCGGCGCGTCTTCTCATGGCTTATGGCCTGGCGCAGGGACAACAAAGCTTTGCGACTCATCCGCTGGCCAACATCGACTGGCTGCACTTGCTCAATGGCCGGGGCGCGCTCCAGGCAGTACCGCCCAGGCTAGCGCTTGTCAGCGGGGCTCCACCTCAGGGCGTGCCGGCATGACCGATGCTCACGCGCGTGGCAAGCATCCGGGCTTCGAGCGCTGCCTTGCGCTGCGCCTCATCCCAGTCGGGGGCGGCACACATGAACAGCGTCTTGCCGTCATCGCCACCCAGGGCCACGGCAAACACCCCCTCTGGAGTTGTTTCCACGGTATCCAGGATCTCGCCACCCTCCGCGATGCGAACGGCGCGCTTGTTCAGCGTGTCCGCAAACCAGACTGCGCCACTGGCATCCAGGGTCAGTCCATCGGGATAGATCCGGGCCTTCTCCAAGCGCATTCCCAGGTCGGGTTCATCGCCCAGGTCGCCGAAGCTGGCGAAATCGCGGCGCGGACCCAGGGCTCCATCGGCCAGGATGTCGAACTGGGAAATGCGATTACCGAAGAGTTCATTGACGATCAGGGTTCTGCCGTCGGGCGTGACAACCATGCCATTGGGAAAGTGCAGGCCCTGTGCGACCACCTTGGCACTGCCATCGGGGCTGACCAGAACCAGTCCGGTTTTCCGATGGGGAGCACCGCCCATCAGATCGAATCCGAAGTTGCCGACATAGGCGTTGCCATTGGGCGCTACCACCATGTCGTTGGCGTGGCCTTCGCAGAGATCCCATAGATCTGCATGAACCACCAGGCGCCCGTCCGCCTCCTGGCGCAGCACCTTGCGGTCCTTCATGGACACCACCAGCATGCGACCATCAGGCAACCAGCCCAGACCCGAAGGCTGATGCTCGACATGCACGATCTTCTCGGCGCCGCCACCCGGCGTGACCCGGTAAACGCCGCAGGTATAGAAGTCCACGAACCACAGTGCCCCCTGATACCAGCGGGGGCCTTCCAGGTAGGTGAATCCGTCGACCACGGTAACCACTTCGCGTTGTTTCATTTTCTCGTCTCCTTTGGATAGCGCATCGATGAGGCGCCTTCTTCGTTGAAATTCACTTGATGCCAGAGGGGTCTCTGCAGCAGCCTCGAGAACCTCGGCCAGCACCTACCTTCAAGAGCCATGCCAGTTCTGCAAGACAGAAAACGAAAGGGTTTCCCCGTGAAAAAACACGGATTTGAAGCAACGGGAAGTCAGATCAGTCCCATCGTCGGACACAAGTGTTTTATGCCCCGCTGGCAGGCTGTCCACAGGCCAAACAGCTCCTGTCCGATCACAAGTCTTGACCCATAATCAAGAAAAAATACACGTGCTTTGGCGGCGAGCAGCGCCAGCTCACGAGGATGGAGACAGCGATGAGTGCAAGCAATCCATATGTGGGTTACGACAAGGATGTGCGCGGTGTCGGCAATCTGTGGGAACGGTTTCAGGCAGGACTGGTGAGCCCCGAAGAGGCCTCCAGCCCCTACTACCGGATGCTGCTGCAGGAATGGCGACGCTGCACCGCCCTAGGGGTCGACCTGGCCATGACCATGGCTCGCAGGCTCAGCGACGATGAGGTTCAGGAGCGTCTGCGTGCCAGCCAGTTGATGCTGGAGACCTATCTGCCCCTGATTGAGAGCCTCAACCCGTTTCTCGATGGGCACTCCAGCATGATGATGCTGACAGATGCCTCGGGGTGCATCCTGCACATGGCCGGCACCGAGCAGGCTCTGGACCAAGCTGCAGCTCACTCGGGCATCGTGATCGGGTCCCGCTGGGAAGAGTCACAGGCGGGCAACAATGGCATGGGCTCGGTGCTGGCCAAGCGCCAGCCGGTGCATGTGTTTGCCACCGAGCATTTTTGCGAAGGCCTGCAGCGCTGGTCCTGCTCTGCTGCCCCCGTGTTCGATGTGGATGGCCAGACCATCATCGGCACCATCAATTTCACGACGGAAGAATCCACCTTCAAGGGTGATGCCTTGATGTTGCCCGTCTCCCTGGCACATTCTCTGCGCGGACGTCTGGCGCTTCAGCGCGAGCAGGATCGCAATCGTCTGCTGGCGATCTTCGAGGAGGAAAGCAGGCGCAGCCCACACGAAAAGATGCTGGTCGTGGACCATGCAGGCCGTCCCATCAGTCACTCGCAAACCGAGGCCGGGCATGCGATAGCGGCACGCTGGTGGGCGGGCGAGCGCGGCCACGAACGCGTCTCTCGCTCCACCGACATCACATCGCCGGTCACCGGCGAGAACATTGGCAAGATCCTGCGCTTTTCGCCGCTGAAGCCGCAGGGCTACGAGAGAATTTTTCAGTCCGGCCTGGCGGACTCGGCCCAGCACACCCCCAGGATGATGCGTTTCGGACAGTTCCTGTCCTGTGATCCAGAGACCATCAACACCCTGGAGACATTGGAGCGGATTGCGCGCGCCGACGTCAATGTCTTGCTGCATGGAGAGACGGGCACGGGCAAAGAGCTGATTGCCCGCCACATTCATGTCGCGAGCCGCCGGCGCGATGCGCCCTACCTTGCCATCAACTGCGGTGCAATCAGCTCGGAGTTGCTGGAGAGCACTTTTTTTGGCTATGTGCGCGGAGCATTCTCCGGGGCCGATCCCAAGGGCCGCGCCGGCTACTTTGAATCGGTGGGCGAAGGCACCTTGTTTCTGGACGAGATCGGCGAGCTGCCCTTGGCCATGCAAGCGGCATTGTTGCGGGTGCTGGAAGACGGAAGCTTTCTGCGTGTGGGCTCATCGACCCCGCAGCGCGCCTCGTGCCGCATTATCGCGGCCACGCACCGCAACCTGGAGGAACTCATCGCACAGGGCCAGTTTCGCCAGGATCTCTACTACCGTCTCAAGATCGTTCAGAAAAGGCTCAAGCCGATACGGGAACGCACCTGTGACATCGCCTTGCTGGCAGAGCAATTCAAGTCTGCGCTGGCGCAAAAGCATCAGATCCCGAACGTGCAAATCCACCCCGAGGCCATGGCAGTCATGGAGCGCTACCAGTGGCCAGGCAATGCGCGCGAAATCCGCAATGTGATGGAAGCTGCACTGATCTGCTCCGATGGCGAAATCACGCTCGCCAGCCTGCCCCCCGAAGTATCTGAGAGCCCCACAGATCCTCTGCAAAGCCGGGAGCCCGAAGCGAATAGCGAGATGCCTCCAGACACCGGCAACGACTATGAACGGCAACTCATCGTGGGTTTGCTGCGCAAGTACCGAAAGGTCAATCATGTTGCGCGGGCCCTGGGCCTCGCGCGCTCCACCCTCTATCGGAAATTCGCGGACTTGGGCATTGACCAACGCGAGTATGTCAACGATCTGTCCGATTGACACTGCTGCGCCCTGCGCTTGAGGCAGCGCAGCATCGTCGGAACGCGGGCAACGCCAGAGGCAGCCATCCTCGACATCGGCTGCCGCTCGGTGTTGTTGGTCGGCTGCAAGCGCCTGCAGCACCAGCCCGTCCAGTCCAGTCCAGTCCAATCCAGGTTCCAGGATCTCCTTGCAATGCTTTCGCAGCGCGCTGTTGCAGTGGCGCGGGACTTCTTGCAATGAGGGCCAGCTGGGCTGGTGCTTCAAAACAAGCGCCCTGCCCCAGGACGTCGCTGGTGACGGACAGCCTGCCTGAGCCACCTGGTCTTGTCCACCATGCGCGCGATCTGAGCTCTTTCCTGTCGGGAGCATCGTCGTCCCGTCCCGCTCAAACCCAGTTCCACAGGGTCGGCCTGGGCCACCGATCGCTGCGCAGACAGCGATAGGCAGGCTCTCGTATATCGGACAGTGCTGCGCTACACCACGAGACACAAGTGTCCGGCGCGTGGCACGCAGCGGCCTTTGCAGCGCACGTTGCATGCTTTGGGCACATGGAAACCCTCGGTTTTCCCGAGCCAGAGACCTGGCACAAGTCTTGATAACTCCTGAGTGACTGATGCAACGCATCTCAGTCCGGGAGCGTGGACGACTCGCTCCTGAACTTCAATTATTTAGGAGACCCATATGACTACCATGACCACCGAACAACTCGGCATGAACAACTCTGTCAATGACAAGCTTGACGTTTTGCTCATCGGCGCCGGCTTCACCGGTCTCTACCAGCTCTATCACCTGCGCAAGCTGGGCTATAAGGTTCATCTCGTCGACGCCGGTGCCGATATTGGCGGGATCTGGCATTGGAACTGCTACCCCGGAGCGCGTGTGGATACCCACTGCCAGATCTACCAGTACTCCATTCCCGAGTTGTGGCAGGAGTTCAACTGGAAAGAGCTGTTCCCTAACTGGGCGCAAATGCGCGAGTATTTCCACTTTGCCGACAAGAAGCTCGACCTGAGCAAGGACATCAGCTTCAACACCCGTGTGCAGTCGGCCGTCTTTGACGAAGGCACACGCGAATGGACGGTACGCTCGATCGGACACCAGCCCATACAGGCCAGGTTCGTCATCGCCAACCTTGGCTTCGGTGCCAGCCCCAGCACGCCCAATGTCGATGGCATCGAGACATTCAAGGGCCAGTGGTATCACACAGCCCTGTGGCCCCAGGAAGGCGTGGACATGGCCGGCAAGCGCGTGGCCATCATTGGCACCGGCTCCAGCGGGGTTCAGGTGGCCCAGGAGGCAGCCCTTGATGCGAAACAGGTGACGGTCTACCAGCGCACGCCCAACCTGGCCTTGCCCATGCATCAGAAGCAGCTCAGCGCCGAGGATAATCTGCGCATGAAGCCCGAGCTGCCCGCAGCGTTCGACAGGCGCGGCAAGTGCTTCGCCGGCTTCGACTTCGACTTCATCGCCAAGAACGCGACCGAGCTGTCCGCTACGGAGCGCACAGAGATCCTGGAAGAGCTGTGGAACGCCGGCGGCTTCCGCTACTGGCTGGCCAATTTCCAGGACTATCTGTTCGATGACAAGGCCAACGATTACGTCTACGAGTTCTGGCGCGACAAGGTCCGCGCCCGCATCAAGGACCCGAAAGTGGCCGAGAAGCTCGCCCCCATGAAGAAGCCGCATCCTTACGGAGCCAAGCGCCCTTCGCTGGAGCAGTGGTACTACGAGATCTTCAATCAGAACAACGTCAAGCTGGTGGATGTCAACGAAACGCCAGTGCTTCGCATCACCGAGAAAGGCATCGTGACTGCTGAGGGCGAAACCGAATTCGACCTGATCGTGTTCGCGACTGGCTTCGACGCAGTGACCGGGGGACTCACCAGCATCGACTTCCGCAACAACCAGGGCCAGAGCTTCAAGGATGTGTGGTCTGACGGAATCCGCACCCAGCTGGGAGTGGCCACGGCAGGCTTTCCCAACTTGCTCTTCGGCTACGGACCTCAATCGCCTGCTGGCTTCTGCAACGGTCCGTCGAGTGCCGAATACCAGGGCGATCTGCTGATCCAGCTGATGAACTACCTGCGCGTCAACAATATCTCGCGCATCGAAGCCCAGTCCGAGGCACAGGAAGAATGGAGCAAGCTGATCGCAGACTTCTGGGACAGCTCGCTGTTCCCCCGCGCAAAGTCCTGGTACCAAGGCTCCAACATCCCAGGCAAGAAAGTCGAGAGCCTGAACTTCCCGCTGGGGCTGCCAACCTATATATCCAAATTCAACGAAAGCGCTGAAAAAGGATATGCAGGCTTCTCGCTGGCCAGCTAAGACTCTGTTGTGCAACTCCTGGAGACAAGCATATGGGACGTGTAAATGACAAAGTGGTTCTCGTCACTGGCGGCGCCATGGGAATGGGCCTGACCCATTGCACCTTGCTGGCCCGCGAGGGGGCCACCGTCTACCTCAGCGACATGAATGAGGAACTGGGCCACCAAGCCGTAGCGGACATCCGTCGGCAAGGTGGCAAGGCCCACTTCCTGCACCTGGACGTGACCAACGAGAATCACTGGACAGGTGCCGTGGACACCATCCTCGCCGAGTCCGACCGGCTGGACGCGCTGGTCAACAACGCCGGCATTCTGACCCTCAAGCCCGTTCAGGACACCAGCAACGAGGAATGGGATCGCATCTTTGAAATCAATGTCCGCAGCGTGTTCCTGGGCACGCGCGCAGTGATCGAGCCCATGCGACAAGCCCATCAAGGCTGCATCGTCAATGTGTCGTCCATCTACGGCCTGGTGGGTGCGCCGGGAGCTGCGGCCTACGAGGCCTCCAAAGGCGCGGTGCGTTTGTTTACCAAGGCTTGCGCGGTGGACCTGGCACCGTTCAATATTCGGGTCAACTCGGTCCACCCGGGGGTGATCGCGACCCCCATGACGCAGCAGATCTTGGACGACCCACAGAGCGCACGTGCGCTTCTGGGCCCCACGCTGCTGGGTCGTGCGGCCCAGCCGATGGAGGTCTCCCAGGCGGTGCTTTTCCTGGTCTCGGACGAGGCCTCGTTCGTGCATGGCTCCGAACTCATCGTCGACGGTGGGTACACGGCGAACTGAGAAGGCGCATCCTCGGCATGCGCTGCTGACTCTGAAGCAGCGACTGTGCGCATCGATCCGTCGGACGCACGGTCGCTTTTCAGCCGGGCTGAGCACACTGGCAGCGACAGCTGCTGCTGCCGTCTGCAAAGCCGAAGCTCCTAAACCGCTCTTCGCGCGCCAGGGATGGTGCTCACACACCCGGCCGGCAGGTTCGGGCCTGGCATGCTCAGATGGTTCTTATCGCGCCGTTCGATGCCTTCTGTACCTGCGCGAGTTCCTCGACAAGGATGGCGTGGAAATGCATAAGCGCGGCGCTGACGGGCCGGTCCACGCGACGAACCCATTGGCGCCATATCGTGAGATTGTCGATGGGCCCAGCGATGCAGCCGAGCAGATCCGCATCCTGACTGACAGCGGAATAAGGAGATACATGCGCCCCCACTCCGCGACTGACCAGCGCTTTGATCAGTTGCAACGCCTCGGCCTCCACCACGACATTGAGCGTCAACCCTGCATCGCGGGCCCGCTCCTCCAATAGCAAGCGCATGGTGTTGGAACGATCGGGTTGCACGAGAGGTCGCAGCGCCACATCGCTGAGCGAAAAGTGCGCCGGAGCCGGCGCGTTTTCTCCCGCCGAAGCCTCCAGCAACCACAACTGCTCCTCGAACAGGGCTTGCACGGAAAGCAGCGGATTGCTCTCCTCACCGGTGAGTAGTGCAGCATCAAGCCGATCCCCGAGGAGGTCGTCGCGCAAGCTTTGGCTATAGCCCTCCCTGAAACTGAGTGCGACTTGAGGATATCGCTGACGGAAGGTAGCCACCACATTGCCAATCAGCAAGCTGCCTACTGACGGAGGAAACCCGATGCGCAAATGTCCCACCACCGCCTCGCTCGTAGCAATGACTTCTGATCGCACTTGCGCGAGGTCTCGAAAAAGCGTCTGGGCTCCGGACACCATCCGATGTCCGGCTGCGGTCAATTCCGCACCACGGCTATGACGAAGCAACAACTGCACGCCCAGCTCTTCCTCCAATAGGCGTACCTGCCGAGTCACGGCAGGCTGCGCAATATGAAGAGCTGCCGCCGCCTTGGTGAAGCTGCTCAGCTCGGCCACGCGCAGGAAGTATCGGAGTTGAACCAGGTCCAAAGCAGTCATCCATATCAAACTTTGATTGATTCTATATTAATCTAATATTTTTCTTATAACGAGGAACATCCTAGTCTTCATGTCTCTGCCGGTGACAGCGATTCGCCGGTCCTCTTTACAAGCACGGAGACATTGAAAATGCCCACCCAGTCCCCCCCTGTCACCCCGGCCGCAATGCTCATCGATTGGGATGTCCCCATCACGATGAGCGACGGCACCGTCCTGCGTGCCGACATCTTCAGACCCGGCAGCCCGGATGTCCGCTCACCCGTGCTCCTGAGCTATGGCCCTTACGGGAAAGGGCTGGCCTTCCAGGACGGCTACCCTGCCGCCTGGGAGATCATGGTGAGAGACCACCCGGACACCGCTGCCGGCACCAGCAACCTTTATCAAAACTGGGAAGTCGTGGACCCCGAGAAATGGGTACCGCATGGATACGCCTGCGTGCGCGTCGACTCCCGGGGGGCAGGAAGGTCTCCCGGAGAGCTCAATCTCCACTCCGCGCGCGAGACACAGGATCTCTACGAGTGCATAGAGTGGGCGGGTGCTCAAACATGGTCCAACGCAAAGGTTGGTCTGGCCGGTGTTTCCTACTACGCCAGCAATCAGTGGCGAGTCGCTGCCCGCAAGCCTGCCAAGTTGGCGGCAATCGCGGTCTGGGAGGGCTACAACGATCGTTACCGTGAGTCCGCCCGGCATGGCGGCATTCTTTGCACCTTCAGCCGCAACTGGCAGCAGATGCAAGTCGCGACCGTCCAGCATGGACGTGGCGAACAAGGACCAAGAAACCCGGTAACCGGGGCCTTGGTCTGCGGTCCGGAGACACTGACCGGCGAAGAGCTTGCCGCTCTGCGCACCGATATGTGGGGCGAGCTTCAGCGCCGTGAACTTGTCGATGACTACTACCTGGAGCGTACCCCTGAACTCGAGAACATTGAGGTTCCACTGCTGTCGGCTGCCAACTGGGGCGGACAGGGGCTGCACACGCGAGGCAACTTCGAAGGCTATATGCGCGCTGGCAGCCCGCAGAAGTGGCTGGAAGTGCATGGCGGCTCCCACTGGGCCGGCTTCTACACCGACTACGGCGTGGAGCTTCAACGACGCTTCTTCGACTACTTTCTCAAGGGCGTGGACACCGGCTGGTCCCGGCAACCGGCCGTGCAGCTCCAGGTGCGCCGCGCAGACGGCACCTTCGAGCAACGTGCAGAGTCGAGCTGGCCGCTGAAGGATACGCAGTGGACCAAGTTCTATCTGAGTGCGCTATCGACCCTGTCAGCCGACGTTCCAGACACATCGGGTACGCTGCGCTATGCCTCCATGGGAGACGGTCTGACATTCATGACCGCGCCATTCGCATCCCAGACCGAGATCACCGGCCCCGCTGCAGCACGGCTCAAACTGTCGAGCGCCACCAGCGATGCCGACCTCTTCCTCGTTCTGCGCCTGTTCGACCCCCAAGGCAAGGAAGTGGTCTTCAACGGTGCGCTCGACCCGCACACGCCTCTAGCACAAGGCTGGCTGCGAGCATCTCATCGTAAATTGGACCCAGATCGCAGCCAGCCCTGGCGCCCTTGGCACACGCACGACGAAAAGCAGGCGCTGGTCCCCAACCAACCCGTTGCAGTGGATGTGGAAATCTGGCCAACCAGCATCATTGTTCCTGCCGGCTACTCGCTGGGACTGACTGTGCGCGGCAAGGACTACGAATATGACGGCCCCGCCGCCTCGCTCTCCAATATGAAAAATCCAATGCGTGGCTGCGGCCCGTTTGTCCACGATGACCCGGACGATCGCCCCGCATCGATCTTTGATACGCAGGTCACGCTGCATTTCGACTCACCCGAAGACGCCTTCTTGCTCCTGCCATTGATCCCCGGAAACGAAAGCTGAGGCCCAACATGACCATCTCCCGCCGACTTTTTTGCGCCTCCGCCCTTCCCATGGCCGCATCACTGGGTGCCACGCCCCTGATGGCCCAGTCCGATGCACTCGGTGGCTTTCCCAACAGGACAGTGCGCATCGTGGTGCCCTTCCCCGCAGGTGGCAACTCGGACATCATCTCCCGAGCGATTGCGAATCGCCTGACCCAGACATGGGGACATCCGGTCCTCGTTGACAACAAGCCTGGGGCCGATACGGTGATCGCCACCTCCGAAGTGGCCCGGGCAGCACCGGACGGCTACACGATTCTGTCGAACATCTCATTGATTGTGCAGAACACGTTTACCAAAAAGCTGCCTTTCGACACTTTCAAGGAACTCAAGCCCTTGATTGCTGCAACCGAGACTCCCATGTTCTTCGTGGCAAGTCAGACTGGAGATTTCCAGCCAAAGAACTTGGCACAGTTCCTCCAGAGAGCCAAGCAAAAGCCTGGAACGACATCATTTGGTTCTTTCGGCAACGGCTCCACAGGACACCTGTTGCTGCTGGCTCTCAGGCGCAACGCTTCTGTGGACATCACGCACGTGCCTTTCAAAGGCAACAGCGATGTCATCATCCAGCTACTTAACGGACAAGTGTCCTCGTCATTTCTGCCTTACAGTGCAATCGCTGCGCACCTGGGCAGTGGACGGATGCGCATCCTCGCCGCCACAGGGCTGACCAGACCCTCTTTCGCTCCCGAAACTCCCACCTTTGAAGAACTTGGCATCAGCGGCTTCTCTGCTTCGCAGTGGAATGGCTTCTTCATTTCTGCGCGAACACCGCCTGCGATCCAGGCCAAGCTGGTGCGCGACTTCGATGCAGCAATCAAGAGCAAAGATGTGGCCAGCAAGCTCGAATCACTGGGCCTGACCCCGGTAGGCGGCACAAGCGACAATCTGCAGAAAATGCTCACACGAGACACAGAACTGATCCGGACCGCCATCGAAAGCGGCCAGTTCAGAGCCGAGTAATACGCTCTATCTAGTTTGACTTTCACCGGACTCAGTCATGTCCTTAGCGGCTTAGTCCTTGTCCGACGTAAAACCAGACTACGCGCGCATGAGCAGCGTCTTATGCGCAAAAAAATGGACCAGATATGGCCCGCCAGGGTTGGTGACAAATTTCACAAAGTCTGTAGCAAGACCGAGGCAATTCCGTCCAGTCATCCGCATCAGCTCGAGATACATCCATAACGTAGCAAATAAATAAAAGCGCACACCTTCACGGGAAAGGACATCCAGATTTAGCCCGGAGACATGCGACAGCACACTCCCCATGAAACGCCACCAGACTGAGTTATCAGGGGACAACTATGTTCCAGGCAAAGTTTTACCAGCAGTCGTCGCGGGCTCACAAATATAGCCAATACCGAGGGCAACCAGGCGCATCCAGAAGACTCCCGGGCTAGCAAGTAACGTTTTCAACACCGCTCTTCATGATGTCCTCAGAATCGGGGGCTTTCTCAGCCTCTATTTTGTGCACAAATGTCAGCTCAGTTTTGACTGCTGCCACTCAAAAATGGCCGCCACCGACATTTCAGGCGACTGCAGCCTGTTTGGACATCGGATATCGATCACGGGCAGCGCCGCCACAGTGCCTGAACTTGCACCAGCGCCTCGCTGAACGCGATGCCTACCTTGTGCCGTGCCTCGCTGCCCCAAAGGAATCGCCCTGATCTCCAAGACGATGTCTGGATGCGCTGCTATATAATTTTTCGTTGAAACAAGTCTCGGCACGGCCGTGCCGCAGGCTTTTTTCCATGCGACAGGTGCCCGGTGCTTCATCGGGTTAAACGGGAACAAGGTTCAAAGCCTTGGCTGCCCCCGCAACGGTAAGCAGATCAAACCACTTCATGGCTTTTGCGCTTGCAGGAGTCTGTCACTGGTGTTCTACGTGGCCTCTTCGACGAGGTGCGCGGCAACGCCGGGAAGGCGAAGTGACATGCCTCGCGCAATCTGCCAGCCCGGATACCGGCCTGTTGAGCGCTGACCATCCGGACCCAGTTCCGGCAGTCGGCATGTGCAACGAACGTCTGCGGGGAGCAGCGTGACGGCTACAGGCTGCGAGGCCCGCCCTCCGCCCGATCTCGTCACCAGCATGCAGACCGTCTGCCCTGGCTAATGACAATGAGACACCTTGCACAGGCTTTTGCCTCGCGCCTCGGGCCCCCTGGCGTCATGCCCACCCGGGCCACCGCCCGGCTGCAGCCATGACCCAGCCGTTGACACAGATGTTCGTCCAGCAACGCCATCAGCTAAAGCTATGGCTGGTCATGTTGGCGGCAGTGCTGCTGCTGTCTCTGACTCTGGCCATCACCTTGGGTCCGGTACGGATTGCCCCCGGGCAAGCCTGGCAGATCACGGCTTATGAGCTGGGTCAGCGCCTGGGCCTGGACTGGCCTTCAGGCAGCTGGAGCAGCGCCCAGTACCAGATTGTCTGGCGCGTGCGCCTGCCGCGCGTATTGCTGGCAGCCCTGACCGGCGCAGGTCTTGCGCTGGTGGGCGTGGCCATGCAGGCCACGGTGCGCAATCCGCTGGCCGACCCCTATCTGCTGGGCGTTTCATCCGGTGCGTCGGTCGGGGCGGTAAGCGTGCTGGCCTTCGGTGCACTGGCATTCGCTGGCGAGCTGGCCTTGCCGCTGGGCGCTTTCAGCGGTGCGCTGCTGGCCTGTGTGGCCGTGTACTTCCTGGCCCATGCCAATGGACGATTGCAGGCATCGCGACTCCTCCTGGGCGGCGTGGCCATTGCCTACTGCCTGGGCGGCGTCACCAGCCTGATTGTGCTGACGGCAGATCAGCGCGAGCTGGCCAATTCCGTGCTCACCTGGACCCTGGGCAGCCTGGCAGGAACCCGCTGGCAGGAGCTGGGCCTGCCGGCTGCCCTGCTGGCGGCGGGCGTGGCCCTGCTGCTGGCACAGGCCCGCTCACTCAATGCGCTGCTGGCAGGCGAAGAGACCGCCGCCACGCTGGGGGTGGACACCACCCGCACCAGGCGCTGGCTATTCGTTCTGGTCTCGATGGTGACGGGCGTGCTGGTGGCGCTGACGGGTCCGATCGGCTTTGTCGGTCTCATCGTGCCCCATGTCGCCCGCATGCTGGTCGGCTCCGAGCACCGGCGCGTGCTGCCTGTGGCTGCTCTCACAGGTGCCATCTTCCTGATCTGGGTCGATGTGTTCTCGCGCATCAGCTTTGCCCCCGCCGAAGTACCCGTGGGGGTCATCACCTCGCTGCTGGGCGGCCCCTTCTTTGTCTGGATGCTGTGCCGCAAGAGCGTGCGTGAAAAGGGCAATCCGTGAGTTCCGCACCCAGCTCTTCCTGCCTGCTGGAGGCCAGCCGCCTGCATTGGCAGACGGCGGCCGCCTCCATTGTCAAGGACATCAGCCTGCATATCCGGCATGGCGAACTGGTCGGCCTGCTCGGCCCCAACGGCAGCGGCAAGTCCACCCTGCTGCGCATGATCTACCGCATGCTCAGGCCTGCCAGCGGTGCGGTCTGCATAGATGGACAGGACGTCTGGCAGCGCAGCGCTCGCGACAATGCCCGCTCCATGGCGGTACTGACCCAGGAAAACGGCAGCGAGTTCGATCTGCGCGTCTGCGATGTGGTGCTCATGGGTCGCACGCCGCACCAGAGCTCTTTCGCCCGGGACAGCGAGCAGGACTTCCGCATCGTCGCCCAGTCCCTGGCCCAGGTCGGTGCACAGTCGCTGGCGCAGCGCATGTTTTCGACCCTGTCAGGGGGCGAGAAGCAGCGCGTGCTCATGGCCAGGGCACTGGCCCAGCAGACCAGGCTGCTGGTGCTGGACGAGCCCACCAACCACCTGGACGTACGCCACCAATTCGAGCTGATGAACCTGATCCGCAGCCTGGGTCTGACCACGCTGGCCGCGCTGCACGAGCTGCCACTGGCCGCCCACTACTGCGACCGACTGTACCTGCTCAAGGCAGGAGAACTGGTGGCGCAGGGCACACCGGCCCAGGTGCTGACCGCGCAGACCATTGCCGAGGTCTACGGCGTGCATGCCCAGGTACGTCTGAGCGAGCGCAGCGGCAGACCGCTGATCGAGTTCATGCCGGATGAAACGCTCTGAGCCGAAATCGATTGCCCCATCAGGGGCTGATAGAATCTCTGCGCGCCTTGATGGCGCTTCGTTTCGGAAGGTGCTTGCTTTAAGAGCGAGTGAAACGGGAACAAGGTCTGATCAAAGATCAGGAAGCCTTGGCTGCCCCCGCAACGGTAAGCAGGTCAACACACTCACGCAAGTCGCAGCAGCACTTGCAGCCACTGGAGATGATTCGGCCCTCGCTACGCGATGTTTCGAGTTTTTCGGGAAGGCGAGATGTGCATTCAGACATGAATGGCCTGCGAGCCCGGAGACCGGCCTGCCGATAACCACGCTCGCCATTCAGCGGGCTTAGCCACAACTGTCTGCGGGGTGCGGATGGCTGCCAGACTGCAATGGTTTCAGCTCTCCAGAACCGGACCTTTGAACTTTGCGCGCGCAGCTTTCCCATCAGGCAGTTCCAGCCTTTTGTCGAAATGCGCACCACTACAAACCGTTTCTTCGCATCCAACGCTTCGCGCAAGAACCCTCCTTTTGCACTCCGTGCAGTACAGCTGGCACTGCTTTGGCCTGCTGTTTCAATGGCCCAACAAGCTCTGCCTGAGGTCACCGTCCAGGAAACTCGTCAGGCAGACAGCCGCCTTGAAACAGAGCGCCTTGCCACCTCAGCCTCGCACGTTGACGTGCGTGCGCTGGATCTGCCCGCCAGCGTCAGCGGCGTCTCATCCGAACAAATGCAAGAACGCGCCGACTATGGCGTTGTAGAAGCCGTCACCCGCTCCGTGGGCCTGAGTTCGTCGAGCGAACCCGGCAATGGAGGATTGTCTTTCTCCAGCCGCGGCTTTAGTTCTGTCGGTGTCGCGGAAGACGGCATCGTGCTTGGCGTTGCAGCAGGCACCATTAACTATCCCAACAGCAGTTGGGGCTATGAGCGTCTGGACGTGATGCGCGGCCCAGCATCACTGATGTATGGCAGCGGCACCATGGGTGCCACCATCAACGCCGTGCGCAAGCAGCCCAGCCGCGAGTCATCCACCGAATTGCTGCTCAGCGCAGGCAGCCACGGCACTGTACGCGCAGGTGTAGGCAGCACTGGTGCCATCAGTGACACATTGAGCTATCGTATCGATGCCTACGGTGAGCGCACCGATGGCGAACGTCATCTGGACGATGCCAGAAGCGGCAAGCTGATGAGCGCGCTGCGCTGGACACCGCGCGGCGATCTGACCTTCGATCTGACAGCCGACATCAGCAATCAGGCGCCTTCGCGCTATTACGGTACGCCAACTGTGGATGGCCGCGTTGTCAGCGCCCTGCGCGACAAGAACTACAACATCAACGACGCCGATATTCACTATCGAGATCAACGCTTCAAGGCTAAGGCCGAATGGCGCGTCAACGAAGCCATCACGCTGCGCAACGAGCTCTACCACCTGAGCTCCAAGCGTCACTGGAAGAATATCGAGGGCTATTACTACACTCCAGAAGATGGCACGATCAACCGCTATGACTATCTGGAAATCGGCCATGCCGTGCAGCAAAACGGCAACCGCATGGCAATGGACTTCAAGCCAGCCGATCACAAAATCGCCGTAGGCTGGGATTTCTCTCATGCCAATTTCCGCTCGTCTAGCAGCTACGATGGAGATCTCCAGACTCAAGTCTCCGCCGTCAATCCAGAAAATGGCTACTGGAGCAGCTCGGTTCCATATCTGCCCAGCTACCAATCTACTGTCAAACAAAATGCCTTGTTCATCGAGGACGCCTGGAAGATCAACGAGCAATGGCTGCTGATGGGCGGTATTCGCCGCGACTGGTATGACTTCTCGCGTCTAACCTATAGCACCAGCGCAGCGCTTGATAAAAGCCTGAATGGCACTTCCTGGCGCCTGGGTCTGACCCGCAAACTCACCGAACTAAGCAGCGTCTATGCACAGGTCAGCACCGGTCATGACCCTGTCACCAGCCTGCTGTCCCTGAACAAGTCCAGCTCCAACTACAGCCTGAGCAAGGGCCGCCAGGAGGAAGTCGGCTTCAAGCAGCAACTGCCCGATGGCCGTGGCGAATGGACGGCGGCGCTGTTCCATATTGCCAAGAAAGACATCATCACCAGCGACCCCGCAAACCCATCGCAAACCATTCAGGGTGGCAAGCAGTCGTCGCGCGGCCTGGAGCTGACTGGGGCATTCAATGTCAACAAGGCCTTCCGCCTTGAAGCCAACGCCGCTTATACCGACGCCAAGTTTGACGAACTGATGCGCGGCACCGAAAACCGCGCTGGTAACCGTCCAGGCAACGTGCCACGCGTGACAGCCAATGTCTGGGGCCACTACAGCATCAATAACTGGCGCGCCTCGCTGGGCCTTCGTTACGTGGGCGACCGCTTTACGGATGAGACCAATACCGAACGCATGCCTGGCTACACGGTGATGGATGCCGTGGTGAGCTGGAATGTGAACCCCAAGACCACGCTGAGCCTGATTGGCCGCAATCTGACCAACCGCATGTATGCCAGCTCGGCCTACAACACCCAGTGGTTCCTGGGTCCACGCCGCAGCGTGGAGCTGATCGCGCAAATGCGCTTCTAAGGCACACCCAGCCATGCAAGCCTTCAGCTTGAAACGCGGCGGTGCAGTATGGCTGCTTGCGACCACATTCCTGGTCGCTAGCTGCGGTGATGAGCGCAATGCGTCCGTCACCATGGCCAAGCCCCAGGCAATGCAGCAGCACCAGCCGCCGCTGGAGCTGTCTGTCTGCGGCCAGACCGAACGCTATGACAAGGTGCCGCAGCATGCCGTGACCCATGACGTCAACATCACAGAGATGTTTCTCTATCTGGGTCTGGGACCGCGCCTGGTGGGCTACTCGGGCATTCCTTCGCACAAGGAAATCAGCCCGCAGCTGCGCCCCTGGCTGCAGCGTCTGCCCGACCTGTCCAATCAGGGCCTGAATCTGGAAGTCTTGCTTGGCACCGAGGCTGACTTTGTCTTTGGCGGGTGGGGCTACGGCTTTCGCCCGGGCGGAATTACACCTGAGCGCCTGGCCAGCCATGGGATCGCCTCCTATGTGCTGTCCGAATCCTGCATCCGCGTGCAAAAGCGCGAGCGTATCGCACTGGACGATGCATTGCTGGACATGGAGAACATCAGCCGCATCTTTGGCGTCCTCCCGCAGACCCTGCCACGCATAGACAAACTGCGGGCCTCCCAGGCCCAGTTGCGCCAGCAGATGCAAAGCAATCGCACGCTGCCGCGCGTCTTTGTATACGACAGCGGCCAGGAGATTCCCGTCACCGTCGGTCACTTCGGCATGCCGCAGGCCATGCTGGACGAAGCCGGTGCCAGCAATATCTTTGCAGACCTGAGCCAGAATTGGCAGCGCGGCAACTGGGAAGACGTGATCGAGCGCGACCCCGAGTGGATCGTGATCATTGACTACGGCCAGCCCGATGCTCAGGGCAAGATCGACTTCCTGCTGCAAAAAAAGGAACTTGAGGCGGTTTCCGCCATTCGCAATCGCCGGTTCTTCGTGATGAGCTATGCCGAAGCCACACCCGGCCCGCGAAATATCGAAGCCGCACAACGCCTGGCAGCCGCCTTGCACCCCGAGCGCAAGATCAGCGTTCAGCCCGTCGAATTCGCTGCCGGAGAACTGCCGTGAACAAGCATCTCCCCACCTCCCAGCCGGCCGACCTCAAGCAGGCCGCAGCGCCTCCGCTGGCCGTCATCCTGCTCAGCCGGGGCGGCGCCTATACCGCAGGCCTGACGGAGCTCAGCGATTTGGCAGCGCGGCTGGAGGCCGCCATGAGGGCCTCAGGCCAGCCTGTGCAGCAGGTGACCACGGCCTACGTGGACCGCGCCCAGCCCACGCTGGGCGAGGCGCTGGACCTGTGTGCCGAGGCCCGCAGCATTCTGATCCTGCCCGTGATGGTGCCTGACGAAGCCTCGCTACGCCGCTGGCTGCACAAGCTCATCATGCGCTGGCGTGCAGCACGTGATTCCTCACAGCCCTCTCCGCGTCTGGTATTTGGTCAACCACTGCTGCAGCTACCCGGACTGACCGAGTTGCTGGCCCTGTCCGTGGAAGATGCACTGCGCCAGCCCGATGTGCCCGAGGTGCTGGGCGACGATCCATGGGAGCATGACCCCAAGGGCTGGTCGCTGGTGCCCGAGCACCGCCAGCATGTGCTGTGGTGCGTGGGCCCGCGCTGCGCGGCCAAGGGAGCGCTGCAGCTATGGCCCACACTGACGCAAACGATACGTGAAACCCCGGGGCTGAAAAACCGGCTGCAGCCGCTGCAGACCGGCTGCCAGTACCCCTGCAACCATGGCCCGTTGATGATCGTCTACCCCGACGGCGTCTGGTACGGCCCCATGGATGCCGACAATCTGGCGTCCACGCTCACAGGCCATGTGCTTGATGCGCACGTCAACCCGCAATGCCATGTCCACGGACCGGCTGTCCTCGAACGCTCCTGATTTCTCTTGCTTTCCTCCACCGGAGATAGATCCATGCAAACCACCAAGATCCCCGCTACCATCGTCACCGGCTTTCTCGGCAGCGGCAAGACCACGCTGATGCGCCATATCCTCGAACAGGCCAAGGGGCTGCGCGTGGCCGTCATCGTCAACGAGTTCGGCGAATTGGGCATTGACGGCGAAATCCTCAAGACCTGTGCCATAGGCTGCCAGGAGGAAGGCGGCGCGGATACGCAGTCGGGCCAGATCTACGAGCTGGCCAACGGCTGCATGTGCTGCACCGTGCAGGAAGAGTTTTTCCCCGTAATGAAGGCCCTGGCCGAGCGCCGTGCAGATATCGATGTGCTGCTGATCGAAACCAGCGGCCTGGCCTTGCCCAAGCCCCTGGTCCAGGCCTTCCAGTGGCCCGATATTGCCAATGTCTTCACCGTTGATTCCGTGGTCACCGTGGTCGACACGCCCGCTGCGGCCGCCGGCCAGTTTGCCCATGACCCGCATGCCGTCGACGAGCAGCGCCAGGCCGACCCCAATCTGGACCATGACGCCAGCCTGCATGAGCTGTTCGAAGACCAGCTTTCCGCCGCCGACCTGGTGGTGCTGTCCAAGGCCGATCTGGTCACGGCAGAGCAACTCGGCCAGGTGCGTGCTCTGGTGGCCGAAGAAGTACCGGCCAGCGTGAAGATGATCGAAGCCGTGCAGGGCCAGGTGCCGCTGAACGTGCTTCTGGGCCAGCATCGCGCCGCCGAGCTGTCGATCGACGATAAGCACAGCCACCACGACCATGACGAAGACCATGACCACGATGCCTTCGACTCCCTGCACCTGGACCTGGGTGCCGTGGACCGTGAGCGCCTGATGCAGGCCCTGCAGTCCATCGTGGAGCAGCATGGCGTACTGCGCGTCAAGGGCTTTGCCGCGCTGCCGGGCAAGAAGATGCGTCTGCTGGTGCAGGGCGTGGGCCGCCGCTTCGATGCCTATTTCGACCGAGCCTGGGCCGAGGACGAAGCTGCAGCCACGCGCCTGGTGTTCATCGGCAAGCAGCTGGACGCCGCCGTGCTGCGCCAGGCCTTGCTGGGTGCACAGGCATAAATCCAAGCAAAATCAGCCTCAATCGCTTTACTGGCAAGCGAATAAAGCTATCTTTTTGAATCATGCACCTGCTCAGCTCCCGCCCCGGCGGCTTTGTCGAAGACGACAGCATCATCACCCGTCTGGACCAGACGCCTGCCGACATGGTGGTGCTGAGCTCTGCCGACACCACGCTGTCGCTGCTGGCCGATGCCTACCGAATGTGGCAGCAAGCCGAAACCGATGTCCCCACGCTGCGGCTCGCCAATCTGCTGCATCTGCGCCAGAGCGCCTCGCTCGATCTGTATATCGACGAGGTGCTGCAGCATGCCAAGCTGGTCATCGTCGACCATCTGGGGGCCGAATCCACCTGGCCCTACGGCATCGAGCAGCTGCAAAAGCTGGCGCGCCGCAAGGGCCAGAAGCTGGCCATGTTCTCTGGTGACAACCAAGAGGATCCGGAGCTGCTGGCCAAGGGCACGCTTGAGCCCGCGCAAAGCCGTGCGCTGTGGCAATATCTGCGCGCCGGCGGCCTTGGCAATGCGCGCGAGTTCCTGCGCATGGCGGCAGCCTGGGGCCTGAACCAGGGCCGCGAGGGCGCGCCCGTGCGGGTGCTGCCCCCGGTGGCCGTGCATGTGCCACAAAGCTGGCTGGCAGACGATGCCGGGCATCTTCCGGGCCTGGACGACTTGCAGGCGCGCTGGACCCCAGGCGCTCCCGTGGCGATGCTGGTGTTCTACCGCTCGCATCTGCTGGCGGCCAATACCGAGGCCTTCGATGCCATGGCCGACGCCCTGCTCGCACGCGGCCTGAACCCGCTGCCGCTGGCCCTGGAGTCGCTCAAGGACGGACTATGCCTGCAGACGCTGCGCTCCCTGTGCCTCACCCACCAGGTGCAGATCATTCTCAACACCACGGCGTTTGCGGCCCTTGGAGAACATGCGCGCACCGGCAAGGCGGCCGATGCGCTGGCGGGCGACATCCCGGTGCTGCAGGTGATTGCCAGCGGCAGCAATCGCGAAGACTGGCTGACCGACAGCCAAGGCCTGCGCCCGCGCGACATTGCCATGCAGGTGGTGCTGCCCGAGATGGACGGCCGCATCATGACTCGCGCCATGAGCTTCAAGGGTCTGGCCCATCGCTGCGAGCTGACGCAAGCCGATGTGATCAGCTACCAGGCCGAGCCTGACCGCATTGCCTGGATTGCCGAGCTGGCCTGGCGCTGGTGCCAGCTGCGCAGCAAGCCTGACGCGCAGAAGAAAGCCGCGCTGATACTGGCCAACTATCCGGGCAGCGAAGCACGGATGGGCAGTGGCGTGGGCCTCGATACGCCGGAATCCGTGATTGCGCTGCTGGATCAGCTGGCAAGTGACGGCTGGCAGCTGGGCGATGCTGCTGCGCGGCCCGACTCCGGTCTGGCTCTGATGGCCCTGCTGCAGCAGGGCATCGCCAATGACCCGAAAAAATGGCCTCTGCGTCCCGCGAGCCAGGGCTATTCGCTGCAGGCCTATCAACGGCGCCTGGCAAAGCTGCCCGGCGATATGGCCCAGGCCATAGCCGAGCGCTGGGGTGCACCCGAGCAAGACCCCATGCTGCGCGACGGCTGGTTCATGATTGCAGGCCTGCAGCTGGGCCATGTCTTTGTCGGCATACAGCCCGCGCGCGCTCTCGATGGACGCAATGACTACGCAAGCTATCACGACGCCGAGCTGGTTCCTCCTCATCACTATCTGGCGTTCTACTTCTGGCTGCGCGATGTGTTCGGTGTGGACGCCATGGTCCATGTGGGCAAGCATGGCAATCTGGAATGGCTGCCGGGCAAGAGTCTGGCGCTGTCGCAGCAATGCTGGCCCGATGCCATTCTCGGCCCGCTGCCTCATGTCTACCCCTTCATCGTCAACGACCCGGGCGAAGGGGCTCAGGCCAAGCGCCGCAGCCAGGCCGTCATCATCGACCATCTGATGCCGCCGCTTACGCGCGCCGAAAACCACGGCCCCATGCAGGAGCTGGAGCGCCTGGTGGACGAATACTACGAAGCCCTGCTGGTCGATCTGCGCCGCTCCGGGATGCTGCGCAAGCAGATTCTGGACTGCGCCAGGCAGCAGGATCTTCTGCGCGAACTCGGCCTCGAAGCGGCGGACGCGCAGCCCGATGCCGACGAGCAACTGCTGGAACGCATCGATGCCTATCTGTGCGAACTCAAGGAAACCCAGATCCGCGATGGACTGCATATCTTCGGCCGCTCGCCCCAGGGCCAGCTGCGCGAATCCACCCTGCTCTCTCTGGCGCGCTATCCGGGCAGTGGCTGCAACGAGCAGGGCCTGCTCAACGCGCTGACCGCCGACCTGCTGCCGGCCATGGACTGGAACCCGCTGGACATGGATGCAGCCGCGCCCTGGAACGGCCCGCGTCCGGCCGCGCTGCAGCAGCAGGATGCCGGTGCCTGGCGCCATGGCGGCGACACGCGCGAGCGGCTCGAGCTGCTGGCCCTGCAGGTCATTGCCCGGCCCGAGCTGGCTCGCGACTGGCCGCACACACTACGAGTGCTGACGCGCATAGAGCAGCAGATTGCACCTTCACTGGACGCCTGCGGCCCCCAGGAGCTACTGCAGTTCTCGCGCGCACTGCAAGGACGCTTTGTTCCGCCGGGCCCCAGCGGCTCGCCCTCGCGCGGGCGCTGCGACACCTTGCCCACAGGTCGCAACTTCTACACCGTGGACACCCGTGCCATCCCCACCCAGACCGCCTGGGCGCTGGGGCAGCAGTCCGCGCAGCGCCTGCTGGAGCGATATCTGCAGGAGCATGGCGAATATCCACAGGCCATCGGTCTTTCCGTCTGGGGAACAGCCACCATGCGTACCGGCGGTGACGATATCGCCCAGGCCTTTGCCCTGATCGGGGTACGCCCCAAATGGGCGGCCGGCAGCCAGCGCGTGACCGACTTCGAAGTCATTCCAGCCGTCGGGCTGCGTCGCCCGCGCGTTGACGTGACGCTGCGCATCAGCGGCTTCTTCCGCGATGCCTTTCCCAACGTCGTGCAGATGTTCGATGCCGCGGTGCGTGCCGTGGCCGAGCTGGATGAGGACGCCGAGGACAACCCTATCCGCGCCCGCATGCTGCGGGACACGCAAACCGCAATGGACCAGGGCCTGAGCGCCGACGCGGCCCGCGAACAAGCGCTGTGGCGCGTTTTCGGTGCGCCCACCGGCAGCTATGGCGCCAGCATGCACGAGATGCTGCGTAGCGGCCAGTGGACCGACGCAGGTGACTTTGCACGCCACTACCTGCACTGGGGTGCCTATGCCTACGGCCAGCAGGCCGATGGCGTGCCGGCCCGCGCCGCGCTGGAGCGGCGTCTGCAGGCGTTGGACGTGGTGCTTCAGAACCAGGACAGCCGCGAGCATGACCTGCTGGACTCCAGCGAATACTACCAGCATCAGGGCGGCATGGTGGCGGCCGTGCGGCACCTGGGCGGCAGCGACCCTGCCGTCTATCATGGCGACCATGGCAATCCTCAGTCTGCCAGGATTCGCTCCCTGGCCGAGGAGATCGGCCGCGTGGTGCGCGCCCGCGTCACCAATCCCAAATGGATTGCGGGCGCCATGCGCCACGGCTACAAGGGCGGCTTCGAGATGGCGGCCACGGTGGACTATCTGTTCGGCTTCGATGCCACCACCGCGCTGGTCTCGGACCAGCATTACGCCATGGTCACTCAGGCCTATGTCGAAAACGAGAGCGTGCGCCAGTTTCTGCGCCAGCACAATCCACAGGCGCTGGGCGATATCGTCTCGCGCCTGCTGGAAGCCATAGACCGCGGCATGTGGGAGCAGCCCGGCGAGCATCGCCAGAGCCTGCTGGCCCAGATGCTGGAGCACGAAGAATTCATGGAAGGACAGGTTTCCCAATGAGCCCCAACCACGATCCGGTACCCGTATTCCCTCTCTCTGCCATACAGGGACAGCCCGCCCTCGTGCAGGCTCTGCTGCTGGCCGCAATCGAGCCGCAGCTGGGCGGCGTGCTCATCCGGGGCCCGCGTGGCACGGCAAAGTCCACGGCAGCACGTGCGCTGGCGGATCTGCTGGCACCTGCTCCTTTCGTCACCCTGCCGCTAGGTGCCTCCATCGAGCATGTGACCGGCAGCCTGGACCTGTCCAAAGCTCTGGCGGGCCATGAAGTGGCTTTTGCGCCAGGCCTGATCGCCAAGGCGCACGAAGGGGTTCTCTATGTCGATGAGATCAATCTGCTGCCCGATGCCATCGTCGATGTGCTGCTTGATGTGGCAGCCTCCGGCATCAATCGCATAGAGCGCGACGGGATCTCGCACAGCCATGCCGCGCGCTTTGTGCTGGTCGGCACCATGAATCCCGAGGAAGGCATGCTGCGACCGCAGTTGCTGGACCGCCTGGGCCTTTGTGTGCAATTGGACAATGCGCAGGACCCGCAGCTGCGCAGCAGCATCGTCAAGGCCAGGCTGCGCTTTGATCAGGATCCCCAGGGCTTTGCCCTATCTCATGCAGCCGGGCAGCAGGAGATTCGCCAAAGGCTGGCGCAGGCCCGCAGCCGTTGCCGCAATGCGTCGGAGCTGGCCTGGAGCGATGCCGTCCACGAGGCCGTGGCCCTGCAGTGCATTGCCGCCCAGGTGGACGGACTGCGTGCCGACCTGGTCATGCTGCGCGCTGCACGCGCCCTGGCAGCCTGGCAAGGTAGTCACAGCATCACGCCAGCCCATGTGTCCGAGGTCGCGCCACTGGTACTGCAGCATCGCGCGGCCAAGCCAGACCCCGGCAGCGCCAGTCAACCCCGACAGACACCGGCCAGCACACCTCCAGCCGCGCCCGCAGCGCAATCCGGCAAGGACAGCAAAGACCTCACAGTGCCTGATATCCAGGCATCAGCATCCCCTTCAACGGCCTCCCGCGAGCCCGGCGCCACCAGCTCCTTGCCTCAAGACGCCGGCCCGGGCCTCGAACAGCCGCCTGCCGGCTGGGGTCAGGCTCAAGCCGTGAGCAGCGTCGCCTTCGAGGCTGGCCAGGCCGACGCCATGGCGCAGGCAGCACTGGAGGCCCTGTCCGCAAAAAAAGCCAGGGCCTCCGGTCTGCTGCGCTGAGCGCTGGCCGGGGGCAAGTCGGCTCCGCCAACCAAGGTCTGGCTCCGGCCAGCCATGCCGTATCCAGCGTCCATAAGATGCCAGGGGCATCGATTGACTGGATTGCCACCCTGCGCCAGCGCCAGGGGCTGCCACTGGCACCCGCCCATCTGCGCTGGCACCAGCCCGAGGGAGAGGTGCGCAGGCAACACCTGTTCCTGCTGGACTGCTCGGCTTCGATGGTCGAAAGCGGCGCGTTCGCCCAGGCCAAGGGCCTGCTGCTGCAGTGGCTGCGCCGGGCCTATCTGCAGCGCGAAGTCGTGGCCCTGCTCTGCTTCGGCGCAGGCCGCCTGCACTGGATGCTGGAGCCCACGCGGGCGCCACGCTGGAATGCCGACCTGATCGAGCCGCTGCGCGGCGGTGGCGGCACGCCGCTGGCCCAGGCCCTGGAGTCAGGTTGGCAGATGGCGGCCAGATACTCCCTGCAACCATCCTGCCTGTGGCTGATCAGCGACTTCCGCAGCCCCGATGTGCTGCAGCTGGAGCGCGGCCCCGTACCTGCCTTGGCACAGATTCTGGTGGACTGTGAAAGCGCTGCGGGCCAGAGCAGGCGCCGGTTTGGCGGTGCCGAGCGGCTGACAAAGGCCTGGCCGGATACTCTGCGACTGCCGCTGAAATTCGACTAAAAATCGCCTCTACCGCTTAACAGGCAAGCGCTAGCAGCTATCTATTTTGATAACCATCTAACAGGGCATCACACTGCCCCCTGCTCGCCCTATCGATATCCGGTCGCCGCACAGGCGGCAGGAAAGCGGCTGCCGGGCCGATGAATTGGGCCGTATGCACCAGGTTATCGCGTAAGATCGCGCCACCACAGGTGCCTCAAGGCGTGCTCTGCGCGCGGAGGTGAAACGAGAAGCAGGTCAATGGAATCTCCATCAATCCTGCACTGCACCCGCAACGGTAATCAGAGATATGGCGATGCACGCTCTGGCCCACGGCCATGGCCGCCACTGCGAAAGCGGGAAGGCGCATCGACATGCCACCCTCAGGTGGGCACTGTAAGTCCGGAGACCGGCCTGATGTGTACAAAGCGCAGCGGGATTGCATGTGGCTTGTGATATGCCAGCGCCTGCGTGCGGCTCATCACCTCTTCATTTCCCTCTGCACATTTTGTTTGTCTGGCCCGGGTATCGGCCAAACCGACCTTGGATGACCTATGTTGCATGGAATTTTCCAGTCAGATTTGTCCCAGCGGGCCGGCCGTGCCCTGGCCTCGTCGCCTGGAGCAGCGCTTGTCCAGCACTGAGACCGTTCAGATTCGCGGCTGGTGCCCCAGCACCTGGAAGCCCATGCAGGCACAGGACGGCTGGATCGTGCGCGTGCGCCCTCGCTGCGCGTCTCTGAGCGCCGCTCAGTGGCTGGTACTGGCCGAGCTCGCACGAACCCATGCCTCGGGCCAGATCGAGCTGACGCGCCTCGGCAATCTGCAATTGCGCGGCGTGCGCGAATCGGCCCTGCCTGCCCTGCGCGCGGCGCTCGTTGCCTCCAGACTGGCACCGGCCGATGAACAGACCGATCTGGCGCCTGCCGTGCATTGCACGCCGTTCTATGCCAGAGGAGATCGCACCCATGCGCTGGCTCTGGCGCTTTCCGTGGCTGCGGCGCGTGATCTGACTCCCCTGGCCCTGCAACAGCAGGACATTCCGGCCCTGCCCGGCAAATTCGACATGCTGGTCGACGATCCGCAGCGCCATCTCCAAAGCCTGAGCTCCGACCTTCAGCTATGGGCCTGCGCCGATGGACGCTATGGGCTTGCACTGGGCCAGTCGGCAGACTGGTACGGTTTTGAGAGCGCACCGGCAACCGTCCAGGCCGCCATACGGATTGCACTGTGGTTTGCCAGTGAGCGCAGCGCGCAGGCGGCAGGCCGGTTGCGCGCCCTTGCAAAGCCCATCGACCTTCAGGCCTGCGGACTCGCCAGGGCCAGTCATCACCTTGAGCCCCGCACTCAGGACAAGACCACTGCCAAGCCGTTGCGGCCCGGAGCACTCAACCCTCACGGCCTGCTGCTGGGCGCCCCGCTGGGGCGCCTGGACGCATGGGCCATACAGAAGCTGGCGGCTCCAATGCCCGAACAGGCGGAGATCCGGGTCACGCCCTGGAAATCCTTGCTGCTTCCGAACAAGCATCTGGATTCACTGCCTGCCCGGCTCGACTCCTGGGACTGGATCCGCCAGTCCACCGATGTGCGCCTGCGGGTCTCGGCCTGCACCGGCGCCCCCAACTGCCCTCAGGCCCATATCCCGGCCCAGTCCATGGCCCTGCGGTTCGCCAGCTCACAGGCGGCGGACCGGCATCTTCATATCAGCGGCTGCGCCAAGCTCTGCGCCCTGCCTGCCGATGCGACAAATGTGGTGTTTGCCAGCCAGGACGCGGCGGGCCAGATATGGCTGCACGCCAGCCCCGCCGAAGCACAGCCATCGGCCCGGGCCTCCATTCCCTATCGGCCTCTGGACTCCGGTCCACACGATATACAGCAACAACTCAATGACCTACAACTATGAAAAGTGCGGTGAAGAGATTTACCGGCAATCGTTCAGCATCATCCGCCGCGAGGCCGATCTCAAGCGCTTCAACCCCGTGGAAGAGCGGGTCGCCTGCCGCATGATTCACGCAGCCGGCATGGTGGAGCTGGCCTCGCATATCCATTTTTCCCCGACCTTTGCCGAAGCCGCAGAAGCCGCGCTGCAGCGCGGAGCACCGGTGCTCTGCGATGCACGCATGGTCAGCGAGGGCATCACGCGCAAGCGCCTGTCGGCCCAGAACCCCATCATCTGCACCCTGCAGGACCCGCGTGTGCCAGCGCTGGCCGCCGGCATGGGCAACACCCGCAGCGCCGCAGCACTGGAGCTGTGGCGCGAGCATCTGGACGGCGCCGTGGTCGCCATCGGCAATGCGCCGACGGCCCTGTTTCATCTGCTCCATATGCTGCAGGACCCGGACTGCCCGCGCCCGGCCGCCATCGTCGGCTGCCCGGTCGGATTTGTGGGAGCTGCTGAGTCCAAGGACGCGCTGCGCGAATGGGGACAGATTCCGTTTGCCATCGTGCAAGGGCGCCTCGGCGGCTCCGCCATCACGGTTGCCGCCATCAACGCGCTGGCAACCACGGTGGAGTAGGAAGAGTCACCATGAATCACGGAAAAATCTTCTGCGTGGGACTGGGTCCCGGCGATCCCGACATGATGAGCGTGAAGGCCGACCGCCTGCTGAGAAATGCCCGTCATGTGGCCTACTTCCGCAAGCGCGGTCACCCGGGCAAGGCACGGCAACTTGTCAACGGCCTGCTGCATGCCGAGGTGACGGAGTACCCGATGGAGTACCCGCTGACCACGGAAATTCCGCATGACGACCCGCGCTACATCGCCCAGCTGTCCAGTTTCTATCAGGACTGGCAGGCCCGGCTGACGCAGCTCACGCGCAGCGAGGATGTGATCGTGCTCTGCGAAGGCGATCCGTTCTTCTACGGCTCCTTCATGCACCTCTATGTGCGTCTGCGCCAGGCGGAACAGGTGACCGTGGAAGTGCTGCCCGGCATACCGGGCATGGTGGGCTGCTGGCATGCCACCGGCATTCCAATGACCTGGGGCGACGATGTGATGAGCGTGCTGCCCGCAACCCTGCCCGATACGCCGCTGCGCGAGCATATGGCGCGCTCGGACGCGCTGGTCATCATGAAGGTGGGAAGGCATCTGGGCCGCATCCGTGGGCTGCTGGACGAGCAAGGCAAGCTGGACCGTGCCTGGCTGGTCATCAACGGCACCATGAGCGATCAGCAGGTCATGCCGCTGCGCGATGCGCCCGAGCGCTGCCCTTACTTCGCCATCATCGTCGTGCACGGCCAGGGCCGCCGCCCGGCCAATGACATGTGATCGCGCCGCCATGAGCAAGACCTCAATGCCTTCACAACTCCTGGTGCTGGGCCTGGGCCCGGGCGATGATGCCTTGCTGACGCAGCAGGTACGCGACAGCATTGCCAGCGCCAGCGATGCATTCGGCTACTTTCCCTATGTGGCGCGGCTGCAGGGCCTGGAGCACCTGCAACTGCATGCCAGCGACAACCGCGAGGAACTCGATCGCGCACGCAACGCCTTGAATCTTGCAGCCCAGGGCCGCAAGGTGCTGATGCTCTCGTCGGGCGACCCGGGCGTGTTCGCCATGGCCAGTGCCGTGTTCGAGACACTGGAGCAGGCCAGCCCTGAGGAGCATGCCCGCTGGCAGAGCGTGGATGTGCAGGTGCAGCCGGGTATCACCGCCATGCTGGCAGCAGCAGCCCGCCTGGGCGCCCCCTTGGGACATGACTTCTGCACCATCAACCTGTCCGACAACCTCAAACCCGCCAGCATCATCGAGCGCCGCATCCGTCTGGCCGCCCAGGCCGATTTCGCCATGGCCTTCTACAACCCCTGCTCGCGCTCGCGCCCCGAAGGCTTCTCGCGCGCCCTGCAGGTGCTGCAGCAGGAATGCGAGCCCGAGCGCCTGATCTGCTTTGCCCGCAACGTCAGCCGCCCCGATGAGACGCTGCAGGTCGTGAAGCTGCTGGATGCACGGGCCGATATGGCCGATATGCGCACTGTGGTGATCGTGGGCAACAGCCAGACCCGCCAGGTAGGCAAGCATGTCTACACCCCGCGCAGCTATGAGGCCGGAAGCTGCGCTACCTCTGCCGTGACAGACCATGCCTGAGTACGCGCAAGGTCCTGCCGGGCAAAAGTGCTCAGCAGCGCCGCCGGTGCAGCCACTCCATGGCCTGTTGCGGGCTTTGGCACTGGGCACGCGGCGCCAGCACCGGTCTGTCGACCATGATGACCGGAATGCCCAGCTGCCGCGCGGCCTCGACCTTGGCATAGGTATCTGCGCCACCGGCATTCTTGCTGACGATGCAGTCGACGCGGTACTGCCTGAGCAGCGCCAGCTCATCGGCGAGCTGAAACGGACCGCGCGCCACGATCAGCTCATAGCTGGATGCCGGCAACGGCAAGGCGCCGCCCTCCTGGTCGATGACGCGCAGCACAAACTGGTGCTCGCCGGCCAGGCCCGCAAACGCCGCCAGCTGCTTGCGCCCTATGGCCAGAAACACCCGCTCGAGCATGGGGCTCAGGATCTTGGCGGCAGCCGCCATATCCGGCACATGCTGCCATTGATCGCCGGGCTGCGCCTGCCAGGCTGGCCGCTCCATGGACAGCAAGGGCAGATCCAGCTGGGCGCAGGCCGCAATGGCATTGGCACTCATCTGTGCCGCGAAGGGGTGGGTGGCATCAATCACATGGGTGATGCGCTGAGTACGCAAATAATCGACCACCCCCTGCACGCCACCAAAGCCGCCCACACGCACAGGCAGGGCCGGAGTACGGCGCGTCTGGGTAGCCCCGGCATAGGAATAGATGGCTTGCACCCCGGCCTCATGCAGCAGCGTGGACAACATATAGGCATCGAAAGTGCCGCCTAACAGGAGAACTTGGGTCATGGCCAATCCGTGGCTTTCAATTATCGGAATTCATCCATCAGGGCTGGAAAGCCTTAGCCCTGCAGCGCGACGAGCCCTGGATGATGCCAGTGTTGTGTTCGGCAGTCCGCGCCATCTGACGCTGGCGCAAGCAGGGACGCGCGGCAGTGCCTGGCCCGTCCCCTTCAGCGTCGATCCCGTGCTGCAACTGCGTGGACAGCAAGGCGTGGCCGTGCTGGTGTCAGGCGATCCGTTTCACTTCGGTGCCGGGGCATCGCTGGCCAGGCACCTGGAACTGGGCGAGTGGCGCAACTACCCTCAAGCCTCGACATTTTCCTGGGTTGCAGGCGAGCTGGGCTGGTCCCAGGAGCGCACCCATTGTCTGGGCCTGCATGCTCGCAGTCTGAGCAGCCTGACGCCTCTGCTGGCACCTCACGAGCGCTTTATCTGCCTGTTGCGTGATGGCCCGGCCGCTCACACCCTGGCGCAGTGGCTGCTGCAGCAGGGCTGGGGCGACAGCCCGTTGTGGCTGGTGGAGCAGGCAGGCAGCGATCAGCAGGACATACGCAGCGGCACAGCGCGCGAGCTGGCCGCCCTGCTGGCAACCCAGCCTGCCAAGGCCCCCGTGACTGCGGCTTTCGAAGCGCGCGGCGGAAAAGGTCTGTCCCAGGTGCCAGGCCTGCCCGTCAGTGAGTTTGCACATGACGGACAAATCACCAAAAGCCCGGTGCGCGCCATGACGCTGGCTGCGCTGGCTCCGCGTCAAGGCGAGTGGCTCTGGGATCTGGGGGCAGGTTCGGGCTCGGTCGCCGTCGAGTGGTGCCTGGCTGGCGGCCAGGCCATCTGCGTGGAGCAGCATGCCGCGCGTGCGGCCAATATTGCGCAGAACGCTGAGCGCTATGCGGCAGCGATCGAAGTGGTTCATGACCAGGCCCTGGCGGCCGTTTCCCGTCTGCAACCAGAGCCGCAGGCTGTCTTTGTCGGCGGCGGCTTTAGCGCTGAGCTGTTCGATGCCCTGTGCACGCGTCTTTCCGGGCCTTGGCGTCTGGTGGTGAATGCCGTGGCGCTGCACACCCAGGCGCTGCTGCTGGAGCTGCACCGCACGCATGGCGGCCAGCTCTACCAGCTGCAATGGAGCGAAGCGCAAAGCCTGGGCAGCATGCAGTCCTGGTCGCCCGCCCGCCCGCTGGTGCAGTGGGTCTGGAACAGCCCATGAGCCATTTGTTCGCAGGCTGGGGCTTTCAAGCCGGCGCCTTGCCTCAATCATTTGAAAGCTGCTGGAGCCAGGCCTCCCAGGCCCTGGCGAGCGCAGACACGGCCGGCTGCCGCTGGACCTTCGCCCTGCTCTCCAGCAGAAGCCAGACGCTGGCGGCTGGCGCCCTGCAGGACTGGGCCCGCCAGAGGCTTGCTCAGATAGACTGGGAAAGCTTTGCCGACAGCGCGATTGCGCATATAGCCACGCCGTCGCATTCCCCAAGATTGCAGCAGCGCTTTGCCACCGGCAGCGTCGCGGAAGCCCTGGCCCTACATGCCAGCGCTGCCAATGCTTCAAGCCGGCTGTTGGTGTTGCGCACCGTTTCGGCAGACCGTCGGGCCACGCTGGCGATTGCCGGCCTGCCGCTGCCCACCTCATTGATCCCTGGAGTTTTGCCTTGACCGTTCATTTCATCGGAGCCGGCCCCGGTGCGGCCGACCTCATCACCGTTCGCGGGCGTGATCTGCTGGCCGCCTCGCCTGTGTGTCTGTACGCAGGCTCGCTGGTACCCAGCGAGCTGCTGGCGCACTGCCCTGCAGGTGCCCGTCTCGTCAACACCGCCCCCATGTCGCTGGAGGGCATCGTGGCCGAAATCCAGATCGCACATGAGCAAGGGAAGGATGTCGCCCGCCTTCACTCCGGTGATCTGAGCATCTGGTCTGCCATGGGAGAGCAGCTGCGCGCCCTGCGCGAACTGGACATCCCCTACACCGTCACACCCGGCGTCCCCTCTTTCAGTGCCGCAGCCGCCGCGCTGGAAGCCGAGCTGACTCTGCCCGGCTCCTGCCAGTCGGTGGTGCTGACACGTACCTCGGGCCGGGCCTCGAGCATGCCCGAGGGCGAGACCCTGGCCGCCTTTGCGGCGACCGGTGCCGTGCTGGCGATTCATCTGTCGGTTCATGTGGCCGAGCAGGTGCAGCAGGAACTCACCAGCCATTACGGCGCAGACTGCCCTGCAGCCATTGTCTGGCGTGCCTCGTGGCCCGACGAGCAGCTGCTGCGCACCCGTGTCGGAGATATTGCCAGCGCAGCCCAGTCCAATCCGCTGCAGCGCAGCGCGCTGATTCTGGTCGGTGCCACGCTGAGCCAGCAGGACTTCGGCAACAGCCGGCTCTATGCCAATGACTATGATCGCCGCTACCGTCCGCGCGGCGACGAACCGCGCTTCCCTCGCGGAACCGAAGGCGCCTGATGCTGGAGCTGTTTCTGATCGGCATCGGTACCGGCAACCCCGATCACCTCACCCGAGAAGCCGAAAAAGCGATTCGCAGCGCCGACCTGGTTCTGCTGCCGCACAAGGAAGACAGCAAGGCCGAACTGGCCCAGGTCCGTCTGTCCCTGCTGCAGGAACTGGATGTGCAGCACAACCGTATTGCCCACTTCGACATGCCTCAACGTCGCCAGCAGGGCAACGACTACGACCAGCAGGTGGATGAATGGCACGATGCCATTGCCCGGCGCTGGCAAGCCAGTCTTCAACACCATCTGCCTGCTCGTTCGGGGCGCGTGGCCCTGCTCGTCTGGGGCGATCCGGCCCTCTATGACAGCACGCTGCGCATTGCGTCGCGTCTGGGCCTGGCCCGCGAACAGGTGCGCGTCGTGCCCGGCATCACCTCCATGCAGGTGCTGTGCAGTGCCCACGGCATCGCTCTCAATGAAATCGGTGAACCCTTTCTGATCACCACCGGTCGCCAGCTGCGCGAAAACGGCTGGCCATCCGGGGTGAACACCCTGGTCGTGATGCTGGATGGTCAACGCAGCTATGAGCAGTTGCAAGACACCGATGTCGACATCTACTGGGGCGCCTATCTCGGCATGCCCCAGCAATTGCTCATGCACGGCAGGCTTTGCGATATCGCGTCAGAGATCACCAGCAGGCGCACCCAGGCCCGTGAGCAAAATGGCTGGATCATGGACATCTATCTGCTGCGCAGGGTCGCTGCCACCTGACCCTGGCTTGCCAAGGCGCATCCGTCGCCCGGCCGTCACACCCGATCAGCGCACGGAGCGCCTCATGTCTGCAAGGTCTCGATAGCCCGGGGCGTTCAGCCTGCTTGCCGGTAACCGTCTATGCGAATGCCGGTGCTGCCGCATGAGGCAGCTTAAGCCGATGCCAGAGCTTGAGCATCTCCTGCAGCAGCACTGGCGCATGGTCTGTGCGATACACCGCACCCAACGGCGGCAAGCCCCCCTCGATACGCACATCCAGCGCACACACACGCCCCTGGGAACGCAGTCCCGGAAGAATGCTGCGAGGTACCAGCGATACAGCCCCAGGCTGGGTGAGCAGGCCCTCGAGCACAGGCAGGGACACGGTGGAGGCCGGAAACCAGGAAGCATCCTCCAGCACGGGCAGCACCTCGGTCTCCACGATATGGCGCACCGCGATGCCAAAGCTTGGCAGCACCCAGCGCGCCCCCCTCAAGGCAGGCAGCGGCACATCGCGACGCCCGACGAGAGGATGGTCTGCATCCGCAATCACCACGGCAGCATCCAGCAGCAGCGGCTCGAAGGAAAACTCCACCGGCAAAAGCTGGGGCTGGCGACAGAACACCACATCGAGGCCCGAAGCCATGAGCTGCGACAGCAAGGGGGCGCTGCCGTCCTCATGCACATCCACATAGACCTGCGGATGAGCCTCGTAAAAGCACGGCAGCAGCTGGGACAGCACCGAAAACGCAGCTGCCGGAATGGCTCCAAGACGCAAAGCCGCCGAAGCCCCGCGCCGGATGGATGCCAGCGATTCGGACACATCCTGCAACCCCACCAGCATGCCGCGTGCTGCATCGACCAAGGCCTGGCCTGCCACTGTGGGCCGTATGCCGCGTGCATGGCGCTCGAAGAGCTTGATGTCCAATACCCGCTCAAGCTCGGCCAGGGCCTGGGTAGCCGCCGACTGACTCATATTCAGCTCCGCTGCCGCCTGCATGACCGAGCCGCATTGCTGCAAAGCCTGCAAAAGCTGCAACTGACGCAACCGTACCTGCTTGACCATACGAGAAAAGAGCAAGCGGCCCTCGGGGCTTGCAGCCCCTGCACCGGCTTGCCTCTGAGAAAAAGAAGAGTCAGCAGCCATGATTCCAACAGGTGTCAGATCGTTTCAACAAAGTTCGGCAAGCCTTGAAATCTCGCCAGCGCGAGCGCCGAACTCGCCCGCTCGCCGAGAGCGAGCCTCCTGCATCAAGCGCCGGAATGACCGAGAGTCGGATAGCTTGCGCGCATCTGCCGGTGCATGCCCTCATGCTCGAGCGGTCGGAGGAAACACCGCACCACCGCATTGTCGCGGCAATCGACCCGTCTGCTGATGCCGGGTCATGACTTCTGCCCCGTCAAGATACGCCGTCATACGCCATGACATGCAAACGGCGACCTAGCAGTCCGGATCGAGGCATATAGCAGCATTGCCGGTGAACGGCTTCGGGCGATCCCTGCCGCCCCCCTGTAGACCACGCCCCTTGGAAAAACACCACTAAGTAAAAGCCAAAATGGAAATCCGGCCCACATGCAAGATAATGATAACCATTCTCAAAACATGACCCCGTGGCCTTTCTTGCTTGCTTATGCCACGTATTTTCTGTGCATAGCCTCTACCAAGACCACCACCCCTGGCTGCAAAGCCTGCTGCGCAAGCGGCTTTCCAATCGAGAAGATGCGGCAGATCTGGCACAGGACACCTTTATGCGCCTGCTGCGCTCCCCCATGCCGCAGGAGCAGATACGGGAACCCCGGCGCTATCTGGCCACCATTGCAAAAGGCCTGGCTGCAGATCTGTTCCGTCGCCGCTCGCTGGAGCAGTCCTACCTCGACTATCTCGCCACGGTGCCGCCCGAATTCGCTCCGTCCACCGAGGAGCAGGCCATCATCCAGCAGACCTTGCTGGATGTGGACCGCATGCTGCAGGAACTTCCGCCCAAGGTGCGCGAGGCCTTCGTGCTGGCCCAGTTCGAGGAGCTGAGTTACCCCGAGATCGCCGAACGCCTGGGCATCTCGCTGCGCACGGTCAGCAACTATCTGACTCGCGCCATGGAACATTGCTGCCTGGTTCTTGCATGAGGCCCGTCGACGACATCGAACGCCTGGCCCTGCATGAAGCGGCAGCATGGCATGTGCGCCTGAGAGATCCATCGACCCCGGACAATGCCCGGCAGGCCTGGCAGCAGTGGCATGCGGCAGACCCTGCCCATCAGCGCGCCTGGCAGCGGGTTCAGTCCGTCAGCGCTCAACTCGCCGCCCTGCCTCCCTCGCTGGCCAGCCAGGCCCTGGGCAAGCCCGCGAGCCGCACACGGCGCACGGTAATGAGAAGTCTGGTGATCGGCCTCGGGGCCGGCTCCACTGCCTGGATGGGCTGGCAAGGCCTGCCCTGGCAGCAGTGGCAGGCCACCCATCGCACAGGCACCGGCGAGCGTCTGGACATCAGCTTGCCCGACGGCTCCCTGCTGGCGCTGGACACGTCCAGCAGCGTGGATGTGGACTTCAACGACCGCGAACGTCTGCTTCGCCTGCACAGCGGCCGCATACTGATCAGCACCCATCCCGACTCTCAGGGGCGCCCCTTCAGCGTCCAGACCCCCCAGGGCAGAGTCCTGGCACTGGGAACACGTTTCATGGTGCGCCTGGATGACAGTGGGCAAAGCCATGTTCAGGTGGAGGAAAAGGCGGTTCGCGTGCTCCCCGCAGCAGCAGACCCTCAGGAGCTGCGTGCAGGCGAACAGACCCGGTTCACGGCCGACGCCACGCGATCCGCTACCAAGGCAGATCCATTCGGCACCAGCTGGCATGAAGGTGGAGTGGTGGCGGTGGACATTGCGCTGGGCGAGCTGATCGCCGAGCTGTCGCGCTATCGCAAGGGCTACCTGGGATGCTCACCTGAAGTCGCGCAGCTCAAGGTCTCAGGCGCCTTTCCCATCGATGACACGGACCGCGCCCTGGCTGCACTGGTCAGCCGCTTCCCCTTGCAACTGCGCAGCCATACGCGCTACTGGGTTCGCGTGGAGGCTCGCAATCCGTAGCGCTGAGTGCTGTCGATTTCAAAAATAAAAACATAGCACTCATCCCTTTTCAGCATTGCGTTTCAGGGCAAATATGCTTTATCAGAAAGCGAATGCATTGAAAAAAATGCCGAGGCAGTTGCAGGATTGGCAGGGCTTGTTCGGCATACGAGGAAACCTCATTCATTTTCTTCGACGCCATGCTCCGCCCTCCTATCTCACTGCCACAGCACGGCCTTCCTGCCGTCTTGCGGCATGTGCCGCATAGGCCTGCATCCGGCATTTTTCGCCGCCAGACAGAATTGCTGCTGGTCTGGCTGCTTCTTGCGGCGACAGCCCAGGCAGTCACCCCGGCTTTCGCACAGCCGCAACCGAACATCGATGCGCGAACAGGAGTTCGCAGCTTCGCCATTGCTCCCGGCCCTCTCTCGGAAGTCATCGCCCGCTATGCCAACCAGGCTGGCGTGGCCCTGTCCTTTGATGCGGCCCAGACTGGCCAGCGCCACTCTGCAGGTCTTCACGGCTCCTACGCTGTAGAGGACGGCTTTGCCCGGTTGCTTGAAGGCACTGAGCTCCAAGCCGTGCGCGAGTCCAGCGGCGTCTATACCCTGCGCTCCCTGACTCCCAAGGGAGCGGCAGGGGCGCCTTTGCTGGAGACTGTCACGGTCAGCGCCAAAGCAGAGGTCAGCGCAACGACCGAGAGCTCCGGCAGCTATGCAGCGGCGCGGGTCACCGGCAACGTCGGACAACAGCTGGTGAGCGACATTCCCCAGCCCGTTACCGTGCTCACCCGCCAATGGCTCGATGACCAGGCCCTGCCCGACCTGCACGCGGTGATGAGCAACACCGCCGGCGTGACGGTGGACTACATCGACAGCGAACGCATCAACTACTATGCGCGCGGCTATCAGATCGACTCGCTGCAGATCGACGGGCTGAGCATCAACCAGGTCACTTCAGCCCCGACCTTCATTCAGCCAGACACGGCCATGCTCGATCGGGTGGAAGTCTTGCGCGGCGCATCCGGCCTGCTGCGTGGCGCTGGCAACCCTTCAGCCGTGGTGAACATGGTGCGCAAACGCCCCACGCAGGATTTCCAGGGATCTGCAGCCCTGACTCTGGGCTCCTGGAACAGGCGACGACAGGAAGCCGACCTGTCTGGCTCTCTCAACGCGGCAGGCACCCTGCGGGGCCGCCTCGTGGCACTGGCCGATGACAAGGCTTCATTCCAGACAGCACGTCACGAGAATCGAAAAAGCCTCTATGCCGTGCTGGAAGCGGATCTGGGGCCCCGGACATTGCTGACCGCCAGCGTTCAGCACACAGAGCTGGAAGCCACGGGTTCCTGGGGAGGACTGCCTGCCGCCCTGGACGGCAGCCAGCTTGATCTGCCGCGCAGCACCTATCTTGGAACCGCCTGGAATACCTGGAATCGGCGCAATCGGCAAGCCTTCATCGAGCTGGATCATGCCCTGGGAAACGGCTGGAAACTCAAGGCGCAGGCAGCGCGTACCCAGTTTCATTCGGCGGGCTTCAAGCAGACCTCGTTTTCAAGCGCCAGCACCACCAACCCCTTCCTGGTGGATGTCAACACCTCCATCTACGACGGCGAGGCCAGCAGCCAGAGCACCTGGAGCCTGCAGGCAACCGGTCCCCTGGAGGCGCTGGGACGAAGGCATGAACTGGCATTGGGCGTGGACCTGCAAAGGGTGCGCGCGATTGGTACTTCCGGTCACTGGGGCATCAGCCCGCTCTATGGTGTGGATATCCGCAGCTGGAACCCCTATACCAGCTACCCGGAGCCCTTCTATAGCGAAGGCAACGGCAATGCCTACTCTGCGCCCATGTCGCAGGTGCGCCAACATGGCGGCTTCGCCAGAGCGCTGCTGTCGCTGACCGACTCGGTCAGCGTCGTGCTCGGTACGCGTCTGAGCTGGTGGAACTATCGCGAGCCTGCCACGCCGGCAAGCAGCTATGGCGTGCAGCATGAGCTCACGCCCTATGCAGGCCTGATCCACAAGCTGTCGGATCACACCAATGCCTATCTCAGCTACAGCAGGATTTTCAGCCCCCAGAACAAGAAGACCAGCGCCGGCAGCCTGCTGGCGCCCATCCGGGGCCAGGACCTGGAAGCCGGACTCAAGACCGAATTCCTGGATGGGCGGCTGCGGGGTTCGTTGTCGGCGTTCCACATTCAGTTTCTCGGCGACGCCATGGAAGACAGCAGCTCGGCCATGCCCTGTGTTCCTTACTACCTCGCAGGCCGCTGCTATCTGGCCGGCGGCAAAAGCCGCAGCCGAGGCTGGGAGGCCGAGCTGAGCGGCGAGCCAAGACCGGGCTGGCAGCTGATGGCCAGCTACACCTACACCAGCACCCAGTATCTGCGCGACGAGACGGCGGCCCTGGTCGGCCAGCCTCTGCGCCCGGCGGACCCGCGACATAGCTTGCGTCTGCATACCAGTCACCGGCTCAGCGGCCCATGGCAGGGCTGGACAGTGGGGGCAGGAGTGCGACTGCAGAGCGATACCTACACCAGCGTCGGCAACCTAACCACCCGCCAGGGTGGTTACGCACTTTTTGACGCATTGCTCGTGTATCGCCTGAACCCGACCTACACCCTGCAGCTCAATGTCAACAACCTGTTCGACAAAGTCTATTACGCCAAGTTTTCGCCCAACAGCACGTATTTCAACAACTACTACGGCGAGCCACGCAAGGTCACGCTGTCGCTGCGCGCGAACTTCTGAAGCCGATCACCGGCCACGCCTTTCCTGTTTCCTTTCCGCATCACCTCCGACTTGAAGTTCATGAAAAATCGCTCTTCCTCTACCCATTCGCGTTTTGCACTACAACCCTTGGTCAGGCTCCTCGGCCAATGCCTGGGAACCGGCATGGCCGTGGCCTCCTTCGGCGTGGCGGCCCAGACCGCCAGCAGCGATACCGCCCTTCAGGAAGTGGTCGTGGCTGACCAGGCTGAAGCCATCGGCGGCCTGCAGAAAACCTACTCGGGCGGACAGCTGGCCCGTGGCGGCGACCTGGGCATTCTGGGCCGTACCGACCTGATGAATGTGCCGTTCAGCACGACCAACTACACGTCGGAGCTGATCGAGAATCAACAGGCGCTCAATATCTCCGACGTGGTGATGAGCGATGCTTCGGTTCGCACTCTCCAGGCCCGCGGCGGCTATGGAGAAGACTTTCAGATCCGCGGCTTTACCGTCGGTATGCGTGACGTCTCCATGAACGGCCTCTACGGCCTCGTTCCCTCCACACGCGTGCCGCTGGAGATGATCGAGCGGGTGGAGGTACTCAAAGGCCCGGGCTCGCTGACAAATGGCGTGGGCCCCAGTGGCAGCGTGGGCGGCAACATCAATCTGGTCACGAAGCGCGCCGGAGATGTGCCGCTGACGCGCCTGACCGGCACCTATATGGGCAAGGCCCAGTTCGGCACCCACCTGGATGTGGGGCGCCGCTTTGGCGAGGACAATCAGTGGGGGGTGCGCGTCAACGGCGTATGGCGCAACGGCGAGGGCAATATCGACGGCGGACGCCAGCGCCTGGGCCTGGGATCGCTGGGCCTGGACTATGCGGGCCAGAAACTGCGCTGGTCCCTCGATGCGCTCTCCGCCAACGGCAAGACCAACGAATTCCGCCCCCAGGTGGGCTTTCGCAGCGGGATTACCGAGGTGCCTGCCGTGCCTGACGCACGTCTGAACTTCTACCCGGGCACGGCACTTACGGACAAAGCCAGGACCGTTATATCCCGCCTCGAATACGACATCAACGCCAACACCACGGTGTACGGCGGCATTGGCTACAGCGACGTCAAGAGCTACCAGAACTTCCCGGGTGCCTGGGGCACCGAGCCCGACTCTCAGGGCAACTTCAGCGTTTCCAACGGCTACTACGACGAATACAACAAGACGACCTCGGCCGACATCGGCCTGCGCACACGCTTCAAGACAGCAGGCATAGGTCACACGCTGGTGCTGTCTGCCAACCATATGGCGCGCGAGACCGGCTACTTCTACACCGGTACCGGCTCGACCCCCTCCAATCTGTACCGTCCTTCTCCCCTGCCCGTGATCACCACGCCTCGTCTTGCGCCCAGCAAGACGGCCGAACTGGAACAGCACAGTGTGGCCATCGCGGACACCATGGCATTGTTCAATGAACGCATTTTCGTGACCCTGGGACTGCGCGACCAGAGCATCAATCAAAAGAGCGTGAATGGCTCGACCGCCTACAAGGCCAGCTCAGTCACGCCGCTGGCGGGTCTGGTGTTCAAGGCCACACCCAATACCTCCATCTATGCCAACTACACGGCGGGCCTGACGGCTGGGGGCACTGCAGGCGTGGGCCTGGCAAACGAGGGGCAGGTCTTTGCACCTCAGAAGAGCAAGCAATTGGAAGCAGGCGTCAAGGTGGACTGGGGCGTGCTAATGACTCAGGCCGCCATCTACCAGATCACGCAACCGGCCAGCATCACCGAGAACAATGTCTACAGCTTTGGCGGCGAGCAACGCAATCGCGGGCTGGAGCTGACGGCTTATGGCGAGATCCAGCGCGGCCTGCGCCTGATGGCCAGTGCCGCCTTCAACGATGCCAAGCTGACGCGCACCGCCAGCGGCAGCAATCAGGGCAACCAGGCCAACGGCGTCCCGAAGCGGACCTACAACGTGGGCCTGGACTGGGATACGCCATGGGTGACGGGCCTGAGTTTCAACGGCCGCGTGATCCACACCTCTGCCATGTACTTCGACGCTGCCAATCTGCTGCGCATGCCCGGCTGGACGCGCCTGGACCTTGGCGCCCGCTATCGCACCAAGCTGGCCAACAAGCCCCTGGTGCTGCGCGCCAGCCTGGAGAACGTGGCGAACAAGGGCTACTGGGTAGCTACGCCCAACCCCAGCTACGCCACCGTTGGAGCTCCTCGCACGCTGATGCTGTCAGCGCAGATGGACTTCTAAGCGGCTGAGCCAGTCCTGCACCTCCGAGGCACAGCTGCACTGGGCAGTGCCTCGGGGGATTTCATCCATTGGAACGAATCAAATGCAAAGCCACACCATCAAGATCTGGGCCTGGGTGCATAAATGGAGCAGCCTCGTCTGCACCGTGTTCATGCTGCTGCTGTGCCTCACCGGCCTGCCCCTGATCTTTCACCATGAAATCGGACACCTGCTGGGCACCGAGGTCGAAGCTCCGCCCATGCCCGAGGGCACGCCGCATGCCAGCCTGGACAAGGTACTGGAAGTTGCTCGCGCCCAGTATCCGGATCGCGTGGTTCAGTTCGCGTCCAAGTCCGATGAAACCGACGATCTCTGGTTCATCACCATGACGCCGACCCCTGCGCCCACCGACGACTTCCGTTCGGTGGTCGTCGATGCCCGCACTGCCGAGCTGCTGGCCCAGCCGCGCTTCGATCAGGGCTTTATGTGGATCATGTTCAAGCTCCATGTGGACCTGTTTGCAGGCCTGCCCGGCAAGCTCTTCCTGGGCCTGATGGGATTGTTGCTGCTGATAGCGATTGTCAGCGGAGTGGTGCTTTACGCACCCTTCATGCGCAAGCTGGACTTCGGGACAGTCCGCCGTGATCGCCAGCCACGCCTGAAATGGCTGGATCTGCACAATCTCCTGGGCATCGTGACTCTGGTCTGGCTGTTTGTGGTGGGTGCCACCGGCATGATCAATACCTGGGCCGATCTGGTGATCAAATACTGGCAGCATGACCAGCTCAGCAGCGTGCTGGCGCCCTACCAGGGTCAGCCCACCGTGCCCGTGACCGAACGTGCTTCGGTTCAACGTTCGCTCGAAGTGGCCCGACATCAGGCACCCGATACCAAGCTGTCCTTCATCGCCTTCCCTGGGACCAGTTTTTCCAGTCCCCACCACCACACCATCTTCCTGCGTGGCAACGAGCCTTTGACCTCTCGCCTGCTTTATCCGGTCTTGGTCGATGCCAAGTCGGCCCAGGTCACTGCCGCACCGGAACTGCCCTGGTATCTTGCCGCCCTGCTGGTGTCGCAGCCGCTGCATTTCGGCGACTACGGCGGCCGCGTGATGCAGATCATCTGGGCACTGCTGGATATCGCCAGCATTGTCGTGCTGGGCACCGGACTTTATCTCTGGATCAAAAAGGGCCGCAGCACCGAGCCCAAGAGCCGTCAGAACAGCCAGCCCAGGATCTCTGAGGAGGTTGTGCCATGAAGAACACGTCATCCCGCTTGCTCGCCATCTGGGGCTGGCCTGTCGCGCTGGGCCTGCTGACCGGCATAGGGCTGATCGCTGCTCTGTTCAGCGACGGCGGCCTGGGCGATACCCTGTCCGGCATATGTCTGGGCATACCTACTGTTTGCGGCATCTGGTACGGCCTGCTGAGACGGGCTCCGCGCTGAACTGTGCGCGCTTGCCTGCCTCCAGGCAGGCAAGCGCGCGGCTGGACTGAGACCAGCATCGATCAGGCCTGGCTTTTATCGCTGCTGCGCCAAGGCCGTGCAGCCTGCCGGTGCTGCCACTAAGCCTTTTGCCCTGGCCGGCGCTCAATGCATGGGCCGGCCCAGACGCTGGCTGGCCTTTGAAATCCCATAGTTCACAAGGCAGTAAAGCGCTGCCACGACCAGGTACACAGGCACCAGCGAGTGGTAGTTCGCTATCAGCACCTTGGCGTTCTGCATGAGTTCACCGTAGGTGACGACATAGCCGAAGGTGGTGTCCTTGACCACGATAACCAGTTGCGCAACCAATGCCGGAACAATGTAGCGAAGGGCCTGAGGAAAGACGACGGAGAAAAAGACCTGGACTTCGGTCAGCCCTAGGCTTCGCGCGGCATCGGTCTGGCCGCGCGGCACGGCGAGCACGCCTGCGCGATATACCTCGGCGACCACGGCTGCGGTACTCAGACCTATGGGCAGGGTCAGCATCCAATAGGTGCTCAGCTTGATGCCTACCGACGGCAGCACCAGAAAGCAGACATAGATGAGCAGCAGCGTCGGCGTGCCGCGCAGGAACTCTATGACGGCAATGCTGGGCCAGCGCAGCAACCTGAGCCGCGACAGCCGCCCCAGCAACAGCACCAGTCCCAGGGCCAGGGAAATCACGGCGGCCATCGCCGACGATGCCAGCGTGCCGAGCAGCCCCTTGGCAAGAAAGCTCCAGGTCGTAGCCCAGGCAAAGAATTCCCAGTACGGTGCTTCAAGCTGGCCTGCCGAATGGAACTGCCACACGATCGCCACCGCAAGCAGAAGCAGCAGGGCTGCGGCGGTCATGCTCACCGCTTTGGTGACGGCTCGGGCCCGCAGGCCTGGCGCGGCAAACAGAATTTCTTCCAGCGAACGGCTCATCGCAGTATCCGCACTTTCTTTTCCAGAACCGCGCCGGCCCAGGCGATGAGCAGACCTGTCACCACATACATGGTGGCCGCCACAGCGAACGCGGCAATGCCGAGCGCCGAATCATTGGCGATCTTGGAGACCAGGGCCGTGAGCTCGCGGCCGGGAAACGGCAGCTGCGACGCCAGGGAAGTCGAGAGCATCAGGGCAATCAGCAGCGAGGTCATGGGCTGCACCACCGAGCGCAGCGCCTGCGGCAGGACCACGGCAGACACAATCTGCAGCGGGCGCATGCCCAGGCTGAGCGCAGCCTCGATCTGGCTGCCCGGAATCGTGTTGATGCCCGCGCGCAGGTAGTCAGCCGTGAAGGCAGAGCAGACCAGCGTCAGCGTGAGGATCACGCTGGGCTCGTAATCGATCACGATATTGAGATCGGGCAGCGCGAAGACGATGAAGATCAGCAGCGCCACACTGGGAATGTTGCGAAAGATCTCGACATAGACGCTCAGAGCCCAGCGCAGCGGCGGCAGGGGCAAGAGCCTGAGCACAGCGACGAGCACGCCCAGCAGGACGCCGGGCACAAAGGACACCAGCGTGAGCTTCCATGTCAGCAACAAGGCCTGCCAGAAGGCAGGCCCGTGGTCAGCCAAAAGCCTTGAAACCTCACCCATTGCTCAAGGCAGAGCGGGCGGAGTCGGAACTGTCGTGCTGCCAGTGCGCTGCCCAATGGAAATAGTCCAAAGCTTGGCCCAGGTACCGTCGGCTTCCAGCTTCTTGAGAAAGGCATTGATGAAGGCCACGCCGTCCGAGCCCTTGGGCAGTCCCACGCCATAAGGATCCTGGGCACCGAATGGAGCCCCCGCCAGCCGCGCATTGCTGGTGCCAAGGCTCAGGGCGTTGAGCAGCAGCGTGTAGTCGGTCACATAGGCATCGACACGGCCCTGACGCAGGGCATCGAGGGCTTCCTGATGCGTCTGGAACTCCTGCACGACGGCCTTGGGGGCGTACTGGGCCAGTATCGCAGGCCCCGTGGAGCCAGCTTGCGTGGCCACCTTCTTGCCACCCAGGTCGTTGTAGGACTGCAGCGTCTTGTTGTTCGCCTTGACCAGCACACCGGACTGCGATGTGTAGTAAGGGCCGGCAAACGAGATCTTCTCGGCGCGGGCAGGAGTGATGGAATAGGTGGCGAAGACCATGTCCACCTGATTGTTGATAAGCACCTGCTCGCGCGTGGACGAGGTCACCTGGGTGAACTGGTACTTGGCAGCATCGCCCAGGATGTAACGGGTGATGAGCTGTGCCAGGCCCAGGTCGAAGCCACGGATCTTGCCGTCCTTCTCGTTGAGCAAAGAGAAAAGATTCGAGGTTTGCGTGCTGCCCAGACGCAGCGTGCCGGCCTGCTTGATCTTGCTGGCCCAGGTGCTGGACGCAATCGTCGCCGCATCGGCAACAGGGCCCTGCGCCACCAGAGCGTCATAGGCCGCTGCATTGATGGGCGTGCCCTGTGCGAAAAGCGAACCGCTGGCCGCGATCGTCAGCGCCACCACGGTGGATTTGAAAATGGATTGGGTCGACATGCGGTGTTCTTGGATGGTCGGTGATGCGAATCAATATAAAGCAGCGACGGAATACACATGCCGCCGGTCCGGGCCGGACACCATTGTGCACACAATACAGGCCGCGCGCCCTGCGACAAGGGCCGATTATGACAACTCGCATGGATTGCAGGAGCCATCCAGAGACGCCACCTCAGGCCGGCTGGCCATGGAGCGGCTCGTACGGTGGCGCGGCCTTGGTGCAGGGCGTCACAGGCCAGATCTAGTCGAATCGGGGCAGGCGGGGTCAGGCAGCAGGCCGGCCTTGGAGTGCTCTTGCAGGACATCCGGCCCGCCTGCTGAATACCTTGCAGCCCTGCCCTCGCCTCACTCCTGCTTGCGGCCTGCTGCGGATACAGGCGCTCAGTACACATCCCGGCGGTAACGGCCCTGGGCGATCAACTCGTCGAGAGCGTCGCAGCCCAGCAGTTCCTGCAACACAGTATCCACGCCTGCGGCCATGCCTTGCAGGCTGCCGCAGATGAAGATCACGGCGCCTTCGTCGATCCAGCTGCGCAGCAGGTCCGCTGCATCGCGCAAGCCGTCTTGCACATAACGGCGCTCGGCCTGGTCGCGTGAATAGACAAAGTCTGCGCGCGCCAGCTGCCCTGCCTGCAGCCAGGCCTGGGCTTCGGCTTGGGCATATCCATCATGGGCTTGCTGGCGCTCGCCAAATAGCAGCCAGTTGCGATGTTGGCCCGCACGCATGCGCGCCAGCAGGTGACCGCGCAGGCCTGCATAGCCGGAGCCGTTGCCGATGAAGATGGCGGGCGGCGCTGCAGCATCATCGATGGGCGCGAATGCCCTGTTGTCCACCAGCCTCAACATGACCGCTGCGCCCGGAGCCGCATAGGCGGTGAGCCAGCCTGAGGCCAGCCCCAGACCCGCATCATGGCGGGCCTGGCGTACCAGCAGCCGCACATGGCCGTCTGCTGGCAAGGACGCCACGGAATAGCTGCGCGCGGCCAGCGGCTGCAGCGCATCGGCCACGGCCTGCGCCGAAGCATCTGCAGGCAAGTCGCTGGCCTGAAGCAGGACGCTTGCCGACAGTGCGGCTTGCAGCGTCTGGCTCTGGCCTTGCCACCGAACCACAGCAGTGCCGTCCAGCGCCAGCTGCTGCAGCCAGGCGGCAATGGCTTCGGGTGCATGCCGGGGGCAGATTTCCACGAGCGCGCCCGGGCGCCAGTCCAGGTCCAGTCCTGCTGGCGGCGTCAGCGTGAGGCTGTGCAGCGGTGTGCCCAGACTGCCCGGATTGATCAGACTGCGCTCTGCCAGCGTCCATGGCGCAAACGCGGGAGCGGCGGGTGCATCAGGCAATTGACGGGCGGTATGGAAGTGGCCGCTGAGCATCTGCTGCCAGGCGCTCCAGGCAGTGCCGTCTTCGCCATCCATTTCCACACGGGGGAAAATCGGCTGCGCAGCCAGGCGTTGCAACTGATGATCGAGTGCACGGCCAAAACCACAAAAGCGCGTGTACTGGCGATCGCCCAGCGCCAGCAGGCCGTAGTGCAGCGTGGCCAGGGGATTGGCTGCGGCGGCATCCAGCGCGCGGGCAAAGCGACGCGTGCTGTCAGGTGCTTCGCCGTCGCCAAAGCTGCTGGCAATGAAAAGAGCCCTGCCATGGTGGCGCAACTGCTCCGTGTCCAGTTGGGCCATGGGCTTGAGCGTCGTGGCCAGCCCCGCATCGCGCAGCGCGGCCGCGGTGCGCAGGGCCAGGCGTTCGGCATGGCCAGTCTGACTGGCATAGGCCACGAGAACGCTGTCCTGTCCCTGGCCAGCAGGGGAACTTTCGGCCAAGGCCCGGCGTTCACCGTTCAAGGCACGGGCCTTGCGGCGGCGGTCCAGATAGAGCAGCCAGCCGGTGATGGCGAACAGCGGCATCATCAGCGCCGCCAAGGTGACGATGATGCGCCCCGTCAGTCCGAAATACGTGCCCATATGCAGCGGGTAGATGGCACCCACGGCGCGGCGGCCAGCGGGCAGATCGGCATAGCGCTCATCCTGCTGAACGCGGCCCTCGGGAGTCAGGCGCAACTGGTTGCGCGCACGCTCATGGGCCGCGGTCTCGTCGAACCAGGCAATCTGCACGGGCTCGCCCGTGCGCTCGAGCAGGCGCAACTGGGCAAACTGCCAGCCCGGTGCCAGATGCTGAAAGCTCTGCCATGCGCTCGTCAGGTCCGGCGTCGGCGCGGCGGACTCTCTGTCGGGCTTGGCGGGCTTGGCAACAGCAGCGCGCGGCGGCACGCCCGCCCAGGTATCGACCGTGCGGCGCAGGCCGTCGAAAGCCCAGTACATGCCAGTGGGCGCCAGCACCAGATAGACCAGCAGCGCCAGGGTGCCCGCCACAGCATGCAGATTCCACAGAAAGCCGCGCCCCTTCAGGCGCATGTCCAGCCATAGCCAGCTGCGCCAGTCCATGGGCTTGCGCGGCCAGCGCAGATACAGGCCGGACAGTGAAAGCAGCACCAACAGGCCGGCCAGCGTACCGGTGATGGGCTTGCCATCATCGCGCGACAGCAGCAGCCAGCGGTGCAGGCGCTCCGCCCATTCAAAGAACTGCGCGCCCTTCTGGGGCGGTAGCTGGGCTGCGGTGTAGGGGTTTACAAAGACCGTCTCGCCGCGGCGCTGCCCCTTGAGCGGCTTGAAGCTGATCTGGGCCGACCGGCCCGCTTCGGAGTGCACGGTGATGCGCTGCACCACGCGCTCCTCGCCCTGCGCACGCAGCGTCTGCAGCAATTGCGCAGGCGTCATGGGTGCCAGGTCGCTACGCGCCTGCACGCGCGCAGTGCCGGGGTTCAGCCAGTCCAGTATTTCCTCATGAAAGGAAAACACCGCCCCAGACAGACCAAGAACGATTAGCACCGTGCCGGCCGTGATGCCGACAAACCAGTGCAGCTGAAACCAGAGTTGCTTGAAGGACGGCATAGAAAATCAGTGAGCTTGATATCGGTTGCCACTAGCCGACGCTACAGCCGGCTAGAGGATGCAGTGCCTTGCGGCCTGGTTGCGCAGCGCAACAGCGGGCGCTGCATGCCGTCAGAAGTCCATGACCGCGCGCAGCACGGCCTGGCGGCGCTCGCCCAGCGAGACATAGATATTGCTGCCCGAGGAAACGACATAGTTCTTGTCGAACAGGTTCTTGATGTTCAGCTGCAGGCGCACGGGGCGGTTGTCCCAGCGGGTTTCGTAGGAGACAAAGGCATCGGCGACGTTGTAGGCATCGTTGTCGAAGGTGTTGGCTGCATCTCCGGCACGCTTGCCCACGTGGCGAACACCGGCACCAGCACGCCACTGACCGTAGCTGCTGCGCTCAAAGGTATAGGCCGCAAACATCGAAGCACTCTGACGTGCCACATTGGCAAGGCGCTTACCCTGCAGCTGCGGATCATCGGACACCCAGGCGTCGGTATAGGCATAGCTGCCTATGAGTTGCCACTGGCGGCTGATCTGACCGGCCACATCCACTTCCAGGCCCCGCGAGCGGGCGCCACCAGCGGCGCGGGTAGCCAGATCGCCGTTGACGGGAATTCTCACCGCCACATTGCGCTTGCGGATGTCGTAGAGCGCTGCCGTGGCGCTGATGCCACGCGCCAGCTCCAGCTTGGCTCCTAGCTCCCAGGACTTGGCCTCTTCCGGTGGCAATGCGCCTATCACCGTGCCCACGCTGCTTTGCGGCTTGAACGACTCGCTGTAGCTGCCATAGAAGGACAAGTTGGAATCAGGCTGCCACACCAGGCCCACGCGCGGCACGAACTGCCAGCCGTCGGAGGCACTGCCCACGACAAAAGGCCTGCCTTTGCCCGCTTCCTGGTCATAGTGCAACCAGCGGCCCCCAGCCTGGGCTATCCACTGCTCGGACAAGCGAATATTGTCCTGGAAGAAAAAGGCCTGCTGCCTGATCTTGTCGCGCTGGTCGCTGTCTGCAGCGCTGATGGTGGTGGAATACGGCAGCAGACCATAGACCGGGTTGTAGACATTGAAGCTGGTGCTGTTGCTGCCGCGAATCAGGTCGCGGCGGTAAATATCGCTGTCCTCGATATCTAGGCCGCTCAGTATCTCGTGGCGGACGCCACCCCACTGCACATTGCCCTGCAAGTTCAGCTGGGCCACATGCTGCTGGCTGAGCGCGCCGCGCGTACCGTCCGGGCGGCGGGTGAGCACGCCGGTGACCGGGTTCAGCGATACCGGACGGGCTTGGTAGTCGTCATAGCGATTGCGGTTGTAGCTATAGGTGGCGTTGAGCTTCCATTGCGAATTCAGCGAGTGCTGGCCCTGCACGGTGAAAAAATCCGAATCCCCGATGGTGCGGTTATAGGCTTCGTCGAGGCGGCGGCGCGGGTCTATGGCCACAGGCTTGCCGGTACGGCTGTCAATGACGGTGCCGCGGTCAAAGGGCTGCTCGTATTCAGTGTGCTCATAGGACATGCGCACATAGGTGTCGCGGCCATACCAGGCAAGCGAAGGCGCGATCACCGTCTGCTTGTTGACGCCGAAATTGCGCCAGTAATCCACATTGCTGGTGTCGGCGATCAGGCGATAAGCCAGGCCGTTGCTGCCCAGGGGACCGGTCAGGTCCACCGAGGCACCGCCGCCGCCATAGCTGGACGCGCTCAGCGCAGCCTGGCCCGCAAATTCGAGTTGTGGCTTCTTGGTGACCATATTCACCACACCGCCCGGGTCCATGCTGCCGTAGAGAATGGAGGATGGTCCTTTGAGCACTTCCACGCGATCCGTGGTGTAGGTCAGATTGCGCGCCAGCACAGTACGCACGCCATCGCGCAGTATGGAGCCGTCGCGATTGAAGCCGAAGCCACGCTTGATCAGCGCATCCTGCGTGCCGCCGAGGGTGTTGGCCTGGGTGATGCCGCTGACATAGTAAAGCGCCTCGTCGATATTGCGCACCTGCTGGTCCTGCAGCACCTGTGCCGGCACCACGGCCACCGCTTGCGGCAGGTCGCGCAGCGCAGCATCGGAGCGGGTGGCCGTTGTCGCGCGCTTTGGCTGGTAGCCGATTTCCTGGGCTTTCTCCTGCACGATGACCTCGGGCAATTGGTGCTGCTCGGCCGTGGGCTGGGTCTGGTTTTCGGTTGTGGTCTGTGCCAGAGCGGGCACGGCAGCACAGGCGGCCAGGCCATAAAGGCCCAGTGTGGAGCGAAGAGAGAGAGTCACGATGGAGTGGCGAGAGGTGGTGCCGAAACCTTGGCAGCAGGCTGCCGGCACAAGCCAACTCGAGAGAGCTGGCCACTGGTTTTAGAAGATGTTTGAGCGCGTGATTCTAATTCATTCTCATTTACATCAACATACAAAAGCCGGCTTAGAACTCAGCCCGCGCAAGGGCTTTGCAAGTCCTTGCATCTGCTGTAACGGCCAGCTGGCAAGCAGCGGAAATTGCCTCGCCCTGCCCTGCAATCTCGGCTGGGGCAGTCTTGGCGGACTGGTGTTGCGGCCCCTTTGCAGCATGCAAGCTACACCGCGTGCATCAGGCGCCTGCATCCCGATGCTGCCTGAGGCTTTGACCCTCCAAGAGGCAAGCTAGCAGCGGGCCTTTACCCTGGCCAGGCCACAGGAGCTGATGAGCATTGTCAGCACTCACAACGGAATACGCGGCATGGCAGGCTTCAAGCCCATGCGGCGAAGCAACAACTAAGACGTCTACATCGCGCAAACGCTGCAGAGCCCGGGCTTTATCCAGCGCGCGCAAAGCAGGCGCTTTCGGGCTGGCCGGAGCCATAGGTTTCGAGCCGGGCAACCAAGCCTCGCTGATCGCCCACCAGACCATCACCATCGTTTACGGCATTGATCATTGATGCCAGCGATCGCAGCCGTCTCAACGCAGCACTGTTCACCGGCATGGCAATCGGGTCTGCCCTGGTTGCGCTGTTCCACTGGATGCCAGTGACTGCATTGGCAACTGCCCCTGCATTGACGGCGCTTGTAGTGCGCCTGAAAAGCTCAGCCTATAGATAACTCGACGCTTAGTCGGCTGGAAATCCGCCATATCGGCCAACGAATAAGTGCTGCCGACCCCATGCGGCCGTTTGCGAACCATCTCTCTCAGGTTGGCTTAGCAGCCTGTTGTTGCCGGCTCCAATGAATCTGATCAGGTTCGCGCAGACTGGTCGGCATAGCGTGGTGCACGCTTTAGCCCGATGCAGCATTGCTAACGCCGAGCATGGTCACTGACAGGTCGGGCACAACCCATAAAGGACCAGGCTGTAGCTGCGCTTGAAGATGTCCGCGATCATTCGGCGCACGCGGCATACCACTAGTCAGTGTTGAGCCGCGCTCGATGGCAGAAGCAGGAACTGCGAGCAAAGACTAGAAAGGTGAGCAACTCGGCAAACGAGTACGCATGGCGCAGGGCATCAACCGGCAGTGTCTTCTCGTGATTGGTCAGGAGATGAAGTTCGATGCACTGGTCTTTCTTGAGGACCTCGTTCGCCTTCTTCAATAACTCCCGTTCCAACTGCAACCGTCTCACTTCACGGCCTAACGCATGCAGTTGCTGCTCAAATTGGGGCAGCGCCGAACCCGTTGAAGAAACATTGAAGCGCTTCACCGATGCGAGAGCCTCCGGCCTCAAGGTTTCATTAGTTGCGACGAACTATGCTCGGGGCGACGAACCTCAATAAAAGACAGCAGCGTCAACACACCCAGAGACAAGCACGCCCCAGGTATTGGCGAAGCTTATAGCTATCAGCAAATAGCATGTACTGCCAAGGCTCCCAAGTTTCTATATTTCGTTTCCATGACGGCAGAAATTCGTGAACAGCACTGATGTTGTGGACACGGCTCGGCCGATATCCTTCAGGAGCCTTCCATGTCCATCTCTTCACGCACTCGCGGCCGCACCAATGGCCTCACTGGCCGCTTCGGCCGGCTCTCGCTGGCTGTTGCCAGCTCACTATGGGCCCTGGCAGCCTCGCAGGCACTGGCCGCTGACACCTATCCCAGCAAGCCCGTCAAGCTCATCGTGCCTTTTGCCGCTGGTGGCTCCACCGACATCGTGGCGCGCGTGATTGCCGAAGGCATGCGAACCACACTGGGTCAGCCTGTGATCGTTGACAACAAGGGCGGCGCCGGCGGGCTGATCGGCAGCGAAGCCATTGCCCAGGCCGCTCCCGATGGCTACAGCATCGGCATGGCGACCGTGAGCACGGCCACCATCAATCCCCTGCTCTACCATCGCGCCAGCAAGATCGAGGGCAAGCTGCTGCCGGTGGCCAATCTCGTGACCATGCCGTCGGTCTATATGGCTCACCCCAAGATGGGCGTGAACAACTTCAAGGACTTTCTCGCCAAGATCAAGGCCCAGCCTGGCGCCTACAGCGCCGGGGTGCCAGGCCTTGGAACGCTGGGTCATCTGATGGTTGCCTCGTTCAACGAGACCATGAAGACCCAGATCCAGATCGTGCCCTATCGCGGCAACGGCCCTGCGCTCAACGATGCCCTGGCCGGAATGGTTCAGATCATGACCGACCAGTTGCCCTCGGCCATGCCCCAGATCAGGGGCGGAAAGCTGCTTCCGGTGGTGGTCGCTTCGCATGGCCGCTCGCCCGATCTGCCCAATGTGCCGACCTTCAAGGAACTGGGCTACGACGAACTCAACGAACTCGGTATCAGCTGGTTCGGGCTGGTCGTCCCCGCCAACACCCCGGCGCCCGTCGTGAAGCAACTGCAGGACGCGGCCGTCAAGGCCGTGCACCTGCCAGAGGTGCAAAAGCATCTGAAGAATCTGGGCGCCACGGCCACCGAGACGGTACCCACCCAGTTCCCGAACCAGATTGCCGCTGAACTCAAGCGCAACAAGGCCCTGCTCGACAAGGCCGGCGTCAAGCCCGAATAAGAGCCGGCTCGGCATCGGGCGCACACCTCGCCCGGTTGCCTGCTTTTCACACCCCGTCTTCTTCACCACAGCTCAAGGACCCTTTGCCATGCAAGCGATGAGCGCCCTGCAGGATTTTTTTCACCGCGAGACACCACGCATGACGGCATTGGCCGACCAGATCTGGTCGCTGGCCGAGCTGCGTTATGCCGAAAATGCTTCGGCCCAGTTGCACATCAATGCCCTGGAGCAGGCTGGCTTTCGCATTACGCGTGATGTGGCTGACATTCCCACCGCCTTCATGGCCGAATGGGGCGATGCCGGCCCGGTCATTGCCTTGCTGGGTGAGTACGACGCCCTTTCAGGTCTGAACCAGCAAAGCGGCGCTCTGGTATGCACCCCATCCATCGACAGCCCTGGTCTGGCCGGTCACGGCTGCGGCCACCATCTGCTGGGCACTTCGGCACACTTTGCGGCCATTGCGTTGCAGCAGCATCTGAAACGCACAGGCCTGAGCGGACGCGTGCGCTACTACGGCTGCCCGGCCGAGGAAGGCGGCTCCGGCAAGACCTTCATGGCCCGCGCTGGCGTGTTCGATGATGTGGATGCAGCATTAACCTGGCACCCGGCCAGCTACACCGGGCTGTTCAGCCAGAGCACGCTGGCCAATATCCAGGCCAAGTTTGTCTTCCACGGTAAGGCCTCGCATGCCGCTCATTCGCCGCACCTGGGCCGCAGCGCCTTGGATGCCGTGGAACTGATGAACGTGGGAGTGAACTATCTGCGCGAACACATGCCCTCCGATGCCCGTGTGCACTACGCCATCACCGATAGCGGGGGCCTGTCGCCCAATGTCGTGCAGGCGCGTGCCGAAGTGCTCTACCTGGTGCGGGCCGCGCGCAACCATGAAGCCGCCGAACTCTATGAACGCGTACAGAACGTGGCTCGCGGCGCCGCGCTGATGACGGACTGCAGGCTCGACATCGTCTTCGACAAAGCCTGTTCCAACCTGCTGCAAAACAGCACACTTAACGGCGTGATGTACGCACAGATGCAGGCACTGGGACAGTTGCAGGCCGATGCGCGGGCGCATGCAGTTGCCGGTCAGTTCCAGGCCACACTGGACAAAAACGATGTCGAGGCCGTCAGCCGCCCGCTCGCCAGCGTGCTGCACGGCAGGGTGCCGGCCATTTTTGAAGGTCTGACTCCCTATGACCCCGATACCAGCGACATCATGTTCGGCTCCACCGACGTAGCTGATGTGAGCTGGATCACGCCCACGGTTCAGGCCTGGGTGGCCTGCTATGCCTTTGGCACGCCTCTGCACTCCTGGCAGATGGTGTCGCAAGGCCAGTCCGGTCTGGCCCACATCGGCATGGTGCATGCTGCAAAGATTCTCACGGCCACCGCCGTGGAGTTGTTGGCCCAGCCCGAACTGCTGGAGCGCGCCAAGGAGGAGTTGCTGCAGCGCCGTGAAGGCAAGCCCTATGTCTGCCCCATTCCCGCCGAGGTAGCCTTGCCTTTTCTGCGCAAATAAGAGAGAAGTGAGCCCCTTACCCTGAAAACGATCACAGCACTTCGCGGCCAGATTTCCTGAAAGCGTCTGACAGGATTGATCTTCCCCCTGTACACCTGCTTGCTCTGCCTCAACGCGACGGCTGCCAAAGCTTGATGCAACACAAGCCCCCGGCCCGGCCAAGCAGCCATAGTGAGACATGCCCGCAAGACTGCGGAGACTCAACAGGGAGGAACCATGAAGCTGATGATCGATCTCTTTTCCACCGACTACGGGCTGATGAGCCTGGCCGTGATTGTGCTGATCATCGTCATGGCCGCATTCTTCACCCGCCTCTTCATGGGCAAGATGAAAAACGTTGCAAGCACCCCGCTGGAATAGTCCCGAGCTTCGCTGCATGCTGCGTAGGTACTGCCTTGAGTTGCTGGCGGGATAACGTGGATTGAACGCAAAAAGCCGATGAGTTCGTTAATCCTCGGCAATTTATCGATCCAGGACGAAGAGTCAGTGCAAGCTCTCTCAGCCCCTCTTGAAGGGGCCTTTTTCTTGCCTGGAGTTTCTGCGAATAGTTGTCAAAGACTTGGCTATTGGGTTTCAAGGCATTCTTGAATCTTTACGCGTCAAGAAGCAAGAGTCGACCAAGAGTGCTCGGGGCATTTACTTGCCGAAGAAAATCCAGCTGCAGTGAAGCGCGCGCCACAGGTCTATCCCAACAGGTTGGGCTCAGCGCCACGATCTGCCATGCCAGCGGCAAACACCACGTTGGCCACATAAAGACCAACAGCCCGGAATGCCTGTGCACCAGGGCACAAGCAGAAAGAAAGCGCCAAGGTCAAGCGCATGTATGCCAGTCCCTGTCTCGCACACCATGTCTTGAGGAGCTGCTTACTGCAGGGAGGACAGCCGCTGCTGATTGTTCCGCACCGAACGCGGCAGCACCCCGTGAATCAAAAGAGAGTTCGACCGGTGGCACCATCAGCTGGGTGCGACTTTCTGAGTCTGCATTGAGGCAATGCGCCTGAAGCCATGCCAGGAGAACGCTCTTGTCCATGGGCCTCGCGATGTGATAGCCCTGTCCTTCATAGCAATCCATGGCGAGCAACGCCCGGCACACAGTGGCGTCCTCGATTCCTTCGGCGAGCACGCCCAGCCCAAGCTTGCGACCCAGCTGAACGACCATTTCCGCTATCCGTGCGCCATCCGGTTCACCAAGCTGACACACAAAGGATCGGTCTACCTTGATCCGGTCCAGAGGAAGCTGCTCCAGATAGCTCAGCGAAGAGTAGCCGGTGCCGAAATCATCGATGGCGATGGAGACGCCCTCTGCCCTCAGCGCCGACAGCGTTGATTTCAGCAAATCAGTGGGAAGCGCCGCCACGGATTCAGTGATCTCCAACTCAAGATGATCTCCTCGCAATCCGCTGCCGGCAAGCGCAGCACAGACGGTCTCGAGGAATCCCGGGTCCTGCAGTTGCACCGTCGAGACATTGACTGCGATGCGCTGAGGCGCGACACCCGCATCCAGCAATTCGCGCATCGTTGCACATGCGGCCATGAGCACCCATTGGCCAAGGGCCACAATGAGACCCGAGTGCTCGGCAACGGGGATGAACTTGTCCGGAGGCACGAATCGACCATCCTCCGTGCGCCATCGCAGAAGCGCCTCAACTCCGACGACGCTGCGCGTCACCAAGTTGAGTTGAGGCTGATATACCAGAAACAGTTCCTGGTTCTCGATCGCCTCTCTGAGCTCGGACAGAAGCAATGCCCTGGATCGTGCCTCGGCTCCCATCTGATCGGAGTACTGCAACTCCTGGCCGCGATGATCTCGCTTCGCACGCTTGAGTGCAATCGTGGCATCCTTGACCAAGTCCGCCCCTGCTCGAAACTCTTGAGGCAAGAGCACATAGCCACAGGTGAGGGAGACCTTGTAAGGGACGCCATCGATACTCAGTGGTTGGCGCACGCACTCCAGCAAACGCCTGGGCTGCACCTGTTCAACGCCCCCCAATACCCCAAAAGTGTCCGCGCCCAACCTGGCCAACAGCACATCGCCTGGCAGCACATCTTCGAGACAGCGGGCAACGCGTTCCAGAAGACGGTCCCCGAACAGATGCCCCATCAGGTCGTTCGTGGCACTGAAATCGTCAATGTCGATCAGCGCCAGAATGCAGTCGTGCAGGCCCTGCCTTGCGCATTCATCAACTGCCTCGACGAAATGGGCGCGATTGGGAAGATTCACCAGAGGATCATGATAGGCACTCTCTTTCAGGCGCCCGAGCAAACCGCGGTTATGCAGCAATGTACTCAGGTTGGCACAGAAGACATCCAGCAGTTGCGGATGCAGCACGGCATGGTGCCTAGGCACATCGATGAACACCACAAAGTTCTGTCCATCGTCGTGGCCGATATGCAGTGCCAGCCCGCCAGTCTCGCCATAGACATTGCAGCGGCCTTCAACGGCCTTTCTTAGCAAGCCCAGCTCCGCGGTCTGTGGCAACAACTCCAGAGGACGCCCGATCAGCTCGGAGAATCGGCCCGTTGCCGCCTGCACGAAGTAGCAGCCGTCGGGATTGGCCACCTCCTGGGCACACACCACACCTACTTGCGCAACCTTCAGCAAAGCTGCCAGCTGTGTCAGTACGCCGGATGCGAATTCGTAGCAATCCTTGATCTCCAGCAGAGATGCACTGGATCGCAGAACATGCTCCAGGCCGCCTCGGCTTGTGTCCGCCGCGCACAGTTGCTTGTAGGAGCGAACTGCCGTGGCAACGATGACGTGCAAACGATCCGCAGTCAGTTCCGCTCTAGTTCTGTAGTCGCTGATGTCATTTTCAATCAGTGCATCGAGCCCGGGCTCCTGCCCCGGTTGGCCGGAAAGGAGAATGATGCGGGTATTGCGCAGGGCCGCTGCATGGCGTATGAACTTCACCAGATCGAGTCTCACGCCAGCCCGCTCCATCGCAAGATCGAGTATGACCACGGCCAGGTCGGTTTCGCTCAGAAGCAGCTGTCTTGCCTCGTCGCCAGAAAACGCATTCAAAAACATCAGCGGGCGCTCGAACAGCATCTGCGCATGCAAGGAGGCACGGCTTGCCGCGTGCACCTCGGGGTCTTCGCTCACAATGAGGATGCGCCACCTGGGACCAAAGGTCGGGTCTGCGCTTGGCATTGCATCGGCGGAGACCAGGCGCGAGTGATCTCCCCTTGGAGCTGGCTCAGGTCTCATGCTCAAGAGACTGCAAAAAACACGACGAGAGGCAGACTTGGTTGCGTCCGCCTCGCTTTGCGACGTAAAGCGCTTCGTCGGCGAAGCCATACGCGCTGTCGAAATCGCCGCCCGGAGGCGCCCAACTCACGCCAAAACTGGCAGTGACACCACTTCCATCGGGCAGATCGAAATCGCAGATTTCAATTGCGCGCCTGAGATCCTGTGCAAGTCTTTCGGAAACGTCCGCGCTCTGACGAGGTAACACCACAGTGAACTCCTCACCGCCGACCCGGCCGATCTGCGCGGAGGAAGGCACCACGGCCTGAAGACAAGCAACAACGCCGAGGATGACCCTGTCACCCGTGGGATGGCCAAAACTGTCGTTGATTCTTTTGAAGTGATCGATATCCAGCACGATCAGTGAAAGATCATCATGCACAAAATACTGGTTCACCAGCTCGATGACGGCAGCTCGGTTCAGGACACCCGTCAACGTGTCATGAGTAGCCCGATGTTCAAGCTCTGCCGCCAGATCCTGAAGCCGGGAATTCAACTGATTCATCTCCAGTTCCGCGCGATCGCTGCGGCGCACCAGCCGGCGCGTTTCTCGCAACAGCCTTTCGTATGCAAGAAGCAGCTCACCCAAAGCCTGTTTGCATTGAGCTGGCGCTGTGCAGGCGCAGCCGGCATGTGCCGCTCGCGCAGTCAACAGAGCCTGATTCTCTGCTTCAAACAGATCTGGCGCCGCTGAAGTGCCAGCGCTGTCCATTCAGGTTGCTCCAACTGGATGGGCGACAAACTCGAGAGCAGGAAAGTCCTCGCTCAGCTCCTGCCCGAACTCAAGAATCGTGTCGTCTTCTTCATCGTGATACCAGTTGAGCACCACATGATTACCGGCCTCTGCGCAGTTGCTCAAAGCCTCTATCAGATTGAAGAGCATTTTGGTGCTGGAGCTGTTGAAATACGCCAGCGCAATATTCACTTCGATCTTTGTCTCTATCTGTGCGGACAGGTAGTCCTTGAGCCGAGAAATGATGTCGCTGTAGAAAGCTGCAGCATTTTCCGGATAGGACTCGCCGCGCATGCTCAAGGTATGCGCATCAAAAATGAAATCCACCTCGGGAGAGCTGGGCGTTGGGGCAATGTAGAGGTTTTCCATCAGTTTTCTTTATTCGTTGACGGTCTCGCCGTGCCTAAATGGCCGCTTTAAGGTAGAAAACAGGCGAGTCGCCAGACTCCGCGTCGAAGTCGAACTCCAACGGCTCTCTGGCATCCCGGGCAACGGTCAAGAAACCCATGCCCGCACCCTTGCTCCCCTCAGGCGTCTCCTCGCGAAGTGTCTGTCGATAGGCTTGCTTGATCTCTTCAAGCGTCATGCTCCGCAGTGCATTCAGTTTCACCCGAAGCGCTTCGGCCATTACTGGCTCGATGGGATTGGCGCAAAGCAGCAAAAAACTGCCGTCCTCCTCTCGACGGATGCAAACCGAGCCATGACGTAGCTCCCCGTCATTCAGACTGGAGGGAGTCAGCGAATCCGCTGAGTAGTGAATGATGTTCTGCGCCATCTCCACGAATGAGGAAAACAGCTTGCGTCGGGTTGGAGCGGCAACCCCGGCAACTTCAAGCTGCAACTTCACTGCATCGGCCATGGCCGCAACGATGTGCTGCGAGAAATACCCGACGTAGTAAAAAATGACCTGGTGCTGGCGCGCCAAATTGAAGAAGGATCCGTACTTCTCGGCAATCATGGGGGAAGGCATATATGGGCCTTGAGACTAGGTACGAAAACAGAAAAAAGTCAGATCGTCGCGGCGGTGGTGTTCACCTTGCCAGACGCGCAGAAATTCGAGCAAGGCCATATTGACCTCTGAAGGAGACTTCTGCCGATGCTCGAGCAGTGATTCCCGCACCCGGCGCTTGCCAAGAGCGATACCGCGTGGACCGCCAATCTGGTCAATCAGTCCATCGGTGCTGACAAAGACAAGCGTGCCGCTTGGAAGGCTCACTTCCTGGTTAAGCCAGGCAAAATCGATTTCGCTGTCGACATAGCCGACTCCCTTGCGCTGCCCCTCCAGCATCTCAACGGTGTCCGCATCAGGACGCAGCAGGAACATGGACAGCCGTGCGCCCGCGAAGGTCAAGCGCCCGCTTGCGGGCTCAAACCAGAAGCAGGCCGCATCCATGCCGTCGTCCGAGCCCGGTGTCGCGTCCTGACCGTCGACCTGACCCAGCATCTGCTTGATGCTGCGATTGACATGGCCCAGCAGACTGGCCGGGTCGCGGGACCCGTTCTGCTCTATCGCCTGGTTGAGGCTGGTCGACGCAATCAAGGTCATGAAAGCACCTGGCACCCCATGCCCCGTGCAATCGGCCACGGTCGCAAACCAGCCATCGGAGTTGGTGCTGAACTGGTAGAAATCGCCACCAACAATGTCACGAGGCTCCCACACCAGATGGGCTTCGGGACAGGCTCTGGCGAGCGCATCCAGGGAGCTGCGAAGTGTCGACTGCTGAATCACGCTGGCATATTCAATGCTATGCATGATCTGGCGATTGCGCGAAGCCTGCATATCCGCCACCACCCGCATGAGCTGAAGCCCATTGCCCGTTCCGGCAAACACGCCATCTCGGGTGATGATGAAGCCGTCGGACAGCGCTTTTTCGCCGTACTCCACGGTTTTGAAAGTCAGCGCCTCGATGTCCAAAGCTGCATCCACGATCAGCGGCTCTTTGTCCATGAATGCGATACAGCTCTTGCGACCATAGAGTTCCATGCGGAACTGCTTGCTCATCTGCGACAGGAAGATGTTGCGGTTGATGAGCCCGATGGGCTGCTTACCCTCAACAACGGGAAGGCTGACGAGGTCACGGTAGCGGCTGAAAACCTCCATGACTTTCTCATTCGTGTCATCGGTTGTCATGCACGGGACCTCGGTGCAGAGATCGGCAGCACTCGGTGGGCGAAAGCGTGGCCGGAAGTCGCTCAGATACTCGGGGATTTCAGGCATGCAGCGTCGCCAAAGGAATCATTGTGAGTAAATGTTACGCACGCTATGTGGCGATTTCATGACAAAGCAATGGTGAAGCCATTTCACTGACACATTCAACAGTTCACAGGAAGGAAACGGCCTCCTGCAGCCTGTGTGAAGTTTCAGCAAAGACGCTTTGAAGCGCAGGTTGAGTGCATACGTGATCAAAAGAGATTCCAGCCTTGAACGCTGCATCGAAGCATTCTGTTTGTGACTGGAATCGGCGCCATGCGACTTCCGTTCCCCTAAACCCTTTACTGGGCGACATCGTCATCGTTGCCGTTGTGTGGACGCTCGATGCCTGCCGCTATACCCCGGGCTTGGCATTCCAGACTTTGTGCGAGCGTTTGGCTAGCCCATTCAGCCTTGGCGCTTACTGGACAAGCTGCTGCAGACGATGAACTGCATCGGCAGTGGCTTCAAGGAGGTGAGGACACTGCACTGTTCTACATCGATGCCACACTGGGTACCACGAAGCAGACACCGCCTAGCATCAATGTGTCAGGCTGCTGCAGCTTCTCAAGAAAGCGAGTGCAGGCCACCAGGCTTCCCGCACTCGCCTGTTTAGTTCTGAAGTCAGAACGTATGGCGCAAGCCCGCGCCAAAGCCCATCTGATTCACGCCCGGCATTGGCGTTCCTCCAGCCTGAGCGCTGCTGGCTCCAAAAGCCGCATTGCCGCTGTTCTTCATATAGCCCAGCGAGGCATAGACTGCCGTGCGCTTGGAGAGGTTGTAAGTGCCACGCAGCACCATCAGCTGACCCTTGTCCGCGTTGTCCTTGTACTTGAGCTGGTTGTACTGAGCATCCAGCGTCCAGGGACCCATGGGGTAGCTCACGCCGACAAACCACAGGTCATTACGCGGTGAGGCGATATAGCCGTCGTTCTTGCGGCGCATATAGCCGGCGCCAACTCTGGCACCGCCAAGCTTCACATAGCCGTTGAGCATGGTGCGCTTGTCGGCCTTGCCGCTGCTGCTCAGTCCAGCGAAAGCGCCGGGGCCGCCACGCAGCTCATCATGGGCGAATGCTGCACCCCATGTCGCGCTGTCGTACTTGAGCATGGCCGACCACTCGCGGCAGGTCTTGGAGTCCGTGCTGCTCTCACCTGCGCAGTTGGTGCCTGAAGGACTGGGGCCGGCATTGACGGCATCGCGCCCAAAGCTATAGGTCGCGCCAATGGTCAGGCCCGAGAACGTGCCTTTGTAGGAAATCGCATTGTCGGCCCGTGCATTGGGGAAGTAGCTATCCAGGCTGGCCATGCTGTGCAGGCTTGGACCGATCACATCGGCATCGAGCACGGACCAGAACAGCATGGTGTACTGGCGGCCCAGGCCCAGCGAGCCCCAGGGCCCGTTCAGGCTGACGAACGATTGGCGGCCGAAACCGCGTCCGCCCTGGTTGAGCGCACCGCTGTCTGGGCCTATGCCCATCTCCAGCGTGAAGGATGCGCTCAGGCCGCCGCCCAGATCCTCGCGGCCGCGAAATCCCAGGCGCGAAGGAACGCTGCCCGAGAGATTGGGCATGCGCGTCAAGGTAGAACTGCTCGCGCCCACATGGTTCATGGTCTCGACAGACGTGTCCATGATGCCGTAGATCTGCACCGACGATTGTGCATGGGCAAAACCTCCCACCCCTAGTAGCGCAACCGCGCCTGCTATTTTTTTCAGCATGAATGTCTCCAGTTTCCAATTTCGTTTAGTTATTTGCATGCGTGGCTTGATGCGATTGGTCTTTTGGGTCCTGAACCTCCTTTCGGGTCTATGGGGAAACGCGTTTATTTCTGCAGCGACCTGAGCCACTCCCGGCATTCGGACGCAGCCGCGACAGGCCACTCGACACAGATCGTCTTTTCCAGCTGACGCACCTCTACGCGTATGAACTGGCCGGAGTGGCGCGTGTTGCGGGCAGTGCCGAAGATGCGCGCCCACCAGCCGGCATCAGGGCTTGCGTCCTCGGTGCTGGCCGTGATGGCAGCATCCATGGTGTCTCGCGGAACCGCGCTGGGAGCCGGCGCTGGTGCAGGATCGGGTGCAGGAACAGGAGCCACTTCGGGCCGGAGGACGGATTGCCTGGCCACCGACGGCGCAACCGGCGCCAGCGAAGCTGCACCGGGCGCATCGAGAGCCAGGCCACCGGCCTCTATGCGCGCCGCCAGATTGCTGCCGAACTCCTCCCACAAGCGATCAGCCTTGGTCTTCATGACCGACAGGCCGAAAGCCCCGAGTCGCCCCAGCACGTCCACATTGACCTTGATGCGCAACTCCGTGCCGCCGTTGGTCGCAGGCGTCAGAAACACTTCGCTGGTCTGCTTGAGCGAACTGGCCACCGACGCATCCTCGCCCGTGCCTTCGACGCGCATGTATTCCGGGGCCTTCTGCTCGACAATCCTGGTCTTGAGCTTGAACTTGGCGCTGATGAAGGAAATCTTCTGGTGCATCTCGGCCACGTATTCCGTGGGGCTGATGACCTCGATGGACTTCATCCCGGGCACGGCGCCGGCCATGATCCGAGGATTGAGGAGCAGATCCCAGACCTGCTGTGGAGGGGCTGAAACGGTCAGGGTTTTTTCAATTTCCATGATGCATCTCCTGTGCTGCATGCAGCACGGACTCGACGATTTGGGTGTAGCCGGTGCAGCGGCAGAGATTGCCGCTGAGGCCGTGGCGCACTTCCTCGCAGCTGGGCTGGGGCGTGTTCTTGAGCAGGTCGCAGGAGGCCATGATGAAACCCGGCGTGCAGTAGCCGCATTGCAGGCCGCCGCACTGCATGAAGTTCTTCTGCAGGGGGTGCAGCTGGTCGTTGGCGGCTAGTCCTTCAATGGTGGTGATGCTGCGCCCCTGAACCTGCACGGCCAGCATCAGACAGGATTTGATGACCTCTCCGTCCAGCAGCACCGAGCAGGCGCCGCAGGTTCCGGTCTCGCAACCCCGCTTGGTGCCGGTCAGATGCAGGTCGTCCCGCAGGAAATCCGATAACAGCCGCCGTGATGCGACTTCGGCGCTGTGCGATTCGCCGTTGACCTGGCATTCGATGCGATGCGTGCTCATGCGGCAACTCCTTCATTGATATCGATTCCGAACAGCGTGGACACCGTGCGGCGGGTCACCGTGCGGACCATGGCGCGACGGAACTCGCTGCTGCCCCGCAGATCGGATACCGGCTGGATGTCCTCGGCCACGATGGCGGCGACCTGCGCAGCAAGCTGCGCATTCACGGTCTTGCCACGCAAGCAGTCCTCGGCGCGGCGCAGCCTGGTGGGAATGGGTGTGGATGCGCCCACGGCCAGACGTGCCTGATGGCATATCTGCCCTTCCCTTTGCACAACCAGTGCCACGCTGACCAGAGGCCGGTGTTCTGCCGCCGTGCGCAGAAAGCGCGTGTATTCCCCCTGGGTGCCGGGCGCCTGCAGCGGCACCCGGATTTCCAGCAGCAGCTCATCACTCTCCATGGCCGTGGTGTAGTAGTCGATCAGGAACTCATCCATCGACAGCACACGCTCTCCGCGTGTGCTGCCCAGAACGACCGAGGCATCGAGGGCCATGAGGCAGCCGGGCGGGTCCGTGGAGGGGTCGGCGTAGCAGAGATTGCCGCCAATCGTTCCCTGGTTGCGCACTTGGGGATTGGCCACCTGAGCGGCCATCCGGGCCAGCACCGGTGCATGCGCTTTCACGAGCTCGGAGCGAGCCACATCGATATGGCGACTCATGGCCCCGATACGCAGACCTTGGCGCGGATCGAAATCGATACCATGCAGGCGGGGCAGCCTTGCCACCGAGATCAAGTGCGTGGGTGCAAGCATGCGTTGGCGCATGGCCAGCATCAAGGCCGATCCGCCCGCGATGATGCGTGCATCGTCACCGTAATCGGCCAGCATCTGGCTGGCCTCCGCTACCGAGCGGGGCTCCGCAAAATCAAATTCACGCATGGCTTGCTCCTTGCTGCTGCTTGTCGCGCCATGCAGCCAGCACTTTTTCCGGGGTGATGGGCAGATCGGTGATGCGCACGCCTATCGCGTCATAGACGGCGTTGGCGATGGCTGGTGCGCCTGGCAAGATGGCGGTCTCGCTGGCCCCCTTGGCGCCATAGGGACCGTTGGGATCGTTGGATTCCACAAAGCCGCCGCGCAGCATGGGAACCGCATCGGCAGTGGCCATGTTGTAGTCCGCAAAATTGCCGTTCGCCAGGCGTCCGCCCTCGTAGTGCAGTTGCTCATACAGCGTCCAGCCTATGGCCTGAACGGTGGCGCCATTGGTCTGGCCATGGATCGCAATCGGGTTGAGCGCCTTGCCGCAGTCGTCGGCAACATAGCTGTCGATGACACTGACCTGGCCGGTCTCGATATCGACTTCGACTTCGACGGCCTGGGCTGCGTAGGAGTAGGCTGCGGCGATATTGCCGTAGAGCTTGTCGTCATGCATGACGGTCTTGGGGTCCCAGGTCCCGGTGACCTGGATGCCACCGCCACCATGGCGCCAGATATGCTGGCGTGCCAGCTCGGCCACGGTGCTGCGGCGTTCCGGCTCCGCGCTCACGTAGACCGCCCCGCCCTCCAGCGTCAGCGCATCGGGCGGCACACCCAGGCGCTCGGCAGCCAGGCTCAGCAACTCCTGGCGCGCCTTGCGCGCAGCGATGATGGCCGCGTTGCCGCCCGACATGGTGACGCGTGAAGCCAGAGTGCCCACTGCCACCGGAGAGACATCGGTATCGGGCGCAAGCACATGAATATCGGCCAGAGGCAGGTCCAGCTCATGGGCCACGATCTGGCTGAGCATGGTGCTCGCCCCCTGGCCCATGTCGCATTCACCGCTGATGAGAAAGACGCGACCGTCTTCGTTGATCTTGATGACCAGCGTCGATCCGTCCCAGTTGCCTATGGTGCGGTTGCCGCTCACATGCATGGCTGCGGCCATACCCACGCCGCGGCGCTTGATGCCATTGGCCTTGACGCGTTGACGTTTGCTTGCCCAACCTATGGCCTCGGTGGCCTGGTCTATGCACTCCAGCAGTCCGATGCTGCCGATATGCCAGCCGTGGATCGAAATTTCTCCGGCCTTGAGCGCATTGATCTTGTGCACCTGCACCGGGTCTAGTCCGAGCTTCTCCGCCATGGTGTGAATATGGCTGTTGAGCGCGAACTGCATCTGGGTTCCACCAAAGCCGCGGAAGGCACCGCGTGGCGGATTGTTGGTGTAGTACAGCGTGGCTTCGGAGCGCACATTGGGATTGCGATGCATGTTGTCGCTGCGCATGGCACTGACATGCATCACATCACCGGCAAGACCGGCATATGCACCACATTCGGCAACAATGCCCACCTGCTTGGCGACTATGCGGCCGTCCGCCTGCATACCCAGCTTGAGCGTGATGCGCTCGGGCACGCTGGCACATGCTGCCTGGAAGTCCTCCAGCCGGTTGTTGACCAGCCGCACCGGGCGTCGGGTATGCAGGGCCAGCAGGCCGGCCAGCAACTGGTTGTCATCCTCGACGATCTTGCCGCCGAAGCCGCCTCCGGTAGCGGCCTGGATCACGCGCACGCGGGAGATCGGCAGACCCAGGGTCATCGCAACCTGCATGCGCACCAGATTCACGGCCTGGGTCGATGTGTAGAGCACTAGACGACCATCGGGGTCCAGCGAGGCCACCGTGGCCATGGGCTCCATATAGCCGGGATATTGCGAATGCGTGGTGTAGGTAGCTTCGTGAATCAGATCCGCAGCGGCAAAGCCTGCATCCACATCTCCGCGCTCAAACTGGATATGCTGGGCCACATTGTTGCGTCCCGGGTGGATTCCGAAGGCCTCCTCGTCCATGGCCTCCTCGGGCGTGAGAATGGCGGGCAGCTCTTCGTACTCGACCCGGATCAGATCCAGCGCATCGCGTGCGATCTCGTCGGACACGGCAGCCACGGCGGCCACTTCCTCGCCGCAATAACGCACCACACCCTTGGCCAGGACGGCGCGCTCCTTGTGATGCGCCCCCCAGAGAGTGGCGGGAGCATCCTCGCCAGTCAGAACCGCCTTGACGCCAGGCAGCGCGCGCGCCTCTGCAGTGTCTATGCGAACGATGCGCGCATGCGGGTAAGGGCTGCGCAGAACCTTGCCATGCAACATGCCGGCAAGCTTGAGATCCCCGGCGTAGACGGCCCGGCCAAGCACCTTGGCCTTAGCCGTTACCTGCGGAGTGTCCATGCCCAGCGTGGATCGAGATGAAAGAGCAGATGTCATATCCGTGCCTCGCAGCAGAAGGCCCGGGTCGCTGCAGACCCCGGGCTTGTGCCACGTCAGTCATATAGAGGTCAGTTCGAATCGCCCGGGCCTGGGCCTGCGCGATTCATCGGTTTCACTCGGCCACGATGCCGAGTTCCTTGATGGCCTGGCCCATCACCATGTACTCGCGTTGATTGAGATCGCTGAGCACCTTGGGCGATCCACCCGCAGGCAGGGCACCGAAGACCGCGAGCTTTTCCACGACTTCGGGCTCTCGCAAAATGGCATTGAGGTGCTCGTTGAGCAGATTGATCACCGCTGCCGGCGTCTTCTTCGGCGCGAAGAAGCCGTTCCAGGCGCTGACCACCACATCCTTGTAGCCCAGCTCTGTCAATGTCGGAACGGCAGGTGCAAGCGATGAGCGCTTGGTATCGCCGATGGCCAGCGCCACCAGCTTGCCGGAGTCCAGATACTGGCGCACAGGCCCGAAAGTGACCCAGGCAGTATCGACATGGCCGGCCACGACATCGGTCACCGAGGGCCCGACGCCGCGGTATGGAACATGGGACAGCTTGACGCCAGCGGCCTTGTTCAGCCACTCGCCGGCGATGTGCATGGGCGAGCCGGCACCGGGGCTGGCATAGGAGACGGTGGCGCCGCTCTTGGCCCTGGTAATCAACTCGGGCAGATTCCTGACACCGAGCTTGGGGCTTGTGACCAGCACCAGGGGCTGGGTGGCGGTGTTGATGATGGCTTCGTAGCCCTTGAGCACGTCGTAGGCTGCAGCGCCTGACAGCTTCATGACCAGGGGAGCGGTGGTGAAGGGGTTGGGAGTGAACAGCAAGGTGTAGCCATCGGCACGTGCACGCCCCACCATGCCGTTGCCTATCGCGCCGCCAGCACCCGGGCGGTTGTCGATCAGCACGGTCTGTTTGAGCCTGTGGCTGAGCTTGTCGGCAAAGAGGCGGGCGATTGCGTCGGTATCTCCGCCCGGCGGGTAAGACACGATCACCGTGATGGGCTTGCTCGGATAAGTCTCTTCAGCAAGCACTGGCTGCGCAAGCAGCGTGCCGCAGGCAAGCGCGGTAAAGCAAAACTGGCGTCTATCAACTGACATGGTCGCCTCTCCTTGGGCCGTGGGTATAAATCTGGTGCCTCATCTCAATTGATTCATTAATGAAACATTGAATCTCAAGAGAAACAAGAGACGGAGTTATACGCTTATAGTTGATCGATCAAATTGCCGTTTTCACTATTGACATCTGAATTTGCAAATTCAAATGAAACAATGGCACATGAACAAGAAAACATGCGAAACGCCCTGGTCGCAGCTCAATGCGCAAGGCGACGGATTGACGGTGGATGACTTCATCACCACCTTGATGAGCCAGGTGGGAAATGCTCTGCGGCGCACGATTACCGTGCCCTATGCCGAGAAGCACGATCTGACGGTCTCGGAGTGGCGCTTGCTGGCCCTGATTGCCCACGCCAGGCGGCTGGCCTTCTCGGATCTGGTCATACAGTCCACTTCGGACAAGGCCCTGGTGAGCCGCGCTCTCAAGCGGCTGCAAGCCAAAGGTCTGGTGGATCTGCAGGGTGAAGGCAATACGCCGCGCAAGAAGATTTTTTGCCGGATCACAGAACAGGGCGAGGCCCTGCATGCACAGGTCATGCCCCTGGCGCGTGCCAGCCAGGCTGCCGCGATTCGGGCCTTGCCCGAAGATGAGCGCAACGCCATGTACCGGGCCTTGATGCGCCTGCGTGCACATTGCGAACAAGCAGCCACCGGGTCCGCCGAAGACGAAACGGGTCTGGAGTAAGGCGGGATGTAGCGTGTCAGGCAAGCACCGAGCAGTTGCTGCAATACATGCACACGCAAGCGTCGGGGCCAGCAGACCTGGCCGCATAGGGCGGCCCAGCGTCAGAGAAGCGCCAGTGACACGTATTTCTGGGCAATAGGGTCCGAATCCGCAGCTTCCCGGGCTGTATCAGAAACCGCCGGCCCTCGCTCGCCGCAAGGCCGTCCAAGCCAGAGCGCACATCCTCGCCCCGGCCTCTTGCACAAAAAGTCAGCGCTAGGCAAATCCTGAAATTCCAGGCAGGCTTAGCCCAGACCGCAGCAAGACATCGCGCAGCGCCACGCGGCCGTCCAGCGCCTTTGACCAGATCTGGCCGCAGCGCAGCTTGCAGGCCTCTGAGCAGCACGCCATCAGCTAGGACGGCTGCCGGGGGCGGCGGCCCCTCAGACCGTGCAGGCCGGAGTCTCGGACGGCAAGGCCACCTGCCAGGCGTCATAGCCGTAGACCCAGTCGGCATTGCCGCCGGCCCGCAGCCAGTTGTTGCCGCGCGAGCCGATCTGGATCTGGCTGGTGCGCTGCTTGCGCATGGCTTCGTAGTTCTGCAGGGCTTGCGGCACGCCGCCGGCGTCCTGCGCTGCATCGAGATTGCGCGCCAGCACCACGGCGTCTTCAATCGCCATGCCGGCGCCCTGGGCCATGAACGGCATCATGGGATGACTGGCATCGCCGAGCAGCGACACCCGGCCCTGCGACCATTGCGCAAGCGGATCGCGCTCGTACAAAGCGGTCTTGAGCACACTGTCGCAGGCGTCCAGCAAGGCTCGCGCATGAGGGTGAAAGCCCGCATAAAAGCCGCGCAACTCACTCACGCTGCCTTCGGTGGTCCATGACTCCTCGTGCCAGGATTCCTGTGCCGTGGTGGCGAAGATAAAGGTGTCGCGCCCCTGGTTGAGCGGAAAGGTCACGATCTGACTCTCCGCAGTCGGCCCCCACCATTTGGTGAAGGCCCCGATATCGGGAACATCGCGTACGCGCTCGGTGGGCACCACGGTGCGGAACGCCACCACACCGGTAAAGCGCGGATTCTCGGCGCCGAACAGGGCGGAACGCACCACCGAATGAATTCCGTCCGAGCCGATCAGCGCATCCAGTCCCTCAACCTGCGTGCCGTCGGCAAATTCCACGGCAACGCCGGCATCGTCCTGGGCAATCCGGCTGACGCGTCTTCCGAACTTCACCTGCTCGCCGGGAAAGGCATCGGCCAATGCCGCCAACAGATCGGCGCGATGAATGGTGAGCTGCGGCGCGCCGTACTGGCGCTCGGCTTCATTACCCATCGTCAGTCGCGAGGTTTCCTCGCCGCTGTCCCAGTTGCGGCTGATGCGGTGCGTGGGACGGGCCGCCGAGGCACGGGTGGCGGCCGCGATGCCGGCACCCAGACCATCGAGAGCGCGCACGGCATTGGGCGTCAGATTGATGTCGGCCCCCACGCGCAGATATTGCCGGCTTTGCTCGAACACCGTCACCTGGTGTCCGCAGTTGTGCAGCGCGTTGGCGGCGGCCAGGCCGCCGATGCCGCCTCCCACAATGCCTATCTTCAGTCCTGTCTTGCTCATGCTTGCTCCTTGATATGGGTATGGGTTTCTCGGGTCGGTCCATGCAGGCATCCTGATCCCGGTGCCAGCCAGTGTCGGCAAGAGCTGCGGCGGCGTGAAGCGCAGTACATCCTTAAAATGGCACAAATCGTCCCAAATCCTCCATGAAGCAAAGCAACGACCATCTAAGCGATGTACTGGCCATCTGTCGGGCAGAGCGTGCGGTAACGGCGCGCTTTTTCCTGAACGCCCCCTGGGCGCTGGCCTCCGAAGGAGTGCCTGGCACCATGATCCGCATCGGCCAGGGGCAGCCATACTGGCTGCAGGTACGAGGCCAGGCTCCGGTTCAGGTCATGCCGGGCGACCTGGTGCTGCTGCCGCTGGGCAGCCCGCATGTGATGGCCTCGGATCTGGCACTCCCACCGATTTCGTTCGCCCAGATGATCGAGCGCTTTGCCCAGGGTCCCAAGGACGAGAACCCCCTCACCTTCGAGCATGGCGGAAGCGGGGCCCAGACCCGCATCGACTCGGTGCTGCTATGGATATCGGCCCACTGTCGCCACACCATCCTGCCCCTGCTGCCACCGCTGCTGCACATACCGGCACAGCAAGCCACTCCGCCGGCCATTCTGGGACAGGTGCTGCAGACACTGATAGAGGACTCGCTGGAACGGCGCCCCGGCTGGCGTCTGGCGGCAATGCGCCTTGGCGAACTGGCCATGGTCCATGTACTGAGCAACTATTTTGCCGCTCAGCAAGAGCGTGAACAGGGCTGGGTGCGCGGCCTGGCCGATGCGCAGATTGCCACTGCCCTGGCCGGCATCCACGGCAACCCCAGCCATGATTGGACCCTGCAGACCCTGGCCAGGGAAGCCGCCATGTCGCGCTCGCGCTTTGCCGAAAAATTCAAGGCCCTGGTCGGCGCATCGCCCATGGCTTATCTGCTGCAGCAGCGCATGGCCCATGCCGCCCAGCAGCTGGAATCGGGCCTGCCCCTGGTACAGGTCGCCGAAAATTGCGGCTACGAATCGGAGCGCGTTTTTGCCCGCGCCTTCAAGCGCTGGTGCGGCCTGCCGCCACGCGCCTACCAGCGCAAAAACCAGGCGCTCCGAAAGGAGTTTGCGGCGCTGAAATAAGGCTGTGCCGTCCCTGCCGGGCCGGCAATCGCTGGCTCAAGCCACCAGCCTCCTTCAAACTCAGAAACAGGCACCCTGCGATGCGCCGCCCACGATCTCATGCGGGTAAAGCCCGCTTTGCGCCAACAGAGAAGGCAGCCGCAGCGCAGATGCCTGCAGCTCGAGCCTCCGCAGGCATCTTGAATCGGCCGCAGCTCAAGCGGCAATTCCAGGCACAGCCGCGGTCAGTAATGCGGTGGCAATTCGTCGCGCAGATTGCGCACCGCCGCTCCGCCGCCTTCGGGCGCCTGGCGCTTCAGCTCCCGCACTTCGCCAATCAGCAGATCGATCTGCTGTTGCTGGCGATAAATCGTCATATTGAGCTGCTCGAGCAAATCCTCGGTGTAGCTGGCCTTGATCTCCAGCTCCATGATTCGCTCTTGCAGCGCTTCCTGGCTGTCTCTCATGCTTTGAGTGCCTTGGCAAGGCGGGCAATGCCTGCGCGAATCTTGTCTTCGTCGGCAGTGGCAAACGAAAGGCGAAAGCTCGCTGCGTCGGGGTTTTGTGCATAGAACGGAGCACCTGGCACAAAGGCCACGCCCTCTTCGATGGCCTTCTTAGCCAGCACTCCGGCATCCGCCAGCTGGCCGCGAGCGCCCGTCAAACGCACCCACATGAACAGGCCGCCTTCAGGTTGGACGAACTCGATGGCATCACCCAATTGCTCACGCAGTGCATCGCCCATGGTCTTGGCGCGCTTGGCGTAGACCTCGCGCACATGGGCCAGGGTCTGAGGCATGACGCCGGACTTCAGGTACTGGGCGGCGGTGGCCTGGGCAAAGGTGCTGGTATGGGCATCGCTGAACTGCTTGCACATCACGGCGCGAGCCAGCAATTCGGGTTGGGCGATCAGCCAGCCGATACGCAGGCCGGGGCTGAGCACCTTGGACAAGGAGCCGCAGTGGGCCAGCCACTCGCGGCTGCCGGGAACTTCGCGCGTCAGCGAGAGCAGGCTGGCAGGTGGGGCTTCGTTGAAATACAGATCGCCATAGGGGTCGTCTTCCACCACCAGCGTCTGGTACTTGACGGCCAGCTCCAGCACCTTCTTGCGGCGCTCCAGGCTCAGCATGGCACCGCTGGGATTGCCAAAAGTGGGAATCAGATAGACCAGCTTGGGCTTGTGCTCGGCAATCAGCTTTTCCAGCTCATCGGTCTTCACACCATGCTCATCCACAGGCGCGGAAATCACCTGCGCGCCATAGAGACGGAAACACTGGATCGTGGCCAGGAAGGTGGGGCCCTCCACGATGACCTTGTCACCTTCGTCCAGCATGGTCTTGCCCAGCAGGTCCAGTGCCTGCTGGCTGCCCGTGGTGACGACGAGCTGATCGGGCGCCACATCGGGCACGCCCTTGCCGGCCATGAAGGCCGACAGCTGCTCGCGCAGCGGCTGATAGCCCTCGGTTGCACCGTACTGCAATGCAGATCCCGCCTCCTGCTGCAGGGCTGCAGCAGAGGCTGCGCTGATGCCGGCTACGTCAAACATGGCGCTGTCCGGAAAGCCACCCGCAAAGCTGATGATCCCGGGCTTGCCCAGCAGCTTGAAGAGTTCGCGGATCGCGGAGGTTTCTACGTTATCGAGTCGTTTGGCAAATTGCATACGGTTTTTTTGGTTAAAGCGCTACAGAAATCTCGTCGCTGCCTGAGCGGCAGGCGTCCATTGTGGCGCGCGAAACGCCCCAGAGAGAGGAAGTGGCTTTTGTGTAGGCGCTATTCCATGCTGCAAGTAATCAAACTCCTACCAAACATTTGAAGTTGATAGCAATTGTTAATTGCGCATAACTTCGTGTCTCAAACTTTGAATTGGACAGCCCCGCCTCTCTGACAAGAACATACGCCTACCGATCCACGGACCGCGTATTTGACGGATTTTTTCACTTGTTTTTGGGATGGAGGATTTATGCGTATTACCACTTTTACCAGCAAGGCCCTGTCAGCCGCGATTAATGGCAAGACCCCGTTGAGCTTGCGCAGCCTGTGTGCCGTGGCTCTGGTTGCCAGCCTGGCAGCCTGCGGCTCGAGCGGCTCTTTGCGCAGCGACCTCGGCGGCACCGGAGGCGGAGACGTTGTCGCCGGTGGAGGTACCGGAGGCGGTACGGGTGGCACAGGCGGTGGTACGGGTGGGGGCACGGGCGGCGGCACCGGTGGCGGCAACACCGGTGGCGGCAACACCGGCGGCGGTGATGGTGGCGGCACAGTCAATCCGCCCGTTGCAAGCACGCCTCTCACTCCTGTACGCGAGACCGTGGCCGATGTCACGGGAACGCTGACCGGCACCACCGGCGTCATCAGCGACGTCAACAATATCGTGACCTCCACTCTGGGCACGGCCACCAGCGGCACGCCTCTGAGCGGTGTGGCCCAACCTGCCAGCGGCATTCTTGGCAACGTGAACAATGCCGTCAACAGCGTGGGTAGCGGCGTCAGCGCGGGCCTGGGTCAAATCGGCAAGACGGCCGACCCCATCGGCACCACCTTGCAAGGCGTGGCTCCCGCCGTCGGCTATCTGGGCGCTGCGGTCACTTCGGCAGGCAAGACGGTCAGTGCGCTGGACACTCCTCAGCTTGGTGTGGTCGGCGATGTGGCGGGCCTGGCGGGCGGCACGGTGCAAATCCTCGGCACCACCGTTTCCGGCGTCGAAGGCACGGTTGCTCAGCTGACCAGCAATCCGCTGGTCTCGGGTCTGACCACTCAGGTCAGCCAGGTCGCAACGCCGGTGTTGAGCACCGTTCTGGGCACCACCCAGAATCTGGTTCAGACCACGGGCCTCGGCCAGCCGGTGAACAGCTTGCTGGGCACCGTGGGCGGTGTGGTCAATCATGTGGGAGCTTCCGTCACCAGCACCGGCGTGCCAGTTGTGGCTCCGCTGGGCGGCGTGGTTTCGGGTGTCGGCCAGACCGTGGCCGGTCTGGGTGGCGTGGTCACTGGCCCTGGCACACCTAGCGGCGGCCTGCTCGGTGGCGTGCTCGGCAATGTCACGGGCGGCGCGGGTGGCTCTGCCGGCGGCTCCGGCAATATCGTCGGCGGCGTGCTGGGCTCGGTCACGGGCCTGGTGGGCGGCGTGACCGGTGGCGTGAGCGGCGGCAATGCCGGCAGCCCAGTTGCAGGAGCAGGCAATCTGGTCGGTGGCGTGTTGGGCGGTGTGACCGGGCTGGTCGGCGGTGTCGCAGGATCAGCAGGCGGAGCAGCAGGAGGCAGTGGCAATGCCGGCACCGCAGTCACTGGCCTGGTCGGTAATACCGTGGGCACGGTCACCGGCCTCGTAGGCGGCGTGCTGGGCGGCGTGACCAATGTCACGGCTGGCGCAGGTGCTGCAGGTGGTGCAAGCGCCTCGGGTGGCCTGCTGGGCGGTCTGCTGGGTGGCAATCTGGCGCTTGGCCTGGGTGGTGGAGCGGTAGCCACCAGCAAGTAAGGGAAACAGCGGTGGCCAGTGCACCGCTTGAGCCTGGCCCGCCTTCAGGCGGGCTTTTTTACGACAGCCCCATACCCAGTTCTGGGGATGTAGGGAACAATGAGAGCCATAAAAATAGAACAGGAGGGACTTTTGCAGTCAAAAGCAAAACCAAAGGGCCGAACCGGCCACAGGATTCAGGCATTGGCACTTGCGGCCTGGGCTCCTCTGGCCTGGTCACAGCAGGGCGGTAATCCGCTCAACAGCCTGCCGCAGACGCCCGAGTCCGCAAGGAATCTGCAACTGCAGCCCAGGCAGGTTCCGGTGCAGATCGACAAGCCCCCGCCAAGTCCCCAGGATCTCATCAACCTCCAGGTCGCGGTACGTGGCATCAACGTGCAGGGAAGCACGGCGATTCCTTTCGAAGAGGTCAGCGCACTTTTCACCCCCTTCATCAATGGCACGCATACGGTCGGTGAACTCAATGCCGCGACCCAGAAGGTCAGCGAGCTGTACCAGCGCCATGGCTACGCCCTGTCTTTTGCCTACCTTCCTCCACAGGACTTTGCCAATGGCGCGGTGCAGGTCATCGTGGTCGAAGGCTATGTGCAGAGCCTGAATCTGGAAGGCAATTTCGGCCGCTCCGAGGACCAGATACGCGAAATTGCCCAGCCGCTGCTCAACGAAAGGCCTTTGACCACCAAGACTTTTCAGCACCAGACCCAGCTGATGGCACGCCTGCCCGGAGTGCAGATCACGGCCTCGGCCAATCTTCCGACCACCACGGACGGTGCTGTGCCCCTGATCATCAAATCCAAGCACAAACCCATCGCCGTCACCGTAGGTGGCGAAGCACGCAAGCCCACACCACGCATCATTGCCTCCCTCACCCTGAACGACCCCTTGTGGTCAGGCAGCCAGCTGCAGGCTTCGGCCATGCTGCAAAACCCCGATAAGGAGCGCTTCGGCAGCATCGGCTTCACGCAGCAGCTGACTCCCGAGGGCACACAGGCTCGTGTCAGCTATTCCGACTACCGCAGCCTCAACCCGCCGGCAACGCGCATTCCAGGCATTGACGACCTGACGCAGCAGCGCAAGCTGGACTTCAATATCAGCCACCCATGGATCTTGAGCAACACCACCCAGCTCAGTACCACGGCGGGTCTGTATGCCATCAACTACAGCCGCGAGCTGGCCGATAGCCAGGCCTCCCTGCTGCGCGAGGAAAAGGTTCGCACGCTCTATGCGCAGGTGGCCTGGGCGTCCTACGGCAAGACCACCAACCGCTCGGCATCGGTCCTGCTGGCCCACGGCCTGGACAGCCTGGGGGCCTACAAGAATCTGGACCTCTACTATCGGCAGGGCATTCTGCAAAAGCTTGAAAACCCGGCCAAGCTGGACTTCACACGCATCACCGCAGACTATGCACAGCGCCATCGCTTCGCCAACAAGATGGGCGCCGCTTTTGCCGTGGGCGGGCAATACAGTGCCGACATCCTTCCCGTCCCGGAAAAAATCTCCTTTGGCTCCACCCGCTTCGGCCGCGGCTATCAGGCGGGCGAGTTTTCAGGCGATTCCGGCATGGGCGCCAGCGCCGAGCTCAACTACCAGTTTCTCGTCAACCAGGCCTGGATCAAGTCGGCCGAGCCCTATCTGCTCTACGAGTGGGCACGTACGCATCAGCAGACCAGCGGCGTCAAAGGCAATACACTGCGCTCCGCCAGCCTGGGGCTGCGCCTGTCCGACAGCCGCCATTACGCATTGGACCTTGCCATGAGCAAGCCACTGGGCGACCGCTCCATCAACAATCCCGATCGGGAACTGCGCTACAGCCTGGTGCTGAGCTACAACCTGGATCCCTGATCCCCTACCGCTCCGCTCCCGAGCCGCTGCATGCCGCAGCGGCTTTTTCTTTATTGCGCCCCCTGAACCACAAGCCACAATATCGCCCATGAAGAAAAACGATATAGCGCCGTTTTTTGCTGCGCTCAAGGCCGCCAACCCCACGCCACAAACCGAGCTGGAATACACCACGGTGTTCGAGCTGCTGACCGCCGTGCTGCTGTCTGCCCAGGCCACCGACGTGGGTGTGAACAAGGCCACGCGCAGGCTTTTCCCTGTCGCAAACACTCCGCAGGCCATTCTGGATCTGGGGCTTGAAGGGCTGGAGGGCTATATCAAGACCATAGGCCTGTACCGCAGCAAGGCCAAGCATCTGATGGAGACCTGCCGCATGCTCGTTCAGTTGCATGGCGGCAGAGTTCCCAGCACCCGCGAAGAGCTGGAAGCCCTTCCCGGTGTGGGCCGCAAGACCGCCAACGTGGTGCTCAACGTGGCTTTCGGTCAGCCCACCATGGCCGTGGACACGCATATCTTCCGTGTCGGCAACCGCACGGGGCTGGCACCTGGCAAGAATCCGCTGGAGGTCGAGAAGCAACTGCTCAAGCGCGTGCCCGACGAATATGCGGTGGACTCCCACCACTGGCTGATCCTGCTGGGTCGCTATGTCTGCCAGGCTCGCAAACCCCGCTGCTGGGAATGCGTGGCTTCAAGATACTGCGATTTCACGCCCAAGACCCCGGCACCGGCAACAGGAAAAAAGAGCTAAAACCGCCTTAAACGCACACCAACAAAGCGCTTTCAGCTATATTTTTTCATCAACTCTTGCCGCTGACGCCAGCCGATTCAAAGCTGGCCATATCGTTGAGCATGGTGCAGGCCGAGCGCAGCAACGGCCAGGCCAGCGCCGCGCCAGAGCCCTCGCCCAGGCGCAATTGCCAGTCCAGCATGGGCTGGGCCTGGAGGTGAGCCAGCAGGCGGGCATGTCCAGGTTCGCCCGAGCGATGGGCATACACACAGCGTTGCAGCACATGGGGCTGCAGGCGGCTGGCCACCAGCACAGCGGCCGTGGTGATAAAGCCATCCACCACAATCAGGCGTCGTTCAGCAGCGGCCTGCAGCACGACTCCCGTCATGGTGGCGATCTCCAGCCCGCCCATGGCAGCCAGCACAGCCAATGGTTCTTGCACGCCGGCATGAAAGTCCAGCACCCGCCTGAGCACGGCGATCTTGCGCGCCAGACCTTCACTGCTCAGGCCCGTGCCCACCCCGGTCACTTCCTCGACCGGCTCGCCGCACAGACGCGCCAGCAGCAATGAAGCACTGGATGTATTGCCGATACCCATCTCGCCCAGCAACAGGGCATTGCCCGGCAGTTTCCTGACCAGTTCTGAGCCATTGCGCAGCGCCATCGCGCATTGGGCTTCGCTCATGGCCGGGCCCTGGCTGCAGTCCGCCGTGCCATAGGCCACCTTGCGCCGCCACAGGCGCGGCTCATGGGCCTTCGGAAGCTTGTGAGCGGGATCCTGCTCACGCGCCTCAAAGTCGCGGGCCACGCCGCAGTCGACCACATTCAGATCAATTCCGTTCTGCAGAGACAGCACACTCACCGCAGCACCGCCAGCGAGGAAGTTCTCCACCATCTGCCAGGTCACGTCGACCGGATAGGCCGACACTCCCTGGGCGGCCAGTCCGTGATCCGCGGCAAACACCACCATCTGCGGTGCATGCAGCTCGGGAGTCTCGCAACCCACGATGCCGGCAATGCGCAAGGCCAGTTGCTCCAGCACGCCCAGCGATCCCTGGGGCTTGGTCTTGAAATCCAGGCGATGCTGAACCCGGGCTTGCAGCGCCGCATCATGGATGTCCTGCACCTGCGGGCAGGACCAGAGGGTGGACGGTGGGAATTCGGAAAAGGAAGCGGAACTCATGCGTGCAGTCATTCCCGGTGCATCAGGCCTGGGTGCCATCCACCACCGGGATACGGAAGGCACGTTTTTGCGATCTAGCAAGTATCGCGCTTTCATCGGCATCGCAACGCCAAGTTCGCCGATTGCCCAGAAGCTGCATGAAAAAAGGCCCCGAAGGGCCTTGGCTGAAGACGCGGCAAAGGCATCAGCGAATGACTTCCTCAACCGTGATTTCGCGCAGGATGCCGCCATCCTTGACCGAACCACTGACCGCGCCATCCTTGACACGTGCCATACAGGCCTGTTGGTCGATTTCTGTCTTGAACACCGCGCAGCGGGCATAGGCATTGCGCTGGTACTGGCTCATGCCCTGGCCATCGTCGAGCTTGCCCTTCTTGGCCTCGGCACTGGCCGCCATTGCCTCGCGAGAAGACGAATTGCTCTCGCGCATGGGGCGCTGGCCCTTGTGATGGTGACGATGGTGGTGCTTTTTCATCGCAGGCTTGGCCGCATCCATCGCAGCTGCCTCAGCCGCTGGCTTGGCTGCATCCACCTGAGCACTGGCCATGCCTGCCAGTGACAGAACCGCTGCACCCAAAGCTAGTTGAAGAGTCTGAACCTTGAAAAAAGCCATACGCAACTCCATTCCAAAAAGTGAATAGCTTGGTCAGCTTGCACGCACTCTCAGGCAGGGCTTATCGGTTCAGCGGCTATGAGTCCGAAGGATCAATCCTACAAATCAGCTAGCAAGCGGGAGCGCAGCCGGCTCGAACCATTGCTCCACGCCCTGCGCCAGCCGCTCAAATACCTGCTCCAGACTGGGTGTATCGTGGCCGAACAGCGCATGGATCACCTCGGCGTTTTCGAACAGGCCGTGCAGATAGGTACCAATGACTGCGCTGTTGCCTCCCTGCCATAACATGCCTGGCAACAGCTCCTGTCCCGGTCGCATGCTGGCCGTCTGCATGTCTGCTCGCAGCTGGGTCTGGCCATGGTGTATCTCGTAACCACGTGCCGATACGCCGCTCAGGGCACTCCATGGGGCTTGCAAAGCAGGCAGCTGCAAGGTAGTGGGTTGCACGGTCTTGTCTTGCGCAAACAGGGTCGCCAGCGGCAGCAGGCCCAGGCCTGCAGCATTGCCGTCCACACCATGCAGATCGATCAGCGCCTCGCCCAGCATCTGCAGACCGCCGCAAATGCCGAGCACGCGCCTGCCGAGCCCGGCATGAGCGACGACTGCTGCATCCAGCCCTTGTGCACGCATCCAGGCGAGATCGGCCGCCGTGGCCTTGCTGCCCGGCAAAATGACCCAGTCCGCATCGGCGAGCTGCGCGGGCGAACGCGCCCAGACCACACGCACGCCCGGCACTTGCAGCAGGGGCTGAAATTCATCGAGATTGCTGATGCGCGGATAGGCGATGATGGCGATCGTGGTGTGAACAGCCTGCCCGGCCCCCGTGCTGCCGCGATCATCAAACACGCCGTCCTCTTCGGGCAGACCGTGCTGGAACTGCATGGGAATGCAGGCTACCGTGGGCACACCCGTCTTCTCTTCCAGCATCTGAGGCGCCGGGGCCAGCAGTGCTGCATCACCTCGGAACTTGTTGAGCACAAAACCCTTGAGGAGCTTTTGCTCGTCCTCAGGCAGCAATGCCCACGTGCCGTAGAGATGAGCAAAGGCACCACCACGGTCTATGTCCGATACCAGCAAGCAATGTGCATTGCAATGTTTGGCCACGCGCATATTCACCACATCGCTGGCATGCAGATTGATTTCGGCCGGAGAACCCGCGCCCTCGATCACCACCACATCGTTTTCGGCGCGCAGCTCGTCCAGCGCCTGCGCGATCTGCGGCCAGACCTTGAGGCTGCGACCTCGCCAGGGCATGGCGCTCAGCTCGTCATTGACCTGGCCGAACAGCACGACCTGGCTGCGCGTGTCGGCCTCGGGCTTGAGCAGCAGCGGATTCATGCGCACATCGGGAACCGCCCCCGCCGCCAGGGCCTGCAGATACTGCGCCGTACCGATCTCGCCCCACTGGCCCTCGGGCGTGGCGACGACACGCGCGTTATTGCTCATATTCTGCGCCTTGAACGGCGCAACCTTCAGGCCCTTGCTGCGGTAGTAGGCGCACAATGCCGTGGCCACCCAGCTCTTGCCCGCGCCACTGCTGGTGCCCAGCACCATGATGCAACGTGCTGTCATGTCTCAGGTCTCGGTTGGGATCGGCAGCACCACTCGCTGCAGAATTCGGGCCAGCGCCTCGCCGGGATGGGTACACATGCCCATATGCGAAGGCGAGGTCTGGATGATGCTACTGCGCTTGGCCGTGAGCCAGTGATAGCGTGCACGCATGGGCAGCTGCGCGATCGGCCCACCATCGGCGCGGCCTTCGCAGATCGCCACGATGGAGCCCAGGTGACGGTGCACGGCCTCCAGATCCACATTCGGGTCCAGCGCCAGCAGACGCTGTTCGTCAAGGGCCACGGCCGCCTGCAGATGGCCGGTGCGCTGGCAGGAGAGGATGACGCCCGCGTTCACAAATTCCTCACGCTCCACGCGCGGCACTACCCGCACGATGGCGTAGTCGTAGACCTCATGCGCGTGCATCGATCACTCCTTGCAACCAGCGGCCACGCTCGGCAAGCCGGGCCACGAAATAATTCACATAGGCCGCGCGATGAGCCTGCACATTCTTGAGCACATCGCCCTCTTTGTCGGCAGCGGCCTGCTCCAGAAAGCAGTCGGGCACCTCGTCCAGAATGCTCTTGAGAACTACGGGCCCAAGCCTGGCGGCCAGTTGCGCATCCAGCTGCGCCAGCTGGCTGGCTTGCGGCAGCAGCACATGTTCGGCACTGGGCGCAAAAGGCTTGGCCGGATCGGCCACCACTCCGTTCCAGGCATGGTGAAACGTCAGACTCGCGCCATGATCGATCAGCCAGGGCTGCTTCTGGTACATCAGCATATTGGTGTTGCGCGCAGTGCGGTCCACATTGCTGACCAGGGTGTCGAACCACACGAGGCGCGAGGCAAAGTCGTCGTCCACCGCGTCCACTGCCGGGTCAAAGTTGATGGAGCCCGGCAGATAGTCCAGCCCCACGTTCAGCCCGTCGCTGGCGCGAATAAGATCCTGAATCTCGGGGTCTGACTCGGTGCGGGACAGGTCGCCGTTCAAGTGCAGCAGCACGATCTCGGGCACCGGCAGGCCCAGCGCGCGAGCCATGCCGCCAGAGATGATCTCGGCCATCAGCGCGCGCACGCCCTGCCCGGCGCCCCGGAACTTGAGCACATAGGTGCCCAGATCGTCGGTCTCGACAATTGCCGGCATGGAGCCGCCCTCACGCAGTGGCGTGACATAGCGCTCCACCAGCACCGAGCGCAGCTTCAAGGTTTCAGTGTCCATGGGAAATGGTAGCGCCTTGCACCCATCAGGTCTGATCGGCAAGGTCATTGGATGCTTTTCCAGGCTTGCTCCAGCGCAGCCTGCGACACGGGCGGCAGCACGCCCAGCCGCACATGGCCGCCAAGCCCGAAACTTGCACAGTCCCGTAGCTTGATGCCCTGGGCTCGCAGGCTGGTCAGAGGCCCGGCAAGCTCCGCCAGCGGCAGGCCTGCGACAAAGTAATTGGCCTGATGACCAGGAACGATCTGCCAGCCCAGTCTCTCGCACAGCGCCAGCTGCTGCGCCTTCCAGCGGCGCAAGGTCATCAGACTGTGCGCCAGCCATTGCTGCACCTCGTCCGTCACCCAGGCCTGCAGCATTGCCACGCCATGCGAGCCCACCACCCAGGATGCCGCCAGCGCATTCAGCGCCTGCAGCTCAGCGGCTGTGGCATGCAGGGGAGCAATCGCATAGGCAGCGCGCACACCCGTCATGCCCAGGGCCTTGTTGGGCGTCCAAAGCTGCCAGACACCGTCGAGATCGCGCTCGGGTGGCTGATCCTCCAGCCATAACGGGCGATAGGCGCAGTCCAGCACGCGCCATTCCTTCTGCGCCGGTGGCTGCTGCCAGGCAGGCCAGACGTCCTCCATCGCTCCCAGCGGGCTTGACGGCTCGCAGGCCCAGCTGAGCACCGGCGCCACGGCCGCTTCTGTGCGGCGGCACAGCGCCAGCCGCCACACCCGCGCGGCCTGCATATAGTCGCCATAGTGATGCTGGGGAAACTGCACGCTTTTGGCGCCGCTGCGCACAGCGTGCAGCGAGAGGCGATGAATCAGCTCGCTGCTGCTGCCGCCGATCAGGATGCGCTCTACCGCCACGCCATGAAAAGCCGCCAGCTGCACGCGCAATGCCCTGTATTGCGGATCGGGGTACTGCGCGACATGGGCGGCCTGCAGCGCCTTCACGGCCATGGGACAAGGCCCGCAGGCATTGCGATTGGTCGAAAAATCATGCGCCGGAACGCCCTGCGCATCAGTACCGCCATGCATGGCTGCCGCATTCACATCAAACATTGGCAAGCAGCCTTCCTCTCCACACAACCATCAAAATCATAGCTGCTAACGCAACCAGGACATGCGCTGCGATCACTTTTGATGCAAATCTTACAGACATCTCCAGATCAGCCGCCTGCGGTGCACGCCCCTGCGGGTTGAGTCGATAGACGCCAGGTTTGGAAAGCTGAACCCCTATCGCCTGCGCCATAGCGCCCATGGGCCAGCCACCATTGGGCGATGGCGTCACGGCTGCATCGCGCCTCAAGCCGGCCCAGGACAGGCCGCCAGCCAGCAGTGCCAGCCACATTGCGGTGATGCGCGCCGGAATCCAGTTCAGCACATCGTCGGCGCGGGCCGCCCATTTGCCCGCCCATTGCCAGTGGCGGCGGCGATCGCCCTGGCCTCGCCAGCCGGGGTAGCCCCACATGGCATCGGCCGTATTGGCAAAACGATAGACGGCTGCCCCGGGCAAACCGGCCACGGCAAACCAGAACAGCGGAGCAATCACGGAGTCGCTGAGGTTCTCGGCCAGCGTCTCGATGGCGCTTTCACGCACGGTGGCCGCATCCAGCTGTGCCGTGTCGCGGCTCACCAGCCAGCTCAGACGCTCCCGCCCGGCGGGCAGCGATTGCTGCAGTGCGGCCTCCACGGCCAGCACCTCATCCTTGAGCATGCGCCAGGACAACAGCGGCTTGAGCAACACCCCCATCACCAATCCCCAGAGCCACCAGGGGGCAAAACCCAGCATGAACTGGGTCAGTCCATAAACCATGAAAAACAGAGCTGCCAGTGCACACCAGACAAGCGCTGCCAGGCAGAATCTCAGATAGTCACTCTGCACTTCGGCACGCGGCGCAAGCGCCTGCCCCGACCAGCCCAGCAATTTGCCTATCAGCACCACCGGGTGCAGCCACACCGGTGGCTCGCCCCAAAGCCGGTCCAGCAGCAGGGCCACCAACACGGCCAGCAGGCCCGCCTGCACATTGGCAGCCCAGTTGAGCGCCGCCAGATCACCGGCGGTGAATGTCTGGTAGAGCCATGCCAGCGGACTGAGAGAAAGACCGATCAGCTCAGTCCAGCCAAAACTCGTCATGCGTCTGGCTTGCCCTTCGCGGAGCATGCATCGCTGCCCGGCTTGCCCCTGGTGGCCGCAGCCACCACACGCGAGTCGTCCCAGACATCATCCATCAGCATATCTTCCAGGGGTGCCCGGCAGGCCCATTTCTCCTGCTGCAGCATGGGCTCGGCATAGTAGGCATCGACAGGGCCCAGGCAGAGCACGCCCAGCGGATGGGCGCCTTCAGGCATCTGCAGCAATCTGGCCAGCGCCAGCGGATCGAAAATCGAGACCCAGCCCATGCCCAAACCTTCGGCGCGCGCGGCCAGCCAGAGGTTCTGGATGGCACAGGCGCTGCTGGCGATGTCCATCTCGGGCAGGGTGCGGCGCCCGAAGATATGCGCCTCGCGCCCCGGCGGCATGGCCACGACCAGCACCTCGGCCGCATCGAGCACGCCCTGAACCTTGAGCTTCATGAAGTCCTCTTCACGTTCGCCCAGGGCATGGGCGGTGCGCACGCGCTCCTCCTCGATTAGACCGTGGATCTGCAGGCGCAATTTGGCACTCTTGACCCGAATAAAACGCCAGGGCTGCATGAACCCCACGCTGGGCGCATGGTGCGCGGCGCGCAACAGGCGCAGCAAGACCTCGTCGGCCACCTTCCCGCCCGCAAAATGGCGCATGTCGCGGCGCTCATAGATGGCGCGGTAGACGGCAGCCCGCTCAGCCTCGGTGAAAGGCGTTGCGGCAATCGTCGCGAAGGAGCTGGTCTTGGATTCGGTCATGGAACTATTGTCGCGCCACAGACATGGCAAAAGCCATCAGTCTTCGATACCTCTTTGAGCGGGAATACCCGCCTGGAAGGCATGTTTGATCAGCGTCATCTCGGTCACGGTGTCGGCGATGTCGATGATTTCCTGCGGGCAGCGGCGACCTGTCAGGCAGACATGCACATCCTTGGGGCGCGCCTTGAGCGTGTCCAGCACCTCCTGCAGCGGCAGCCAGCCATAGATCAGCGGATAGGTGATCTCGTCGAGCACGACCAGAAACAGCTCGCCCGAGAGAATATCGACCTTGGCCTTTTCCCAGCCGTCACGCGCCAGCTGGGCGGAGTGATCGAGGTCCTTGCTCTTCCAGCTGAAGCCATCGCCCAGCCCTTCGATGGGCAGACCGACCTGCTCGGCCAGGCGATGCTCGCCAAAGCGGGCCGTGGGCACCTTCATGAACTGATAGACCTTGACGGCCTTGCCCCGGCCCGTGGCGCGAAAGGCCAGACCAAAGGCGGCCGTGCTCTTGCCCTTGCCATTGCCGGTGTTGACGATGATCAGGCCGCGGCGCTCGCCCTCAGGCTTTTCGTAAGGCTTCTCGGTGGGAGGAGTTTCAATATTCATAGCTACTCTCGCTTGTCTATCAAGGGCTAAAGGGCAAAAAATCCAAGAACTACGGCCGAGCTCAGCTCAGGTGCGGCAAGGCCAGCCACAGGCCGTCGAGTTCGCGCACCTGTATGCGCCGGTCAAACACGGCCTCCAGCGCGGCATGGGTGGCAGGATCACCGCAGGCGCCCTGGTGCGTGATACGGCCGGCCTGCATGACGACCATTTCGTCAGCCAGCAGGGCAAAGGACAGCTCGTGCAGCACGCTGATCAGGGTCACGCCTTGCTGCACCAGACTGCGGGCCGTGAGCATCCAGTCGGTCTGGTGCGGCGGGTCCAGGTTGGCCAGTGGCTCGTCCATCAGCAGGGTCCGTGCCTGCACGGCCAGGGCCCGCGCCAGCAGCACGCGCTGGCGTTCACCACCCGACAACTGGCCTATGCTGCGCTGGCGCCAGTCCCAGGCATGGGTCTGGCGCAGCGCCTGCTCCACTGCCTGCCGATCGGCGCTTGAGGCCGGAGCCAGCCAGCCCTGGTGAGGCAAGCGCCCCAGCATGACCAGGTCATAGACGGCCATATCGGCCGCAACGGGCTGATTCTGGCCCAGCCAAGCCAGTGCCTTGGCACGCTCTCGGCCATTCCAGTCGCCGAGCTTGCGGCCTTGCAAGAACACGGCACCGCTTTGCAGCTGGTTGGCGGCACGCATGCCTGCCAAGGCGCGCAGCAGCGTGGACTTGCCCGCGCCATTGGGGCCGACGATGGCCGTCCAGCGGCCTTTGGGAATCTGCAGACTGAGCTCACGCAGCACCTCGCGCTCGCCCAGTTGCACGCTCAGGGCCTCGGTCGCCAAAGCGATACCTGTCTCGATATTGCTACTCATGCGCCCTCTCCAGACGGCATGGCGCCACGTTTGTGCATCAGCCAGAGCAGATAGCTGCCGCCCAGTACGGCAGTGAGCACGCCCACGGGCAATTCCTGGGGGGCAATCAGCCAGCGCGCCAACAGGTCGGCGGCCAGCAGCAGCACCGCTCCCATCAGGCTGCTGAGCACCAGCAGCCAGCGGTACAGCGCACGCACCATGGAACGCACCAGATGGGGTGCAGCCAGGCCTACAAAAGCGATCAGGCCGGTCTGCGCCACGGCCGTGCCCGTGGCCAGCGCCAGCAGCACAATCAGCAGCAGTCGCAGCGGCGCCAGCGGCAGACCCAGGCTATGGGCCGTGGCCTCACCGAGTGCCAGCCCGTCGAGCACGCGGCTCAGGCAGCAGGCCAGCAGCAGCGCGGGCAGCAGCACCCAAAGCATGAGACCACAGGCATTCCAGCCCGCAAAGGCCGTGCTGCCCAGCATGAAGGACTGCATGGCCTGCATGATGTCGGGGTTCATCAACAGCACCAGCGATGCGGCGGCGCCCAGCACCACGCCCACCACCACACCGGCCAGCAGCAGACGCATGGTGTTCTGCACGCCCTTGGCCAGCACCAGGGTCAGCACCACGGCAAGCACGGCACCGGCAAAAGCCGCCCCCGTCACGCCCCAGCGGGCCAGGCCGGCCAGAGCGAAGGGCGAGACACCCAGGGCAGCCATGGCCAGCGCCACCCCCAGCGATGCCCCCGAGGCACTGCCCAGCAAGTAAGGATCGGCCAGCGGGTTGCGAAACACGCCCTGCGCCACGGCTCCAGCCAACCCCAGCAGCCCTCCGGCCAGCAAGGCCGCCGCAGTACGCGGCAGGCGAATGTCCATCACGATCTGCCAGGCCAGCGGATCATGCCGGGCATGCAGCACGCTCTCGAACCCGGTGCTGCCAATACCCGCGCCCAACAGCGCCAGCAAAGCCGCAGCCAGCGCCAGCCACAGCAGCAGCCAGACAGCGGCAAGCCCGCGCTGCCCCCTGCGGTGATGACTGGAGATGCAGGCCTTCATGGGCTCTTGCCCTGCCTCGCCGCCAGACGTTGCAGACACTGGACGATGATTTGCGCCCCCTCTGCCATGCGTGGACCGGGGCGCACCAGAATGTCAGACTGCTCGGGCGTGAAGGCGCAGATCGCGCCCTGCTTCACCGCCCGCATCTGGGCCCAGCCCGGGTATTCGGGCACACCGGTTTTCCAGGACCGCTCGCCGGCCATCAGAATGTCCGGGTCCAGCTTGACCACATATTCGGGGTTCAGGCGCGGAAACGGTCCTTGCCGGGCGTCGATCACATTACGCAGCTGCAGCCGCGCCAATGTCTGCCCGATAAAGGACTTTTCACCGGCGGCATAGGGGCCACGGCTGGCTTCAAAGTACACACGCTGACCGCGCATGGCATCGGGCACGCTGGCCGCGGCCTTGTTCAGGTCGGCTTCGATTCCGGCCCAGACGCGGTCTGCGCCCTGGGCTGGCGGCAAGGCCAGCAGCTGGCCCAGCTTCTGCATCACGGTGCGCGCTTCCTCGTGGGTGCGCGGCTCCAGCGCCACCACTTTGAGGCCCAGCGCCTCCATGCGCGCCACGGCGCGTGAAGCCATGGAGACCAGCACCAGATCGGGCTTGAGAGCCACAATGCTCTCGATATTCGGATCCAGCCCGCCGCCCACCACGGGCAAGGTCTTCACATGGGCCGGCCAGTTGGAATAGCGGTCCACCCCCACCAGACGCTCGCAGCCGCCCAGCGCGCACAAGCTCTCGGTCAGCGACGGCAGCAGGCTGACGATGCGCTGCGGCGGCTTGGCCAGCTGCACCTGGACGCCGCGCGCATCGGAAATCTGCACGGGTTGCGCCACCGCAGGCAGGACACATACAAGCAGCAGGCCTGCCGCAACACAGGCCATCAGGCGTTGGGTGATCGCTTTCATGCCTGCGGCCCTTTCAGCGCCAGCGGCAAGCCAGCACACATCAGCGTGACGCTTTCGCAATGCGCAGCCGCCTGCTGATTGAGCAAGCCCAGCGCATCGACAAAGGCGCGCACTTCGCGGCCCATGGGAATCACGCCCAAGCCAATTTCGTTACCCACCAGAATGACGGGGCCGGCGGCTTCATCCAGCGCTTTCAAAAAGAGAGCTAGCTGCGCTTGCCAGTCATCGGATTGAGGCTGATGTTCCTCTAAGTCCTCAGACTGCACCGGCATCAGCCAGTTCGTCAACCACAAGGTCAGGCAATCAATCACCAGCAGGCGCTGCGGGCTGCTGTGACGGGCCAGCACCTGGGCGAGCTCGCGCGGCTCCTCTATGGTCAGCATGCCGGGCACGCGCTCCGCGCGGTCACGCTGGTGGCGCGCAATGCGCTCGCTCATTTCCGCATCCCAGGCCTGGCCGGTAGCCACCAGCACAGCCTGATGTCCGGCATCCGCCTGCAGCCACTGGCGCGCCAGCAGCTCTGCGCGACGGGATTTACCGCTTTTCTGCCCGCCCAGTATGAGCTGGGTACGCGGCATGACGAAGGAGACTGTGCTTGCAGGGCTCATGGTGATGGACTAAAGGCTCAGCCTTCGATTGTTGCGCCAAAAAGCGCCGCCACAGCCGACGGGCAGGACGGAAACCAGGCGTGAAAGTAACTGGCCTGCACACTGCCATGCTGATACAGCGCCTCACCACGGTCGGCCTGCACGGCCGCGCCGGGGCGACTGCTGCGCGTGAGCACCGGCATGGCTGTCTCCAGTCTTGTGTAGTGAAAGGTATGGCCGCGCAACAGGCCTGCATCGAGGGCCAGTTGCTGCATGCCCAGACCGCCGAGACGACTCTGCATGACGACCTGACCGGGCAGCAGCCCCCACATGGACTGGGTGCTGCCGTCCAGGGCGGTCACACCATCGCACAGAGCCAGCATGCCGCCGCACTCGGCCCAGACCGGCTTGCCCTGCGCCATATGCTGGGCAATACCGTCGCGCAACTGCCGGTTCTCATGCAGGGCCCGGGCATGCAGCTCCGGATAACCGCCGGGCAGCCAGATCGCATCGCAGGGCGGCAGCGCATCGCCAGCCAGCGGCGAGAAAAAGCATAGCTCTGCCCCCATGGCACGCAGGCAGTCCAGATTGGCGGGGTAAATGAAGGAAAACGCCGCATCGCGCGCAATGGCAACGCGACGGCCGCTCAGCCAGGGCTCCAGGCAGGGCTGAGCCGCGTCGGTGTCGGGCGCGGCAAAGTCCACGCACCAATCCTGCCAGCTGGGCTGGCCGTCATCCGAAACCCAGGCCCTCTGCCCCAGCGGCGTCTGGGCCAGGGCATCGGCTGCAGCATCCAGACGCTGCAAGGCATCACCAAGCTCGTGGGCGGCGATCAGGCCCAGATGGCGCTCGGGCAGCAGCGCCGCAAACCTTGCCTTGACTGCCGCATCGCCCAGTTGCACCCCGGGCATGGCCCCGAGCCACATAGACTGGTCGCGCAGGCCTTGCCTGAGCAGATCCGCATGATGCGCCGTGGCCACCCGGTTGGCCAGCATGCCGGCCCAGCGCAGGCCAGCCTGGTAATGCTGCAAGCCGTAGGCCAGCGCCCCGAAAGTGCCCGCCATGGCCGAGGCATCGACCACGGCCAACACGGGCAGACCCAGCAGCTGCGCCAGATCGCCCGCGCTGAAGTTGCCGTCGAAAAGACCCATCACGCCTTCGACAAGAATCAGATCGGCCTCCTGGGCCGCCTCATGCAGGCGCTGGCGCACATCCGCCTCGCCCGTCATCCACAAATCCACCGAATGCACAGGCGAACCACTGGCCAGTTCGTGCCAGTAAGGGTCCAGAAAATCCGGCCCGCACTTGAACACGCGCACCTTGCGTCCCTGGCGCGCATGCAGGCGAGCCAGGGCTGCCGTGACGGTGGTCTTGCCCTGGCCGGAGGCCGGAGCACTGATCAGCAGTGCGGGGCAGCGCACGCCCGAACCTGTTTCATGCATTGCGGTGACTGTCATGGCCGCTTACCTGGCTTCCCACTTCACCCCGATATAGCCGCTGCGGCCTTCGGTGGCATAGGTTCGGGCCAGCTCATAGCGCCTGTCAGCCAGATTGTTGATGCGCGCCACCAGGCTCCATTCAGGTGTCAGCTGCTTTTGTGCACTCAGATTCCAGAGCGTGTAGCCGCCCAGCACGGTCTTGTTGGCAGCATCGTCAAAGCGCTTTCCGGCAGCCTGCATTTCGGCGCCCAGCCTCCAGCCGGCCAGCGTGGTGTCGGCAGACAGATTGGCGTAGCGCTTGGAGCGGCGCGCCAGTTGCAGATCCTTATCGGTATCGCGCGGATCCTGGAAGTCCACCGAACCTTGCAGGTTCACCATGCCCAAGCGGGTGGTGGCGGCCAGGGTGATGCCTTCGTAATGGGCCTTGGCCACGTTGGCATAGCAGCCGCCGTATTGGCCGGTATTGCCCGCACAGGAGCCTGTCCCACCCACATAGTTGATGAGATTGGAGACATTGTTGCGATAAAGCGTGGCCGAGAAGCTGTCGCTGCCCTTGCCCCATTTCAGGCCCAGCTCCACATTGCGGCCTTTTTCGGGCGACAGGCTGGCATCGCCATATTGGCTGAAGCGCTGATAGAGCGTAGGTGCGCGAAAGGCAGTGCCGGCCGATGCGGTTGCGCGCCAGTTGGGCATGAACTCATAGCCATACGCAGCACTGCCCGTGGTGTGGCCGCCGAACTCGCTGTCGCGGTCATGGCGGGCGTTGAGCTGCAGCGTGTGCTTGCCCGCATGCAGGCCATAACCCAGCGCCAGTGCGTTCTGGGAGCGATTGCGGCTGCCAATATCCAGGCCGTTGTTGACCAGCTTGTCTTCACGGCGTTCCAGCGCGGCCGTCACGGTCTGCGCTCCCAGCCGCCACTCGTTCTGGAACAGATAGCTGTGCAAACGTGTGTCGGTTTCATAGACACTGGGCTTGGTCTGGTAGAAATCGCGTGACTGCGTGTACTGAAGGCGCGTGCTGTAGACGTCGCTCCACTTGGCCAGCCAGTTCAGGCCTACCGCATTCATCTTGTAGATGCTGCGGTCGTCGGCCATGGGGCTGGTCTTGGAGACGGTGGCGTCATAACCCGCATTCATGTAGCTGGTCAGAGCCGTGGCCTCAACACGTTGATTGCTGTTGATCTGGTAGCCGACACGGCCGTTGAAGGCGTTGCTGCGATAGCCATCGGCATCGGGATTGAAGCCTGCAGAGGTCTTGGCATTGAAGCCGTTGCTGCTGGCATGTGAAACACCCAGGCTGTAGTCCCAGCCGCTGGCACCGCCGCTGACGCCGGCCTGAGCCTTCACCGTGCCACGACTGCCCCAGCCCAGGCCCACATAGGGCTTGGCTTTGCCCTCGCCCTTTTTGGTGAAGATCTGCACCACGCCGCCGATGGCGTCCGAGCCATAAACAGCCGCCGCCGGGCCTCGCAACACTTCAATACGGTCGATCGCTTCCAGCGGAATATCCTGCCAGGAGGCACCGCCCGTGGACTGCGAGTCCACGCGCACGCCATCGATATAGACAGCAGTGAAACGCGTGTCGGCACCGCGCAGATAAACGCTGGTGGTCGAGCCGGCGCCGCCGTTGCGCACCATCTGCACACCCGGCAGACGCGAGAGCACATCGGCCACACCCACGGCCCCCGCAGTTTCAATCGTTTCACGGCCCACCACCGACATATCGGCCACCAGATCCGACAAAGGCTGCTCGATGCGATTGGCGGTGACCACGGTTTCTTTCATCTGCACCGCATCGGCCTGCGCAGCTGACTGAGCCTGTGCGGCAAACGCCATGGCCAACGCAGATGCCAGGAAGGTGGGACGAAGAACAAAAGAGGCGCGTGCGCGCGAAGCCACCCGCGCCAGGCGCAGGGACGAAGATTGCGGACTCATGGAAAGCACACTTGAATACGCCCATGCCAGCCTACCCGCCGACATTGAGCAAACATACCTGCACACAATGCAGGCAACCCATGTTGGCCGGTATCCGGGCTAGGCGAATCATCCTCTTGCCGGCCTTCCCAGCGCGCAGCGCCAGTGGCCATGGGGAAAAAGGCGGAATGCCGCAGCATTCCATTCGCCGACCGTTGCGGGGGCAGCGCAGGTTCGGAGAGCCAGTGCATCTGGCCAGCCCCTCCCTGCTTCCCGTTGAACTGAGACCACAGAAAAGCAGCCTCGAGCACCAACAGGCGCCCATTGTAATGAGCGCTACGCGGCGCAAATCCTTCATTCGAAGTAGCCTTGCGCGGTTCAGGTGACGATTTTTTACCTTAAACCTGCGTTTGAGGCACACAGAACTTGCGCAGCACGCTACGATTTTGAGAGAACTATTGCAGTTTCCCGACTACGACAGTCAAGCAGGCCGTGCTCTGGCGCAAACTGCGAATTTGCCTGCACATTTATACTCACCCACGGACTGCAAGACCTACAATGGCAGAGTCTATGACCACCCAGCCCTCTCTTGATCTCATTGCCGAGCGCGTAGAGCGTCTGCTGGTGCGCCACGAGGAACTGCAGCGCACCAACACCCTGCTCACCGATCAGGTCATCGCTCTGACGCAAGAGCGCGATTTGCTGCGTCTGCGCCTGCAGGCAGCACGTGCGCGCGTCGATGCATTGATCGAACGCCTGCCCGCCAACCAGGGAGAGTGACAGCCGTCACCCCCATCACCAGACCCGCCACTGACGCCCATGAAGCAGATCGATGTGCAAATCATGCAGCAAAGCTACGTGCTGACCTGCCCCGATGGTCAAGAAGAACGTGTGCAGGAAGCCGTTCGCCGCGTGGACGAGGCGATGACCCGCATCCGCGACAGCGGCAAGGTTCGCTCACGCGAGCGGGTGGCAGTGCTGGCAGCCCTCAACATGGCTTTCGATGTGCTCGACCGCGATGCGCAGCAAGCCCACATGGCCAACGCCCAGGCTGAAATGCAGGCACTCGCTCAGGAGCAAAGCGCGGCCTCCGAAGTCAGTGCCGCCGCCCAGGCCGAATTGCAGCGTCAGCAGGAGCTGGCAGAGCAACTGGTGCTTAGGCTCGATCAGGCTCTGGATGCTGACGCCAGGCTGCTTTGATCAGTTAACCTCGGCGACAAAGCAGTCATGAGCTGCCCACGGCTGCCAATACCCGCTAGAATAAAACCGTCTGCAAATCTGCCGGTTTTTATATTTCCTTGAACCAATGCTCAACGAGCATGGGCTTGATAAATCACCTATTGAGCGTGATCGTCTCGCGTCAGATGAACCCAACGATAGGTTGCTCTTGCCCACCTGAACCCCCGGTTCAGGATGACGAGCCGGTGGCATTTGCAGACACCTTTACCGACAAGCTGTTGATGTAGTTGGCCTACAGCCATGAACGTGGCCTAGAAAATCAGACATAGTCACGTCAGGCATCAACAACTTGCAATCTGGATTGATGATTGGCCCGCATTGCGGGCCTTTTTCTTGCCCTATAGCCTGATGCCATTCCGGCAGCAGACCTTGGTTTGCGCTGACTGCACCAGGCTCCAGGTGCCACTCCCTGAAATCGATGCCCCGACAAAGCCCGGCTCGACGCACCTGCACCCGCAACATGCCCAAGCGACTTCAGACACGCAAGCCACCTCAGCTCTCAGCCGTTTGCGCAGGCACCCGCCATTCCTGGAAGTACCCGGAAGTCAGTTATGCGCATCGGTGAGCTCGCGGCACTCACAGGCTGCACACCCAAGGCTCTCCGACTCTACGAGGCCCACGGTTTGCTCGGCACGGTGACACGCAGGGGCAGCTACCGCAGCTATGGCCCTGAGGATGTGCAACGCGTGCAATGGATTCGCCAGGCGTTGGCACTGGGATTTCGCCTGGCTGCGCTTCAGCCACTACGCGCCATCGACACCGCCGCGGGCGCTGCAGCCGTCCTGGCACTGATCCAGTCCCGGCGACGAGCCATTGCCGAGGAGCTGGTACGTCTGCAGGCTGCCGACACCGCTCTTGCGGCGCTGAGCGTGGAATTGGCCAGCTGCGAGGACTTGAGCGGGTGCACCGTGCCAGACAAGCTCCGCATCCGATCCGGCACTTGACTTTGTCCCACGGGGCAAGGTGATGCTGGCGGCCTGCAAACTCCGCGAGCCTCTATCGCCATGTCACGCCGCATCCTCATCATCCTCGGCCAGCCCTCTTCCCAAAGCCTATGTTCACACCTGGCTCACACCTATGCCGACGCCGCGCGCCAGTCGGGAGCCGAAGTACGCCTGCTGTCTCTTGGGGAAATGTATTTCGATCCCGTCCTGCGTCATGGATACGCGCATGTTCAGCCGCTCGAACCCGATCTGCGGGATGCACAGGTCGACATTGCCTGGGCTCAGCATCTGGTGTGGGTCTATCCCATCTGGTGGGGTGGACTGCCGGCGCTGCTTAAGGGCTTTCTGGATCGCATCTTCCTTCCAGGGTTCGCCTTCAAGTACCGAGCCAATTCCGTGTTGTGGGATCGCCTGCTGACAGGCCGCACCGCCGAACTCCTTGTGACCATGGACTCCCCACCGTGGTATTACAGATGGGTACAGCGCCAACCCGGTCACCGGCAAATGAAGCAGGCCATCCTGGAGTTCAGCGGGATCAGACCTGTGCGCGTGCACAGCTTTGGCCCAGTGGTCAACTCCAGCGATGCCGTACGAGCAGGCTGGATCAGGCGCGCATGCAGGCTGGGTGCTCGTGCAGGCGCCTGAGGTTGTTTCCCATGCATTGCACATGAGAGGCTGCCGGCAGGTTTACTCCTTGCATAAAGCTCGTCGTGTGCAAGGCATATGAGTATTGAAAGCTATCGGACGGATGCAGCGGTGCGTCCTCAATCACGACGGCGTAGAACCCATCTCTGACTTACTTGTTGTCCTGCAACACCTCGGGCTCCACATTGGGTGGAGTGGATTCGGAGGCTGCCGCCTTGCGCTGAGCCTTCTCCTCCTTTTTTTTCTTCTTCTCCAACTCGCGTTGCCGTTTTTCGAAGGGATAGTTTGGTTTGGGCATCGGAGCTTCCTTGGAGTTTTACGCTGCTCACCATAACCGATATCCGGGTGTGCGTCATGCGACGGACATGGCTGGCACGGACAATAAGTTGCCCCCGGCTAGTCGTTTTGCCCCAGGACGATGAGAACCGCGCCGCCGAGGAGCAACAAGACTGCCAAAGCCAGCCAAAGTTCGAGGTAAGCAATACTGCCCCGCGCATCCAAAGCAAATCCAGCCGCGCACGATAGTGCGGCACTGGCCAATAACAGTGTTCCCAATTTGCTGCGCAGCATGGCTTGTGTCCGTGCTTCTCTCTCAATGATTGCGTGATGACGGCCATGCCGACCTGGCATTCCAACCGTCATCAGCGCCCAAATACCAGGATCGGCCCAGCCCTGTCTATTTTCGACGATGACCATGGCTTGCGAAGCCAAGTCTCGAGGGTTTTGTTACTGAAGGTAGAGCGTGATTCTTGGGGTTCAGGGGGCCCACTCGAACATGGGTTCAACGAGTCGTAACATCGAAACCCAGAAGCCTTCCGACCCCGACCAACAACACGTTCGTGGATGTCCATCCGTACCAAGCTTGACGCCGATTGACATGGCCTGAGCAGCAGGGCTTGGCAAACAAAGCAAGCAGGATCCCTGAACCAGTGAGAAGAAGAGTTAAGCTCTGCGCCCGAGGAATGCACGTGCTCACACTGAGAGTACGCGCAGACAGCGGCTCAGTTTAGTTGGAGAGTTGAATGAATGGTTCCGCGATAGCGGCACTGCTACCGGTGATTGCATTGATCGGTACGGGGTTTGGCGTGGCACGTGCAGGACTGGTGCGACAGACAGCAGTCAAGGATATGTCCAATCTGGTGTTTCTGCTGCTGCTGCCAGCACTGCTGTTTCGCACCATGGCGCAGGTACATGTCGGCGAGCTGGACTATCGACCGATCGGCGTGTACTTTCTTTCGGCCATTATCGTGTTCGTGGCAACAATGTTGGTCTATGGCTTCAACACATTGGCTGCGGCGCGTGGTTTAGCCAGCATGTTCAGCAATGCGGCCATGATCGGCGTGCCACTCGTGGGCCTGGCATTTGGCGAGCAGGGACTGGTGACATTGTTCACCCTGATCTCGGTGCACGCTCTGGTACTGCTGACGGCCGCGACCATGGTGTTCGAGCTGGCCTCCTCTCGCGAGCAACATACGGACGACATCCACGGCAGGCGATCCCTGGGGAGCACGGTCTGGCAGGCGGTGCGCAACAGCATCATCCACCCTGTGCCGCTGCCGATTCTGGCGGGTCTGCTGTGGTCTCTGACAGGCTGGCCCCTACCTGAGGTGCTCGATACCTCGCTCAAGATGCTGGGCTCTGCCATGGGTCCCATGGCGCTGCTGCTCGTCGGCATCACCCTGGCCTTCACCAAGATCGGTGCCCACTGGCGCCCCGCAATGCGTATCACGCTGGTCAAATCGCTGGTGCATCCTCTGGTGTTTCTCGCCTGCGCCTGGCTGCTGCAGCTGCGCGGTCCTGCCATGGGTGTGATGCTGATCTGTTCAGCCTTGCCTGTAGGCGCCAATGCCTTGCTCTTCACTCAGCGCTACCGGGTCGCCCAGGACGAAGTGGTCGCCGGCATCGCGCTTTCCACCTTGCTGGCCCTGGTGACCATGCCGCTGCTGCTGATGCTGCTGCATGTCTTGCATGGGACCTGAGCATGGTGCTCAGGCCCGGCCGCGCAGACACTACAGGCATCGCACGACACCAAGAGCCAGACCATGCCTGACATCATCAAGGAACTTCATTGACCACCGTCCTCATCCCAGGATTCATGCTCGATCAAGACTTATGGTCTGACATCGGGCCATTTCTGCAAACACGTGCCCCCCTCGTCCATGCGGATCTCGCTTCCGCTGGCTCGATTGAGGAGATGGCACAGCACACCATAGACATGATCCCCGCCGGTCCATTTGACGTGATCGGCTTCTCAATGGGAGGCTATGTGGCACGTGAAATCACAAGGCTTGCCCCGGACCGGGTCAGGCAACTCGTGCTTATCGCCACCTCGTCGCGCGGGGACACGGAGCTGCAAGCGCGGCGCAAGGTCGATGCAGCCATGGCTGCTCCCAAGACCTTTGCCGGCGTGAACCGGAGATCCATTCGTCAATCATTGGCGCCACAGCGGGAGCAGGATGAACAACTGGTGGACCGCATCCATGCAATGAGCGTGCGCCTGGGCGGAGACACTTTTCGCCGCCAGGCGCTGTTGCGCCGCGAAGGCGACACGGACAGGCTGAGCGAGATCCAGTGTCCTACCCTGATCCTTGCGGGTGAGCAGGACCGCTTGCGCAGCCTGGATGAGTCCATGGAGTTGCACCAGGGCATCCGCGGGTCGATGCTGAAGACCATCAATGCCGGCCATATGCTGCCCATGGAGGCACCCGCGGAAACCCAAAGCATGCTGGCGAATTTTCTTCAGCAGAATCACGCATAGCGGGCTGTCCACCTTGAAATCAGGCCGGCCCGTAAAACGACAAGGGCAGCGGGCGCCATTTTCGGCAGTTGCAGATTGCGACCTCCTTGGCAGCAGGACTCCGAACGCTCGGCGCAAGAGCTTTGACTGGCAATCGTTGTCGACTCCGCCCATACGCCTTGCCGCCAAAGACAGCCGCAGACCTGTTTGCCACGGGCACGTCGGCAGTCAGCGAGGTGGCGGCCGCAGGCCTAGGCGGAACACCTGCCACGCTGGCCAAGTCGTTTCGCTCCAGGTGTGCAGACGTCTTACGGCTGCGCCCGAGCCCCACGCCGTATGGCCTGCGGCGGCATGCCGAAGCCACGCAGAAAAGCCTCTCGCATATGGCGGCGGTCACGAAAGCCCGTCTCCTGCGCAACCACCTCCAGCGGGTGTCGGCTGCCTTCGAGCATCAGCCTTGCGGCCTCGAGCCTCAGGCCCTCAACCGCCTTGGCGGGGGATTGACCGGTCTCGGCTGTGAACACCCGGCTGAACTGGCGCGGACTCAAATTGGCGGCCTCCGCGAGCGCCTCCACGCTCAGTGACTGAGAAAGATTGCGCCGGGCATGCTCCAACGCCTGCTGTATACGGTCTGACCTGGGTGTCAGCCTGAGCATCTCCGAGTGCTGCGACTGCCCGCCCGAGCGGCGCTGGTGCATGACCAGGCGGTGCGCCACCGATCGTGCGACCTTGGCACCCAGATCTTGCTCCACCAACGCCAACGCCAGGTCAATCTCTGCCGTCATGCCTGCAGAGGTCCAGATCGGTCCGTCGGCGATGTAGATGCGATCGGCTTCAATCTGGGCCCGTGAGCAGCGCTGCTGCAAGACCTCGGCCCAATACCAGTGCGTGGTGGCGCGGCGCCCGTCGAGCAGACCGGCTTCGGCCAGCAGGAAGGCCCCCGTGCACAGGCCCGCCACACGCCGCGCGGATGCCGTCACCTTGCTCAACAACCGGATCAGCTCGGGATCCGCGGCGACGTCCTGCTGTGCGAGCTTGCCTGCAACCAGCCAAGTATCCGCCCTGCAGTGTGCCGAAAGTGGCTTTGCCTGTAACACAAGCCCTGTCGAAGCATGAGCCACACCGCCCATCGCATAGGTCTCCACAGCATAGAAGGGCTGCTCCAGCATCAGGTTGGCAAGTTCGAACACGGCCTGGGTGGCCAGTGCCATGACTTGAAAGCCCTCGGGCAGCAGGTAGGCAATGCGATGCATCAGGAGTTCCTTCCATGTCCTTTTTCATAACTATATACGTCATTTACGACAATCACCGCATATCGCACCATTCAAGCCATGGACAACAGCCATCAACCTTGAGGAGCTTCAACATGGCACAAACCCATCTGGGTACCGCACTCGTCACCGGGGCATCGTCCGGCATCGGTGCGCTATATGCAGAAAGGCTCGCGCAACGCGGCTTTGACCTGATCCTGGTCGCCCGCAACCGCGAACGACTGAATGCCCTGGCTAGCAGCATCAGCACGCGCACCGGCCGCTCGGTAGCAGTCATGCCTACGGACCTGAATGACCGAACCGAGCTGGCGCGCGTGGAACAACAGCTGCGCACGGACGCCAGCATCACCCTGCTGGTCAACAACGCCGGCATGGGCACACATACGCCATTACTGCACAGCGACGTTGAACAGATGAGCCGCATGATTGATCTGAACGTCACGGCACCTATGCGGCTGGCCTATGCAGCAGCTCCTGGCTTCGTGACTCGCGGCCACGGGGCGATCATCAACATAGCGTCCATCGTCGCTATCTCTCCCGAGACCCTGAACGGCGTTTACGGCGCCAGCAAGGCTTTCGTGCTGGCTTTCAGTCAGTCGCTTCAGCACGAGCTGGCCGACAAAGGGGTTCAGGTACAGGCCGTGCTGCCCGGAGCCACGGCAACGGACTTCTGGGCTGCTGGGGGTCTGCCGGTGGAGAACCTCGATGCGCGCATCGTGATGAGCGCTGAAGACCTGGTCGATGCAGCTCTGCTGGGCTTTGCACGTGGCGAGAAAGTCACTATCCCCTCACTGCATGCCGGCGAGAAATGGGATGCCTATGAAGCTGCGCGCCGCGCCATGACAGGCCAGCTGTCCAGCAATACCGTTGCCCAGCGCTATGCCGTTGCGCACTGATTAGTACAAGGAGCCCCTGCCATGAAAGCCGTTATCGCCGCATATGCGCGCTCACCGTTCCACTTCGCCCGCAAGGGCCGCCTAGCCGACGTGCGGCCCGACACGCTGGCAGCCCAGGTGGTTCAGGGCCTGCTGCAGCGCATCGACCTGGATCCCGGTCTATTGGAGGATGTGATTCTGGGCTGCGCCTACCCGGAGGCTGCCCAGGGCAACAATCTGGCACGCATAGTCGGCCTGCTGGCCGGCCTGCCCGAGACTGTGGGCGGCATGACTGTGAATCGCTTTTGTGGATCGTCAATGCAGGCGGTGCACATCGCTGCAGCGCAGATAGAGGCCGGCATGGGCGATGCCTTTGTCTGCGTGGGCGTGGAGTCGATGACGATGGTGCCGCAGGGCGGCTTCAACTTCTCGCCCAACCCCGAGTTGCAGGCAAGCAGCAACGCCTATATATCCATGGGCGAAACAGCGGAGAACGTGGCCCAGCGCTGGAACGTGAGCCGAGCCGACCAGGAGCTACTGGCACTGCAATCCCATCTGAAGGCCGCAGCGGCCCGCGATGAGGGACGACTGGCCGACGAAATCATCCCCATCCCCTTGCCAGGCGGAGAGCTGGTGGACAGCGATGGCTGCATACGCCCGGCCACCACGCTGGAAGCCCTGCAAACGCTCAAGCCAGCCTTCCGACCTGATGGCATGGTCACTGCGGGCGCCTCGTCGCCGTTGACCGATGGCGCTGCTGCCGTGCTGGTCACCAGCGATGATTTTGCACAGCGCCATGGTCTTCAGGCACTGGCACGCATCCGCAGCTTCGCGACCATAGGGGTGGATCCGGCGATCATGGGCATAGGGCCGATCCCGGCCACGCGCAAGGCGCTGGCCCGTGCAGGCCTCACGGTGGCCGATCTGGACGTGATCGAGATCAACGAAGCCTTTTCATCGCAGGCGCTGGCCTGCATCCGAGACCTTGGCCTGGACATGTCCGTCGTGAATATGGATGGCGGTGGGCTGGCCATCGGCCATCCGCTCGGTGCGACGGGTGCCCGCATCACAGGCAAGGCAGCGGCCCTGCTTGCGCGGCACCATGGGCGGTATGCCCTGGCTACCCAATGCATAGGCGGCGGACAAGGTATTGCCACGGTGCTGGAGAGACCGTGAAGTCAGATCAGCCGAGACCAGAAATCCAACTCCACTCAAGGAAGCCATGATGCTCCGCACCACCGAAACCCTGAACAGTCTGTTTGAACGCCAGCGGGGAACGCTGCCCGATACCTTTGGCGCACGCCCGCTGACCATTGACGAAGGCCGCATGACCATGGAGCTGACCATTGCGCCATGGATGATGGCCCCCAACGGATTCCTGCATGCTGCCACACAGGTAATGCTGGCCGACACCTGCGCCGGCTATGCGACCTTGGCGCATCTGCCCGAGGGCGCCAAAGGATTCACCACACTGGAGTTGAAATCCAACTTCCTCGGTACCGCAAAACAAGGCGTCTTGCAGGTGGAGGCCGTGGCAGAGCATCTGGGACGGACAACACAGGTGTGGTCGGCTACCGTGTTCGATGACAAGGGGCGCAAGCTGTCGCTGTTCCGCTGCTCGCAGATCGTTCTTTGGTAGAGAGCCCGTTGCAGTGTCTGGCACAGCAGGGTCTAGCCACGCATGCCCCTCCTGCGCCACGAGCTCCATGCCTTGAACCCCAAGGCCGGCCCTGAGATCTGGTGGACTTCCGGGCAGTCTGATTCTGCTCTCGCATCGGGAAGCGCTGTGGCGGCAGTTCACAGCGTGCTCTCCTCTTCCGTGACCCAATTGCCAGAGACCAGACTGTCCTTCGATCAGGGCCAAAGCAAGCTGACTGCTTGACCTAGGCTCTCAAGATTTGCAGCGCATTGTGTGCAGCTGCAACGCCCATCTTGATATAGGCATCGGCCGTGATTCCGCCAATATGGGGACTCAGCACGATACGCGGCTCTTCGCAAAACAGGTGCGGATGCGCCATGGGTTCTATCGCGAAGCTGTCCAGGCCTGCAGCCCCTACCCGACCGTTCCTCACTGCTTCCAGCAAGGCCTGCTCATCAATCAAGCCCCCCCTGGCTGTGTTCACAATGAGAACACCCGATTTGCACGCAGCCAGGCTGCTGGCATTGAGCAGATGGGCATTCTCATTCGTCAATGGGCAATGCAGAGAAATGACATCCGATTCACTCAGAATGTTGCTCCAGTCTGCCCGCTGCACAAAGGTCGGCAGGTTCTGGGCATAAGGATCGAAGCCCAGCACCCGCATGCCCATGGCATTTGCCACTTTGGCAAAGCGCAGCCCGATGGCCCCCAAGCCCACGACGCCGACAGTACGCCCTTCAAGCTCCACATTCTTGTGTGTGGCCTTGTCCCAATGACCTGCGCGCATGCGTTGATCAAGCTGAATCACCGACTTGGCGCAGGCCAGCATCAGCGCCAGCGCCTGCTCCGCCACGGCCGCTGCATTGGCACCCACTGCAGCGACGACCTGAATGCCGCGCTGGGCGGCAGCCTGTTTGTCTATGGTGTCCGTCCCACTGCCATGCTTGGAAATCACCCTCAGGCTGGGTGCCGCATCCATGGCCTGTGCTCCCACCTTGCTGTAGCGCACGATGATTCCCACCGGGTCATGCTGTTTGCACAGGCGCACCACATCGTCTTCGGTGGGCGTCCTTCCCGCATACACCATGTCGAAGTCGGCCAGCAACGCCAGGGCCTGAGGCGCAAGGTCTGCGCCCGTCACCAAAAAGACCGGCCGCTTAGTCACAGTGTTTCTCCTTCCCGGATCACGCCAGCAGAGCGCAGCGAAGCATCCAGCCATGCCGGTGCCAGTGCTTTGCGGTTGCGAATGTCGGCAATGCGCTTGGTTTCCGCTGCCACCTTGTTGACGGCCAGCGGCAGCATCGCCGCCGCCTTGGTGCGCTCAATGACAGTCACACCATCGGCATCACCCACCACCAGGTCACCCGGGCACACCGTCACGCCGCCAATGCAGATGGGATGATTCAGACGACCTGGTACAAACTTGGTCGGCCCATTCGGGTTCAGGCCGGCAGCGTACATGGGAAAGCCCAGTTCGCGGATGGCCTCGCTGTCACGTACTGCGCCGTCAATCACCACGGCGGCAATGCCCAGAGCCATGCATTGCTGCGACATGATCTCTCCCATTAGTGCGCTGGAGAGGTCGCCCTTGCCATCCACCACAATGACATCCCCGGGCTGCGCCACTGCCATGGCAGCATGAATCATCAGGTTGTCGCCTGGGCGCACCTCGACGGTGATGGCCGGCCCTGCAAAGCGCATGCCGGGAGCTAACGGCGCAATCCGACCATGCAGCCCGCCACGGCGGCCGGCCACATCGGCCAGGATTGACGAAGGAAATTGGGCTGCCTGCGCAACCACTTGTGCATCCACACGCTCTATATTGCGAACCACATCAGGCAATGCAGCGGCTTGACTCATAAGAATCTCCAGGGGGGCCGGTGCATTCCGGCCGATTGAGGGGTGAGAAGGAAAGAGGAAACCGAATCGGTCGGTCAGTCGATGCGCGCGCCGGACTGCTTGACCACCTGGCCCCAGCGCACGATGTCTTCTTTGATCAGAGAGGAAAACTGCTCGGGGCTGCCCCCGACAGGGATGGCGCCTTGATCGCTGAGCTTTTTGCGCAGGTCCGACTGACTCAAGGCCTTGTTGAATTCGCTGTTGAGCTTGGCGATCACATCCTTGGAAGTGCCGGCAGGCGCAAGCAATCCAAACCATGTCACGGCATCAAAGCCTTTGTAGCCAGATTCGTTGATGCTTGGCACTTCGGGCAGGTCATCCACCCGCTTCGCAGACGTCACGGCCAGAGAACGCATCTTGCCTTGCCGGATCTGACCAATCAACGTCGGTACGGACCCCAGGTACAGATCCACATTTCCGCTGACTACATCGGTCAATGCCTGAGCCGCGCCTTTGTAGGGCACGTGCTGCATCTTGATACCAGCGGCCGACTGCAGCAGCTCACCGGTGAGATGCGCCACCGTGCCATTGCCGGGAGAGGCAAAATTGAGATGCCTGGGTTTGGCCTTGGCCGCTTTCACCACATCGGCGAGTGTCTTGTACGGTGCACTGGTGCCCGTGACCAGCACAAAGGGCGCATTCGCAACCTGCACGACGGGTGCGAGGTCCTTGACCGCGTCATAAGGCATCTTGGCGTACAAGGCGGGACTGATTGCCAGGTTGCTGGACTGTCCCAGCACCAGGGTGTAGCCATCAGCAGGCGCTTTGACAACCATGTCCACGCCCATGTTGCCAGCGGCACCGGGCTTGTTCTCCACCACAAAGACCCAGCCCGTGGCGCTGGTCACTTTTTGCGTGACCTCGCGAGCAATGATGTCCGTCCCTCCTCCTGCGGGGAAGGGAACGACGACTCGGATGGGACGATTGGGATAAGTTTGTGCGTACGAGGTTGCAGCAGCGAGAGCAAAGAAAGCGACCAAAGTACGGCGGTTCAGCAACATGTTGTCTCCAATGGATTGCCGGCCACAGCGCCGGCTTTTTTGTGATGTGCTTGAGTATTGACGCGGCAAAAGATACAGTCCAATCGATAATTTTTTCAAATACATCAATCTTGCTTTTGCTATGGACCTGCGTGATCTTCGCTACTTCGAAACCATTGCAGAGCTCGAACATATCGGGCAGGCCACAGAACGCCTGCACCGCACCCAGCCGGCTTTGACGAGCTGTATCCGCAGGCTGGAAGCGGAGTGCGGCGCCCCCTTGTTCGAAAAATCAGGTCGCGGCATCCGTTTGACGGCCGCCGGCCAGGTTTTGCTCAAATGGGCGCAGCGCCTGCGCTTTGACGCCGAGGATGCCAAGCGGGAAATCGCAGACATGGCACTCGGCCTGCGCGGCCATATTCGCGTGGGCATCGTGCCTACCGCAGCGCAATTTCTGTTGCCGAAAGCTGCACGCCAACTCATGGCCCAGGCTCCGGAAGTCACCTTGCGAACCGTGGTGGGCCTGGTTGATACGCTGCGCCCGCAACTGCAGGCAGGGATGATTGACTTGCTGGTGGGCACTGAAGGCCCGGATGAGCCTGGCTACATTTCACAGGTGCTGACCTCGGACACCATCGTCGTGGCTGCCAGTGCGGAGCATGAAATACACGGCATGCAAGCAACCTTGCGCGATCTGACGGCATACCGCTGGGTGCTGCAACCTCCTGGAGCTCCTACCAGAGACTGGCTTGATCACGCGTTTGACCGCAAACGCCTGCCTCGCCCTCAAGTGCAGGTGGAAAGCACCATGCTTTTGATGCTGCCCACACTGATCGCCGAGACCAAGCTGCTCAGCTTCATCTCGCGCCATCACCTGGAGAGTTCGCCTGCAGCATCCCGGCTGCGCGAAGTGCCCATCAAGGAAACCACGATGACCCGGCGACTTGTTGTCACATACCGCGAGCAAAGCTATATCGCCCCCGCAGCGAGACTGTTGATCGATCTGCTGTCCAGCGCTGCAGTCAGCGATTAGGACTGGTCAACTCACCCAGGCATTCGGCATTGGCGGTCTGGACATGCCGTGTCTGAAGAAATGGTCTCAAGTTCCAAGCATGTGATGGCGGCGCCCCCATGGCTGCGGCAGCTGTGACCTTGCCTCTAATCGCGGCGCCAGCCAAGGCCTCCGGAAGTGTCATCCCCGCCGGACCATAGCGCCGTGGTTCCCGGCCCCTGATATGCCCCACGTCCCCATTCGTAACGCATATCACCGCTTCCCATGGCCTGCTGGGCGTTGGAGCCTGCATCGCGCCCCGGCATCATGGAGCAAGCTGCCAGCATGCTGGCGACCGCCACCACCAAAAAAAGCGCTTTCATAGCAACTCCTTGAAAAATTGGAGTCTTTCAGGCTATTCCTGCTGCACATGCCGTTTGTAAATTCTTGTTGAACGGCCGCTTTGCCTACCTAATGCGTACACCAGCCCGCGAATCGAGCGCTTTGCTTTTTGAAGCCCTGAAGCCATGAGACATGGGCGCTCACCATCTACCGGGAGCTGCCCAGGTCTCTCAACCCTGCAAAGAAGCCATCTTTCCAAGCAAGGAGACTGCAGAGCACATGTCTGAGCATCAGAAGATATGACAGATGGATGGACGAAAGAGCCATGCAGTTCCCGCGCATGTATGCAAGCACCGTTCCACGCTTACATTTCTGTCAACCAACTGACATCATCGGGCGTTAAAAAGAAGTAAATAGCTTCTATCCACCTCTTCAAGGAGTAGCCATGACCTACCTGTACGCCGCCTATCCAGAACTCAAAGCGACGAATCAAGAGATCATGACGCCGATGCCTGATCCGCGTTCCCCGGAAGAAGTTCTGAGCATGCTGTCCCAGAACCCACCCGAAGGTGAATACAGCGTCGACGCCTTCTAAGCAGTCCCCCTCAACAAGCACAGGCCACCTGACCGGTGGCTTTTTTGTTTCTGGAGCTTCCATCTCCAAGAGCATCTGCAGGAGCCGACCGGAGGTCGGTCTGGCGCCACATCGGCCTGCAAAAATAAGCAGCTACTTCGCTGCTGGAACAGCTCCACCGATCGGGGAAGAAACCATCACCAATGCAATTCCGCCCAGAATGGCGGCACCGGCCAGTGTCAACCGCATGGTCCAAGGCTCTCCGAGCAAGGAAACAGCACTGACGGCTGCCAACAACGGAACACTGAGCTGTACGGATGCCGCAGCTCCCGCCTTCAGATGAGGCAGTGCGGCATACCACGCGACGTATCCCAGCCCCGAGGTCAGCATCCCGGAGCACAACGCATATGCCAGTCCCGCAGAGCTCAATGAGGCTTGGTCCTGCATCAACAGAGGCAGCAGCAAGACAAACGGTACGGTCCGAAGAAAATTGCCTGCCGTCACACCAATCGGGTCAGTAGCCCCCTTGCCACGCAAGGAGTACAGACCCCAGGAAACTCCAGCGAAAATCATGAGCAGAGCCGCGCCCAGCGGCGGTGCCGATAGTCCGGGGCGCAGCAGCACCACTAAGCCGCCAAAGGCCAGCATCAGACCGCCCCACTGCCGTGGTGCAAGTTTCTCGCCGCGGTAAAGGCCGACACCCACCATCGTTGCCTGTACCGCCCCAAACAGTAGCAGAGCGCCAGCCGCAGCCGAAAGACTCCCATAGGCGAATGAGAAAGCTGCGGCATAAGCGAACAAAAACCCGGCCGACCACCAGTTGCCTACGCCAACGCAGGAGGCTCGCCTCAAGCCCACCACCAACGCCAATATTGCTGCGCCTGAAGCCAGACGCACCGCCGTAAAGCTTGCCGCATCAATAGAGTGGGATTGCAGCGCCAGCCGACACAAAAGTGAATTGGCCGCAAAGGCAGCCATCGCCAAACAGGTCAACGCAGCGGTACGAAACAAGGGCATCTCGAACCCGACAAAGAGACTTATCACAGTATTTTCCCACTCCGACCGCCCATGGCCAAGCGTGCTTTTTTGTACAGAGGCCCTTCTGAACCCGAAGCTCGTTCCCCTCTGCGGCCACATTGACAGCCATCTGTACCCAGGGTCCAGATGGCACGGATCGGCAATAGGCATTGCGATAGCTTGTGAAGTCACATATCAAGCTGTATTAATGGCGACTGTCGCCTGTCGCTTTGTATTTGGAGAGCAGGCAATGCTGCTGCGTTTCGATCTTTGGTCGAGAAGGCTCTGGTCAGATGTTCGCGAACAACGACTTCCTCCTGATTCTGACGCCATCACTGGCAATACTGGCTCTCGCAGCCATATTGATCATCGCCTGGCTCGCTCAAAGATCTCAGCGCTTTCTGCTCTGGCAAGCTTGCGCCTATTCGCTCACCGCCCTGCCTCTCGGTGTGCAAAGCCTGCTGCCCCTGGATGAACTCAATCACTACGCCTTGCACATCGGCAGCTTCTACCTGCTGAGTGCCTGGTGTCTTGCCAAAAGTTGGTCAGAGAGGTGGCGTGTATCGACCCAGCCATATGCGGTATCGCTGATAGCCATCGCGACCTTGGCTGCGTTGTATCAGTTCAGCCGGGTCGAACCCAACGTATGGGCCCGGGTGAGCTCTTTCAGCATAGGCTCCGGTCTTGTTCTGCTGCTGCCCATACTGCAGGTGTGCTCGAGGAAGAACTCGTTTGACTGGCTCGATCGATCACTGCTCTGGCTGAGCATCATCTTCACTGCCTACACCTTCACTCGGCCCGCCCTGATCTGGCTGCTCGGATACTCGGATCTGCGCTCCCTGCCCAGATCGCCCTATTGGATTCTGACGCTGGTGAGCATTCTCAACTTCTCGCTGCTTTTCACCGTGGTGATGACCGCGATTGCAGTGAAGGAAACCGTAGACAAGCTGCGCAAGGAACGTGACTTTGATGCCTTGACCCAGATACTGAATCGGCGCTCTTTTCAGGAGCATGCCCAGAAGCGACTGGATGATCCGAGGCTCTACCCCATGGCCGTGCTGGCCTGCGATATAGACCACTTCAAACGCATCAACGATGCCTGGGGTCACGAACGTGGTGACAAAGTGCTGCAGCTTGTCTCCGCGACCTTGCAAAACAATGTGCGTGAGCAGGATCTGGTAGCCCGATTCGGCGGCGAAGAGTTTGTGATGCTCTTGACCGACATAACACCATCCGACGCAGAGCTGATTGCCCAGCGCATCCAACGTGACCTCGGGTCCAAGAATCCGGTTCTTCCATCAGGCCCAAAACTGAGCATGAGCTTTGGCATCTCTTCGATCACCAAGTCATTCCAGCTTGAGCAAGCTCTGAAGGAAGCTGATCAGCTGCTCTATCAAGCCAAAAATGCGGGGCGCGATCGAGTTCATGTATCGGGAGTTATTTACCCGGATAGTTCCGATGAAACCCTTCAGCAGCGAAACAGACCTGCAGCTTAGGACTTCCGGATTCATATTCCTCTGGACATCCGCCAAGAAGCGGCTTCGTCGATAGGCTTGCGGGTCCGGGCCGGAATCATTGATTGCCGAGCCAGGCCACGCTATTGAGAAATAGTCGCACCAACTCTGTCTGACGGCGAACCCCGGTCTTGGAAAAAATGGAACGCAGATGGGCGCGCGCGGTATTGGGTTTGATGCCCAGAGCCTGCGCCGCCTCTTCCAAAGACATGCCATTGCTCAAATGCGTGGCCACTGCGGTTTCGGCAGGAGTCAGATGAAAGAGCTGCTGCGTGAGCTTGACGGGCGGCTCTGCCTTGCCCGTCGTATCGCGCAGAAAGACCGCCACGCTGGGACGCTGCTTGCCTTCAGTCCATTCATCGGCAGAGATGCTCTGTACCACCACACCCCAGTTCAGCTGACCGGACTGGCGGGTGATGGACATACCCTCCGTCATCGAAGCCCGCTCCAGCCTGGGCGAAAGCAAGGCATCGCGGATCAGACGCTGCAGCTTGCGATTGTCATTCGCATAGACGGCTTCGAGCGCTCCGTTGTTGACCCGTATGCCATCGCCCAGATTCAGAATGGTTGTCGCCGCTGGGTTGGCCTCTATCATTTTTCCGGCCTGATCGAGAATGACCACCCCCATCATCAGCTGCGCAGTGGCACGCCCATATAGCGATATGACCTGCCGGTCGCGGTGCAGATTCAGCTGCATGTTCAGCACCCGCTTGAGGTGAGGCACCAGCATTCGCACCAGGTCCAGCTGCCGTGATTCGAATGCACCGGCGCTCGCAGGGCGCGTGATACGCCAGCCATAGGAGCAGCCGTTATCGGTCATGACGTCCACGGCCAGAATGTGCTCAATGTCCACCCCCTTGCACCAGTCGGTGTAGTAGCGGCAGGAATGCCATTCGGACTCCGTCATCACATCCCGCAAGGTAAGTACCTGGTCCTTGGCAATGCCGAGAAACGGACTCCACTGCGCATAGGGGTCGTAGGGAATGACCTCGGAGCGGCCTCCGGTTGCCGAAATTACCCAGCCCACATTCTCACCATGGGGGTCACGCACCACGAGCGAGGCATAGTTGCCATTGGCACAGGAACGCAGTAGCTCCAGAAAAACCTTCCAGTGCTGCGGAGCCATGGCGGACTCGTACAGCGCTGCAATCAGCTGACTCATGGCGTCGGTGCTGATGAGCGAAGTTTCATCCAGCGATCCAGTTGCACCGGACTCAGCGGGCCTCGTTGCCGACAAGTCTACAGAAAAGCCATTGACGGCCTCAAGAGCGGCCGAGCGGTAGTTATAGAAGTCAAAACTTGCGTATTCGCTTTTGGGCATTGGCTATCTCAAAAAAGTCCGGCCCATCAGCACTGCACAGTTACTCAACTCTGCACGCATTGTTCATTGTTGTAGGTGCCCAGCAGTCGGCCCAAGAAATGTCCTGATCTTGCCGAGCCTGCACAGACTGCGCATCGTCAAATCAGACGATGGACAACCTGGCGCAAACGCATGCCCTGCGTCTATTGCAGACCTGCAATATGAATACCGCTGCCATCTTCGTCCGGCGAATATGGCTGCGTGCAGGATGCCTGCTCGGATGCGCCTTGCTCCAGGCGCTTTCTGAACTGCTCGGCGGGCAAGGCCGGCGAGCACAGATAGCCCTGGAAGTAGTCACCCTGCAGTTGCTCTATGGCCTGGCACTGCTCTTGAGTTTCCACACCCTCGGCCACCAGTTCCACGCCCAGGGCCTGCCCCATGCTGATGATGGCGCCCACGATGGCCTTGTCTCCCGCGTCGTGAGGCAGGCCGCGCACAAAGCTCTGGTCGATCTTGATCTTGGAGATCGGCAGTTTTTTCAAATAGGCCAGGCTCGAATAGCCGGTGCCGAAGTCATCAATCACTAGGCCCACGCCCAGCTCTGCAATCTGGTGCACACGCAAGGCCATTTCCTGCGCTTCCTGCAGCAGGATGCTCTCAGTCAATTCGAGCTCCAGCCACTGGGCCGGCAAGCCGCTGGCTTCCAGCACGCGCTTGAGGCGATCCACAAAGTCCGGCTGCCTGAACTCCAGTGCCGAGACATTGACCGACACCTTGATGGGCTTGCCCATGGCCAGCCAGCGCGCGGCCTCCTGGACCGACTGCTCCAGCACCCAGGCATCCAGCGCAACCACATAACCGGACTCTTCGGCCAGCGGAATGAAGGCCGCCGGAGAGATCACGCCCAGCTCAGGATCCGTCCAGCGCAGCAAAGCCTCTGCCGCCACAATGCGACCCGAACGGATATGAACCTGGGGCTGGAAATGCACGGCCATATGCCCCTTGTCCAGAGCCTGCCGCATGGCGTGCTCCAGCTTCATGCGCGAGAGCAGGCCTGCACTCATCTGCGGCTGGTAGAAGCTGAAATTGCCGCGTCCGCGCTCCTTGACGCGATACATGGCGATATCGGCCTGACGAATCAGCTCGTCCAGCGTCAACCCATCTGCAGGGAACTGCGCCGCGCCAATGCTGCATTGCACGGAAAAACCCAGGCCGTCGAGCATGAAGGGCTGACGCATCTCTTCGAGAATGCGGGCTGCCACGGCCGAGGCGCCCTCTCCGGTACAGTCGTGCAGATAGAGCACGAACTCGTCCCCTCCCTGGCGACACAGCACGTCGGCAGGACGAAGCAATCCGCCCAGCCGCTGAGCAACCAGCTTGAGCACCCGATCGCCAAAGTCATGACCAAGAGAGTCGTTGATGATCTTGAAACGGTCCAGATCCAGAAACAGAATGCTGAAAGGCTGCTGCGTAAAGCGCGCAGCAGTGATGGCGGCCTGCACGTGACGGCTCAAGCTCAGGCGGTTGGGCAGTCCGGTGAGGGCATCGCTATAGGCAAGCTGCTCGATCTGTTTTTGTGCACTGCGCTGCATGGTCATGTCGCGCATGAAGCCAATGCTCTGCACCAGACGACCATAGCCGTCACGCAATGCCACCCAGGACAGCCAGACCGCGCAACGCTGACCGTCGCTCTGCTTGAGCCAAAGATTGCCCTCCCAGAAACTGCCCGCATCCCAGCGCGCGGATGCCAGCTCCAGCAGATCGGAAACAGGGCCGCCTTCGGACTCGAACAGCGCCCAGGCGGCAAGACCCAGCACCGACCTTCCATGCAACAGCTGCACGCCCGCCGGATTGATCTGCACAATAACGCCCGCGGCATCGGCTATGAAGATGCCGTCCAGGCTGGACTCGAACACGCGCGCCGCGAGACGCAGCTCGGTTGCTGAACTGGATTCCGCCGTGATATCCCGGTAGGAATAGATCCGCCCTATCGCCACACCGCGACTGAGCTGAGGCACGGAACGACGCTCCAGCACCCGGCCGCTTAGCAGTTGCAGCACCTCTGAGGTCTCGGGTGCCGACAGATCCTGCGCCTCCTGCAACAGCGTGAACTGGCTCTCGCTGCTGATGGTCTGCGCTTCGAGATGGGCGAAGATGGCCTCGTCGTCACGTTGCACGAGCAGGGATTCGGGCAGTTGCCACAGCTCTGCGAAACGATGGTTGAAGGCGCGAATGCCGCCGCGCAGATCGCAGACCAGCATGCCGTCTGCGGTGGACTCCAGCGTCGCCCGTAACTCCGCAAGCAGCATGTCCAGCTCGCTTTCATGCCGCAACTGCTCGCTGCGGTCGAGCATGGTGAGCAACAACCAGCGCGGATTCTGGGCGATGGAGCCAACCCCCATCTCCACGGCCGTCAACGATCCATCCGCCCTGCAGATCTCCGTGAGAAATTTCGCGCCGCCCACCCAATTAGAAGCATCCTGCCAGAACGCCTTCTGCACCAGGGAGGCGCACAGCACATCGACATACTGCTCCCGTGCCTGCTCAGGGGTGTAACCTGTGAGATGAGTGCTGGCCGCATTGGCATGAAGCACGCGCAGGCTCTGAGAATCAAGCAGCCAGACGGCCTCCTGCAAGCCATCGAGCATGGCAGCGAGCAGCGGGTCGATCAGAAAACTCTGCGGCATGGTCACGCGAGATCTTTCTCGACAGCAGGTGCTGCAGAACTGTCAAAAAAATAGCAAAGACGCCGTTGTGGCTGCAAAGCTTCCAGCGCGTTGCGCGATAGCTGATTACGCGTCAAACCGCGACGAATCCCCAAACCCACATATTCAAGCAAATCGACGAACCGCAGCTTCTGCGCCGTCTGCGTGTCATAGGTCAGCACCTGCGGCTTGAGAGACTGGCTGGTATTGACAGACACCACCACGCCCATGCGCCCGTCGCTGAGCTCCACCAAGGACCCCGGCGGATAGACACCCAGAGTCTGCACGAATGCCTTGAGCACCTCAGGTGCATAACGCTGGCGATACTGCCCATACAGTACGGCCATGGCTTCATGGGGCGTCATTTCGTTGCCTTGCAGTGGCAGATTGCACAAACGCTCGAAATTGTTGGCCAGCGCCAGTATCTGTCCAGCGATATCCATATCGGTCGCCAACAGGCCAAGCGGAAAGCCCGATCCATCAGCCCACTCATGGTGCTGGGCGATGGCTGTCGTGACCGAAGGAGGATAGCCCATGGACAGAGCCAACGCCACCGACTCTCCGACATGCCGCGCATAGGTGGTCTCTCGCAGCGGCATGCGATCCGTGCCTTGATTCAGTGCATTGGCCGACGCGGAAATCTCCAGCCCCTGCTTGCCGATGTCATGCAGCAACGCGGCAGTGCCCAGATCCTGCAGCACATCGTTGCGCAAGCCCAGCGTCTTGCCCAGCAACAGGCTCAGCACGGAAACGTTCACTCCATGAACACCGAATGTGGCACCGCCCGTATCCGCGAGCAGATGCAAGCTCAGATCACGAGCCTGAGCCAGTTTGATGACTTGCTGTGCAACCAGCCTATCGGTCGTGGCGCGTGCGCGCTCGGGGTTGGCAGGCAGCAGGGCCTGAACATCGTCAAATACGGAAACCGCACCCAGAAACCGGGACTGCACACCCAGAATGCTGTCGCGCCAGGCATGCGCATCGCTGTCTGGATGGCTCGCAGCAGGCCGAGGTGGCGCGACGGAAGGCGTGACAGCCTCCACCAGATCGCTTCTGGAGAGATCAACCTGTACGGCCTTGAGCTTCAGGGTCCTGAGCGTCTGCAACTGCTCGTCATTGACAATCTTGAAGCTGCTGACGGGAAACGGGTGGCGCAACCAGCCAGTCTCCAGATGGACATACATGCCAATTCGCAATTGTCCGATATCAATAGCAACGAAACGATTCACTTTGAGCGCTACACACAAGATGAGACATTATTCCGCAGTTCCATGACTGCTCAACCATGACTAGGGTCTGTTGGGATGCAAACTGCACCAACATTCCCCTCCTGTGTGACTTATCGGCACCAAAGGCCGGGTTTGTAGACCAGATCCATCCACAAAGCCCAACTCGCAACACCAATCAGCATCAAACCCGCAATTCTGGTGCCCCAGCGCGCCCGCAAAGCATTGAGATGCGACTGCCCCAGCTGCCACAACCAGGGGCCCGCCAGCAACCACACGGCGCCGCCAACGGCAAAGGCTGCCATTGACAGAGCACCTTGCCAGACTCCGCCACTCAGCGCGGCCACCAGCACTGCCGAATACAGCAAACCGCAAGGCATCAGGGCCCAGGCAAAGCCTGCGGCCAGACTCCCTCCCGGGGCGACGACCCAGGGCTGGACCCTGGTCCAGACAGAGCGCCCAGCCTGCTCCAGCCAGACCGGTTGTCGCGCCTGCACCAGCATGGCCAGACCCCAGGCCATAACCGCGACATGCATCAGCGTCCAGAGCTTCTGCAAGGCCGTTGTCTGGCTGGTCAGCCAGGCCAGACTCTCCATGGCCACGGCCGCCACTCCGCCCAGCAGGGCATAACCAGCAATGCGTCCCAGATGAAACAGACTGGTACGCAGCCATTGGCGTTTTTGCAGGCCGTGCAAGGCGATGACCTGGCCGTCGCTGGCAGGCCTTGCACCCGTCACGACGCTGCAAGGTGCAGCGCACATCACAAGACAATGGGGCCCACCCACGAGCCCCATGATCAAAGCAGTCCAGACCAGCGAAAACAACATGCGCTAGATGATGCGTGAAAAGCGCGCGCGGTTTCGGTCGGCCTGCAAATATCGATCAAACAGCATGGCTACTCCGCGCACAAAAAACCAGCCCAGGCCCGTGACCTTGAAGCCCTCGTCGGATAGCTGAACCAGGCCATTGCGCTGCATTTCCGCAAGTGCTGCCAACTCCCGAGCAAAGTACTCGCGGAAATTGATCAGCCAGGCCTGCTCCATCGGCTCGTACAGGACGGAGCCCTGACACATGATGGCCATGATGATGGCCCTGCGCACCAGATCGTCACGCGAGAGCGCCAATCCGCGCTGCACGGGCAGCATGCCGCCATCAATGGCGTCGTAATACTCTTCCAGGGTCTTGACGTTCTGGCTGTAGGTGGCGCCCACCTTGCCGATGGCCGATACGCCCAGCGCAATCAGGTCGCAATCGGGCTGGGTGCTGTAGCCCTGGAAGTTGCGATGCAGGCGCCCCTGACGCTTGGCGATGGCCAGAGAGTCGTCGGGCAACGCAAAGTGATCCATGCCCACATAGACATAGCCGCCATTCATGAAGGCATCGATTGCGCCGGAGAGCATGTTCAGCTTCTCCTGTCCCATGGGCAAGTCAGCCGATGCAATACGCCTTTGCGGCTTGAAGCGCTCGGGCAGATGCGCATAGGCATACAGTGCAATGCGGTCGGGACGCAGCTCATTGACCTGGGCCAGCGTTCGCGCAAAAGACTCGGATGTCTGCTTGGGCAGACCGTAGATCAGGTCCACATTGATGGAGACAAAGCCCAGCCGGCGGGCCTCGGCCACCAGTTCAAAGACTTGCTCGGCGGGCTGCTCCCGGTGCACCGCTTTCTGCACTGCGGGGTCAAAATCCTGCACGCCAAAGCTCAGGCGATTGAAGCCCATGTCCTTGAGTGTCTTCAGCCTCTCGTTGCTCACGGTACGCGGATCGACTTCGATGGAATATTCGCCAGCCGGATCGAGCTTGAAATGCTCACGCATCAGGACCATCAGCTGCTGCAGTTCGGCATCGCTGAAGAAGGTCGGCGTGCCGCCTCCAAGATGCAGCTGGCTTACCAGCTGGCCTTTGCCACAATGCTCGGTATGCATGGCCAGTTCACGGCCCAGATAATCCAGATACTCGGCAGCCTTCTCATGATGCTTGGTCACTATCTTGTTGCAGGCGCAGTAATAGCAAAGCGACTCACAAAACGGCACATGCACATAAACGGACAAGGGCAAGGCACGTGAGCCCGAATGCGTCTTGCGCTGTTTCAATGCCAGGATATAGTCGTCTGCACCAAAAGCCTCAACAAAACGGTCGGCTGTTGGAAATGATGTGTAGCGCGGGCCGGGAATATCAAAGCGGCTCAGCAACTCGGGCGTGACTGCGGTCATAACTGAAAGTTAGGGTGCGCCCACACTCCACATTGAGCAGATTTCAAAGAAAACCAGATCCTGGAAATCATGCCCATAATGGGCAGAAGCACATGTTTTTGAATGAATACAAACAATGTGCCCCAAGGCAATCCAACTGTCCTTGATGAATATCAAGAGAGCGTAAGGCAAGTACTGCGACAATTTGATCCAACTCATCACTAACTACGAGGTCAATGACCGGCGCGACTCTCCATTCCAAGTCTGTCTGTGCCGTTGCTGAAAAGCCCATGAATCTTCAGACCATCAAAGCATCCTGCTCCAACTGCAATCTGCGTGAACTGTGCATGCCCATGGGCCTGGACGATGAACAAATGGAGCGCATTGACGAAATTGTGGCCACACGCCGCAAGGTCAAACGGGGCGGGCTGCTGTTTCGCAACGGCGAGGAGTTCACCTCGCTGTACGCCATTCGCACCGGCTTCTTCAAGACCAGCGTGGCCACCGAAGACGGTCGCGACCAGGTCACTGGCTTTCAGATGGCCGGCGAGATCATCGGTCTGGACGGAATCGTCAACGACCATCACACCTGCGATGCCGTGGCGCTGGAAGATGCCGAAGTCTGCATCATGCCTTTCGACAAGCTCGAGCAGCTCTCGCGCGAAGTCACAGCACTGCAAAATCATGTGCACAAGGTCATGAGCCGCGAAATCGTGCGTGAGCATGGCGTAATGCTGCTGCTGGGCAGCATGCGCGCCGAAGAACGTCTCGCAGCCTTTGTGCTGAACCTGGTGCAGCGTCTGTCTGCACGCGGCTTTTCGAAGTCGGAGCTGGTGCTGCGCATGACGCGTGAAGAAATCGGCAGCTATCTGGGCCTCAAGCTGGAGACCGTGAGCCGCACCTTCTCCAAGTTCGCCGAGGAAGGCATCATCGAAGTCCGACAGCGCCATCTACGCATTCTGGATACCGAGGCGCTCAGGCGCATCGTCAACAGCCAGCAATGCCAGGACTGAGTTCGACAGCAGCCTTCAAGACAAAGCCCGCAGACAGCGGGCTTTTTTTATGACGGCGAATGCCTGCCAGGAGTTTCCGCTACCGAGGCCGCCGGCACAGCGAGCGCCCAGCCCCGCCATCCGAAGCCGCCACCGGCCTCGAAACTGCGGTCCTGTGCGCAGCGCTTTACTCGACCAGGGGCTCCGAGACTATGCCCTGATTCAGATCGCTGGCCGAACGGCCCAGCATGGCGGTCATCAGTCCGCTGAACACGGTGACCGCCCAGAAGGCAAAAAAGGCCAGGGTGTAAATGCCATTGCGCGACCATTCCAGAGGCGAACCCAGCCAGTGCATGTCCAGCGGGTCCACAAAGGCAAATACCACCATTTCCATGATTGCCGCCGCCAGAAAAGCCGGCCAGACAATCCACATCCAGCGTCGAGCATCCATCGCGATTCTCCTTGGCCTGTGGGTTTGAACCCATTTTGCACAATTGCCATGACTTTCCTCGTCATACCAAGGGCATGCACTCAGATAGGAAACCCTGGACCGCTCTTACTTAAAGAGCTTCCAGCGCTTTATGTGCATCGATTTAAGGTCTATATCTATCTGAAATAGCCTTTGATTAAGCGCTATGCGCTCCTGTTATTGAATACCACCCGGCCCCAGCTTTTACCGGTCCTTGAACGCTGCAGCGAAGGCCAGAACATGCGCTCATGCGGCGCCGGCTGTACGGCAAGCGAGCGCCCTACTCTGCAATCGACCAAGACACCGAGTGCCGCCGCGACCGGCCAGGCTCCAGAAAAGTCTGCAACCAGGGGCGTAAAAAAGGCCGCGAAAGCGGCCTCGGGAATGCGTTGAAATCGCGGTCAGCGATCCAGCGGATGGTCCTTGGCCGGCGTCGCGGCATGGTTGCGCCCCGTCACTGCCGGCGCCAGGCTTTTTTCGCTCTCGGTGAGGCGCTGGTTGATTTCAATGCCGTGACGGTAGTAGTCGGGGTCGATCACAGGATCCGGCTTGCTCATGGCGATATAGGCGGTCACGATGCCCGCGACCACCACCACAGCGGGACCGGCGATGACGAGCCAGACATGGGCAAACTTCCACCAGGGCTTGCCGTCCTCGGGGTGGATGATCTTGGCCTTTTGCGGGGCCTTGGCTTGTGCTGCCGACATGGTGAAACCTCTTTTCAGAAATCTGGCCGCCCCATTGCAAACCTGCAATCGAGCGGCATCAATTGTTGCTGATTCGCGATGCCCTAGCGTGGCACCAGGAACACGGATTTTTCGGAGATACGTCCGGCTCCAGCCGTCAGCGCATCCACATTGAAATGCACAGGGTGCGAGCCGGAAACGGCTGAGCCGTAGGGAATCTGCAGGCGCACCGCAATGCCGCGTGTCTCGGCCGGACCTACCGAGACTTCCTGCTCGGATACGACCTCCAGCTGATCCAGCCCCGTGGCGCTGATGCGATAGCGCTGCTCGGACTCGGTCGCATTCATGATCTGCAGGCGATAGACGTTTTCGAGCTTGCCGCCAGCCACGATGCGCGACAGCGCGGCGCGGTCGCGAATCACGTCGACCTTGAGTGGCTCGCGCAGAACCAGGCTGGCGATCATGGCTGCGCTCAGCGCCAGCAGCACGGTCGAGTAGATCAGCACGCGCGGGCGGAAGATGCGCCGGATCACCTGCGCCTGTTTCCAGAGCTTGGCCACGGCGTTCTGCGTGGTCAGGCGTATCAGGCCGCGCGGGTACTCCATCTTGTCCATCACGGAGTTGCAGGCATCGATGCACAGACCGCAGCCAATGCACTCGTACTGCAACCCCTTGCGGATGTCGATGCCTACGGGGCAGACCTGAACGCAAAGCTTGCAGTCTATGCAGTCACCCAGACCCTGCGCCTTGTAGTCCACGTCTTTTCTGCGCGGGCCGCGTGCTTCACCGCGCTGCACGTCGTAGCTGACGATCATGGTGTCCTTGTCGAACATGGCGCTCTGGAAACGTGCATAGGGGCACATGTACTTGCAGACCTGCTCGCGCATATAGCCAGCATTGCCATATGTGGCAAAGCCGTAGAACAGCACCCAGAAAATCTGCCAGCTGCCCTGGAAGGCCATCAACTCCACACCCAGTTCACGGATGGGCACGAAGTAGCCGACAAAGGTGAATCCGGTCCACAGGGACAGAACAATCCAGAGGAACTGTTTAAGCGATTTCTTCCAGATTTTCTCGAAGGTCCAGCCATGCTTGTCGATGCGCATGCGGGCGCTGCGGTCTCCCTCGACCTTGCTCTCGATCCACATGAAGATCTCGGTATAGACTGTCTGCGGACAGGAAAAGCCGCACCACAGACGCCCGGCCACTGCGGTAAACAGAAACAGCCCCAGCGCGCTGATGATGAGCAGCCCCGTCAGGTAGATGAAGTCCTGCGGGTAGAGCACCAGCCCGAACAGATAGAAGCGCCGCGCCCCGAGATCGAACAGCACCATCTGGCGCTCGCCCCACTGCAGCCACGGCAGACCGTAGAAGACGATCTGGGTCAGGAACACCATGATCCAGCGCCAGCGCGAGAAGACGCCGCTGATGGCGCGCGAGTACACCTTCTGTTCGGAGGCGAACATGGGCATATATTCCTGGCCGCCGTCCACAGGCTCAGCCGTGATCGGAATGACTTTGCGAGGTTTCTCCGGATCGCAGGGCATCGCAGTTCCTTAATATTTTTGTAATTACTGAAAACTCAAACGAGAAAAAGGCGGTGCCTTGGCACCGCCTTCATCACCCGTCTTACTTCTGGGCGCTTACGTTGGACAGCCCCCAGACATAGGAGGCCAGCACCGCGATCTGTGCCTCGGTCAGCTTGTCCTTCTGGGCAGGCATCTCGTTCATCTTGCCATGGTTGACCATGTCGACAATGACGGACTCGCCCCAGCCATGCAGCCAGATGTCATCGGTCAGGTTAGGTGCGCCAAGCGCCTGGTTGCCCTTGCCATCCATGCCGTGGCAAGCCGCGCAGGCCACGAACTTGGACTTGCCCTGCGAAGCCTTGACGGCATCGTGGGGGCTGCCAGACAGGCTCAGCACATAGTGAGCCACATTGCGCACATCTTCCGCCGAGCCCACGGCTGCTGCCATGGGAGGCATCACGCCGATGCGGCCGTTGGTGATGGTTTCCTTGATCTTGTCGGGCGTGCCGCCATGCAGCCAGTCGCCGTCGCTCAGATTGGGAAAGCTCTTGCTGCCGCGTGCATCGGAGCCGTGGCATTGCGCGCAGTTGTTCATGAACAGACGCTCGCCGATGGCCATGGCCTGGGGATCCTTGGCCATTTCTTCGGTGGGCATGCTGACAAACTTGGCGTACATGGGCTCCAGGTCGACACGGGCCTTTTCCATCTCCTTGTCGTAAGCACCATACTGGGTCCAGTCCAGCTCTCCCTTGAAGGAACCCAGACCTGGGTAGGCCACCAGATAGGCCAGGCTGAAGACCACGGTGATCACGAACAGACCCATCCACCACTTGGGCATGGGGTTGTTGAGTTCGCGCAGGTCTTCGTCCCAGACGTGACCGGTGGTGTTGTCCGCAGAAGGAACGACCTTGCGGCGCGCCACCAGCACCAGCAGCAAGAAGCAGCCGAGGATGCCGATCAGCGAAACGGCCGCGATATACACGGACCAGAAGTTGTTAAAGAAGTCGCTCATGGGATGTTCTCGTTGTAGTGATCAGACTCAGTCTTCCAGGAAGGGAAGCTGAGCTGCCTCGTCGAAACGGGCCTGGTTGCGGCGGGCAAACGCCCACCACCAGATACCCACGAAGCACGCCAGCGATGCCAGTGTGGCCAGAACACGCATGGTGGTGATATCCATTTTCCAGTCCCTCCTCTGTTACTTGACGGCGCGACCCAGGACCTGCAGATAGGAGATCACGGCCTCCATCTCGGTCTTGTCCTTGACTTCAGCCTGAGCCCCAGCGATCTCAGCATCGGTATAAGGCACCCCCACCTTGCGCAAGGCGCTCATGCGCGTTGCCACGGCAGAGTCATCCACCTTGGTAGCTTCCAGCCAGGGATAGGCAGGCATGTTGGACTCGGGCACCACGTCACGCGGGTTGTTCAGGTGAATGCGATGCCATTCGTCGCTGTACTTGCCGCCCACACGATGCAGATCGGGGCCGGTGCGCTTGGAGCCCCACTGGAAGGGGTGGTCGTAGACGAACTCGCCAGCCACCGAGTAGTGGCCGTAGCGCATGGTCTCGGCGCGGAAGGGGCGGATCATCTGCGAGTGGCAGTTGTAGCAACCTTCACGCAGATAGACGTCACGGCCCATCAGTTGCAGCGGCGTGTAGGGCTTGAGGCCCGCCACGGCTTCGGTCGTGGACTTCTGGAAGAACAGCGGCACGATTTCGACCAGGCCACCGATGGTCAGCACGAACAGCGTCAGCGCGATCAGCAGAAAGTTGCTGGTCTCGATCTTCTCGTGCAAAGAGCTCTTGGGAACTGCGTTATTTTGATCAGACATTGCTTTTGCTCCTCAATGCTCAGGCGTGAGCCACCACGGCAGGCACTGCCACCTTGACGGAACGGCCGGCCATTGCGGTCTTCCAGGTATTCCATGCCATCACCAGCATGCCGCCCAGATACAGCAGACCGCCGGTCACGCGAATCACGTAGAAGGGATAGGTCGCCTTCACGCTTTCGACGAAGGTGTAGGTCAGCGTGCCGTCGGGGTTGATGGCGCGCCACATCAGGCCCTGCATCACACCGGCAATCCACATCGCGGCGATGTACAGCACGATGCCGATGGTCGACATCCAGAAGTGCAGCTCGATCGCGGGCACGGAGTGCATTTTTTCGCGGCCGAAGAGACGGGGAATCAGGTAGTACAGAGAACCCATGGTGATCAGACCCACCCAGCCCAGAGCGCCGGAGTGCACGTGGCCTACGGTCCAGTCGGTGTAGTGGCTCAGTGCGTTGACGGTCTTGATGGCCATCATCGGGCCTTCGAAGGTGGACATGCCGTAGAACGACAGGGACACGATCAGGAAGCGCAGGATGGGGTCGTCACGCAGCTTGTGCCAGGCACCCGACAGCGTCATGATGCCGTTGATCATGCCGCCCCAGCTGGGAGCCAGCAGGATCAGCGAGAACACCATGCCCAGCGACTGGGCCCAGTCGGGCAGCGCTGTGTAGTGCAGGTGGTGAGGACCGGCCCACATATAGGTGAAGATCAGTGCCCAGAAGTGCACGATCGACAGGCGGTACGAATACACGGGGCGACCGGCCTGCTTGGGGATGAAGTAATACATCATGCCCAGGAAGCCTGCGGTCAGAAAGAAGCCCACGGCGTTATGGCCATACCACCACTGGACCATGGCGTCTTGCACGCCGGCATAGGCCGAGTAGCTCTTCATCCAGCCTGCAGGAATGGAGACGTTGTTGACCACGTGCAGCAAGGCCACGGCCAGGATAAAGGCACCGAAGAACCAGTTGGCCACATAGATGTGCTTAACCTTGCGGATTCCGATGGTGCCGAAGAACACGATGGCATAGGACACCCAGGTCACGGTGATCAACAGGTCGATGGGCCATTCCAGTTCGGCGTATTCCTTGCCCTGGGTGTATCCCAGGGGCAGGCTGATGGCTGCTGCCACGATGACCAGTTGCCAGGCCCAGAAGGTCAGGCTGGCCAGCTTGGGCATGAACAGTTTGGTCTGGCAGGTGCGTTGCACCACGTAGTAGCTGGTGGCGAACAAGGCCGAGCCACCAAAGGCAAAGATCACGGCATTGGTATGCAGCGGACGCAGGCGTCCGTAGCTCAGCCAGGGAATGCCGAAGTTGAGTTCCGGCCAGGCCAGCTGGGACGCGATAAACACGCCCACTGCCATACCTACCACCCCCCATACCACGGCCATGATAGAGAACTGTCTTACGACGGTGTCGTCGTAATAGACAGCATTGTTATTTGTTGCTTCCATCGGGCACCTCTTAGATTTCTTGCAAAGTGTTCACTGGTTTCTCATTGGGCTCGTTGAGCCACATCAATCGTCGCGAAGAATGCGCTCGCCTTCCTGTTCAACGCTCTCGAACTGGCCCCGGTAAACGGCCCACCACAGGGCGGCCACAATGGCCATGACCAGAACTACCGACAGCGGAATCAACACATACAGAATGTCCATCAACGGCCTCCTTGAATCAGTGGCATGACGGTGCCCCGCGGCGCAAGATGCGCGGGGGCGGACGCGTTGCTATCAGCGACCTGCAGCGGCAACGCTCGTGCAAGACGGGCTGCGTTGGCGACGACCAGCAAGGAGCTCAGCGCCATGCCGAGCCCTGCCAGCCAGGCAGGCATCCAGCCCATCAGGGCCAGAGGAATAGAGATCGCGTTATAGGCTGCTGCCCAGCCAAGGTTCTGGCGCACCACGGACAAGGTCCGTCGGGCCAGCAACAGGTTTTGCAGCACTAACTCCAGGCTGTCTCCCAGTACCACGAAGTCTGCTCGCGATTGTGCCAGCGGCACTGCATTGCCAAACGCAAAAGAGACATGCGCTCCGGCTAAAACTGGGCCGTCATTCAGGCCGTCGCCAACCATGGCGACCTTGTGCCCCGCCGCCTGTGCGGCCTGCAGGGCGGCCAGCTTGTCCTGCGGTTGGCAATCGCCCTGCGCAGTCTCGATACCCAGCCTGGCAGCCACCGTCTGCACCGCTGCCGAGCGGTCTCCCGAGAGCAGCTGCACGCTGACGCCATGGCGCCTGAGATCGGCAATGACCTGGGCCGCTTCGGGACGCACGTCTTCGCTCAGATGGAACTGCGCCATGGGCTGCCAGCCAGCTTGCGACTCCTCGGCCAGCATCACGCTCTGACCCGGCTCATGCGGTGCCAGCTCGGGCACGCCACAATGCGCGGCCGAGCCCAGACGAAGATGGCGGCGCAAGGCGGGATTGCTGCGCGCCTGCACCCAGACATCGAGGCCGCTGCCGGCAACTTCCTGGACGGAGTCCAGCAGCCATGCGCTGGCAGGCAGTTCGGCCATCTCGGCCGCCTGCGCCAGGGCCCTGGAAGCGGGATGCATGGACTGACGCGCCAGCAAGGCGGTCAGCGCCAGCAGGTCATCAGTGTTTTGACCTTCAGCGGGTGTCAGCGCACGCAGCACCAGACCATCGCGCGTCAGCGTTCCGGTCTTGTCGAAGACCAGCGTATCCACGGCGGCCAGCGCCTCCAGCCCCTGCAGATTGCGCACCAGCACGCCGCTGCGCGCCAGGGTGCCAGCCGCCGTCAGCATGGCCACTGGCGTGGCCAGTGAAAGCGCGCAGGGGCAGGTGACGATGAGCACGGCCACGGCCACCATCATGGCCTTGCCCGGGTCGACAGGCCACCACCAGATGGCCGCAGCCAGCGCCGCCAGCAGCACCACGACGAGGAAAGGACGAGCCACCCTGTCGGCCAGCTGGGCCAGGGTGGGCTTTTGCAGCGAAGCGCTTTCCATCAGATTCACGATCTGCGCAAAGCGAGTGCCCTCCCCCACGCTATCCACGCGCACATCGACAACACTGTCCAGGTTGTAGCTGCCGGCGGTGACTGGATCGCCCTGTGCACGCAATACAGGGGTGGACTCGCCGGTCAGAAGCGCCTCATCGGCATGGGTGGTGCCACGCACAATCCGGCCGTCTGCGGGGAAAGCCTCGCCCGTGAGCACACGCACCACATCGCCCGCGCTCAGTCGACGTGTGGCCACCCGCTCGAACTCGCCCGAGTCAGGCTGCAGGCGCAGCACCGAATCCGGCAGTCGGTTCATCACGGCTTCCAATGCACCGGCCGTGCGGTCGCGCAGGCGCAACTCCAGCCAGCGCCCCGTGAGCAGGAAAAAGACAAACATGGTCAGCGAGTCGAAGAAGACTTCCTGACCAAAAGGGCCGGAGGGATCAAAAGTGCCCAGCGTGCTGATGACAAAGGTAATCAGCATGCCTATGGCCACGGGCAGATCCATGCTCACGCGGCGCTGGCTGATGTCCTTGAGCGCACTCTTGAAGAAGGGACCGCAGCAAAACAGCACCACGGGCAGAGAAATCACCCAGGAGGCCCAGCGCAGCAAGGTCTCCATCTCCAGTGACAGATCGCCGGGACGCGCCGTGTAGGCAGGCCATGCATACATCATCACCTGCATCATGCACAGGCCGGCCACCAGCCAGCGCCACAGGGCACGGCGCGTCTCTGCCTGGCGCAGCTCGCGCGCAAACGCATCGCGCGCGGGCAAGGCCCGATAGCCGGCACGCGAGATGGCGTCCATCCATTGCGATGGAAGCACCTGGGCAGGACGCCATTCGACGCGGGCTCGACGCGTTGCGGCACTGACTTCGGCGGCCTGCACTCCCGGGACGGCTCGCAGCGCCTCCTCGATGGTCAGCGCACATGCAGCACAGTGCATGCCCTCCAAAACCACAAAGGAATCCCACACCGGGGATTCGGTCGCGTTTTCGGAGATTGGAGCCTTGGAGCTCTGGCCTGCGGGACGGCCAAACGAGCTCCATTCTTGCGGATCGTCCAGCAGATGGCTGTGCATCTGGGACGAGTTCAGGAAACCGGTGTCAGCAACAGCACGCTCTGCCGCGGAGGGCTGGACAGTAGTGTGTTGGGACATGTTTCAAGCGTAACTACGCAAGATGATACCCACCTTGACATTAATCAACTGTTAACTGCCCAATCGACATATGCTTGTATCCACAACGCATACAACCTGAAGGAGAAAGCTATGTACAACCGCATTTTGATTGCTACTGATGGCACTGAACTCTCGGACAAGGCTGTGCATGCAGGCCTGGATCTGGCCGCTTTGTGCGGCGCCAGCGTGATTGCACTCAAGGTTGTGTCGCACTATCCGCGCAGCTATCTGGAAGGCAGCGATTTGCTGGACATCAAGGAAGCCAAGCGCATCGAAGAGCAATGGACCAGCCAGGCCCAGACCCTGCTGAACGGCGTCAAAGCCTTCGGCCACGAGCGCAAGGTCAATGTCACCACCGAAATCGCCCACTCCGATCTGGTGGCCGAATCCATTGTGGAAGTGGCCAAGAAGCACGACTGCGACCTGATCGTCATGGCTTCGCATGGCCGCAAGGGACTGCAGCGTCTGCTGCTGGGCAGTGAAACCCAGCATGTGCTGACGCACTCGCCCGTGCCCGTGCTGGTGCTGCGCTGATGGACTTCACCTGAGCCGCCTCGCGGCTTCAGCTTGAGAGGATGGCGCCTTGCCCGGTACCTCTGACAAGCAGTGAGACAGGCCGCCCTAAGGCGGCCTTTTTTCACTCCCAAATTAAAAGCAGCTTGCGCACAAGCTGCTTTATTTTTAGGCTGATTCAATGCTGAAATTGCTTGCCAATGTGCGCAAACAGCTCACTTTTCAGGAGTCAAGTCAAAAGACAAGCGCCTGAAATGTGGCCAATAGTGCGGCCAAAAACCAACGCCTGGCGCCCGGCTGGAACCGCCGGGCTGCGGCCGGGTTCAGGAGAACTCTTGCTGATACTGGTCGCGCAGCAGCTTCTTCTGGACCTTGCCCATGGTGTTGCGCGGCAGGCTGTCCACCACATAGCAGCGCTTGGGCACCTTGAAATTGGCCAGCCTGGCCTTGAGCGACTCCAGAATCTGCTGCCCATCCAGCTGCGCGCCCTTGCGCGGCACGATGACGGCCACGCCCACCTCACCAAAATCCGGGTGCGGCACGCCCACCAGGGCGCTTTCGTCCACGCCGGCCAGATCGTTGATGAAGCCCTCCACCTCGGCCGGATAGACGTTGTAGCCGCCCGAGATGATCAAGTCTTTGCTGCGCCCGACGATGCTGAAATAGCCGCGCGCATCCTGCATGCCCACATCGCCGGTCTTGAACCAGCCATCGGCCGTGAACTCCTCGGCGGTCTTCTCCGGCATGCGCCAGTAGCCCGTGAAGACATTGGGGCCCTGAACTTCGATGTTGCCGATCTCGCCTGCGGGCAGGGCCTTGCCGTCGTCGCCATGAATGCGCACGCCCACGCCCGGCAGCGGGAAACCCACGGTTGCGCCGCGGCGCTCGGCCTCGTTGCCGTAGCGCGCATCGGCCTGATAGGGGTTGGAGGTCAGCATGATGGTCTCGCTCATGCCGTAACGCTCCAGGATGGTGTGGCCAGTACGTGTCTTCCAGGCGCGGAAGGTCTCGATCAGCATGGGGGCCGAACCCGAGATGAAGAGACGCATGTGCGCGGCCATGTCGCGGTCCAGCCGGGCGTCGGCCAGCATGCGCACATACAGGGTCGGCACGCCCATGAAGACGGTCGCATCCTTGAAGCGCGCCATGACGGCCTCGGGCTCGAAGCGGGAAAACCAGATCATGGGACTGCCGTTGAGCAGGGCCCCGTGAATGGCCACAAACAGGCCGTGCACATGGAAGATGGGCAGCGCATGAATCAGCACATCGCCTTCCTGCCAGCCCCAGTAGACCTTGAGCATGGCCGCATTGCTCAGCAGATTGCCGTGGCTGAGCATGGCACCCTTGCTGCGCCCCGTGGTGCCACTGGTGTAGAGAATCGCCGCCAGATCGTCGGTGCGGCGCGGCACGACCTGGTGCTCGTCGCTATGGTGGGCCGCGCGCTCCAGCAGGCTGCCCGTGCGGTCGGTGCCCAGGGTGTAGACATGGCCCACACCGTGGTTGAACGCAATCTTGGACACCCAGCCGAAACAGCCGGGTGCGCAGACCACCACGGCCGGCTCGGCATTCGTGATGAAGTACTCCATCTCGGCGCTCTGGTAGGCCGTGTTCAGCGGCAGGAACACATGGCCGCTGCGCAGCGTGGCCAGGTAGAGCATCATGGCTTCGACCGACTTTTCCACCTGCACCGCAATGCGGCTGCCCTCGGGCAGGTCCAGCGAGGCCAGCAGATTGGCCATGCGTGCACTGCCATGCTCCAGATCGGCCCAGGTGTAGTAGAGGCTGGAGCCATCGGGCTCGATGGCCTCCACGGCATTTTTCGTCAGATCCGCAGGAAACGCAGCGCGCAGCGCGCTGAAAAGATTGGCTTGAGACATGTCGGTGATCGTGATGCTGTCGGTGAATGCAAAAGGTCCGAGGCCATCATAGGCCCGGCCCCGGCCCGCCCGGCAGGAGCAGGCACTGAAAAATCGCGCCCGTCAAAACGGGCGCCCGGCAAAGGCCGTCCCGCTTGGCGGCGGGATCAGGAATCGATCTTCACATTGGCCGCCTTGACCACATGCGCCCAGCGCTGGATCTCGCTTTGCACCATGGCGGCAAACTGCGGCTGGCTCAGCTGCCCGTAGTCGGCGCCATTCTTGGCCCAGGCTGCCTTGATGTCCTCGGCGGCACCTATCTTGCGCACCTCGTCCAGCATCTGCTGCTGCACGGCGGCTGGCGTTCCCTTGGGCGCCCACAACCCATACCAGGTGGTGACGGTGAAGTCCGGCAGGCCGCACTCGGCCGCGCAGGGCACATCGGGAAAGGCAAGGTTGCGCTTTGTGCCGGCCACCATCAGCGCCTTGATACGACCGCCCTTGATGTGCTGGGCCGACGAGCCCAGGCCGTCGAACAGCATGTCCACATTGCCGGCGATCAGGTCCTGCAGCGCCGGTCCCGCGCCCTTGTAGGGAATATGGGTGATCTGGGTCTTGGTCTGCAGCTTGAATAGCTCGCCCGCCAGATGGTGCGAGGACCCCGGCCCTGCCGAGGCATAGTTGTACTTGCCGGGGTTGGAGCGCAAGTCCTGCACCAGTGCCTGCAAGGTGGCATGAGTCACCTTCTTGGGATTGACCACCACGACCTGCGGCACGCTGGCCAGCAGCGCCAGCGGGATGAAGTCGCGCTCCAGATCGTAATCAAGCTTGGGATAGACCGAGGGCGCAATCACATGATGGGTGCCGCCCATGAAGAAGTTGTAGCCGTCGGCGGCGGACTTGGCCGCAATACTGGCGCCCAGCGTGCCGCCCGCGCCGCCGCGGTTGTCTATCACCAGGGTCTTGCCCGAGGTCTTGGCGAACTGTGCAGAAAACGGTCTGGCAAAAGTGTCGGTACCGCCGCCGGCAGGAAAAGGCACGATCAGTGTGACCGGCCTGGTCGGCCATTCCGAGGCCCCGGCCATTGCCGTCCAGCCCGATGCTCCGGCAGCCAGCAGCGCCCCTGTCGACCGAAGCAGCGTGCGCCGCTGCAAACCCACGCTCTTTGCCCAAGAATCCCGCATGTATGTCTCCTCTGCTCGTCCGGTCAGCAGCTCTTCGGCAGCCGGACTTGTGGTTGGGAGACGCAGCAGCAAAAGCCGGCTCAGGCTGTGCGCAGCGCGGGTCGCGATGCACTCACCCCTTGCACAGCGATTCGATCTCCGAGGAAACGGGAATCTTGCTCTGCGCCAACAGGCTGCGGTGCTTGTCCAGGCGCTTGAGGTCATACAGATAGTTGACCATCAGTCCCATGGATTGCTTGAGTCCCTTGGACGACAGGTCTGCCGCCCAGTTCAGGCGCTCCACGCGCGCACCGTTGCCAAGGTGAAAGCGTGCCACGGCATCCAGCGGACGGCCCTTGGCAGTTTCCCGACCCAGATAGCGCGCAGCGCAAAACATGGCGGCCTGGCGCACCACCGATTTCTCTGGCAGCGAACCGGGATCGTCCAGCGCAGCCAGCAATTGCGCGGCGCTCACTCCTCCGGCGACTTTTTCCAGGGCTGCCTTCTGTTTGTCGTCCAGCTCCGCCAGCGCCGCATCGCCGTTCTTGCTCAGCCAGCTGCGCAGTCCCGGAATCGGCGACAGCGTGGCGAACTGCTTGAGCTTGGGAAACTCCTGCGTGAGCGTCTCCACCACATGCTTGATCAGCGAGTCACCGAAGCTCACGCCCTTGAGTCCGGTCTGGGTGTTGCTGATGGAGTAGAAGATGGCGGTATTGGCCTTGGCCAGATCGGCTGCCGCTGCGGCCTCGTCCAGCAGCGGAGCCATGCTGCCCGCCATCTTGTCCAGCAGTGCCACCTCCACAAAGATCAGCGGCACATTGGGCATGCGCGGGTGGAAGAATCCATAGCAGCGACGGTCGCTGTCAAGGCGATTCTTCAGATCGGCCCAGCTGCGGATATCGTGCACGGCCTCGTACTGGATCAGCTTCTCCAGCAGCGATGCCGGCGAATCCCAGTTCAGGCTTTTGAGCTCCAGCAAGGCCACATCAAACCAGCTGGAGAACAGATGCTCCAGCTCGGCATCCAGCGCCACATAGTGCTGTTCCGCCTTGGGCAAGGCCAGCAGCTCGGCGCGCATGTCGACCAGAAAGCCCATGCCTCCCTTGGGCTGGGCAAAACGCTGCAGCAGCCGCGTGCGCGATGAAACCAGGGCACGGCGCAGGCTCATCTCAGCCTCGCCGCGCTCCACATCGCTGCCCGCCTTGTCATAGCGCTCGCGCGCAGCCTGCAGGGCCTTGGCATCGGGGCCGAACTTTTCGATCGTCAGCAGCCAGAAGTCCTTGCGCACAGGCGCCTCGGCCTTGCCATACCAGTCCATCAACACCTGAGCGTGACGGCCGCCCTCCACGTCGCTGAGCGCGGTATCGGCCACCTGCTGCATGTCCTGCAGCAAGCGGCGCAGCTCGCGCGGCGACAGCGCCTCCTGCCCGCGGCGCAAGGTGGCCTCCAGGCGTTGCGCCAGCGGGCGATGCAGGCCGTCGCCCTTCTCGCCCTCGGCGCCACGCACCCACAGCTTGGTTTGCTCAATCCACTCGGCTGCCCAACCCATAAGCATCTCCTTGTTCCTGCACCATCATGCTCTCATTGAAGAAGCAGATACCGCAATTGCAGTAACGCTTTGAGCCATTATGTGCAGTTTTCCTGTCGCAGCTGGCGCCGCATAAAAAACGCAGACCGAAGTCTGCGTTTTCAAGGGTTTGACAATCAGGTCGCCGTCCGCTGAACCACGTAGGCCTGGCGCTTGCCGCACCACACCCACATCAGCACACCAGCGACGATCATGGGCAGGCACAGCCACTGGCCCATGCTCATGCCCAGCGACAGAATGCCCAGGAAGTCATCGGGCTCACGGAAGTACTCGGCAATGAAACGGAAAGCGCCATAGCCGATCAGAAAGACCGCTGCGACCTGGCCGGGCTTGCGCTCCTTGCGCGCATACAGCCACAGAATGATGAACAGCAGCAGCCCTTCCATCAGAAATTGATAGATCTGCGAGGGGTGACGCGGCAGCATGGAGCCGCTTTGCGGGAACACCATGGCCCAGGGCAGCTCGGCACTGGCAAAACGTCCCCAGAGCTCGCCGTTGATGAAGTTGCCGATACGGCCCGCCGCCAGCCCCGTGGGAACGCAGGGCGCCACGAAATCCGCGACTTCCAGCCAGTTGCGCTTGCGCGAGCGCGCAAACCAGATCATGGAGCCGATGACGCCCAGCAGACCGCCGTGAAAGCTCATGCCGCCCTGCCAGACGGCAAGAATCTCCAGCGGATGCGAGAGGTAGTAGCCGGGCTTGTAGAACAGGCAGTAGCCGATTCGCCCGCCCACGACCACGCCCAGCACGCCGAGAAAGAGAATGTCCTCCACATCCTTGCGCGCCCAAGCTCGCTCGCCTGTCATGTATTTGAATGGAGGGTGGTGCAGTCGGCGCGTGCCCAGGAACAGGAACAGACCGAAGGCCACCAGATAGGTTATGCCATACCAGTGCACGGCCAAAGGGCCAATCTGCACGGCTACAGGATCAATGTGCGGATACATCAGCATGTCAGGCATTGTGCCGCAGGCCGATGACGTTTCTGCAAAACTGCATGCCCCGAAAACGCTGCCAGGCCTTATTCGCCGATTCAGAGGCCTCAGAGACGCCCAACCCGGCCTGGATGACGGCGGCATCCGACATAGGCAGCACTCTTCCCAACCTCAATGCGGCCTATCTGCCGCCAGGCCTTGCTCGCGCACGGTCTGGCGCACGGCCTTGGCCGTCTCCTCCATCATGGAGCCCAGGCGCTGCGCGGTGCCGCCCAAGACATGCACGCCCATGGCCTGTAGACGCTCCTGCACGGCCGGCTCCTGCAGGGCCGCATTGGCAGCGCTGTTGAGCCGGCTCACCACGGCCTGCGGCGTGCCGGCCGGAGAAACGATGCCGAACCAGGTAATGGCCAGATCGTTGAGCGCGGAATGACCCAGTTCCTTGAACGTGGGCACTTGCGGCAGCGCCGGCAGGCGCTCCTGTGCGGCCACGGCGAACGGAACCAGGCGGCCCGCAGTCACATGCGGAGCCGACGAGGGATACTGATCGCTGAGCACCTGTGTCTCGCCCGACAGTGCGCCGCTGATCACCGGCCCCTGCCCTTTGTAGGGAATGTGGTGCAGCTTGAGCTTGAGATCGGCATTGAGGCGCTCGGCAATCAGGTGCCCGATGGAGCCGATTCCAGCCGAGCCGATATTGAACTGGCCCGGCTTGCTGCGCGCAAGAGTGAGGAACTGGGCATAGTTCTGCACGCCCATATTCGGATGCACGGAGAACACCGACGGAATGGACGCCAGTGCGACCACCGGCACCAGGGCCTTGGCAGGATCTATGCGTGCCGACTGGGGCAGCATGATGGGATTGACCACCAGCGTACTGATGGTGCCCAGGCCTATCGTGTAGCCGTCAGGTGCGGCATTGGCCACGGCCTCGGCACCGATGAAGCCGCTGGCGCCGGAGCGGTTGTCGACCACCACGGGCTGACCCAGAGTCGTGTGCATGGCATCGGCAACCAGGCGCGCCACGATATCGGTGGAGCCTCCAGGCGTGAAAGGAACCACCAGACGCACGGGACGCTGCGGATAACGCCCTTCTGCCGCCTGCGCCGTCAATGCCCCCAGCAAGGCCAGCAGCCCTGCTGTCTTCAACAAGAAGGAGGGGCGAACAGCGAAAGACATGAAGATCACTTTCTGGCAAGACAATAAAAACAGCCGCGCGACTTGCGTCGGGCGGCTGTGGGATTGTCGGTCAGCAGGCAAAGCCCGCGCTGACGAAATGACGAAACAAACGTAACTTAGTCGTCGAGCAGCGACAGATCGCGCACGGCGCCGGTGTCGGCACTGGTCACCAGCTTGGCATAGGCCTTGAGGGCTGCCGAGACCTTGCGAGGACGGGCCTGGGCAGGCTTCCAGCCCTTGGCGTTCTGTGCTTCACGGCGGCGCGCCAGCTCTTCGTCGCTGACCAGCATGTTGATGCTGCGGTTGGGAATGTCGATGCGGATGATGTCACCATTCTGAACCAGGCCAATCGCGCCGCCGGCTGCCGCCTCAGGCGAGCAGTGACCGATGGACAGGCCGGAGGTACCGCCCGAGAAGCGGCCGTCCGTCAGCAGCGCACAGGCCTTGCCCAGACCCTTGGACTTGATGTAGCTGGTGGGGTAGAGCATTTCCTGCATGCCGGGGCCGCCCTTGGGGCCTTCGTAGCGCACGATGACCACATCGCCGGCCTTGACCTTGTCGGCCAGGATGTTGGCCACGGCCTCGTCCTGCGACTCGACCACATGGGCCGGACCTTCGAACACCAGAATCGACTCGTCCACGCCTGCGGACTTCACCACGCAGCCGTCCAGCGCGATATTGCCGCGCAGCACGGCCAGGCCGCCTTCCTTGCTGAAAGCGTGCTCGTAGCTGCGGATGCAGCCTTCGGCGCGATCCAGATCCAGGCTGGGCCAGCGGGTGTTCTGGCTGAACGCCACCTGCGTGGGAATGCCGGCCGGACCGGCCATGTAGAAGTGGCGCACGGCCTCGTCCTGCGTGCGCAGGATGTCCCACTGGTCCAGCGCATCCTTCATGGTCTTGGCATGCACCGTGGGCACATCGGTGTGCAGCTTGCCGGCGCGGTCCAGCTCGCCCAGGATGGCCATGATGCCGCCGGCGCGGTGCACGTCTTCGATGTGGTACTTGGGCGTGTTGGGCGCCACCTTGCACAGCTGGGGCACGACGCGCGAGAGGCGGTCGATGTCGGCCATGGTGAAATCGATGCCCGCTTCCTGGGCGATGGCCAGCAGGTGCAGGATGGTATTGGTGGAGCCGCCCATGGCGATGTCCAGCGTGATGCAGTTCTCGAACGCTTTGAAGCCCACGGAGCGCGGCAGCACGCTCTCGTTGTCGTTTTCGTAGTAGTCGCGGGCCAGCTCGACAATGCGGCGGCCGGCGCGCAGGAACAGCTCTTCACGGTCGGCATGCGTGGCCACCACGGTGCCGTTGCCCGGCAGGGACAGGCCCAGGGCCTCGGTCAGGCAGTTCATCGAATTGGCAGTGAACATGCCCGAGCAGGAACCGCAGGTCGGACAGGCGGAGCGCTCCACCTGGGCCACTTCCGCGTCGGAATAGCGCTGGTCGGCCGCGATCACCATGGCGTCCACCAGGTCCAGCTTCTTGAACTCGATGGTCTTGGTTTCGGGGTTGGCCAGCTTGGTCTTGCCGGCTTCCATGGGGCCGCCGGAAACAAAGATCACGGGAATGTTCAGGCGCATCGCGGCCATCAGCATGCCGGGGGTGATCTTGTCGCAGTTGGAGATGCACACCAGCGCGTCGGCGCAGTGAGCGTTGACCATGTACTCGACCGAGTCTGCAATCAGGTCACGGCTGGGCAGCGAATACAGCATGCCGTCATGACCCATGGCGATGCCATCGTCCACGGCGATGGTGTTGAACTCCTTGGCCACGCCGCCGGCCTTTTCGATCTCGCGCGCGACCAGTTGTCCCAGATCCTTCAGGTGCACATGGCCGGGCACGAACTGGGTGAAGGAGTTGGCAATCGCAATGATGGGTTTGTCGAAATCGCCATCTTTCATGCCGGTGGCACGCCACAGGGCGCGCGCACCAGCCATGTTGCGGCCGCCGGTGGAGGTTTTGGAACGGTATGCGGGCATGGGGTTCGCTATAGGACGTTATCGGGAAAGTATTCTCCGGATTATGGCCCAGCGCCGCCGCTCAGCGATGCCTAGCCCATGGCGCGCTGTCAGGCAAAACCTCGGTGGAGCATCGTCAATCGCGATGCCTTGTTCGCTGCTCAGCGACGTCGCTGACCGGGTGCCATGGCCTGTTTCTGGCGTTCGATGCGCTCCTTCTTGCGCTGGTCCATCTTCTCCATGGCCTTACGCTTGGTGTAGCCCGACGCGTCGGCCCAGGCCCACCATGCAACGGCCGCGCCATACACGGCCAGAATCGGCCACCAGCTCCAGGCACCCACGGGTCCGATCTCCGCGAGCTTGAGCAGCGACAACACAATGGCGAGTCCTAGCAGATACATATTCCCTCACTTTTGTTCATTTTCCCCAACATAGCGGGCACTAAAGCGTACACAAAGCAAGCACTACAATGGGCCAAAAGATCAACTTTAACCCTGCCTCCTGGAACTCATGATGAAGCAATTTCTGATCGCTTTCGCTCTTTCTGCCGCGGTTGTGGCTCCTGCAATGGCCGACCAGGCTCTGGCGCAGTCCAAGAACTGCATGGCCTGCCACGCCGTGGACAAGAAGCTGGTCGGTCCCGCCTTCAAGGAAGTGGCCGCCAAGTATGCCGGCCAGAAGGATGCCACCGACAAGCTGGCTGCCAAGGTCATCAAGGGCGGCTCCGGCGTCTGGGGCCCCGTGCCCATGCCCGCCAACCCCCAGGTGAATGAAGCCGACGCCAAGAAGCTGGTGGCCTGGATTCTGACGCAGAAGTAATCTGCCACTGCCACGCAGTGCAAGCTGCCAACAAAAAAACCGCATGCCAGTCATGCGGTTTTTTGTTTTCAGGCGTCCGCCCTACCGGGTGACGATGGGGAAATCGGGCCGGTTGGCATCAAACAGCTTCAGGAATGCCCCCAGAGCTGCACGGTCACCCTCGATTTTCATGGCTGGCGCTTGCCCTTCCTTGGCAGCTCCGGACAAAAGCTTCAGGAATGCGGGTCGGGTGAGGTTCAGCGACACATCCGCGCCATCCTGGGCTGGCGCCTTGCGGAAATGCAGCACCGCGTTTTCAAGCCAGATCACATAGCGCTCGTCCACATCATCCAGCGCCAGATTCATGACAAAGCGCCTGTCCGCAGCCTTGGCTGCGTCCAGCCGTGTGGCCAGCACTTCAAGAAAACGCTCGGTCGGAATCTGCGCCGTCATCTCGGCCATGGCCGATACATCCTTGGCCATGGGCGCCACACCCTGGCGCAACTCCAGCGCCGCCGTCAGATAGCTGTTACGCCAGGTGGCAGACTCGGCGCGATAGCCTAGCTGCTCATGGCAGCGGGCCAGCAGTTCTTTCGCCACCGCGTTGTCCGGCTCGGCAAACACCAGTTGCTGCAGCAGCTCCACAGCCCAGCGATAGTCGCCCTGCTCGGCCGCTGCACTGCCTTGCTCCAGCACCTTGGCTGTGCCACCCAGCGCCGCCACATATTTCTGCGCCTTGAGCTTGGGCGGCAGCGGATCCAGGTTGGCTGGGTTGCCATCGTAATTGCCGAGGTAGAACTGGTAGATGGCTTTGACGTTATGACGCAGATCGCCGTAGTAGCCACGTCCGCCCCAGAAAGCCGCCAGCGACGGCGGCAGCTTGATCTGTTCTGCAATCTCGGCAGGTTGCAGCCCCTGGTTGATAAGGCGCACGGTCTGGTCATGCATGAACTGGTAGAGATCGCGCTGGCGGCTGATGAAGCTGGCAATATGCGCCTTGCCCCAGACCGGCCAGTTGTGCTGGTTGAACAGCACCTCCGCATCGCCAGCCTGCTCCAGCACCTTTTGCAGATAGGCAGACCACTGCATGGCATCGCGCACCTTGGCACCGCGTATGGGCAGCAGATTGTGCATGGTCTGCGCCAGAATCTCGGCCCCTCCAAAGGCCTTGCGCTCCGGGATGCTGAAAGTCAGCTCGGCAGGGGCTTCGGCCCCGGGCATGTTGTGAAACACGAAGCGCACGCCGTCCAGCATCATCTCCTGGTCGGCCCTGTCAACGCTGACCGTGGGGGGCAGAATGCCCGTATGGCCGCTGACCAGGCTCTTGCCCAGGCCCGTGTCCACATTGCCCGTGGGCGACAGCGGCAGCCGCGTGCCGAACTGGTAGACGGCGCGCCGCGCCATGGCTGTGCCCACGAGCAAGTTCTCGCTGGTGGCCTCATTCATGAAGCCCGCAGGCGCCACCACGGGCACTTTGCGCCGCGCCACTTCCGCGGCGGTGATAACTCCCAATGCACCGCCAAAATGATCTGCATGGCTGTGTGTGAAGATCAGCGCCGTCACGGGCTTATCGCCCAAGTGCTGGCGCGCAAATGCCATGGCGGCTGCGGCAATCTCGCGGCTGGTCAGCGCGTCCACCACAATCCAGCCGGTCTTTCCCTCGACCAGGGTGATGTTGCCCATGTCAAAGCCGCGCAGCTGATAGATACCGTCGCTGACCTTGAACAGCCCCGCCTGGGCATTGAGCCGGGCATGGTGCCAGAGGCTGGGGTTGACACTGTCGGGCGCAGTGCCCTGCACAAAATCAAAGGAGGCAAAGTCCTTGAGCACGCGACCATCGGCGTCCCGGACCTGGCCCGTGGGTCTGGCAATCAGGCCTCGCTGCGCATCTTCGTGATCCTGAGCATCGTCAGGCGGCAGGCTTTGAGCAAAAGTGACCAGCGCCTCGCGCGTGGCACTGCTGACCTCGCCTGCCTTCAGCGAAGCTGCGTTTTGCGGAACGGCAGAAGGTGCTGCGCAGCCAGCCAGCACGCCAGCGGCAAGCAATGCGGCAACAGCGGCTTTGGGGATGAGCCGAAATTCCATATATCTCCTTTTTTATAGCGGTCAGCACTTGATGGATATGCGTCAGAGCCCAAATAGGCTTCGGCTCCGCCAAGGCTGCTGTCGCATTCTGGGCAGCGCCATGCATTGCGTCCAATGCATAGTCTGAGAAATTTCAATGCATTGGACTCATCGCCATGGACATACGCCGACTGCAGCATCTGGTCATGCTGGCCGACAAGGCTAATTACGCTCGCGCAGCCGAACAGCTGCATCTGAGCCAGCCCGCACTGACGCGCAGCGTGCAGGCGGCAGAGGAAGAATTTGCGATGAAGCTCTTCGAGCGCGGTGCGGGAGAGGTTCGTCCCACAGCAGCTGGCCAGTTTGTACTGGAGCGCGCCCGTGAGCTCGTGCGCCAAAGCCGCAATCTGCAACGCGATGTGCAGCTCTATCGAGATCGGCAGATGGGGGACACGGCCTGCGGCTTTGGCCCGTTTCCGGCTCAGTTCCTGCTGCCGCCACTGCTGCAACAGGCCCGCAAAGCCTTTGCTGGAGTACATGTGCGCGCCATCATGGGAAACTGGCAACAATTGCTGCAGCGCCTCAAGGACGATGAGATCGAATTCTTCGTGGCCGAAACCCGTGAGCTGCCCGCTGGCAGCGACTGCACGGTACGCGCCCTGCCCCCCCAGCCCGGCGGCCTGTATGTGCGCAGCGGCCATCCGCTGCTGCAGTCCGCGCAAACCGATTTCACGCTGGCCCATTTGCATGCCCATGGCCTAGCTGCCGTGCGTCTGCCCCAGCCCGTGCGCGATGCCTTGTGCGCCCAGTTGCAGCTGGACCAGAACAAGCATCTGCTCTCGGTGGAGTGCGACGACGTCAACAGCCTGATCCAGCTGACGCTGCAAACCGATACCGTGCTGGCCGCGATCGAACCTGCGGTGCGTCCTTGGCTGCAAGGCGGACAGCTACAGGCCGTGAGGGTGCCACAGGTGCCGGCCATGACTTCGAGCTATGGCGTGGTCTGGCAGCGCGGGCGCAGCCTTTCACCCATGGCGCAGTGGCTGGTGCAGCAGGTTTGCGAGCTGGCTGCACAGGCATGAAAAGGACGCCCCACGCTAGCCCACTGCCTGTTGCCGCCTCTTGCCTTGAGACGGCCTGGGGACAATAAAAAAAGGCCCCGAAGGGCCTTTTTCTGGATTCACAGCCTGGGCTTGTGAATTACGCATCACGCGAAGCACGCTTGCGGTCGTGCTCCTTCAGGTGACGCTTGCGCACGCGCAGGCTGGTGGGGGTGATTTCCAGCAGCTCGTCGTCTTCGATGAATTCCACACCGTATTCCAGCGACAGGTCGATGGGAGGCGTGATCTTGATCGCGTCTTCCTTACCGCTGACGCGGAAGTTGGTCAGCTGCTTGGTACGCGTGGCGTTCACCACCAGGTCGTTGTCGCGGCTGTGGATGCCGATGATCATGCCTTCGTACACGGGATCGCCAGCCTTCACGAACATGCGGCCACGGTCGTCCAGCTTGCCCAGGGCGTAGGTGAAGATTTCACCGTCGTCCATGGAGATCAGCACGCCGTTCTTGCGGCCGCCGATGTCGCCCTTATGGGGTTCGTAGCTGTCGAAGATGTTGGCGATCAGGCCGGAACCACGTGTCAGGTTCAGGAATTCGTTGGTGAAACCGATCAGGCCGCGGGCAGGGATACGGTATTCCAGACGGACGCGACCGCGGCCATCGGGTTCCATGTTCACCAGCTCGCCCTTGCGCTCGCCCAGTGCCTGCATCACGCCGCCCTGGTGGCCTTCTTCGATGTCGGCAGTCACCAGCTCGATGGGCTCGTGCTTTTCGCCGTCGATCATCTGCATCACGACGCGGGGCTTGGACACTGCCAGCTCGTAGCCTTCGCGACGCATTTCTTCCAGCAAGATGGTCAGGTGCAGTTCACCACGGCCGGAGACTTCAAAGATACCGTCTTCGTCGGTTTCCTTGACGCGCAGAGCCACGTTGGAGCGCAGTTCCTTTTGCAGACGGTCCCAGATCTGGCGGCTGGTCACGAACTTGCCTTCACGACCTGCCAGGGGCGAGGTGTTCACGCAGAAGTTCATGGTCAGGGTGGGCTCGTCAATCTTCAGCATGGGCAGAGGCTGGGGATTGACCGGGTCGGTGACGGTTTCGCCGATACCGATGTTTTCGATACCGCTGATCAGCACGATCTCGGAAGGACCGGCTTCGGTGGCCTGCACGCGATCGATACCCTGGAAGGTATGCACCTGGTTGATCTTGCCGCTGTAGGTCTTGCCGTCAGGACCGGCCATCACAGCCACTTGCTGACCGGGCTTGAGCGTGCCCTGGGTGATGCGGCCCACGCCGATACGACCCACGAAGGTGGAGTAGTCCAGAGCGGAGACCTGCAGCTGCAGGGGAGCGCTGGCATCGCCTTGCACGGAAGGCACATGGTCGAGGATGGTGTCGAACAGGGCGGACATGTCCTCACCCCACTTGGCGCCGGGCTCGCCCTCTTCCTTGGACGACCAGCCGTTGATGCCGGAGGCGTAGACCACGGGGAAGTCCAGCTGCTCGTCGGTGGCGCCCAGCTTGTCGAACAGATCGAAAGCGGCGTTGATCACCTTGTCGGGGTTGGCACCGGGCTTGTCCACCTTGTTCACCACCACGATGGGGCGCAGACCCAGGGCCAGAGCCTTCTTGGTCACGAAGCGCGTCTGGGGCATGGGGCCTTCCTGCGCATCGATCAGCAGCACCACGCCGTCAACCATGGACAGGGCACGTTCCACTTCACCGCCGAAGTCCGCGTGACCGGGCGTGTCGAGAATGTTGATGTGGGTGTCCTTCCAGGACACGGCACAGTTCTTGGCCAGAATGGTGATGCCGCGCTCACGTTCGATGGCATGGTTGTCCATCACGGTGTCGACGACTTTTTCGTGCTCGGCAAAAGTGCCGGACTGGCGCAGCAGCTGGTCCACCATGGTGGTCTTACCGTGGTCAACGTGCGCGATGATCGCAATGTTGCGGATTTGTTTGCTCATAATGTTTCCAAAATGCCGCTTGCTTGTGGACGCGGCGTTCCTTCCAAAATTTGTTGAATTTCTAGCGGACTGAGCAAGCGCTCGGGGATCAACTCCCCGCTCGCCACACGGCCTACCCCTAAAAGGGCATGCGGGCGCTCACCATACACCGCCACGGCCGGGGCATCCGCCCAAGACCCTCGACGGCGCAAGCCTGATAGAAAGCGTCCTGCATCCTGTTCACCCAAGGTGACGACGGCATGACGATGCAGCAGGGTATCGACAGGCAGGACCTGCGCGATGCGCTGTTCATCGTTCATGGCTTCCAGCGCCTGCAGCGTCACGCAGCGCGACACTTCAAGACCGCCGGTTTCCACACGGCGCAGAAAACGCAAATGGGCACCGCAGCCCAGGGCCTCGCCCACGTCTTCGCCCAATGTGCGGATGTAAGTGCCCTTGCTGCAGGTCACTCTCATCTTGACGGCCGGATGCCCCTGATCGTCCTGCACCAGCGTCAGCTCCAAGGCATGAATGGTGACATCGCGTGCGGGGCGCTCCACTTCCACGCCCGCACGGGCGTATTCATAGAGCGCCTTGCCATCCTTTTTCAGCGCACTGTGCATGGGCGGCACCTGCTTGATGTCGCCCGTGAACTGCGCCTGCACCTGCGCCAGGCGCTCGGGCGTGATGGCGGCCAGATCGACGGCACGCTCCAGCACCACATCGCCCTCGGCATCGGCCGTGGTCGTGGTCTGGCCCAGGCGGGCAATGGCCTCGTAGGTTTTCTCGGCTTCGAGCTGAAGCTGACTGAATTTGGTGGCAGCGCCGAAACACAGCGGCAACACGCCACTGGCCAGCGGATCAAGCGTGCCTGTATGCCCGGCCTTTTCGGCGCGCAGCAGCCACTTGACCTTCTGCAAGATGTCGTTGCTGGACCAGCCCAGCGGTTTATCAAGCAGCAACACCCCATGCACAGGGCGCCGCTGCACCCGGGTGCGAGGGGCGTTCATGTGCTTATTCCTGTTCGGGTCCGCGCGACGCCACAGCCTTGGCGATCAAGGCGTTCATGTCGGCAGCGCGCTCTGTAGTGCGGTCGTAGACGAAATGCAGCGTGGGCACAGTATGAATGTGCAGACGCTTGAACAGGCCGTTGCGCAGAAAGCCTGCGGCCTGATTGAGTGCAGCCAGCGTCACTTCGGGATCGCCGACAAGCACGCTGAAGAACACCTTGGCGTGGGCATAGTCAGGAGTCACCTCCACGCCTTGCAGCGTGACCATGCCGACGCGCGGGTCCTTCAACTCGCGGGCGATCAGCTCCGACAGATCACGCTGGATCTGGTCGGAAACTTTGAAGCTGCGGTTGGGAGCAGCAGATTTGCGTTTGGTTGCCATGAATAAAAAAGGAGCTATTTGCGCTTGCTGCACAAGGAGTTCAAGTTGATTTCGACCTCAAACCCTTGTGCAACAGACGCTAGCAGCTATTGCTTTTACAGCGTACGAGCGATTTCCTTGATCTCGAAGACTTCCAGCACGTCGCCTTCCTTGATGTCGTTGTAGTTGCGCAGTTTGATACCGCACTCGAAGCCTTCCTTGACTTCCTTGACATCGTCCTTCATGCGACGCAGCGACTCGATCTCGCCCGTGTAGATGACCACGTTGTCGCGCAGCAGACGGAAGTGTGCGTTGCGGGTGACGTGACCTTGCGTGATGTACGAGCCGGCAATGGTGCCGATCTTCGTTGCCACGAACACGGTGCGGATCTCGGCCATACCGATGATCTCTTCGCGCTTCTCGGGAGCCAGCATGCCCGACATCGCAGCCTTCACCTCATCCACGGCGTCGTAGATGATGTTGTAGTAGCGAATATCGACATCGTTGCCTTCGGCGGTCTTGCGGGCCTGAGCATCCGCACGCACGTTGAAGCCGATGATGATGGCCTTGGAAGCCAGCGCCAGGTTGACGTCGGACTCGGAGATACCGCCCACGCCGGAGTACACCAGCTGAACCTTGATCTCGTCGGTGGACAGCTTGAGCAGCGAGGCTGCCAGAGCTTCCTGCGAGCCTTGCATGTCCGCCTTGATGATGATGGGCAGAGTCTGCACATCGCCAGCGGACATTTCGGCGAACATATTTTCCAGCTTCGCAGCTTGCTGCTTGGCCAGCTTGGTGTTGCGGAACTTGCCAGCGCGGTAGGTCGCGATTTCACGGGCACGGCGCTCATCGCTCAGTACCATGAAGTCGTCACCGGCCTGAGGCACTTCGCTCAGACCCTGAATTTCCACAGGGATGGAAGGACCGGCTGTCTTGGTCTGCTTGCCGTCTTCGTCCAGCATGGCACGAACGCGACCATAGGTCTGGCCTGCCAGCACCACGTCGCCGACCTTCAGCGTACCGGACTGCACCAGCACCGTAGCCACGGTACCGCGGCCCTTGTCCAGCTGGGCTTCGATCACGATACCCTTGGCTGCGGCGTCCACGGGAGCCTTGAGTTCCAGCACTTCGGCCTGCAGCAGCACTTGCTCCAGCAGCTCGTCGATGCCCTGACCGGTCTTGGAGGACACGGCCACGAAGGGAGAGTCGCCGCCGTACTCTTCGGGCAGCACCTCCTCCACCACCAGCTCCTGCTTGACGCGGTCGGGGTTGGCTTCAGGCTTGTCGGCCTTGGTGATGGCCACGACGATAGGAACACCGGCCGCCTTGGCGTGCTTGATGGCTTCCTTGGTCTGAGGCATCACGCCGTCGTCGGCAGCAGCCACCAGAATCACGATGTCGGTGGACTTGGCACCGCGAGCACGCATGGCCGTGAAGGCCTCGTGACCGGGGGTGTCCAGGAAGGTGATGATGCCGCGAGGCGTCTTCACATGGTAGGCACCGATGTGCTGGGTAATGCCGCCGGCTTCGCCCGACGCCACCTTGGTGCGACGGATATAGTCCAGCAGCGAGGTCTTGCCGTGGTCCACGTGGCCCATCACGGTCACAACAGGAGCACGCGACAGCAGCTCGGCTTCGGCACTGGAGACTTCTTCATCGGTGAAGGCCTCCAGGTCGTCCAGCGCTGCCACCTTGGCGGTGTGGCCCATTTCTTCCACCACGATCATGGCGGTGTCCTGGTCCAGCGGCTGGTTGATGGTGACCATCTGCCCCATCTTCATCAGAACCTTGATCAGCTCGGACGCCTTGATGGCCATCTTGTGGGCCAGCTCGGCCACGGTGATGGTCTCGGGCACCGAGATCTCCAGCTGACGGAACTCGGGAGCCTGCTGCTGTTGCTGCTCGTGACGGTCATTGCCACGACGGCCACCCTTGGGGCCGCCGCGCCAGTTGGAGCGGCCAGCCACGCCACCGGAGCTGTCGCCACGGGTCTTGATTTCCTTCTTCTTGGCCGCGTCGTTGGACCAGCTCGAAGACAGCTTAGCGGACTTGACTTCCTTGCCGGGACGGGCACCGCCACCTGCATTGGCCGCTCCAGCGGCACCAGCGGGCTTGCTGCCATCCTTGGCTGCAACAGGCTTCTTGGCATCCGCAGCGACCGGAGCAGCCTTCTTGGGCTCCTCGGGCTTCTTGGCGACCAGTACCTTCTTGGGAGCAGCCATCATGGCACGGATGGCTTCCGCCTCGGCCAGGGCCTTGCGGCGGCGTTCATCCAGATCCTTGGCGCGGCTGGCTTCTTCAGCCGCCTTTGCCTGGGATTCGGCTTCGGCCTTGGAGCGTGCCTCGGCCTGGGCCGCAGCACGTGCGGCAGCGCCAGCGGCGTGCTCGCGCTTTTCCTCTTCCTTAGCCGCCTTGGCTTCAGCCACCTTGGCAACTTCCGCGGCTGCATAGGCTGCAGCACGTTCCTCGGCTTCGCGCTCGCGGCGCTCGCGCTCTTCGCGCTCTTGACGTTCCTTGGCCAATTGTTCTTCCTGATGGCTCAACAGCTCGGCCTCGCGGCGAGCATCTTCTTCACGGCGTGCCAGTTCTTGACTAGCAGCACGCTCCTGCACAGCCTTAGCCATGCTTTCCGCATTGGCCTGAGCCTCGGCGGGAGTGTCTTCCCGCTTCACGAAAGTGCGCTTCTTGCGCACTTCCACCTGAATCGTACGAGCACGGCCCGATGAATCCGCCTGCTTGATTTCGCTGGTGGACTTCTTGGTCAGCGTGATCTTCTTAGCGCCGCTGCCATGGCTGACCTGCAGGTGACTCAGCAAACGCTGCTTGTCACCTTCGGTCAGCACATCGGCTGCGTCAGCCTTTTCAACCCCGGCGGCCTTGAGCTGCTGCAGCAAGGAATCAGGGGTCGTGTTGCGCTCTTTCGCAAATTCTGCAACCGTATTACTCGACATAAATGTTCTGTACCTCCCTGACCTTACTCTTGCCCATCGGCAAACCAGTGCTCACGCGCCTTCATGATCAAGGCCTTGGCTTCTTCGGCGGTCTGACCGGTGATATCGGTCAGCTCGTCGATCGCCAGATCAGCCAGATCGTCACGGGTGTGCACATCAGCTTGCGCCAGCTTGTCCAGCAGTTCGGCAGTCATGCCGTCCAGAGAGACCAGATCCTCGGATGCCTTGCTCACATTTTCTTCGCGAGCAATTTCCTGACTCAGCAGTGCATCCTTGGCGCGGCTACGCAGCTCGTTCACCGTCTCTTCGTCGAAGGATTCGATTTCGAGCATTTCCTGCAGCGGCACATAGGCCACTTCTTCCAGGGTCTCGAAACCTTCTTCGATCAGGATGTTGGCGATTTCCTCGTCCACATCCAGCTTTTCCATGAACAACTTGCGCGAGACAGCCGACTCGTCGGCCTGCTTCTGTGCAGACTCGGCAGCGTCCATGATGTTGATCTTCCAGCCTGTCAGCTCGGAGGCCAGACGCACGTTCTGACCGCCGCGACCGATGGCGATGGCCAGATTCTCCTCGTCCACGACCACGTCCATGGCATGCTTTTCCTCATCCACAACGATGGAAGAGACATTGGCAGGAGCCAGAGCACCGATCACGAACTGGGCGGGGTCTTCGGACCAGAGCACGATATCCACACGCTCGCCGGCCAGCTCGTTGGTCACGGCATTCACGCGGGTGCCGCGCACACCGACGCAGGTGCCGATGGGGTCCACGCGCTTGTCGTGGCTCAGCACGGCAATCTTGGCACGCGAGCCAGCATCACGGGCGCAGCTCTTGATCTCCAGCAGGCCTTGCTCGATCTCGGGCACTTCATTGCGGAACAACTCCACCATGAATTCGGGGGCCGAGCGCGACAGCAGGATGGGAGCGCCGCGCAAGGTGGCATCGACTTCCATGATCATGGCACGCACGCGGTCGCCGTTGCGCAGATTTTCCTTGGGGATCATCTCGCCGCGCTTGAGTCGACCTTCCACACGACCGGATTCGACAATGATGTCGCCCTTGTCCATGCGCTTGACGGTGCCGGTGAAGATCTTGTCGCCACGGGCCAGGAATTCGTTGAGCAGCATTTCGCGCTCGGCGTCGCGAATCTTCTGCAGGATGACCTGCTTGGCCGCCATGGCACCGATACGGCCGATGGGCAGCGACTCGATCTGCTCTTCAATGAACTCACCAATCTGAATACCGGGCACGCGGTCTTCCGCATCCATCAGCATTTCTTCGGCGTCGGGGTTCTGCAGACCGGCATCATCAGACACAACCACCCAACGGCGGAAGGTGTCGTAGTCGCCGCTTTCGCGATCGATGGACACGCGGATGTCTACTTCACCTTGGTACAGCTTCTTGGTGGCCTGCGCCAGTGCGGATTCCACTGCACCAAAAACCACATCGCGTTCCACGTTCTTTTCACGCGAAATGGCTTCAACCAACATCAACAGTTCGCGATTCATGCGACGACTCTCCTATTTCAATCACACAAAGAGGATTTGCATGCGACCTCTTTGCCCCAAAAGATTCCAACGCTGCAGCCGCCTCATTCGGGCTTGGCTGCGCGTCCTTTGAAATTCACAATCGGTGCCAGACGCGCTTCGCGCAACTCGTCAAGCGTAAAGCCCATGGCGTTCAATGGCGCGGGTTCACGCTTCTTACTGACTCGCACGCCCGGCTTGGGAGGCGGCTCATCGCTCCAGACGATCTGCCAGCCACCTTCTTCAGTCCGTTCCAGCGTGCCACGAAATTTCTTGCGGTTTGCATTGATCTTGTCCCCACCTGCAGCCCCGATGGGAGCCTTTAGCGTCAGATCCACCTCCGAGCCTTCAAAGCGGATAAAGTCCTGCTCATGGCGCAGCAAACGATCAATGCCGGGAGAAGAGACCTCCAGGCGGGCGTAATCCGCACCATCGACTTCCAGCGCAAACTGAAGCTGGCGCGTGACCTTTTCGCAGTCTTCCACTGTCACGAACTGCTCGGGCAGCTCAGGCGCACCTTCCTCTGGCGCCTGCCAAGGCAAATCAATCGTGATGCGCAGCAGGCCGCCGGCCGAGCGCTCGATTTCAACCAGGTCATAGCCCAGACCTGTGACGGTTTGTTCAACGATTTGCTGTAGTGCCACGTGTATTCAGTTCAATCCCGAAAAATCTGTCAAATCATGGACTTAGCTCTGTCAGAAACAGGTTTTGCCATGAATTGCCCAAAAAAAACGGGCGGTATGTACCCGCCCGTTTGGTCGTGAAGCCGTGATTGTAGCCGCAAACCATTGTTTTCGCAAAAAGTGTCTCGCATAAAACAGCAATCAGCGCAAGACATCCTGCAGGTCATCGGCGCGCAACAATCGCTGCAGCAATTCCTGGGCATCCTGCTCCTGTGAAGGCTTCGCCGCCGCGTCCGTCTGCAGGGATTGCAGCATCCGCGCCAGCACCCCTGTCTGCGGCAGCACCGGCCCCAGGAATCGGGCCCGTTCGCCCTGCGCCACCAGAATGGACGGAAAGGTTTCTATGTCCAGATCGCCGGCGACATCCTCACGATCTTCCACATCGAGCCAGACAAAACGCATCTGCGGAAACTGGGCCGCCAGCGCCTCGAAGGGCTGTCGGTACTGCTTGCAGGTTCCGCACCAGTCGGCGCAGAGGCAGACCACCAGCCACTCCTGCGCCTTTGTAATTTCTTGTTTCATTTCACAAACTCTGGGCCGGCCTTCGCACACGCCCTTGCATTGATCCGCTAATGGTAGCGCCAGATGCGGCCCAGGGTTGAGGCTACGGCCATCACCCCGGCCATCTGCGCAGCAGCTCTTGAAGCCATCGCACTCTATCCCTATTATTTTCCTGAACCCGGGCGCGGCAATGGCTGCAGCCAGAGCAACTGGCTTGCGCCCTTCTTTTAACAAGAAGATTGGTGACTCCATGGATTACAAGGACTATTACAAGATACTTGGCGTGGACAGGAAGGCCTCCGCCGACGACATCAAGAAGGCCTATCGCAAGCTCGCCCGCAAATACCATCCCGACATCAGCAAGGAAAAAGATGCGGACGCCCGCATGGCCGAGGTCAACGAAGCCAATACCGTGCTCTCCGACCCCGAAAAGCGCGCAGCCTATGACGCCATGGGTGACGAGATGCAGTTTGCGCAAAATGCCAAAGCCCAGGGTGGCGGAGGCTTTCGCCCGCCCCCAGACTGGGACCAGCAGGACTTTCACTTCAGCAGCCAGGGCGATGCCGGCAGCGACGCCGATTTCAGCGACTTCTTCTCGCAGATGTTCGGCCAGGCCGCCCGTGCGCGACGCCATCAAGGCCAGCAAGGTGCACGCGGCACCCCCGATATGCGCGGCCAGGACCAGCATGCCAGCATAGAGTTGGATTTGCAGGACAGCTATAGCGGCGCCGTGCGCTCGCTGCATCTGCGTGCCACCGTACTCGACGAACAGGGCATCCCCACCTACAAGGACAAGGAGCTGCAGGTCACCATTCCCAAAGGGGTGCGCGAAGGCCAGATGATTCGCCTTGCCGGCCAGGGCAACCCCGGCCTTGGCAAGGGCGCTGCCGGCGATCTGCTGCTGGAGGTGCACTTTCGCAGCGATCCGCGCTGGTGGTCCGAGGGCAAGGATGTCTACCAGCGTGTGCCGCTCGCGCCCTGGGAGGCAGAGCTGGGCGGCCCCGTGCGCTTCAAGACGCTGGCCGGAGAGCTGGAAGTCACCGTCCCCGCCGGCTATCGCTCGGGCCGCAAGCTGCGTCTCAAGGGCAAGGGCCTGCCCGCGGCCGCGCCGGGCGATCTGTATCTGGTGCTGGATGTGGTCTTCCCGCCCGCCGCGACGGCCGAGCAAAAGCAGGCCTATGCCGACTTTGCCAAAGCCTTCCCGCAGTTCGATGCCCGCAGCCTGAGTTGAAAGGTTTTCCCATGAGTACCTCCCACTACCCTTTCTACGAACCTGCCGAGCTGCTGGAACAGGCCGTGCTCGATCTGCACGAGCTGGCCCGCCATTGCTGCACCAGCCCTCAATGGGTGATCGAACATGTGCAGACAGGCGTCATCAGCTACGACAACGCCGGCCAGGTCCGCGAGATCAGCCATGAGCAATGGCGCTTCAGCAGCCAGACGCTGGTGCGCGCGCGCCGCATTGCCCAGCTGGAGCACAGCTTCGATGCCGACCCCCAGCTCGCCGCCCTGACCACGGATCTCATCGAGGAAGTGCAGCAGCTGCGCCGCAAGCTGAGGAATCTGCAGGGATAAGCCCGCCAGCGCCCAGAGGCGCACAATGCAAAAAGCCCTCGCACCGAAGTGACGAGGGCTTTTTTGCGGACCGCACACCAGGGCGCGGCCTGCTGCAGGAATTAGCCGTGGCGCTTGCCGGGCTGTTTCTTGCTGCGAGTGTGCGAACCACGCTCCAGGCTCACGCGCTGGCCACGGCCGGGAGTGGGCAGGGTCACGCCATTGGGTGCCTGAGGACGGGGAGTGGCCTTGCGGTCTGCTTCGGTAACGATCTTATTGCCCATGTCGAATTCTCAATTGGGAGGTTGAAAAGGATCAATTAGGCCACAGCCAGAGAATTCGCGCCAAATAAATACAAACTTTCGAGTGCGGATTCAGTGTTTTTCAGCGAATGCCCGCCTCACGAATCAGCGAATCGACAGCAATTGCGGGCATTCAAAGCCTCAAGCCTTTGAGGGGCAAGCACTGCTCGCTATCAATTTCAGAACACCGCCGACTCGGCAACGACTCCGGCGGCCTCGACCAGCTGGCGTGTATAGGCCTGCTGCGGTGCCGTGAGCACCGCCTGCACGCCACCCTGCTCCACGATCTGCCCATTCTTCATGACCAACACCTCATGGGCCATGGCGCGAATCACGTCCACATCGTGGGTGATGAGCAGATAGGCCAGACCACGCTCCTTCTGCAGCCGCTGCAGCAGGGCCAGCACCTGCTGCTGAATGGTGACATCGAGCGCACTGGTGGGCTCGTCCAGCACCAGAACCTCAGGCTCCATGATGAGCGCGCGTGAGATCGCCAGGCGCTGCCGCTGCCCGCCCGAGAATTCATGCGGATAGCGCTGCAGCAGGCCGGGGAACTGGGCCTCGCTCAGACCCACCTCTTCCAGCATCTGGAGCACACGCTCGCGCCGTGGCCCGGCAGCGAGCTCGGGGGCATGAATCTGCAGGCCTTCACCGACGATCTCTTCCACCGTCATGCGCGGCGACAGCGAGGAAAACGGGTCCTGAAACACTACCTGGATCTTGCGCCGCAGCGCCAGGTTGGCCGCGCTGTTGCGGATCGCCGGCTGCTGCCAGGGCCTGCCGGCCACCTGCAGCTCCCCGGTCGCAGGCAACAGTCCCAGCACGGCCTGGGCCAGCGTGGATTTGCCCGAGCCCGATTCGCCGATCACACCCAGGGTACGGCCCGGCCGCAGCAGCATATCCGCGCCCTTGACCGCCACGAATGCGCCTTTTTTGAACCAGCCACGAATGCCGGGCAAGGGCGTGGCATAGCTCACCTGCAAGGCCCGGGTCTCCACCACGACCGCCTCGCCAGCCGGCTCAGACTCCACCACATTGCGCACCGGCCGACTGGCCAGCAGCTTGCGGGTATAGGCATGCTGTGGGTTCTGCATCACCTCCGACACGGCGCCCTGCTCCACAAGAACGCCTTTTTCCATGACCGCCACGCGGTCGGCAAAGCGTCGCACCAGGTTCAGGTCATGCGTGATCATCAGCACGGCCATACCGGTCTGTCGCTGCAGATCAGCCAGCAGATCCAGGATCTGGCCACGCAGCGTCACATCCAGCGCCGTCGTCGGCTCGTCGGCCAGCAGCAGCCGGGGACGGCTGGCCAGTGCCATGGCAATCATGGCGCGCTGACGCTGCCCGCCGCTGAGCTGATGCGGAAAGCTCTGCGCCCTGCGCCCGGGTTCGGGAATGCCGGTCGTGGCCAGCAGCTCCACCGCCTGCGTCAAGGCCTGGCCACGACTCAAGGCCTGCTTGAGCTGCAGCACCTCGGCCACCTGCGCGCCCACAGTCATCAGCGGATTCAGCGCCGTCATCGGCTCCTGAAAGATCATGGCAATGTCGCCACCGCGTACCCCCTGCATCTCGCGCTCCGAAAGCCCCAGCAGGTCGCGCCCGTCCAGCAGCGCCTGCCCGCTCAATTGGGCCTCCCCCACCAGCCTCAGCAGCGACAGCGCCGTGACCGACTTACCCGAACCGGACTCCCCCACCAGCGCCAGCTTTTCACCGGCAGCCATCTCGAAGCTCACGCCCTGAACCACGGGCTTGCCCGCAAAAGTCACGCTCAGATCGTGCACGGCCAGCAGCTTGCTGCCGGCCTGTCCCTCGTATTTCTCCTTGCTCATGGCTTGCCTCCTGCGCGCTTTGAAGCCTCGGTACGCGCCTGCTTGCGCGGGTCCAGCGCATCGCGCAGGGCATCCCCCATAAAGGTCAGCAACAGCAGCGTGATGACCAGCACGCCAAAGGTGGACAGGGAAATCCACCAGGCATCGATATTGTTCTTGCCCTGGCTCAGCAACTCGCCCAGGCTGGGCGTGCCCGGGGGAACACCCAGGCCCAGGAAATCCAGCGAGGTCAGAGCCAAAATGGCCCCGCTCATGCGAAAAGGCAGAAAGGTGATCACCGGCGTCATGCTATTGGGCAGGATGTGGCGAAAGATGATGGAGCGATTGCTGGCACCCAGCGCCTGGGCGGATTTCACATAGTCAAGCTGGCGATTGCGCAGGAACTCGGCCCGCACATAATCGGCCAGCCCCATCCAGCCGAACAGGCTCAGCAGGATCAGCAGCAGCGAGACACTGGGCGCAAACAGCGCACTGAAAATGATGAGCAGGTAGAGCTCGGGCATGGAGCCCCAGATTTCCGTCAGGCGCTGAAAGGCCAGGTCAGTCTTGCCGCCAAAAAAGCCCTGCACCGCTCCCGCCAGCACGCCCAGCAGTACGCCCACGGCCGTCAGCGCCAGACCGAACAGCACGCTGACGCGAAAGCCGTAGATGAGCTGCGCCAGCAGATCACGCCCCCGGTCGTCGGTGCCCAGCCAGTTGTCTGCCGAGGGCGCAGAAGGATTGGGCGACTTGGCAAAGTAGTTGATGGTGGACTTGCCATAGCGGTTGAGGGGGAAGATCGCCCAGTTGTCGCCCTCGCCAAGCCTTTGCCGGATGAAGGGATCGAGGTAATCGGTCGGCGTATGGAAATCGCCCCCGAAGGTGGTTTCCGGGTAATCGTGCAGCAGCGGTAAATAGGTCTGCCCCTCATAGCGCACGATGAGCGGCTTGTCGTTGGACAGCAGTTCGGCAAACAAGCTGAGCACCACCAGCACCGAGAAGATCACCAGGCTGACAAATCCCAGCCGGTTGGACTTGAAACGCCTCCAGGCCCGGCGCCCCGGGGACTCGGATTTGGCAGCAGACACAGTCTGCACGGCATCAACTCCTGAATTCATAGCTGCTTGCGCTTTAGAGGGTTGGGTTTGAGGCCTTATTTGCATATCTCAGTCAAACTTGACCCGAGGGTCCACCCAGACATAGCAAAGATCGCTGATGAGCTTGGTCACCAGACCGATCAGCGTGAACAGATACAGCGTGCCCAGCACCACGGGAAAGTCGCGGCGAATCACGCTTTCGTAGCTGAGCAGACCCAGACCGTCGAGCGAGAACAGGGTCTCGATCAGCAGCGCCCCGGCAAAGAAGGCACCGATGAAAGCCGAGGGAAAGCCCGTGACGATGGGAATCAGCGCATTGCGAAACACATGCTTGTAGAGCACCTGGCGCTCGGACAGGCCCTTGGCGCGGGCCGTCAGCACATACTGCTTGCGGATCTCCTCAAGAAACGAGTTCTTGGTCAGCATGGCTGTCACGGCAAAGCTGCCGGCCACCATGGCCGTAACGGGCAGCGCGATATGCCAGAGATAGTCCGCCACCTTGCCCATGGTGCTGAGCTCGTCGAAGTTGGCCGATGTCAGCCCGCGCAGCGGAAACCACTGCAGCTGCCCGCCAAAGATGACCAGCAGCGCCACGCCCAGCACAAAACCCGGGATGGCATAGCCGATGAGAATCACAATGGTGGTCGCCAGATCGAAGCGTGAGCCTGCTCGCACGGCCTTGGCCACGCCCAGCGGCACAGCCACCAGATAGCTGATGAAAAACGTCCACAGGCCAAGGCTGATGGAGACCGGCAGTTTTTCCTTGACCAGCGCCCAGACGCTTTTGTTCTGAAAAAAACTGGTGCCCAGATCGAAACGCGCAAACTGGCCCAGCATCTGCACGAACCGTTCGACCGGCGGCTTGTCAAAGCCGTACAGCGCCTTGATCTCCTCCAGGCGTTTGGGATCCACGCCCTGGCCGCCGCGATAGCTCATGGCCGCCCCCTCGGCCCCACGACCTGCGCCGGCCTTGGCCTCGGCCAGATATTGCTCCACAGGCCCGCCTGGCACAAACTGGATGACCACAAAGGTCAGCAGCAGCACGCCCAACAACGTGGGGATCATCAGCAAAATGCGTTTGAGAATATAGGCAAACATCTTCGATCAACCCTTGTTTTCAGCCGCGGTGGCGATGGCCGCAGCGCCGGGCCGCCCCAAGCAAGGCCAGCCCCCTTGGGGGGCAGCGACCCGTGCAACGGTGGAGCGTGGGGGCCACTTTACTTGGCCCACCATGCATAGACAGCCCATAGCTCGCCCGGCGAATAGGCCGGAATCTTCCCTGGCAGCGCCAGCCTCCAGGCGTCATAGACCATACGGTGCGTGCCCGAGTAGTACTGCGGGATCAGGTAGTGGCCGTGCACGATGATGCGCTCCAGCGCATGGCAGGCGGGCAGCATCTGCTGCTCGGACTTGGCCGCAGCCATCTGGGCGATGATGGCATCCACCGCCTTGCTCTTAAGGCCGACATAGTTCGAGGCGCCCTCCACATCGGCGGCGGCGCTGCCAAACAGCTCGGCATATTCCTGACCCGGGTTATGCGTACCGGGCACGTTCAGCGTCACGATGTCAAAGTCGTATTTGTCCATGCGCTGCTGATAGAGCGCGTAGTCCACATTGCGCACCTTGAGCGTGATGCCCAGCTTTTCCAGATTGCGCATCCAGCTGCTGACGATCTTGACGCCGCTCTCGCTGCTGTCCAAATATTCCAGCACCATGGGCTCGCCGCCGGCGTTGCGCAAGGCTCCGTCCCTGACCGTCCAGCCTGCATCGGCCAGCAGCTTCTGCGCGCGGCGCAGATTGCCGCGCAGGCCGTCGCCCGTATCGGTGCGTGGCGGCTGGGCCATGGGCCCCAGCGTGGCGGGCGGCAGGCTGGTCTTGAAAGGGGTGAGCAGGGCCAGCTCCGCCTCGGTGGGTTCGCCCCTGGTCTCGCACGCCGTGTTGCCGAACAACCCGTGCACGCGCTGGTAGGCGCCGTAGAACATCTGGCGGTTCATCCACTCATAGTCATAGGCCAGACCCAAGGCCTCGCGCACACGCACATCCTTGAGCTGCTCGCGGCGCAGGTTCAGGAAGAAGCTCTGAAAGCCCGAGGGCAGCTTGTTCTCGAACGCGCCCTTGACCAGCTCGCCAGAGGCAAAGCGCCGCCCCGTCAGACGCCTGGCCCAGTCACCCGCGCTATTGATGCGCATGAGATCGAACTCGCCGGCCTTGAGCGCCTCCAACCGCGCCGTTCCATCCTTATAGATCTTGATCGTGATGCGATCGAAGTTGGCCAGGCCGACACGCACCGGCAGGGCCGCCCCCCAATAGCCCGCGTCGCGCACATAGCTGATGTCCTTGCCGAACTTGACCGGACCGATCTTGTAGGGCCCGCTGCCGATCGGCGTGTCCATCACCACCTGGTCAAAGGCCTTGGGCTTGCCATCCGCGCCCAGTCCCCAGTCCCGGCTGAACACCGGCAGCAGGGTGCCCACGGTCAGCGGCAGGTCACGATTGGGCTTTTTGAAGCGAAAGCGCACCGTGCGCTCGTCGATCACGTCACAGCCTGCCACCTCGGCAAACAGCGTCTTGTAGCCGGGCGAGACATATTTGCTCAGCAGCGTCTCATAGCTGTACTTCACATCCTGAGCCAGTACCGGCTTGCCGTTGTGAAAGCGTGCCTGCTTGCGCAGTTTGAAGGTCGCGGACAGGCCGTCGGCCGCCACCTCCACATCCTCGGCCAGCAGGCCATAGCCCGTCGCCGTCTCGTCGAGACTGGGAGTCAGCAGCGTCTCGAACAGCATGTCCGCCAGATAGGCAGGCGGCGAGCCCTTGATCGTGAAGGGGTTGTACTTGTCGAAAGTCGAATAGCGCAGATTGCTGACCATGCGCAGCTCGCCGCCCTTGGGCGCTTGAGGGTTCACATAGTCAAAGTGCTTGAAGTCGGCCGCATACTTGGGCTGACCCCAGAGCGCATAGCCATGTGCTGCCATGGCAGGTGTGGCAACTTGGCTGCTGACAATCAGGGCTGAGCAAATCATCCAATGGCGCATGCGACAATTCTGCCCTACCCCGACTGATTCGCACCCAGTTCGTACAGATACGTTTTCAAGGATGGCGCGTCTGCCACAGATGCAGCCATCGTCTCTTTCAATTTTCTTTGGAGAACAACAATGGGTTTTCTCGCCGGTAAAAAGCTGCTGATCACGGGCGTTCTGTCCAACCGCTCCATCGCCTATGGCATTGCCAAGGCCTGTCACGAACAAGGCGCGGAGCTGGCCTTCAGCTATGTGGGCGAACGCTTCAAGGACCGCATCACCGAGTTCGCGGCCGACTTCAACTCCACGCTGGTGTTTGACTGCGACGTCGGCAGCGACGAGCAAATCGAAGCCATGTTCAAGGGCCTGGGCGATGCCTGGGGCAAGTTCGACGGTTTTGTGCATTCCATCGGTTTTGCTCCCCGCGAAGCCATTGCCGGCAACTTCCTCGACGGCCTGAGCCGCGAATCCTTCAAGATCGCCCACGATATCAGCGCCTACAGCTTCCCCGCCATGGCCAAGGCAGCCCTGCCCTATCTGAACGACAAGTCCTCGCTGCTGACCCTGTCGTATCTGGGCGCCCTGCGCTCCATCCCCAACTACAACACCATGGGCCTGGCCAAGGCATCGCTGGAAGCGTCCGTGCGCTACCTGGCCGAAGCCGTGGGCCGCACCGCCGACGGCCGCGCCATCCGCGCCAACGGCATCTCCGCCGGCCCCATCAAAACCCTGGCTGCCTCGGGCATCAAGGACTTCGGCAAGCTGCTGGGCCGCGTGGCCGATGCTGCGCCCCTGCGCCGCAATGTGACGATCGAAGACGTGGGCAATGTGGCGGCCTTCCTGCTGTCCGACCTGGCCTCTGGCGTGACCGCCGAGATCACCTATGTGGACGGCGGCTTCAGCCAGACCGCAGGCCTGTCGGCCGATCAGGTCTGAGCCCATTGCTTCTGACGACACCAGCCCCGCAGGCTTCTGAGGCCTGCGGGGCTTTGTTTTTTTGCCGCCTTGTGCGACATCTTGGCCCTTGCCCTACAAGCGCAGGAGAGCACTGACGCTATGGTTCACAGTGTTTTATCTAAGGTTCTGACGAATACTCAAGAGGAGCTTACATGCCATATCGTTTTCTCATCCTGGCCGCATCCGCTGCTGCCCTGACGGCCTGCAGCACCCCCGAACCCCAGCCCGCCCAGGCCATCGCCAGATTGCAGGCTACTTCGGGCAGCAAGGTCAGCGGCGATGTGAAATTCACCCAGAAGACCGGTCAGCAGGTCGTGATCAACGCCGTGATTCACGGCCTCAAGCCCAATTCCGAGCACGGCTTTCACATCCACGACAAGGGCGACTGCGGTGACAACGGCAATGCCGCTGCGGGCCACTTCAACCCCTCGGGAAATCCGCATGGCAAATATGACTCGACCCAGCACCATATGGGTGATCTGCCCAGCCTGAAGGCCGACTCCAACGGCGTGGCCACCGTCAACGTACAGTCGGCGGACATCACCTTGCTGGCCGGCCCCGGCAATGTCATAGGCCGTGCGGTCATCGTCCACGCCCAGCCCGACGACTACACCACCCAGCCCACGGGCAATGCCGGCGCGCGCATCGCCTGCGCGGTCATCAGCCGCGACTGAAGGCCTTGTCCCAGGAAAAAGCCGCTGCCTGCCCGCAGCGGCTTTTTTATGAGATCGCCGCAACCCCTTATAGATAAAGAGCTGACAGCTACGTTTTTTGACAAGGCTTCGTGTCCGCATCGACAGCAGGGGCTTCGCGCTCTAGCATGAGCTGCCTCTTTACCGGAAGATAGCCATGCCTGAACCACGGCACCGAGCCCTGCAGGAATGCGTCCGCTGGCTGGTCTGTGCCTGTCTCTGCCTGGGCTTTGCCGTACTGGCCCAGACCACTGCACAGCCACCTTCGCTGATGCTGGCCCAGGTCTGGCGCAGCGGCCTGCCGCTGCAGGACTATTGGGTCAGCGAAAAGCTGGACGGCGTGCGCGGCTACTGGAACGGCCACCAGCTCGTCAGCCGTGGCGGGCAGCGGATCGCGGCGCCTGAGTGGTTTGTCCGGGGCTGGCCAGCCACCCCCATGGATGGCGAGCTCTGGGCCAGTCGCGGCCGGTTTGGCCATGCCCAATCCACCACGGCACAGGCCATCCCCGACGACCGAGCCTGGCGCCAGATGAAATTCATGGTGTTCGATCTGCCCGCAGCTACGGGCAGCTTTGATCAGCGCCTGCCGCTGCTGCAGCGCACCGTGGACGCCATTGCCCAGGACTGGGTGCAGATGGTGGAGCAGCGCAAGCTGGGCTCGGAAGCGGAGCTGCAGCAATGGCTGAGTACCGTCATCAAAGGCGGCGGCGAGGGCTTGATGCTGCACAAGGGCAGCGCACCCTATCGCTCGGGCCGCAGCGACGATCTGCTCAAGCTCAAGCCCTTCGATGATGCCGAAGCCCGGGTCATAGGCTACAAAAGCGGACGCGGGCAATGGCGGGGCATGACGGGGGCGCTGCTGGTGCAGACCCCGGACGGCCGGCAGTTTTCACTGGGCTCCGGGCTGACGGCCCAGATGCGCAAAAGTCCGCCTCCGCTGGGCAGCTGGGTCACCTATCGCTATCAGGGCCTGCATGAAAAAAGCGGCCTGCCGCGCTTTGCCCGCTTTATGCGCGTGCGCAGCGAGCTGGGCTTTCAGCCCGAGCCGACAAGCCCGTGATTCACAACTTCATCGTTGCCTGCGACCATTGACCATGCGCCTGAATCCCGCGACATCAGTGGCTACGGCAGTTGCGCCCCCAGGTCGCGCGCGGCCTGCAACACGTTTTTGACATAGCGCTCGTCATAGCGATGCGCTGGCATGGTCAGCGTCAGGGCGGCCGCCAGCTCGCCGCTGCGGCGGAAAACCGGTGCCGAGATGCCGGCGATCTCGCTATGCCTGTCACCCACCAGGGCTTCGTAGCCATCGGCCCGTACACGCGCATAGTGGTTGCGATTTTTCTTCAACCAGTCGCCCAGTTCCGGATCGAAGGCAACCAGCACGCGCCCGCCCGCACCTTTGTCTAGGGGCAGCAGATCGCCGGTGCGCGCATGGTCGCGCACCGGGTGCGGCGAATCCACGCGGTACAGACACAGGCGTTCGCGCCCCTGGCGCACATGGTAGGCAGCGCTCTCGCCCGTGGCCTGAACCAGTGCTCGCAGCACCGGCATGACCAGCTTGTCCAGTGAGAAGCTCTGCTCGTAAACCGCATGCAGCCTGGCCACGGCCGAGCCCACTGCATAGCGCCCGTCATCCTGGCGCTGAACCCAGCCCCCATGCTCCAGAGAGGCCAGCAATCTCAGCACCGTGCTCTTGTAAAGACGCGTGCGCTCGGCCAGCTCGGCCAGACTCAGCGCGGCATCGCCATCCTGGAATGCGTTCAACACGCTGAGGGCGCGGTCCACTGCGGCCACACCTCCAGGCGCGGCATTCTCGTCGGCTACGGATTCATTCAGGGATTTACGCGGCATAAAAACTCCTGCCCCTCAGCTTGACAGGGCATCAGGACGCAAGGCAATATTTCAATAGAAAGAATTAAGTTCTATTAGATAGAACACCATTAAAACATTGTGCCAGCCGCAATGCAAGTATGAAATCCAAGTGAGGCAACCATGTCATTCCCACACCGCTTCGATCTCCTGATCAGCGAAGTCGGCCCCCGCGACGGCCTGCAGTCGATCTCAGCCACCATGAGCACGGCCCATAAATACGCCTGGATCGATGCCCTGGTGGCAGCGGGCGTGCAGGAAATCGAAGTCGGCTCCTTTGTCTCGCCCAAACTGCTGCCGCAGATGGCCGATGCCGCCGAAGTCGTGCGCCATGCCGTCACCCACCCCGGCGTCACCATCATGGCCCTGGTGCCCAATCTCAAGGGAGCCGAAGCCGCCATGCGTGCCGGTGCGCACAAGATCACGCTGCCCGTATCGGCCAGCCCCGCGCACTCCATGGCCAATGTGCGCAAGACGCCCGCACAGATGGTGGAGGAAGTGCGTGCCATCGCCAGGCTACGCGACGAGATGGCCCCTGCCGTGCATATCGAGGCCGGCATCTCTACCGCTTTCGGCTGCACCCTGCAGGGCCTGGTGCCCGAGGACGACGTGATCGCTCTGGCTGCAGCCTGCGTGGCCGCTGGCGCCGACGAATCAGGACTGTCGGACACCACGGGCATGGCCAACCCGGCCCAGGTCAAGCGCCTGTTCACACGCCTGCGCAGCGATCTCGGCGACAAGGCCGGCGCCGCGCATATGCACAACACCCGAGGCCTGGGCCTGGCCAACTGCCTGGCCGCCTATGAGGCGGGCGTGCGCACTTTCGATGCCTCCCAGGCCGGACTGGGCGGCTGCCCCTATGCCCCCGGCGCCTCGGGCAATGTGGTGACCGAAGATCTGGTCTTCATGTTCGAAGCCATGGGACTGCGCACCGGCATTGATATTGAGCGATTGCTTGCAGCGCGAGAAACGCTGGCCGCCGGCCTGCCGGGCGAGACGCTGTACGGCATGCTGCCACCCGCAGGCCTGCCCAAGGGCTTTGTGCCTCACCGTTACTGATCACGCCTCGGCTCGCCGACGAGCCGAGCACCACAAGAGATGAATATGCACTCCTCAACCGAATCCGCCAGCACCGGCGCCGCTCCCCTGCCCTATGCCGGCATCCGCGTGGTGGAATTCACCCACATGGTCATGGGCCCCAGTTGCGGCCTGATGCTGGCCGACCTGGGCGCCGAAGTCATCAAGGTCGAGCCCGTGGGTCACGGCCGCAACGGCGATGCCACGCGCAAGCTGCTGGGCTCGGGCTCGGGTTTTTTCCCGCTGTTCAACCGCAACAAGAAAAGCCTGACGCTGGATCTGCAGACCCCCGAGGGCAAGGAAGCCGCGCTGCGGCTGATCGCCACGGCCGATATCGTGACCGAGAACTTCAAACCCGGCACCATGACCAAGCTGGGCCTGGACTATGAAAGTCTCAAGCAGCAGTTTCCACGCCTCATCTATGTGAGCCACAAGGGCTTTCTGCCCGGCCCCTACGAACACCGCACGGCCCTGGACGAGGTGGTGCAGATGATGGGGGGCCTTGCCTATATGACAGGCAGACCCGGCGACCCGCTGCGCGCGGGTACCAGCGTCAACGACATCATGGGTGGCATGTTCGGCGCCATGGGAGCCATGGCGGCCCTGGCTCAGCGCGAAAAGACCGGCAAGGGCCAGGAAGTACAAAGCGCACTGTTCGAGAACAATGTATTCCTGATCGCCCAGCACATGATGCAGTACGCGGTGACCGGCAAGCCCGCAGCCCCCATGCCCGCACGCATCTCGGCCTGGGCGATCTATGACGTATTCGAAGTCCAGGGCGGCGAACAGATCTTTCTGGCCGTGGTCAGCGACGGCGCATGGCGCGAATTCTGCGATGCCTTCGGCCTGGCCCAGCTGCGTGACGATCCGCGCCTCGGCAGCAACAACGACCGCGTGCAGGCCCGCAGCTGGCTGATGCCGCTGCTGCGCGAAACCATGGCCGGATACAGCGCCGCGCATATCGCCAGCGTCTTTGAGGACAAGGGCCTGCCGTTTGCACCCATCGCCCGTCCACACGATCTGCTCGAAGACCCGCACCTGAACGCCACCGGTGCGCTGGCCCCCATCACCTTGCCCGACGGCCGCGACAGCAAGACCGTGCTGCTGCCGCTGACCCTGGACGGCAAGCATCTGCAGGTGCGTCTCTCGCCACCCAAGCTCGGCGAGCACAGCCTGGAGATTCTGACCGCTCTGGGCTACAGCCAGGATCAGGCCCAGGCACTGGCCCAGGGCCTACCCGACTGAGCGCCCCTGCGGGGCCACAGCCCCGCTTTCTTCAGCACACCCCAGAACAGGGCGCCCATGCACGCCCTGCGGGGATTCCTTACCCCCAATTTCCAGCCACCAGGAGACAAAACCATGAAACACAGCTCTTTCCCCCATTGCGCAGCACGACCGGCAAACCGCCGCCAGGCCATTGCAGCCTGCGCGCTGATGGCCATGGCGGTCGCCAGCGGCGGCGTCAGCGCCCAGCCCGGGGAATGGCCCGCCAAGTCGATCCGCATGGTCGTGCCCTTCACGCCTGGCGGCGGCACCGACACGGTGACACGCCAGATCAGCGAGCGCATGGCGACCGCGAATCGCTGGATCATCGTGGTGGACAACAAGCCCGGTGCGGGCGGCAACATCGGACTTGATGCCGTCGCCAAGGCACCGGCCGACGGTTATACCTTCGGCATGGGACAGACCGCCAATCTGGCCATCAATCCCTCGCTGCTGCCCAGCATGCCGTTCAATGCCAAGACCGATCTGCTTCCCGTGGCTCTGGTGGCCTCGCAGCCCGTGGTGCTGGTCGTGCCCGCCGATTCGCCCTGGAAATCGCTGCAGGACCTGATTGCCGCGGCCAAGGCCCAGCCCGGCGCCATCAAGCAAGGCCTGGCGTCGACGGGCACCGTGGGCCATCTGGCGGGGGAAATGCTTTCCTACAAGGCCAAGATCGATGTGCTCAACGTGCCTTACAAGGGCGCCGCGCCGGCCGTGACCGATCTGCTGGGCAAACAGACCCACTATATGTTCGGCACACCTCAGGCGGTCTACCCCATGATCAAGGGCCAGCGCCTGCGCGCACTGGCGGTGACCTCGGCCAAGCGTCTTGCCATCCTGCCCCAGGTCCCCACCGTGGCCGAGTCCGGCTTTCCCGGCTTTGAAGCCGTGGACTGGAAACTGATCGTGGCCCCCAAGAACACGCCTGCCGCACTGGCGCAGAAGATCAACGCCGCAGTGAACACCGGCCTGCAGGACCCCGCCGTGCTCAAGCAGCTGCAGTCCGAAGGCAGCACGCCCATGGGCGGCAGCCTGCAGGACGCCCAGGCCTATCTGCAAAAGGAGCAGGCCAGCTGGGCCGCGCTGATCCGCGACGCGAAGATCACGCTGGAATAACGCTATTTAACTAAAAGCAGCCTCCGCTTGTCTCATCTTGTTTTTCATATGAATGAAGCATGAAAACAAGTGAGAAAAAGCGGTAGCTGCTATATTTTTAATGGAGCCAACCACCGTGACCCCAGCCTCTGCCAGGACAGCACGGCCAGGCCGGCGCCCAAGGTGTTGGCAGCGCATCCAGCCATTCAGCGCCGCGCGTGACGGTCAGAAACGACTGCAGGCCCTCTATCAGGCCGCCGTAGACCGCGCACAGCCCCACCACGCATGCGGCCTGCGCCAGCGTCCAGGCCCGAGCCAGACTGCGCCCACGCAGCGCTGCCGCCCACTACTGGATGTCCTCACTCCAGCTGACTCATTGCACCGCTGCATTCAAGGCTGATTCGTCAATGCTCACTTTAGAAGACGGCGCCAGCTTGCTCAGATACTCATTGATGAGCTCTTGCTGACGTTGCTCACGTAAGGCAGCTTGTAGAGTGGGGTTGACCTCTAGCAAGGTGGCCGGACGTGCAGGCTGACTGCCCAGTAGCTTTAGGACGTGGAAGCCATAAGGGGAGCGCACAGGCTCGCAGACTTGGTTGAGGTGCATTTTAGCGACGACCTCACGGGTCTCTGGCAATAGCTGCAGCAGCGGCAAACTACCGACCTCACCACCTTGGACGGCACTGTAGGTGTCTTGTGAGTGAGCTTTGGCTAGAGTCGCAAAGTCACCACCCCGCGCCTGAGTGGCCAACTCGGCGGCCTTGGCTCGTACGCTATCAACCGTCGCTGAATCTGCATCTGCTGCAACAGGCAGGAAGATCTGTGCTACCCAATAGGTAGCTGCAACATTAAGTTGGGCCTTGGAGCGTTCATAGGCTGCACCGACATCTGCATCACTGGGAAAACCTGCTGGCAGTCGGGCGACGGACTCCAGATAACTGGTGCTGACAATGCGAGCTGTGACATCTTTGATAGCTGAGTCAATGCGTGTCTTGACCTCCGGACGTTCGGCCCATTCCTTTGCTGGCTTCGCGCAGCAGAGCCTCGCTTGCCAAACGTTGTCGCAACCAGTTCTTCAGATCCTCCGGGTTGCTTTTTACCTTTGTGCGCTCGCTTTCTGGCATAGCCCGCAATAGCTGTTGAACTTCGTTGGAAGAAATAGTGATGGCTCCTAACTTGGCAACAGCTGGCGCGGGTGTTGTCTCATTCACCATTGCTGCTTGCGCTACCAGCGCTGCTACTCATTAGCGTGAGCAGAACCATGCTCATTGCGCCAGTTGCGCGGCAACGAAAAAACTTCATTAGCTACCTCTTCTGAACGCCGAATCATGCGACTTGTGATGCCGAGGCCGAACTTGTACCAGTTGTGAATGCCTTCACTGTTGCAGATACAGATCTGCTCAGGCTGGAAGCCAGAAAGGAGACAATGTATCAAAATGAAATTAATTATCCGTATTTGTAGCGGAAAATTGCATTGACTCACCGCTTTTTGAACGCATCAGAACTGCATTCGATGTCATATCGAAAGTTGTCGAAGTAAGTCGGCTCGTTGGTGGGTCTCAAGCTCTTGAAAAGAAGAACGGAACTTCCATCCATGCGATGGAGAGGGAGAGGCTGAATGAATCATGTTTATCGGGTGGTGTTCAATGCCGTTTCGGGCATTTGGCAGGTCGTCAGCGAGATCGCTCGTGGACCTGGAAAAAGCAGTCGTCGCACAAAACGTGTGCGAAGCCGGGTTGGAGTTCCTATGCTTGTGGCTGCTGCAGCCTTGCTCACGGCAGCTTTTGGCAGCGATGCTGCCTTCGCCGCCTGCTCGCCCGTAGCGCCACCGGACGGCAGCACGGTGACCTGCACCGGCACCGTCGAGGACTACGCGGCCATCGGCAACAACCTGATCTTCAATATCTCGAGTGGCACGCTGGTGACCTCCAGCATCGAGGGCGTGCCCTCGATGAGCCTCATCGGCACCGGCATCACGGTGAACAACAACAGCATCTTCGACCCGATCTTCGGCAAGGGCTTCAGCGTCGCCACCTCGGCCCTGAAAATGCAAGGGATCGGCGCGTCGAACCTGGTCATCAACAACAATGCCTCGGCCTTCATGCGCGGCGCCTCGGGCAACCTCGGGGCGTCCCTGGCCAACATGGACGGCATGGCGATCGAGGTGAGCAATACGCCGACGGGCCTGACCACCATCGTCAACAACGGCACCATCACCTCGATCGCCCTGGCCGGCGCTACCGAGGCCGACGCCCTGCGTCCGGTGGTGGCCGTGTATGGCGGCGGTCGGGTGGAGATGAGCAACACCTACCAGATCTACGGTCGGGTGGCCTTCGAGACATCGGCCCTGGGCAACCTCTTCACCAACAGTGGCGCGGTCTACGGCAGCGTGTCGCTGGGCGCCAACAGCAGCAACCAGTTCATCGCCATCACCGGCAGCTCGATCTCGAACAATGGCGCGAGCGGGCCGGCCCTGGGCAACAGCGCCGGGATCGACCTGGAGTTCGCCGCGCCCGGCATCGTCGATGGCGGTGCCAACGGCAACAACACCCTGACCCTGCGCAACACGGTCAACAGCGGTGCCACCGGCACCGGCACGCTCTCCTCGGCGGTCTACACCAACTTCAGCAACCTGGTGATCCAGAGCGGTACCTGGAACGTCACCGGCCCGCTGTTGACGGGCGCCACCACCAGTGCCCGCCTGGAAGGCGGCGCACTAGTGGTAAACAACGGCGGCTTCGCCGGCAGCGGGACGATCAGCGCATTGGGCGGCACCATGAGCAGTTCGGGTTCCCTGCTGACGTTGGCCAACAACATCGAGCTGCGCCCCAATGTTCCGGCCGGCACCAGCGGCCTGACCCTGAACGGCTCCAACGCCATCACCCTCAATGGCGTGATCTCCGGGACGGCGGGCCTGACCAAGAACGGCGGCCACGTCCTGCGCATCAACGGGGTCAACACCTACAGCGGCGGTACCAACCTCAACGGTGGTACCACCATCGTCGGCACCAACGAGGCGTTCGGTACCGGTGCGATCAATACCGGTTCGGCCGGCGCGCGCATCGACTCCAGCGCCGTGGTCAACCTGGCCAATACGATCAACCTCGGCGGCACGCTGATTCTCGGCGGCACCAGCACGCTGACGCTCGACGGCAACGTGCTTGGCACCACCAACCAGCTCTCCAAGGTCGGCTTGGGCAACCTGGTCCTGAATGGCACCAACACCTTCCAGGGCGGTCTCCTGCTCTCGTCCGGTACCCTCACCGTCGGCAACGACCAGGCCCTGGGCAGCGGCACCTTGACCGTGGGCGCGACCACCAGCCTGAACAGCAACAAGTCGGTGACCCTGGCCAACGCCGTCACCCTCAACAGCAACCTGAACGTTTCCGGGAACAACGACCTGCGCCTGAATGGCGCGATCACCGGCAGCACCAGCGTCAAGCTGACCAAGACGGGCACCGGCAACCTTACCCTGGGCGGCTCGAACAGCGGGTTGCTCAGTGACATCGACCTCAACGCCGGTACCCTGACCGTCGCCAGCAGCGGTGCGCTGGGCAGCGGCACGCTCACCGCCACTGGCAACAGCCGCCTGGCGGTCACCTCGGCGCAGACCATCAGCTCCGCGATGACGGTCAACAACGGCGTCACCCTGGACTTCAACACCACGGCCGCGACCACCCACAACGGGGGCATCCTCGGTACCGGCACCCTGGCCAAGACCGGCTCGGCAGACCTGCTGCTGACCACGGCCAACAACTTCACCGGCAACTGGGACGTTCGCGAAGGCTCGCTGACCACGACGGCGGTCAATGCCCTGGGCAGCGATCCCGGCCTCAATGTCGCCAGCGGCGCCAGCGTCAACCTGGGCGGCAACACCGACCTCACGACCCTGAGCGGCAGCGGCCAGGTGAATACCGACTCACGCGTGGCCGTCGGTTACGCCAACGTCAGTTCGACCTTCAACGGCCAGATCACCGGCCAGGGCAGCCTGCTCAAGGTCGGCAGCGGTACCCTGACCCTCGGCGGCATCAACACCTACACCGGCTCCACCACGATCAACGTCGGTCGCGTCAATGTTGCGGCCGGCGCCAGCCTGGCCAGCAACCTGGTGACCGTCAGCACCGGCGGCACCCTCGGCGGCAGCGGTACCGTGAACGCGGTGACCGTCGGTATCGGAGGCCGCCTGGCCCTGAGCAGCGGCAGCACCCTGACCACCGGCTCCCTGACCCTGAGCAACGGCGCGATCCTCGACCTCGCCCTGGGCGCGCCGACCCTGAGGCCAATGCTCAACATCATCGGCAACCTGTCGATCACCGCCAGCACCTTCAACATCACCGATGCCGGTGGCCTGGCCAACGGCAACTATCGCCTGCTCAACTACAGCGGCAACCTGACCGGCACCAACCTCACCGCCGGCAGCACCCCCTCCGACCTGCTGTCGACCGATATCGGCCGGGTGTTCGACATCGCCGGCAAGACCCTGACCCTGGTGATCAACTCGCCGACCCTCGGCACCCAGTACTGGGACGGCAACAACCCCCTGGCCAACGGGGTCATCAACGGCGGCAGCGGCATCTGGAGTTCCAGCGCGTCGAACTGGACCAAGTCCGATGGCAACACCAACGAGGTCTGGGCGGGCAAGACCGCAGCGTTCGCCGGCAGTACCGGCGTGGTGCTGGTCCAGGGGCAGCAGTCGGTCAACGCGCTGCAGTTCAAGACCGATGGCTACGTCCTGGTCCAGGGCGCGGCCGGTGCCCTCGACCTGGTCAATGGTACCGGCGGCACCGCCAGCGTGGTGACCGACACCGGCGTCAGCGCGCAGATCGCCACGAACATCACCGGCACGGGCAAGCTCACCAAGAGCGGCGCCGGCACCCTGATCCTCAGCGGCAGCAACAGCTACAGCGGCGGTACCGTGCTCAGCGCCGGCACCTTGGCCGTGCGCAGTGATAGCGCCCTGGGCACCGGCAACCTGGTGCTGGGCAGCGGCACCACGCTGGTGGCCGACTCGTTCCCGCCGAGCCTGAACAACGCCCTGGTCACCAATGGTGTTTCCACCCTGCAGGTCAGCGTCAGCCGCCTGACCCTCGGCGGCGACATCAGCGGTGCCGGCGGCCTGATCAAGACCGGCAGCGGGACCCTGGTGCTGAACGGCAGCAACAACATGCTCGGCAATTTCAACCTGATTGCCGGCGGCCTGATCATCGGCAACGGGCTGGCACTGGGTTCGGGTTCGCTGGTCACCAGCAGCGGCACCACCCTCGACGCCAGCCTGCCGGGGGTGACCGTCGACAACAACGTGGTGATCAACGGCGACCTGACCTTCCTTGGCAACCGCGACATGTCCCTCGGCGGCGTGATCTCGGGCACCGGCAACCTGATCCACAACGGCGGCAACGCCCTCAACCTGACCGGCGCGAGCACCTTCGACGGCACCCTCACCCTCAAGGGCGGCACCCTGCGCCTGGGGCAGAACACCTCGCTGGGCAACGCCCAGCTCAATGTCACCGGCGCCGCCACCCTGCAGAGCGCCGCCAATATCAGCGTGGCCAACGCGGTGGACCTGGGCGCGATGCTGACCGTGGTCGGCAGCAACGACCTTAACCTGGGCGGCGTGGTCACCGGCGCGGGCAACCTGCGCAAGAGTGGCACCGGCACCCTGACCCTGTCCGGCAACAACCAGGCGCGCACCGGCGACACCGAGGTCGACAACGGCACCCTGCGCCTGGGCCATGCCAATGCCCTGGGCAGCGGCAAACTGAACGTCAACGGCATCGCCACGGTGGAGAGCAGCAGTGCGCTGACCGTGAGCAACGCCGTGGATGTCAGTGGCGTGATGACCGTGGGCGGTAGCAACGACCTGACCCTGAGTGGCGTGCTCAGTGGCAGCGGTGGCCTGACCAAGGCGGGCAGCTCGACCCTGACCCTGGGCGGCGTGAACACCTTCGACGGTACCTACCAGGTCAGCGCCGGACGCCTGGTCAGCAGTGTCGTCACCGGCCTGGGCGCATCGAGCCAGGTCAACGTCGCCTCCGGCGCGACCTTGCAGATCGTCCAGGGCGGCAGCATCGGCCGTCTGGACGGCGCGGGCGCGGTCCAGCTCGACGCGGGCAACTTCTCCGTCGGCGCGGGCAGCTTCGGCGGGGCGTTCAGCGGCAGCGGCAGCCTGGTCAAGACCGGCACCGGTATCTTGCGTCTCAACGGCAACAGCACCCATTCCGGCAGCACCACGGTCAACGGCGGTGTCCTGCTGGTCGATGGCCTGCTCGGCTCGGGCAGCGTCACGGTGAATAGCGGTGCTTACCTGAGTGGCAGCGGCACCATGGCCGGTGCGGTCAGCGTCGTCGATGGCGGCCACCTGAGTCTGGCGTCCGGCTCCGTGATGAGCCTAGGCTCGCTAGTGCTGAACAACGATTCCAATGTCGATGTCGCGCTGGCCGCGGCGATTCCGGGTGCAGCAGGCCTGGCCAATGTGGCCGGTAACCTGACCCTGGATGGCAAGCTCAACGTCAGCAACGCCGGTGGTTTCGGTGCGGGTGTCTACCGCCTGTTTGACTATGGCGGCCTGTTGACCAACAACGGGCTGGTGATCGGTACCACGCCGAATGGTGTTCTGACCAGTGAACTGGATGTGCAAACCAACGTCACGGGCCAGGTCAACCTGGTGGCGGGCGGGCCGTTCAATGTGCGCTTCTGGGATGGTTCGGAGCTGTCGGGCAATGGGCGCATCGAGGGCGGCAACGGCACCTGGAACAGCACGGCTACCAACTGGACCGGCGCCAATGGCAACCTGAACTCCGCCTGGCTGGATACCTTCGCGGTGTTCCAGGGCGCTTCCGGGTTCGTCAATCTGACCAGCGCGCAGCGGGTCACCGGCCTGCAATTCGTCACCAGCGGCTATAACCTCTACGGCAGCGGCGCCGGTGAGCTGGTGCTGGTCAACGACAGCAATGGCGCGACCAATGTCCGCGTGGACAGCGGCGTGACCGCCGACCTGGACGTGAACATCAGCGGTGCGGGAACACTCAACAAGCTCGACAGCGGCACCCTGGTCCTCAATGGCAGCAACAGCTACAGCGGCGGCACGCTGCTGGCGGGTGGCCGGCTGGTTGTCGGTAACGACAACGCCCTGGGCAGTGGCAGCCTGCGGGTTACCACGGATGCCAGCTTTGCCAGCAATCGTCCCGTCAGGCTGGCCAACGATGTGATCCTTGACGCTGACCTGACCTTCAATGGTGCCGGTGCCCTGACCCTGGACGGTGCGATCAGTGGCAGCAAGGGGCTGATCAAGGAAGGGGCCATGACCACCCTGGTGCTGAACGGCAGCAGCAGTTATGCCGGCGACACCGTGCTCAACGCCGGCACCTTGCGGCTGGGCCACAACGATGCGCTGGGCGACAGCGTGCTCAAGGTCACGGGCAGCAGCACACTGCAAACCGTTGGCGTGACCACGCTCGGCAACCGCCTGCAGATCGATGACAGCCTCACCTTCAGCAGTGCCGACAACGTGAGCCTTTCCGGCCGCCTGGGCGGCAGTGGCGTGTTGACGAAGACGGGTACCGGTACGCTCACCCTGAGTGGCACCAATGACTTCCTTGGACAGATGAACATCTCCACTGGCCAGGTGACCCTGCAGGGCATCACCGGACTGGGGGTGCCCAGTGTCAACCTTCAGAGCGGCTCCGTTCTGAAGGTCGCAGCCGACAGCACCCTGAACCAACTCACCGGCAGTGGCAACGTGGAGCTGGCCAACTCGACCCTGACGGTGAACGGGGGAGGCCTCGGCGGCAGCTTCAGCGGCAGCGGCCACCTGACCAAGGTCGGCAATGGCAGTCTGATACTTGCCGGCAACAGTGCGATTGGTGGCTCGCTCACTGTTTCCGGTGGAAGCGTAATCCTTTTCGGCTCGAATGTGGTCTTCAGCGCCTCCGCCGTAAACGTTGCCAGCGGCGCGAGTCTGATTGGCTTCGGTGGCGCTGCCTTCGACAGCACCGTGAACGTCGCCGACGGCGCCAGTCTCGGCCTCGTCAGTGGCAACACGATGACCACTGGCGCCCTGAACCTGAGCGCCAACTCCATACTCGCTGCTTCCCTCGGTGCGCCCGTCGATGGCGCGCCAGGCCTGCTGCGGGTCAACGGCAACTTGGTGTTGGACGGCAAACTCAACGTTTCCGATATCGGCGGCTTCGGTATGGGCGTCTACCGCCTAATTGACTACACCGGCACCCTGACCGACAACGGCCTGAGCGTCGGCATCATCCCGAGCGGCTTGGCCATCAGTGACCTGGAAGTGCAGACCAGCACCAACAAGCAGGTCAACCTGGTGGTCGGCGGCGCGGCCGGCAATGTGCTGTTCTGGGATGGCAACACCACCAGCAACGGCGTCATCGAAGGCGGCAGCGGTACCTGGGGCGGTCCGATCAAGAACTGGACAACTGCCAGCGGCAACTTCAACCAAGCTTGGCTCGACGGTGCCTTCGTGGTGTTCCAGGGCACGGCGGGCAGCGTGACGGTGGATGGCCTGCAGAACACCAGCGGACTGCAATTCCTCAGCGACGGCTACACCCTCTCGAACGGCACGGGCGGCGGTCTAAACCTGATCAACAGCGTTGCCGGTTTCACTGGCGTGCGCGTAGGCAGCGGCAACACCGCGACTCTGGCTGTTGACCTGAGCGGCAGCGGTACCCTGAATAAACTGGAAGGCGGCACTCTGGTGCTGACCGGCAATAACAGCTATCAGGGGGGCACCAGCATCAACGGCGGCACAGTGCAGGTGGACTCGGACGCTCGCCTGGGCGCAGCCAGCGGAGCCTTGAGCTTAAACGGCGGAGCATTGCAGACCACAGCCAATACCAGCACCCAGCGCCAAATCACGCTGGGCGCCAATGGCGGTAGCTTCCGCCCCGATGCCGCCACCACGCTGACCATTAACAGCGGCATGCAAGGCACGGGCGGCCTGACCCAGGGTGGGGCCGGCACGCTGGTGCTGACCGGCAGCAACAGCTATGCCGGTGACACCACGATTGAGGCAGGCACGCTGCAGCTCGGCAATGGCGGCATATCGGGCACGCTGGGTGCTGGCAATGTGTTCAACAACGGGGCCTTGCTGCTTGATCGCAGCGATGCCTACCTGATTGCCAACAGCATCAGCGGCACGGGCAGCCTAACCCAGCAAGGCACGGGTGCGGTAGCCCTGACGGGCGACAACAGCTATTCGGGCCAAACCACGATTGCCAGCGGGACGCTGCAGGTGGGCGCCGGCGGCAACTCGGGCAGCCTGGGCACGGGTGCTGTCACCAACAACGGCGTGCTCAGCGTGCTGCGCAGGGACGCCGTGACCCTGGCTCAGAACATCAGCGGCAGCGGCAGTCTGCAGCAACTGGGCAGCGGCACAACCACGCTGACGGGCAGCAACAGCTATACAGGGGGCACGGTGGTGGTGGCAGGCACGCTGCGGGCGGGTTCCTCCGGTGCGCTGGTGCAAAACACCGCCTACCATTTGAACCAGGGCGCCACGCTGGACCTGAACGGCCACGCGCTGCTGGCTTCGGTGCTGACGGGGGGCGGCAATCTGCTGCTGGGTTCGGCCAATCTGACCATCAACAATGCGGCAGGTCAGAGCACCGAATTTGACGGACAGATTGCAGGCACGGGCCAGTTGGTCAAACAGGGCGAGGGGGTGTTGGCCCTGAACAATGCCAGCAGCTTCGCCGGCGGGGTCAGCCTCAAGCAGGGCCGCATCAATCTGGGCAATGCCCAGGGCCTAGGCACAGGCAGCTTGGCCATGGACGATGGCACCAGCCTGGCTCTGACAGCCAATGGCATGGCGATTGCCAACAACCTGGTGATGACGGGTAGCAATGACCCCGTCATCGATACCGGCGCCAACAGCGCCATCTGGGCTGGTGCCATCAGCGGTACAGGTTTCCTGACCAAGCAAGGCTCGGGAGTCCTGGCGCTGAGCAGCACAGCCAATAACTACACCGGCGCCACTCAGGTGGCCCAGGGGACACTGCAGGCGGCAGCGGTCAACAGTTTCAGCAGCAGCTCGGCCCATAGTGTGGCTGCCGGTGCCGTGCTGGATCTGGCCGGCTACAGCCAGAGCTTGAGCAGCCTGAGCAACAGCGGCACAGTGAACCTCAGTCGCCATGGCGGCGGCACGCCAGGAGCCGTGCTCAAACTGACGGGTCCCTATGTGGGCAACAACGGCACGCTGGGCATCTCCACCGTGCTGGCTGCCGACGGAAGCGCCAGTGACAAGCTGTTGCTAAGCGGCGCCGATGCCGTGGCCAGCGGCACAACGGCTATCCAGATCACCAATGCCGGCGGGCTAGGTGCGCAGACCACCGGCAGCGGCATTCAAGTCGTTGCGACCGAGAACGGTGCCCGCCTGCAACCTGGCAGTTTTGCGCTGGCGGGAGGACATGTGGATGCGGGCGCCTATGAATATCGCCTGTTCCAGACAGCTCAGGGTGCAGCGCTGCAGTCCATTAACACCCAGTTGGCCTATCGCAGCGAAGTGCCTCTGATTTCGGCTCTGCCGGCCCAATTGCGCCAAGCCGATGCCGCCATGCTCGGCGATCTGCGCAAGCGCATGGGTGATGACAATGTGACGGGCATGGCTGCTAGCGGCACTTTTAGCAGCGACACCGGCTCGGGTCGCAGGGCCTGGGGCCGCATTCTTCGCGCCGATCCCACTATCACCCAACAAGGCACTGTGAACCCTCAAAGCAGCGGCCACCTAACGGGCTTCCAGGCCGGGCTGGATCTGTATGCTGGCCAAAGTTTCAAAGGGGGGTTCTATGTAGGTCAGCTGCAAGGCGATATGAGCGTCACAGGGTTTGCTGGCGGTATCAATAGCAAATATGTGGGCTTTAACAGCCTGACCAGCCGTTACTTGGGTCTGTATGGAACTTGGCAAAGCGCCAACGGCCTGTATGCCGATGCCGTGCTGCAAGCTGCAGACTATCGCAGCACTTTGCACACTTCAGAAAGCACAGGTGCATCAGGCTCGAGCATCATCAACGGAACGGGGGTACTGGCTTCGCTGGAGCTGGGGCAGTCCTTTGCAGTAGGCAGCCACTGGCAGATCGAGCCCCAGACCCAGATCAGCTACCGAAGCATCAACCTGCACGACAGCGCCATGAGCCTAGCCCAGGTGCAGAACAAGGCTGACAATGACTGGACGCTCCGCCTGGGAGCTCGTATCAAAGGCAGTTTTGCAACAGGCGCAGGTCACCTGCAGCCCTATGCACGCGTGAATGTGTACAAGGCAAGCAGTACCAATGATGCAGCACGCTTCATTACTTCGGCAGCCACCACGCAGATCACGGCCAAGGGTGGCTACACCTCCACGGAAGTGGCGGCCGGTGCCAGCTTGCAACTGAACAAGAGCACCAGCATCTACGGAGAACTGGGAAAGCTCTGGGCCGTAGGTGGTGACAGCCGGATCAAGAGTGGCGTGCAGGCCTCGCTGGGCGTGAGGGTGCAATGGTGATCTGAGCGATTATTTGAATAGCCATTGAGCAAAGCCCGCAGTGCTAATGTGCTGCGGGCTTTGTTGTCAAGGGGCTGCTGCGTAGCGGTGAAAAGAATGAGAGGCAGCAATCGCTGCAAAGCGAACCTTCAAACTCGTCCGCGAAGCACCGCGCAAGCGAGTGACCAGCCATGAGGGCAAAGTGCTCATCCAGTACAGACGGCGTTCAACGACTGGTGTCGGCGATTGCCGCCGACCAGATCAAGCACACCGCTGAACTAAGGGCGGAATGCCGAACAACGACGACCAACATTTAAGATTAGCCACGCCGATTTCATAACAACTTACCTGTCGTGAATTCCGCTGAAAACTTATCCGTATCCCATGCAGAATCGGGAACAGCCTCAGGATCAAGCCGCCGCTGGCACCGGTTTCATTGAGGCAGCTCCACAGCATGAACAGCGCCCAGGCCAGGCTGCAGCAGTCATCGACAGTTGTGAACGCATGGCCTCTTTCATCTCCGGCATGAAAAAGCCCGGCATGCGGAGCACCCCGGGCTTTGTCTTGGCACGGCGATTCGCGTCAACGAATCATCGGTGCGTCACAGCGTGCGACCAAACGGTCCGGCATCGCCCACCTGCACCGGCTTCTTGCCCTTGCGGGCCGGCTTGGCGGCGGTTCCGGCCACGCGCACGTCCATATCGGCAGGCGTAGAAGCCTTGACCTTGGGCGAAGCCTTGCCCGTCTTGGCTGCGGGCTTTGTCGCAGGCTTGGCTACGGCCTTGGCCGCCGTCTTCGCCGAGGGCTTGGCTGCCGCCTTGACCGCGCCGGACTTGGCTGCAGGCTTCTTGGCCGCAGGGGCCTTCTTGGCGGGCACGGACTTGGTCTCCGCGACGCAGTCGGCGTAATAGCGGATCTCGCCGTTTTCGTCTTCCAGCTCCACCAGACCGTGGATGTCGGTCTCGAAGCCCGGGCACTCCTTGGCGAACTCGCGCGCGAACACCAGGTAGTCCACGATCTTCTTGTTGAAGACCTCACCGGGGATCAGCAGCGGAATTCCGGGCGGGTAAGGCGTGACCAGACCCACGGTGGTGCGGCCGACCAGATGGTCGATTTCCACACGCTCGGTCTTGCGCTGCGCGATATGAGCATAGGCATCCGAGGGCTTCATCGTGGGCTTGAGATCCGACAGATACATCTCGGTCGTCAGGCGTGCGATATCGTACTTGGCGTACAGCTCGTGCACGTGCTGGCACAGGTCCTTGAGGCCCATGCGCTCGTAGCGGCGGTGCTGCTGGCAGAACTCGGGCAGGATGCGCGCCAGAGGCTGGTTGCGGTCGTAGTCGTCCTTGAACTGCTGCAGCGCAGTCAGCATGGTGTTCCAGCGGCCCTTGGTGATGCCGATGGTGAACATGATGAAGAAGGAGTACAGACCCGTCTTCTCGACCACCACGCCGTGTTCGGCCAGGTATTTGGTGACGATGGACGCGGGAATGCCGGTGTCGGCAAAGTCGCCATCCAGATCCAGGCCTGGCGTGACGATGGTGGACTTGATGGGGTCCAGCATGTTGAAGCCATCGGCCAGATCGCCAAAGCCGTGCCAGTTGTCGAACTCCTTGCCGTTCTTCTTGGAGCGGGTCTTGGTCGATGCGTCCGTGCCACGGATGATCCAGTCCTGGGCCGTGCCCACGCCTTCCTCGGCCAGGGCTTCAGGGCCCCAGACCTCGAACCACCAGTCGTCGTCGCCGAACTCGTCCTCCACCTTGCGCATGGCGCGGCGGAAGTCCAGCGCCTCGACAATCGACTCTTCCACCAGGGCCGTGCCGCCGGGCGGCTCCATCATGGCGGCAGCCACGTCGCAACTGGCGATGATGCTGTACTGGGGGCTGGTCGAGGTGTGCATCAGATACGCCTCGTTGAACAGCGGGTGGTCCAGCTTCTCGGTCTGGCTGTCCTGCACCAGCACATGCGAGGCCTGGCTGATGCCGGCGAGCAGCTTGTGGATGGACTGGGTAGCATAGACCACCGAGTGCACCGGACGCTTGCGCTTCTTGCCCATAGCGTGATAGCTGCCATAGAAGGGGTGGAAGGCAGCGTGTGGCAGCCAGGCCTCATCAAAGTGCAGATTGGCCACATAGCCGTCCAGCATGCCCTTGATGGTCTCGGTGTTGTAGAGCACGCCGTCGTAGGTGGACTGCGTCAGCGTCAGCACGCGGGGCTTGACGGCCTTGGCGTCCACGCCCTTGAGCAAGGGGTTGGCGGCAATCTTGGCCTGGATGGACTCGACGGAGAACTCACTCTGCGGAATCGGTCCGATGATGCCGAAGTGATTGCGCGTCGGCTTCAGGAACACCGGAATCGCACCGGTCATGATGATCGAGTGCAGGATGGACTTGTGGCAGTTGCGGTCCACCACCACCACATCGCCGGGTGCCACGGTGTGGTGCCAGACGATCTTGTTGGAGGTCGATGTGCCATTGGTCACAAAGTAGCAGTGATCGGCATTGAAGATGCGTGCCGCATTGCGCTCGGACTCGCCGATGGCGCCGTTGTGGTCCAGCAACTGGCCCAGCTCTTCCACGGCATTGCAGACGTCGGCGCGCAGCATGTTCTCACCGTAGAACTGGTGATACATCTGGCCCACGGGGCTCTTCAGAAAGGCCACGCCACCCGAGTGACCGGGGCAGTGCCAGCTGTAGGAGCCGTCTTCGGCGTAGTCCAGCAGTGCCTTGAAGAACGGAGGCTGCACGCTCTCCAGATAGCTCTTCGCTTCACGGATGATGTGCTTGGCCACGAACTCGGGCGTGTCTTCGAACATGTGAATGAAGCCATGCAGCTCACGCAGAATGTCGTTGGGCAAGTGACGGCTGGTCTTGGTCTCACCGTAGATATAGATGGGCACTTCCTCATTCTTGCGGCGCACTTCACCGATGAAGTCGCGCAGGCTGTGAATGATGGGGTCCTTGTCGCCGCCGAGCTGGAATTCCTCGTCGTCGATCGACAAAATAAAGGCACTGGCCCGGCTTTGCTGCTGTGCGAACTGCGACAGGTCGCCATAGCTGGTCACGCCCAGGACTTCAAAGCCCTCTTCTTCAATGGCTTGAGCCAGGGCGCGAATGCCCAGTCCCGAGGTGTTCTCGGAACGATAGTCCTCGTCGATGATGACGATGGGAAAGCGAAACTTCATGAACAGCCTCCGTACCAATCAGGCCTAAAAAACGAAACAGCCGCGAAGTGTAAGGAATATCCTTATTGCGGCTTTGAAACAGGCTGTTTTTAACCCAGAATGTGGTGCACTAAATACAGGCCTTAACAGGAGCTCAGGTATGGATCACTCCACCGCGTGGTGGTTGCTTGCAGGTTTGCTGGTCATTGCGGAGCTGTTGACCGGCACTTTCTATCTCCTCATGCTGGCCCTTGGCGCCATTGCCGGTGCGCTTTGTGCCCATTTCGGCATGGGCACCAACAGCCAGATCGTCACTGCGGCGCTGCTGGGCTCGGGCGCCGTCCTCGTCTGCTATCTGCTGCGCAAACGCAGCCCGCGCCGGCAGCCCGCCTCCAGCAATCGCGATGTCAACATGGATGTGGGCGAAACCGTGGTCGTGGAGCAGTGGAACACCGACGGCACGGCCCAGGTCCGCTATCGAGGCGCCACCTGGACCGTCATGGGACGCCAGGGCGCCCTGCCCATTCCCGGCCCCCACCGCGTGGCCGAAGTCATCGGCAACCGACTGCTGGTTGACAAGATCTGATACCGCCCGGCCCCGGCATGGTTATGCTGGACGCTGGAACGCCTCGCACTCTTTCTTCACATCAACGCCCCACAAGGGCTGGAGACAATATGGATTACGCAGTCCCTCTCGCCATCGCCATCATTGCCGTCATCTTCATCGTCCGCTCGATCAAGGTGGTTCCCCAGCAGCATGCATGGGTCAAGGAGCGTCTGGGCAAGTATGCAGGCACGCTCACGCCCGGCCTGAACTTTCTGATCCCGTTCGTGGACCGCATCGCCTACAAGCACAGCCTCAAGGAAATTCCCCTGGACGTGCCCAGCCAGGTCTGCATCACGCGGGACAACACGCAGCTGACCGTGGACGGCATTCTCTACTTCCAGGTCACCGACCCCATGCGTGCCAGCTACGGCTCGTCCAACTACATCATGGCCGTCACCCAGCTCGCCCAGACCTCGCTGCGCAGCGTGATCGGCAAGCTGGAGCTGGACAAGACCTTCGAGGAACGCGACATGATCAACGCCCAGGTCGTCAATGCCATCGACGAGGCCGCGCTGAACTGGGGCGTGAAGGTGCTGCGCTACGAGATCAAGGATCTGACACCGCCCGCTGAAATTCTGCGCGCCATGCAGGCCCAGATCACGGCCGAGCGTGAAAAGCGTGCCCTGATCGCCGCCTCCGAAGGCCGCCGCCAGGAACAGATCAATATCGCCACCGGCGAGCGCGAGGCCTTCATCGCCCGCTCCGAAGGCGAAAAGCAGGCCGCCATCAACAAGGCCCAGGGTGAGGCGGCAGCCATCACCACCGTGGCCGAAGCCACCGGACAGGCGCTGGAGCGCGTGGCCACGGCCATCCGCCAGCCCGGCGGCGAGCAGGCGGTGCAGCTCAAGGTGGCTGAAAGCGCCGTGGAGGCCTACAGCAAGGTGGCCGCAGACTCCAACACCACCCTGGTCATTCCTGCAAACATGACTGAAGTCTCCGGCCTGATTGCCTCCGCCATGAAGATGGTGCAGGTGGGCAAGAACGCCTGACCGCCTCGCTTGATGCGCCGTGCAGAAAAGAACTTTCTGCACTTTCATTTTGAGGTCGAAATTTCTGGTTAGAATAGCGGCTTCATCACACGGAGCGGTGGATGAGTGGTTTAAGTCGCACGCCTGGAAAGCGTGTGTGGGTTAATAGCCCACCGCGGGTTCGAATCCCGCCTGCTCCGCCAGATTTTAAAATCAAGTCGACCACACTTGGTTTTTTACTTCAGCAATGAAGTATTTTTGGGATCGCTGTGGAGCGGTGGATGAGTGGTTTAAGTCGCACGCCTGGAAAGCGTGTGTGGGTTAATAGCCCACCGCGGGTTCGAATCCCGCCTGCTCCGCCAAATGACAAAAGGCCTTGAAGTAATTCAAGGCCTTTTTTCTTTTTGCCGCATTCAGCTGTGAATACGATTTGAATTCACTGTACGGCAATAGCATCTTGGATATCCTGCCCGGCACCGGGCAATGCCACGGGCCGAATCGTAAAAGTCGAGCCCGGCCATTTTCGGGCCGGCTTGGAAAAAACGCAACGCACGATCAGCCTGCCAGCAATGCCCCCTCACGCCCGCGTTGGCGGGCTTTGACGGGCCAGGGCATCTGCAGGCCGGATCCAGAGCTCGCCTTGAATCAGGCGCTCAGAACCTGCCGCGCAGCGTCAGCATCACATTGCGCGGCTCGCCATAGTAGTTGGAGCCATAGGCCGCCCAGACACGCTGGTAGTACACCTTGTCAAAGACATTGTTGACGGTCAGCGTTGCATCCAGATGCTTGTTGAAGCGGTAGCCGATCTGCAGCGCAGCCGTGGTCACCGGCCCCTGCGAGAACTTCACATCGCCATTGAGACGGTACATGCGGCTGGTGCTGCGCAGACCGCCACCCAGGCTGAAGCCCTCCAGGGCACCCGGACCGAACTGATAGCGCGTCCACAGGTTGAAGCTGTGACGCGGAGCGATGAAGGTATAGAGCTGGGCCTTCTCGTCCGGCGTTCCTTCCAGGGTTTTGGTCTGCGTGTACGCATACCCGACAGCCAGATTCCAGCCCGCCGTGATGCGGCCATTGATTTCGGCTTCCACCCCCTGGCTTCGCATCTTGCCTGCGGCAACCGAAAACAGCGGGTTTGCCGGGTCGGTCATCGCACGGTTGGTGTCCTCCATGCGGAAAATCGCCGCACGGGCATTGAGCTGCTTGTTAAGCCACTCGCCCTTCACACCTGCTTCGTATTGCTGGCCCACGCGTGGACGCAATGTCATGCCGTCGGCATCGCTGGCGGTCTGCGGCGCAAAAATGCGGGTGTAGCTGGCATAGGCAGACAGCTGCTCGCTCAGATCGAACACCACACCCGCATAAGGAGTGAACTTGCCGCTGATGCGCGTATTGGTTTCGGAGAACTGGTTGAAATAGGCGTTGCGATTGACGGCATGGTTGTCCCACCAGGTCATGCGCCCACCCATGCTGAGCAGCACACCGCTGGCCGGGCGCAGATTGACCCGCCCATACAGCCCGTACTGCTCCGTGCGGTTGTCGTTGCCATTGGAGAAACTGTAGTTCGTCGGCTTGGGAACGTTGTTGTCAGGATCGAAGATGTTGATCGGAGCACCATCGCCGCCGCCGTACTTGAAGCTCTTGTGCACCTTGCGATAGTCTGCTCCCAGCGTCAGCTCGTTGTTGGATGAACCCAGAGCGGTGAACGGCGTGCTGATGAAACCGTCCAGGCCATGCGTCTTCCAGTGGCTGCGGTAAGCCCAGCTGATGAGACAGCTGTCGCCGGTGGCGGGGTCCGCTGCACAGTCCGACCAGCCGAACAGCCGCGAGGGCTCGTCCTGCTCGCGGTAGCTGGCGCTGAGCTTGATCTGCCCGCCGTTGTCCAGGCGATGCTGCAGTTCTGCGAAGTACTCTGTATTGCGTTCGGTGATGTGGTTCCAGATGGGATCCAGATAGCTGGAGCGCGGAATGTCCAGCAGGCGTCCATCCGGATAGGCCGGGAGTCCGAATGCGGGACGCCCCTTGTATTGCTGATGGCTGGCTCCGGCGGTGAGCGTGCTCGATGGCGTGAGATCGGCCTCCAGCACACCATAGATCAGCGGCTTCCTGGAATACACATGATCCACAAAGGAGCCCTGGTCCTGGTAGGCCGTGACAAGACGCCCGCGTATGCGTCCATCACTGCTCAAAGGCCCCGTCATGTCCGCCTCGGCGTAATAGCGGCTCCACGAACCGGCCGACAGCTGAGTGGTGAACTCCTTGTGCGCCTTGGGGCGTTTGCGCACCAGATTGATGGAGCCGCCAGGATCGCCTGCGCCCTGAAACAGTCCGGCAGGGCCGCGCAGGACTTCGATACGGTCGTACATGGCCATACCGAATCCGCTCGAAAGATCATTGCCTGTGCTGGCCGGGTTGTTAATGCCATCCACCTGCACGGTATCCACCGCGTAGCCGCGCAGATAGAAATTGCCATGATTGCCTCCGGTGCTGCCAGGCTCCACGGTGACGCCGGGCACAGTGCGCATGGCGTCATCGAGACTCTGGATATTCTGGTCATCGAGCATCTGACGCGTCACGACGGAAACCGACTGCGGAATTTCGCGCAGACTCTGGGCGCTCTTGCCGACGGTGACCAGCTGCGCCGCGTAGGAGCCCGTGCCCTCCGAGAAGGTCGAAACCTCGGCCGGTGCAGTCACCAGCACTTCCGCCAGGCTGGGGGCCGTGCCGGCCGCCACAGGAGCCGCAGTGCTCTTGCGCAGGATGAAAACGCCAGGCTGGGTCTGGACAGCCTCTAGCCCCGTGCCGCGCAACAGCTGAGCAAAGCCCTCTGCGACCGCGAACCTGCCATGCAAACCTGCAGTCTGAAGTTCCCCGGAAAGTGCAGAGTCCGCCGACAGCGTCACCCCCGACTCGCCCGCAAAACGCGCCAGGGTCTGGCTCAATGGCCCCCGAGGCAGGCTGTACTCTCGCCGCTCCGGCTCACTCGGAAAGCTCTGGCCAGACTGGGCCTGAACGCTGCCGGCAGCGGCCATGCCCATCAGCAGTATCAGCCCGGCTTGCACGGCACTATGTTTGAATCCCTGGCCGCCAACGGACAGGATGGACGAGGAAAGAAGCGAAGTCTGCCCGCAAAAATGCTGCGCCATAACCATGAAGTGACCCTTCTGAAAACGCCGATAAATGTGTTGTCTTTCTGGTATGACCGGCGTCCCGCCAAAAGGGGACATGGAAGCGGAATAAATCAAGTGCCTCAGCGCGGCACGATGGTCACCCAGTAGCGCGAGCGCTGCAGAACCCTGATGGGCAAGGAGGCCGCCAGCGCCGCCAGTGCCTGGTCCGTATCACGCAGCTGAAAGGCTCCGCTCACCGGCAAGGCTGCCACCGCCGGATCGCACCGCACAATGCCCGGACGGTAGCGCGAGAGTTCGGCTGCAAAGACGCCCAACGCTGTCTTTTCCGCATAGAGCACCCCTGCCGTCCAGCCATCGGCGGCAAGACCGGCGGCTTCGGGCGCGTCCACATACTCTGCGCTCATATGTGCCTGCTGCCCCGCATTGATGCGCACCGCCGCGCCGCCGTTGGCGGGGATCAGCTCCACCGCCCCCTGTTGAACCGCAACCAGGGAACTGCGATCCGTCGGCGCAGAAGGTGGAGCGATACGCACGGTAAAGCGCGTTCCCAGCGCACGCGCCGTTCCTTGTGCCGTCTGGACCAGAAACGGCCGCTGCGCGGCATCGGCAGCAGTCTGTACCCAGATGGCGCCCGCACGCAGGATCAGGCGGCGCTCCGAAGATGTGAACATCATGTCTACGGCACTGCCGGAGTCCAGCTGCATTCTGCTGCCGTCGGCCAGCGTCGACTCACGGCGCTCTCCCGTATGAGTACGCATATCCGCCGACCATTCATGCCAGGGCGCAAGACGCCAGGCCCCATAGCTGACGGGCCCCGCCACGATCACAGTCGCCAGCAGCCGCGTGACGGCACGCCGCTGCGACCGGTTCGCATCGCGCAGGGCCGCCGCGCTCAGCACACCCAGCGTCTTGCCGGCCCGGCTTGCATTCAACTGGCCGAGCACCCGTTCGGCGCGCTGCCAGGCGACTTCATGGCGCGGGTCCGCGTTGCGCCATTGCATGAGTTCTGCCTGCAGCGTCGCATCGCCTTCATCGGCGTGCAGCCGCACCAGCCACTGCGCTGCCTGCCGCGCTGCGCTTGGATCGATAGCCAGGGTCGGGGACGGTGAAGCGGACATGCTCAGACCACCAGCAAGATGCACTGCTCGAAGGCCTGCGCCATATAGCGCTTGACGGTGCGGACCGTGACATCCAGGCGCTGCGCCACCTGCGCGTAAGTCAGGCCATCGAGTTGAGACAGCAGGAACGCCTCACGCACCTTGGGCGGCAGGCCGTTGAGCATGGCATCGATCTGATGCAATGCCTCCAGCACCAGCAACTGCTGCTCGGGCGAAGGCGCCAGGGGCTCCGGTAGCTGGGCCATTGCGTCCAGCCATGCCTGTTCCAGCGACAGCCGCTGCACATGATTGATGAGCAGATTGCGCGCAACCGTGGTCAGATAGGCTCGCGGCTCGCGCAATACCAGCGCGCGCTGCTCGGCCTGGGCCGCCAGCACTCTCACAAAAGTATCTTGTGCCAGATCCGCGGCGTGATCCGCCCCGCCTAGCTTGCGCCTCAACCAGCCTAGAAGCCAGGGGTGATGCTCTCCATAGATCGCGGCCATGTCGGTCAAGGAGTGGGATGGGTGTGACAAGATACAGCAGCTTACTCATTTCAGTAATGAGAATTATTATCGATCGATGAGCAAACTGAAATAGCTGTGGTTTTTCCGGAACGCCCTGCCTGGCAGATATCTCCGGCGCACTGGGTGGACTCCTGTTCACCGAAGTTAAGGGGGCGGCATCCAATACGCCGCCCCTGGGGTGCACTCAGCTCTGAGCACCCTGCTGCGACTGCCAGCCTCCGCCCAAGGCCTTGAACAGCGTGGCCAGGGCCATTTGCCGCTGCGTACTGACCTCGATCAGAGCCATCTGCTGCGCGAAGTCCGTGCGCTGTGCATCCAGATAGCGCAGATGGCTATCCAGCCCGGCGCGATAGCGCAGCTCGGCGAGCTTGAGCGTATTCGCGCTGGTCTGCACCAGCCGCTGGCGGGCCAGCTCCTCGCGCCTCAGGGTCTCGACAGAGGCCAGCGCGTCGCTGACTTCACGAAACGCCGTCTGGATGCTTCGCTCGTAACTGGCTATCGCCATGTCATTGCGCAGCTGCGCGATCTCCAGATTTGCGCGATTGCGGCCGCCATCAAAAATCGGCAAGCTGAGCTGCGGCATGAAGGACCAGGAGCGCTGGCCACCGGCAAACAGATCGGAGAGCTCAGCACTGGCCGAGCCGTATGAGCCCGTGAGCGAAATGCGTGGAAAGAATGCGGCCCGCGCAGCGCCGATGCTCGCATTGCGCGAACGCAGCTGGTATTCGGCTGCACGGATGTCCGGGCGCTGCTCCAGCAGATCGGACGGCATGCCGGCACCGATCTCCTGCACCAGGGGAGCAGCGCTCAGATCCGCTGCTGCCTGGACCGAGCCATCGCCCACCAGCCAATCCAGCGCGTTTGCTGCCTGGCGCAGCTCGCGTGCCAGGCGCTCGACTTCAGCGCGCGCCAGCTCGAGCTGGCCTTGAGCCTCCTGCTCGTCCAGGCGACTGGCCGTGCCGGTCTTGCGGCGCTCGCCCATCAGCTGCCACTCCTTCTCGCGCGCCTGCAGGGTGCGCAGCGCCAGGGCCTGGCGCTGCCGCGCGCTGTCCTGCGCCAGCGAGGCTTGAATCACTTCGGCGACCAGACTGATCTGCACGCTGCGCGCGGCCTCTTCGGTGGCCAGGTATTCCATCAGCGCGGCCTCGGACAGCGAGCTCACGCGGCCGAAAAGATCAAGCTCGAAAGCCATCAACCCGACGCCTGCCTGATAGTTGCTCTGCACTCTGGCCGCTCCTGTGCCGCTCAGATCGGCAGGCAGGCGCTGGCGGTTGCCACTGGCTTGAGCTTCCAGACCGGGCAGCTGGTCCGCACGCTGCACGCGATAGGCCGCACGTGCGGTCTGCACGTTGAGCAGTGTCTGACGCAGATCGCGGTTGTTGGCCAGCGCTGTTTCGATACGCGAGCGCAAGCGCTCATCGATCACGAAATCCTTCCAGTGCAAGCTCTGCGCCGATACAGGTGTGGCTGCCGAGGCTGCACTCCAGCTGCCGGGAATGGGCGCAGCAGGCCTGTCGTATGTCGGTGCAAAAGAGCAGCCGGCCAGTGCCGCGGTGATCAGCGTCAGCGCCGCCCTGCGCATGGTTTCATGCCGGTTCATGCGGATTCTCCTTTGGAGTCTGTATTTTTTTCCTGAGGCACTGCGCGACGCTTGCGCCGCAGCGATAACACGAAGACAAAGAAGATGGGCACGAACAACACGCCCAGCAGAGTCGCGCTGAGCATGCCGCCGATCACGCCGACACCGATGGCGGCCTGGCTGGAGGCACCCGCGCCGGTGGCCAGCGCCAGCGGCACCACCCCCAGGATGAAGGCCAGCGAAGTCATCACGATGGGGCGAAAGCGCAAACGTGCTGCCTGCAATGCTGCCTCCGTCAGCGAATGGCCACGCTCGTGCAGGTCCTTGGCGAACTCCACGATCAGGATGGCGTTCTTAGCCGCCAGGCCGATGATGGTGATCAGGCCGACCTTGAAGTACACGTCGTTCGAGAGACCCAGCGCCGAAGTGGCCAGCACCGAGCCCAGCGCACCTATGGGCACGATCAGCATCACGGCTGCGGGGATGCTCCAGCTTTCGTACAGGGCCACGAGCAACAGGAACACCACCACGATGGCCAGTGCGAACAGCTTGGGGGCCTGTGCGCCAGCGGCCTTTTCCTGATAGGACAGCGCCGTCCACTCGTAACCTATGCCGCGCGGCATCTCGCCCAGAATGCGTTCGAGCTCGGCCATGGCCTCACCCGTGGTGTGGCCGGGCTTGGCGTCGCCCGCGATTCGGAAGGCCGGATAGCCGTTGTAGCGCGAGATCTGCACCGGCCCTTGCTCCCACTCCACGCTGGCAAACGACGCCAGCGGCACCTGCTCGCCCTGAGCATTGGGCACATACAGACGCAGCAAGGCTTCGGGCGTCATGCGCGCGGCCGTGTCTGCCTGCACCACCACACGCTGCAGGCGTCCGGCATTCGGAAACTCGTTGATCACGGCCGAGCCATAGGCCGTGGACAGCACGGCACTGACGCTTGCGAAGCTCACACCCTGGGCCTGGGCCTTGCGCCGGTCTATGTCCAGGCGCAGCTGCGGCGCATCTTCGAGGTTTTCCATCATCGCGTAGGCGATCACAGGCGAGGCATTGGCCTTCTTCAACAGTTCGTCGCGGGCTGCAACCAGGGCCTCGCGGCCCAGATTGGCGCGATCCTGCAGACGCAGCGCAAAGCCGCCGGAATTGCCCAGACCGTCAATGGGTGGCGGATCCACTGCCATGGCCGCGCCATCGGACAGACTGCCGAAGCGCTGATTGAAGGCCTGGACCTCGTCCCACGACGCGTGGCCCTTGCCGCGCAAGGACCAGTCCTTGAGCGTGACGAAGGCCATGGCCGCGTTCTGCCCCATGCCCGAGAAGCTGTAGCCCATCAGGAACTCAGCCTGGGCCGTCGCAGGGCGGCTCTTCACATAGGTTTCCATGTCGCGCACCACAGCCTCGGTACGTGCTTCGGTCGCACCCGGAGGCAGTTGCACGCTGACGATGTAGTAGCCCATGTCTTCATAAGGCACAAAGGACTCGGGCATGCGCGTGTAAGCAAAGCCCAGCCCGCCCACTATGGCTGCATAGATCAGCATATAGCGGCCCGTGCGCTTGACCAGACGCTGATTGAGCAGCGAAAAGCGCTCGGTCAGCTTGGCAAAGTGGCGGTTGAACCAGCCAAAGAGACCTTTCTTCTCCGCGTGGTGATCCCCCGAAACAGGCTTGAGCAGCGTGGCGCACAGTGCCGGCGTGAATGTCAGCGCCAGCAGGCCCGAGAACAGGATGGAGACCGCCAGCGACAGCGAGAACTGACGGTAGATCACGCCCACCGAGCCGCTCATGAAGGCCAGGGGCAGGAACACGGCCACCAGCACCAGCGTGATGCCGACGATGGCCCCCGAGACCTGCTGCATGGCCTTCACCGTGGCGGCCAGCGGCGAGAGACCCTCCTCGGCCATGAGACGCTCCACGTTCTCCACCACCACGATGGCATCGTCGACCAGAATACCGATGGCCAGCACCATGCCGAACATGGTCATCATATTGACCGAGAAGCCCAGCGCATACATCACGGCCAGGGTGCCGGCCAGACACACCGGAACCACGATGGTGGGAATCAGCGTATAGCGCAAGTTCTGCAGAAACAGCCACATCACCAGGAACACCAGCACCACGGCCTCGACCAGGGTCTGGATCACCTTGCCGATGGCGACTTCGACAAAGCGCGAGGTGTCATAGGGCACGGCGTACTGAATATCGTCCGGGAAGTTCTGCGACAGCTCGGCTAGCCTCGCCTTGACCGCCTTGGCGGTCTGCATAGCATTGGCACCAGGTGCCAGTTGCACGGCGGCCGCCACTCCTTTGTGGCCGTCCTCGCGCGAGGCGAAGCTGTAATCGAGCTGGCCGACTTCGAGACGCGCCACATCTGCCAGGTGCACGGCCGAGCCATCGGCCCTGGCCTGCAACACGATCTGGCCGAACTCCTCAGGCGAACTCAGCGTTCCCTTGACGGCAATCGTGGCGCTGAGCTCCTGCTCGGACGATCCGGGCTGGCTGCCGAAGCTGCCTGCCGGCACCTGGGCATTCTGCGCGGCAATGGCCGCATTCACGTCCGCCACCGACAAGCCGTAACCCAGCAGCTTCTGCGGATCGACCCAGACCCGCATGGCGACATCGGCGCCGAAGTACTGCACCTTGCCCACGCCAGGCACGCGGCGAATCTCGTTATTGATGTTGCGCACCGCATAGTCGGAGAGACGGACCTCGTTCTTGCCGCTGTCATCGCCTTTGTAGGTCAGCGAATAGATCAGCAGGAAGTTGGCGCTGGCCTGCTCGACCTGCAAACCCATCTGCATCACCGATGCGGGCAGCCTGGCCTCGGCCTTCTTGATGCGGTTCTGCACCTCGACCTGGGCCAATGCAGGATTGGTGCCCGGCGCAAAGGTAGCGGTGATTTCGGCCAGGCCCGTGGCGCCGCTGGACGAGTCGAAGTACAGCAGCCCCTTGGTGCCGTTGAGTTCCTCCTCGATGACGCTGGTCACCGACTCCATCACCGTGGTGGCTGACGCCCCCGGATAGGTTGCCGAGATGGAGATCTGCGGCGGCGCCACATTGGGAAACTGCGCCACGGGCAAGGCCGGGATCGCCAGCAGGCCGGCCAGCAGGATGAAGATCGCAACCACCCAGGCCAGCTTGGGGCGATCAATGAAAAACCGGGACATCATCTATCCTTGAATAAGGCTTGTCTTATTTGGCATTCAGCGCTTTCAGAATCAGCGCATATTGCTCATTTTTTTGAAGTGGCTTCAGAGTCTTTGACGACGCCGGCTTCAGCTGCAGCGGCCGCTCGGATCTGCACCTTGGTGCCGGGCACGGCTGCCGCAAGGCCTCCGACCACCACCCTGGCGTTTTCCTTGAGGCCCTCGGTGATATGCCAGTCGGAGCCGTACATGGCGCCGGTGCTCACCTTCTGGGACTGCACCATGTTCTGCTCGTCGAGCACCAGCACATGGGCCAGTCCGTCTGCGCCGCGCTGCACCGCGCGCTGAGGCACGAGAATGGCCGCAGGGTCCTCGCCCAGGCCCAGGGTCACGCGCACATACATGCCGGGCAGCAGCAAGCCATCCTGGTTGGGAAACTCACCGCGCAGCGCCAGCTGACCGGTACCGCGATCCACCGTCACATCCGAGAAAAGCATCCGCCCCTGGCGCTTCTGGTCCAGGCCGTCAGCCACCAGCGTCACCGGAGTGCTGCGTGGCGACTGGCCCTGCAGTTGCTGGGCACGCCAGCGCGTGGCCAGCGCGGCAGGCTGGCGAAAATCGGCGTAGACGGGGTCCAGCTGCTGGATCACCGCCATCGCTGTCGCCTCCCCCTGGCCAACCAGGGCACCTTCGGTCACCAGGGCACGGCCGATGCGACCGGCGATCGGTGCTTTCACCGTCGCATAGTCCAGATTCAGGCGTGCCGCTTCGACTTCAGCCTGGGCCGATTGACGCGTGGCTGTGGCGCTTTGCAGCGCGGCCTTGGCACTGTCGAAATCCTGGCGGCTCACGGCTTCCTGCGTCACCAGCGGTTCGTAACGGCGCACCACGGACTGCGCTTCCGACAGCGCAGCCTCGGCTCGCGCCAGCTCGCCCCGGGCCCGCGACAGCGCAGCGCGCAACGGCGCCGGGTCGATACTGAACAGCACCTCGCCGGCCTTCACATCGGCGCCCTCCTTGAAATGGCGGCTCAGCACGATACCCGGCACACGCGCACGCACTTCGGCCACGCGCACAGGTTCGATTCGCCCGGGCAGTTCAGCGCTGAGGCTCAGCGCCCTGGGCTTGACAGTCACCACATCCACCTGCGGCTGCTCCTGGGGCTGGCCGCCCGCTTCCGACTGGATGCAACCGCTCAACATCATTGCGGCCGCCAATGCGGCCAGGGCCGGCCAGGCACGCACATTCTGGCTTTTCGTCTTCATGGCTTTTGAGTCTTGTCAAATCTAGAAAGACGCGCATGATGCACGAAAAAGTTTTTTGAATCAAATTTGATTCATTAAGACCTGTATTGATTCTTGATATTTTGCTGGCGTGTAAAGTTGACAGCTCTTGCTTTTAGACTCGCTGATTGAATCAAAATAGGTTCATCCGTATCCGCCCCAACCGGAGCTACGAATGACAACAGCCCCCCACGACAACACAGCAATCCTCCCCCCATTGGCCCTGGCCCTGGTCAACCACCCACGCGCCACCTTGCAGGAGCTGGCCAAGGCCATTGGCATCAGCAAGGCCACGCTCTACCGCTTCTGCCCCACGCGCGATCTGCTGATCAAGCGCCTGCTGGAGCAGAGCCTGCGCACGCTGGACGACGCGCTGGACGAAGCCCGCATCGAGGAAGGCCCGGTGCTCGAGGCCCTCAAGCGCCTCAATGCCAAGCATCTTGAACACCGCGAATTCACGCTGTTTCTGACCTATTACTGGAACGAGGTCGAAAAACCCATGGAGGAAAATGCGATCTGGGAGCCCAAGGTCGATGCTTTCTTCCTGCGCGGCCAGCAGGAAGGCGTGTTCCGCATCGATTTCAGCGCGGCAACATTAACCGAGCTGTGGCTGGGAACCGTGATCGCCCTGATCGACGGCGAGCGCCGTGGCCGCATCCCTCGCGCGCCGCTGGCTCAGCTTGCCGAGCAGGCGTTTTTGCAGGGAGTCATGCGCCAGGACGGGACGGCAGCCGTCTGAGAGCCGCCGCAGTCCCTCGCTCCACTACGGTCATACCGTGCCCTGCGGCATGCCAGCACATCCGTCTTCGCAACCCAGAAGCAGTCTTGCCAGGATATGAACCAACTGAAGCCAGGATAGCCACTCGACAAGCGCCTGTTGCCGTTGCGTGCGCATGTCGCGCAGTGAGCCAACATGGAGCGCGAAAGGCTCTCTCACGCCTTGGTGCCTGAGTATTCGCTCGGTACACCGCTAGATCGGCATCGCGATGCCCCAGACTTCGAGAGCATCTGCGGATGCCTCATTCAGAGGAACAGCGACGCGGATATTCCGCTCGAACCCTGACAACATAAGTTGCGTGCACGGGGTTGTCAGCCTGAGGCTAAGTCTCGGTCCATCTATGTCATGCGAGGAGATGCTTGCTGGAAATGGCAGCACTGCGTGGAGGAGACCTTCGAGATACAGTGGTCGGTGACGTTTCGCGACATGCGTCAACCTCGCCATCCGATTTGAGTCTGCCACTGACAAGCTTAAGAAGAGCAATCGACAGAAGACCGACCTCTTCAATCCTCTCTTCGAAAATACGGTGACGCCAGCATCTCCACAGTCAATTCCATCATAGTGGATTTTCCACTATAGTAGATGTCATGGCAAACAACCCATCTCCTGAGAACCTGATCCCGCTGCGTGTTCGTGAAGAACGGACTCGACGTGGTTTGACACTTGACCAGCTTGCGAAGATGGCGAGCGTTAGCCGCGCAATGATTTCCAAGATTGAACGCGGAGAGAGCAGCCCAACCGCAGTGCTTCTTTCAAAAATTGCGGATGCCATGGGTCTGAGCCTGTCGTCACTGATGAGCGAGCCACGCACGGTGAGCCCACAACTTCGTTACTTGCAAGAGCAGCCGCACTGGGTCGACCCCGAGACTGGCTACATTCGCCGGCTGATATCTCCGCCGGGCGATGACGAAGAGGTTGAGATTGTTGCAGTGGAGCTGCCCGCAGGTCAGACCGTGGTTTTTCCCGCAACAGAGAGTCTTCATTCATCCGACCAGGTCTTGTTACTTGAAGGCCGATTGAGTCTGCGCAGCGGAGACATCGTCTATGAACTACAGCCGGGCGACTGTGCTCGGATTTCAACCACCCAGGAGAGCGCGTTTGGCAATCAAGCAGCAGTGACTGCTCGTTACCTCGTGGTCAAAAGGCATTACCAGTAGCGACACCTCCCTCAACCGAAATACAAAGAAAGTAGAAGATGAGTCTGCATTTCAAATGGAACCGCATGGAGTCGATGACGGCTCTGGAGATGTACGAAGTTATTAAGGCGCGTGAGTCCGTATTCGTTGTAGAGCAACAATGTGCGTATCAGGAAGCAGATGGCGCTGACCCTCAATCCTGGCATCTCAGCGTGCTTTTAGATGGTGAGCTTGCCGCCTACGCGCGTGTTGTTGAACCGGGCATCAAGTACCCTGAGCCCTCTATTGGCCGGGTGATAACACTGAAAAAGTTCCGCAACTTACAAATCGGGCGAGCCTTGGTCGCCGAGGCTATAGCGTTCACCGAGTCGAATTTTCAAGGTCAAGGCATCCGCATTGGTGCACAAGCCCATCTTCAAAATTTCTATGGCTCGCTCGGATTCCAGCCTGTCGGAGATGTCTACGATGACGATGGTATCCCCCATATCGAGATGTTCAAGCATCCCACGGAAGCTATTGCTTAGCTCGCCTTCATCTCCATGTCAGCCTCACTATTCCGGAGGACTGGTCAAGGAATTTATGGCGTCTGCCATGGCAAATTAAAGAGATTTGTCTGTCCTCACAGAGAGGGCGCTTCATCCATCTGCATATAGCCATCTATCTGCGCGATCCCGATCTGAACCTCATCGAAATCTCGGAACTGGCCTAGCCGCCCCCCGATCTACCAAGGCCGGGAGGCATACCCCCGGCGCTCGGTCAGGGCTGTGCCAAAGCCTTTTTTGCAGGTGCATAACCTTGCTCGGCGGCGCGCTGCAACCACTCACGAGCCTGCCTGGCGTTCTTATTCACACCCAGGCCGTCGCGGTACAAAGTTCCCAGCGCGTACTGGGCCGGGGCATCCTGCTGCTCGGCGGCCAGCTTGTACCACTTCAGTGCCTGAGCCATGCTCTTGCCCACTCCCTCGCCGTTCTCGTACAAGGTGCCCAGGTTGTACTGGGCCTTGGCATAGCCTTGATTGGCTGCCATGGTGAACCACTTGGCGGCCTCGGCGTAGTTGGGCTTGTCGAAACCCTTGCCCAGGTACTGGAAGACGCCGACGTTGTACTGGGCCAGAACATTGCCCTTGAGAGCCGAGTTCAGGTTCTCCATGTATTCCATGGACTGCGCAAACTCCGCTGCCTTGGGCGACGAAGCGGAGAGCTGCTCCAGCCGCTGCGCCGCCGCTGCATGCTGGTACTTCAGTGCCTGGGTGTAATAGGCAATCGCTTCCTTATCGTTGCGATACTCGCCCTCGCCCTGTTCGAACAGGCGGCCCAGTTCATAGTACGCCTCGCCCGAGCCGCGGATGGCAACAGCATGCAGGAGCAGCACGGCTCGCTTGTAGTCGGGGGCCACACCCTGGCCTTCGAAGCAAATCCTCCCCAGCAGCAATTGGGCTTTCTGCACGCCTTTGTCTGCGAGCGGGGTCAGCCATTTCGCAGCTTCGGCATGGTTCTTCTCTACGCCTTCGCCAAGGTAGTACATCTCGCCCACCGTGAACTGCGCGAGCACATCGGCTTGCTGCGCCGCCATCAGATACCAGCGAAACGAGGCCTGCAGATCCTGGGCAAGCAGCTCGCCTTTGCGGTAAACAAAGCCCAGGCTATTCTGTGCTGTCGCAGAGCCCTGTTGCGCGGCGCGCTCCAGCCATGCAACACCTGTTGCGGCATCCTTCTCAACCGCTTCGCCTTTCAGATAGATCGTACCCAGCAGGTTCTGCGCATCGAGATTGCCAGCGTTTGCAGCCTGATGAATGCGTGCCAGGCCTGCCTCAGGATCTTTCTTCACGCCCTCGGCCCCCAGCACATAGACCAGGCCCAGCAGATACTGGGACGGTGCATGCTGCTGATCGGCGGCCAGCCTCAGCCAGCGCAAGGCATCGTCGGCACTCTTTTCCACGCCCTTGCCGTAAAGATAGGCCTTTCCCAACTCGTACTGTGCCGCGACATCGCCTGTCTTTGCGGCGTTGACCGTATCGCTGGGCTGGGCCTGGGCACAACCCCAGACCGAGAGCCAAGTCGAGAGCACCAAAGCACCAGACCATCTCGCAAGCATTGCTTCTCCTGTTCGCAAAAAAGAGGCGAGTATATAGAAGCAATGCCTTATCCAAAAAGCGCTTTAAGCTATCAAAAACATATCGACCGCCTCACCACGGAGACGGCTTCCAATGCAGCTCGCGCTTGACTGAAGGCAACCGGGCCGCCAGGCGACGGTCAAGCACCTCCCGGGCTCAGGCCGTCATGGGCGTACAGAGTTCCACCACGCAGCCATCGGGGCAACGCAGATAGGACACCACCTGGCCCCAGGGCTTGGCCGTCGGTGCGGCCATCTCGGCAGCGCCAGCACTCAGCGCGTTTCGATGGGCCTGCTCGACATCTTCTGTGACCAGCGCGATTTCGAAGCCCAATGGCTTGGCGGAGCTGTGCGCTTCGACATGGCCTCCCGGAAAATTCAGCCCACCCAGCTCATGGGCGGCAAATGCCAGCGTCGTCTGCCCGGTCTCGAGCTCGCCGTAGGTTCCGGATTCATGCAGAAAACGCCGCTGCATGCCGAATGCGCGGGTAAAGAAGTCCAGAGATGCCGAGACATCAGGGACATAGACGATTGTGTAGCCCAGTTTCATGAAACACCTTCTCAAAGCTCAAGCGAATTGAAACGTTGAACGCGCGCCTGTTTGCCGTTCAGCGCCGTCATCCTACTCAGCAAAACGACAAAGGCCTTGAAATGATTCAAGGCCTTTGTGACTGTCCACCGGATTCAGGCCGTCATCTACAGCCCCATGCCCAGAATCGAGTTATCGGCATGCAGCTCGCTGCCGCTCATGACGCTGGACTCGTCGCTGGCCAGGAACAGGACCAGCTGTGCGATGCGCTCGGGCATGTAGGCACGTCCGGCGCGATTGCGCTCGGGATCATGCAAGACCATTTCCTGACTCACGCCCTTGGGCAGCGAAGCCTGCATCATGGGCGTATAGATGCCGTCGGGGTGAATGGAGTTGACGCGAATCGCATAGCCTTGCTTGCGGCAGTTCAGCGCAGCAGCGCGCGTCAGCGCGGACACGGCCGCCTTGCTGGCGCTGTAGCCCGCATATTGCTCCACGGGCAGCCAGCTCGATACCGAAGCCATGTTGATGATGGAGCCGCCGGCCTGCTTCATCGCCGCTATGCCCTGCTGGCAGCCGATGAAGACCGACTCGGTGTTGATCCTGAGCAGGCGGCTGAAATCCTCCAGACGCCCGGTTTCCATGTCTCCCGGCAGCAGGATGCCGGCGTTGTTGACCAGCACATCGAGCCTGCCCAGACACTGCTGCACCGCCGCCATCACAAGCTTCCAGTCCGTCTCGCTGCTCACGTCATGGCGGATGAACATGGCGTGCTCGCCCAGCTCCGCCGCCAGTTGCAGACCTGCCGCTTCATTGATATCGCTGAATGCGACCTTGGCACCTTCGGCAAGAAGCAGCTTCACCACCTCCAGCCCCACGCCACTGGCGCCACCAGTGACCAGGGCCACCTTGCCCTGCAAACGATTTGTCATCCTCTGTCTCCTCGTGATTTTTTCTCGGCCCTGAACAGGGCATTGCCACTGCCACACAAAAAGGAGGCGCAAGCGCCTCCTAGCCTGGCCGGAAAATAGCCCGCAGCCACACCCATGTGTACCTCAGGCTGTTTGCCGGATTCATGGCCTTCCGGCCTTCTGCAAGGCGCTCGGCATGCTGAGCCTGGCTCCCTGCCGTAGTGGTGAAAAAGGCTTTTCACTGGCATAAAAGTCCACCGGACGCTGGCCCGCATGCGGGTTGTATTGAATGCCGGGTGGCGTGCCCAGCCATTTCCCGGTGAACTCCGGCACGCCGCTGGCCGTGCCCGCTTTTTCTCCGCCTGCGCATGTCAACGACTTGCCCAACCTGGCCAGTTCATCAGGCGTTGCTTTGGCCCGGACCGCCCCCCGCCCACAACGCGCCTGCGGCCAAGACCGTCTGCGAACAGGGCCTCACTCCTAACTTCATGCGGAGTCTCCTTGGATGCATTGCCATGCATCTACCTGTCATTGAACTTCTCTTGTCGTTCTTCTTCCTTGCCGACTCGCAATTGCGAAGCAACGAAATCATTGTTCGGCCGGTGACACTCAAGAGCATCGTCAATTGGGACTAGCGCAGGCAGGCCAGCGTCGCGGCCATAAAAAAAGCGGGCCGCAGGCCCGCTCTGGAACAGTATTTGAACGTTCAGCGCTTGATGCCGAACACTCCCAGCATCTGCTCCGTCTGCTTTTGCATCTGCTCCTGCATCTGGGTGAACATGTTCTGGGACTGCTCCATATAGCTGCCCATCAACCCCTGCATGGCCTGAGGCTGCATGCTCATGAACTGCTTCCAGGCTTCGGGATTCGCGCCCTGGGACTGGCCCGCCAGCTTGCTCTGGAAGTCCGTGAACATCTGCACGTTCTTTTCGATATAGCTTCCCATGAAGCCCTGCATGGCATGGCCATAGAAGCGGATGATGTTGGCCAGCATCGCTTCGGAGAACATGGGTGCCCCACCGGCCTCCTCCTCCAGAATGATCTGCAACAGAATGGAACGCGTCAGGTCTTCATTGGTCTTGGCATCCCTGATGACCACCGGCTCGCTATCCATGACCAGTTGCTTGACTTCGGCCAGCGTGATGTATGAAGAGGTATTGGTGTCGTACAGACGACGGTTGGGGTACTTCTTGATGATTCGCTGCTTCCCCGCCTGGACATCACCGTCTTTGCCCTCTTTGCTTTCTTGCATCGCAAGTCCTTTATGTTCTGGGGGTCTGCCCCGTCGTCAATTGAGCTATTGCAGTGCAACAGATTTTAGGCAGTGCGCAAGCCGTCCCGGCAAGCAGTAACCCTGACAAGCAAGCTTGTCTGCGCTGCAACAAAGTCGCACCACCGTCACAGCCTGCACCAGGTCTTTGCCATTCATTCACAAAAACAGCTTGCTGTCTGGCGAAATAAAGCTTGCAGAAGGTTTACAGTGCCTCTCGTTGTTTGACGAAAGGCTCAACGGAATGATCTCCACCAAAACACGCAATGCTGTTTGTCTGACCGCCCTGCTGGCTGCCGCCGGCTTCATGACTGCAGCGCAGGCCCAGCCCGATGCCGTAGCAGCCGATGCCGCCAAGGCCGCCGCACCACAGGCTGCACCTGCAGCCCAGGCAGCCCCTGCCAATGTGGATGCAGCTGCCGCTGACGCCGCCTTGCGCAAACGCCTGCAAGCCGTAGTGGCGGCCATGGACGGCAAGTCCAAGCTGGCCGCCAGCAATTTCAACGAGGAGTTCCTGAAGAACTCTCCCATCGACACCGTGCAGAAAGCCCTGGATTCGGTGCGCACCGGCGTAGGCAGTTGCCAGACAGTCGGTCGCATGGAAAGCTCCACGCCTCTGGCCACCAGCGTGCTGCTGAGCTGCACCAAGGGCTTCGTGCCCATGGAGCTGGCGGTCGAGCCCAAGGCCCCCTACCGCATCTCCGGTATCTTGCTGCGTCCGGCATTCTGGAAGTAAGCCATTGCCGCCCACAAAAAATGGAGCCCTTGGGCTCCATTTTTTGTGGGCTCTCGCAAGTTCAGATCACCACCGGCTCGGGTTCCAGGCGAATCCCGAAGCGCTCGTAGACACTGGTCTGGATGGCCCCGGCAAGCGTCATTACCTCGCCGCCGGTCACGCTGGCGTCTATGCTGTGGCGGTCTCCGCGGTTGACCAGCACCAGCGCCTGCTTGTCATAGACGCCTGCGCGCCCCATGGTCTTGCCCTTCCAGCCGCAGGCATCGATCAGCCAGCCGGCCGCCAGTTTGATGGAGCCGTCATCCATGGGGTAGTGAACAATCTTGGGCTCGCGCGCTATGATGTCCGCGCACTGCTCGGTCGTCACCGTGGGGTTCTTGAAGAAGCTGCCTGCATTGCCGATGATTTCGGGGTCCGGCAGCTTGGCACGGCGGATCTCGCAGACCCATTCAAAGACCTGCTGCGCAGTCGGCTGCTCTATGCCTTTTTCGGCCTGCTTGCGCTGCAGATCGAGATAGCCCAGATCCGGCTTCCAGCTCTTGGGCAGCGCCAGGCGCACGCGGGTGATCACCGCCCGCCCCTTGAGACCCAGGCCGCGCGGAACGGCCGCCGAGCCGGTCACGGGCCAGTACTTGGGCTGGGCCGGTGCATGCTTGAACACCGAGTCACGGTAGCCAAAGGCGCATTGCGCGGCATTGAGGCTGAACTGCTCGCCGGTCACCAGATCCATCGCGTCCAGGGAATCGAAGCGATCCTGCAACTCAATTCCATAGGCACCGATGTTCTGCACCGGGGCCGCGCCGACCGTGCCGGGAATCAGCGCCATGTTCTCAAGACCTGTATAGCCCTGGGCCAGCGTCCATGCCACCATATCGTGCCAACGCTCACCGGCGCCGATCTCGACAATCCAGTCCCTGTCGGTTTCGTGCAGCAGCCGCATGCCCATGATTTCCATCTTGAGCACCACGGGGGCCACATCGCCCGTCAGCACCACATTGCTGCCACCGCCAAGGACAAACACAGGCTGCCGGCCCCATAGCGGGTCGGCGAGGAACTGGCGGATATCGTCCTGGCTACGAATGCGCACCAGTGTTTCGGCGCGCGCGGCAATGCCAAAGGTGTTGCAATGCTGCAGGGGAACATTTTTCTCGACTAACATCCACCCAATTGTCGCACTGCGCCTGCTCCGCTGCTGGCAAGCAGCAGATCACGGTCCGGCGCACTGTGGCTGTTTACCGCTCTGATACTGATAGGAATTACTCATGCCTTCTTTTGACACTGTTTGCGAAGCCGATTTCGTCGAAGTGAAGAACGCCGTTGACAACGCCACCAAGGAAATTGGCACCCGTTTCGACTTCAAGGGCACTTCGGCCGCCGTCGAGCTCAAGGACAAGGAAATCACCATGTACGGTGATGCCGAGTTCCAGCTGCAGCAAGTTGAGGACCTGCTGCGCAACAAGCTGACCAAGCGCAATGTGGACGTGCGCTTCCTGGACATCCAGAAGGCACAGAAGATTGGCGGCGACAAGGTCAAGCAGCTCATCAAGGTCAAAAACGGCATCGAGTCCGAGCTGGCCAAGCAGATCCAGAAGCTGATGAAGGAAAGCAAGCTCAAGGTGCAGGCCGCCATTCAGGAAGAGAAGGTCCGCATCACCGGCGCCAAGCGCGACGATCTGCAGGCGGCCATGGCCCTGATCCGCAAGGACCTGGCCGACCATCCCCTGTCGTTCAACAACTTCCGCGATTGAATGAAGCCCCTGCTGCGCAGCTTCGCTGCCTGCTCCTCTGTAGCCGTGCGGAGCGACCAGCCAACGCCCTGGCCGGGTGCCGCCGGTCTGCGCCGCATGGGTCTTCTGCTGTCGATCGGCCTGACCGCCGGCGGCGCCTGGGGCCAGTCCGTGGCACTGACCGGCGTGCTGGGCAGCAAGGCCTTGCTGGTCATTGATGGCAGCGCGCCCAAAGCGCTGGCCGTCAACGAAAGCCACAGGGAAGTGCGCCTGCTGCAGATCAGCGGCGACACCGCCGTGGTGGATATCAAGGGCCGGCGCCAGACTGTGCGCCTGGGCGATGCTCCGGTCAGCGTGGGCAGCCGGGGCGGCACTGGCGGCGCCGCGCGCTCGGGCCGGCTGGTCCTGATCGCCGACTCGCGCGGCCATTTCATCGATCGTGGCTATATCAATGGCAAAACCATGCAGTACATGGTGGACACCGGCGCCAGCACCATTGCCATAGGCCGTGCCGATGCCGATCGCATGGGCCTGCCCTACGAACAGGGCGTCCCCGTACTGATGCGCACCGCCAACGGCACTGCCCAGGGCTGGCGCATCAAGCTCGACACTGTCAAGCTGGGCGAAATGGAGGTCTACGGCATGGACGCCGTCGTCGCCCCCCAATCCATGCCCTATGTGCTGCTGGGCAACAATCTGCTGACCCAGTTTCAGATGACCCGCAGGGGCAATGAGATGGTTCTGGAAAAGAACTGAACCCGCCTCACGCCCATGCAAGCACGCTACGACGATCCCTACGAAGACCTGCTGGGCCTGTGGTCAGATCTGGAGGCGGCACTGGCGCTGTTGCTGACCGAGCCGCTGCGCATTCCCGGCTTTGCCATCAAGCTGCACCAGCTCGATCTATGGCTGCAGGACCTCATCACCCAGGACAGCGACGCCGCGCTGTACCTGATGTTTCAGCGTGCCAGCTCGACCACCGTGGGCTACAGCCCCTCTCATGCGGTGGTCTGCGCAGGGCTGTGTCACATCCTGGCCAAGGAGCTGGGCCTGCCCCAGCCCGAGCGCGACACACTGATACGCGCCGCGCTGACCATGAATATCGGCATGACCGTGCTGCAAAACCAGCTGGCCGAGCAACGCACGCCGCTGAACAGCCAGCAGGCCGACGCCGTCAAGCAACACCCTATGGAGGGCCGCCTGACGCTGGAGCGGCTGATGGTGCGCGACCAGCTCTGGCTGGATACCGTGCAATACCACCATGTGGTGCTGCAGCCCGCGCCGCTGGCACAGCTGCAGCCGCTGGAGCGTCTGGTGCGCATTCTGGGCACGGTGGATCGCTATGCGGCCCTGATCAGCCCGCGCAAGACCCGCAGCGGGCGCTCTGCCACCGAGTCGCTGCAGGTGCTGCAGCAAGGCGGACAATACGCCGACGAAGTCAAGCAGGCCTTGATCGATGTCGTGGGTCTGTACCCCCCCGGCACCTATGTGCAGCTGGGCAATGGCGAAGTGGCCGTCGTGCTGCGCCGTGGCAAAAGCCTGGAGGAGCCCCAGATAGCCAGCGTGATCGACAGTGATGGCCACAGCATGTACCCGCCCATCTGGCATCTGGACGGGCGCAGGCCGGCGATCACCTCGGCACTGGCGCGTTCCTCGCTGACACTGGATCTGGATTTGCGCTCCATGGCGCAGCTAGGCATTCACAGCGCACGCGGCAATGCAGAGCTATACCGCATGGTCAAGCTGCCGGGCAGCAGACGCTGAGGCCTTGCGCTCTAAATGCCCTGTGCCGCCATCACCCCTGCATGATGGCCCCGCGTGAACGCTTCTTCCAGCACCGAATAGCCAGCCCAGTCCGCATGCGCAAAACTCAGCCGCGCCGTTGCAGGTGTGGGCAGACCCTGCACGCGCTCCCCATTCAATAGCAGCTTTCGCTTTCCAGCATTGAACTTCAGAGTGATTTCGCTCAATATCCGCTGATCACCAGGGCGCGGAATCGCCATGGCATGGCCATAGCGGGTGATTTCCATGCGTGTGGCATGCTGCAGCAGATCAGGGTGCGGCTCACTCAGTGTGTTCACGATGCGGTCGCGCCAGAAGGCAAACGGCTGCTGCATCAATTGCCTGCGCCCATCGACCCAGTCCCCCAGCGCCTGGTAGTAGCTCAGCACCGTGGGCTGGCGGCTGACGCGGTCCAGCCGCTGATTGCCCGCATCCACATAGCCCAGCCCGCCCGCGTTGCCGTCGCGGTACAGCACATTGTCCCAGGCAGGCTCCGCCCCCGGATAGTCGGCCAGCGGCCGGTCGATATGGATGTTCGCCACCAGCCAGGGAGCCCAGTCCAGGCGGGCCGACACGGTGCGCAGAAAATCGGGCGCATCGCGCAGCACGCGTGCGGCCACAAAACTGGGCAGCGCCACCACGCAATGGCGCGCCAGCCAGCGTTCATGCTGCTGGCGCCCATGGTGATAGACATCGATCTGCACGCCGTCCGCATCCTCGGTGACGGCAAGCACGCTGCAATCGGTCTGCAGCTGCGTGGCCTTCAGTCCCGCCACCAGTTGCTGGGCCAGCCAGCCATTGCCCTGGGGCCAGGTCAGCACCTGCTCGCCGTCCGCTTCACTCTCGTGCTCTGACTTCGGACGCGGTGCGTGGAAACCATGGCGGCTGGCGAAATAATGAATCCCCGCCCAGGCCGAGACGCGGCTCAGACCGGCGCCGAAATCATCGCGGCAGCTGTAGTCCAAATACCAGAGCAGACCTTCGTCATCAAGCCCCTGCGCCGCCAGCCACTGGTCAAGGCGCTGCGCATCCAGCTCGGCGTGGGCGGCAGGCAAACCCGCTTCGCGCTGCCAGACACGGATGGAAGGCATGGCAAAGGCTGCGGCCCGAGACGCTGCCTCGACCAGTTTTTCAAACAGCGCATATTGCTCCAGCGTGCGCTGGCTCACGCCCCGCACTGGCAGCAGTCCCTCATGCCAGCCGCCCTGCCAGTACAAACGCTCCTGCGGGCTATGGCAGAGATAGCGCTCGTCATAGCGCCAGCGGCCGGCTGCACGCTGGCGCACGCCCAGCTCCTCCAGCCAGTCCTGCACCTCATGGGCATCGTCGCCGGGCACGGGCAGATAGTGTGCCCCCAGAGGGCAGGCTATGCCCTTGACCTGCCCACCCTGGCTGTTGCCGCCCATGGCGGTCTGGGTATCGAGCAAGGCTGCGCCCTGAACGCCGGCCAGCTCCAGTGCGCGCGCCGCCGCCAGCCCGGCCATGCCGCCGCCCGCTATCACGACCGGCGCCCTGTGCACCACGGCAGGCGCAGGCAGCTCCAGCCCCTGCGCCAAGCGCTGCCAGAAAGGGTGCAGGCCATGACCGCGCTCCAGCGCCACGCCGCTGAAGCCGCCCGGCAGGTCCTCCAGCCTGGGCGCTGGCTGCTTGCAGCCGGTCAGGCCCGCAGCACCCAAAGCGCTGGCGGCCGCCAGCCCGAGCCAGTCGCGCCGCTTCAGATCGGCCCGCATCAATGCTCCACCTTGCCCCACTCGCGCTCATAGGTGTTGACCAGCACCTGATTGGACAGGCGATTCACCTCGGTCGGCACGCGCGCCATATCGAGAGGGAAGTCAAACATCAGGCGCAGCGTGGGCAGAGTCAGAAAACGCATGCCGGCGGGCAAGGCCTCAGGCTCGCGCCAGGGACGGTGGCTGGCCAGCACAAAGCCCCATTCGCCAAAACTGGGCACATGCACGTGATAGGGACTGGCCCTGAGACCCACGGACTCCACGGTCTGCACCACGGTCCAGAAGCTCTGGCGCGCAATCAGCGGCGAGGTGGTCTGGATCACGGCATAGCCGCTGGCCGCCAGACGCTTGTCCAGCAGCGAATAAAAACTATTGGTGAACAGCTTGCCTATGGCGAAATTGGTGGGATCGGGAAAGTCCACCACGATCACATCGAAGGTCTCCGCGCTTTGCTGCAGCCAGTGAAACGCATCGGTATTGACGATGCTCACGCGGGCGTCGTTGAGCGCATTGCCATTGAGCGCAGTCATCATGGCATTGCTCTTGAACAGATCGGTCATGGCCGGGTCCAGCTCCACCAGCACGACAGATTCCACACCCGGATACTTGAGCACCTCGCGCACAGCCATGCCGTCGCCGCCGCCCAGCACCGCCACCTTCTTCGGTGCGCCATGTGCGGCCATGGCGGGGTGGACCAGCGCTTCGTGATAGCGGTACTCGTCGCTCTGGGCAAACTGCAGATTGCCGTTCAGATACAAACGCGCGCCCTGGCGTCCCTGTGTCACCACAATGCGCTGGTAGGGTGAGCTGCTGCTCAGCACGATGCGATCCTGATAGAAATGATCGTCGGCCAGCCGGGTCAGCAGATCCGCGCCCGCGATGCCGCCGCCCAGAGCCAGCAGTACCAGCGCGCAGGCCCAGGCATGGGCACGCAGATTGCGCAGCTCATGCTTGAACAGCACCAGGGCCCAGACCGCAATGGCTGCGTTCATAAAGCCGAACAGCAGACCTGTGCGCACCAACCCCAGCTTGGGCACCAGCACGATGGGAAAGGCCAGCGACACGGCCAGGGCTCCGAGATAGTCGAAGGTCAGCACCTTGGAGACCAGATCCTTGAGCGATGCATTGCGCTTCAAGATGCGCATCACCAGCGGAATCTCCAGCCCCACCAGCGTGCCCACCACCATCACCATGCCGTAGAGCAGAAAGCGGAACGCACCCGGCGCATAGGCATTGGCCAGAAACAGCACGGCCGGCAAGGCACCACCGACCAGCGCCACCATCAGCTCCACGCGCAGAAAATGCGCAGGCAGCTGGTCTTCGAAATAGCGCGACAGCCACGAGCCTATGCCCATGGCAAACAGATAGGTGCCGATGATGGTGGAGAACTGCAGCACCGAATCGCCGAGCAGATAGGACGCCAGCGCCCCTGCTGCCAGCTCATAGAGCAGACCACAGGCCGCAATCACGAACACGCTGGCCAGCAGCGCCACATCAATGGGCCTAGGCCCCTGGCCAGCGCTATGCTCCTCGGCCACCATCGAAGTCATCTAATTCCTTTAACCGTAAAACAGGCGCGCGCCGTCCTCTGCCATAACGCGCGCTGCCCCAAGCCAGGGGCAGCAAGCAAGGGCCGCCCCGCAGCGAAGCTGTCGTCCCCCTCCCCTAGCGCCCAGCGCGTAGAGAGAGGGGGAAGGCGCGCAGCGCCTCAGGGGGAGCCTCAATGTATCGCCGCAGCGACGATGATGCTGATACCCAGGCACATTGCCGCCACCACCATGGCCAGCGCCTTGTTGTGCTTCTCCACGATCTCGGCCCACATGTCCACGGGCGTGATCTTGTCGATGATGATGAAGCACAGCCAGAACACCACCACGCCCACCAAGGCGTAGATGATGGAGCCGAAGAAACTCTGGGGGTTGAACCAGTCAAACATGATCTCTCTCCTCGAATGAGATGGGGGTGCTATTTGTGGCTTCCGCCGGAGGTATAGCCACCATAGGAGCCGCTGCTGGAGCGGCTGTAGCTACAGTTGGGGTCGGTGCGCGGATCGCAGTTGGAGCTGGACATGCAGGCGCGCAGAAACGGCAGTATGAACAGCAGCAGGAACAGCCAGAACAGAATCGTGCCCCAGCTGAAGCCGCTGCCCGACAGAGGACTGGCCTGGGAGCGATCCTTGAGCTTGCCGGTGCCGAAGGCCTGGGCAATGGTCTCTGCCGACGCACGCTGCCCGTGGGTCCAGGTGGTTTCCTGATTGGCGGTCTCCAGCGCCAGCGTGGACTGCTTGCCGCCATTGGCAAAGTCCACATTGCTGGACTTTGCGCCCTTGAAGACGGGCCAGTAGAACTCGCCTTCGGCATATTCGGTCTCGGCCAGATAGGCATAGTCGCGCTGGTATTTGCGCTGCAGATAGGTCGCAGTGGCGCCGTTCTTGCTGAGCTTGGGAGCACCCGTGATGACGCGCGCCGTGCTCCAGCCGTCCTCCGAATCGACGATGAACGAAAAGCCCGCCTTCTTGTTGTAGAGCAGGTACTCGTCCCAGGTGAAGCTGTCGTCCTCATCCTCGCCCAGGCCACGCCCGCTGCGCCTTTGAAAACCCACGACTTGCCATTTCAGGCCATCGAGCGTGCCTTCGCTGCCCAGCGCAATCAGAGGCTTGACCTTTCTGCGCTGCTCGGCATAGCTCAGCTCCGCCCCCATGCCCTTGGACATGTCGATCAGGCTGCCGCAGCTGGGGCAGCTCAGGGCCTTGGTGGTATCAAAGCGCACGGGCACCACCGCACCGCACTTGGGACAGTTGAAGTGCCGCCCCTGGGCTTTTTGCTGGGCGCTGCTGCGCAGGCCCTGCATCTGCAATGCCTCCAGCGCCACGGCGGCCCCCAGGCTGAAGGCCGGTGTCTTGTCGCTGAAGTCGATGGAGAGAATCTGGTTCTTCTCGCTGCGCAGCTCCACCAGCTTGAAGCTCTTGCCCAGCTGGGGCAACTGGGGCAGCTCGCCCTGAGCCGCCATCAGCTGCGCATCCTGAATGCTGGTGACGGTGAAGGATTCCGTACCGGCCTTGAGCTCGCGGCCCATGCGCCACTCGCGCTGCTGGAACTCGGTCACCTTCCAGCCCGGCGGCTGCCAGCTCACGGCAAAGACAAAGCTGCCGTTGTCCTCGCTCAACCAAGCCAGCTCGCCGTTGCTGAGCGCAGCCACCCATTCCGACCAACTGCCTGCCGCGCTTTTGTATTGCGCGCGGCCCACGATGCTGAAGGGCTCGGGCTTGCCGTTGCGCTTGACCATGCCCGAAGCGCCGAGCTGCAGCGGGCTGTAATCCTCGAACACCTCGGCCATGGAGCCAATGCGCTTGAGCGTCTCGCCATCGCGCAGCACGGTGCTGCGGCAGAACTCGCAGACGGCAAAACTCGATTGCGCACTCGCGAAGTGGACCGGCGCGCCACAACCAGGACAGGGAGCGCTGTAGTCGCGCTGCGATGGGCTGGAAGCCATATCTTTTTGCTATTTAATCAGGAGCTTCTTGCGCTTGAATGGAAGAGGCCTGAAGGCGGCCTCGGCGAAATGTAGCAGTCGCGCCCTAGCGATGCTTGCTCTTGCCGCTCTTGCGGGCCGCGCCCTCTGCAGGCTTGGAGCCCTCGGTCTTTTTCTGACCCAGCCTGGACTCCTTGCCGGCGATCAGGCGCTGGATGTTTTCGCGATGACGCCAGACCAGCAAGATCGCCATCACCACAATCGCAGCGGTGATGGGCGTTTCCGCATCCCAGACGATGCCGCTGCACAGCACGTAGTACACGGGCGCGAACACCGAGGCCACTAGCGCCGCCAGGGAGGAGTAACGGAAGAACACGGCCACGATGACCCAGGTCAGCGCCGTCGCCAGACCCAGCCAGCCGCTGATGCCCAACAGCACGCCCAGCGCCGTGGCCACGCCCTTGCCGCCCTTGAAGCCGAAGAACACCGGATACAGATGGCCCAGGAAAGCCGCCAGGCCGGCCAGTGCCACCGTGCTGTCGCCCAGACCGAAAGGCTCGCCAAAGGCCTTGACCAGTACCACGGGCACCAGACCCTTGAGGGCATCCAGCAGCAGCGTGACGGCCGCAGCCGCCTTGCTGCCCGAGCGCAGCACATTGGTGGCCCCAGGGTTGCCGCTGCCATAGGTGCGCGGGTCGTTCAGGCCCATCACGCGGCTGACGATGACGGCAAAGGACAGCGAACCAATCAGATAGGCCGCGATGACGGCGATAACGGGATAGAGGGCGTTCAAAGGAATTCCTCGGCCAGAGACTGGCCCTAAGGCTCGCCAACCAAGGTCGACGGCACCGATTGTTGTCACGACTTGCGCAACCCGGATCAGGCATGGCGGCTTTTTAGACCGTCATGCCCTGTGTGCATCCTGGTTGGCGTAAGTCCTTGTTGTTTGCGTTTTTTGCCAGCCGACGTCTGCCCCCGGCTGGCTAGCCCCCTATTCTGCCAGCGCGCAGTGCACCGGCCGGGCATCGAGCAGACGGGTACAAACCTCAGGGGCCAGTTGCACCAGATAGCCGCGCCGCCCGCCGTTGATGGCGATGCGCGGCAGCGCGAGTATGGTTTCCTCGATATAGACCGGCATTTCGCGCTTGGTGCCAAACGGCGAGGTGCCGCCCACCAGATAGCCGCTGTGGCGGTTGGCCACTTCGGGCTTGCAGGGCTCCACGCTCTTGGCTCCGATCTGGCGCGCCAGGTTCTTGGTGGATACCTTGCAATCGCCATGCATGAGCACGATCAGCGGCTTGGCATCCTGATCCTGCATCACCAGGGTCTTGATGACCGCATGCTCGTCCAGCCCCAGCTGACGCGCCGACTCCTCGGTGCCGCCATGCTCCACATAGTCATAAGGGTGCTCGGTGAACTCCACCTTGTGGGCCTTGAGCATCTGCGTGGCCGGCGTCTCGCTCACATGGGCGTTCTTGTCTTTTTTTGCCATGATTCAATCTTGATAGCTGCTGGCACATGCTCCACATGGGCCTGCAGCCATTTTCCCTCATTAAATGCTCAGACAGCGGGGTCGCGCATCTCCCAGCGGATGGTGTCGATTGCGGCCAGCAGCTCGGCTGGCAGCTGCGTGCCCCAGGCATTCAGATCCTCGTCGAGCTGGGCCACCGAAGTCACACCGATGATGGTGCTGGCCACCTGCCATTTGGTGTAGCAGAAAGCCAGCGCCAGTTGCACCGGCGTCAGGCCATGCTGCTGAGCCAGCGCGTTGTAGCGGCGCGCAGCGGCCAGCGCATCGGGGCGGCCCCAGCGCTGTCTCTGCACCGATTCATACCTGGCGATGCGTGCCTGCTTGGGCGCGCCCTCCTCGGTCGGTGCGAACTGGTCGAACTTGCCCGTCAGCAGGCCGAACGCCAGCGGCGAATAGGCCAGCAGCGACACATCGAGGCGGTGGCAGGTTTCGTCCAGCCCGTTCTCATAGCTGCGGTTGACCAGGCAATAGGGATTCTGAATCGCGGCCACGCGCGGCAGCCCGTGCTGCTCGGCCAGGCGCACGAACTCATGCACGCCATAAGGCGTCTCGTTGGACAGGCCGATGTGGCGGATCTTGCCCTGTTTGACCAGACCGGCCAGGGCCTGCAGCTGTTCGTGGATGGGCGTGAGCGAGCTTTCCTTGGCAGGGTCGTAGTACATGCCGCCGAAGGCCGGCACATGGCGCTCTGGCCAGTGAATCTGGTAGAGGTCGATCACCTCGGTCTGCAGGCGCTCAAGGCTGGCGTCGCAAGAGCGCACGATGTCCTGCGCCGACAGGCCCGAGCCTTCGCGGATCCAGGGCATACCGCGCGAGGGGCCGGCCACCTTGCTGGCCAGCGTGATCCGCTCGCGCATGCCGGGGCGAGCCTTGAGCCAGCGGCCGATGATGGACTCCGTCGCGCCACAGGTGGCCTCGCGGGCCGGCACGGAATACATTTCGGCCGTATCGAAGAAATCCACGCCGCGTTCCACGGCACGGTCCATGATGCGCCAGGCTTCGGCTTCGTCGACCTGCTCGCCAAACGTCATGGTGCCCAGACAGATGGGGCTGACGCGCAAATCGCTCTGACCCAGAGCGACGGGATTCATGGAAAGACGTGAGTTGGATGCAGCAAAAGTCATGCGCCCGAGTTTAGGGCCTCAGAGTGTAAGACCACGGCGGGCTCCCTGTTTTTGCGCACCCGGCTGTCCCGCGCACGACGGGCCATGCCGCAAGCGCAGCAATAATCAAATCAACGGAGACCCTATGACCACGCATCACCCCACGCAGACCAGCCCGATCACCGATATCCCGCCCTATCAGCCGCGCCGCCAGTGGCAGTCGCAGATGCTGCCCGTGCGCAATATGCAGTGCCACCTGCGCAGCTGGGAGCCCGAGCCCGGCTCCCGGCTCGATCCGGATCTGCCGGTGCTGGTGCTGGCCCATGGCTGGATGGATGTGGCCGCCTCCTACCAGTTTGTGGTCGACGCTTTCAGCGACGCCTTTGTCCAGGGTCGCCGCATCGTGGCCCACGACTGGCGCGGCTTCGGCCTGAGCCGCGCCGCCGAACCCTGCGACAGCTACTACTTCACCGACTACCTGGCAGACCTGGACATGCTGCTGGAGCAGATCTCGCCCGATCAGCCCATCGACCTGGTCGGCCACAGCATGGGGGGCAATATCTCCTGCATGTATGCCGGGGCGCGGCCCGAGCGCATTCGCCGCTTTGTCAATCTCGAGGGCTTCGGCATGGCGCCGACCACGGCCGACCAGGCCCCCGGGCGTCTGGCTCAATGGATGGATCAGCTGCGCGAGCAGCGTGCCGGCGGCCTGGGCCTCGCGTCCTACGACAGCGTGGAGGCCGTTGCCAACCGCCTGCAAAAAACCAATCGCCGCCTGCCCCGCGACAAGGCGCTATGGCTGGCTCACCATTGGTCGGCCCCCGATGCCCAGGGCCGCTGGCATATTCTGGGCGACGCCGCGCACAAGATCGCTAACCCCTATCTCTACCGCGTGGACGAAGCGCTGGCCTGCCTGGCCGCCATCAGCGCGCCTACGCTGTCGGTGGAAGCGTCGGACGACAGCCTGGGCCAGTGGCATCAGGGCCGCTACACGCTGGAGCAATACCACGAGCGCATTCGCCACATCCCGCAATGCGAGATCGCCCATGTGCAGGACGCAGGCCATATGTTGCACCACGACCAGCCAGAGGCCGTGGCCAGGCTGATTGAAGACTTCCTGCGCTGAAAGACTGTGACTGCTGAGACTGCGACTGCTGTTTGCTATCTCTACAGGAGCTTGTAGCACATGCGATCGTTGATTTTCAGCATTATTTATATCTGAAATCAATATTTCACATGCGCTATAAGCTCACTTATTTATAGCCTCCCCCCTGTCCGGTCTGCAGCTCCAGCACATGGCGCCAGCGCCTCGGCTGCATTTGCAGCTTTCGGTAACGGCCGTCGGCCCACTCCGCACTCATGTCCGCATAACGGGCCGACAGCGCCAGCCCGCTCTGCCCCGTCTGGTAGATGAACTGCGAGGACTCCGGATCGCCCAGGTCGTAGATGGCGCGCAGCGAGGGCGCATGGCGGCTGACAAAGCGCCCGGCCAGCGGGCCTTTGGCATCGGCGGGCGGCGGATTGGCGTTGTACTGCCCGACATTGACGCTATAGGCATCGCCGCCAGAGGCCACGCTCACATTGAATACCCCCGCCAGTGCCGCCACCGAGCCCAGCGGCTTGTGCGCGCTGAGCGCCGGGTGCTCCGCGCCCCAGCGCCATTGGCGCGGATCATTGCCGTAGGCGGCCTGCAGCTTGCTCAGCGTGCGGGTCAGCGCCTGCCCGGCCTGTTGCTCGCAGCTCAGCGGCGCGCACCACCAGGCGTCATTGCGCGCGAGGATTCCTTCCAGCCCGGCGCGGAAGTCGCGCTTGCCGTAGCTCATGGCAAAGCGCTGCTCGCCAATGCGCGCAATCACCAGAGCGCGCGTCAGCTCGTCGACCCAGACCGAGAAGATCAGCGGCTCCGGCCTGTCCCGCTCCATCTGCCCATCAAAGCCCGCCAGCAGTTGCTGCGCCTGCGCTGCCAGGGCGTGGCTCGATTGCGCCCTGCGCAGCACGGGCAGCAAGGCCCGGGTGGCCAGGGACTGCACATCGTTCTGGATCGTCGCCATGCTGTCCACATCATGCTGGTTGCCGGCCGCCAGCAACTGCTCAATGCGCTGGTGGCGATAGGGCAGGCTCCAGTCCTGGGTCAGGAAATGTGCATAGCCCGCTTCCGTCACACGCTGGTTGGCCGTAGCCACGAAGCCCCGCGTGCCGCCATCGTCCTGCGGCGTCTGCTCGTAGCCCAGCCAGCCCTGCCAGTCATAGCGCGCATCCCAGCCAGGCGCCGGCGCCACGCCGCGCAAGTCATTGTCGGGCGCACGCACCGGCACCCTGCCCGCGGCCTTGAAACCGATATGGCCCTGCACATCGGCAGCCACAATGCTTTGCATGGGCGAGTGGTAGATGGAAAACGCCTCGAACAGTTCGGCCACGGTCTGCGCCCCGTTGGCCCTGAGGCCGGCCTCCACCGTGCGGTTGTCGGTGTCCAGCGCCGCCCAGCGCAGGGCCAGCGCATAGCGATCGGTGTTGATGACCTTGCCGTATTGCTGCTGCGCATCGCTGATCACGGGGCCGTGGCGCGTGCTGCGCAGCGTCACCCTGACGTCGCTCTGGCCCTTGACCTTGAAGACTTCCTCGCGCACGGCAAAATTTTCCCAGCCCGTGGGCGTGCGGTATTGGCTGGCATCGGCCGGGTTGATCTGTTCCAGGTACAGATCTTGCACATCGGGGTTGGTGTTGGTAAAGCCCCAGGCCACCTGCGCCGTGCGGCCCAGCACCACGAAGGGCATGCCGGGCAAGGTGGCACCCGTTACATCCAGCGCGCTCAGGACGCTGCCGTCGCCGGCCCGGCCCTGCGGCGACTGAAGGCGCGCGAAATACCAGATGGCCGGAGCGCTCAGCCCCAGATGCGGATCGTTGGCCAGCAAGGGCTTGCCGCTTCGGGTCTTGCTTCCAGCCACCACCCAGTTATTGCTGCCCAGTCCGTCATTCGTGCCCATATCCCTCGCCGTGGAGGCCGCCCATTGCTGCAAGGCCGACTGAATCTGCCCGGCCGGTGCCGAGACCTTGGGCTGAGCATCCGCCTCCCGGTAGACACCGAGCTGGCGGTACAGGCTGGCCAGATCCACCGCCGTCGCGGGCGGCTCGCCCGGATAGGCCGGCATCAGTTGCCACAGTTGCTCGGTGCTCAGGACCTGCAGCAGATTCAGCCGCGCGAACTCGTTGCCCCAGTTGCCGCCCAGGTCCAGCGCCATCATCAGCGCCCAGCCCACGGTATCTTCCGGCTCCCAGTTGCCGGCCCGGGTGCCCAGCAGCAGGAACTCCGGGGCGGCAGCCTGAGCGGGCCTCGCATGGAAGGCCGCAATGCCCTGGCTGTAGGCCTGCAAGGCTTCCTGCACGGCAGTCGGCAGCGCCGCGTACTGGCGGCGCGCCGCGCCATGAATGTCGAGCGCACGCATCAGTTTGTCCAGCTCCAGCGTGGCCGGGCCCAGAGTCTCCGACAGCCGCCCCTGCATCAGACGGCGGTTGAACTCCAGCTGCCAGCCGCGCTCCTGCGCATGGACAAAGCCCAGGGCTCGCCAGGCATCCTGCGGCGATTGGGCGCTGATATGCGTGACATCGGAATCGTCGCGTCTGACCCACACACTGCGCTCAAGCCCTTCGAGGACCAGCTTGCCATCCAGGCGCGGCTGGGCCCGCACGCCATAGACCGCCAACGCGGCTCCTGCCAGCAAAACCAGTCCGCAGGCCGCAGCCGCCAGATGCCATGTGCGCCTGAGCCAAGGATTGGCAGAAGGTTCTGCCGCCGAAGTGATGTCTCCCATATCGCCTCTTGTCATGCGTCCGGTGCGCAACATCCACATGCTGATCGCGTCCAGCCATGGGCGACAATACCTGTTTGGGCCATGGCCCGGTGTTAGGTAAATGACTTACGCAGACTCGGATCAGGCAAGGTGTTCAATGCCTGTGGTGCTTCCCTGTTTGCGTCAGTCCCAAGGAATTCAACGCATGTGGCCCTTCAGTCTGTTCAAGAAACTCAGCCAGGACCCGGCCGTGGGTCAGCCCCGGGGCGACTATATCGGCTGCTATCTGCTGGGCACGCATACCAGCGGGCGCGACGATGACATCAGCTATATCTCGCTAGCAACCACGCGCGAGCAGCTGGAGCAGGATGCACGCCAGTATCTGCAGGAGTTCCTGGAGCAGCATCCGCAGCTGAACGAAGCGGAGCGCCTTGCCCTGCAGGATCTTCTGGAGCACTGGAATGCGCGCGCCGATGCCCACCTGACCCAGGACGGCGGCAAGCCCGGCCAGCCCCTGGCTGTGCAAGGAGGCAGCGAGCTGTTCCTGCGCACCGGCATGCGGGCCCGCAAGAAGGAAAAAGGCGTCTATCTGGAATAGACGCCGAGGCGGCGGCCGCTGCCCGACGCCTGCCGCTACTGCGTGAAATTCATGTCGAAGCCGGCTTCGGTCAGGCGTACCTCGCCGCCTTCGGCTTTTTCCAGCCAGCCCTTGCCGACGGCCCAGTCCAACGCAGACTGGCGCTCGCCTTCACCGATGCCATGCTTTTGCAGGTCGGCGGCAAGCACTTGCTCGCTCATGCCTTCGCCGGCACGCAAGCTTTGTTCCACCACCAGGATGTAGACCATCTTGTGGGCGGCTGTCTGAATGCTCTGCTCTGTCATGTCCAGGAGTCCTTTGGCCGCAAGGCCTTTGAATGCGAGATGCGAGAAAAAGCCAGACACGGCCGGGCCAAAAGCCTTGCGCTTTGCCCGGGGCCTGGTCTTCCCACCGCTGGTTGTAAGCCGCCAGTCATACCCACTCTGGCAGTGAGTTTGTAGCCATCTCTCTAGTATTTCCGATGCATTTCCTCTGCCTGCTGGCACCGCCACCATGGTGTCGGCATTTCAGTTTCACAACTGTGTTTCAGGGAGGTCATCATGGCTCGCCACACGCCCATAGAACGCTATCGCAATATCGGCATCTCCGCGCATATCGATGCCGGCAAGACCACAACGACCGAGCGCATACTGTTCTATACCGGGGTCAACCACAAGCTGGGCGAAGTCCATGACGGCGCGGCCACCATGGACTGGATGGAGCAGGAGCAGGAACGCGGCATCACCATCACCTCGGCGGCCACCACGGCCTTCTGGTCGGGCATGGAGCACAATTTCCCGGCCCACCGCATCAACATCATCGACACCCCCGGTCACGTGGACTTCACCATCGAGGTCGAGCGTTCCATGCGCGTGCTCGACGGCGCGGTCATGGTCTACGACTCCGTGGGCGGCGTGCAGCCGCAGTCGGAGACCGTCTGGCGCCAGGCCAACAAATACAAGGTGCCGCGCCTGGCCTTCGTCAACAAGATGGACCGTGTGGGCGCCGACTTCTTTCGTGTGCGCCAGATGATGGTGGACCGCCTCAAGGCCCACCCCGTACCCATCGTCATTCCCATCGGGGCCGAGGCCGATTTTCACGGTCTCGTCGATCTCATCAAGATGAAGGCCATCTTCTGGGACGATGAGTCGCAGGGCGTGAGGTTCGAGTACCAGGAGATCCCCGCCGCGCTTCTGGTCAGCGCACAGGAATGGCGCCAGAAGATGGTGGAGGCAGCTGCGGAGGCCAATGAAGCCCTGACCGAGAAATACCTGGACAGCGGCGACCTCGATGCCGAGGACATCATCACCGGCCTGCGCCTGCGTACCATTGCCACAGAAATTCAGCCCATGCTCTGCGGCTCGGCCTTCAAGAACCGCGGCGTTCAGCGTCTGCTCGACGCAATCATCGAGCTCATGCCTTCGCCGCTCGATGTCCCTGCCGTCGAAGGCCATAGCGAAGACGATAGTGCCAGCATCACGCTGATACGCCATGCCAGCGATGACGAGAAATTCGCAGCCCTGGCCTTCAAGCTCATGACCGACCCCTTCGTGGGCCAGCTGACCTTTGTACGCGTGTACTCGGGCGTGCTGGCCAAGGGCGATCTGGTCTACAACCCGACCCGCGGTAAAAAGGAGCGCATAGGCCGCATCGTGCAGATGCATGCCAACGCGCGCCAGGAGATCGACGAAATCCGCGCCGGCGACATCGCGGCCTGCGTGGGTCTCAAGGACGTGAGCACGGGCGAGACGCTGTGCGACCCGCAAGCGCCCATCGTGCTGGAAAAGATCTCCTTTCCCGAACCTGTGATCGCCCAGGCAGTGGAGCCCAGGAGCAAGGCCGACCAGGAAAAAATGGGCCTGGCGCTGGCACGCCTTGCTGCCGAGGACCCGTCCTTCAGGGTCAGCAGCGACGAGGAGTCGGGCCAGACCATCATTGCCGGCATGGGCGAGCTGCACCTGGAAATCATCGTCGACCGCATGAAGCGCGAATTCAATGTGGCCGCCAATGTGGGCAAGCCCCAGGTGGCCTACCGCGAGACCATCCGCAAGACAGTCAGCGATGTGGACGGCAAGTTCGTGCGCCAGTCCGGCGGCAAGGGCCAGTACGGCCATGTGGTGCTGACCGTGGAGCCGCTGGAATCGGGCAAAGGCTTTGAATTTGTCGACGAAATCAAGGGCGGCGTGATTCCGCGCGAATTCATCCCCGCCGTGGAAAAAGGCCTGCGCGAAGCCATGAACTCGGGCGTTCTGGCCGGCTACCCCGTGGTCGATGTGCGGGTGCGGCTGACCTTCGGTTCCTACCACGAGGTGGACTCCTCGGAGCAGGCCTTCCGCATGGCCGCCATCCTGGGCTTCAAGGAGGCCTGCAAAAAGGCCGACCCGGTGATTCTGGAGCCCATCATGGCCGTCGAGGTGGAAACTCCAGAGGAATACGCGGGCGCCGTGATGGGCAATCTGTCCTCACGCCGCGGCGCGGTGCAGGGCATGGACGATATGGCAGGCGACGGCAAGACCATCAAAGCCGAGGTGCCGCTATCGGAAATGTTCGGCTATGCCACGCACCTTCGCTCCATGACCCAGGGCCGCGCCACCTACACCATGGAGTTCAAGCGCTACGCACAGGCCCCGCAGCAGGTAGCCGCCAGCGCGAGTGCTTCGGGCGCGACGGCCGGCCACCGAAAACAGGGCTAGGCTGATCCAGGCAACTCGGCCGCGGCTCGGCGGCAGAGTTGCCGGACTGGTTCAGATATGCAGCTCAGGCTGCATGCAGCCACTGCATGGCCATGGCATCTTCGGTAAACGCGAAATGCCTGACCTCGGCATGCGTAAGATGCCTGCCGACGAATTCGGCCATGCCCGCCAGATGACTGTCGGTCACCAAAGCGATCTGCTCCACCTGATGGCGATGGTCTCTGACAAAGCCCATATGGGCGCTGAAGCCGGCCCAGTTTTCCCAGCCGGGAAAGTCCTTGGACTGGATCATGACTCCATGTAGTTTGGGATGCTCGGCCAGGAAATCGTCCACGTCCTGGCTGACGCCGTCGAAATCCTGCTCGGTCAGGGGCCCATGGGGCTCCAGCAGCAAGATGCCTTCGGGTTTCATGAGGGAGTAATTGAGCATATGCAACTCCTGCAGCGAAACTTCACTGTACGCCTGCGCTCGTGGGAATGCAGCCCTAGACAGCACCCGCAGCACAGGCTTTCGCAGCCCCTGATGCAGCGCCGGGCCGACTGTGAAGTCGACTAGGGACAGCCCATGGCCCGGCTCAGGCCCTGCAGCTGCTCGCCCAGCGCAGCACGCAGATCGGCGCGCATGGCTTCGCGCGTGAGCAGCTCTTCGGCATACAGTGCCGCCCAGTCGATACCCACGCCCAGCACCACACCGGCAACCGCTCCCGCCACCGCCCCCACGGCTGTGCCGACACCAGGAATGACGGAGCCCACGGCCGCACCGGCCACCGCTGCCCCGGCCTTGCCCAGACCCTGCTTGGCAGCGGCTTTGGCCAGCACCTTGCCGGCGGCCTTCATCGAAGCCTTGGCCATGGCCTTGCCCGCAACGGCCACAGCAAAAGCACCGCCCCCCGTGCCCACCAGGGCGCTGGCCGTCAGCCGCTGGCGTGCATCGCCCAGAAGCTCCAGCGCAGGCAGACTGGCCACCTCGGCACGCACCAGACATTGCTCGGGACCCAGGGCCAGATGATGGCGCGCCAGGGTTTCCTCGATGCGCTGCTGGCCCTCGGCCAGAGCAGCGCCGCTGCTCAGTGCCTGCTTTTGCAGCGTCTGAACCCAGCCCTCCAGTCCTGGCGTGGCTACCAGGGTTTCGCTGAGCTTGTTCTGCAGAAACTGGTTCACATCGCCCGTGAGCAGACTGAGGATGCGACCCCACTCCGCGCCCAGACTGAAATACCAGTCCAGATAGCGTTCGACGGCGGCATCCAGCTGCTGATTCATCTCCGGGATGCTCTGGCACAGGGCCTGTCCGGCCTGGGCCCGGCCCAGCAACTGCATGACCTGCTCGCGTGTGGCCTCCAGCGTGCCGAGGCTGTAGAGCTGCTGCCCGATGCGCTCGCACTCGGGCAGACGCCTGAGCGCAAGCGGACTGTCATGGGCGCGCGCCAGTCCATCGATGCTGGCTGCGGTCTGCACCAGAATGCCCAGCACCAGCACGCCAATGAGGCTCAGCAGGGGCGCCGCGCCATGGCGCTCCCCCCCCGAAGGCCTGGCCTGCAGCAGAAGGGCCGAGGAAGCCGATGCCCCTTGCATGGCTCGCCCCAGACACAGCAGCACGCCTACCGGGCCGAACAGCGCCAGCAGCAACAGGCGCAGCACGGGCAACTGAGGCAGGTCGGCCATGGCCCCGCCCGCCAGTTGCACGGCAAGCAGGGCATCCAGCCCCCAGCGCACCAGCCCCGAGGGCGCTGCATGAATCTGGGCCAGAGCGTGATTCAGCGCGTCAGGCTCCATGCCGACCGCCAGCGCACGCCCCATATCCTGCTGACTGGCCATGCCATAGAGCCAGCCAGCACCCAGAAGCACCAGCAACAGCCAGCTGGCGCCACGCTGAGCCCAGGCCCAGGCAAAGGCCGTGGATGAAAACTCTCGCTTCAGTCCCGCCTGCAGGCCACAGGCCAGCAAGACATGGAGCAAGGGAGCCAGCGCCAGCAGAGCCCATTCCCAGGGCGCCAGAAACCATGCCTGCCAGAGCGAGCTGGTGCACAGCAACAAGGCCAGTGCCAGTGCCTTGCAGGCCGGCCACCAGCCGCCACCAAGCCAGCGGCCGATATGCCCCTGCGGCGCGAACTGCAAGCGCAGCAGCTTTTTGCGCAGCATCAGGAGCAGCCAATGCCCCCAGGCTGGCAGCAGCACCAGCAGCAAGACTGCGAGCAGCCAGCCCCAGGGCGGTAAGCGCGTCAGCAGATGGGAAAAGCCGGCCAGGGCCGCCAGCCACAGCCAGCCCAGCAATAGCGCGCGCAGCAGGGTCTGCGGCCGGGGCAACCCCGGCGCGTTCACTGGCGCACCAGCGCTGTTCATGGCTCGCGGCTCTTGCCCGCTCCCCGTCCCGCTGCGGCAATACCTCTGGCGATCCGAGCGTTGTAGACCGTCAGGCGGCTCAGGCCCAGTTGCTCGGCAATCCTGGCATCGGACGCGGTGCCGAGCAAAGCCACTGCCTCGTCGCACCAGTCAAAAGCACTGCTGGCAGCAGCGCCCGTCACCGAGGCAATCCCCAGCTCGGTACGCCTGGCCACCACGCTGGCCTTGCTGATGCCCAGCTGCCTTGCCACCTCGGCATCAGCCTCCTGGCCCAGCAGAGCCAGTGCTTGCGGGGTCCACTGGAAATGCCCGTAAGCCGGAATGCCCAGCGCGTTGCGCTTGAGGTTGACCGTCTTGGCCGATGTGCCCCAGCGCTCGGCCAGCACCGAGTCTTTTTCCTGACCCAGGCAGGCCAGCATTTCCTCGGTCCACTGCAGTGCAGCCTTGCCCATGCGTGCGTCCTTTCCAATCTCCAAAATACAAGCCAGATCGGCACTTATCCTATATGCAGCCTGCGTTTAAAGCTATCAAAACAGAGATCGCTTAGGCACAGCAGAAGGCGCAGGCCATGTTCACGACGCTTCGGCAACCTCAGCGGCAGTCTGCCTTCAGACATGTCCCCAGTAGATCAGCGCATCTCGCCCTTCCACGGACAGCGACACCTGCGCGCCCACAGGCAGCAGCACCTTGGTAGGCACATGGCCAAAGGGCAGACCTTGCAGCACGGGGCGCTTGAGCTGCATACGCAGCCAGTCGATCACGGTCTGCAGCTTGAAGCCCTTGTCATGCGTGGTGAGCTTGAATTCGGTGAACTGGCCGAAGACGATGGCTTTCTGCTTTTGCAGCACGCCCGCCAACAGGAGCTGTGTCAGCATGCGCTCGATCCGGTAGGGGTGTTCGCCCACGTCTTCAATGAACAGAATGCCGCCATCGACCTGCGGGAAGTAGGGCGTGCCCAGCAGGGACACCAGCACCGCCAGATTGCCGCCCCACAAGGTGGCTCCGCCGGGAACATAGAAGTCCTTGAGCTGGGGCTTGCCATTGGGCAGCTCACCAATCCTGGGCATCTGCCAGCCCGCGCCCTCGCCCTGGCCGCTGAGCAGGTCCTCGAAGCAGTCCAGCATGATGTCGTCCACGGGCTCGCCGGTCTTTTTGCTGTCCACGCCGAAGTCGGCGTTGAGCGCTGGACCCGCCCAGGTGACCGAACCGGTCTGTGCCAGCATGGCCAGCTGAAAAGCCGTGAAATCGCTGAGGCCGACAAACTTGGTGCCATTGGCAATAGCCTTGGCCACGGTCTTGTACTTGATGCCCGGCAGGATGCGCGTGAGACCGTAGCCGCCGCGCGAAATCAGCGCCACATCGGCCCCGCTGGCGGCGGCGCGATGGATAGCGGCCAGACGGGTGGCGTCGTCACCCGCAAAGCGCTGGCTGCTGGCCAGCGCATCGGTGTCGACCTCCACCTCGTGACCCAGGGCTTCCAGCTGCTTGATGCCGCGCTTGAAGGCCGCCTTGTCGCGTACCGCCCCCGAGGGCGAATAGATATAGACATGCTTGCCACCATGGCTGTGATCATGACCGCAGCAGCTGCCATCGGCGCTGTGCACATGGTCGTGATGATCGTGGTGGCCATGTTTATGGCTGCAGTGCTCGTCGTGCACATGTGCCTGGTGGGCAGGCTCCTGCATGTGCGCGTGCGAGTGGGCGTGGTGCTGGGGATCTTGCTGCTGGGGCGCGGTAGTGGATGCCGGGGATTTGCGCGAGGTTGCCAAAGCCTTTTCATGCGGCCACCGGCCGCATGCTCCGTGAAAAGTGGGTGAATCTGCAGATTCAGAAGTTCATACGACTTACGTAAAACAAGTTCAGACAAGACGACTGCTTCAGAAAGCGAGCCCTTGTTGCATTCTTGTTTGCATAAGTCCTGGTTCAAATGCTTGCTCCGCCGGTCTGGCCGATCAGGCTACGGCGCAAAGTATTCCACAGCCGCTGCACCGCCGCCCTGCCCTGCTGCAGGAACCGGAGCGCCAGGCCGGGTTTGCCGCCAGACCCCGGCCTGTGCCGCCAGTTGCGGCACGGCCTGCAGCCAGGCTGCCTGCCATTGCGCGGCAGACACGGTCTGCTGCGTGGCTGCGGGCTGCAGCCACAGCCTGCCGGCCTGCGCCCATTGCTGCAGCAGGTCGGCGGGCGGCGCCGTCAGCTCGGTCTGCAGGCGCGGCCATGCCTTGAGTGCGGCCCGATGGCCGGGCTGCACAAACGGGGCGTTCCAGGCGCGTGCCTCTTCAGGTCCTTCGGCATCCACTGCCTTGTGCGGCCCTTCCAGCTCTTTCATGGCCTTGGCCACATCCCAGGCCGGCTTGCGTGCGGCCTGTTCAAACCATTTCATACGCTGCTGCGGCTGCGTGTTCAGCGGCCAGGTGTCAATCAGCCACGCGCCGGCAAAGCGCTCAGGCAGGGCTTGCGCTGCGGCCAGACCCAGGCGACCGCCATCGCCCTGCCCGACCAGTACCAACCGCCGCAGGTTGAGCGCTTCGATCAGCTCGGTGATGATCTGCAAATGCCATGGCGCGCTGTGCTGCTTGTCTTTCTTGGGCTGGTCGCTGCGGCCAAACCCCGGCAGATCGGGCACCACCGCACGATGACCGGCGGCCAACAAATCAGGCAGCAAATGCCGGAAGCCATAGCCCCATCCTGGGCTGCCATGCAGACACAGCCAAGTCAGCGCGGCATCCTCGGGCCCTTCATCGACCGCGGCCAGACGCAGGCCCTGCAGCGCCGGCAGATCGCTGCGCCACTGCGGCTGCCAGGGCCAGGCGGCCAGGTCGGCAAACGCCTCATCGGCATTGCGCAGCGCCCAGTCCTTGAGCGGGTGCGGCTGCTGCGCCTTTTTTTCCTGGCGTCGCAGCTGGAAGAACTCCGCCATCAGTGCCGAGCACTCCGCAGCCAGCACGCCACGCAACACCCGCGTCTGGTGATTGATGGCGGAGTAGCCAAAGACATCGAGCACCGATCCCGCTGCACCGGTCCTGGGCTCGGCCGCACCATAGACCACGGCGTCCACACGCGCATGCAGCATGGCGCCGCTACACATGGTGCAAGGCTCCAGCGTCACATACAGCGTGCAGCCCTCAAGCCGGTAATTGCCGAGGGCCCGTGCCGCCTCGCGCAGGGCCAGCACCTCGGCATGGGCCGTAGGGTCCTGGGCCGAGAGCGGGCTGTTATGGCCGCGGCCTATGACCTGCCCGTCCTTGACGACCACTGCCCCCACCGGCACCTCGCCGCAGGCGGCGGCGCAGCGTGCCTGCTCCAGCGCCTGGCGCATGAAGTGTTCGTGGGAAGCATCAAGATTCATAGCTCTAAGCGTCTGACAGACAAGGGCCGGATGACAATTGTTTGAAAAGACCAGCGCCGCTCAATGGCCGCTGATCACCAGTTCCTTGCGCTCGCCGGAGTCATAGCCGTAGAGCGTGACGCGCGGATTCTGCAGCTCGCCCTGCGAATCAAAGGCAATCGTGCCGGTCACCCCGTCGTGGCGGGTCTGGCGCAGACGTGGCAGATACGCCTCGGCCTGGGCCGAATCGGCGCTCAGCATGGCCTTGGCCAGCACCATGGTCGCGTCATACGCGTAAGGGCTATAGACCTGATACTGGCCGGGAAAATGCTGGTCGTATTTCTGCTTCCAGTGCAGACCACCGGGCATATTGCCCAGGGAGCTGCCGCTCATCACGCAAACCACGTTCTTGAGCGCCGGCACCTTGTCGGCCATGGCAGGCAGACGCTCGGAACATTGCGCATCGCCGCCCAGGAACTTCACCTGATTCATGGCCAGCTGCGACATCTGGCGCAGCATGAGTCCGGCCTGCGCATCGAGCCCGCCGAAGAAGATCGCATCGGGTTTGCGGCCCTTGATGGCGGTGAGGATGGACGAGAACTGCGTGGCCTTGTCGCTGGTGTACTGCTTGTCGACGATCTGCACATCGCGCTCGGCCGCTGCGGCTTCAAACAGCTTGACGATGCCCTGTCCATAGGCCGTACGATCATCCACGATCGCGATGCGTTTGACGCCCTGATGCTTGACGGCATAGTCCAGCAAGGCATTGACCATGGCCCGGTCATTGGCGATGACACGGAAGGTGTCGTCATAGCCGGCCTCGGTAATCGCGGGATTGGTGGCGGCAGGGGTGATATTGGGAATACCGCAGTCGTTGTAGATCTTGGCCGCCGGCAAGGTCGTGCCCGACTGAAGATGCCCTACTACGGCCGCCACCTTCTTGTCGCAGAAGCGGCGTGCCAGCGCCGTGGCCTGGCCGGGATCGCCCGCATCGTCGCCGGCCTCCAGCTTCCACTGCACGGGGCGGCCGCCCAGCTGCAGCTTGCGGGCATTGAGCTCGTCAATCGCCATGCGCACGCCGTTCTCCTCATCCTTGCCCAGAGCTGCGATGGGACCCGAAACCGGGCCGCCGTGAGCGATGCGCACCACCAGAGGCTTTTCCGCGTCCGCCGCATAAGCGGACGACAGGGTCACGGCGACCAGCGCCAGGCTCAGGGCAGACGAGGTGCGAACACGGCGGCTCTGGGCCGAGCGATCAGTCATGGACATGCTTTCTCCTTGATGAAGCGGAAGGCTGTGGCATGCAAGCCTACGCCAGACCGGAGCCTGCTGCGTGTCGGCAAATCTTGCATACCACGTCAATGTGCAACCGAAGGACAGTCCCTGGAGTAGATCTCCATGGTGGGAAGGCTGCAGAGCTGTATCTGGCTCGGGTCTGCTGGCACTGAGCACAGACTCCGGTTACTGACGATAGGGCTGCTGAACCTGGCGACTTCGCTCGCGCGCCGCCGCTCCGTCAGCGCTTTGATTGTGCCCCGTTGACGGCGACGACGTCTGCCGCAGCGGATTTTCCTGGCCGCAGTACAAGCTTTTTCATCACCCGCCCAAGACTGGCAGCAGCATCAAAGCGCACAGACCCCAAGCCACTTTCGCGTTCTCCACCGAGGCGGCTTGGGCCGGTTCGCACAATCTCGCGATCCTCATGTTTCAACGGAGCCCGCAACGTTTGCCGCCAGGAGCCCTCAGCCAGCCAGCACCTGATTCAGCGCGTGTACAGACTGCGCCAGCGCGCGAATCTCGGTCTGCTGGTGCAGTCTTTCCAGCCAGTGCGCAGGAATGCCGCTGCGGGCCCAGAATGCTCCCGCAATCTGGCCGGCAATGGCCGCTGTGGTGTCGGCATCGTCGCCCAGATTGGCCGCCTCCAGCACGACGGCTTCAAAGCTCTCGTGCCGGTCAAAACACCATAAAGCGGCCTCAAGACTGTGCACCACATAGCCCGAGCTCTGGATCTGCTCGCGACTTTTGCTGCGCCAGCTGCCTTGCGCAATCTCGGCGATGCGCGGGCTGCCAAACGGCAGCGCAGCCAGATCCAGCACCTGTGCCTTGTTGGCGCCCAGCAGGGCGCGGCTCAACGCCACGGCAAACAGACGACAGGCATCCAGACATTCCGCAGCCGCATGGGTGGTGCGAGAACTCAGCGCCGCCATCTCCTGCACTCTTTGTTCATCGTGGGCATACGCCATGGCCACCGGCGCCAGCCGCATCAACGAGCCATTGCCGGCGCTGCGCGCGTCCTCACTGCCCGCGAGCGCATTGCCGGTACGCAGGTACTGCTGTATCGCTTCGCGCGTTGCCATGCCGATATCAAAGCATTGACCGGTGGAACTCCAATAGCCCCACTGGTACCAGTTGGCATAGCGCGTAATCTGGTCCCTGGGATCGCAATCGCTTTTGACGATCAGGCTCTCGGCCAGGCACAAAGCCATAGACGTGTCATCCGTCCATTGTCCGGCCCTCAGCGAAAACGGCCCGCCCCCCACCATATCGGTCAGCGGCTCGAAGCTGCCGCGCGCCCGGAACTCCAGTGTCGTGCCCACGGCATCGCCGCAAGCGAGCCCCAGCAGAGCACCTTCAAAACGATCCAGCGTGCTCATTGTCCGGCCCTCAACTGAGCGCGCGCGGCCATCAGCGCAAAACCCAGCAGGTTCTGTCCATGCCATTTGCGCGGCTGCTCGGCGTCGGGATGGGTGGCGCCCAGGCCGATGCCCCAGATGCGGTCGCGCGGACTGGCCTCGACCAGCACACGTTCACCGGTTCTCAGCAGAAACTCCCCCATGGCCGGGTTCTGGGCGAATTTGGCGACATTGGCGCTCACCACGATGTCGAAGCACTCCGCCTTCCAGCGTGCCTCGTCGAAATTGCGCACGCTGCGCCCAATCTGCTTGGCACTGGCCGGAGACGGCGCAGACAGTACCTGCGCGCGCGCCTCTTCATCCCCAAACAGCCGCGCCTTGCCTGCCATCATGAAATGCTCCGCCGTGGCAAAGCGATCCCCCTCGACGATGAATGGAGCAGAAAACCACTGGCTCAGGCAGCCTTTGCCCACCGAGCCATTCCTTTCGGCCTGATGGCCCCAGAAACAAAGGTATTTGGGACGGTAGCCCTGGTCGAGCTGGGCCACCAGATCGGCTACGGATCGAATTTCGTAATCTCGGTTCATGTCTGTTCTTCTTGATATTGATTGAGCCACCAACGGGAAAAGTCCCACAGAGTGGCATGAGTGGAGTCAATGGCCTGCAGACCCGGCCCCGTATTGGGTGACCCGCCTTGCTCGCGGAGCACGAGCGCCTTGTGAATCCGGGCATCCACGCCGTCGAAATACGGCAGAAAGTCATCGACAAATGCCAGAGGCTTCAACTGCGCCAGGGCTTTTGCCTTGGGGCTGGGACCCGGAGCGGCACTGCCGCTGGTGGCGATCACACGCGATATGGGAAAGCCCAACCGCCGCAGATTGATCTGCCTTGCCTCGGCGAACTGCGGCTGGATTGCCGACACGCAGACCAACTCATAACCAGCAGTGCACAGTTGCTCACAAGCCTGGAGCGCACCCGCAATCGCGGGAATGCTTGACCAGAACTGCGCATCAAGGCTGGCGCGAAAGCAGCTCAAGGCTTCGCCCTGCAGGCTGGCGACACCCCAGCGGTCCATGGCCCAGTAGGCATCAGGCCGCTTCAGCGCGGGCCGCTCGCCAAATACCCGCTCCCAGGCTGATGCATATGCCAGGTTGTAGTCCAGCAAAACGCCATCCGCGTCAACGGCGATGATTCCCGAGGCATTCATGGCACCAGCTTCAGCAGATACCGGACCGGAACGACATCGGTCAGCCAGACACCGTTATCGGAGCGGTAGAACACATGGCCCTCGCCCTGCATGCGCGCGGCGTCCACCTGCAGCAGGGCCAGCTTGCCATGGCGACTGCCGACCTGAGCGGCCACTTCCACGCTTTCGGACAGATGGACATGGTGACGTGACTGCCGGTTCAGACCCTCATGAAAAATCGCATCCAGAAAACGCGTGGCCGTGCCGTGGTAGAGCACTGCAGGAGGACTGCTGGCTTCAAGACCCAATTCGACCTTGATGGAGTGGCCCTGATTGGCGCGTATGCGCTTGCCATCCGCGCTGAAGGAATAGCGCTGCTTGTTGTTGTCCGCCACGATGCGCTGCAGCTCTTCCAGACGGGTCGGCCGGCCAGAGCGCGCCAGGCAGGCCAGCAGCTCATCGGTCCGGGCCCAGCCCGCCTCGTCGAGCTTGAGTCCTATGGTCTCAGGGCTATGCTTCAGAACCAGGCTGAGGAATTTGCTGCGCGCGGTGGTGTTTTGGTCTTTCATTTTCTTGTTCTCTTTTTCTCTTTGGTCCAGGCGGCCTGCCTGGTGCTCGGCAGGTGCTTGCGCTACCGGGGCAGCCAGGGCCTGCCTAGCTTGCTCTACTTAAGTTGCATTGAGCAACTTAAGCAAGTTGTACAATACAATCCATCATTCATCCCGTCAAGCCTGATTCATGAGCGTTACACAGCGTCACTCCAAGCCAGCGCCGGACTTTCCTCGCCCCTACACCACGGTGGATGTGGTGATCTTCACGATTGCGCAAGACCGCTTGAATGTATTGCTGGTGCAACGCCCAGGCCACGAAGATGACCCATTTCCCGGCCTCTGGGCTTTGCCCGGCGGATTTGTGAACGTGGATCTAGATGCCGATCTGCAGGCCTGTGCCGCGCGCAAGCTCAAGGAGAAGACGGGTGTGGACAGCCCCTATCTGGAGCAGCTCGGCAGCTGGGGCAGCGCCCTGCGCGATCCCCGTGGCTGGTCGGCCACCCATGTGTACTTCGCGCTGATTCCCGCCCATGAGCTGCAACTGACCAAAGGCGCCAATGCGGCCGATGTGGCCTGGTTCGAGGTGGATACGCTGCTGGCCCGCCCTACACTGGCGTTCGACCATGGCTGCATCCTGCAGGCGGCGGTGGAACGTCTGCGCAGCAAGGTCGAGTACACCTCGCTGCCCGCTTTTTTACTGAGCGAGCCTTTTACCCTGCCCCAGTTGCAGCAAGTCTATGAAACCGTGCTGGGGCGCAATGTGGACAAGAGCGGCTTTCGCACCCGAATGCTGGCAGCGAACTTTCTGATCGAGGCCGGCCATGTGGAAGGCACGTCGAATCGTCCCGCCATGGGCTACCGGCTGGCGGACCGCAGCGGGCCCGTGGTTTTCCCCCGAACCTTCAGCCCACGCGGCCACTGATACAGGCGATTACCCACCGCTGTGCCGAAACCGGGGCTTGCTGAGATAATCCTGCCCCTATGTCTCTCCTGCCCCACCAGCTCGAACTCCTGTCCCCGGCGCGTGATGCCGATATCGGCATCGAAGCCGTCAATCATGGCGCGGACGCCGTCTATATCGGCGGCCCGGCCTTTGGCGCGCGCGCGACGGCAGGCAATGACATCCGCGACCTGGAGCGGCTCATCAAGCATGCCCACCGCTTCGGCAGCCGCATCTTCATCACGCTCAACACCATCTTGCGCGACGATGAGCTGCAAGGCGCGCGCGATATGGCCTGGCAGATCTACAACGCCGGAGCCGATGCACTGATCATTCAGGACATGGGTCTGCTGGAACTGGACCTGCCACCCATCCAGTTGCACGCGTCCACCCAGACCGATATCCGCACGCCCGAGAAGGGCCGCTTTCTGCAGGACGCCGGTCTGTCGCAGATCGTGCTGGCGCGCGAACTGGACCTCAAGCAGATTGCCGCTGTGCGCGCCGCAACAGACCCGAGCCGCACCACCATCGAATACTTTGTGCATGGCGCACTGTGCGTGGCCTATTCGGGCCAGTGCTTCATCAGCCATGCCCATACGGGGCGCAGCGCCAATCGCGGCGACTGCAACCAGGCCTGCCGTCTGCCCTATGAGGTGACGGATGCCAGCGGCCGCATCATCGCGCATGAAAAGCACGTGCTGTCCATGAAGGACAACAACCAAAGCGACAACCTGCGTGCCCTGATCGACGCCGGCGTGCGCAGCTTCAAGATCGAGGGCCGCTACAAGGACATGGGCTATGTGAAGAACATCACGGCCCATTACCGCAAGCTGCTCGACGAAATCATCGAGGAGCGCGAGTTCTCGGATCAGCCGCTGGCGCGCTCGTCGTCAGGCCGCACCACCTTCTCGTTCGAACCCGATCCGGACCAGAACTTTAACCGCGAGTTCACCGACTACTTCGTCAACGGCCGCAAGGATGACATCGGCGCCTTCGACACGCCCAAGACACCGGGTCGTGCCATCGGCTGGGTGACCCAGGTCGGCGACAAATGGTTCGAGATCGAGACCAGCGACAAGGCCGCCGAGCTGCACAACGGCGACGGCCTGTGCTACTACGATCTGCAAAAGGAACTGGTCGGCGTGCACATCAACCGTGCCGAATGCGTGAGTGCCAAAAAAGGCATCTGGCGCGTCTTCCCGAAGAACGAGATTGCCGAGTTCAAGGACCTGCGCAAGGGCCTGGAAATCAACCGCAACCGCGATATGGACTGGGTGCGCACACTGGAGAAGAAGTCCAGCGAACGCCGCATCGGTCTGTGGGCCGAGTTCAAGGAGACCGCTTCCGGCTTCGCGCTGACGCTTACCGATGAGGACGGCTTTGTCGGCACTGCCGCCATTGACCAGGAACACCAGAGCGCTACCGATGCCGCAAAGGCCCAGGCCTCGCTGCGCGAGCAACTGGGACGCTTTGGCGCCACGGTCTTCGAGGTGAACGATATTTCGCTGAGCCTGAGCCAGCCCTGGTTTGTCCCGGCATCGGTACTTAACCAGCTGCGCCGCGATGCCGTTGCCGCATTGGAGCAAGCCCGCGCCGACGGCTTTATGCGCCTGCCCCGCGCCAAGCCCGTGGAGCCGCCCGTGCCCTTCCCTGAAGACACGCTGACCTATCTGGCCAATGTCTACAACCAGAAGGCCCATGACTTCTATGTCAAACATGGCGTGAAGATCATCGACGCTGCCTACGAGAGCAAGGAAGAGGAAGGCGAAGTCTCGCTGATGATCACCAAGCACTGCGTGCGCTTCTCGATGAGCCTGTGCCCCAAGCAGGCTAAGGGCGTGATCGGCGTCAAGGGCACCATCAAGGCCGAGCCGCTGCAGCTGATCAACGGCAAGGAAAAGCTCACACTGCGTTTTGACTGCAAGCCCTGCGAAATGCATGTGGTGGGCAAGATGAAGAAGTCGGTGCTCAACCAGCATGCCAGGGAAATGAAGGAGTCTCCCATGCAGTTCTACCGCACGCGCCCCACACCTCAGCAGCCTTCCTGAGCGTGCGCCAGCCCCAAAAAAAGCCCGCCACCGGCAACGGTTGGCGGGCTTTTTTACAGGCTCTAAACCACTGGTAAAAACCCTTGGTTTAATCCCTTCACGCAAATCGTCTATTTTTTAGGCAATCCGTGCAAAGCACCATCTGGTGCGGCTTTCAGAGCTTGAAAGCATAGTTTTCCACAAGAGCGTCCACATGATGCGGGGATAAAAACTGAGGCATCCATCACACACAACTGTATGCATGAACAGTTGCAGAAATCAGTGCCTGACAAGCGCCGAGGTCTCGGCTGGGGACAGCTTTGCACAAGCCTCTTCGAGCAGCCTTGCCACCGCCGGCACCAGGGTACTGAAGTTGGCAAACCCATGCAACATGCCTTGCGCACGAAGGCTGGAAACGGGTACGCCGGCCTGCTGCAGGCGCTGGCCAAAAGCCTCACCCTCGTCGCGCAATATATCCAGCTCCGCCGTCACCAGCACCGCAGCGGGCAGACCCGCAAGATCGGGGTACTGCATGATGGAGGCCAGAGGATGTGCCGGCATGGCGGGGTGATAGTGATGCCACATCGCGGCCATGGCTTCGGTGGTGAGAAACGGCATCTGCCCGTACAGCGCATGCGATGGCGCGTCCATATGCGCATCGCAGACCGGATAGAGCAGCAGTTGCCGGGCTATGCCTTTCCAGCCCTCCTCCTTCGCGCGCAGGCAGGTGGCTACGGCCAGATTGCCCCCCGCGCTGTCGCCCGCCACCATCAGCTGCCGCGCGTCGCAATGCAGCTCGGCCGCATGCTGTGCCACCCAGCGCGTAGCGGCATAGGCGTCGTCCAGCGCGGCAGGGAAGACATGCTCGGGAGCCAGGCGGTAGTCGGCCGACACCAGATTCATGCCGGTCAGGCGCGCCAAGTGACGGCACAGATTGTCATGCGTGTCCAGCGTGCCTATGCACCAGCCGCCGCCGTGGAAATAGACCATGACCGGCGCTGCCTGCGCGGTGCCGGGACGGTAAAGGCGCAGCTTCAGCGGTTGGCCGTCGCCGCCGGGAATGCAGAGCTCGCGCACCTCATGCATGGGCAGGTCGACAGGCGGGAAGGCCATATGGTCCATGAGCTTGCGGATTTCGGGCACCGGAGTGGTCACAAAATCCATGGACGGAGCATCCTTGAACTGCTCCAGCACGGCTGCCATTTCGGGGTGTATCTGCATCGGGACTCCTTGAGGTGGATGGAGCGCGCCCGCTCGGGTCTGACCGGGCGCAAGGTGGCAATCAGGCCGCCAGCTCTTCGGTCTGGTGATGGATGTAGTCCTGCCATACCGGCTTGCTCATTTCCTGCCTGAAGCGCGACTGCGACCAGGGCCAGGTGTTGGGCACGCCGTTCTTGTCCAGGTACCAGCTGCTGCAGCCCGAGCCGAAGACCGAGCCTTTGGCGGCCAGCAAGCGCTCACGGTCGTACTGCGCCAGCGCTTCGGGCCTGGCCGATAGCCCAGCCACACCGGCTTGCTCGCCGCGCTCTATCAGCTGCGAGATATAGCCCCACTGCATTTCCGAGGTATCGATCAGCGAGAAATTGCCCACGGGAGAGGTCGGCCCGTTCATGAAATAGAAGTTGGGAAAGCCAGGCACCGAGATGGACTTGTAGGCCGTGGGCACATCGCTCCAGGCCTGCTCCAGCGTCGCAGCGTTTAGACCTTTCACATTCATGGGGCGCACATAGCGGTCGGTCTTGAATCCGGTCGCCAGCACGATGATGTCCACCTCGTGCAACACGCCGTCGCTGGTTCGCACGCCGCTTTTCTCGACCTGGGCGATAGCTTCGGTGATCAGCTCGGAATCCGGCTGCTGGATCGCCTGGTAATAGTCAGGCGAGTAAATCAGACGCTTGCAACCGGCGCGGTAATGGGGCTGCAGCTTTTGTCGCAAGGCCGCATCGGCCACCGAAGCATCGAGGTTGTCCTGGCAGATTTTCTGGATTTCCTGGATCTGCTCGGAATCCGGATCCAGCACCCCTTCGGTAAAACGCTCCACATTGGCCAGATAGGTGGGTTCGCGCTGCAGATAAACCAGCAGATCGCGGTTGCTGCGGAACTCGGCGCGCTGCTCTTCGCTGAAAGCCGGATTCTCGACCGGGAAGATCCATTGGGCCGTGCGCTGAAAATGCCGCACCTTGGAACGCGATGCGAGTGCCGAGACAATTTGCACGCCCGTTGATCCGGTGCCGATGATGGCGATCCTCTTGCCATCCAGCGGTACCGAATGATCCCAGCGCGCACTGTGAATCGTATTCCCCTCGAACTCCTCCAGGCCCTTGAGCTGCGGATAGTTGGGGTGGTGCAGCACACCTGTGGCGGCAATCACCACCTTGCCCTGGTAGTGCTTGCCATGCTGATCCTGCAGCGCCCAGGCCTCGCCCGTCCATTCGGCATGCGTGACTTCGGTATCGAACTGAGAAAAATCGGAAATACCGTATTTCCGGAACACGCCTTCGAAATACTGCTGAATCTCGGCTCCGGGCGGAAGCACCCGGGACCATTCGGGATTGGGCTCGAAAGAATAGGTATAAGCGTGCGATGGCACATCGCAAGTCAAACCTGGATAGGTATTATCTCTCCAGGTTCCGCCCAATGTTTTCTCCTTTTCCAGAATAATGAATTTCTTTCCGCTATTCTTGAGGTGAATACCCGCCAGAATACCGGACATTCCACAGCCAATCACGATGACATCATATTTCATTGGGAATCCTTAAATAGCAATTACCTTGGCTGCGGAAAACCCGCCATCCACCGGGAGATTGACCCCGGTAATAAATGAAGACATATCGGAAAGCAGAAATGCCACGGTATTGCCCACCTCTTGCGACTTGCCCGCCCGCCTGAGCAAATGCATGGCCTCGAAAGCCTGGCCCACGGGCTGCTCATCCAGCATGGTGGTCATGGGCGTACGGATATAGCCGGGACTGATGCTGTTGGCCCGTACGCCGCAGGGACCGAGTTCCGCTGCCAGACTGCGCACCATCTGGATCACCGCCCCCTTGGAGGTGCAATAGGCCAGATTGCTCGGGTTGCCCAGCATGCCGTTGATGCTGGCGATGGCGACGATGGAGCCCTGGCCTCGCTGTTTCATGTGGCTGGCCACGGCACGGGCACTGAGCATGGTCCCCGTCAGATTGACCTGCAGCACCTGCTCCCACTCCTGCAGCGCCATGTTCTCCAGATCGCCGACACGCGAGATGCCAGCCGAAGTCACCAGCCCGTCAATCTGCCCGTAGCGCTCCAGCATGGAAGCCACCAGCTCATGGGTCAGCTTCTCGCTGCTCACGTCGAGCCTGTGAAATTCGCAGCCCTGCGGCAAATCCTGGTTTTGCTGCAGATCGGCACACACCACCCTGGCGCCGCTGGCGGCCAAAGCCTGGGCACTGGCCAGGCCGATGCCCGACGCGCCGCCCGTGACCAGGATCACTTTGTCTTTCAAACCACTGATGAATGGATTCATTTCAAGCCTCAATACTGACTGACCGCCACCACTTGGCGATGAGGATTGAGATTTTTGGTTTTTTTCCGATTCAATTCACTCTGAATTTTCCTCTTTACAAAAACAGTTTGTGTTTACAGCCCCTGGTGAAAACCATTAATCCATTCGGACGTACTGTGCCCGGTTTTTTTATATGTCAAGCAGGTGTTTTCAGTAAACAAATCAATATGGACTGTGAACACCGCCAATAACTGTCAAGCGGGAATTCGCGGGAAATATCGACAAGCCGGCAATGCTTTAATCCACTCCTATTTATCCAATGAGGAAATCATGAAAGTTGCTGTCATCACCGGCGCAGCCAGTGGAATTGGTGCAGGCCTTGCCAAAAAAGCCGTCGCCCTTGGAATGCAGGTCGTGGTTGCCGACCGCGACCAGGCGGGTCTTGAGAAAGTCGTGCTGGAGTTGGGAGATCAGGCATTGGCCGTGGTCACCGATGTCACCAGTCAGGCATCGCTGGATGCCTTGGCCGACAAGGCCTATGCCGCTTTCGGTCAGGTCGATCTGCTGTTCAACAACGCAGGTGTGCTGAGCACCGGCAATAGCTGGGAAATCAGCGATGCCAGGTGGCAGCAGGCCTGGCAGGTCAATGTCAACGGCATCGTCAACGGCCTGCGCGCTTTTGTGCCGCGTCTGCTCAAGGCCAAACGGCCTGCCCGCATCATCAACACGGCATCGGTGGGCGGCTTTCTCCCCAGCGCCATGATGACGCCCTACTCCGCCACCAAGTTTGCGGTGGTGGCGCTGACCGAAGGCCTGGCTGGCGAACTCGCGGCCATCAATCCGCAGATCAAGGTTTCGCTGCTGGCACCTGGCCCCGTCAAGACCGCCATCTTCCGGGAAGCACCTGATGCGGCTTCGGCGCAGTTTCACGGCATGATGACCCATATGCTCGATGAAAACGGCCTGAGCACCGAGGAGTTTGCCGAGCGCGTCTTTACAGCCATCGAGCGCGGTGAATACTGGATCGTGCCCCAGCCCGAGATGCTGGACCCGCTGCTCAAGGCACGCAACAAGCTCATCGAAACCCGCGCCGATCCGGTCCTGAGCTGGGCGCGCGAGACCGCGTGAAACCAGGGCCGGCCTTGGCCAGCCCTGACAGCCCATGCAGTGAGAGGCCAGAGATCAGGTGCCCCACAATTCCCTGGCCAGTTGCTCGAACTGGCGGCGCATGACGTTCTTCTGCACCTTGCCCGTGGCCGTGGACGGAAAGGCCTCCACGAAATGTACCAGCTTGGGCATCTCGAACCCGCTGAGGTGATGGCGGCAATGGGCCAGAATCGACTCCGAGTCCACCTGCGCCCCCGGCTTGCGCATGACAAAGGCACAGACTGCCTCGCTCCAGTGGGGATGCGGCAGGCCGAACACGGCAGCGGCCGCCACTTCCGGGTGAGCCAGCACCACGGCTTCGACCTTCACGCTGGCAACGTTCTCACCGCCGGTCTTGATCATGTCCTTCTTGCGGTCGATGAACTCCATACGGCCCTGCGCGTCCCACATGCCCAGGTCGCCGGTATGGTGCCAGCCAAACTTCTGCGCCTCGGCCGTCGCCTTGGGGTCCTTGAAATAGCCCAGCATGGCATTGGGGCCGCGATGCACGATCTCGCCGATCTGGCCCGGCCCGAGCAGATTGCCACCATCATCCATGACGGCGGTCTCGCAAGTACTGAGGGAACGCCCCCAGAAATTGGCATCGCATTCGACATTGAGCAGGGGGTGGAAAGTCATGGTGGCCGGATAGATCTCGGTCTGCCCCGTGGCCAGGGAGATATTGCGGCACATGCGCTGCGCAATCAGGGCGATCAGGGGCTTTGGAATGGGCGCCATGGCATAGATGCATTGCCGTATGGTGGTCGGCGCAAAACCCGGATCCGCCAGTACCGCCGCATACATCAGGGGCAGGCCGACAAAGATCGTCACACCCTCCTTGATGACCAACTGTCCCACCTCGGCAGGCACGAACTGCCGCGTCAGCACGGTGCAGGCGCCTGTCGCCAGCGCGGTCTGTACCAGCGCATGCTGAGCGCAGTGGAACAGGGGAAGCCAGCCGCTGAGCACATCGGCCTCGTCATATTTCATCTCGTCGATATTGCCCTTGACCGCCGCATAGACAGAGAGATGGGAATGCACCACGCCCTTGGGATTGCCCGTGGTGCCGCTGGTGTACATGAGCAAGGCGGCCTGGTTGTCGTCGATATCGACCTCGGGCAAGGTATCGGCCTGACCTGCCTCTGCCTGCGCCAGAGACAGGCCCGGCAGCACTTGCTGCACTTGCTGCACTTGCTGCACTTGCGGCTGCTGCACGCGCGCGATGATGAGCGGCAACTGCAGCTGCTGCAAAAGCTCTGCCAGTCCTGGCAGGGCCAGTAATTCCTGATCGACCACTACTGCCGACACCTCTGCATGCCGCAGGATGTAATCGATACTCGATACCTCCAGCTTGATATTGACGGGCACCCACACCTGCCCGGCCTTGTGAATGGCGTTGCAGGCCACCACCATGTCTATGGAATTGGCGCACAGCATGCCGATCTGCTTGCCCGCGCCCAGCGTTGACAGCAGATAGCGTGCGAAACGCGAACTTCGCGCATCCAGCTCGGCATAGCTGATGCGTTCGGTGCCATCGACCAGCGCCGTACGGCTGCCGAACTTGCGCGCCGTGCGGTAGAGCAGATCACCCAGCGCAATGCGCCGGATGCGCCGTGCCTCCTTCGTCAGACTCATCTCGATCATGGTTTGTCTCCTTGATAGTGTGCAACCCGGAACCCATAACCCACGCTTTTTCTTGTTGTGTCTCTAAGCCTGCTTCGGCATTGCCATGGCGGCGGCGGCAACCATGGGCGAGAGCTGGCCCTGCGCCCCGCCGTCACAGGCAATGACCGTGCCGGAGATATAGCTGGCAGCATCGCTGCCCAGAAACATGGCCAGCTGGGCAATATCTGCAGTCGTTCCCATGCGCCCCAGCGGCACCATGGCGCGCACCAACGCATCCCCCTCGGCACCTTGCGGGGCCAGGCGGCGCATGCCTTCCGTGCCCTCGATGGGTCCGGGCGAAATGGCATTCACACGAATGCCCTTGGCGCCCCACTCCAGCGCCAGCACACGCGCCAGATGGTCCACTCCAGCCTTGGCGGCACAGACATGGGCCTGATACATCATGGGCACGGTGGACTGCGGTGCGGTGATGAAGATCAGGCTCGCCCCGGGCTGGCGCAGATGCGCCAGAGCCTGACGCGCGACATGAAAACTGCCCAGCAGATCGATGTCCACCACCACCTTGAAGGCGTTGGACGACATCTGCTCCGCAGGGGCGAGGAAGTTGCCGGCTGCGCCAGACACCAACACGTCGACCGGCCCATGGCAGGCCACGGCCTGCGCCAGCGCCGCGCCCACCGCCAGCTCATCGCGCACGTCGGCCACCACGCCGAAGGCCTGAGCGCCCAGCGTCGCCAGGGCTGCATCCACATTGGTCTGCTTGCGGCTGACGACCGATACCCTGGCCCCGGCCATCGCGTAGTTTTGGGCAATGCCCAGGTTGATGCCGGTAGTGCCGCCAAACACCATCACGTGGCGGCCCGAAAAGTCGAATTGCACATTCATGGAAGGCACTCCTCTCCACGCAGCAGGACTTTCTGGATCTTTCCTGCCGGGGTCAGCGGCAGCTCGGCGCGAAACACCAGCTGGCGCGGCAGCTTGTAGTCCGCCAGTTGCTGGCGGCAATGCGCGAGCAGCGCCTCCTCGTCCACGCTGACGCCAGGTCTGGTCACGATGTAATAGCGTCCCACCTCGCCCAGCACGGGGTCCGGGACGCCGATGCCGGCAACCATCAGCACGCCCGCATGACTGGCAATCACGCCTTCCACTTCGCTGGGATAGACGTTGAAGCCGCCCTGTATGAACATGTCTTTCTGCCGCCCCTTGAGGTGGATCAGGCCCTGTTCATCGACCAGTCCCAGATCACCCGAATGCAGCCAGCCGCCGGCAAATACCTCTTCGCCCTGCTGCTGCCCCACATAGGCCGGAATCACCCCAGCACCGCGGAACCAAAGCTCACCCACCTCTCCGGCCCGCAGCTCCTCGCCATCGGCCCCGGCCACACGCAGCTGTGCACCTTGCAGCGGCCTGCCTATGCTGTGCAGCAGGGCTTGTTGATCTGCCTGCCAGGGCGTCATAGCGATGGCACCCGAAGTCTCGGACAAGCCGTAGAGATTCATGATGCTCACGCCCGGAAACTGCTGCTGCAGCCGCTGCAGCAACACCGGCTCCACATTCGATCCACCCACCACGATCAGGCGCAGCTGGCTCATGTCCACCTCGGCCAGAAGTGGATGCATGAGCAGCAGTGTCAGCATGGTGGGCACGCCCACCAGCCAGGTCGGCGGGTGTTTTTGCGCCATCCTCAGCAAGGCTTCGGGGCTGAACATGGGCACCAGCTCGCAGCAGCCACCCGCCAGCAGCATGGTCAGCACCCCGCAGGTGATGCCGCCCACATGGTTGAGCGGCATGGCCAGTTGCACCATATCGTTCGCCGCAGCCTTCACATGCGCATGCTGGGCCAGCGCGGAGCCCAGCTGGGAGCGATGCGTCAGCCCCGCCGCCTTGGGCCTGCCGGTGGTGCCCGAGGTGTAGATGATCATCAGCAGGTCATCCGGTGCAGGGCCGGGGCCTGCCAGCAGGATTTCTGCGCCGGACTGCAGCGGCTGCTCGAATCCTTCGTCCAGCCATAGCAGATGCTCCAGCGCCGCAAGACGCTGACGGGCCTGCGCCAGATAGTTCTGGTAGTCGAAGCCGGCAAACTCGCGTGGCGCAAGCACGGCCTTGACCTGGCTGTCCTGCAGCATGAAGTCCAGCTCGACATCGCGGTATCGGACGCTGAGGCCCACCACGACCAGCCCCGTCTTCGCCGCCGCCAGATAGCTCAGCACCCAGGGCAGACCATTGGGCAGGATGATGCCGATGCGCTCACCGGGCCGCAGACCCAGCGAAGACAGATGAGCGGCCCAGGCGCAGGCCATCACATCCACCTGCTGCCAGCTGTAGCTGCGCCCCTGGTCGATGTAGGCGGTCCTGTCTGGGTGCGCGGCCACGGTCTGCGCCAATGCCTGCGCCACGGTGCGGGGAGGAGTACAAGCGTTCATCTGCAAGCTCTTCCCGATTCAGGCTGCAAGATGCAGCATCTGCCTGGCTTCCCTGGGAGTGGCGACTTCACGCCCCACATCGCGTGCATAGCGCGCCAGCTGCTCGATCAGCGGAGCGTTGGATGCGACCTTGCTGCCGTCCGGCAGATAGAAAGTGTCTTCCAGCCCGCTGCGCAGATGTCCGCCGAGCTCGGCCGTGCGCAGATGGGTGGGCCAGATCTCGCTGCGCCCGATCAGCGTGGTCTGCCAGGGCGCATCCTTGATCTTGAGCCTGAGCAGAATGGGCAGCAAATCAGGATCGGCCGGCATGCCGGACTCCACACCCATCACGAAGTTGTATTCGGGCAGGCCCCGGTACATGCCGGTTTCCACATACATACCCACGCAGCGCACGATGCCCACATCAAAGCACTCGAACTCGGGCAGCGTCTGGGTCTCGGCCATCACATCGAGAAAGTCCTGCACCTTGGCGGGCTGATTGTCGAACAACATGGGCGGCCAGGCCCAGCTTCCGTTGCTGCGGGTTTTGAGATAGTTGAGAGAGCCCGCATTGCAGGCCGCCATCTCGGGTCGCGTGGCACGCAGGCAATCCAGCGGCCCCTGGTAATCGGGGCCGACCACGCCGGTGGTCTGATTGATGATCAGCTCGGGGCAGGCTGCACGCATGGCATCCACGCAGGCCTTGGCCACTGCCGGGTCCCAGCTGGGCAGATGCCCCTTGCCCTCCTCCTGGCGCCTGAAGTGCACATGCACCACCGATGCACCCGCGTCATAGGCTCGGCGTGCTTCCTGCGCCAGTTGCTCTGGCGTCACAGGCACATGATGCTGATTCGGGTCGGTCAGCACCCCAGTAATGGAACAGGTAATAATGGCTTTATCGGACATATCGCACCTTAAATAGAAGCTGACAACGCTTTACACATAAGCGTTTCAGGCTGATTTCGCTCAAATTTCCCGACAACGACGGCTGCCGCCGCGACAGCCGCGCTAGATACGCCACTGGCGCGCGGCCAGCTCTTTCATGATTTCCTCGGTGCCGCCGCCAATCGTCAGCACCTTGACTTCGCGGTAAATGCGCTCGCTCAGAGTCCCGCGCATAAAGCCCATGCCGCCCAGAATCTGTACCGCCGTATCGGCGCAGAACTGCATGGTCTGGGTGGCGTGGTTCTTGAGCACGCAAACCTCACCCACCCAGTCCGCCCCGCTATCGCCGCCATCGGCGCGCGCGCAGACGGCGTTGATCCAGGCTTCGGTGCTGCGCATGCGCTGCTGCATGTCCACCAGCTTGTGCCGTATGACCTGATGCTGGTTGAGCGTCACGCCAAAGGTCTGGCGCTGCTGTGCCCAGGCCAGCGCCTCGTCATAGCAGGCCTGGGCAAAGCCCAGCGCAGCGCAGGCAATGCCCAGGCGCTCGCCGTTGAAGTTGTGCATGATGGCGCGAAAGCCCTCGCCCTCAACCCCGAGCAGATGACTGGCAGGCACGCGCACGCCATCAAAAAACAGATGGGCCGTGTCCGAGCATTGCCAGCCCATCTTGTGCAGCTGGCTGCGGCGCAGTCCCGCGCTGTCGCCGGGCACCAGGATCAGGGAGATGCCGGAAGCACCTCTCTCCTCGCCCGTGCGCACCGCTACCGTGATCCAGTCGGCACGCATGCCCGAGGTGATGAAGGTCTTCTCGCCCTCGATCACATACTCGTCGCCCTCACGCCTGGCCCTGGTGCGCAGCGCCGCCACGTCCGATCCGCCGCCAGGTTCGGTAATCGCCAGCGCCGCGATCTTGCGGCCTGCCAGCACATCGGGCACCACCTGCTGCTTGAGCGCATCGCTGCCCAGAGCCACCACAGGTGGCAGCCCGATGTTGTGCGACAACAGGCTGGCCAGCACGCCGCCGCTGCCGCCGTGGCGGCACAGCGCCAGCCACAGGGCGGCGCGCAGGCTGCGCGTGGCCGCGGTACCGCCGAGCTCCTCGGGGTAGCCGATGCCCAGCAGCCCCAGCTCGGCGGCCTGGCGATAGAGCTGGCGCGGGAACTCGCCAGCCTCGTCCCAGGCCGTGACATGGGGAGCAATATGCTCGCGCGCGAAGCGGCGCACCAGGTCATAGAGCATTTCGCGTTCGGCGGCATCCGTCATGCGGGTCCTCCAGGCATGGGCACCAGTTTCAGCAGCACCTGACCCGGCGCCACCTGCTGGCCGGCATGGACCAGCACGGCCTCCACCCGGCAGTCGGCCTTCACGCTCAGGCTGTGCTCCAGCTTCATGGACTCAATGACTACGACCACATCGCCGGCCTTCAGCACCTGTCCGCCCTGCACGGCCAGTTGCACTACCCGGCCGTTGAACGGCGCGCGCAGCTCTGCGGTCTGGCCCGCTGTCGCCGCATTCTCGGGCGGGGCATAGCTTGCATCTTCGACCCACCAGTCCACTCCGCCCGTCTGCAGATGCCAGCGCGTCCCGCCCTGCCCGGCGGACAGCTCCACGGCCTGCACGGTCTGGCTCAGGCCCGCGCATCTCGCTCGCCAGCCATGGGCCAGCAACGCGTCGACCTGCAGCAGCGCAGGCTCGGCGCCGTGCCGCTGCAGCAGCCAGCTGTCTGCGGTCTCGGGGCGCAGCATCAGTTCCTGCGTCCGCCCCCGGTGCTGCAGCTTGCGCAACTGGGCATAGCTGCAAGCCAACGGCCCAGGCCTTTGGCCCACGGCGCACAGCGCTCCCCAGCGCTGGTGAGCCAGGACTTCCTTTTCCCGCAGCAGCTGCTGCAAGCGTGGCGCATCGCTCGCCAGATAGGAGATCAGAGCCTGGCCCCGCCTGAACACCTCGTCGTTCAGGCACTCAATCAGAAAGGCGCGATTGGTTGGCAAGCCCAGCACCGAGAGGCTGCACAGTGCATGAATCAGCCGGTCGATGGCTTGCTCTCGCGTTGGCGCATGGACGATCAGCTTGCCCAACATGGCGTCGTAATAGGGAGTGACTTCGCTGCCGGTATGCAACGCATGGTCAAAGCGCAGCGGCGCGCGGCTGAAGACGGCAGCCTCGGGTGCCGAGAAATGCCGCACCACGCCGGTATGGGGCTGAAAGCTCTCGTCTTCGGCGCACAGCCGCACCTCGATGGCATGGCCGTCAAGCCGAACCTGCTGCTGCGTCAGCGGCAGGGCCTCGCCGCGCGCCACGCGAATCTGCCACTCGACCAGATCCAGGCCCGTCAACGCCTCGGTCACAGGATGCTCGACCTGCAGTCTGGTATTCATCTCCATCAGATAGAACTGCCGGCCTTCGACCAGGAACTCCACCGTGCCTGCCCCCACATATCCTGCGGCCTTGGCCAGGACCACGGCGCAGTTGCCCATGTGCTCGCGCTGCTCGGCATTGACGGCCGGGCTGGGGGCTTCCTCGATGATCTTCTGGTGGCGGCGCTGAACCGAGCAATCGCGCTCCCCCAGATGAATCACATGGCCATGCCCGTCGGCAAACACCTGCACTTCCACATGACGCGGATGCATGACGGCACGCTCCACCAGCAAGTCACCATTGCCGAAGCCAGCCAGGGCTTCGGATCGTGCGCTGTTCAGAGCGCCATGCAGTTGCTGGGCACTTTCCACCAGCCGCATGCCGCGCCCGCCGCCACCGGCCACGGCCTTGACCATGACGGGGTAGCCGATCATGGCTGCTTCGTCGGAAAAGCGCGCATCGCTCTGGTCGTCACCTTCGTAGCCCGGGAGACAGGGCACGCCATGGGCCTTGGCCAGCTGCTTGGCGGCGGCCTTGCTGCCGAGCTGGCGGATCGCCGCCGGCGGCGGGCCAATCCAGATCAGGCCCGCTTGCTGCACGGCCTCGGCAAAGCCCGCATCCTCGCTGAGAAAGCCGTAGCCGGGGTGCACGGCATCGGCCCCTGTGGCCTTGGCGGCTTCCAGCAGCTTGTTCACGTCCAGATAGCTCTGGGACGATGTCAACCCGCCCAGTGCATAGGCCTGCGTGGACTTCTGCACATGGAGGCTTTGCGCATCCGCATCCGAGTACACCGCCACGGTCTCTATGCCCATACGCCTGGCCGTGACCATGATGCGCAGCGCAATCTCGCCACGATTGGCAATCAGAATGCGCTTCATGATGTGCCTCCTGCCTTGCAGGTCCAGGGAGCGGGCTGCTTGCTGGAAAAGGCCTTGAGCCCTGCCCCCGCTTCAGCGCTGCGCAGCGCACTGGCAAAGGCCTGCGCGCCTTGGTTCAGCGATGCATCCAGACTTTGCCCCCCAATGGCTGCCAGCAGCTTCTTGGTGGCGGCAACCGCCTGAGGTGCGGCCTGTGCGCAGATCTCGAGCTGCTGCTGCAGCTGGCTCTGCCAGTGGACAGCGTCTGTAGCCTGGATCACGGCCTGTACCAGGCCTGCCTGCTGTGCCTGACTTGCGGACCAACGCTGACCGCCCAGCAGCCATTGGCGCGCCAAGCCATCGCCCAGCCTGCGCAGCACAAAAGGCGCAATCTGCGCAGGCACGATGCCCAGCGTCACCTCCGGCGTGGCGAAGACGGCTTGCTGATCAGCCACCACCCAGTCGGCCACGCAGACCAGCCCCACACCGCCGCCCATGGCCGCGCCCTGCACGGCAGCGATCAGCAACTGGGGCAGCTCTGCCAGTTGCTGCAGCAGCTGACCAAACTCGCGGTTGACCTGAACCAGCGGGTCCTTCGCCCCCGCAGGCAGCGGCGAGCCTATGCTGCTGGCAAAGCCGCCCAGGCTGCCGCCGGCACAGAAATGCCCGCCCGCGCCGCACAGCACCACCACGCGCAGCTGCGCATCCTTTTGCGCTCTTGTGGCCTGTTCGCGCAAGGCCTGCACCAGCTCGTCGGTCAGCGCATTGCGAGTTTGCGGCGAGTTCAGCCGCCACCATTCCACAAAGCCGTTGCCCAAGGGCAGGCGTTCGATTTCAAGAACCTGAGTCATGCACCGCTCCTCAATGTGCCTGGCGCTTGATCAGCCCCATGGTCTTGCCGATGATGCCCAGCATGACCTCGTCGGCACCGCCGCCTATCGAGCCCAGACGCCCGTCGCGGTACAGACGCGAGACACGGTTGTCCCAGGTAAAGCCCATGCCGCCCCAGAACTGCAGACAGGTGTCAGCCACTTCGCGCGTCAGCCGCCCCGACTTGAGCTTGGCCATGCTGGCCAGCTGCAGCGCATCCTGGCCCGCCATATACATCTGGGCGGCACGGTAAGTCAGCGCGCGCAGCGCCTCGACTTCGGTCTGCAGCTCGGCCAGCTTGAACTGCACCCATTGCTGATCGATCAGGGTGCTGCCGAACATCTGTCGCTGCTGTGCCCACTCTATGGTCTGCTGAATGCAGTCCTCCATGGCGAGCAGGCCGCTGGCCGAGGCCCAGAGCCGCTCCTCCTGAAACTGCTGCATCTGATAGATGAAGCCCTGACCCTCCTGCCCCACCAGATAGCGCTGCGGCACGCGCACCTCGTCAAAGAACAGCAGGCCCGTGTCCGAGGAGTTCATGCCGATCTTGCGCAGCTTCTGCGCCACTTCCACGCCCTTGGTCAGCTTGCCGCGCGGGCCCTCCCGCAGCGGCACCATAATGAGACTCTTGTTCTTGTGAATCGGCCCCTCGCTGGTGTTGACCAGCATGCACATCCAGTCCGCCTGAATGCTGTTGGTGATCCACATCTTCTGGCCGCTGATGACGTAGTCGTCGCCATCCTTGCGAGCACGGCTTCTGATGCCCGACACATCGCTGCCCGCACCGGGCTCGCTCACGCCTATGCAGCCCACCATCTCGCCCGCGATGGCGGGAGCCAGGAACTGCTCGCGCAATCCATCGCTGCCAAAGCGGGCCAAAGCGGGCGTGCACATATCGGTCTGCACGCCAATCGCCATGGGCACGCCGCCGCAGCGGATATGGCCCAGCGTCTCGGCCATCATCAGACTGTAGGAATAGTCCAGCCCCGAGCCGCCATAGGCTTCGGGCTTGGTCAGGCCCAGCAGACCCAGATCGCCCAGACCCTTGAATACCTGGTGTGCAGGAAAGATTTCCTCTTCCTCCCATTCATCGACATGAGGATTGATCTTCTCGTCGATATAGCGCTTGAGGGTCTTGCGCACTTCCAGATGTTCATGGGTCCATTGCATGGCTTGTCTCCGTCGAGTTCTGTTTGGAAGAAATGGGGGAAGCGGCGCGGCACTACATGCGCGCGACCCCGAACTGCATGGGGCGCACCGTTCGCTGCTGCGCTTCGTGCAAGGTCTGCAGGCAGAACGAGAGCACTGCGCGCGTGTCGCGCGGATCGATCACGCCGTCGTCCAGCAGCAAGCCGCTGGTGACCAGCGCATCGGCCTGGGCTTCGAACATGGCCACGATATGGTCGTACTGCTTTTGCATCAGCTCGGCATCGACGGCCAGGCCTTTGCGTGCCATGGCGGCCTCGGTGACCTGACGCATGGTGCTGGCCGCCTGCTCGCCGCCCATCACCGCCGTCTTGGCCCCGGGCCAGCTGAAAAGAAAGCGCGGCGCATAGCCTCGGCCGCACATGCCGTAGTTGCCTGCACCGAAGCTGGCGCCGCACTGGATGGTGATCTGCGGCACGGTGGCATTGGTCACGGCCTGAATCATCTTGCTGCCGTGCTTGATCATGCCGGCCTGCTCGCTGTCCTTGCCCACCATATAGCCCGTGGTGTTCTGCAGATAGATGATGGGGTGGCCCAGCTGGCACATCCACTGAATGAAGTGCGCGGCCTTGCTGGCACCTGCCACATCGATGGGGCCGTTGTTGGAGATCAGGCCCACGGCATGGCCCCCGATGTGTGCCTGCGCACAGAGCGTGGCGGCTCCGTAGCCGGACTTGAACAACAGCAGCTCGGAGCCGTCCACCAGCCGCGCCATGACCTCATGCATATCCACCGGCTCGCGGTGGTGTGCCGGCATCAACCCCAGCAGTTCATCGGCGTCATAACGTGGCTCCAAAACTCCTGAATCAATAGCAGTCTTCGCATATGTACCAATCGTCTCAGGCGCCCTCCACGAAGACAGCTGAGACACCACGGCACGTGCCAGGCCTAGGGCATGGCGGTCGTCCTCCGCCAGATACTCGCCCATCCCCGAGATACTGGTATGCATTTCGGCACCGCCCAGTTCCTCCTCGGTCGCGATCTCGCCGGTCGCCGCCTTGAGCAGGGGCGGCCCGGCCAGAAATGCACGCGAGCGACCGCGCACCATGATGACCACGTCCGACAACCCGGGCATATAGGCCCCGCCGGCCGTTCCCGAGCCATGCTGCACGGTGATGACCGGCAGACCTGCCGCGGACAACCGCGCCAGGTTGCGAAACAAGGCGCCACCCATCACAAAGCCCTCGACGCGGTAGCGCATGAGATTGGCACCCGCGCTCTCTACCAGATGGATGAAGGGCAACTTGTTCTGCAACGCGATCTCCTGCACGCGCAGCATCTTGTCCAGGCCTTTTTCCTGGATGGCTCCGGCCTCGATGCCTGAGTCGCTGGCCACCACCATGCAGCGCACACCGCTGACAAAACCGATGCCCGCCAGCATTCCGCCTCCGGGAACCGACTTGGCCGGGTCGTCCTGGTCCTGCATGAAGCCCGCCAGCGTGCATAGCGGCAGCCATGGCCTGCCAGCATCCAGCAGCAGCGCCACTCTCTCTCTCGGCAGCAGCTGGCCACGTTTTTCAAACTGCGGCTTGGCCCGCTGCGATGCCAGAGCCGCCCGCTGCTCCAGCTCACGCAGCGCGGCGATGCGACCCAGCGTGGCTGCCCGGCGCTGCTGCGCCAGCTCGCCACCGGCATTCCATTGGGATGCAAAGACGTTCATGACTGAAACACCTTGGGAGTCTGGTAGAGAGAGAAGCCGTCAAATGCACGCACTGCGCCGCGCTGCTGCGCTTCGGCGCTGGCAGCCACCGGGCCCATACCCATGCGCACCTGAGGGCGGGCGCCGTCGACCCGCAAAACCGTTCCGCTGATGAAGCTGGCCGCCGGACTGAGCAGAAAGACCACGGCAGCGGAGACTTCGGCCTCGTTGCCAAAGCGCCCTGCGGGCACGGTTGCCGGCATCTTGCGCAACATGGCCGCAGCCTCGGGCGGGTAGTGGTCCATGCCGCTGGAGGCTATGTAGCCCGGTGCGATGGCGTTGACGCGCACACCTTGGGCGGCCCATTCCACGGCAGCAGTTTCGGTGAAGCTGACCATGCCCGCCCGCGCAGCGCCGCTATGTCCCATGCCCGGCATGGAGCCCCACATATCGGCCACCATGTTGACGATGGAGCCACCCTGCCGCGCCATGTGCTGTGCATAGCATTCGCGCGCCATGAGAAAGCCGCCGGTGAGATTGGTGTCCAGCACCGCCTGCCAGCCCTTGGCGCTGATGGACGCAAGCGGCGAAAGGTACTGTCCGCCCGCGTTGTTGACCAAGGCGTCGATACGCCCGTGCCGGGCCAGTATCTCTTCGACCACTGCCTTGACTGCCGCCTCGTCGCGGATATCGCAGCTGTGACTGCTGGCTTGCGCTCCCTGCTGCGCCAGTTCGTCCTGCACGCTGCGCAGCTTTTGCGCATTGCGCCCCACCAGGGCCACATGTGCACCCAGCGCAGCCAGCTCATGCGCGATGCAGCGGCCTATGCCCGAGCCGCCACCGGTAACCACAACCACTTGCCCGGCAAACAGCTCAGGGCGAAAAACGGATTGGTACATCAGCTCTCTCCAATGAACAAGGCCAGAGATTGATCGGTCAGCGCATCCAGGCTCAGGCTGCCGCCCTCGGAAAACCACTGTGCGGTCCAGTTCAGCGCGCCGAAGATCAGCAGTCGCGCGATTTCGGGACGGGCCTTGAGCTTGCCGGTGCGATGCAGCGCCTGCAGCACGGGCATCCATTGCGCTTCGTAGGCATCCTTTTGTGCGCTGACCTCCATGCGCTGCGCATCGCTGAGCAAGCGCCATTCATAGAGCATCACGGGAATGAAGTCGCTCTCGCCGCCCACCATGACCTGCAGGTGGTTGCGCACCAGAGCGCGCAGTCGTTCCACGCCATTGGCACGTGCCCCCAGCGCTTGCAGCGCGGCGTTCTGGCTCTGCGCAGCCTGGGCCATTCCATCCTGCATCACCGCGTGCAGTATTGCTTCCTTGCTCTCAAAAAAGTAAAAGATGGACCCCGGTTGCATGCCTGCAGCAGCGGCAATGTCGCGGGTGCTGCTGCCGTGAAAACCGCGCAGGCGAAACTGCCTGGCGGCGACGCGCACCAACTCGCTGCGGCGCGTGCTCTCATTGCGTTCCTCGGTGGACTTGGGCGGCCTGCCGCGTCCGCGTTTGACGGTCGGAAATTCTTCATGAACTGCTTGCATGGGATGCAGCATATCGGCGTCTTTTATTTTTACCAATCACTTGATTGGCAAAAATATCTGGGACTTTCACGCAAGGGTTTTCCGCAGCTCGAACGAGCCACCCCGAGTGCACCCGAAGACCGATTTCTATACTGCCCTGGCCCGGTAAAGACCCGGTGGGCTCCCGGTCCAGCCTTTGAAGGCGCGCTGGAACGCGGCCGCATCCGCAAAGCCCAGATCCGCCGCCAGCGTGGCAAAGCTGACCGTGCTGGTACCCAGACGGGAGATGGCGATATCGCGACGCAACCCATCCTTGATGGCCTGAAACGAGGTGCCTGCAGCACTCAGTTTGCGCTGCAAGGTAGGGGACGACATATGCAGCGCCGCTGCGGTGGCCTCCAGCCCCGCCCAGAGCGGTCGGCTTTGCTGCAGGTGCGCATGCACCAGAGTCGCAACGCCATTGCCGGCACGCGCCGGGATGACGGCTGCCGCAGGCCAGCTCGCGACAAAGCTGCGCAGCGCGCTCTCGTCGCGCCGGCATACACGCCGCAGCAAGCCGGCCTCAAACCAGAACGCCGCCACTGCCTGTCCGAAGCGCATGGGGGCGGGGAAGGCCTCCCCATAATCCCTGACGTAATCGGGCTGCGCAAACGCAAAGTCAAACTGTCGCACCTTGAGCCCACCCCCCATCAACCAGGAAGCAATACGCCACAGAATGCGCAGCAGGTACTCGTACAGAAAGTTGGCCGCAGGCCGGTTGCTCAGGGAACGCACGCTGATGGCGGCCTCACCGGCGCTGACCAGCAGACTCACTTCCACATCGTCCTGCAGCAGATTGTGGACTTCGCACATGCGCTCCAGAGCCCCCTCAACCGTCTGCTCTGCAGATGCCACGCGCGCGATCAGCTCCAGACTTCCGCGCTTGAGCGGGCGCGAGAACAGGCCCAGTGCCTCGTCGTTGAGCGCGGAGATCACGCGCCACATCAATGCAATGTACTGATCCGAGCTGACACGCGCTCCCGGCTGCTCCAGCAGCTGCGGTGCTATGCCGGCCTGCAGAAGAAAGGGCTCCGGCGCATGTCCTTTGCGCGCGATGGATTGCACAATCCCCCGCACCAGCTCCATCGACACGGTATAGGGAATATTCTTAAGGGTCTTCATCAGATCAACATGAGGTCTTTTGACATATCGACGATGTACTCCGCCATGGGCAAATGCAAGAGGTTTTCCTAGCATGCATAAGGTCCCAACCCCTTTCAGGAGCCCCCATGAGTCGCGATGTGTTTGTTGCCGGTGTCGGCATGATTCCCTTTGCCAAACCGGGCAGGAGCGATCCCTATTTCCAGATGGGCTCCACCGCGACACAACTGGCGCTTGCCGATGCCGGCATTTCCTATGCCTCGGTGCAGCAGGCCTATGTGGGCTATGTGTACGGAGACTCCACTGCCGGCCAGCGCGCGCTGTACGAGGTGGGGATGAGCGGCATTCCCATTGTCAACGTCAACAACAACTGCTCCACCGGCTCCACTGCTCTGTTCCTCGCACGCCAGGCAGTCGCCAGCGGCGCTGCCGACTGCGTGCTGGCCCTGGGTTTCGAGCAGATGAATCCTGGCGCACTGGGCTCGGTCTACAGCGACCGCCCCAGCCCGTTTGACCGCTTCGATGAAGCCACGGACGCACTGGTCGGCAACGCCGAAGTGCCTCTGGCGCTGCGTTATTTCGGCGGAGCAGGCAAGGCCCATATGGAGCAGTACGGCACCAAGCTGTCCACCTTTGCCAAGATTCGTGCCAAAGCCAGCCGCCATGCGGCGCGCAATCCACTGGCGCTGTTTCGCACCGAGGTGTCGGAGGAAGAAGTCATGGCCGCGCCCATGATGTGGCAAGGCGTGATGACCCGTCTCATGGCCTGCCCGCCGACCTGCGGCGCGGCGGCCGCCATCGTGGTGTCCGAGGCCTATGCAGGCAGGCACGGGCTGGACCATAGCGTGCGCATTCGTGCCCAGGCCATGACCACCGACGGCCCCGAAACCTTTGCCGCCCGGGATATGCGTGAAGTGGTGGGCTGCAGCATGGCCCGCAACGCAGCCAGGCAAGTCTATGAACAAGCCGGCATCGACCCTTCGGATGTGGATGTGGTGGAGCTGCACGACTGCTTTGCCCACAATGAGCTGCTGACCTACGAGGCTCTGGGGCTGTGCCCCGTCGGCGGTGCAGAAAAGTTTGTGCTCGATGGCGACAACACCTATGGCGGCAAATTCGTCACCAACCCTTCGGGTGGTCTGCTCTCCAAGGGCCATCCGCTGGGTGCCACGGGTCTGGCTCAGTGCACCGAGCTGGTCCAGCAGCTGCGCGGCAAGGCAGATCAACGCCAGGTGCCAGAGGCACGCCTGGCCCTGCAGCACAACCTGGGCCTGGGTGGCGCCTGCGTGGTCACTCTGTATGAGCGCGTCTGAGTAAAGCCGGCATGACCGGCAAGACAAGGACGAGGCATCGGCTGTGTGCCACTGCATGCAGCCTTGACCGAAAGCAGCGCATGTGCTTTTCCAACCTCACCGATTCACCCTCATTGTCCAGATCCGCAAGACGCCAAGGGCCGTCCTGTGCCATCTTATGGACTGCATATGAAAGAAAGGTCGCCTGATGTTAGATCTGGTTCTCTGGGAAGTTCGCAACGGCGTAGGTCATCTGGTCCTGAACCAGCCCGAGCGGGGCAACGTGATCAGCACAGCCATGGCACACGACCTGAAGGCGGTGGTGGAGCAGGCCTGGAATGCGGATATCGGTGCCCTGCTCATTTCCGCAAGCGGCAAACAGTTCTGCGTCGGAGGTGACATCAGCGAGTTTGACGAACATCGCGAGCGGCTGGCACCGCTGATCGGAGCCATGCTGGATGTACTCAATCCTGTCATGCATCAGCTGGCCAGCCTGCCGTTGCCAGTCATCAGCGCCGTTCAAGGCCCTGTCGGCGGCGGCGGCATCGGGCTCGCGCTGTGTGCGGACCTGGTATTGGCCAGCCGTCACATGTTCTTGCGCGGAGGCTATTCGGCCATCGGCCTGAGCCCCGATCTGGGGGTATCGGGCTATCTCACTCACCGTGCAGGTGCAGCCAAGGCCAAATACATTCTGATGAGCAACCGCGCCATCGCCGCCGAGGACTGTCTGCGCATGGGCCTGATCGACGAGCTGCACGAGCCCGAACAGCTGCTGGAAGCGGCAACCGCGCTGGCCGAGGAACTTGCCGGCGGCCCCACCAACTCCCTGGCGGGCATCAAGAATCTCTGTGATTCGGCACATCGACAGGATCTTCAGCAGCAACTGGGTGCCGAGCGCGAAGCCATGCTGGCCTGCGCACGCTCCAGCAACAGCCTCGAAGGCGTGACTGCCTTCTTGCAAAAGCGCAGGCCCGTGTTTCAGCGTCGCTGAATCGACCGCCTATTTTTTAGGCAACCCAGGCAAAGCCTTGCCAGTCAAGGCTTTGCGCATTTATTCCGATATTTACCCACAGGCCAGACCACATGTTCTGGGGATAAGCACCAAGCTGGTGTGTAATCACCGGCATGCCCCGATTGATTGCTCCCAGCAAGGACGAAAGTGCCCTGCTCCCCCCATTTCTGGAATTGCCCGAACATGCAATCCACCTTCCACAGTCCGAAGCCGAATTTGAAGCCGCCTTCAAGGCCATGAATGCCGAGCCTGTGCTCGGCTTTGACACGGAAAGCAAACCCATCTTCAATATCGGCCAGCAGGATAACGGCCCTCATCTAGTGCAGCTCGCCACGGCCAGCCAGGTCTGGCTGCTGCAGCTGCACAGACCCATGGCTCTGGAAGTGTCGCGCATGGTGCTGGCTGCAGAACATATCTGCAAGGTCGGCTTCGGGCTCGATAACGATAAACACTCCCTGCCCCGCAGGCTGGGAGCGCCGCTGATCAACATTCAGGATCTGGACAGCCGCTTCAAGCGGCTCGGCTATGGCCCATCGGTGGGTGTGCGTGCCGCCGCAGCGCTGGTACTCCAGCAGAGCTTTCGCAAGTCCAAGCGCACCACCACCTCCAACTGGGCCGCCGCAGAACTCAGCCCGGCCCAGCGACGCTATGCCGCCAATGACGCCCATGCCCCGGCCGTGATCTATGCGCACCTGCCCGCCTGGGAACGCACCCTCCCCGTCCTTCCAAGGCGCGCCCCCAGAAGTCCGAGGTCCTGAAGTTTCGGGCCTCGGATCGCTAGCCGAATCCTGAAGGCAAGGTGCCATGGGATCCGGGCCTGAAGGCGGAACTCAGGCAATCATTTTCCATTGCGGCTGGCTCTCGTCTTGCGCAGAGCTAATGACGCAATCCCGCCCGGCCTTCTTGGCCTGGTAGAGCAGCGCATCGGCCTGAGCCAGTGCCTGCTCGAAATCCTGCGCGGAACTGAGTGCAGCAATGCCAAAGCTGGCTGTCACCCTCAGTTGCGCAGGCAGCCCTCCGAGCTCATGGCTTTGCAAGCGCTCACGCACACGCTCCACAATGGCTTGTGCTTCGAACAGCTGTACTCGCGAGAGCAGCAAGACGAACTCCTCTCCGCCGAAGCGGGCAACCAGGTCACAGTCTCTGACCTGCTGAGTCAGCAGCTGTGCCAGCTGCTGCAGCACCTGATCGCCGGCCGCATGGCCCCAGTTGTCGTTGATGTACTTGAAATGATCGATGTCCACGGCGACCACGGCCCAGGGCACCAGCCGCTGATCGGCCAGGCGCGACTCTGCGGCCTCCATGAAAGCACGACGATTGAGCAGGCGCGTCAAGGAGTCCCGGTTGCGCTCTTCGCGCAATGTCGTCATCACATCCCTGACCGAACAGGCCAGCAGTCCTACGGCAAACCACATTGCAAACAGAAGCGCTATGGCCTGGGTAAGCAGCCAGTATCCGGACCGGGTCAGCTCCTGCACTTCGTGCACAGGCAGCAAACTGACGGCAGCCGGCCGGAATAAGGCATTGCAGACATTGAGCCCATAGGCCCAGCGCACTCCGCGCTCCAGCCAGTCCTTTGAGGAATCGGCTCTGAGAAAGGCCGGTATGGCCAGGGTCAGCTGCAGCGCCATCGCCAGAGCCAGACATTGCACGCGGACCCACAAGTTATTCTCGATCCGCGAAAAGTAGAACAGTACGGACAGGGCGACGACAGCGATCAGAATACCGCCGGGCACACTCGCCCCCGCAGACCCCAGCCTAAGGGAAACGCCTTGCGCCAGCGACCAGGTACCGAGCAGATACAGACATGCCGTGACCATGGCAAACTGGCTCAGCTGCGCATTGCTCATCAGGCTTTGCGCAGCCAGAGCCGTCGCGAGCAGCACATAGCCGCCCACCAGCCAGAGCAGAAACAAGGCACGCGGCTGTCGGCGCTGCACATACCAGCAAGCCAGCAAGGCAAGCCCGAACAGCATCACGCAAGCCGGCGCGATCAAGGCAAAGTACAAATCTGCAGGCTGGCCCAATTTAGGTTCTCCGCGCAGGAAACTGTGAATTCAACGTCAACCATTCTCCGGAGAGAAGTATCTCCGGCTTTCACTGCGGCATAAGCACATAGCCATTAGGTCGTTCTCCTGAGTCGACGACCTGCCCATAATCAATGATGCCAAAGCCCGGGCTGCGGCCTTCGAATAACTTGCCAAAGAGACACATATATGCGCTTAGAGACACTGGCCGTACATGCCGGCTATTCCCCAGATCCCACCACCAAGGCTGCGGCCGTTCCCATCTACCAGACGGTAGCCTACGCGTTTGACAGTGCCCAGCATGGTGCCGACCTGTTTGATCTGAAGGTCCCGGGCAATATCTACACGCGCATCATGAACCCCACCACCGACGTGCTGGAAAAGCGCGTCGCGGCACTCGAAGGCGGCATTGCCGCACTCGCACTGGCATCGGGCATGGCCGCCATCACCGCCGCGATCCAGACTCTGGCCGAAGCGGGTGACAACATCGTGTCGGCCAGCACGCTCTATGGCGGCACCTACAACCTGTTTGCCCACACCTTTCCGCAGCAAGGCATCGAGGTGCGCTTTGCCGATCCACGCGATCCGGCAAGCTTCGGCAAGCTGATCGACGCCAGGACCAAGGCGGTATTCATCGAATCCATCGGCAATCCGCTGGGCAACGTGACCGATATCCGTGCGCTGGCCGACGTGGCACACCGACATGGCGTTCCGCTGATTGTCGACAACACCGTATCTTCGCCCTATCTGCTGCGGCCGTTCGAACATGGCGCAGACATCGTGGTGCACTCGCTGACCAAGTACCTGGGCGGCCACGGCACCAGCGTGGGCGGGGCGATCGTGGACAGCGGCAAGTTCCCCTGGGCCGAGCACAAGGCGCGCTTCAAGCGCCTCAACGAGCCCGACGTCAGCTATCACGGCGTGGTCTACACCGAAGCACTGGGCCCCGCCGCCTTTATTGGCCGCGCCCGCGTCGTACCGCTGCGCAATATGGGTGCAGCCATTTCGCCGCAGAACGCCTTCCAGATCCTGCAAGGCATTGAAACCCTGGCTCTGCGCATGGACCGCATCTGCGAAAACACGCAGAAGATTGCCGAAACCCTGCTGCAACACCCGAAAGTGGAATGGGTGCGCTATGCCGGACTCAAGGACCACCCCGATCACGCCATCGTGCAAAAGCAGTCCGGTGGCCGTGCTTCGGGCATTCTCTCCTTCAGCCTCAAGGGCAACGAAGGCCGTGCGGCCGGTGCGCGTTTCCTGGATGCGCTGCAGCTGTTCACGCGCCTGGTCAATATCGGCGATGCCAAGTCGCTGGCGACCCACCCTGCCTCAACCACCCACCGCCAGCTGGATGCCGATGAGCTGGCCAAGGCCGGCGTCACCGAAGGCATGGTGCGCCTGTCGGTGGGCATCGAGCATATTGACGATCTGCTGGCCGATCTGAACCAGGCGCTGGAACAGGTCTGAAGCGGCTTCCCACTCTGGCGCGCGACTTCACACATCGCGCGCTAGGCGCAGTCCCGTCATCTGCCAGCGAGCCGTTGCAGGAAAGAAATTGCGGTAGGTCAGCCGCGCATGGCCGGCAGGCGTGAGGCAGGAGCCTCCGCGCAGCACGTACTGGTTGACCATGAACTTGCCGTTGTACTCCCCCACAGCGCCCTCGGCCACCCGAAAGCCCGGGTAGGCGGCATAGGATGACTGCGTCCACTCCCAGACCTGGCCGATTCCCGATCCCTGACAGCCAGCCGACGCCTCGGGATGCAGGCCGGGCCGGGATACAGGCCATTCATGCAGGCCCATGGCCACCTCCCACTCCATCTCCGTCGGCAGGCGTGCACCAGCCCAGCGCGCATAGGCATCGGCCTCGAAATAGGAGATATGACAGACAGGCCGCAGCGCGTGCAGAGCCCTCACGCCATAGAGGCTGAACTCCTGCCAGCCCCCGTCACCTGCATGGCCTTCGGCATCCCTCCAGTAGCAGGGGTGGCTCAGTTGCTGGGCCTGGCACCAGTCCCAGCCCTCGGCCAGCCACCATTGCGGCTGGCGGTAGCCGCCATCCAGCACAAAGCGCAGAAACTCGCCATTGTTCACCGGCCTCGATGCAATCTGTGCAGTCTGCACATAGACGCTGTGCCTGGGCATCTCATTGTCAAAGGCGAAATCGCCATCGCCATAGCCTATGCGGTAGATGCCGGCCTCCACCGGCTGCCATGTGAGGTCTGCATGGGCCGGCCCGGAATCCGTCTCGGCCGGTGAGTCCGCTGCATAAGCAGGCCAAAGCGGGTGGCAGGAAAGCAAATGCTTGATGTCGGTGAGCAGCAGCTCCTGATGCTGCTGCTCGTGCTGCAGGCCCAACGTGATGAGCTGGGCCACCGCCTGCTGCGTCGCAGGCTTTCTCTCTTTCATGGCCGCCATCAGCGCCAGCATCTGCTCATCCACCACGGCGCGATAAGTCATGATCTGCGCCAGGGACGGCCTGCTCAACAAGCCCCGCTGGGCTCGCGGATGCCGTGCCCCCACCTGCTGGTAGTAGGAGTTGAACAGCATGCGATAGCTGGCATCGAAAACCTGATGCCCCTGCTGATGCGCAGCCAGTACAAAGGTTTCAAAAAACCAGCTGGTATGGGCCAGATGCCATTTGGCGGGACTGGCATCGGGCATGGATTGCACGCAGGCATCTTCGGCGGACAGTGGCGCTGCCAGCTTTTGCGTACAGGCTCTCACCCGCTCGAACTGAAGCGCCAGCGCCGTCCAGTCCATTGCCTCGGACGAGACGAAAAGGGGCTGAACCATGGCTTCAGGCACGTGCATGAATGACGGCAAACCATTGCTGTTCATCGGTCCAGACCTGGGGAGCGGAAAAGCCCGCATGCGCCAGCATGGAGAGAAAATCAGACAGAGGATACTTGTAGCTGTTCTCCGTGTGGACGGTCTCGCCCTGGGCAAAGTAACGCACACCTTGAGGCCAGCAAACCATGACGGGGCGACGGGCGCGCAAATGCATCTCTATGCGAGAGTTCCGGCTGTCGAAGCGCGCCTCATGCGCCCAATCCTGAAGATTGAAGTCACTGCCCAGCAGACGGTTTGCATGATTGAGCACATTCAGGTTGAACTCGGCGGTAACGCCCTGTTCATCATCGTAGGCAGCCAGCAAGACCGGAACCGGTTTGGGCAGATCGATACCGATCAGCAGCCCGCCGTCACCCTCTACGAGCGAATGCATGTGCCGCAGCATATGCAGCGCCTGCTGGGTGTCGAAGTTACCGATCGAAGAGCCCGGATAGAACAGCTCACGCCGCGCCTTCGGCACGCCCGGCGGCAAATGCCAGTCCCCCGTGAAATCCGCCGCAACCGCACGCGCCCTCAGTCGAGGAAAGTCCTGCTCCAGCCTGGCCACCGCGGCCTGCAGGAACTCGACCGCAATATCCACCCCCAGAAATTGCTGCGGCCCCACGCTGCGGCACAGGCGTCGCACCTTTTCGCAATTGCCCGCGCCCAGCTCTATCAGCACCTGGCAGCCTTCCATAGCCTGGGCGATCTCCAGATCGTACCGGGCCATGATGGCAGCCTCGGTTCTTGTGGGGTAGTACTCGGGTAGCTCGGTTATCTGCTCGAACAAGGCGCAGCCGCGCGCGTCATATAGGAATTTGGGGGAAATCTGTGCCTGCCGCTGCATCAGCCCTTGTGCCAGCTCTTCACACAGCGGCATCTGCGGGGCTGTGCAAGGCTCTGCGGGCAGGAGCAAGGAGGCCAGAGGCAATGGAATGCGCCCTGCGCGAGACAAAGACTCGATGGATGCTGCCTGCCTGTCCGGTATCGCGCGCATGCTGATTCTCCTGATGAGTCGATCGCGCGATACAGCCATTGCCCGCGCCATCACTGCCAAGACTGCTTTGGGCCCTAAAGCCTAGCGCTGTCGACGACAGGCGCAAGTAGGACTGAAGCCAGCGATACTTTTACTGCATGTGCCTGCAGCAATGCTGACAAAGCCAATACTGATCCTGGAGCTCACCAAAAAAAATCGGTATCCCGCACTCGCGGAACACCGATTAAACATACACCCTAGCCTCCGGAGCCATCAGACCATGTCGGCCTGCTGACCCCGATGCACCACAGAGCCTGCGGTGCGTGCCTCACCTGCGGGAAGAAGGCCGCAGATGAGAACACTCTTTGCCGTGAAACTATCAGAAGCGATAGCCCACGCCCACGCCGACCAGCCATGGGTCGACCTTGAACTTGGTGTCCTGGAACACGCCGGCTCCCGTAACCTTGGTGCCCAGATAGACCTTCTTGACGTCGAAGTTCAGCGACCAGTTCTTGTCCAGCGCATAGTCAAAGCCGATCTGCAGCGCGCCACCGACGCTGTTCTTCTTCACGGTCACGGCGCCATCGAGAATGCTCACATTCGAGAAGCGTGTGTAGTTGACACCTGCACCCACGTAAGGCTTGAAGGCACCGAGGTTGGTGAAGTGGTACTGCGCCAGCAAGGTGGGAGGCAGATGCTTGAGCGTGCCGATCTTGTCGCCATTCAGGCGTACATCGTGCTTCTGCGGAAAGGTCAGAATCAGCTCGGCGGCGATATTGGGCGTGAAGAAGTACGAAACATCCAGCTCGGGCATCCATTTGTTGTTGATGCTGACGCCGGCATCACCTGCGGGGCCGCCGTTTTCGCTGTTCAGATGCACGGCACGCGCCCGGACCATCCAGGAGCTGGAGCCGTCAAACGAAGACTGGGCAAAAGCGGTACCGGCAGTGAGGGCGCTGGCAGCAGCGGCAATCGCGATCAGAGTTTTTTTCATGAGCTTTTCCTTGAAGAGATGGGCAGAAAGCTTGTTCGCCTTCCTTGGTAGTGATTGAAACAAAGCCACTGCCTGGCAGCTTTGTTCCACGTCAACCCGCAGACCAACACCTCAAAGAAAAAGACCGGCGTTGCCCTTCGGCCACGCCAGTCTTGAATGCTGATGCAGCGCAAACCTCTGCACTGCCGGCAATGCTAGATGCGCTACTGGTGCGTGACCTTGGCCGGACGCAGCTTGCGCCAGAGCGCCAGACAGATAACGACAACCCCGCCGATGGCAGCCCCCACCAGCACATGCACCAGCACCGTGCCCAATGCCGCGACAATTCCGCCCATGGGGACGATCACCTGCTGCACCCAGTGTTCAATCGGCCCTATGCCGTGCACCAGCAGGCTGCCGCCCACCATGAACATGGCTGCCGTGCCGACAATCGACAGCCCGCGCATCAGCCAGGGAGTGAAGGCGATCAGGCCACGACCGACGGCCTGGGCTGCGCGGTTGCTGCGCCTCATCAGGTCACCACCCACATCGTCCATGCGCACAATGCCGGCCACCAGTCCGTAGACGAACATGGTGATGGCCAGGGCCACTGCCACCAGCACCGCAGCCTGCTCCCAGATGGGCTTGGTGGCTACCGTACCCAGTGCAATCGCCATGATTTCGGCCGACAAGATAAAGTCCGTGCGCACAGCGCCTTTGACTTTCTGCTTCTCGTACTCCATCGGATCCATCTGCTTCTCACGCGCGGCGCGCACCGATGAAGGTGCAACACCTTGATGGGCCGCTTCCTCGGCATCCACCACGGCATCATGCGCATCATGCTTTTGGTGCTTGTGAAACAGATCCAGGATCTTCTCCACGCCTTCGAAGCACAGAAAAGCGCCACCTACCATCAACAAAGGCGTGATCAACCAGGGCACAAAAGCGCTGATCAACAGCGCGGCAGGCACCAGGATAGCCTTGTTCAGCAGCGAGCCCTTGGCCACCGCCCAGACCACAGGCAGCTCCCGGTTGGCCTTCACTCCCGTGACCTGCTCGGCATTGAGTGCCAGATCGTCGCCCAGCACGCCGGCCGTCTTCTGCACCGCCACCTTGGTCTGGGTAGCCACATCGTCCAGAATCGCCGTGCTCTTGCCTGCCGCAGTCTTGGTCATCAAGGCCACGTCGTCCAGCAAGCTAGCAATATCGTCTAGCAACATCAAAAGGCCGGCACCTGCCATCGCTTCTCCTGGTGGTTTGCAAAATCGCCATCATGCCTGCAAACCGTGCCACGATTGCGACAGGAAATTGCCAATCAGCTGCGCGTTCGCCGCGGCACTGGCTTTGCAGCGACAATGAGCGCCCTTATCGAACGGAAACCCTGTGACTCAAGCCATCGCCCATGCCGAACTGATTGCCAGCTACCGCAAACTTGCCGCAGAGGCCGCCAAGAAGGCGGAACTGGTCAAGGCCGCTGCAGGCAAAGGCCCCAAGACCATTGCAACGGTCAGCGAAACCGCTGCCAAGGCCGCACGCCGCCGTGATGTGATGGTCGCCAGGCTGGCCAAACTCGGCGTCGCTCTGCCGGACTGAGCCCGAGCAAGCAGTCTTCTTCCGGCCGTCTTCCTATTTGCTGGTCTTGAAGCCCTGTGTCGCCGCCCAGGCGGCCACATCGTCACGGCGAATGGCCGCTGCCATGAGCTGCGGAAAGGCGTCGGGAGTGCAGGCAAACGAGGGCACGCCCAGTGCCGCCAGCTTGGCCGCCAGTTCCGCGTCATAGGCCGGAGCTCCCTCGTCGCTGAGCGCCAGCAGCGTGATGAACTGCACGCCGGCTTCCACCAGCTCGTTGGCGCGGCGCAGCAGGCCCGACTCCACACCGCCTTCGTAAAGGTCGGAGATCAGCACCAGAATGCTGTTGCGCGGCTCGCTGATCAACCCCTGGCAATAGCCGACCGCACCATTGATATCGGTGCCACCGCCCAGCTGTACGCCAAACAGCACATCGACAGGATCGTCGAGTTTTTCCGTCAGGTCGACCACGGCCGTATCAAACACCACCAGCTTGGTGGCCACGGCCGGCAGACTGGCCATCACCGCACCAAAGATGCTGGAATAGACCACCGAGTTGGCCATGGAGCCACTCTGGTCAATGCACAGGATCACCTCGCGCTGCGGGCGGCGCGCCTTGCGCCCATAGCCAATCAGCGTCTCCGGAACAATGGTCTTGTATTCGGGCTGCCAATGGCGCAGGTTGGCGCGTATGGTGCGATTCCAGTCGATTTCGGCATGGCGCGGGCGTCGGTTGCGCTGGCTACGGTCCAGTGCCCCGGCCACGGCACTGCGCATGGGCTCCTCGAGCTTTTTCATCAGCTCGTCCACCACCTTGCGCACCACCAGCCGCGCCGTGGCCTTGGTGTTCTGCGGAATCACCGAGCCCAGCGAAATCAGATCCGCCACCAGATGCACATCGGGCTGCACGTTCTCCAGCATCTCGGGCTGCAGCAGCAGCTCGCGCAGATTCAGGCGCTCCATGGCATCGCGCTGCATGACCTGCACGACCTGGCTCGGAAAGTATTTGCGGATATCGCCCAGCCAGCGCGATACCGAAGGCGAGGAGTTGCCGCGTCCGCCCTTGCGCGATGACAGCTTGCTGTCTTCCTCATACAAGGCGGCCAGCGCCTGGTCCATCTCCTGCAAGCGGCCCGTCACACCGCCGCAACTGGCGTCAGCGGGGCTTCCCAGCACCATGCGCCAGCGCTGTATCCTCGTGGTGGGCTGCAGCTCTTCGGATTCCTGTTGGGGCTCGGTCGCCAAGTTTGCTGTTTGCTTCATCGTCACACCTTGGCCGCAGCCGCATCAAATTCGGTAGCTGCCTGGGCTTTCCCCATCAGCGCCTGTGGCAGATTCAAGCCCAGCAACTCATTGAGCACGGGCAAGGCCAGCAAGGCACGCGACTCATCCCAGGGCGCGGCATCGTCCGCAGCACCTACGGCAGGACTAGGTGCCGCAACGCCTCCCATAGGCGTTCGCTTGACCTTGTCGCCCAGGCTTTGCCGCTCGTGATTGCTGAAGGTCGAGAAGCTGCGCCGCACCAGCGGCAGAATCTGGGCAAACTGCACCTCGCCCAGACCGCTGAGCCAGGCATCGACAGCACCCCAGATGGACTCGTCATGCAGCAACACCAGCGCCTGCTGGTTCAGGAAACCGTCCAGCCAGGCGGCCACATCCATGGGCGCCGCGCCCAGCGAAAGATTGCGGTTGAACTGGCGCACGATTTCAGCGCTTTCCAGCAACTGCTCGTCCAGCAGCAAACGGCAGGCCATGCCGCGCAGCAGTGCCGCTGCGGCATCCCCCATGGCCAGGCTGCGCAGCGCCAGGCGCCAGGCATCCACCGCCTGTTGCGCCTCGCCGTCGCTGGTGCGCAGCCGCAGGGCCTCGTGGGCTGCCAGCACCTTGGTCTTCATGGCGGCTGCAGCATCCTCATCCATGGCCATGCAGGCAACAGGCAGGCCGATGGCGGCGCGCAGCACCAGCGAATCGATCACGCCCGCCAGCAGGGCCGTATCCGTCTGGCGCACGCTGCCATAGCGATAGACATTGGCCAGCGGCGGCAAGGCCTGCAGCAGCTGGGCCACATCGCCCGTAGTAGCTGCACGCTGGGCCAGCGTGGCGATCAGGGCTTCGACCAGCTGCGGCAAATCGGCCAGCAACGCATCGTCGATGGCCTGCGCGATTTCGGGCAGCGAGGTCTCGGGCGTCAGGCTGGAGCGCAGCTTGGCCGTAGCGGCCTGAGCCACGGTCGCGCCATGCACGCTGGCCTCGATGATGCGCACCGCCAGCTCGGGCTCCCACTGCAGCTGCCAGCTTTCGCGGAAGGTGCCCCGGTTGCGCTGGGCATCGGTGGCGCGCACGCCCCAGTCAATGCCGAGCAAGCGCAGACGGTGCAGAAAATGGCTGCGCGCCAGATCCGTGTCCTTGCGCAAATCCAGCGCCAGCAGCTTGCTTGCCGCCTCGGGCTTGAGACGCAGCGACTTCTGCTGCTGCTCGATATCACGCTGCAGCGGCACCTGAGGAACATCGGCAGGCACCTGGCCCAGCACATGACCGACGGTCAGTTCCTCGTCGATCAACCTGAGCGGTGCGTCCTCGCCCATGCAGATCACGGTGACGATGGCCTCGTTGATTTCGTCCAGGCCGGGCACGGGCTGGCCGCGCAGCGCCGCCAGACTCTCGGACAGCCGCGTGGCCTCGATGATGTGGGCGCTGGAGCAGTCCAGGTCCTTGTCGCGCAGCAGATGGGCCACGCGCGTGAGCCAGCCCGCCGTACGCAGCGTGGCCGGAGAAACCACGTTTTTGATAGCTGCTTGCGCTTCACCATCAAGCGTTTGAGGCTGATTTGACTCTAAACCAGGGGACGACTGATAGCACTGCCACAGATGCTGATACCAGCCCGGAGAAGTCACACCCGCGCCATAGCCACTGCTGCTGGCCAGGTTTCGATAAGTCCAGGGGGCCCAGGTAGCGAGCACCTTGGCCTTGGGCAGGCCCTTGAGCAGGGCGCTGTCGACCTTGGCCGTCACGCTGGCCCTGAGCGCCGGCACATGCCAGGCACCGCAGACCACGGCAATGCGCTGGTGACCGGCCTTGCTCGCCTCGCGAATGCACTGGCGCATATGGGCTTCGCGCAGTGCTTCGCGCTTCATGTATTCCTCGCCGCGCCAATGTTCGCCGTCCTTGGACAGTTCTTCGCGAGCAGCCGTCATCACCTCGCCAATGCTTTCAAACAGTGCTTCGCTGTCGCCGCGCTCCTCGACCAGACGGTTCCACCAGCTCTCGCCATCGTCAAAGCCTGCGGCATGGGCCAGCCAGTCCAGCGGATCGCGGTGCAGATGCCGGGCAGCGTTTGCCGGAACCTCTTGAGGCGGCTCATGCGCGTCGCCATCCTGCATATCGGCAAGTGCCTCGGCCGGTGCCGCATCCGGCTCCTGCCCCGCATCGCTTGCTCCGTCCTCGGTATCCGCTGGCTGCGCTGCTTCATCGGCTTCAACGGCTTCCTGCGCCGCCTTCTTCAGCGCTTCGCGTCGTGCAAACTCGATGGCCATGCCATGGGTCTGCGGCAGGTCGATAAAACGCGTGGCAACACCCTGGCGACTGGCCCACTGCAATGCCTGCCATTCGGGTGAGAACTCGGCAAACGGATAGAACGCGGCCTGGCTGGGCTCGTCCTGCATATAGACCAGCATGGCCACGGGCGGGCGCAGCTCGGCGCTTTGCAGCATGGGCAGCAGCGCCTCCCCCTCGGGCGGGCCTTCCACCAGCAAGCAATCGGGCTGCAAGGCCTCAAGCGCCTGCAGCAGACTGCGAGCGCAGCCCGGGCCGTGATGGCGTATGCCGAAGAAATGGACGTTGTCAGCGGAAGTGGCCATGGGCTCGATCAGCAGTCACATGAAAAAAGAATGGGAAAGCCCCGAGAAGTACGTCAGATCTGCTCGCGGCAGGCGCGGTACAGATCCTTCCAGTCGCTACGCTCCTTGACCACGGTCTCCAGATATTCCTTCCACACCACCGTGTCCTGCACCGGGTCCTTGATCACGGCTCCCAGCAGGCCCGAGGCCACATCGGCCGCGCGCAGCACGCCATCGCCGAAATGGCCGGCCAGCGCCATGCCGCTATTGATGACCGAGATGGCCTCCGCCGTGGACAGCGTGGAGCTGGGCGACTTCACGCGCACGGTCTTGCCGTCCTCGGTCTGGCCTTGGCGCAACTCGCGGAAGATCTGCACCACACGGCGCACCTCCTGCAGCGCAGGCGGCTCGGTTGGCAGCTGCAGCGCCCGCCCCTGCTCGGCCACGCGCTTGGTGACGATCTGCACCTCCTCATCCTGCGAGGCGGGCACAGGCAGCACCACGGTGTTGAAGCGGCGCTTCAGCGCGCTCGACAACTCGTTGACGCCTTTGTCGCGGTTATTGGCCGTGGCAATGACCGAAAAGCCCTGCACGGCCTGGAACTCCATGGACAGCTCCGGCACGGGCAGCGTCTTTTCGGACAGCACGGTGATCAGCGTGTCCTGCACATCGGCGGGAATACGTGTGAGCTCCTCGATGCGCGCGATCTTGCCCAGCTTCATGGCGTTGACCAGCGGGCTGGGAATCAGCGCTTTCTCGGACGGGCCGTGGGCCAGCAACTGGGCATAGTTCCAGCCATAGCGCAACTGCTCCTCGCTGGTGCCGGCCGTGCCCTGAATCAGCATGGTCGAATCGCCGCTCACGGCCGCAGACAGATGCTCGGAGACCCAGGACTTGGCCGTGCCGGGCACGCCGTACAGCAGCAAGGCACGGTCGGTGGCCAGCGTGGACACGGCAATCTCCATCAGGCGCGGATTGCCGATGTACTTGGGGCTGAGCTCAAACCCGTTGCTGAGCTTGCCACCCATCAGATACTGGAGCACGGCCCAGGGCGAGAGCTTCCAGTTGGGCGGGCGCGGACGGTCGTCCACCTTCTGCAGGGCATCGAGTTCTTCGGCAAATTGCGCCTCGGCGTGCTGACGTAGTACTTGGCTCATGATGACTTTCGGGTTGAATGCAGAAAAATTCGAAGGCTTAGGCGCCCAGTGCGGCATGCAGGGCCAGGCGCAGATCGACGATACGGTTGAGTTGCTCGAGCACGCGCTCGTCATCCCAGGGGCGCAGACGGGCGCGCTCCAGCCGCGCCTGCTGTTCGGGGGTCAGACCGTTTTGCGCCGCCTCTTCGGTGGCATCGGACACTTTGGACACCAGTTTTTGCCAGAGTCCGGCCAGCCGCGACGGCGCCTCAGCGGCCTGCTCCGGCATGGTCGCTTCCGGCGCTGGCTCAGGCTGACGCCAGAGCCGCACAAAGCGCGGCAAAACGGCCGGATGCAGGCGGCGCGCGCAGGCCAGCACGGCCTGATCGGCCTGCCAGCTATGCCAGCTGCCTGTGGCCTGCTTGCCGCCCAGCGCCTTGTCCAGTGCGTCCATCAAGGGCTCAGACATGGATTGAGAAAACACGCCAACCACCGGCATGCTGCTCTCGATAGTGTTGATGCGGTCCACCAGGCTGCCCTTGGCCTGCTGCAACTGCGTCTGCCACAGCGCCTCGCGCTCCTGCTGGCTCAACCGGTCCAGCAGGGCCGACAGCAACGCCTGGGCTCGTGAATCGCGCTCCATGGTCTGCAGCAGCGCAATCCAGCGCACATCGGGCTGATCGCGCAGTGCCGCCAGCCAACCCTGGCGCAAAGCGGTCTTCCAGTCGCTGCGGCGGCTCCAGTCCCAGAGCTGCTCGGGCGTCATCTCCAGGGTCAGCAGCCAGAAATCGATGGGCGCAAGCTCCACCATCTGCTGCAGCCACCAGGCTTTCACGCCCTTGATATAGGCCGGCGGCTGCAGTGCAATGCCGTCACGCTCCCAGTCCTTGCTGCCCTCCTCGGGCGGCTCGATCTGCCATTCCCCCTTGGCATTGCGGCTCAGCATGGACTGCAGCCAGCCCAGGATGCGCAGGCTGTGCGCGCTTTGCGGCAGACGCGACAGCAGACGGGCCGCGTTCTCGCGGACCTCCTTGCTGCGATCGGTCAGCAGCTTTTCCAGCAGCGGCTCGTCCGCCATGGACAAGCCCACGCCCAGGGCCAGCACCATGGGCGCACGCTCCTTGGCATTGAGTTCCTTCAAGCTGGCTTCCAGTCTGGCACGCGCCTGGTCGGCATCGGTCTCACGTTCGCTGTGCAGCAGTGCCACGCGCTGCTCGATGGAGCCCTCCTGCCAGATCAGCTCGGCATTGGCCGTCTCCTGCACGCCGCTGGCATAGCTCCATTGCGGGTTGAGCCCGGCCAGCCAGCGTCCTCGCTCGCCCAGCACCGGCGTCAGCCAGGCACGCAGCTCCACCGAGCGACGGCCTTCGTTCAAAGCATCGACCAGGAGCGCGTAAGGCAAGCGCTGCCCAGCCTGATCGAGGGCATGGAACATCGGAGCCAGCATGTTCTCCGGCCCATGCTGCAGCACATCACGCATCAGGCCGTGCAAGCGCTCATCCTCGGGCCCGCGGCGAGACTCGTCGGCAGGCAATGCCGGAGAGCTCAAAGGCGCACCGAGCCTGACCTGCGCACCGGGCTGCCAGCCCGCCCGCTCCAGGACGGCAGCGACGGCGCTGGCCCTCAGCAGCTGTGCGGCCGTTGATGCAGCCGGCTGCAGCCAGGCGGCTTGCATGGCTTGCAAACCGGGGCTGGCTGCGGCATCGACCTGCGCGGTCAACACCGCAGGCACGGCCAGCCTGTCCGCGCCGACCAGACTTGACTGCTGCAGCGCAGCCCATAAATTGGCGCTGCTCATCGCATCTCTCCTTGGTTCTGCCAGATGGGGGACAGGGCCTGGCTTTGAGCATCCTGCTGCCAAGCGCTGAGCAAGCGCCAGCGCCCCAGTTGCGGCCCGGACTCCCACTCGCCAAACAGGGCCAGAGGCGTGCCGCCGCTCAGCGCCAGCAGCCGCCAGGCTTCGTCATCGGCAATCACCGCAGGCACGGGCGCCGCCTGGCTCTGTCCTGTGGGCCAGCTCACCAGCCATTGTCCCTCTACATACAGCAGTTGGGCATTCGCGCACCACAGCGGCTGCACCGGCTGCAGCACATTGGCGGCAATGCGCTCGCCCAGTTGCTGCAACGGCTCACCCAAAGCCTTGACCGTCAGGGCAGCGGCATCGCAGCTGTCGAGTGCTTCAACCCCATTGACCGCAGCCGCTCGCAGGCTCGCCCTGCCAGGGTAGAAGCTCAAGGCTGTGCGGTAAGCGCCGCCGCTCACCCAGGCCGTCTCGAACCCGCGCCCGCCCTGGGCATAGTCCAGCAGCAGTGCCGTGCGCCCGGTATTGAGGCCCTGCAGCCAGACGCGGCGCTCCAGCAGGCGACCCTCGCGCTCGATCAGGCGCTGACCCAGCACCCGCCAATCGTCGCTGATGGTCTCGCCACGGGCCTGCACTTCGGCCTTGTCCATGGGCCAGCCCAGGGCAGCCATGACGTCGGCCTTCACCTCGGGGCTCAGCGAGTCACGCCTCTGCACCGCATCCACCAACAGCTGCCAATGGCCAAGCTGCACCAGCAGGTCACGCGGCCAGGTCGGGTGGCTGTCCACCAGCTCCCAGGCTTCCCTGATACGCGCGGCCATGCCCGTGGCCTGGGCATCCACCATGCGTGCCGCCATGGTGTTCCAGTGCTGGCGCGCCTGGCTGTCGCCGGCCTGATTGGCCAGGCCGGTGCGCACCATGTCCTGCATCCATAGCGACAGCTCCTGCATGCCGCCAGCAACCTTGTCCCAGCGCTTGTCCTCGCGCTTGGCCTGCTGTCTGGCCAGAGCTTCCTGATCCGCAACTGGCGCAGCGGCAATGGCGGCCGCCTTGGCCTCTTTCTGCTCGGCTTTCTGCAGACGACCACCCAGCCAGTTGCTGACCCATTCCGGGGGCTCGCCACCCTCCGGCACCTGGCCGCCTGCGCGCAGCAGCATCAGCGCCAGCCCGTGCTTGCAGGGGAACTTGCGGCTGGGGCAGGAGCACTTGAAGGCCGGCCCACTCAGATCGACCTGAGTCTGATACGGCTTGCTGCCGCTGCCCTGGCATTCCCCCCAGACCGCAGCATCATTGCTGCCTGTGTTCGGCCATTTGCTCAGGGACTGCAGTCCCTTGGCCGCCTTGGATGACGCAGCATCCGGCGACAGCGCCAAAACTTCCGCTTCCGTTGCTAATACACGCGACACCAATGTCTCCCGTCCCGAATCGACGCAATATCTTGATAGTTCGAGGCGCTTACGCACCAAGGGCGAGTGCAGGACTACCCTCGGAAAACCTCGTCCGCACTTTGCTGAAACAGTGCTTTCAGCGCGGCAAAAACTGTGGTTTGACAGACCGCGCAAACCGTTGCGCGCAATGCGTCAGCCTATCATCGCCATGGCCCTGCGCCGATGAAAACGTGCAAAAAATCAGAACATAGTGAAGCCGGGTGACATGCATCAACCGGCTTCTTCGCCAATCTGCGGCGCCGCTGTTACCGGCAAGCATTCAGTCCGCCGACGCTGCTGCAGATGCAAGTACCGACTCCGCAGCAGCCACGCCATGGCATGCTTGCTACTTTTGCTTACCAATAGTATTTGACGCTCAGATTGGCCTCGCGGTCGACACCACGGAAGATGCCCGCGAAATAGGTCTTGTTGAACAGGTTGTTGATGTTCAGTGCAATGCGGTATCTGGGCGTGTCGTAGGCCACGGCCAGGTCGGCCACGGTGACCGCGTCGTTGAAGTTCAGACGGCCATCCGATGCCACGTTGTAGGGTGAACGGCCTTTGTAGCGCACACCGCCGGCCAGCATCAGACCGGGGAAAGCGCGCGGGCGGTAGTCCAGCCAGATGCTGGCCGCATGGCGCGTGGTCTGCAGGGTCTGGCGCCCCACTTCGGCGGCGCGGGTACTTTGCGTGGTGCGAGGGTCCAGCCAGGTGTAGCTCAACAGGCTGCTGAGTTCTCGCGTCAGGCCGATGCGCGCTTCCAGCTCCAGGCCGGTGGAGCGCACTTCGCCGGTCTGGATGCTGAAGCGCGGATGGGCCGGGTCCTGCGTGATCACATTGCTCTGGCGCAGATCGAAGACCGAAGCGGTGATCAGCGTGCTGCTGCCTGCGGGCTGATACTTCACGCCCACCTCGTACTGCTTGCCGCGACGCGGGACAAACGCGCTGCCGTCATAAGCCAGGCCGGTGGTCGGATCGAACGAGGTGGCATAGCTCGCATAAGGTGCCCAGCCGCTTTCGAACTGGTAGAGCAGGCCGGCGCTGCCCGTTGTGTCGCTATCGCTGATACGCGGCTGCGTGATGCTGTTCTGCGTGGTGCGGGCCGTATCGTGGCGCAGACTCAGATTGGCAATCCAGCGCCCGTACTGCAGCTGGTTAAGCGTGTAGATGCCGGTCTGGCGCAGGTTGGAGTAGCTGTCCTCCAGCTCGGGCATGGCGATGGACTGGCCGTATAGCGGAGCATTCAGATCCAGATCGGGTACGTCCCAGCCAAAACCCAGGCCGCCACGTTCCCTGTACCGCGTATGGTCCAGGCCGAAAGCCAGACGGTGCTGCAACTCACCCCAGTGCAAGTCTTTCTGCACGCGGCTGTCCATGGCCAGGGTCTTGCCCTTGGTGCGCTGGGCCAGATTGGCGCGCGAGATGCTGTGGCCGTCGGCCAGCACGTCCATGGCATAGATGTGACGGTAGTCGATATCGATGGTGGAATAGCGTAGGTTCTGGGAGAGCTGCCAGCCGCTGTCGGTCAGGTGTCCGAACTCATAGCCTATCGACTTGGTGTTGCGGTCGAAACGGTCAAATGCCGGATCACCAGCGGTCAGCCTGGATGACAGGTTCTTGATCTGGGGGTAGGTGAACAGACTGGGCCACCAGGACTTGGGCGTGCCGCGCTCGCGTGAGTAGCTTCCGAGCAGAGTCAGATGCGTCTGGGCGGACAGGTTCCAGCGCAGCGAAGGAGCGATGGAGATGCGGTCGTCACGCGAACCCACGGTACGACTATTGCTGTCGCGCCCCTTGAGGTTGAGCCGATACAGCACATCACCGCTTTCACTCAGGGCGCCGCCCAGGTCGGCCGTCAGCTGGGCACGCTGGTATCGGCCGTAGGAGATGCCGACGCTGTTGACATGATCGGCTTCGGGCTTCTTGGACACCACATTGATCACTCCGCCGGGCCGCCCCTGCCCAAAGAGCACCGAGGCCGGTCCCTTGATGACCTCGATGCTCTCGAGTTCGTCGATCTCATCGTTCCACGACCCATAGGTGCCGGCCGAAAACTGGCGCAGCCCGTCCTTGTAGTAGGAGCTGCCGTCGCTGAATCCCCGAATGATGGCACCCGTCATGCGCAGGTCGGCTCCCGTCACCTCCGTGGTGACGCCGGCCGTATACGACAGTGCCTGCTCGATGCTCTTGGGCGCCTGGTTCTTGATCTGCTCCTGGCTCACGATGGAGACGGAACGCGGTGTTTCCATCAGCGTGCTGCCCAGCTTGGTGGCCGTCGGGCGGTCGTTGGCCGCATAGCCGCTCATGGCCGCATCGTATTTCGAGGTTACGGTCACTTCGGACAATGCCGCTGCACCGTCCGATACAGGCTGCCCAATCCTGCGCAGCAGCAAGGCACCTTGTGGCGAACGCTGAGCCACCAGGCCGGTGCCGGCAAGCAGGCGATTGAGGGCCTGCTGCGCCGTGGCACGCTCGTGCACGCCGGGGCTGCTTAAGCCCTGGACCTGGTCCTGCGTGAACGACAGCAACAGGCCTGATTCACGACCAAAGCGATTCAGCACCTCATCCAGTGAGCCTGAGGGAATGCGATAGTCACGAACCTCATCGTTGCCGGCTTCGGCTGCAACTCCTGCAGACACGCCGCTCTGGGCGATGGCCTGGGACGGCATGCCCGTCCATGCTGCAGCAGCCAGGGTGCATGCCAGCAGGCGGACGGCACGAGCCGAGGCCGTGGGAGCCAGTCCTGCGCCCTCTGAGGCGCCTGAAACACAGGACAAGGAAGCAAACGATACCGGGGAAGTTGGCGTAGTAAAGGCCATGGAGGTCAAGGGCCGCAGCCCCAAGAAACAGGAATACACAACCCGTTCCGGCAACGAAACAGATCAGCCCGGGCGATGCGAAACCGCCCTCTTCCTGCATGTCCCGCGAAGCGCGAAAACAGACCACCTTGGAACAAAAAAAATGGAAAGACCAGGGATCAGGCTCCGGCCCTCATTGAATGCTCCAGGCAGTGAAAGAACAAAATAAATAGCACCTACCGCCTGTTCTGTATAGATTTCAATACCTTTTCAATCTGAAATACAGGCATATCAATCGGAAAGCGCTATTTATTTTGAAATGGCAGGAATCCGTGCAAGCCAGCCTCAGCAACCAGCCTAAAGCGCCCCCATGGGGCCGATGGCCAGCTCCTGCCCTCCCCACCAGCGGCGCATGGAGCGCACTTGCAGTTGCAGCAAGGTGCCCAGCGTGGCCATGATGCGCGGCACGTCATCCAGAGGGTAAGTCCCGGAGACTTTGAGACCCGCTACCGCAGGATGGCAAACCAGGGAAACAGTGGTGGCGGGCTGCAGCGCCTGCAGCACGGCATCCAGGCGCATATTGCGCGCCACCAGCATGCCGTCAATCCAGGCCGACTGCTCCTCATATGCCGGCACGGCAGCAGCCACTCCTCGCATATCGAGCCAGGCCTGCTGCCCGGCCGGCAGCACACGCTCTTGCTGCGGCTGCAGCCGTGGCCGCAGCCGCACCGCCCCTTCATAGACGGCGACCAGACTACGCTGTCCTTCGGCGACGTTCACGGTAAAGCGGGTACCCAGAGGCCACATCTCGCCCGCCTCGGTCTGCACCACCAGAGGCCTTGCTGGCTGCTGCGAATCTACTGCAGTCACCACATGGATATCACCCGCCCGCAACAGCAACCGCCGCTCGGTGGCGCCAAAGGCAATATCCAGCGCGCTGCCACCGTTCAGCACCAGTTGCGTGCCGTCTGGCAGGGTCAAACGGCGGCGCTCACCACGCGCCGTACGCACATCGGCGACCCAGTTGCGCCAAGGCAGGTGTGCCTCCATCTGCCAGGCCGCGCCACCGCCAAGCACCAGCAGTAGCAGGGCCTGCACCGCACGACGTCGATCTCCGCCACGCATGGATACCAATGCGGACCTCGCCAGCGCAGCAAGCGGCGTGTCGCCGAGACCTTGCAGGCGCTGCTGCACGGCCTGGATGCGCTGCCAGGCCTGCTCGTGCAAGGGGTCCTGAGCACGCCAGGCATGCCACTGCGACTGCAGCAGGGTGCTGTCCGGCTCCTCCTGCAACTGAAACCACCACTCGACAGCCTGCCTGGCCAGGTCTGCTGGGACTTCTGGCGCCGTTGCCGGCAAGCCCTGCGCAGAGATCTCCGTTTCGGCAGAGGAAAGCCGCTGCTCGTTCATGCGGCTACCGCCGCAAAGCAGCGCATGCCGGCCTGCATCAGGTAGCGCTTGACCGTGGTGATCGAGATCCCCAGTTCCTGGGCAATCTCGGCCTGCTTCATGCCATCGAGCTGGGACAGCAGAAAAGCCTGGCGTACCGGCACAGCAAGGCCATCAAGCATGCGGTCGATTTCGTCCAGCGCTTCAAGCAGCAAAGCCCGCTCCTCGGGGGATGGCGCCAGAACCGGCGGCAACTGAGCCAATGCCTCGAGATAGGCGCGCTCCAGTTGCTGGCGACGGTAATGATTGGCAAGCACGCGCTGCGCCACCGTGGTCAGGAAGGCCTTGGGCTCGCGAGCCGATACCGGCTCCTGACGCGCCAGCAAGCGCAGGAACGTGTCATGCGCCAGATCGCCCGCCTGATGCACGTCGCCAAGTTTTCTTCGCAGCCAGCCGTGCAACCAGCCGTGGTGCTCGGTATAGAGACGGGCAACCTCCTGGTGCAGGGGACTGGTGTTAGTTGGCATGTCGGGTTTCAGCTCTCTTTCGAGATTCCTTGCAATGACTTAATCAATAGTGATTATCATTTAGATTGTAACCAGGTGCAGGCCCTGCCAGCGCTCATACTCGGCAGCGCCTCGGCGCCGCGCTGGAGCCCCCGAACTTCCATGAAAAAAGGCTCTGCAGAATGCAGAGCCTTTTGATTGCACTAGCAATGCCAGGGAATCAACCCAGCCACTTGCGGGCGTTGCGCCAGACGCGCATCCAGGGGCTGAATTCGGACTTGTCACCCGAAGTCCAGCTCATCTGCACATTGCGGAACACGCGCTCGGGGTGAGGCATCATCGCGGTGAAACGCCCATCGGCGGTCGTCACTGCGGTCAGGCCACCAGCCGAGCCGTTGGGGTTGAACGGATACTGCTCGGTCGGCTGGCCGTGGTTGTCCACATAGCGCATGGACTTGACCACCTGCTCGGCATTGCCACGGAACTGGAAGTTGGCAAAGCCCTCGCCATGCGCCACGGCGATCGGCAGACGGGAGCCGGCCATGCCTTGCAGGAACAGGCTGGGCGACTCCAGCACTTCCACCATGCTCAGACGCGCCTCGAAGCGGTTGCTCTGGTTTTGCGTGAAGCGCGGCCAATCCTGCGCACCGGGGATGATGTCGGCCAGTTCGGCGAACATCTGGCAGCCGTTGCAAACGCCCAGACCGAAAGTGTCGGTACGACCGAAGAAGGCCTGGAACTGCTCGGACAGACGGTCGTTGAAGGTGATGGAGCGTGCCCAGCCAATGCCCGCACCCAGGGTGTCGCCGTAGCTGAAGCCACCGCAGGCCACCACACCGGCGAAGTCCTTGAGCTGCGCACGGCCGGACTGCAGGTCGCTCATGTGCACGTCCACCGCATCAAAGCCGGCTTCGGTGAAGGCGTAGGCCATTTCCACATGGGAGTTCACGCCCTGCTCGCGCAGCACCGCCACGCGAGGCTTGGCAGCCACGCTGATGAAGGGCGCTGCCACGTTCTCCTGAGGATCGAACGTCAGATGCACATGCATGCCAGGATCGGTGGGTTCGCCTGCCGCAGCATGCTCGCTGTCGGCGCACACGGGGTTGTCGCGCTGCTGGGTGATCTTCCAGCTCACGGCATCCCAGACCTGGTGCAGATCGGACAGGGTTGCGCCGAACACCTTGTTCGCATCGCGCCACACCTGCAACTCGCCCTTGCCGGCGTCCACAGGGGACGAAGCAGGACGGGTCTTGCCGATGACATGGCTGCACTGGATCAGGCCATGTTCGCGCAGCACCTGCAGCACTTCGGCACGGTCCTCGGTCCTGATCTGCAGCACGGCGCCCAGCTCTTCGTTGAACAGTGCGCGCAAGGTCAGGTCTTCGCGACGGCCGGAGACCTGCTTGCCCCAGTTCTTGCCTTCACCGCTGTCCATGCGGCTGTCGGAGATGCCATCGCCTTCGGTGATCAGCATGTCCACATTCAAGGCCACGCCCACATGGCCGGCAAAGGCCATTTCGGCGGCCGTGGCCAGCAGGCCGCCGTCGCCCCTGTCGTGGTAGGCCAGGATCAGTCCCTTGGCGCGCAGTGCATTCACTGCATCCACCATGGCGATCAGATCCTTGGGGTCGTCCAGATCCGGCACTTCATTGCCCGACTGATTGAGCACCTGACCGATGATGGAGCCGCCCATGCGCATCTTGCCGCGGCCCAGGTCGATCAGCACCAGGGTACTGTCTTCCACCTCGGCGTTGAGCTGGGGCGTGAGCGTGGTGCGCACATCGTCGATGGCTGCAAAGCCGGTGATGATCAGGCTCACGGGCGAGGTGACCTTCTTGGTCTGGCCGTTCTCGCTCCACTGGGTGCGCATGGACAGGGAGTCCTTGCCCACGGGAATAGAGATGTTCAGCGCAGGGCACAGTTCCATGCCCACGGCCTTGACGGTGGCATAAAGCGCAGCGTCTTCACCGGCTTCGCCGCAGGCGGCCATCCAGTTGGCCGACATCTTCACCTTGGACAGCTCGATGGACGCAGCCAGCATATTGGTGATGGCTTCGGCCACGGCCATGCGACCCGAGGCGGGCGCGTCGATGGCGGCCAGCGGTGTGCGCTCGCCCATTGCCATGGCTTCACCCTTGAAGCCCTTGTAGTCGGCCAGGGTCACGGCCACGTCGGCCACCGGCACCTGCCAGGGACCGACCATCTGGTCGCGATGGGTCAGGCCACCGACGGCGCGGTCGCCGATGGTGATCAGGAAGCGCTTGGAAGCCACTGTGGGGTGGGCCAGCACTTCGATCACGGCCTTTTCCAGCGGCACGCCGGTCAGGTCCATGGCGGGCAGCTCGCGCTCCACGCTGGTCACATCCTTGTGCACCTTGGGCGGCTTGCCCAGCAGCACGTTCATGGGCATGTCCACGGGGAACTTCTGGTCGCCGGACTCGACCGCCGTATCCTCCAACACCAGCTGGCGCTCTTCGGTGGCCGTGCCGATGACGGCAAACGGGCAGCGCTCGCGCTCGCAGAAGGCCGTGAACTGCTCCAGCGATTCGGGAGCGATGGCCAGCACGTAACGCTCCTGCGATTCGTTGGACCAGATTTCCTTGGGCGAGAGGCCGGACTCTTCGAGCTTGACGGCTCGCAGGTCAAAACGTGCACCGCGCCCGGCATCGTTGGTCAGCTCGGGGAAGGCATTGGAGATACCACCGGCACCCACGTCGTGGATGGCCAGGATGGGGTTGCCTGCGCCCTGCTGCCAGCAATGGTTGATGACTTCCTGCGCACGGCGCTCGATCTCGGGATTGCCGCGCTGCACCGAGTCAAAGTCCAGTTCCGCGGCATTGGTGCCCGAAGCCATGGAGCTTGCCGCACCACCGCCCATGCCGATACGCATGCCGGGGCCGCCCAGTTGGATCAGCAGCGTGCCCGCCGGGAACTCGATCTTCTTGGTCAGCTCGGAATCGATCACGCCCAGGCCGCCGGCGATCATGATGGGCTTGTGGTAGCCGCGGGTGATGTCGCCGACCTGCTGCTCGTACTCGCGGAAATAGCCGGTCAGATTGGGACGACCGAACTCGTTGTTGAACGCCGCGCCACCCAGAGGGCCTTCGATCATGATCTGCAGCGGGCTGGCGATGTGCTCGGGCTTGCCCACTTCGCTGCCCCAGAGCTTGGAGACGGTGAAGCCGGTCAGGCCGGCCTTGGGCTTGGAGCCACGGCCGGTTGCGCCTTCGTCACGGATTTCGCCGCCGTTGCCGGTCGATGCGCCGGGGAAGGGCGAAATCGCCGTGGGGTGGTTATGTGTTTCCACCTTCATCAGCACATGGTTGGTAGCCGCCTGCTTCTGGTAGCTGGGGGCGCTGATTGCGTCTGCCTTGGCATCGAACTTGGCAACAAATCGCTCGACCTCATGGCCTTCCATGATGGAAGCGTTGTCGGCATAGGCCACCACGGTGTGCTGGGGCGAGCAGGCTTCGGTGTTGCGGATCATTCCGAACAGCGACTTTTCCTGCTCCACGCCATCGATGGTGAACTTGGCGTTGAAGATCTTGTGGCGGCAGTGCTCGGAGTTGGCCTGCGCGAACATCATCAGCTCCACATCCGTGGGATTGCGCTTGAGGTCGTTGAAAGCGTTGACCAGATACTCGATCTCGTCTTCGGCCAGGGCCAGGCCCCATTGCTTGTTCGCGGTTTCCAGCGCTGCGCGGCCACCGCCCAGCACATCCACAAACTCCATGGGCTGTGCCGCCAGGGTAGTGAACAGTTGCTCGGCCTCTGCGCGTGTCGCAAACACGGATTCGGTCATGCGGTCGTGCAGAAAAGCGGCGATCTGAGCGGTCTGCTCTGTCGACAGCTCGGGCTTGCCGCCCAGCAGGCCGGACTTCATGTCCACGCGATACTCGGTCATGCGTTCCACACGGAACACATTCAGGCCGCAGTTGCGGGCGATATCGGTGGCCTTGGAGGCCCAGGGAGAGATGGTGCCCAGACGGGGGGTGACGATGAAAGCCAGGCCTTCGGCGCTGCCCGTGTAGGGGTCTCCATAAGTCAAGAGCGCCGAAAGGCGCTCTTGCAATGCGGGCGCAACTGCGCCCTCGGTGGCAACCAGGTGCACAAAGCGTGCAGATACGCCGGTGATCTTGGGGTGGATGGCGACCAGATCGGTCAGAAGCTGTTGGGCGCGGAACGAGCTCAGGGCGTTTCCACCCTCAAACTGTGTCAGATGCAATGTCACGTGGCGGCCTGTTTATGTGAAGGCTGTTGAAAAGCGTCCTGGCCAATCCCCTGCCTGAGAGGACCGGGCCAAAGCGCTGAATTCGGTGAGCCTCGGATTTTACCGTGCCTCGGGGTTAGTCCGAATGCTCACACCCACAAGCCCTGCATGTTCAAGCGCGCAATGGGATAATTGCGGCCATGAGCATCACACTGAAGACCCCCGAAGACATCGAGAGCATGCGCATTGCAGGCCGCTTTGCTTCGGATGTGCTGGACTACATCACCCCCCACATCAAGCCCGGCATCACCACCCAGCAGATCGACGATCTGTGCGCCAAGCGGATGGCCGAGCAAGGCACCAAGACGGCCTGCCTGGGCTATCAGCCTCCGGGCATGACGCCCTACCCGGCCTATGTCTGCACCTCGGTCAACCATGTGGTATGCCACGGCATCCCCAACGACAAGCCTTTGAAGAAGGGCGATATCGTCAATGTCGACGTGACCATCATCACCGAAGACGGCTGGTTCGGCGACAACAGCCGCATGTTCATCATTGGCGAAGGCACGATTGCAGCCAAGCGCCTGTCCAGGCTCACGTTCGAAGCCATGTGGAAGGGCATTGCCCAGGTCAAGCCCGGTGCCACGCTGGGCGATATCGGCCACGCCATCCAGACCTTTGCAGAGAGCAACAACCTGTCCGTGGTGCGCGAATACTGCGGCCACGGCATCGGCAAGGTGTTCCACGACGAGCCCCAGGTGCTGCACTACGGCCGCCCCGGCGAAGGCGTGGTGCTGGAAGAAGGCATGGTCTTCACCATCGAGCCCATGCTGAATCTGGGCAAGCGCGACATCAAGGCCATGCCCGACGGTTGGACCGTCGTCACCAAGGACCGCAGCCTGACCGCCCAATGGGAGCTGATGCTGGCCGTCACCAAGACCGGCTATGACGTGCTGACCTGGTCCGAGGGCTCGCCCACTCCGCCTGACTTCATCACGTCCATCCGCACCTGAGCGCACTGCTGCCGCTGACCTGCATGCCGCACCGGCCAAAGCCGGATGCGGCATATTTTTTGCTTGTAGACCTTGTGCTGCAAGCGCCATGCGCTCATCTTTTTGCCATCACGGGCCTCAAGCCCAAGTCAGTTGGGTTAAGGTGACGCTCAAGCACTTGCCCTGTTGAAACGCTTTTTTCTACTGCGCATGACCTCCTCTGCCCACTCCTACGCCCACTCTGCCGACGTCTCCGACCTCTCCTCGCTACAGGGCCTGCGCGAGCAATATCGCGAGGCCAAGGCCCGGCAGATGGACTTGCTGCGCAACCCCACGCTCGGCAGACGCAGCGTGCGCGGAGTGCTGCACCATTTCAGTGAACTGGCCGACGGTCTTCTGCGCACCCTCTGGCAGCGCGCGCAGATGCCGCAAGGCACAGCCCTGCTGGCCGTGGGGGGTTATGGGCGCGCCCAGCTCTTTCCCTACTCGGACATCGATGTGCTGGTGCTGCTGTCCCAAAGCAGTGCACAGCCGGCTGCGGAACTGGCGGCCAGCATCGAGCAGTTCATCAGCAGTTGCTGGGATGTCGGCCTGGAAATCGGCTCCAGCGTGCGCAGCATTGCCGAATGCCTGCAGGAGGCCGCGCAGGACCTGACGGTACAGACCGCCATGCTGGAGTCACGCCGCATCACCGGCAGTAAGGCCTTGTTTGCCGACTTCGAGCAGGCGTTTCGCGCGCAACTTGATCCCAAGGCTTTTGTCGAAGGCAAGCTGCTGGAAATGCGCCAACGCCACGCCAAATACGACTTCACGCCCTATTCGCTGGAACCCAACTGCAAGGAATCGCCCGGCGGGCTGCGCGATCTGCACACCATGCTCTGGCTGGCCAAGGCCGCAGGCTTCGGCAATAGCTGGCATGAGCTGGCCGAGCAAGACCTGATCACCCATTTCGAGGTGCAGCAGCTCGAATCCAACGAATCCCTGCTCAGCCTGATCCGTGCACGCCTGCATGCCGCTGCCGGCCGCCACGAGGACCGGCTGGTCTTCGACCTGCAGACCGCCGTGGCCGAAGCCTTCGGCTACCGCTCCACCACGCCGGAGGGCCGCAAGCTGGCCATGCGCGCTGGCGAGACCCTGATGCGCCACTATTACTGGGCCGCCAAGGCGGTAACCCAGCTGTGCCAGATCGTGCGCATGAGCATCGAGGAGCGCCTGAACCCCGGCTCGCACGAGCTGATTCAGCTCAATGATCGCTTCTGCGAGAAGGCCGGCACCATCGAGGTGGTCAGCGACGATCTGTACGAGCGCGATCCGCACGCCATTCTCGAAACCTTTCTCATGTATGAGCAGCATGAGGGATTGACGGGTCTGTCGACGCGAACACTGAGAGCGCTGTATGCCAGCCGCGATGTGATGGACAGTGCTTTCCGTCGCGACCCGGTCAATCGCGCCACCTTCATGAAGATCCTGCAGCAGCCGCGCGGCATCACCCATGCCATCCGGCTGATGAATCAGACCTCGGTGCTGGGCCGCTATCTCTGGCCCTTCCGCCGCATCGTGGGGCAGATGCAGCACGATCTGTTCCACGTCTACACCGTGGACCAGCATATCCTGATGGTGCTGCGCAATGTGCGGCGCTTCTTCATGGCCGAGCATGCCCATGAGTATCCGTTCTGCTCCCAGCTCGCCGCAGGCTGGGACAAGCCCTGGATTCTGTATCTGGCCGCCCTCTTCCACGACATCGGCAAGGGTCGTGGCGGCGATCACTCCGTGATCGGTGCCGTCGAAGTCAAGCGTTTTTGCCGCGCCCACCAGATCGACAAGGCCGATGCGGAGCTTGTCGAGTTTCTGGTGCGCGAGCACCTGACCATGAGCCAGGTGGCACAGAAGCAGGACCTGTCCGACCCCGACGTGATTCGTGCCTTTGCCGAACGCGTCGGCAACGAGCGCAAGCTCACCGCCTTGTACCTGCTGACGGTGGCCGACATTCGCGGCACCAGCCCCAAGGTCTGGAGCGCCTGGAAAGGCAAGCTGCTGGAAGACACCTACCGCCTGACCCTGCGAGTGCAGGGTGGCCGTGCCCCGGATGCCGCCGCCGAGATCGAAGCTCGCAAGCGTGAGGCGCTGGTGCAGCTGGCCCTGTCCGCTCAGCCCTTCGAGTCCCACAAGAAACTCTGGGAGACGCTGGATGTGAGCTACTTCATGCGCCATGAAGCGGCCGACATCGCCTGGCATACCCGCCATCTCTCACGCCATGTGGGCCTGGGCAAGCCCGTGGTGCGCGCCCGGCGGTCGCTGGCCGGTGAAGGCCTGCAAGTGCTGGTCTATGCACCTGACCAGCCCGATCTGTTTGCCCGTATCTGCAGCTACTTCGACCGGGCCGGATTTTCCATTCTCGATGCACGCGTGCACACGGCCAACAACGATTACGCACTGGATACCTTCCAGGTCATCGCCCCCACCATGCAGGAGCAGTACCGCGAGCTCATGCACATGGTGGAAAGCGATCTGACCCAGACACTGCTGCAGGGCGGCCCGCTGCCCACGCCGTCGCAAAGACGGCTGTCGCGCCGCGTCAAGAGCTTTCCATTCGCTCCGCGCGTCATCCTGCGCCCCGATGAAAAAGCCCAGCACTGGCTGCTGTCCATCTCCGCGTCAGACCGCGCCGGCCTGCTCTACATCATTGCCCGGATCCTGGCCCAGCACCATATCAGCGTGCATCTCGCAAAGATCAGCACCCTGGGCGAACGCGTGGAAGACACCTTCCTCATCGAAGGCCCTGAACTGCAGGACAACAGCAGCCAGTTGCGCATGGAAACCGAGCTGCTCAAGGCCCTGGCCCAGCCCGGTTGAATCAAGCCCGGCAATTCGGGCTTTAGTTTGATGATTCGCGGCCGATAAGCAGTCACCACTACTACGGAAAGCCCATGCAGCTCGCCTCCAATGAAGTTGCGGCATCGCCGCCCACCACACGCAGTGGCCTGTTTCATATGCCGTTGTTTCGGCCCGGCACCGAGGTCACTCAGAATGGCCGACGCGAAATCGTCAGCCATGTCATCTTGCGCAGACGCGAACTAATGGTCTACCTCCGAGGTCACGACGACCCGGTCAAGCCCGATCGCCTGAGTCTTGCCCCCACGGTGTTCACCACCGAACGCCGGCCCGAACCGCTGACCTGGTTTCTTTGATCCCTCTAAGCAAGAAAGCCGCTGAGCTCATGGCATCAGCGGCTTTTTCTATGGAACCCGGCTATCAGCCCAGCTTGGCCTGGGCATTGGCCATGACCTGGCCCAGTTGCACCGGCGCCGCCGGCTGCCACTGCGGATTGAACTGCAGGCCTGCAGCCTGAGGAAACAGCATGACCACCGTGGAGCCAAGCTGAAAGCGGCCCATCTCCTCGCCGCTGGCCAGCGTCACCGCTTCGGCGCCTTCGTACTTCCAGGTCTTGATATGGCCTGGACGCGGAGGATTGATCAGGCCATGCCACACCGTGGCCATGCTGCCCACGATCGTCGCGCCCACCAGCACCAGCACGAAGGGCCCATGATCGGTATCGAACACGCAGACCACGCGCTCGTTGCGCGCGAACAGCCCGGGCACGCCACGGGCAGTCACCGGGTTCACCGAGAATAGGTCCCCTGGCACATAGGTCATGCTGCGCAGCTTGCCGGCACAAGGCATATGAATGCGGTGATAGTCGCGCGGACTCAGATAGATCGTGGCAAAGCTGCCGTTGTCAAACTGGCGCGCCAGAGTCGCATCCCCTCCAACCAGGGCAGTCGCACTGTATTGATGCCCCTTGGCTTGAAAGATCTGCTCGCCTTCGATCCTGCCGAACTGGCTGATGGCACCATCTACCGGGCAAATCCAGTCCGCCTGTGCCAGAGGACGAACACCGTCCTTGAGTGCACGTGTGAAAAAGGCATTGAAGGTCTTGTAGGCAGCAGGATCGGGATTGGCCGCTTCGGCCATATTCACCTGGTAGCGCTGGATAAAGCGACGAATAACCGCCGTCGTCAATCCGCCGGCCTCGGCTTGCGCCAGTTTTCCCATCAGCGCGGTCAGCGCCTGCTTGGGCAAGAAATATTGGGAAAGTACGGCAAGTCGATCAGACACAATGGAATTTTGCTATCAAAGTTATAGAGCTGTCGAACAGGATTCTAGCCAAGACCACGGCAGCAGCGGCTGTCTTTGAGGGCTACAGGCGTTTTCCCCCATCCAGGCCACTGCCCGGGCGCTGCATCTCAATGATGCAGGCATCATGACAAAGACCCATGCAGCCGTCTCATCGCTGCGACGCTTTACCCCTTTATCAGGGCATAAGCGAAGGCGAGACGCTACAATTCCAATGTTTAGCTGAATGCTGTTTCACAGCATGGCTTGATTGGATATCGGCCTTTTGTTCGGTCTGCGCAAACAGCGCAGCGCCCTTGCCACATTGAGGCCTGAGCACTTGTACTGCTCAGGCCTTTTCCGTGGTGATGACGAGCAAGCGCCGCAACTGACCTTTTCTGAGAGATTGAACAAATGGCCAAGGAAGAACTGATTGAAATGCAAGGCTCCGTGACGGAAGTCCTGCCTGACTCGCGTTTTCGCGTCACGCTGGACAACGGTCACCAACTGATTGCCTACACCGGCGGCAAGATGCGCAAGCACCACATCCGCATTCTGGCCGGCGACAAGGTGTCGCTGGAAATGTCGCCCTATGACCTGACCAAGGGCCGCATCACCTTCCGTCACCTGGCCAACCGCGGCCCAGCCCCCACTACACCTCGTTCAAAATAAATAGCGCCTCGCCATCAAAAATTCGACATTTCAAAAAATGAGCAATTTTTTGTAGTTAGAATAGAGGCTTCGGAGCGTAGCGCAGCCTGGTAGCGCATCTGCTTTGGGAGCAGAGGGTCGCGAGTTCGAATCCCGCCGCTCCGACCAAACGATACAAGGCCTTGGGTTGAAAAATCCAAGGCCTTTTGTCTTTCCAGCTCCGAACCAGCCAACGCCTCCGAAAAAGCTTTGGCCAACGAAATGGGCGCAGGCGAGCGCTCTTCAGCAAGTCCAAACCGAACGACACAAGATCGGCTTAAGCAGCAGACATGCTTCGCTCAGCAGTTATAGCCAAAGCTCCGCTGCGCATCAGAAGGCCTCCCAATCACTGCCTTCCATAGCAACCGCCGCTTGCCGAGTTCCGGCGATGGCTGCCGGGCGGCGCAAAGCAGTGGCAGCAGTCGCCTGGGGTGCAGGTTTCTCCCCGGGTCTGGACATCCTAGGAGACACCGTGCCGCCCGCCTGCGACGCTGGCGCCCTGCTTGCGGCCTGGAGCTGGGTCATTGACTCAAGGCCAGACAATTTGAATACAGCCACCGCCTGCACCAAGGACTGCGCCTGATGGTTCAGACTGCTGGCAGCCGCGGCCATTTCCTCCACCAGCGCTGCATTTTGCTGCGTGGTCTGGTCCATCTGCGTCACGGCTTCACCGATCT
>NZ_VWWQ01000008.1:0-253265 GCF_011752915.1 Comamonas sp. Tr-654
ATTCTATTGGATGGAATTTAAATTCATCACGACATTAATATTGCACTGGCAAACCAATCGCGGTAACTAACTCTTTTTTATTCGCACTGGTCAGTCGGCAGTTAAAATAACCTTGCAGTTTTTTGCTAATTTTTCTCCAAAAGGCAAGGACTGCTTCTGGCCGAATGACGATAGCCCACTCCCGTTGGCTGCCTAGTCAAAACTGGACGCTCAAGGCGCAGCCCCGAAGGGCGGTTTTGTGTTGCTGCGCTCACACGTGAACAGGCCCGGCTTCGGCCAGAAGCTGTCGTCCGGTAGGTAGCCGTGAATTGCAGGCCTAGGCTGTGGATTTAACGGTTAACTCAGCAAGGTCAATGACTGCTGCCACCAAAGCAGTCATTGCTCTGAATGTCCCGGCTTTTCATCTCAATCCGACTCACGCATTAACCTTAGCCTGCTGCTTTCTTGAGCAACAGCGCCATGAAATGTCAATGTCTTTGGGACGGTAGTGACTGAGTTTGATTTCAGTGTTTTCGTTCGCTCATCTAGGGTGGGCCGTATGCATTACCGGCATCTTCGCTGCCATGCCCATCAGAGAGCCTCTATCTATGGATAGAGGGTCAGGGAGCACTGGGAAGATGGACTGTGCATGATTGTATCATGTACCAGATTTGAGCGGCGTTCGCGAATTATGTCGGCTCAGGCCGTTTCCAAAGCCACAACTGAACGGCGGCCATGGATGCGATAGCCAACGTTACCAACCATATATGCGGAATAGTGGCAATCATCAGAATGGCACAAGCCGACATTGAAGCACTTGCGAGCCATTTTGCTTTCCGCTGGATGCGCCGGCCGTTTTGCCAGTCTCGCAACGCGGGACCAAACACCCGATGGTTTATCAGCCAGGCATGAAAGCGCGGGGAACTGCGTGCCGATGCCCAAGCTGCAAGTAACACGAATTCAGTGCTTGGTAGGCCTGGCGTGACCAGACCTAGCAAGGCGAGACCTAAACTAAGTGCGGCGATCGCTATCAGCAAAGCACGCATGACGGGTGATCTCACAGGCGCACCTACTGCGGATGCTCCAAGTGTCGCTGTGTCCGTCTCTGTAGTTGGTGTTTTTTCGTCACCAACTCTAGGGGGAAGGGAGTCCATCAGACCAATTGGAAATAGCGGGTCAATAGTGCACCGAAGCGGTCATAGGCAGCATTGGCGCCTGCAATGATGGCGTCATGTTCCTCAGGTGCAATCTGTTCGTTGTCCAGAGAACTGACGAAACGGCGCCAGACCACGGCCCGACCTTCAGGATACGCCGCCAGATTGCGGGCACCAAACTCTGCCGATAGCCCTAGTTTGGCTTGAGCGTCTTTGAACAGGAATGCTGCGCCAAGAGTCGAGCCTTCTGATACATATAGCCAGCCCAATGCTGCGGGCATCAAGACCGCTTTACTGGCGAGGGGTTCATTCGGTACTGTCATACCGAGGTCGGCCAGATCAGCCAGAGAGGCCTCCTGACGGCCGCGTACATGCAGATCGGCGACAGCGGCTTGGACTGCAGAATCGTGGAAAAGATGCTCTACGTCGCGCTGGAATAGGTATTGCGCGGTCACGAAGCAGCCATAGGCTGCACGGCTGGAGAAGGGGGCACCCTGCGCCATCAACTGGTGCATGCGTTCGTGTTGGTCGGCTGTCTCTTGCTTTAGCCTTTGGGAGAGAGCCGGACGCTGGATGAGTTCGATGGTCATAGATTCTGTGGGAAGGGGTGAGCGCTGTTTCGATGGGAGCGCCTGCAGAAAAGCCTAGTTTTTACTGCAGCCACCTGCGCCATGCACGTTAAAGATTCTTCATGTAAAGGTACTTGGCGCCACGATGCCACTGGGCACTTACGTACTAGCGCATGAGAGGATTTCAGAAGCCGCTTTCGCGCACGAGCACTGCACTGACTTGCCGCCAGGTACGATGAAGCAGACTTTCTGGTTCGCCTTCGAGCAGCGCCATTCCTCGAATGGCCTGAGTCTTGCTGTCAGCGGGCAGTGAGCCTGAGGAGGGCTGCAGGAGCACGCGGTAAACCGCTTGCTCTGGCATCCAGTCGCTGTTTTCTTCGGGCGAAGTGCCTGCGAGGGAACTGGGTGGTGCTCGAACGGCTGCAATTCCGCCTCCCAGTGGGGATGCCAACTCCGGAACTGCACGGAGCCTGCGTGTTGCGGTGGCCGATATCTCGGCCACTTTCAAGTGCCAGGCCGGGAGCAAGGGGTTCTCCGGAAGAAAACGAGCGGGGCTGCCAATTTTCAGGCGTTTCAAATCGCTTTCTGGGACATAGGCTTCAACCATTCGGGATTCCGGGGCAGCCAAAGTACCCAGCCACTCTCCCGAGCCCAGCCACTCGCCTTCTGTCATGGGGTTTGCGATGTCCACCAGTACACCGGAAAACGGCGCAAGCAGTCTCAGCTGGCTGTGCTGGCGTTCCAGTACCGCCAGGCGGTCTTCGGCGGCCTGAAGCTCACGCTGCGCCGTGGGCACAGCTGCGGCAGTCTCATGGCGCATCGCCTGGAAATCGCGCTGCCAGTGCAGTATTTCAATGCGCCGGCGCAGAGTCTGCAACTCATGCACCAGGTCGGGAGCATTCAGCTCGAAAAGTGCCTGCCCCTGGCGTACTGGTTGACCCGGCTGCACCAGTATGCGTTCCAGCTGTGCCCCCGTCGGCGAGAGCAGCCGTGCTTGCTCAGATGAGCGGCCCAGGGCTGGAGCCTGAATGCCGGTGCGCCAAGGGAGCACGACTGCGCCGAGCAGCGCGACGAGTAGTGCCATGCTGATGGCACTACGGCTGTTCCAGTGTGCGTCGCCTGTGCGCAGTCGTTGTGCCCATGTCTTGAGCTCGGTAAAGATAGGACGGATCACGAAAAAGACGATTTCTATGGAAAAGAGAGCTATGCCAAGCAACTTGAAGGCGAAGTGATAGACCAGCAGGGCAATGCCGAGAAACAGGAACAGGCGGTAGATCCACACCGCATATGCGTAGCCGACCAGCACACGTTCGCGCCACGGCGCGAACACCTCGGGGCGGTCATCGCCAAAACGGAACAGGTACTCGCGCAGCTGCCATCGGCCCAATGCAAAGGCCCGGTTCTGGAGGTTAGGCACGTTCAGCGCGTCGGACAGCAGAAAGTAGCCGTCGAACCGCATTAAGGGATTGAGGTTGACCGCCAAGGTCAACAGCCAGGTGGTGGTCGCCAGCATGAAGGCGGCGCTGCGCAGCATGCCATCGGGTAAGAAGCTCCAGGCCAAGGTGGCCCAGGCAGCCAGGGTGGTTTCCGTCAGCATGCCCGCGGCACCGATCGCCATGCGCTGACGACGACTCGCAAGACGCCAGGCCCCCGAAGTGTCGGTGTAGAGCACGGGCCACATCACCATGAAGGCGACTCCCATGCTGGCCACCCGGCAGCCGTAATGTTTGGCGACATAGGCATGGCCGGCTTCATGCAAGACCTTGGTGGCCGCCAGAGTCAGGCCGGCGATCATGGCGCCTTCCATTGAAAAGAAATGCAGGAAGGTGTGGACGAAGGCATCCCACTGCCGGGTTACAAGAAACAGGCCCAGCAAGGCGGCAGTTGCGGTGGCAAACCCAAAGCGCTTATTTAGGAAGATCTGGCGTATCGCGGGCAGAGTTCTTTCCAGCTGTGCATCGGGGCTAAGTAAGGGGATGCGGAAAAACAGATAGTGGTGTATCGCCCAGGATAGCCAGTTGCTGCTGCGGCGCGCCTGAACTTCGCGCTTAAAGCGCTCGCATGCCTGAGCGCCTTGGGACATCAGCAGGCCTTGTTGGTCCAGAAACTGGTTCAAGGCTTCCACATCCTCCGCAGTGACCTTGAGCGTAGTGTCCTGGTTGACGGCACAGGCAACTCGTGAAGGCGTGCACAAAGACCAGCGTGCCAGTATTTCGGCATCCGCCCAGCCGATCTCGAAGAACTGGTTTCGGCCCGGATCCTCCAGCGTCCATGCCGGCGAGCCGTCGTGGCCGTCTGGTGCTCTGTGCAGCAGCAGTTCCTGACGCAAAGGGGTCAAGGTAGGGCGTTTAGCAGTCTGCTCTGGGCCAATCATCTGGTTGGTGGAGGCTACGGCACGAGAGGGCATCACAGCCCCAACCAGATGCGCGCCGTCGCCAGAGGCCGGCGCAACAGATACAGCGCAAGCACTGTGCGCTCTCCATACAGTTTTGCGGTGCCTTTCAGACCAACGCGCAACTGTTCGCCCGTGCTGGCAGGATCTTGAAAGCGGGCCCGCACACGGTATGCCAGTGTTCCATCCGCAGCGGGGCTTGCTCTGTAGCTCACCCGTAGCACCGATGCCGCGATAGGCGATGAGGGCGCAGCGTTCAGGAATAGCCGCACGCTGGCATCTTGGGGAAGGTCGATGGCGTCGGCGATAGGCAGCTGAATCTCCAATTCAGTATCCTGCGGGTCGGCCACTAGCATGATGCGCTCTCCCAGCGCGACCGGCTTTCCGATCCAGTCCGAAGGGTCATCGAACAGGGCAACGCCGTCACGTTCTGCATGTAACTGAGTGCGGGCCAACGATTGAGCGTAGTAGTCAACATCCGCTGCCGCCTGGTCGCGTTTGCCTTGCAGCAATGCCAGATCGGACTTGCTGCGCGCATCGAACAGGGCTTGTTGCTGACCGCGTCGCCATTCGGCCTCCGCGACAGCCAAGGACTGGCGCGCGGATTCCAGCCGGCCTCGCAGTTCCCGGGCATCAAGTGCGGCCAGCAACTGGCCCTTCTTGACGCTCTGGTTCGGCGTGACCGCGATGCTGTCCACCACGCCTTGCAATGGGGCTCGTACGGCCTCGGGTGCGCGCGCCATCACCTCCGCCGGTGCCAGAACGGATTGGCGTATAGGCCACAGCAGGAAAGTCAGCACCAGCACGCAGGCCGCAAGCAGCTTGCGCCGTGCCGGAACTGAACGCCAATGCCTTGTTGCCGATCCCTTTGCGGATGCCGCGCGTAGCGCGCGCCAAGCATGAGCATAGGTGTCGGCTGCTAGCCCGAGAACGGTGGTTTCCGGCCCCTGCCAGGGCTCATCGCGCAACAGCAGCAAACCGGCGGAAGCGTTGGAGGCTGCACCAGATGCGCCCAAGGGCAATGGAAGCCACCATGCATGGGCGGGAAGGTACTCTGCCCAGCGTAGCGCATCGTCTCCATCGCAAGGGCGCAGCAAAGGGGCTGGGATGGTGGTTGCAGTGCCGACATGCTGGTCGAGCATCCGTGCCAGCCATTGGTTGAACGGAGCATGAGGATCGGGGACGGCCAGACCAGACAGGGCGATGATGCGCCCCTTTTGCTGGCCAGGCTCACGCAGCCACAGCGCAGCCTGTCTGTAGGGCGCCAAGGCATGGCTGTCATTAACCATCAAAAAGCCCAGCGCCGAGGCATCCGGGCAGGCTCGCACGCGCAGGCTCAGCTGGGCCAATGCCGCCAGCATGGTAGCTTGCGCAGTGTTCGAGGAGACCGCAGCGGCAGAAAGTCGGGCATTCATGGTTTGGACACAGGCGGATCGAGCTGGACATTGCCACTCATGCCAGGTAGCAGCGGTGCCACTCCCTGGGTGCGACTGTTGGTCATACGTCCTATCAGCTTGACGGACTGACTGACGGGATCCACCGATCCTGCAATGCGTGCCACGGTGGCCGCATAGGTCTGTCCGGTCTCGTCTACCGTGACTTTCATGGGATAGCCTGCCTTGAGCCAAGCCATCCAGCGTGACGGCACTATGGCTTCCACTTCGAAGGCACTGTCGTCGTAGATGCTGAGCAGCTCCTTGCCTTCAGCGACATGCTCGGCTGCGCGCACATAGGTCTCTCCGACGCGGCCAGCGAAGGGCGCATTGACAGTACAGCGGCGCACCATGACCCTTTCCACGGCGCTTTCTGCCTGCGCGACCGAGACGGCGGCGCGGGCCTGAACCAAGTCACCCTGGCTGATCGAACCCAGTGCGTTGAGTTGTTCGGCCACCTTCAGTTTCTCGCGTGCGGCGGTCTCGGCCTGGTTGGCGCGCTCTAGACGGGCTCGAGGCAGTGCGCAGTCGTAGGCAACAAGGGTGTCGCCCTGCCTGAAGCTTTGTCCCTCACGCATGGGAATGCTGCTGATCTTGGCAGCAAGCTCGCTGGAAATCACGGCATGGCGCACCGCAACCAGCTGCGCACGCATACCACCCGTGGTGGGCAAAGCCGAGGCCCTGGAACTTGGAGCCTGTGCCTGCGCCGGCACTGGGATGGTCATGGCGCTGGCGATGACTGCTGCCAGTAGAAAGGTGTGTCTGGAGTAGCGCATGTCAGTTGACCTTGACTTCTGGCGAGGTGATAGGCGTGGCTATTTCGGAAGCAGTGCCTGCGATGGAGCCCAGGTTTTCCCAGCGCTGGCCTACAACAGTACGCAGCGCGGGCAGTACAGGAGTTGTCACGGACGCAGACGGCAATTCCGGAGGGTTCGTCGATGGCTGCGCATGGAGTGCATCCATTTTTGGAACCTCGATATGCCCGCGCTCTATCAAGCGATTGGTTTGCGCGATCTCCTGGGCCAGGCCAGCGACGCTGAGGTCGGCCACGGATTGCGGCAGGGGATCAATTCCGGCAGCCTGATAGACCGTGCTCTGGGCGTTGACCAGTTCGGCGTAGCTTAGGTCGCGGGCGCGCGTCGCCAACAGGGTTTCCACACGAGCTCGCACCAGCTCAAGCTGGGTTTCCGAATTGCTGCGTGCCGCGTTTTCGGTCTGCTCCTGGATGGCATTTTGCAGCTGGCTGAGCTCCTGCGCCCGCTCGAATGCGGCAGAGGCACGCTCACGTTCCAGCCAGGCCACATGGACCTGGGTCAGCACGGTCATGCGAAGCGCCTGGCGACGTACTTCGGCCAACTGTTCGCGCGATGCACCCGCTCGCTGGATATCCGACCAGGACAGTACATTCAGTAGGTTCCAGCTCACCTGAACCCCGGCATCGGCCCAGTTGCGATGGGCAAGGTATTTGTTGCTGTCGTAGTTCAGGCCACCGAACAAAGTGGCATTCGGAAACAGGCGCAGCAACGACATGCGGGTCTCGATCACCGCATTGCGGGCCAGGTAGCTTTCCTCGCGAAGTTCTGCGCGACGCACCATTGCCAGTGTTTCCAGATCGGTCAGGGCATAAGCGAGCTTCGGTTGTTGGAGCATGCCTCCATCGGGTGCGGCCAGCTTGAACGCTGTGGCTGGAGGGAGGTTCATCAGTGCTGCCAACTTGGCCTTGGCTTGGGCTAGCTCATTGTTTAAAGCCTCGGTCTGACGCACCATGTTCAGCAGATCACGCTGATAGCGCAGTGCGACTATGGGGGCTACCAGACGCTTTTCTTGTGTCTGGCGTGCATAGTCCAGGGTCTGGCGTGCCTGTGCCAGTGTGGTGCTTACCTGATCCTTCAGCCGCTCGGCTGTCACTGCACTCCAGTAGGCTGCGCGGGTTTCGCGGATGATGTCGGCAACCACCCTGCGACGACGCTCCTCGGCGGCCATTGCCTTGTTGCTCTGGGCCTTGGCACCGAAATAGCTCAGGCCGAAGTCCAAGACATTCCAGGTGAGTTGCAGGTCGGCATTCTGGCCGTTGCGTTCCTGGCTGGTGGATGGCACCAGCGATTGCGTGCCAGTGGCCAGCGATTGGCTGGACGATCCATAGTCGTTGCTGCGCGTGCGCAGGCCGGCGCGCGCCGTCAGTTTGGGCAGCATTCCCTGCTTCTGTACGTCCACCAGATCGTCTTCCAGAGCGCGCTCCATCAATGCAAGCCGTTGCTGGAGGTTGTATTTGACGGCGCGTGCAATAGCCTCGTCGAGCGTCACTGCCGCACTGATGGGCTCCTGGGCGGCGAACATGGCACGCCGGTCACTGCTGGCTTGCTCAAGCAGGTCGGTGTTGCTCAGAGGGCCGGGTGGCGATACAGCGCAGCCTGCCAGTGCAGCGACGGCAATCAGGCTCAGAGCCCAGGTGCGGGAGGTGGCACGAGGAAGGCTGTGTGCGGACGAATGAAATAGCTGGTTCATGCTCATGATGCGGCGAAAATTGTTCGGTTGAAAGCAGTTGTTAGAGGGAGAGGCTGGCCGATTAACGGGATCACGCCTTGAAGTCCGGGCTCACGGCGTCGCTGGGCTGATTTGCCTGAGGGGTGTCATCGGCCAGCCTGGACAGAAGCGCGCGCGCCTGGGCCAGCAGGTCGGTGGCCGGACCATGGCGCAACTGCTCGGTCAGTGCGGGCTTGGCGTGGAGTGCATCCTTTGCGGGAACGCCGCCATGAATTGCTGTTCTGGCTGGATCTATGTGCACCGGCAGGCTGAGGCTTCGGCCATCGGCCGTTTTCAGCAACAGTTGCAGATCCATGCTTGCGCTTCGCATACCTGCGATGGACAGGCTGCCGCCGACCGTGTCCAAGCGCAGACCGCTCGGTAGCGCACTGCCGTCGGATGTGTGCAATTCAATCGACAACACCGCAACCCTGCTGGCGAAAAGCCCGGCAGGAAGCTTGAAGACCATGCGGTTGGCCGCCGGGTCATAGGTCCAGTGGCCGGAAACCGAGGTCTGGCGAACGGCCAGATCGGGTCCTTCAGATGTGGCCAGCACGGCCAAGGTCGAGGTGCTGCCGTCAGCCAGACGCATGCTTGCTGGTTCGCCTGGCGCATCGCTCCAGGCGGGCGGCAACAGGGAATCGAGCAGTTCGCCTGAATGGGCAAAGGTGCCAGTGGATGCAGCTTTGAGGAAGTCTTTCAGGTTCTCGTGCGCCGGGCTGGAGGTGGTCCTGTCCATGGCCAATGCACTCGACAGCGGAGCTTGCGTTGGCGTGCTGCCGTTGCTTGACGAGTCCGCAGCGGTCAGAGTTGCCGGGGCGATATATGCGAGGGCATCCACAGTCAGTGTCAGCGTTCGCGACGCCGTTTCTCCGCTAGGGTCGGTTACCACCACGATCAGGCTGTAGTCGCCCGGCGAAGCCGTGACATTGCCGCTGATGGTGCGGTTTTCGGCGTTGAAGACCAGCCCTGCGGGCAGTCCGCTGACGCTCCATGACAAGAGGTCGCCATCGCCATCGTTGAAAAGCGTGGCGGGCAAGGTCACGCTGTAGCCGCCGGTCCAGGTGGCGGCGTTGAGCTGGAAGGCCTCGTCGGTGGCGACTGGGGCTTCGTTTACAGACAGGACTTCTACTGTCGCGGTGATCGCCAGTGCGCTCGTGTCGGCTCCGCCGCCGCTGTCGGTGATGGATGTCAGAGTGATTGTGCGCAGGTTTTCGCTCGGGTTCGAGCTGTTGTTGGCGTAGGCCAGGCCGTCAATCAAAGCAGCAGCAGCGTCGGCGCTGAGGCCTGCCGCGCTGGTCACGGTCACTGTCGCGATGCCGTCTCGAGTGCTGACCTCGATGATGTAGCCGTTGACAGTGGTGGTGCCCGACACCAGAGCGATCCGAGCGCCTGCAATCGTCAATGACTCGTTGCTGCCGTCTGCCAGGCCTGCAACCGTAAGAGTCATACCTGTGATGCGCTGCTCGGCTTCGATGGTCGAGACTGCCGCGCCGCTGAACAGGCTGACGGCGGAGTCTCCCTCGGTGAAGTTCGCCTTCAGGCCGCTCGCGGTCGCGGAAGGGGCGTCGTTGACCGCAATGAGCGTGACGCTGGCAGCCACTGCCAGCGGCGCGCTGTCGGCACCGCCATGATCCGTGCCTCCGCTGTCTTGAAGGCCAGTCAGTGTGATGCTGCGTGTACCGGATGTGGGGTCGTTGCTGGTGTGGGCATAGGCGATGCCGTCCACCAGCGTTGCCGCCGTTTGCGAGGTAACACCCGCGCCGGTCGTTATCGTGATGCTGGCAGTGCCATCGGTCAAGGAGACGCTATAGGCATAGCCGCTGGTGGTTGTGCCCGAGCCGGTGGTAAGCTTAATGACAGTGCCGTCTATGGTCAGGGTTTCGTTACCGCCGTCGGTCACCCCGGCAACGGCAAGCGTCAGGCCTGTGATGGACTGACCGGCTTCGATGGTGGAAACAAGGGTGTCGCTGAATAGCGCAGTGGGTCCTGCGCCTTCGGTGTATGTGGCAGTCGCTCCCTTGGAAGTGAGTGTGGGTGCATCGTTGACTTGCGTGACGGCAAGCTCCAGTGTGACGCTGTCGCTTGAACTATAAGCATCTGCAACCGTCAGCACCAGGCTCACATTGGGGCCGGGGTCGTTGCTTGTGTTGTGATAGCTGATCTGCTGCAGAACCTGGTTGGCAATGGCCCCGCTTGCATTGCTGGTGAAGGCAATCGTGAGCCGCCCGTTCTCCACTAGAAAGCTGGCAACGACGGTGCCGTCGTGCAGCACTTGTCCGTTGTCGACACTCAAGCCATTGCCTGCGATCAGGGCGTAGCTGTCATCCGGCTGCGCGCCACCACTGCGTGTCACCGTCAAGCTCGCGCCCTGGTAGTTGCCGGTGCCGTCGTTCATGGCGTCGTGTTCGGCATCTGCCAGCGTCAGGTTACTTGCAATGAGCTGATGCCCATGCTCCTGGTAGTTGATGGCAAGACTCGGAACCAGGCCGTTTTGCAGGTTCTCCAGACTGTCGCCAGCGCTGGCGATCAAGGTGCCGTTGGCTGCCGTGCTCAGGCTGGTGACGTCTCCGATATCCGTCAGTGTTTGCAGCAATACGGTGGCAGTCGCATCACGCACGTCATAGCGGCTGATGCTTTCGCCGCTGCTGACGTACAGCGTGACACCGTCGCTGGCCAGCGCAATGGCGTGAATGTCGCTCAAGCCGCTGATGGTGCCTGTTTGCGTAAGCATGCCGTTGGCTATGCTGAAGATGCTGACCCCGCTGGCCGTGGCCACATAGATGGTGTTGCCGTCGCTGGATACCGCCAGATCCAGCGGATCGCGCAGCACCGCATTGCTGCCGTCTGCGCCGTCGCGCAGGTAGACGGCATTGCCGAGTTTGCCGTCTGAGGCTCGGCTGTAGACGATCAGCGTGTCTGCCAGCCCGGTGGCAGCAGGGTCCGTGATGACATAGACGTGCTCGCCCACCACTTCCACATCGACACCTGTGAACAGATAGGGTTCGCTGTTGGCGTTTGCGGCAATCTGCTGCACCAGGACATACTGGCCGTCTTCGTTCCAGGTGTAGACCAGCAGACCGGAGTAGTTGCCGTCCACCACATAGAGTGCTCCATCGGCGGCGACGGCAAAGTCCTGCACGCTTGTCGTTTCAAGCAGCTGCACAGATTGCAGGCTGTCATCGACAGCGGAGCGGGCGAAGATCGCGATGGCATCGCCAGTGTTGCCCAACACGTACAGGTTGCGACCGTCGGCGCTGAACTGCACATCGCTGGCGCTACTCAGTCCACTGGATACGGTTTCCCCATACACCAGTGCTCCTGTGCTCGCGTTGCGGCTGAAAATGGCGATGGCCCCCTCGCTGGAAATCGCATACAGCACGGTCCCGCTGGTGTTGAGTGCCGTGGCAATCACGTTCGTCAGGCCAGATATGTCCTTGTAGCTTTCAACCAGCACCAGGTTGTCATGGTCCGGTGTGCTGCTCAGCACGGGAGCGCTGTTGTTCTCCAGCAGCAGGCGGGCAGAGACTCTAAGTCCGGTGCTGTCGCTACCCCCATGAGCGGTACCACCGCTATCTTGCACAGCTAGGGTAAAGCCACGCTCTCCCGCCGAATAGGTTCCGCTGACATTGACATACGAGATGCCATTGATCAGCGCTGCCGCATCGGCTGCAGAGATGCCGCTTGCATTGCCCCCTGGGACGGTGGTGCCAATGATTACGGTCGCTGTGCCAGCGCTGTCCACGCTGACTGTGACGCTGTACCCGCTGGCCGTCGCTGTCGTGTCGTTCACCAGCACAATTCTGGTGCCGTCTACCGTCAGCGTCTCGTTGCGTCCATTGAGCAAGCCACTCGCAGTAACGGTGATTGCGCTGATGGACTGGCTGCTCTCAACGGTGCTGATGCGTGTGTCGAAAAACAGCGCCGCGCTGCTCCCGCTGGCTGCGTACACCGCCTGGGTGGGCGTTGACTGCAGCAGTGGTGCGTCGTTCACCGCGATGACCTCCACCGTGGCGCGGATGTCGAGCGCGCTTGTGTCGGAGCCGCCATTGGCATGGCCGCCGTTGTCGCTCAAGCTGCTCAGGGTGATCACCCTGCTGCCTTCGGTGGGGTCTTCGCTGCTGTTGGCGTAGCTGATTGCATTGACGATAGCCTGCATCTCGGCCACAGCAATACCGCTGGCGTTGGAGCTGGAAATGCTCACTACCGCGCTACCGTTTTCCAGGGTCACCGTGACGATGTGGCCATTGACTGTGGTGACCACGCTGCCATGCGTCAGTGCAACGGTCGTGCCGTCGATGCGCAAAGTCTCGTGCTGTCCATCCGCCAGGCCGGATACCGTCAGTCTCAGGCTGGCAATGGTCTGGCCGCTCTCGCCGGTGTCAATGAGGGTGCCGCTGAACAGTTCAACCGCAGTTTCATTCTCGATATAGGCCACGCTGCTGCCGGTGCCGGTCAGAGTCGGAGCAGTGTTTGCAGTTCCCAGCGTTACGGTGGCAGCAATGGCCAGCATGGCTGTATCAACGCCGCCATGACTGGTGCCTCCGTTGTCCTGTATCGTCGTCAGCGTAACCGTGCGGCTGCCACTGGTGTCGGCGTTGCTGGTGTATGTGATGTTGTCCACCAGCTTGGCAACATCCGCTACCGCCATGCCAGCGCTGCTGGTGATGCTGACCGTGGCGCTGCCCGTTTCGCTGTTGAAGCTGACGGATACGCCATAGCCGTTGGTGGTGGTGCGTGAGCCACTGCTCAGGGCAATCGTGGTTCCGTCGATGGTGAGGGACTCAACGCCTGTACTGCTGAGACCGGTGACGGTCAGCTGCAGTGCACGTATGGTTTGCGATGGCTCGCCGGCAGAGACTTGGGTGTCCTCAAAGAGCTTCACGCCGCTTGCCGCGCCGCTCACGTAAGTTGCCTCAATGGGCGTGGCGCTTAGCGATGGCGCATTGTTGATCTCGGTCACAGCCAGCTTCACATCGATGGAGCTGCTGGTGTATTCGTCACCAGCTGTGACCTGTAGTGTGATCTGGCTGCCTGGATTGTCGCTGTCGTTGCGGTAGCTGATCTGCTGCAGCACGGCGTTGGCCGTGGCGCTGCTCACATTGGCACTGAAGGTGATTGTTAGCCTGCCATTCTTGCTCTCGAAGCTTGCGATCTCGGCGCCGTCGAGTGTGAGCGATCCATTGCCCAGCGCAAGACCATTGCCGTCAGAAAACCCAAAGATGTCCAGTGGGTTGTCGCCGCCGCTTCGGGCAATTGTGATGGTGCCACCCTTGTAATTGCCTGAGCCATTTTCCAGTGAGTCGTACTCCAGATCCGACAGGGTGATGGAGGCGGCCGGCAGGATTGCTGCACCTCCTTCGGTATAGGAGGATCCGATGCCGTTGGCCTGTACGCTGCTCAGCGTAACCGTGCCAAAGAACATGTGCTTTCCGACATACACGGAGGAGCCATCGGCGCTGACCACAACTCTGGATCCGCCGCCGTTGATGCCCAGTGTGCGACCGTTTACGGGCTTTCCATCGTCGCCGATGCTGAAGATCAGCAGGTTGGAGGTTGCAGCAGACACCACATAGAGCGCTGTCCCATCTGCCGACACTGTCACTCCGTAGGCCTGCTGACCTCCGAAGAAGCTGGTCACGCCGCTGGCTTCCACATAACGCAGATCATTGGCTGCACTGTCGTAGTGCAGTGTCGTCAGGTAGCCGTTGGTTGTGACCAGATAGATGTAGCCATCCGCCGAGACCGTCATCGAAACGGCACCGGAGAAGGCGTTGTTGCTGGGCATGGTGAAGACTTCACCACTTGCCCCCGATGCGTCGGTGTAGGTCAGCGTGGCGTTGCTGCGTATCAGCTGGCCCGAATAGCTCAGAAGGCCGTCGTCGGCAATACGGTAGAGCGTCAAGCGGGACCCGGAAAGGACATAGGCCGTATCGCCTTCAACCCGCATCGTCACGGCGGTGCCAAAGCTGCTGTCGGGGGCGTAGGTGCCCAGCATGCTGAATTTCCCATCACTTCCCGCGCTGTAGACATATATCCGGTTAGCGGAGAGTGCATAAAGTGCACCGCTTGTCTCGTCTACGCTGACATGCAGAATTTTCTCGGCAAGATTGTCGGAATGGCCCAGATAGCTCAATGTGCCATCGTCATTGACATTGAACGCGACCAGTGCGTGGCTGTTGGCATTGCCGGTGCTGTTGTAGCCGGTCAGGAACAGTTGCTTGCCATCTGCAGAGTAGGTCACGGAGGTAACGTTCTGCAGGCCATCGACCTCGATGACGCTGGTGTTCGGGTCGTCCGACGCTCCTTGCTTGAATACCTGGAGCAAGGTTAGCGCTCCGGTGGCGGTGTCTCGGCGGTAGATGTTTAGGAAGTGGTCGCCGTTGCCGTTGTTGCCAGTGCTGCTGGCCACGGTCAGGATGGTTTCATCGCCAGACAGAACCAAGCCGTTGATGTAGGTGCCGTTGGCGCCGTAGCCGCTCAAGCTACCGTTGGCATAAACCAGTGAGCTGGCATCGGCGCTGAGACCGGGCGCGTGGTTGGCAGCTTCAGCAGATCCTATGACGCGTAGCGTCAGCTCGGCCTGAGCGGTCTTGCCAGCGCTATCCGTCGCGGTGACGGTCAGGAGGTAGTTTCCCACGGCGCTGGCGGCTCCGGTAATGGTAAGGGTCGCAGCATCGAAGCTCAGCCCTTGCGGCAATCCCGAAACGCTCCAGCTCAGCGTATCGCCATAGACGGCATCAGCGTCGGTGAACAGCTTGCTGTCAAGAGTGAGGTTGCCGTACTGGCTCTCGGTGAAAGAGCTCAGAGTGGTGCTGATATCCGCATTGACTTCGGGCGCCCGATTGGCGATCTGAACCACGTCCAGGGCCAGCTCGACGCTGGCACGGTGACCGCTCGCATCGGTGACGCTGACCAGTAGGGTGAAAGTGCCGGTTTGCGACGTGATGCCGGAGATGGTCCGTGTCTGCGCATTGAAAGTCAGTCCCTGGGGAAGGCCGCTGACGGTCCAGGTCAGCACGTCGCCGTCGAGGTCTCCGAACAGTCCTGAGAACAAGGTGAAGCTGTATGCGCTGTCGCTTGTCACATTGCGCAACAGGTAGCCGGTGGCGACGTCTGTGTCCAGGGTGGGCAGAGTGTTCACGCGTAAGGTGATCGTTTGCGTTTCGCTGGTCAGCATTCCATCGCTGGCTTGGAGGCTCAGGGTGATCAGAGTGCCAGCTGTGCCAGGATCAGCATTGGTATACGTGATCTGCTGCAGAACCTGGTTGGCCACGGCTGTGCTGGTGGCTGCCGTGAAGGTCACAGTCAGTGTGCCATCGGCCGCGGTCGCGAACGTAGCGATGGCGGCATCGTTGTAGAGGATGGTGCCGGCGCTCAGCTTCAGGCCGCTACTTTCGATCAGCGAAAAGGCTCCACTGGCAACACTGGGCGTGATGACGATGCTGGCTCCGTTGTAGTCGCCGCTGTGATTGGAGAGCTCGTCTGAGTTGGCATCCGAGAGCGTCAGCCGGTCGGCGAACGTCAGGCTGTCACCGAGGGTGAGGCTTCGCGCCAGGCTATAGCGGGTGATGCCTTCACCATTGGCAACGATAAGAGAGAGGCCATCGCGGGACAGTGACATGTCGCCGCTGGCAATGCCCACGACGCTGCCCTGCAGAGTCAGTCGGCTGCCAGAGACTGCATAGACACTTGCGGTGCCGTCATCCGTGACGACGTATAAGGCCTTGCCGTCGTCACTGAGGCTGATGCTGGCTGCATTCTCGGCCTGGCCGCTCAGGGCGATGGAGTTGACCGGGCTGAGGAAGCCTGAGGTCGTGTTCAGCTGGTACACATCCAGCGTGCCGGAACCATGTGCGCTGACATATACGTACAACCCGTCTGCTGATACTGCAATCGGGTCTGAGGTGCTGCCCCAGTCGGTTTCGGCATTGAGCTTGGTGACGTTGTCGAGAACCGTCCATTTGCCATCGCTGTTGCGTTGATAGACCTCCAGCGTGCGGTTATCCCAGAGGCTGCCGCCATTGTTGACGACATAAAGGTAGTTGCCAGCCTGAATGATGGTGGTTTGCCGGATGGCGTCGTTAATGGCTTGGACGGGCTGCAGTTCATATGAACCACCATCGAGCAACACGCTCTGGGCATAGCTGTCGACCTTCAGCGCCATGACCACGCTTGTGCTGTCGCTGGTCTGAAAGCTGATCTGATTCAGTACCCTGTTGACCATCCTGGTGCTGACCTCGGCGGTGAAACTGATGTTCAGGGTGCCGTCAGCGACGGTGAATGTGGCGATTGATTTCTCGCTGCCCGAATAATCGTCATAGAAGATCTCGCCGTCACGGTAGCTCAGCGTGCCGCTGCTGCGGTCTTGTTCGTCGTAGTAGTAGAGGGTGGCAAAGCTGTAGCCGTCCTTGATATTGGCCCCGCTGCTGCGCGCGATGCTGACGCTTGCGCCGCTGTAGTTGCCAGCGCCGCCATTGAGGGCATCGTAGGCCGTACCAGAAACGGTGATGCTGGGGAGATGCTGCGAGACGAGCAGCCTGCCGGTGGTGGTGTCGCGGGCGTAGATTTGCACGGCCCGCTGGTTGTCACCCCCATCTGCATAGAGCTGGGAGCCGTCGGCCGAGATCGCCAGACTGCCGGAGGAGTTCGAACTCACGGCATAGGTGCCCACATGGCTGAGCGTGCCGTTGGCGTTGATGCTCATCTCCACCAACTGGCCGTTGGTTGAGAGACTGTAGAGAGATTTCCCGTCGCTGCTGGCAATCAGGGTCTCGACGCTGCCCAGGTTGGCGACCGAGATGCTGTCGATCAGCGCCAGGCGGCCTGTGGCATCGACCGAGAAGGTCGCAAAAGTGCCGGCACCAGCGGAGTACGCATATTTCCCGTTCGTTGAATATGTCACCTGATCGGCGCCCGGCAAACCTTTGCTGCCATCAAAAGTCTCAGCCGCTTCCAACGTGGGCTGCGTTGTGAGACCTGGCGCAACCGGCAGATCGCTGTCGCGCGTGATATGGATGGTGGAGGTAATACGTCCTTCAGCAGCTGCGCCGCTGGTGTCGTCCAGTTTGAGGCTGACGGACAGATCGCCAGTGGCGACGCCGAGGTCCTGGGCCTGGTAGGCGATGCTGTCGATCAATGCGGCTGCCCCTTCGGAGGTGCGGGCCACGGGGAGATTCGACGAGTTGATGGCGACGACGATGGTGGTCGTGTTGCCGCTGACAGAGACGGTATAGGTGTAGAAGCTGTTTGCCGTGGTGCCCGGCAACTCGGTACTTTGCAGAGCTATGGTCGTGCCGTCCACCACCAGTGCGTGCGAGGCACCGGTGGCGCTGACGGTGATGGTCAGATCGCGTAGCGGGCGGCTGATGAGTTCGCCGGTCTCCTCGTCGATATTGGTTTCATCCTCACCCCAGATGGAGTTGGGCTCCACACTGACATCGTTGAATAGATCGATGGCTGGGAACTCGTCGTTGGTGTCAGTCACGGTCAGGTTCATGTCCACCGGCGTTGCGGAGAAGCCTGGGCTGTCCCAGTCCGCTGCCTCGCTGGATTGCTGAGCGACTTCTTTGGCCGTCTCTACTACGGCGGCATCCAGCAGGATGCGTGGCTCCAGGGCCAGGGCGCGGAAGGGTCGAAGCTGGGAGCGAGGACGGAGGGTCATGACGATGGCGGAAGAAGTAAAAAGGTGGGCGAGCGATGAGGCGAGCGTGGGAAGATCACTCGATCAACTTGACGTAGGAGCTGGCTTGGCGCACTTCGGTGACGATTTGTTCCAGGCGTTCTTCAAAGCGCCCTTCAGCGGTGGCGAAGTCACGCCCGTTGTAGTAAGTGAGGTCGGTGCTCTTGACGGCGCAGTTCTGCAGTCCTGCTCCGGCAATGCGGCGAAACGCGGATGCGCTGGCCACTTGATCGCCGTCGTCATCTTTGGCCTCGTCGTTGCCGACGGTGATGAAGAAGACGCGCACTTCCTTGTCACGCAGGCTGCTGCACAGATTGGCGAAGCGGCGAGTGATGATGCCCTCGTCCCTGCATTCGCTGCCATTGGCGGGGCAGCCGTTGGTGGGCTTACCCACGTAGCTGTTGTAGCTGTCCGTGTCGAACCACAGCATGTCGGTGGAGTTGACGAGAAACACAATAGCTTTGTAGCTGTTGCCGCCGTCGGGCTGGAATTTCCGGGGCAGCTCGTCGTTCAGTCCCCAGCCTGCGCCACCCTGAAACGCCGGCGACAGGGCTGCAGCCGCCCAGCCCAGTGCGATGGCGTAGTTGGTGTTGAAGCGGGTGGACATGATGTCCAACCGGTCGTTGATCTTGTTCAGATCGTTGGTCAGCGGAAGCAGGGCTGCGTGGGGGCAGCCGCGGTCGGCGGTCATCCAGCGGGTATCGTTGACGCCGGTGGCCTGGCCGAAGTCGGGGTTGGGCCCGCGCCAGCTGATGGGAGGAGCGCCCGGGCTGCCGTTGATAGGTAGATCGTGACGATAGTGGATCTGATACTGGCCGGCTGGTCCCTGGGTCCAGAAGTAGTTCTCTCCCATATTCAGGCCTCGATAGACACAAAGCAGGTTGGCGCGGCGATCGGGAATGCGGTTATCTGCCAGGCTGGCGTAGCCGCTGCGAAAAAGTGAGGTCAGCTCCACAGGAGTTAGCGCACCCGCCAGAGCCCATTGGCGAATGCGGTTGGGCTGGTTGGCGTCGTAGACATTGACGGATTGGCTGTAGGGAACCAGAGACAGATAGGCACTGTCCCGCCCTTCGATAAGATCCCGGGCAAAGGTCTTGCCGAGGCGTCGCAGCGCTTGCAGGTTGCCGGCGTCCTCGCTCAAGGTGTTGGGTAATGCTAGGGCGACTTCCAGCGTTTTCTGCAGTGCCGCTGCGGCAGACTGGACGCCGACATCTTGAGGTCCGGAGCCCTGAAGCAGGGTGGACGCTTCAAAGGTGGCTTTGACGCGCACAGCAGGATCCGCATTGCTGCCATAGCTGAAGGCTTCGGTAGTGATGCGCAGTTGGCGGCCGGTCTGGGAAAAGTCCATGCCCAGATTGGCATTGACGTACTTCTCAGCAATGGCCTGGATATTGGCGCTACTGTTGGCGGCATAGGCCTGTGCAGCGGCGAGTGCTGCCGCATCGGTGGCACGCTTGAGCTGCGCTGCACCGGCTGTCGTGCGAGTGCTGTCGGTGCCGTAGGCGGCCAGGGCAACCACTGCGGTGATTAGCAACAGCATGAGCACGGCGGCTGCGCCTTGTTGTCGGCCTTGATTCGTCAGAGAGGGAGAAATGTGCATGGGGGCAGGCTCGGGGCGGTCTTCATTGGCTGCTGTCGGAATAAGCCAGTCCGCTGGCTTTGCTCTCGTTCTGAAGCGCCTCGTCGAGCGTGATATCGACGGTGCCAGCGCGGTAAATGGCGGTGGTGTCGAGCAGTGAGGGAATTACGATTCCACTGCTCAATAGGATGCTGCTGGCATCGCGGCAGGCGCGTACTACCACCATGGATAAGGTGCTGGCATCATTGCTGCCGGAGTTGCCGGCATCGCTTGCCGGTGGATCTTCAGGCAGGGCACCGGTGTATCGTCCTTGCATGGCCTGCGCCTGACACAGACCGTCGGCTCCGCCTCGGCGCAGAGCCCAGTTGACACGCCCAGACTGCCGCACGCTGAGGATCAGCAGTTGCTGGCTGGACTCGTGACCTTGCATAGCAGCAGCGGACAGCGCATTGAGGCCCGCGGCACTAAGTTCTGGCTGCGCAGCCAGGTTGACCGCCATGGCACCCGCCGCATTCTCGAGCCGAATTCGCTCGGTTTGGATGCGCTGCATATCTGCACCCAGCAAACCGACGCCCAGCAGAATGGGCAGTGCCAGGGCTGCTTCCACTGCCACTGAGGCATGGTCGGTGCTTCCAAAGCGTGCAAGGCTGTTGCGGATGCTGTCAGCCAAATGCCGCGGCCACGAAATCATTGCCCGGCCTCCGTGGAGCGGGCTGGCAGATAGGCCAGCACCTGCTGATAGCGGTAGCGGAACGCATTGCTGTCCATGCCCAGCAGACGCGGCAAGGGCGTGATGAAATCCTTGCGGATATCGACCGAGATGCGCCACGAAGGGACACCGGAGTTGGCTCCGGCGCTGTTCTCCTGGGCTGCGGCATTGCCGCCCCCCATGGCGTCCAGCGTGGCATAGGGTTCTATGTCGATGGTCGCGATATTGTCTTCATTGAGGTAGTTGTGCGAAGCCAGCGCCATGCGCGTGCGCAGCAAGGCCTGCATGTCCTGGCCCTGCTGCAGGGTCTCGACGCCGTCGTGGCGAAACTTCTGGATTGCGCGCTCTAGCGCGCTGGCCCCCATATTGATGGTCAGGCCGATATTGGCCAACTCCATGAACATCATGGCTGCGGCAATGATCACGGGCAGCACATATGCTGCCTCGACGGCCAGGGCTCCGCGGGCCCGCTTTGCGGGCAGGCGCGGCAAGAAATGTCTGCGTTCAGCCACGATCGGCCTTGTCGCGCAGGGGCAGCCATTGGCGGCTGGCAGCCAGAAGTTCTTCCGCTACCGGGCTTCCAGCACGGATGCGTGTGCGCCGGGTTGCAAAATCGGCCAGTGCCTGACGGGCGTGTTCCTCGTCCATCAGGGCGGACAGCGAACGGGTTGCGCGATCATCCTGTCCTTGCAGCCACTGGGCGAAGGCCAGGTTCAGTTGCAGCGAAGCCCACAAGGGAGTCTGGCGGCTTTGTGTCGCCTGGAGCAGCAACTGCACGGCCTTGGCTGCATCGCCGTTCGCCAGTTGGGACAAGGCCAGATTGTTGAGCACGCGCAGGTCGGCGGGGTCTATGTCATTGGCTCGCTGTAGCAGCGCCCGAGCTTGCTCATGCTCTCTGCGTGCATCAAGCAGAACGCCCTTGGCATTCAGGGCAACCACATCGTCGGGTTTGACCGCGAGGGTGCAATCGAAATCAGCAAGAGCCGCATCGGTCTGGCTCAAGGCCATGCGGGCCCTACCCAGGCCGTTGCAAAGGGTGGCAGTGGCATCGGGCGTGAGGCTGATGGCTGCTTCGCGCAGGGCGCGCCGAGCGCGACCATAGAGGGCCAGGCTGTCTTGCGGGGCTTGGAAACGCGCCGCTACGCTGGCGTACTCAAGCAGCTCCAGTGGCTGCAGGCTGCCGCGCTGCTCCAACTGAGCATAGATCTCGGCAGCGCCTTCGTAACGGGCCTGGTCGCGCATCAGTCTGGCCAGTTGCAGTCCGTCTGAGGAGGGGTTCTTTACACTGCGCGGCAGCGCCGGTGCGGTGGCTGCGGTGCTGGTGGGCGTGGACTTGGCGGCGACGTTGCGCGTTGCCGGGCCTGATCCGGACTCGGCGCGGATGGTCAGGCCGCCGCAGGCCGAAAGCAGGGAACTCAGGGCCACCAGCATCACTATGCGGGCATGTTGGCCGGGGAAATGCTGTAGGGAGAAGCGGCGCATGGCGGTGGAGCAGGGAGTCGAGTTCATTGCATCAAGGAGCGGACGACGCGCATCAGCGCGGGGGTCGCGACGATGGCCACGACAGGGGGCAGAATCAGTGTCATCAGCGGAACGCTGAGCTGGGCGGGCAGCTTGCCGGCCTTTTCTTCGAGTTCGAGGATCAGGCGGCTGCGGCTTTCCTCTGCGATGGTGCGCAGCGCCTGTGCCAGTGGTGTGCCATAGCGTTCAGCCTGAATCAGCGAGCCGACCATGCTTTCGACGGTAGGTACACGGGTGCGGTCAGCCAGGTGGCGCAGGGCCGCAGCACGGTCGGGGAGCAACTGAAGTTCGGCGCTGGTGTAGGCAAGCTCGTCGGCCATGATGGGGGCGCTCAGGCCCAGCTCGCGCGAAACGGTCTTCAGGATGCGCGGGAAGGGCAGCCCGGCCTCGGCGCAAATCACCATCAGATCCAGCGCATCGGGCATGCTGCGTGAAAGCGCTTCGTGGCGGCGAGCGGCGCGCACCTTGACCATCAGCTCAGGCAAAGTCGTCCCGGCGAACAGGGCGATGAGACCTACGGCCAGGCCGGTCAGACCGGTGCGGCTCTGGGGGCCGAGCAGCAGAAACAGCGCCGCAAGGCAAAACAGCAGACCGCTGCTGTATTTGGCGGCCATGAGCAGGCCCAAGGCCTCTGGGCGGCGCCAACCCGCCTGGGCAAGCAGGCGTTCACCCGTTTGGCGGTCCTGCGCCGTACCGGCCACTCGAAGGCCATGGGATGCAACAGCGCGCAGCATTGGTGGTAACGGTGCATGGTGGTCCTGGGCAATGGCTGCCGTGGCCTGAGCAGCATTGGCAGCGGGCTTGCTGCCAAGGCGTTCGTGCAATGGGTTGCCACGGGCCTCGGCTCGCAGCAACCACAGCATCAGGCACAGGCCTGCGATGAACACCGCGAATAGCAGAATCAATGAAAAATCGAGGGAGTGAGATGTCATGGCAGGTGGGCTTCAGCGAATGCGCTTGACCATCAGATGGGTGATCAGAAGACCCAGTCCCACGCTCACGGCTGCATAGGTCATGACCTTGGTGCCAGCCGGATCATTGAACATGAAGCGGAAATCCTCGGGGGAATTTGCATACATGTAGAGCAGCACGCCGGGTACTAGTAGCGCCACGATCTTGGCCGAGGCACGCGCTTCGGAGGTCTTCGCCTGGACCTTCATGCCCAGTTCGGCACGGGAGCGCAGCGTGATGGCCAGGCGCTCCAGCGTATCGCCCAGACGACCACCCGATTCCTGGCTGATGATCAGGATTACGGCAAAGAAGCGGTACTCGGCCAGCGGCACGCGATCGGCCGATTGCTGCATGGCTTGCTTGAGCGAAACCCCCAGCTTCAGCCAGTGCTCAATCTGTTGCAGCTCGGACGCCAAAGGTCCCTGAAGGTGGTCGGCGGCGATGCCAAAGGCGCTTTGCAGGGGGACGCCAGAACGGCAGATGCGCGTGATAGCGTCAATGGCTTCGGGCAGGGCGCGTGCCAGGGCTGCGAGATGCTTGGTCATGGAATTTTGGTAGGCCCAGGCACTTGCAATCAGCCAAAGTAGTGGGCTGCTGACGAGTGCAAGAGCCAGCGAAGTGCCGGTCATACGTGCCAGCACCAGTCCTGCAATCAATGCGCCACAAGCGCTGAACAGCAGGCGCGGGCGCAGATTGCTCCACCAGCCCAGTGCTGTCAGACCCGCACGCAAGCGCTCAAGGCGGCGGCCCATCGAAGGCCATGCGGGGAGCAGCTTCGGGACGTTTGGAAGAGCGATCGAGTCAGCTGCGGCCAAAATGGCGGCAGGCATCGAGGTTTCGCGCTGAAGCTGACGGCGCAATTGCTCAAGCCGCTGCGTGACGGCTTCCTCCCGACGCTGGCGACGGCTCAGTGTTCGTACGGTATAGAAAAGCACCAGCGTAAGAAGAAAGATAAGCAGGGTGAACAGATCGAGCATGGGCGGCAATCGGTGCGTTGCAGGGACGAATCAGACCAGGGCCTGGTCGAACAGGTGGGCCTTTTCTGTGTAGAAGTTAGGCCGCAGTCCTGATCCCAGGTGCTCTCCTATCACCTGGCCAGCCGGTGCGCCAGGACGGGTGCGGAAGGCAAACAGTTCCTGGGTTTGAATCACTTCCTCCTCCATGCCGCAGACCTCGACGATGGAGACTAGGCGTCGTCCGCCATCGCGCATGCGCTCGATCTGAACGATGAGGTCGACTGCGCTGGCAATCTGGCGGCGGATGGCGGCCAGCGGTAGCTGCATATTGGCCATCATCACCATGTTCTCCAGACGCGACAGCGCATCGCGAGGCGTGTTGGCATGCACGGTGCAAAGCGATCCGTCATGGCCGGTGTTCATGGCCTGGAGCATGTCAAAGCACTCGCCGCCGCGCACCTCACCGAGAATGATGCGATCGGGTCGCATGCGCAGCGCGTTCTTGAGTAGATCACGCTGGTCGATGCGGCCTGTGCCTTCCGCACTCTCTGGGCGTGTCTCCAGACGCACTACATGGATCTGCTGCAACTGCAGCTCTGCCGCATCTTCGATGGTGACGATGCGTTCGTCCGTGCTGATGCGCTGGGAGAGCGCATTGAGCAGTGTGGTCTTGCCTGCACCGGTACCGCCCGAGACGATTACGTTCAGGCGGGCTTCCATGGCGCGGCGCAGCAGCACGGCCATGTCCATGGACATGGCGCCGCGTTCGGCCAATGATTCCAGTGACAAGTCACGTCGCATGAACTTGCGGATGGAGATGGTAGTTCCGTCCAGTGCCAGCGGGTGCGTGATGACGTTCACTCGGCTGCCATCGGGCAGTCGGGCATCGACCATGGGGTTGGCTTCGTCGATACGACGGCCGACGCGCGCTGCGATGCGCTGCGCGGTGTTGAAGACGTGTTCTTCGTCGATAAAGGTGATCGGGGTCAGCTCCAGTTTGCCAAAGCGTTCGACAAAGATCTGGCCGGCGCCGTTGACCAGGATGTCGTTGACGCTGTCGTCACCGAGCAGCGGCTCGATAGGCCCGACACCGACCATCTCGTCCAGCATTTGGCGTGCAATGGTGTGCTCGTCCTGGCTCGCAAGCTGAAGACGTTGCTCGTCGCAGATGCGACGAATCAGTGCGTCGATCTGGGTTTGAAGCTGCTCCCTTGGCATAGCCGCGGCCTTGAGCGGATCGATCTGCTCGAACAGCACATCACGGATGATGCGGCGATGGCTCGACTGCTCGCCTGTCAGCGTTTGTGGTTGAGCTGCGGGCGGTGCGGTAGTGCGTCGGCTTGCTGCGGGTTCTGCTGCGCGTGCGCCGGGCTGCTGCACCGGCGCCGGCGAAGCGGCAGTCGAAGGCCGTGCGCTGGGTTGGGCTGCGGCATGGGAAAGCGGAGGCGGTTGTGAGGCGAGCGGGCTGGTGGTTGCGGGCGTCTTGCGAAGCAGCATCATGGTGATAGACCCATCAGATTCAGGTGGTGGCGCGTGGCGATGCGCTGCGCAGTCTCAGTTGCTGCGCGATGCGCTGAACCAGAGAACTGCTTGCGCGCACTCCGGGGCTAGCCGGCAGATTGAGCAGGCGGCGACCCATGGCAGCCACCGCGTGCGCATAGTCCGGTGCGACCTGGGCCTTCAATGCCCCTTGCAAAAGGCTGGATGCAAGGGCCGTTCCCGTGTATGGCAGATGAATGTCAATGCTGCGGCCCACAAAGGATTCGAACTGGCGGGTTTCAAGCACGGACTGTCCACCGTGCGCCACCCCGCTGGCAACTAGCAGCAATTGCTGTCCATCGCTTTCGTCGCCAATATCTGCGAGTAGTCTCTGGGTGTTGCGTGCTCCCTGTACGCTAAGCGGCGTCAGCACGATGCGGACTTCGGCATGCGCCAGCACCTCGTCGCTGCCAACCGGTCGGTGCGATGGCAAATCCCACAGCGACAGGGAAAACAGCTGACACAAGCCCGCGCCCAGCTCCAGAACGCGGTTTGCATCGGCATGGGTTTCTGGGCCGGGGCGCTGGGCCAGCAGTTGCAGGCGCGAGGGCGATGAGGGCTCACCGGCGCTGAGCAGCGTACGCTGCAGCAGACGTGGATCGATTGATGGTGAATCGAGCAGATGAGCAAGCCCTGTATCAGCCTCCAGTCCCAGAAGAAGGGCCAAGTCGGCCTGTCGCCGGTCGAAATCGACAAGCACGCAAGGGGCGTGCTGGACCTGGGCCAGCCATTGACCCAGCGCCGCTACCAGAGTGCTAGCCCCGAGCCCCCCAGAGGTCCCGATCACGGCCACGGTACGGCCACTACGGGCCACACCACCTTGTCCCAGAGGCCTGTCGTCATCTGCACGTGCCAGAGTGTCCGCCAGCAGATCCAGACGCAGTGGCTTGAGCAAATAGTCGAAGATGCCAGCGCTTAGCAGCTGGCGGTACAAGATGACATCGTCCTGGACACCCACGGCCACAATACGGCAGGTGGGGCCGCACTGAGCCGCGAGTTCTACAAGGGAGGCGAGAGGATGGGCCTGCCCGGCGATATCGACGACCAGCACCTGCGGGCTGGTATTGCATGCGCACCAAGACGCAGCCTCGGCGATTCCTCCTGGGATCAGGACATCGGCCTTACGTTGCAGCCGCGTGAGCTGATCTTCGATGGCCGCAGCATCGGGCGCGCCAATAAATACGGCGAGCTGCACGGAGCGCGATTGCAAAGGTGACGAGTTCTGTTCCATGGTCACTCCTCGAAGTCGATGTCGATCAGGTCACGGACTTCGCCGCGTTGGTAGCGCTCGATGGGCAACACCGCTGCGCGGCCGTCGGCAGCTTCGAGCGTGCGGGGGCGATTCAAGTCGCGCGGGTCGCTTGCCATGCTTGCAACGTTGGCGCGGTTGGCGCAGCCCAGCGCTCCGACACCGTAGTAAGGGTGGATGGTCCAGTTGCTGGAGTTTGCGATCTGACAGCGGGCGGTATCCACGACCACGGCCTCCGACTGCAGCTCAAGAGTCCAGCCAGCGGCCTCAGCTTGGGCGAGTCTTGTGGCATCTTTCGGCACGGCAAGCACGATGGGGGCGCTAGCGCCGCTGCGCACCAAGGCTTGGGCCAGGCGCTGAGCGAGTGGGACGCCCTGTGCGTTGAAGGGCGTGATGCTCAGAGTCTGATTACCGATGCGACCCTGCTGGGTAAGCAGAGCGTTGGCTGCCTGCAAGGACTGGGGACTCAGCGACTGGCCGTCAGCTGTTGTGACGAGTCCCAGAGCTAACGCACGAGGTGCGACTTGCGGGGCCTGGAGAGGCTCGCTGGAGCCGAAGCGCTGAGCGCGAGTCGAATTCAGAGGTGACTCGCAGCCGGTTAGCAAGGTGGCCGCAATAGCAATGGCGAGAGCTTGCCAGACCCTTGGATAGCAGAATGAGGTGCGCATGGGGGCGGATTCCTGAATGGCGGTGGGCGGCGTTCGCATCAGTAGAGGTAGCCGATGGCTGCTTGCTGCGGAAGGTTGTTGTCGATTTGAGGAAGACCCTGACCCGGCACCTGCAGCTGAGCGGCGCTCACGGGATCAACCACATTGGCGGTCACGATGATGACCAGCTCGGTTTCCGCTTTTTGCGTGGCTTCGCTCTCGAACATGCGACCAAGCCAGGGGATGCTGCTGAGGCCCGGAACCCCCGAAATCGTTTGCGCGGCGGTCGAGCGCAGCATGCCTGCGAGCGCAAAGCTCTGCCCGCTTGCCAGCTCGACCGTGGTGTCGGCGCGCCGTACTCGGAATGCGGGGATGGTCAGGCCTTGGAGATTTACGGCGCCATCCTCGGTTAGCTCGCTCACTTCAGGTGCAATGTGCAGGCTGATGCGATTGGGTGACAGCAGCGTGGGCGTCATGCGCAAGATCACGCCGTACGATTTGTATTCAATCTGGACATTGTTATTTGTCAGGATGACGATGGGAACTTCTCCGCCGACAGCAAAGGCGGCGCTTTCGCCGGATAGCGCCGTCAGATTGGGCTCGGCCAAAAGCGTGGCAAAGCCTTCGCTGGAGAGGGCTGAGATCAGTCCGCCCAGGGTGAAGCGGCCTCTTGTTGTGAAACCTCCGGCCGCCAGCCTTGCAGTGCTGGAGCCGGGGATCAGGCTGGAGAATGAGCGGCCGGTGACCGAGTCGAAAAGCGAGGTGGAGACAGTAGACACCGGTGCGAACGCACCGGCTGCGCTGCCAGTCATCACCCCCCAGGAGCCACTGCCGGTATTGAGTACGGTGGCCCAGTCGAAGCCCAGTTCATGGGACAGCGAGCGAGAGACCTCCACGACGCGCACCTGAATGTTGACCTGGGAGGAGAGCTCGACTTTCAGCTGATTGATCACGTTGGGCGTGGTGTCGTTGCCGTTTCGCGAACGCACTGCATTGGCTGCGACCGCTGCACCGCCCGCACCTGCTCCACCGGCACCGCCTGCAACGCCTCTGCTCAACACGGCGGTGGCGCTATCGAGATAGGCTTGCACCTGTTCAACGACTTGACGTGCTTCAAGTGGCGTACGAACTTTGCCGCGCACGATCATCCGGTTGTCCAGCACCGGCTCCAGCTCGACTTGAGCTCCAGGGACAGACCGCTCGACCTGGGCTTTCAGGCTCGGTAGGTTATGCCGTGATTCGACCAGCACCGAGGCAATGACATTGTCGTGACTGTCCAGTGCGTACAACGTTGTCTTTCCCGCAGCCAGAGCGAACACATAGACCTGATTGCGAGCGGGCATCTGGAAGTTTGCGATACGAGGGTCTGCGACCAACACCTTGGAGGCTTCTGCGGGAAGCTTCAGCAAATGCCCCTGGCTGACGAACAGCTCCAGCTGTTCGGTCGGTTTGCTTTGTGTGAGGGTGGCAGGTACAGCATTGCTGTTGGCTTTGATTGAAGGCAGAGGCTGCTGCTGGGCATGGGTGGTGTGCAGCAGGCTTAGCGTCACGGCCAAGCCCAGGCCGATGCGCTTAACCATGCAGGCGCCACTAAGGTTTGGTGATTGGGAGTTCATGGGCAGAGCTTGGAAGAAGGTATGCAGTCGGTGGAGGCGAGACGGTCCAGGGTGTAGGTGTCACCATCCAGCGTGTTGGTCATGGCTGTTGCGCAGGTCGCTCGTAAGCGACGGCCGCGCCGCGGTAGCTGGCGACCGGTGACGAAGGTGGTGCACCAAGCACCGTGGAGACGTCATCGAGGCGCACGGCGGCGCTAGAAGTCCTACCGGCGCCTGGGTTTTCGCGAACTCCGCGCAGCGCAAGCTGCAGCGTGCCCGCCTCACGCGCCAGGGAGAGTCGTTCTGCTTCGGCCGGCGATACTTCCAGCGTCGCGCTTTCGCGCCTTTTCAGGGCCTGCACTGCAGGTGCTCCTGCAGCGCGAGGATTGCGCTTGTTCGCATCCTCTGTGGTGGTCTCCTCTGCGATCGCGTCCGGACCCAAGCCCTGCGTGTGACTATCCAGGGCGAGAACGCGCACATCGTGCACGATGGTCTGGGCTGCCAGCAGGTTGAAGTTGCTGTTGGGCTGGGAGTTCGGCGGCTGCAGATCCGCACGATTTAAATTGAGAATGACGTCCACCCGATCGCCTGCGCTGACTAAGCCTGCATTGCTTGTGACGACCGTCGTGGGAATGGACACGGCGCGCTTTCCTGGTTGCAATACGGTGGATAGAAAGCCGGGCTCGCCAGGCTTGACGACCGAAGGTCTGCGCAGCGTCTCACCTGCCTGGAGAGGGTGACGAATTGCGGAGCCGAAGATTTCTCGTTCAATCCGGCGCCGCTCGGTGTCGGTGGCTCCAGTCCATTGATCAACATCTATCTCGTCCGAAGGAAGCTCCTTCCACGTCAGACTGTTGCCTGCTATGAATTCACCGCTCTCCAGAAGGCGGCTTGCTGCCAGCACGCGCAGCGGCGGCGCGACGGGCGAGGTGGCGGGAACCTCTTTGACGATGGTTACCGGTGGGGGAGGGCGCATCAGCGCACGACCGACCAAAGCGCTGGCTGAAGCGAGAGTGACGGCACCAACCAGCAGGATCAATGGACGTGTTTTCATATTAAATAATAATGATTCGTGCTTTCATTCGCATTTTGAGGCGATGAAACTCACCAAAATCAAGTACTCATAGCGAATGTTTGTCTTGGAGGGCGGTCGCTAGACGCTGCCCCAAAGCACAAGCAGTGCACCTGCAGCAATGGCAAGCCCATAGGGGATGCCTGGCAGGGGTTGCTCGCGCAAAGCGTGCGGAAGGGGAACCGTGGGCCGTGGAAGCCAGCCATCGATGTGCATCAGGGCCCAGGCGATGCCGCGTTCAATTGCTAAAACCAGGGGCAGCATCAGCGCAAGCAGACCACCGACCAGCGCCGTGACCATCATGAAAAGCAGTGATTGATCGGCCATCCACAAGCAAAGAACAGCCATGAGCTTTGCATCGCCTGCGCCCATCCAGTGGATGGCGAACAGCAAATAGCCAGCGATGAGGACAGCGAGGGCTATCCCGGCACCGATAGCCAGCGACGCAAGGTCAAGATTTCCCTGGAACAGTTGTATGCAGGTGCACAGCAGCCAGAACGTCAACAGCACCAGAAGCAGTCGATTGGCAATTCGTCGATACAGCAGATCGGACACGACGACACACGCCAGTGCAGGGGTCAGCACTAGATGAGCGAGCGTGAGTGTCGTGGCCATTGAGTGCTTTACTTGGCGGACTTGATATCAGAGCCCGAACTGGTGATGTCCGAGGCAATGCTTTTGAATTTTTCGCGAAGTGCAGTGATGAAAGCACCGTCTGCACCGAAGATCACACCGACAGCGGCGGCCATTGCGGCAGCGAGGATGCCGTACTCGATGGCGGTCACACCGCTCTCGTCTCGAAGAAATTGGCGAATGCGCGAGGTCACGTTAATTGCTCCAGAAAGTGATGGGGAGTTGAGCGTTTGCTTCATAGCGGACAGCAGCCCGCCAGCAGAGGGTGTATTGAAAATCATTTCGCATTTACAAACAACGACCGGACCATTAAGAATCCTTCACGTTCATGGCGTCAGGCATGGCGGGGATGCGCAGCAGTGCCTGCAAGCCGCGCTGAGATGAGATAGGAGGGAGGTCGTTGTCGGCAAGCACGAGTTCGCCGTCATGCAAATCTGTGATCGCTTGCACCAGTGCCAGGCCCAATCCGTAGCCGGGGATGCTGCGATCCTGGTTCAAGCGCTGAAAACGCAGCACTGCCTGGGGGCGTTGATCGGCATCTATGCCCGGGCCTTTGTCTGCGACGCCCAACGCGATATGGGTGGCGTCCGCACGCGCTAGAAGTAGCACATTGCTGCCCGTCGGGGCGTACTTGAAAGCATTGTCAACAAGGTTGACCAGCGCTTGTAGCAACAGCGCTCTGTCACCGACGAACTCGGGCAGATTGGGGGCGATGGCTACCGTCAATGTTAGGCCACGCTGGTCGGCTAGGACCTCGTAGTAATCCTTCAGGTCGTTCAGGAGGCCACGCGTATCGATCGCTGATTGCTCGTTCAGGCAGCGGCCCGTCTCGATTTCGCTGATGCGCATGACGGTCCGGAACAAGGTCTGGATATGCTGTAGTTCCTCTTTGGCCTGAAGCAGCTCCAGCGCCACCGCGCGATCGCCCTGGGCCGCATCGGCGATATTGCTCAGTCGCTGCTGCAGGCGGGTGAGAGGTGTGCGCAACTCATGGGCGATGTGGTTTGTGGCGTTGCGTATCGCTTCCATGAGGTGATTGATTCGCTTTAACGCATGGTTGACGTCTTTGCCTAAGAGGCCGAATTCGTCATTGTTGTGATGCAGATCCACACGGCTGTTGAGGTCGCCACGGGCGAAACGACTCATGGCTTGTCGGATGCGATTGATATGCCGTACGCCGGCAAGACTGAAGCACAAGCCGACGCCAAGGCTGATTAGCAGCACCATGAAGACGCTGAGTCCTGCTGCGAGCGGGACCGGGTAGATGCGATCTAGCATCGGTAGGATGTCATAGCCAATGATGTAGCGCCCACCTTCTGGCAAAGCGTATGAGTGAGCGAGCCACTCGTGCTCACTGCCGTCGGCGTCTTGTTGATGAGAGCGCAGCCAACCGTGGCAAGAGGTGGTGCCGGATTGGCACAAGGACGGGAACAGCAGTGCTGCTTGGCCATGCAGCAACTGCCCATTTGCTGCCTGAACTGCTGTGGCACGTTCGCGTCTTGGCGCTGCCGCTTCGCGATGGCGCAAGGCCTGAGTCAGGCGCTCGGCATTGCCGTTTGCATCTAGCATCTGCTGCGTACGGATTTCGGCGGTCACCATGTCCTTGACATGAGTGACCAGCACCTGCTCCAGAAGGTGTTGGCCCCAGATGATTGAGCCTAAAGTCACGAGCAGAAAGAAAAATGCAAAGCAGCCTGCCTGGCGAAAATGGCTAGTGCGTATTAGCAAGGCCAGGGAGCCGGTATCAGTAGGACTTGGGGGGCGATGGTCGCGCCAAAACGGGTGCCAGGCCCTGCGACATCCATCGATCAGCCGTGATGCATTGCTGGCGGTAGATAAGGGGCTAGTTTGCATGGGTCAACCCAAAACGTAGCCGACGGCTCGTACCGTCTTGAGCAGAGGGCTTGCGAAGCCTTTGTCGATTTTGGCTCGCAGCTTGGAAATGTGTACGTCGATCAGGTTGGTTTGTGGATCAAACTGCAAGCCCCAGACTTTTTCGAGGAGCATTCCCCGTGGCACGATCTGTCCTGGATGCTCTGCCAGTGTCTGCAGCAATTGATACTCTTTGTCGGTCAGGTCAATGGCTTGACCGGAGCGAGATACGGCACGTCGCACCATATCAATTTGCAGATCCTGTACGCTTAAGCGTGTGCCTTGTGATGGAGATGCTCCAGCTCGGCGCACCAGCAATTCGAGACGGACGAGCAGTTCCGGGAAGTCGAAAGGTTTACCGAGATAGTCGTCTGCCCCGGCGCGCAGCCCCAAGACACGCTCGCTGGCATGGTCAAGAGTCGACAGGATGATGACTGGAGGGTGAGGGCGGCCTCTCAGTCGCGACAATACTTCGATGCCGTCGATGCCGGGCAGCATGCGATCTAGCACTACGACATCGAAGGCCTCTTGGCACAGTATTTCGAGCGCTTGCTCACCACTTTCAACCTGTATACAGACATGCCCGCTGGACTGCAGCTTGGAACCAAGCCAATAGCTGACCTCGCTATCGTCTTCGACTAACAGAATTCGCACATTCAACTCTCGTTTTGGCGCTGATGGCTCGAATGCCGCAAAGCTGATTGCTCGCTTGCGCATGTCTCAGAGATCAGGGCCGGAAGGCTTTGGTTACTTTCCAAATCGTAATGATTATCATTAAAAAAGCGTAAGATCGTTTTCTAATGTAACTATTCCATACGTTTTTTGTGCTTAAGATTTCTTTAGTTATGTTGCTGTTAGCTGGCTCGCTAGCTGCAGAAGCTGCCGATGTGTATGTGGCATTCGATGAGAGCGGGACGGCTCATTTCTCCGATCGTGCATTGGATGGAAGCTACCAGCTGTTGCTTCAAGACCTGAGTGAGCCGTCTCCGCAAAGGCTCGCATCGCCAGTGTTGCAGCGAGGCCCTGCAGATGAGATCCGATCTGAGCTGGAGTCCGCGGCAAACCGTCATGGCTTGGAGTACGCACTCTTGCACGCAGTCGCACAGACTGAGTCGAGGTTCGATCCCAAGGCTGTTTCACCGAAGGGCGCTATTGGTGTTATGCAGTTGATGCCAAGCACTGCTCAACGGTATGGCGTTCATGCACCGGATGCGGAAACCTTAAGAAGCAAGCTGCATAAGCTGTCTGTCAACATAGATGTCGGTGGTCGCCTTTTGAGTGACTTGATGCGCCGGTTCAATGGGCAAACCGAGCTGGCATTGGCAGCGTACAACGCTGGCGAGGGAGCCGTTCGACGAGCAGGAAATCAAATCCCCAACTATCCAGAAACTCGACAATACGTCGAAAAGGTCATGAAGACCTTTCGTGCGCTTCGTACGAAAAGTGCACACATCGATGGAAAGACTGCGCGGAATGCACGGTTGCCTGAGACATCTGGTGTACCTGAGAGCCCACATGTGGGAAGGTCTCAAAGTGTGCAGCTTTTTAGGGGGGAAGCAGTCGAATTCAAAAAGTTCGAGCAAGGCTTTGATGTGTTCGTGCAATAAGTTTTAATGCAGAGGAGGAGCATGTCTCAGTGCATTGAACGATCGCTGATGCCAAGCCGGTGTGCTTGATATTGCGCAAGGGCTACTCATCGGACAAGCCAGGCTGTAGGGCTTCTTTGGGAAGTTTAAGAGTCGGCTGTTCTATGTCTCGATTGCCTTCAAGTCGGTAGCGCTTCGGTTCGGTGTACGTCCAAGACTGCACACCCCAAAGCTGGCTGTTGACTCCTGCTTAACTACGCAAGGCCTCGTACATCCATCCTCAATCGATTTACCGAGTTGGGCATGCCCCAGACGGTGGCCTTTGTATAACTACGTCTGGGTAGGGGGAAAGCTCTACCTTGAGTAGAGTTATGCAACAAAGCCCATCCGAAGCTGAGAGCGCATGCGAGCCCGATATGTGGAGGAACTGACGATTTGCAGCCATTTGCAAGAAAAGCTGCTCGCGAGCCAGCACATGAGATATTTATATCGATTGGGGCACTTGCACAAAGCTGTCACAGTTTGTTGCCAATATCCGCATGTTTTTCTTTCATGTAGATGGTTGGACTGAATTTATGTCTGAATTGGGGTCCGGGCTGCGTAGGCGGGAATGGGGGGACTTATCGCGCCCTGCTGGCGGTCATTGATGGAAAAGCACTGGCTGGGACTCCAATGGGCTCCCTGGTTTGCCATAGCAGCCATGCAGTGTGTATATGCACAGGCGCTGCCGTCTGAGAGTCGCTCTGCAAGTCGTTCTTCTATGTCTGCTGTCGCCCATTCTTCCAAACCATCCAATGCCATTGCTGTATTTGATTTCAATATTGCCGCTCAGCCGTTATCTGAAGCGCTGGCGCAGTATGGCAAGGTGTCGGGACAGCCGGCACTGTTTGACGCTGATTTGCTGCGAGAACGCTACTCGCACGCTATCCGTGGGCAGTGGACGCCACAACAGGCGCTCAAGGTGCTGCTGCAAGGCACGGGTCTCACGGTGGAGAGCTTTCAGTCAGAGCACGGGCACACTTTTGTGCTTAAGGAGGCGGGCGAGGGCGCTGAGGGTGTGTTGCCCAGCCTGTCCAGTTTTCTGACAAAAAGTCCCCATGCGGGAGAGATGCAGTCGCGTATTCTGGATTTGCTCTGTCGTAATCCGCACACCAAGCCGGGTAGCTATAGCCTGTTGATGCGTTTTCAACTGGATGAGGCTGGAGACGTCAGCGAAGCAAAGGTTCTGGGTACTACTGGTGATACGCGGCGCGATGCATGGCTGCAGCAAGCCCTGCAAGGTTTTCCGTTGGGATTCACTCCTCCTGCTTGGATGCGTGGACAACCGATGACCATGTTGTTGGAGCCGGGGGCGCGAGGTGTTGACTGTGATCGGCGACTTGGAGCACCTTGAAGATGTCTGATGAAGTGGTTCCAGGTTTGCTCGACTACCTCAATAAGAGCTACTCCAATCTCAAGCGACGCTTGACACAGGTGCTGGGCAATGCCGATCTGGCCAGCGATGCCCTGCATGACACCTGGGTGCGCGTAAAGGATAGAGGTGATCAGCGTCCCATCGAGCAGCCTGCGGCCTATCTGATGCGTATCGCCATCAATATTGCTGCGGATATTCAGCGCCGTCAGCGCCGCTGTCTCTCTGGCGAGGAAGTTGACGCCCTGCTTGACGAAATGATTGATCCTGCTCCCTGCCCGGCGCGGGTGGCCGAGGCCCGCTCGGATATCGCGGCGTTGTCGCAGATCATGTCGCGTATGCCCGAGCGCAGGCGTGTCATCATGGCGCTTGTACACTGGGAAAACGTGACGCAGAAAGAGGTGGCCGGACGTCTTGGAATATCTCTGCGCACGGTTGAGTACGAACTGCGGCGCGCTCACGATGAACTCAATGCGCAGATGGATGGTCATGCAAGAAAATAAGTGCGGGTTTGTGAGCCGCCATTCGTCATAGCTTCATGGAACGAGAAAGCAGAGATGCTGCGCAGTATTGGCAGCGAAGAATGATCTCGTCCCAGCTTTGGGGCCGGGGGGGATGACATGACCAAGACACCCGATAACGACGCTCACCATACGTCCGATATGCTGCAACAGCAGGCATGGCAATGGCTGCGTCTGCTGCATTCCGGCGTGGCAAGCCACGAAGATGCGGAAAGTTTCCGCCAATGGGTGCGCAGCAGCCCGGTGCACCAGCGCGCTTATGAAGAGGCCAGAGATCGTTGGAATGCGCTGAAACAGCCGGTCTCTCAGTTGTTGCAATCACAGCCCACCTTGGTGAGCGACCACCAGCGCGCTGTCCGCCAGCGGGCGCATGGGCGACGCGTGTTTTTGGGTGCCGGCGTAGCTTCGATGGCCGTGGCTGTCGTTGGTGTGAATTACTCGCCCTTGGGGCTGTGGCCTACAGCATCTGACCTTTCTGCAGACTACCGAACGACAGCGGGTGAGCAGCGCACGGTGGCAGTGAATGAGCGTGTGCAGCTCACACTCAATACACGCACCACTATCAGCCAGCAGACGGACGGTGACGAAACCATTGGGTTGCATTTGCTGCACGGAGAGTTGGCCCTTGAAGTGCAGCCCGGGGTTAGGCCTTTTGCTGTCAAAGCTGGTGTGGGGCGTGCCCTTACAGAGTCTGGTCAGCTTGAGGTCAGTCTCTGGGGGAAAAAGGTCTGCGTGACCTGCTTGGCAGGCCAGGTGCAGTTGTCGCATCCGGCTGGCAGCAGAGTGCTGAAGGCGCATCAGCAGGCGGTATATGACAGCGCTGCTGTCAGCGGCATCTTGGGAGTGGATGCCGCAGCCGTGTCTTCCTGGCGGCGCGGCATGTTGGTGTTCAAGCACATTCGACTGGCTGAGGTACTTGAGGAAATCAATCGCTACAGGCCTGGACGCGTGGTATTGATAAATGCCGCGGTCCGCGAAAAATACGTCACCGGAAACTTTGCAGTTGCATCGCTGGATCTGGCGTTGATACAGCTCCAGCACACTTTCTCACTCCATGCCAGATCGCTGCCTGGAGGCTTGGTGCTATTGAGCTGAGGGCCTGCTTGCTTTTGAGACAGAGAGCCGCAGCTGAAGACAAGCTGGATGTGCCATTGAAATCGCGTCTTACGCCTTTTAATAACAGCGATTAATGACTCTTTGGTGACTATCCTGCGGCGGGAAAAAACAAAGCAATTTCTTGCGGGTTTGCGATGAACAGTTCGTTGTAGCCATATCGGAGAGACTCTGCTGCACAGAGTCTCGCTCCATGCAGATGGCTGACCTGGATGGGGCAGCCAGATGGCTTCGCTTCAACCATTGGGCAGAACTCAGATGAATACACGCGCAAGTAGCCAAGCTCTTTCAAATCCCCGCAATATATGCAGCGGTCTAAGAGTGTTCCGGCAAGCGCCTCTCACGCAAGCGATCGCACTGGCTTTGATTGCTGGTGGCAGCATGGCATCGGCCAGCGCGCAAACCGCATTTAGCGGGGCCTGGTTTGCAGCCAAGGGCGTAGCCCAAAGCACGGCCGCGCAAACCGGTTTGATGCCTAATGGAATGCCTGCGATGTCGGCCACCAACCCGGGGGCGCAGCAGCAAAAGTCACAGGAGCAACTGGCTCGCTCCATCACTAATCTCAATATGGCAGCACGCGGTATCGCGGCGCAGCAGGCTGCGCAGGCGGCTGCTCGTGCAGCGGCTCAAGCTGCGGTCAGCAACGTACCAGACGGTCTCGGTGAGGGCGGTCTGAAGATCGACAGTAACAGCCTAACTGCCGGCTGGACGCATGCCAATGCGCCCAAGCAATCTGTGGCGGATGGAAAAACCCATGTCGCTGTCGAACAGACAGCGGACAAGGCCATTCTGAACTGGGAAACTTTTAACGTGGGCAAGAACACCACGGTGGAGTTTCAGCAGCAAAAAGACTGGGCAGTCCTCAACCGCGTCAACGACCCACAAGCGAGGCCAAGTCAGATCCAGGGGCAGATCAAGGCCGACGGCACGGTCATGATAGTCAACCGCAATGGCATTGTTTTCTCGGGATCGAGCCAAGTTGACACGCGTAACCTGGTGGCTGCTGCGGTGGGGTTGAATGATGGGCAGTTTGCCAAGGGTATCTATAGCGAAGCACAAGGCAATCAGAGCATTCCCACCTTCGCCAACGATCTAACGACAACGGCGAGCAGCTTCAGCCACACTGCAGCCAGCGGCGATGTGGTTGTGCAACAAGGCGCACAGATCACGACGCGCAAGTCCAGCTCGGTGACCGAAGGTGGTGGTTACGTCATTCTGATGGGACGCGATACACATAACCAAGGCATCATCAACACGGCCGCAGGGCAGACGGTACTGGCTACCGGAGATGCTTTTGTCATCAAGAAAGGCATGGGCTCGGACGCAAATCAGAACTCCACGACGCGAGGTAGTGTCGTCACCCCTTTGTTGAGCCCGAACTCGCAGGCAGGAACCGTGAGTAACAGCGGCTTGTTGCTGGCCAGCACCGGTGACATCACGATGACGGGCCGCGATGTGCGCCAGCAGGGCGTGGCTGTGGCCACCACCTCGGTGCATACCCGGGGCACGGTGCACTTGACCACGGCCGCCACCGATGCCCAAGCGCGGGTGTTGCTGGACAAAGACAGCGTTACCGCAGTGGTGCTGGATGAGAAGGCTGCCACCGCACTAGACACACAGCGCGACGCGTTGATCGCAGAGTCGGCAAAGGTAGGCGAAGGTGTAGCTCACCGGCGCGATCAATCGCTGATCCAGATCGAGAGCGCGGCGGGTGCCGTGGACTTTGTCAGCGATTCGCTGACGCTGGCGACTGGCGGCCAGGTGTTGGTGAATGCAGCCAAGGCCGAGCTGGCCAAGCGCGCGCTGCTTGATGTCTCCGGTGCGGTCGGCGTGCAAGTGGCGATGGAGTCCAATAACGTTCTCATCAATGTTCAGGGCAATGAGCAGCGTGACGCCCCGGTGAACCGCGATAGCGACATGCTGCGCAATAGCGATATCTGGATTGATCGCCGCTATCTGGTCAAGGTCTCTGCGGGCACCAACGGCTACGAGACAGATCGTTGGTATACCGCTGGCGGTCTGCTCGAAGTTGGTGGCTATCTGGGAATTTCGGGTCACAGCGTCGGCGAGTGGTCCGCTCAAGGCGGCATTGTGCAATTCACCGGCGCTGAGCTCAAGACCCAGGCGGGTAGCCTGATCAACCTGGCGGGGGGAACGCTGGATGTGCAGACAGGTTATGTTCATCAAACCTTCCTCAAAGGTATGGATGGTCAGTTGTATAGCGTGTCCTCAGCGCCTGGTGATCTGCAGTACAGCGGCTTGTACAAAGGCTTTGAAACCGAAAGCGGACGCTGGGGAGATGCGGCCAAGAAAAGCTACTACAACCCCTTTGTTGCTCCAGCAACGCGTCTGGAAAATGGTTACACCGTGGGTCGTGATGCAGGGCGTTTGATTGTGGCGACGCAGTCTGCTGTGCTTAACGGTGATCTGGATACCAGCGTCTATCAGGGTCCGCAGCAAACGCGTGGCCGCGATGCTGGCCTGGATGGCTACCAGCAGGCGCAAACCGCAGTGGCGCAGCGTGGTCAGTTGGTCATAGGTGCTTTGCTGCCGGTCTATGACAGCAGCCTGAAGGGGCTGCTTTACTCGCCCCAGGCCGTGGCTTCTGAGATCACTTTAGGGCAGGAAAATGACACAGGCATGAGCCTGGATGCGACATGGGTCAACGCACAGAATTTGGGTGGTCTGCAGGTCTATGCCAAGGATGCCGTTACCGTGCAGCAGGCCTTGCAGGTTGCTGCTGGGGGGCAGATCGCGCTGCATGCCAGCAGCGTTGATGTACAGGCCAACCTCACTGCCCGCAGTGGCCAGATTGCTTTGGGCGATCTGGTCAATACCTGGGGTGGACAGGCTGCAGGATGGACGGTCAGCAGTATCAACGCAATCAAGAATGGTGAGATCGTCATTGGCGAAGGCGTGACCTTGGACGCAAGCGGACTGTGGAGCAACTTGCAGTTGGACTCTGGCGATATTTCGGGCCTGCCCTTCCTCCATGGAGGTCGCATTGCGGCGCGCAGCAGCGGCCGGGTGACGGTGGATCAGGGTGCGCTGCTCGACGTCTCCTCCGGTGCCGCTCTGCGGGCCAACGGCAGCACGCAGGGCGGACGTGGGGGCGATATCACCCTGGTGGCTAGCGGCCTGTTAGGGGCCGTGGACAGCGGCGAGCGGCTGGTGCTACGTGGCGAGCTGCGTGGTCATGGGGTGTTGGGCGGAGGCACATTGCATCTGCAGACCGGAGATGCGGTGGCCATCGGCGGGCAGGTGCCCGGCGGCGACGGCACACTGCAGGCGGGTCAGACCTCGCCAATCGACCTCGTGCTGCAGGATGCATTGACCATTGAAGCCGGCGGTGTGCTGCCGATGGATGTGAGCTTCACCCGTACACGCGCCATGCCCGGCGAGCTGATGGGCAGTGCGCCGCAGATTCAGAGCAGCAATCCCGCCAGTTGGGTCACATTGACGGAGGATTGGACTCCGCCCAGGCCGACATCGAGCTTCTACGCGATCACCACGTCAGCCGGAACGCTTCAGATCCGGGCGAGCACTCCATTGCCGGTACTGTCTGCGGGAACCGTAATTCGCGCACTTACGGGGACGGCTTTTCCTAAAGACTATGTGGTGCCCGCGGCCTTTGCGAATGGCTTTCCGGTCGTTCCCTCCACCGGCATGCTGCTCGCGGGGGCAGTGGCTTCTGAGGCCGTGACCTATGCTGCTGGTACGGTGCTGCGCGCCGGACTGATGCTGCAGCAGCCCGTGGCCGTATCGGTCTCGGTCACGTCTTTCGACACAGAACTCTTCCATAGCGGTTTCGCACGCCATGAGCTTGTCGGAGGGCGCGGCCTGGTAGTCGCACCTGGCGCGGTGATTGATGTCACGCAGCCGGTGCTACGCCTGGATACGCAGCTTGCACGAGGCATCGCCACAGGCGGGGAATTGGCAGCAGCACTCACACCTGTACTCGATCCGCTGTTTATCGAAGATGCGGTTGCAAGCCAACTCAAGCGGCGCGGCGGCGCCAGCCTGGCGCTGATGGCTGGCATCGCGCCGGGGGCAATGGCCTCGCTGTCCATAGGAGAAGGCAGCCGTATCACGGTCGATGCGGGCCAGACCCTCAAGCTTGCAGCCAATGGCCAAATTGCGATAGAAGGCACCCTGCAGGCTGCTGGCGGTCGTATTGATGTGCTCCCCCAGGGCTATAAGAGCGAGCGCGAAGTGGCCGATTCCAAGGGGCATCAGCGCTCCGTTTGGATTGGAGAGAAGGCTGTACTTGATGTCTCGGGCATAGCAGCCTCGGCCCTCAATGCGCAAGGCAAGCGTTATGGCAAGGTGCTTGAAGGCGGCAGCATTCAGATCGGCGGCGTACATCCCGGTGATGCGGGCGTGGCCGAAGCCATTGACAACTTTATTGTTGTGCGACCGGGAGCGAAGCTTAACGCCTCGGGCAGTTCGGCTGTGCTCGATATCCCGATGCAAGGCGAAGTGGAGCTGGCCTCCAATGGCGGCCTGATTCACCTGAGCAGCTTTAACGGCCTGTACTTGGAGGGCGAGATGCGCGCCGCAGCGGGTGGCGAGTCTGCCGCAGGCGGTCGTCTGTCTCTGGTTCTGGAAACCCCGAACTATGCCAATGCCGACGGCCCCACCGACACTGTGCGCCAAGCCCGTAATCTGTTTGTGCAGCAGACCCAGCAGCCTGAGCTATTGGCCGCCGATCTACGGCCTGCCCGGACCAACTCTGGCCTGACCTACGGCCACTCGCGCATTGGCGTGGATCGTATTAAGGCGGGAGGATTTGGCCAGCTGGATCTGTTGGCCAACGGTGTGATTACGCTGGAGCCGGGGCTGGATCTTGCCTTGAGCCAAAGCCTTCGCTTGACGGCACGCAGCATTAGCTTACCCGATGGTGCAACGAGCGGTGCACAAGTAAAGCTTGACGCGCCTTATGTGCGTCTGGCAGGTGCTACGCGCCAAGGTCGGGACAACTTTGTCATGCCGGTGCCTGGAAGCTCCATGCAAGCCGCTGTGACCTTGACCGATGTGGTGGATGGCTCGCGCTTGCTGGTTGAATCTTCGTTGCTGGATGTGCGCGATACCCTGACCTTTGGTACCTGGGGCTTTATGCGCCAGGAGAGCGGCGAGCAAAAGCTCACACAATCGGGCTTCGAGACGGTGGAGTTGCGCAGCCAGGGGGATATCCGCATGTTGGCGTCAAGCGTCAATGAGCAACAGCCTACCTCGCTAGCAACCGTTGGCGATATGGTGCTGGCAGCCAGCCAGATTTATCCCGTGACCCTTGCTAGGGCAGACATCATTGCTGGCCGCCGCGAGGTGGTCACGCAGTGGGGCAGCACGGTTGTCGAGCCTGATCCGGCGCGCAGCTTGCGCATTGAGCGCACAACTGATCTCGATCCCCCCATGCCTTATTCGGCCTTTGGGGCGCTCAATTTGCTGTCGGCCAATATCGAGCAAGGTGGCGTGTTGCGGGCGCCGCTTGGCCAGATTGGCGTTGGTGTGGGCAACGGCAGCAACACCTTTGAATCCAGGGTGACTTTGTTGCCAGGCAGTCTGACATCGGTCAGCGCGCATGGTTTGGTCATGCCGTATGGCGGCACGATAGATAACCTTAGTTACATGATCAACGGCACGGATGCGCTGTACTATGGGTTGGGCGGCGCGATGGGAAATGTGCTGCTCGCTGCCACTGCAGTCGATGTGCAGTCGGGCGCACGCTTGGATTTGCGCGGTGGCGGAGATTTGCAGGGTGCGGGGTTCTTGCAAGGCCGTGGAGGCTCGACAGATGCACGCTTGCATCCGCTAGTACAGACGCGTAGTGACGGCAGCTTTGTGCTGCCCCAGCTGTCGACCAACCCCGTCTATGCGATTGTTCCTGGCTTGCAAGCGAGTACCGCTCCTGCTGGTGGCGAGCAAGGGGCGGGCGCTCCCGCTGTGGGGCGTCAGATCTTCATCGGGGATGGAGTTCCAGGCCTGGCGGCTGGCACCTATACACTGCTGCCGTCGACCTATGCGCTGCTGCCGGGTGCATTCCGGGTGGAACTCAATGGACTGGCTGTGGGGCAGGCACGCTTTGGCAGCACGATTGCCATGCGCAACGGCTCCTACACCACGGCAGCCCGCCTGGGAGTGGCGAACACCGAGATTGTCGACACCTTGACCACACAGGCAGTGTTGACGCCTGGGCAGACTCTGCGCAGCTATTCGCAGTACAACGAAACCAGCTACGCACAATTTGGTCTGGACTGGGCGGTGCGTGACAATGTGCCGCGCCCACAGCTTGAGCGCGATGCGCGCCAGCTCACGCTGGAGGCACAAAAACAACTGAGTATTGCGCAGGGTGTTGCAGATTTCACCCCTGCCGCCGATGGGCGCGGCGGCAGCGTGGTGCTCAAATCATCCAGGATCGAAGTGCTGGCAGATGGGGCGTCTGCCACGGCAGGGTTTGATGGCTTGTCGGTGCGTGCTAGCGAGCTCAATGGTCTGGGCGCTGCGGGTATCAACTTGGGGGTGGATCCTTCTTCACTTTTTGCGGCCGTCAGCGACAGCTCCACGCAAAACGCCTGGCAAGTCAATCTGGGCGGGGGCACCACTGACGAAATCATTTTGCGCAAGGGGGCTGTGCTGTCTGCCGGCCAGGTTTTGTTGGGCGTCAGCAGTAACCAAAGCGGACTCACGGTAGAACAGGGTGCCGGAATTGACACCCTGGGCAAGGGCCGAGCACCTTGGGATTCCAGCCAAGGCTTTGTTCTCCAGCCTGGACAGACTGGAGTGCTGGCGCTGAGCAATGGCTGGCTGGATGTGCTGCCATCGGCCGCCGATTCAGACTGGGGATCGCGTGGCGCAGGCTATTTGCACATCGGTGTTTGCGGGGGCATCAGCGCGGACAGTTGCAGTGGTGAAACACGTTTGTATGCCGAAGGCACAATCACGGCGGCAACGAACAAGTCCTTCCAGCTTGACGAATCGGTCAGCTATGCTGCGCGCAATCTGGTGCTGGCTATGGGCAAGATCAATGTGGGCAGTGGCGTAGCACTGGAGCAGGCGGAAAATGCCGGCCTGCTGACTGCGGGCCTGACGCTCAACCAGGCTATCTTGGATCGCCTGATGCGTGGTGATTCCAGCATCGGCGCACCGGCATTGGAGAATTTGGTGCTGACGGCCCGTGACTCCGTCAATTTCTACGGCTCCATCAATCTAAGCACGCTCGATCCCGTCAGTGGCAAGTCTTCGCTGCAGCGACTGGTGCTGGGCACGCCCGCCATCTATGGCTACGGCAGTGCCTCAGATGTGGCGCGTATTGAAACCGATACCTTGGTCTGGAGTGGCGCGCGCACGCCAGCGGGCGAGATCGTGACGGGCGGTGCGGGCACAGGAGCGGGGCGCTTTGTGACGGATGCACGGCAGATCGAATTCGGCTTTGGCCCAAAGAGCCAAGCCGATGGTTTGAACAGCCAAGATCGTCTGATGCTCGGCTTTAACAGCGTGGATTTCAATGCCAGCGAGCGCATAACAGCCAATCGCAAGGGGGCGCTGTCCGTCTATGCGACGCGTGGCGGCTGGGATGATGCTGCTAAAGCCTGGCAGTACAGCGGAGGTGATCTTCGCATCAACACCCCGCAGCTGACGGGGCAGGCAGGTTCGGACAACACCATCAAGGCTGGCGGCAACATTACCGCACTGGCTGGCGCAGGTGTGGTCGCTGCCGCTGATAACGCGACCTTGCGCGAAGCACTGGGCGCCACGCTGACGCTGCAAGCCGGTGGCTCACTCACGCTGGATACTGCTGTGCTGCTGCCTAGCGGAAAGCTGAGCCTGAAGGCTCAGGATGATGTGGTGTTGGGCGATGGCGCGCAACTGGATTTGGCGGGCCGCAAAATTGACTTTTTTGATGTCAGCCAGTTTAGCTGGGGTGGCGATGTGTTGCTGCAAAGCATGCACGGCAATGTGCAGCAGGCTGCTGCTTCGAATATGGCGCTGGATGCGCTCAACAACCGGGCTGGCCGGTTGACAGTCCATGCCCTGCAAGGTGTGGCGAATCTCGCTGGCAGCATCAGCGGTCAAGCAGCGGGGCACTACGATGCAGGGGGTACAAAAGTGCCGTTCGCTGCGGGCTATGCCGATATCCGGGCAATGACGATTGCGGATTTCAGCGACTTCAACAACCGCCTGAATGCTGGCGGCATGGTTGGGGGACGCAGCTTCCAGCTGGGTCAGGGCGATCTGGTTATTGGCGATGAACTCAAGGCGCGCGAGATCAATGTCTCGGTCGATAACGGCAGCCTCACGGTCAATGGCCATGTCGATGCCAGCGGTGAGCAGGCGGGCTCCATCCGCTTGGCCGCCAATCGTGGTGTGGTGATTGGCGGTGCTGCCGTGCTGGACGCCAGTGCCAGCGTGCTGCGCAGAGATAGTTATGGCCAGGTGATCGATGCACCTAACCGCGCTGTGATTGAAATCGACTCGGGCGAAGGGCGTCTGGTGCTCGACTCTGGTGCACGCATGAACCTAGCCGTGGCGGGGGCGCTTGCTAACTATGGAACGGTTGTGCTTAATGCTCCGCGCTTGGGAGGCGCAATGGGCAATGACGTGGATATCCAGGCTAGCGGTACCGTGCAGATTGATGGCGCACGCTCGATTATTGTCAACGCCTTCCAGTCGTACACCGATGCCCCTCAGGGCACGGAAGCCACAGTGGATCACAAGGCCTATCAATACATCGACCAGGAGTGGCTGGGTAAGCGTCATCAGGAAAGCTCGACGTTTATGAGCAATGCCCTGGCCAATACGGCGTTGATGCAAGGCAAGCTTGCGGGGCTAAGGGCCTACAACGACCAATTCCACCTGCGTCCAGGTGTCGAAGTGCTGGCGTCTGGCGATCTGCATATCGATGGCGATATTGATCTATCCGGCTATCGCTATGAGAGCGTGAACCCACACATTCAAAAGACGTCCAGCTCATATGGTTCTGGAGAGGCAGGTGCCCTGGTACTGCGCGCTGGCGGCGATCTGGCGGTGTTTGGCAGTATCAGCGACGGTTTTGATGGCTCCAGGTTGGGTGCCTCGCCCGATGATCGCGGCTGGGTTTTACCTGCGGGGCGTATGCCGTTTGGTGGCGATTTGATCATCCCGCATTCGGGGATGGCGACGCTGGATGTGGGAACGGTCTTCAAGACCGGGCGCACGCTCAACTATGACCTGCCAGTAGCAGGGTTGAGTCTGCCTGCTGGAGCAGTGTTGCCAGCGGTGATGCCGTTGGCACAGAACCTGACCTTGGCGGGCGGTACTATCCTGAGTGGCGATATTTGGGCGGCAGACGGCATCACAGTGCTGCATAAAGCGGGTACGGTGCTGGAACAGGCGTTGACGCTGACTGCAGGGCAGAAGCTGGGGGCTGGCTTTAGGGCCAACTCGGCATTGCAACTGGGAGAGACTGTCTGGCCTGCTGGCGCACAGTTGCCTGCCGATATGACGTTGTCCAAACAGCTGGCCCTGCTCAAAGGGGCTGTGGTGCCGTCTCTGACGGATGTGGTGCTGCCCGGCGGTGCCTTGCTGGTGAGCTTGCGCACCAATGACGCTGATGCGAACAACAGCCAGGGCAGCGTGTGGGCGCTGGCGCCCATGCTGGCTGCGGGCTCGCAGTCTTCGGACCTGCGCTTGGTCGCAGGCGCTGATCTGAGCGCGGCAGACTCGCGGCTGACCCGTGTGGATGGACATGGCAGCTTGAGGCTGGCAGATGCTCACTTCGGCCTGGGCTCCGAGTTACGTCAAGTGCCGGGTACAGGAAACGTCGAGTACAGCTGGGGGGCTGGCTCTTCGGACTTCTTCATGATCATGGATCTTTGGGGGATGGGGCTGAGCTTTTCGGCATCTCCTGGTGACAAGATCACTGCGGAGCAAGTCACTGAGATGCTCGAAAAGGGCGCGATGTGGGAACAAAATATCAACAGCCTCAACGATTGGGGATTTGGCGAGGTCGCTAGCTTCAGTGGCACGCCGGCGGAGATGGCGAACAAGGACATCCCCGCGCACCAACAACTATTTAGCGTGTTGCGCACAGGGACCGGCGATCTGGATTTGCTGGCTGCAGGTAACTTTGAGATGAGCTCGCCTTTTGGCGTGTACACCGCCGGCACGCAATCGGCTTCGCTAGGCGCGGCCTACAACCTGCCACGCGGTTTGCAGACCAACAATAGCTTGTTGCATGCCGAGGGGGCGGCATACGAGAAGTTCATCAATGGTGGCTCGGACAGCTTGTACCAGGCCTGGTATCCGGAGCGGGGTGGCAATGTGCTGCTGCGTGCTGGCGGCGATATCAAGGGAGACCTGGTTGGTCGCAATCGCAAGATACTTGAGACAACTTACGCGCTTTCCAACACTCGTCAGCAGATTGCGACGGTGGAAGTTGGCTCTTGGCTGTGGCGTCAGGGGACGGGTAGCCTCACAACCGCCGAAGAGAGCGTGCCAACTGCCTGGTGGATCAACTTTGGTACCTATGTGGCGGGTGGTGCGGACGGTGATCGCGACGAGTACCAGCAGTGGTTGCTCCCCAACTATCCTTTCTTGGTGGGCTTCACCGGCGTAGGTACCTTGGGCGGTGGCAATCTGACGGTTCAGGCTGGCGGCAATGCCGGCATGATTGATGCGCGCGGTGGTGCTCCCTTGAACACGGCCGTGCCGGCCCAATCCGAGCGAACACTGGCGCCGCGCAGCCAAGGCTTGCATCTGGCGGTGGCCAGTACGGGCCGAGTCACGGCAGATGGTCAACTGGTGCAGACCGGCGGCGGTGACCTGGATCTGCGCCTGGGTGGTTCACTCAACCCCAATCCGCAGTTGATGAGTAAGGAGCTGGATTTGAACTCCACCTTCGTCAACCTGCGCGGTGCCATGCACATCGATGCCGCTGCCGTTGGCGGCATACAAATGCGCTATGGCTTGCGCGATCCACTGGATATCCGTGTTGGTGATCCGTTCGCTGCAGACAGCGTTTATTCGCTGGGTGGCCCGGTGCTGGTGCTTGGTGATGCGGCAGCGCGTATCGAGACCAGAGGGGACCTGGTGCTGGGCGGCGTGGCAGATGCAGGTCGTACGCAACTGCTGAGTGCTACGCCATTCAGCTATGGCGGTAAAACCTACGCCCGTGATGGCTGGAGCTGGTTCTCGTTATGGACACCCGCCACGGCGATTGATCTGCTCAGCGCAGGTGGTAACCTCACGCCCACAGCAGTGCTGGCGGATGCCGATGGCCAGGAAGATACGTTCTGGAATCGGGATGGGCACAACACCTCGTCCAATCGTGATGGCTACTACTACCCGTCCATTTTGCGGGCGGCTGCGGCCAATGGCAGCATCTATTACGGGGCTGGTTCTACCGATCAGAGAAACTCTTTTGGCAATACACCGGTGCGGGTTGCCTTTGGCGTGACGCTGGCGCCTTCCCCCATTGACAGCCAGTTCGTCAATGTCACCGGCAAGGGGCAGTTGCAGTTATTGGCAAGTGATTCCTTGTTTGCCAGCGGCTTTCCCATCACGGCGTCAACTGCCGATCCACTGGGCATGGCCAGCGTATTCCGCCCTGGCTTTGTGGGACGCATCGCTGATACGGGTGGCGGTCAATGGGGGTTTGAGCCCAAGTATGTGTACAACGTTGCCGATGTTCTGGTGGACCGCAACAGCTGGATAGGTGGGGCGGGCGGTCGCAAGCAGGGGGCTTCGCTATTCACCTTCGGCGATACCGCGACGGCTGCCTATGCTGTGCAGGGTCAGGATCCTGCGCGCTACTACGCGGTCAATGGCGACATTGTGGGCTTGCGTATGGGTCAGGAAGTGGTGTCGGTCAAAGACGGTACAACCGTGCGGTATGAAGCCTCGATGCCGGTCACCGTGCATGCCGGTCGAGACATCGTGCGCTCGGGCACTTTGCTGGGCCAGCAGGACACGGTCTCTGGAGCCAAGACAACACAGTCCAACACGCGAGGCAATCTGATTGCCCATGCGTTTGACGACGACATCTCGGTCATCGAAGCTGGTCGCGATATTCGCTACAGCAGCTTCTATGTGGCCGGCCCCGGTGTTCTGGAAGTCAGTGCGGGACGCGATGTCTATCTGGCAGACAAGGGCGAGATCAAGAGTCTGGGCTCGATTGTTGAGGGAGCCTCACAAGACCGAGCAAGTGGGGCCAGTATTGCTGTGGCGGCTGGCCTCGGAGTCGGTGCACACTGGGGTGATTTTGCAGAGCGCTATCTTGATTCTGCAAATCTCGTGAATCCCGACTTGCCGTTTTCCGAGCAGCCCGGAAAAGCTTTTGCGGTCTACGGCGGCGCATTGACCCTGGCTCAGTGGTTGGCGCAGGAGTTCGGCTACAGCGGCGGCGACGCTGAGGCCCCGGCCTTTATGGCACAGCAGCAGGCGCTTCTGGATCAACCGCGCCAGCAAGCTTTGGCGGTGGGGGCTACGGCGAGTAACCGTTCACTGGCACGTGAATATCAGGCGCAAAGCCAGTTGCATCTGGTCAATTGGCTCACGCAGCGCTACGGCGCTCAGGCCAGTCGTGCTGGGCGGGTGTTTGACGCAGCCAGCATGGATGCTCGCAGCTTCTTTGATGCGCTGCCTGCTGAGCAGCAGAGAGCGTTTTTGCGCGGAGCCTACTACGCCGAGCTCAGAGCCGCTGGCCGTGAGTACAACGAAGTGGACGGCAAACGCTCGGGCAGCTATGTGCGCGGTCGGGAGGCGATTGCCACCTTGTTCCCAGAGCAAGACAGCCAGGGCAAGGCGCTGGACTATTCGGGTGACCTCACTATGTTCAGCAGCGCCGTGTATTTCACGGGCAATTTTGTGAACAATCCGGTGGGCACCAGACGACCCAAGGCTGGCGTTGACTATGTGAGCTATGACGACTGGGTGGCCTTGGGAAGCCCATACTACGGCGTCTCGCATTACAAAATCCTGGATGCCGGCATTCACACCAACCTTGGCGGTGACATTGACATCATGACGCCTGGCGGGCGCACGTTGGTCGGCGTTGATGGCGGCTTTGTGCCGGGTGCAGGATCCGGGGTGATGACTCTGGGAGAGGGCGATATCAACATCTACGCCCAGAGTGACATCCTGATGGGCCAGAGCCGTATCTTCACGACCTTCGGCGGCAATATTCTGGGCTGGTCGGCTGAAGGCGATATCAACGCGGGTCGTGGTGCCAAGACCACTGTGGTCGCAACGCCGCAGCGCCGTGTCTACGACTGGTTGGGCAATGTTACGCTGTCGCCTAGCACGCCTAGCAATGGCGCGGGTATTGCCACGCTCAATCCCATTCCCGAGGTGGCTCCTGGTGATATCGATTTGATTGCCCCACTGGGAACCATTGATGCTGGTGAAGCAGGGATTCGAGTCTCCGGCAATGTCAATCTGGCGGCCTTGCAGGTGGTCAATGCTCAGAACATTCAGGTCCAGGGTAAGGCCACGGGTATACCGATGGTGGCAGCGGTCAACGTGGCTGCCATGACCAATGCCAGCGCTGCAGCTTCTCAAGCCACAAGTGCGGCGCAAGAGGAAGTGCAGCGCCAACGCGAGGCCGCACGCAAGGCCATGCCATCGGTGTTCACTGTCCGGGTGTTGGGCTTTGGAACCGAGCCTATGGAGACTGGTGACAAGCCAGCCCCAGCACCGCTGACTCCTGCTGCCAAGCCTGGCCGCGTGGCATATGACCCGCAAAGTGCCTTGCAGTTTGTGGCCATTGGCAAAGAGGTCGATGCCCAGGTTCTCGCCCGCTTGAGTGACGAGCAGCGACGTCAGTTGCGGCAGTAGGGATCACGGCTGAAGACCGATTCGCTGTTTGCCGCCTTGCGTCTGAAGACCTGGGTGGCTTTTTTATGCGATGACAGCAGGGCGCTGTCGAGGTCTGCAGCTGAGGCAGCCAGGGTTAGCTGTCTCGTCCGCCTATTAGCGTGGAGCGGGGCCTTTTTCTGGGCGCTGGGGAAATACGGAAACTCCCAGCTGATTGCCCATGCGGTGGCTGGTGGACGCATGGTTGAACAGGCCCAGTTGATTGGGTGGCTTTTGGGTGATGGTCTTGGAACCCAGCGGCTCAGTGCGATGGTTGCGAGAGGCCGGCGAGGCAGGCGGGCGTAGCTTGCTGCTCAGGCATTCGGCAGAAGGCGCAATGCGCTGGCCGTTGACAGCGACCTCGATGCAGGAGGCGTCCTCGTGCAATGTTTCCTGGGCTTGTGTGACAGCAGGTATCGACAGTGCGATGACCCCGGAGACAGCCAGCAAAAGTGCATTCAAGCTGTCTGGCGAGCAATGCGTGAAGAAGGTGGTTTTGAGGGGCAAGTTCATAAAGCAGCCAGAGCCCGCGCAGCTTCAAGCCACGCTCGCCTGTGAGCAGGGTTGCGTCATTGTCGGAAGGCTCCAAGAAGCTTTGATGACCGGACAGCGCAACAGCCTGGGTAGGCTGAGGTTGTACAGAAATTTTTTATGAAGTTTTCGTGACAAATAGCGGGTTCTCCAGGCCTCGAACGTTTACTTACTAGAACGTGTTTTCTGCGCTTCGGAGATTGCTGATGGCATGGGCCATGGATATCCGAAAACCGGATTTTGGAAATTCGAGTCCATCCAATGAATGCTATTAGAACGAGAAAGAGCTTTGCGCTGCGGAGTGCAGCCAGTCTGGCGACCATAATCTTGTGCTCGGTAGCCGCTTGGGCCCAGTCTGTGCCTGCAGAGGTCGCAACTCCTGAGCTGGAACATCAAGTCGTGGATGTGCTGGAGTACATCGTGCGCGGGAATACCGTACTGGATGCACGCAGCATTGAGAGTGCAGTATCGCCATTTCTGGGGCCAGGCAAAACTCTCAAAGATATTGAGGCGGCACGCGATGCCTTGCTCGCGGTCTATCAAGCCAAAGGCTATCAGTCCGTCTATGTAGATCTGCCGGAGCAGCAGGTCACACAAGGCATGGTGTTTCTGCAAGTCAATGAAACCCGTGTGGGGCGTGTGCGTGTTGTGGGCGCTGAATACAACTCGCCAGCCGAAGTTCGCAGCCAGGTTCCAGCTTTGCGCGAAGGAGTGGTACCAGACTTCAATAAGGCGCAACTGGAGATGAGTGCGCTCAATCGTACTGGCAAGCGCCAGGTTATGCCGCTGGTGCGCCAAGGTCGTCTGCCTGGCACCATGGATGTGGACCTCAAAGTCGAGGACAGCAACCCTTGGCGTGCCAACCTGGGGGTTAACAACGACCGTAGCGCGGATACCGAGAAGTTGCGTCTGTCGGCCTCTTTGGGGCATGACAATCTTTGGCAGCTTGGGCATAGCGCCTCGATCAGTGTTTTCACTTCGCCGCAGGATGCAAATCAGACCATGGTCTGGTCTGCCATGTATAGCGCACCGCTGCGCGGCAGCCCATGGAGTTTGGAAGGCTCAGCCTACAAATCTGACAGCAATGTCTCCACCGTGGGCGGCACCAGCGTCACAGGCAAAGGCTATGGCGTTGGCCTTAAGGCCAGCTACACCGTGCCTGACAGTGGTTCCTGGTGGCATAACTTCAGCATAGGCTTGGACTTCAAGAACAACAAGGAGTCTTTGCGCTTCGGAGGCTCAAGCGACGAGGTGCCACTCAAGTATGCGCCCATCACGCTGGCCTACAACGGTTACTACCAGGGAGAGCGCCTGCAATATGGTCTGGGCCTTAGCGTGGTGACGGGTACCCGTTCGCTCTTCGGCTGGGGAAGTGACTGGAAGGCCTTCCACTACAAGCGCTACGAGGCTTCCTCGAGCTTCCAGCTGTTCAAGGCGGATTTCATGGGCAGCTACGCCATGGCCGACGAGTCTCAATGGGGCTGGCGCCTGGCCGCGCAGATAACGGATTCGCCCCTGGTTTCCGGAGAGCAGATAGCTGCGGGCGGCATCAACTCGGTACGCGGCTATCTATCGGCTGAGACCACAGGTGACGTGGGGGCTGTGGGCTCTGTTGAATGGCGCAGCCGGCCTCTGAGCCTGTTGGGCAATGCACTTGAAGGTTGGCGTGCCTATGTCTTTGCTGACGCCGCGCATCTGCGACTGCGCACTCCCCTACCTGAGCAGCAATCCAGGTTTTCGCTGGCTTCCGTCGGTGTGGGAACCAGCTTTCGCGTGGGCCAACACCTGAGCGCCCGCTTTGATCTGGGCTATCCGCTCAAAGACGGACTGCGCACACAAAAGCACGAGCCGCGCCTCACTTTCAATCTCAATGCCAGCTATTGATCGGCACTGACTCCCTGTAGTTCATTTCCTAGAGTCCTCGGAGACCTCCTGTCATGCGACGTATCTATTTTCTTCTCTTTGCGGCGCTGAGTGCGCTACTGCCAAGTCTGGCGCAAGCTGGCTGGTGGCAGGCAGATTGGGCTTATCGCAAGCCCGTCACCATTGATGCCGGACCCCAGGGCGCGGCCTTGGGTGCAGATGCTGGGCGTACGCCGGTGCTGGTGCGTTTGCATACCGGTAATTTCAATTTCGAGGGCGTCAGCGAAACCGGTGCCGATCTGCGCTTTATCGCTGCAGACGACAAGACCGTGCTCAATCACCAAATCGAACAGTTCGATCCCTTGCTAGGCATCGCCCTGATTTGGGTGGACATGCCTTCACTGGCTGTGGGGGCTCCCCAACAGGTTTGGATGTACTACGGCAATAAGAAGGCTCCAGCCTCCGGTAACGGCCAACGCAGTTTCGACCCCGACTACACCTTGGTCTACCACTTTGCTGAAAATGGTGTGCCTGCACGAGATACCACGGCCTACGGCAACCATGCCCAGACAATGACTACGACGGCAGAAGCCACGTTGATTGGACGCGGTGCGATGTTGGCCGGCATGCCGCTGACTCTGCCCGCATCGCCATCGATGAACGTGGCTGTTGGCGGTGCGTTCACCTTCAGCGCTTGGGTACGTCCTGAAAGTCTGGGTCCGCAGCAAGTGATCTACACACGTCGCGATGGCGCGGCAGAGTTGGTCATGGGTGTGGATCAAGGCGTGCCGTTTGTGCAGGTCAACGGTCAGCGCAGCAATCCAGGCCAGCCGATTCAAGCTGGTCAGTGGTCGCACCTGGCGGTGAAGGCGGACGGCCAGACCGTGAGCCTGCTGGTGGGCGGTCGCTCTGCAGCCAGCGTTGCTGTGGCCTTGCCTGCATTGAGTACCCCTGCCTCCCTGGGCGTGGATAGCGTTGCTGATTCAGGCTTTTCTCCCTTTCTCGGCGTGATTGATGAAGTGCGTGTTTCCAAGGTGGTGCGCCCAGACAGCCTGCTGCTGGCCGATGCACAGTCGCAAGGTGCCGAGTCTCGTCTGACCGTCTGGGGCCCCGATGAGCAACAAGCAGGCAAGAGCCATTTCGGCTTCATCCTGGCTGCCATGCCTTTGGATGCATGGGTGGTAGTGGCGGTGCTGGGCCTGATGATGGCCATCTCCTGGATGATCATGATTGGCAAGGGACGCAGCTTCGGTGCCATGTCGCGTGCTAATGACCGCTTTCTGGCTTTCTTCCGCGAAGGCGCAGGTGCACCGCTGGACAGCCTGGTCAAGAGTAACAAAGTGCCTGAGTCGGTACGCCGCGATTCATCGCTGTGGCGACTGTACGCTGCCGCTATCGACGAGCTGGGTCAGCGCCAGACGCGTGGCCATGACATGAATGCTGTCTCGGCTCCAACAATCAATGCTATTCGCGCCTCTATGGACAGTGTCATGGTGCGTGAGCTCAAGACCATGTCTCTGCGCATGAATTGGCTGTCCACGACGATTGAGGGGGCGCCCTATGTGGGGCTGTTTGGTACCGTGATTGGGATCATGCTGGTGTTCGTAGTGGCCGCCATGGCCGGCGCTGTGGACATCAACTCTGTAGCTCCCGGCATGGCCGCCGCGTTGCTGTGTACTGCAGCTGGCCTGGGGGTCGCTATTCCGGCATTGTTTGGCTACAACTGGTTGGCATCACGTTCTGAAGCCATCGGTGCAGACATGGCTGTGTTTGTGGATGAGTTCGCCACGCGTCTTGCTGAAGAACAAGGCGAAGGCCGCAGCCCACGGAGCGTCTAAGCCATGGCAAACGCAGCAGCCAAATTCAGCGTTAAAAAGCGTAGCGGTGGCATCAATATCACGCCTTTCGTGGATGTGCTGCTGGTGGTGCTAGTGATCTTCATTCTCACCAGCAATGCCAGTATCCCCGGTATTAAGGTAGATCTGCCCAAGGCCAGCTCTTCGGTAGCGCTGGAAAAGCCCAAGACCAAGGCCATTTCTATCGACAACGACGGCCATGTTTTTCTGGATGCGTATCCGGTGACCCTGCAAGAGCTGGAGGAGCGCCTGCGCACGGAGAAGGCCTTGGCACCAGACTTTCCGGTGATTGTGCGCGGCGACTCCGCTGTGCAATACGCCAAGGTGGTCGAGGTGCTGGATCTGCTGCGCCGCATTGATCTCAACCAGATCGGCCTCGTGACCGGCAAGCCCGCGGCGTGAGGAGCTTCAATTGAATATGCGCAACTCCAAGACCGTGCCGGCCTCCATGGAAGCCACCTGGTGGCGCCACTGGGGCGGCTGGGTGATAGGCGCAGTGGTGACTTTGTGCTTGCTGGCCGTGCTGTGGTATTTGCTGGCTGGTACGGCCAGCACCAAGCGCGAGGTGGCGGCTACACCGACGTTGGTGTTGCCTCCAGCACCCCCACCGCCGCCAGAACCCGAAAAGCTACCTGAGCCTGAGCCAGAGAAGGTCGAACCGCAAATTACCGAGGTCGAGCCGACTCCGGTGGAATCGATGGATAAGCCCATGGATGACGCGCCGCCTAGTCCCTCCCAGGATCTGGGTGACCCCATGACTATGAATGCTGATGCCCAGGCTGGCAATGACGGCATTGCCATTGGCCGTGGTGGAGGCATGACGGGGGCTGGTGGCGGTGGACTGGGGGCAGGGACCTATCAGCGCTATATAGCATCCCGGCTGCAGCAGGCCATGACTCGGGATGCACGCACCCGCAACTTGGTGTTCGGCGAGCTGCGTGTCGACCTCTGGCTGGCCGCAGATGGCCGCATCACGCAGGTCAAGCTGGTCCAAGGCAGTGGCAACAGCCAAACCGATGAGCTGGTGCTGGCCATGGTAGGTGAACTAGGCGTTCTCGATGAGCGCCCGCCTCAGTCTACGCGTTTTCCCATTCGCATTTCCATGAGCGGCCGCCGCCCCTGAGCATGCCCCGTAGCGTCAGTCACTTTGACTCTTCCCCCATTTCGATAGCACTATGACTTACCCAACCTCTTCTTCCGCCGCTGCAGGAAGCAAAGCTTTGCGACTTCCCCTGCTGGCCCGCACTGCGCAGGCTGTTGCTTCAGCCTCGGTCATCGCCCTGGTACCTCTGGCTGCCGCTCAGGCGCAAACTTCTAAATGGGACGCTCCTGCCGCGGAAAGCACCATGGTGGTGCTTATCAAAGGCCTGATTCAAAGCGGTGCATTGGCCAAGGATGTTGGCGAGGCGCTGCTAGCGCAGGCGCAAACAGAGGCCATGACCGCACAGCAGTCCCAACGTCAGGCAACCGCCGCTGCTGCGACGACGAGTGGTCTGCGTCCTGTGCCTGGTGACGTGCGTGTGCCCTACATTTCGCAGACCGTACGCGATGAAATTCGCAACGAGATCAAGGGCGAGGTCATGGCGCAAGCCAAGTCCGAAGGCTGGGCTTCTCCCAATGAGACGCCGGAGTGGAGCAAGCGTATCCGCTTTGAAGGCGATGTGCGGGTGCGCGGCGAGTCGCGCCTCTTCAATGGCGGCAACAGTAATGAGATGGTTAACTATGCAGCCATCAATGATGGCGCTGGCTACGACGTGAATACAAACACTACTTCCGGCCTGCCGCCCATGCTCAACACGCGCCAGAATCGCAATAACCAGATGCGCGTGCGTACGCGCATCGGTTTGCTGGCGGATATTTCGGAATCGACCCACGCAGGTGTGCGTCTGGCCAGCGGCAGCGATACCAGCCCGGTTTCGACGACGCAGACCTTGGGGGGGGGCTTGGGTAAAAAGAATGTCTGGCTGGATCAGGCTTGGCTGTCGTACAAGCCGCTGGATGGTCTGACGCTAATGGGCGGGCGCTTTGCCAACCCATTTGTGTCCACCGACATGTTGTTCTCCAACGACCTGAATATGGACGGCATTGCCGTGCAGTATCAGAAGGCCCTGGCTAGCAACCGTGATGTGGAAGTGTTCGGTACCTTGGGCATCATTCCGCTGGAGTATTCGTCGGACAATCATCCCTCTCGCTCAATGGACAAGGCGTCTAGTGAAGTCAAGTGGTTGCTGGGTGCGCAAGCGGGTGCCAGCTGGAAGCTCGACGATAGCAATCGCCTGCGTGGTGCACTGGGCTATTACGACTTCCGCAACGTCGCAGGCAGGGTTTCTGCACCCTGCGCCTTGTATGCCGGAGCGGATGGTTGCAGCACGGACTGGAGCCGTCCGGCCTTTATGCAAAAGGGCAACACCTTGATGCTGCTGCGCGATATCGCGCTCAACCCCTACGATCAGGCCAACACGCCTCAGCCGCAATACTTGGGTTTGGCGTCCAAATTCCAGCTGCTGGACCTGAACCTTCGCTGGGATACCAAGGTGGCGGGGGGGTATGGCCTGCGCCTGGATGCCAACTATGTGCGCAATCTCGCTTATGACAAGGAAGCAATGTTTCGCCGCGCACGTGGCGGCATCATCAACAATTTTGGCGCCAATGCGCCTTTGACCCCCACGCAAGCTGATTTCAAGAGTGGTGGCAATGCCTATATGTTGCAGGCTACTTTTGGCAGCCCCAGCCCTGCGGCCCGTGGGGACTGGAATGTGCTGGCTGGTTACAAGCGCATCGAGCCAGATGCCATGCCTGATGGCTACAACGACTCCTCCTTCCATCTGGGAGGCACCAATGCTCGCGGTTACTACATAGGCGGCTCCTACGCGATCGACAAGAACACCTGGTTTACCGGTCGTTGGATGTCAACCAAGGAAGTCTACGGCGCCCCATTCCAGGTGGACATGCTGCAACTTGAATTCAACGCACGCTTCTGAAAGGAGTCCTATGAAGCTGTTTGAAAACTTGCGTGGGCGTTCGTGCCAGCTGACGCTACTTGCGGCCTTTGCAAGCCTGGTAAACATAGGATGGGATACGGCGGCCTATGCACAAGAGCAAAGCATGGAGGAACGCCTGCGCACGCAGTTGCGCGCCGTCACGGCGCAGTTGCAGCAAGCGCAAAATGAGCTGGCTGTGTTGAAGTCTGGTGCTGGCAGCACAGTCAGCAAGGCGGCCACAGCGCCTGATGCTCAGGCTTTGCGAATCGAGCTGGAGCAAGCGCGCCAACAACTTGAGAAAGAGCGCGACATGCGTGCCCGCCAAGGTGCACAAACCCATGCAATGCGGCAACAGGCCAGGGATTCCACGGAGAAAGCCAATGCTCAGGTGCAGCAATTCCGCAGCGCCTACGACGGCTTGCTGAAGATGGCGCGCACTGAGCTGGCTGAGCGTCAGCGCCTGGCTGAAGCGGCTTCGGCGCAGCAAGCTGCAATGCAGCGTTGTGAGGTCAAGAACCAGCAACTATACGCGCTGGGCCAAGAGGTGTTGCAGGCTTATGAGAACCTGGATATGAGCACTTTGCTTTCGTTTCGCCAGCCTTTTGCGACGCAAAGCCGTGTCAGGTTTGACGAGATTGCCCAGCAGTATGGCGACAAGCTTTACATGGGAAAGTTCAGCCCTGACGAGGTCGATGCGCCACAGTCGCAATAGCTCTGGGCCTATCTCGCAGGACCATGATTACGGCAGCACAAAGGATATTCATGAAGTCGATGATTCACCCCCGCATATCTAGCGTTTTGGTCTTGGCTTGGTTTGTTTTGATGGGCAATAGTGCTGTGGCGGAGAGGTCTGTTGTCCAGATGTCTGCCGCACCTGTGGCCAAGTTGGGGAGCATCAGTATTGCAGGCGCCGAGGTGCAGCGGTTGCTGCAGAGCATGCCCGAGAGTGAACAGGCCAGGATCCAAGGTGATCGTGCCATTCTGGAGAGCTGGCTGCGCCAGCGCCTGAGCAGTGAAGCGGTGCTTCGTGAGGCTCAGCAACAGCGCTGGAGTGAACGCCCAGAGGTCAAAGCCAGCATTGATGCGGCAACCAGGGAGCTAACGGCTCGCATTGTCGGCAGCAGCTACCTTGAGTCCGTGGCGCAGCTTCCCGCAGGCTTTCCTTTCGAGGAGGAAGTCAAGGCGCTCTATGAGCACAGCAAGCCTCAGTTACGTCTGGCAGCCAGCTATCGGATAGCACAAATCTATTTGCCAGTGGCTGCCGCTGCCAAACCTGAGACGGTAGACGCTGTGCGCGCCGAGGCGAACAGGCTTGCCTCACAGGCTCGCCAGGGCGATTTTTCCGCTTTGGCCAAAGCATATTCCAAGGACACTCGCAGCGCTGCCCAGGGCGGGGACGTCGGCAGCCTGCTTTTGGCTCAGATGCTGCCCGAGTTCCGTGGCATTGTGGCAAACCTCAAGCCCCAGCAGGTCAGCGATCCCGTGCTGGCAGGCGGCGGCTTCCATGTGCTCAAGCTGTTGGAAAGCCAGCCAGAACGCACGGCCACTTTGGAGGAAGCCAAACTGCAACTCGTGCCTGTCCTGCGTGAGAGGCGTCGTCAGGAGCTGGTTCGAGAGCACCTGCAAAAGATCGCTCCTGCTGCCGATGTCCGCATCGACGACGCAGCGCTGGATGCCTTGCTAAGGCGTTGATAACCTGATTCCTTTAACCACTTTTTTCTTCTAACAAGGACGTCCATCATGGGTAAACCAGAAAACACAAGCCCCACATCCATCGCCAGCAACGAGTTGCTGTTTTCCATGAACGCTGACCAGGTGGCACAGGCCATCAAGGCCGCAGGCTGCGCCGTGACAGTTGTGGAGCATGAGGGCGTGCTACGCCTGCACAGTGCCAGTCAGGGCATTGGCTTTCAGGTGCTGTGGGGCAACCCCTTGAAGGAACAGGAATACTTGGATTTGACTTTGAGCTGCCCGTTACGCGTCGAAGGCGGTACTCTCCCTGAAAGCTTGATGACCGACTGGCATCGCAGCAAGCGCTTTGCGCGTGTGGCTCAGCACGGCGACTTTGTTGTTCTGGAAATGGACGTGTTGGCTACAGGCGGTGTGACACCGGCGCACCTGACCGTCATGCTGCAACTGTGGAGCCAGATGATGGGCCAGTTCTTCCAGCACCTGCGCAATTTCAAGCCTGCTGCATTGCAGGAACAAGCTGCGCAAGAAGCTGAAGCCGAGGAAGCTGCAGCCTGATTGGCTGACCTCAAACGTCAGGCCAAACATCATGCTCAAGCACCTTAGACTTGCTAAAGCCAGGTTTCACCTGCTCCTAGGCCGTGTGCTTACTGGCATGGGGTTGGGGCTGTCTTTGTCTGCAAGCCAGGGGTTGGCACAGACGTCAGCCTCTGCAGTGCCTCAAAGCTGGATGAGTTATGCCCAGCGAATCAGCATGCAGCTGCAGCATTGCCTTAGTGATACAGACAATCCGGCAGCTCTGCGCCTGCAGTCCTGGATGCAGGAGCGTCACTCGCATGGCTGGCATGCGGCCTCACCATTGCAGTTGCAAGTATGGGTCACGTCTTCGGGGCAAATCGCGAGGCTGGAGTTCGAGACCCTGGGGCAGGTACAGGCTGATGAAGACCTGAGACGTCTGCTGACTTCTGCGCAATTGCAAGACCTGCCACCACATGATCTGCGCCAGCCATTGCTACTGGCTCTAGATAGCGACCTAGTGCCCTGATTTGATATCACCGTCTTTATAGAGGAGGGGCTTGGTGGACTGCCTCCTAAGCTCAAAAAATAGACCGGGCATCTGTACCTGCCTAGAGGCAGTCCCGGTTTTCCCGAGGATGGCCTGAATTGCGAGAGGCAGAGAGAAAATTTGCCAGCCTGGTTCCGATTTCCTCTTTGCAGAGTTGCGGCGATGCGGGCAGCTCCCAAACGATGCTAGCGGCGCCCAGGGTTCCCAGTGAGGCGGCACATCTGAGGGCTGAAATCGGCCAACTTCCGGGGCAGTTCAAAGCCTGGGTGATTCAAATCTGGAAACCTATAAGTATTTGTTTTTAATGAGTTGATATCGCGTTTACGACTTTAATTCGACAGGCCTAGCATCCATGCGGGTTTGCCGGGGATGATGGAGCAGAACTAAAGTCGTAAACTCGCCCGCGCTCAGCAGGCGCTCCCATGGTTTTTTTGAGGGTGCCGGATTGCCTTCAAGTCGCTAGCGCTTCGGTTCGGCGTACGTCCAAGAGTCGAGAGCAGCGAAAAGCTGGGCAAACATCGCTGGGTCGTGGAGAGAACACACGGATGGTTTGCAAGCTGCGCATTCGCTTTGAAAGGCGACGAGACATCCACGAAGCGTTGCTGAAACTGGCCGCTGCGATTATCTGTGCACGCTTCGTGGATCGGTTGTGTTAGCCGCTCGAAATAAAACCCGCCTGCAACTCCAGCACGACAGCACGGCCAGCCTCCGTTAGGCTGGCACGCCAGTGTCCTTCTACATTGTGGATCTGTACCCAGCCGGGGCCGCGCGCGCCGCCCAGCTCCGCATCACCCAGCGCACTCAACTCACGCATCAGCACACTGGCACTTTGCCCCAAATGCTTGCCCAGACGCGGCAATGAAACCGCGTCTAAGCTAGAGCCCTGCAACTGAGCCAGCGTCAGTAGCAGGCGTGTGGCTAACGGCAAATCGTCAGGCATGTGCTGCATCTGGAGCAGGAGCCTTCGTCAGCTCCAAGATCACAGGAATTGATTTAGAAGCAGGTGTTCCCGCCCGCATCGCCACGGCGGTCAACGGCACCAAGGGGTTGGTTTCAGGGTAGTAAGCCGCTAAATTACCGCGTGGCGTGTCATAGGCCACTAGCTTGAAACCATCAGCGCGGCGCTCTTGCCCGTCGTCCCACACGGTTTGGATGTTGACCCAATCACCATCCCTCATGCCCAGCGCTTTGATGTCTTCAGCATTGATGAACAGCACGCGGCGCTGGCCGTAAACACCGCGATAGCGGTCGTCCATGCCGTAGATGGTGGTGTTGTACTGATCATGCGAGCGCGTGGTTTGCAAAGTAAAAACGCGCTTTTCTGGCACACGTTTTTGCGCACGCTGCTGCGCCGTTTCTGTAGGTACAGCGTGGGCAAAAAATGAGGCCTTGCCTGTTGCCGTTTGCCACACGCGCTCACTGGCCGTATTGCGCAGGCGAAAGCCGCCGGGCGCAGCCACTCTTTGGTTGAAGTTGGCAAAGTCTGGGAAGACTTTTTCAATCTCATCGCGAATCAGCGCGTAATCCTGCGCCAAACCCAGCCAATCAATGCGGCTGCGCGCCCCTAAGGTGGCATGCGCCAAGCGTGCCACGATGGCAGGCTCAGACAGCAAATGTGGCGATGCAGGAGGATTAATGCCCATGGAGATATGCACCATGCTCATTGAATCTTCCACCGTTACGCCCTGAGGCTGGCCGCCTTGCATATCAATCTCGGTGCGGCCCAAGCAAGGCAAGATCAACGCCTGCCTGCCATGCACCACATGACTGCGGTTGAGCTTGGTGGTGACATGCACCGTCAAGTCGCAGCGCTGCAGCGCCTTCCATGTCTCATAGGTATCAGGTGTTGCCGCCGCAAAGTTGCCACCCAAGGCAAAAAACACCTTGCCTTGGCCTGCGCGCATTTGCTTGATGGCTTCCACTGCATCTACGCCATCTGCACGCGGCGGCTCAAAACCATACACATCACGAATGCGGTCGAGCAAGGCTGCTGGCGGCTTTTCCCAAATGCCCATGGTGCGATCACCTTGCACATTGCTATGCCCGCGCACCGGGCAAGGCCCGGCGCCGGGGCGGCCAATATGGCCGCGCAGCAGCAGCAGATTGTTAATCATCTGAATGGTGGCAACCGAATGCGTGTGCTGTGTAATGCCCATGCCCCAGCAGGCAATCACGCTTTGGGCACCCAAGTAAATGTCGGCAGCAGCCCGCATCTGCGCTTGGGTCAGGCCAGAGGCTTCTTCAAGCGCCTCCCAGCGCTCAGCCTGCACGCTGGCTTGCAGCTCGCTCAAGCCCACTGCATGTTCGGCAATAAATGCGTGATCCAGTACATTACCGCGCTCGGCTTCTTGCTCCAGCACATGTTTGACCATACCGCTCAATGCAGCCAAGTCCCCGCCAATGCGCAGCTGAAAGTAATGCGTGCTGATTGGCGATGAACCCAGAGTCGCCATCTCGAGCTTGTCTTGCGGGTCAGCAAAGCGCTCAAGCCCACGCTCGCGCAGCGGGTTAAAGCTGACAATGCGAGCCCCGCGTTTGTGCGCCGCACGCAGCTCAGCCAACATGCGCGGGTGGTTGGTGCCGGGGTTCTGGCCGAAGATGAAAATGGCATCCGCCTTTTCAAAATCAACCAGCTCCACCGTCCCCTTGCCCACACCCAACTGCTCGCGCATGGCGGTGCCACTGGGCTCGTGGCACATGTTGGAGCAGTCGGGGAAGTTGTTGGTGCCGTACTCACGCACAAACAGCTGGTAGAGAAACGCCGCCTCATTGCTGGCCCGGCCTGAGGTGTAGAAGATGGCTTGGTTCGGGTCCGGCTGCGCATTCAGGTGTTTGGCGATGATGGCAAAGGCCTCGTCCCAGGCAATGGGCTGGTAGCGGTCACTGGCTGCGTCATACACCATGGGTTCAGTCAGGCGGCCTTGGTCTTCAAGCCAATGGTCACTGTACGCCGCCAACTCACTCACCGTGTAGCGGGCAAACAGCTCTGGGCCTGCGCGGCGCGCTGTCGCTTCGGCAGCAACCGCCTTCACGCCGTTTTCACAAAACTCAAACGTCGATGCATGGTTGCGGTCAGGCCATGCGCAGCCCGGGCAATCAAAGCCATCGGGCTGATTGGCCGACAGCAGTGTTTTCGCACCTTTGAGCGGAATGTCTTGGCGCAGCAAGGTGTTCTTCACGCTGTTGAGTGCGCCCCAACCACCAGCTGGACCTTTGTAGAAGGCAATTTTTTGTTCGTGCATCGCAAGCTCTTCACCATCTGCTCGATGGTCATCGTCTTGCATTTCAATCGCAGGCCCAAGCTGCGTCAAATCACTTATGGCAATGTCTTCATTCAATAGAAAAATGAGAGCAATAAGTCATTTGATTTATTAGTCTTCAAGGCAATGAAATGCCTATTTATAAGACTTAGAGTAGCTAACACACCCCAGCAAACCGCAGATTTACATTTGAGGCGAGGCGCGAATCCGCAAGCAGTACATGCGTACGAAAAGGCGCGGAAACGACGTATCAAAGGTTGTGTTAGCGGCTTTTAGGGCCTTAGCAAGACCTTCCCTTTGCGGCCCGGCTGCAAGCTTGCGACTGCTGCTTGAGCAGCATCATTGAGATCGAAAATAGCTTCTGCCGGGAGTTTGAGCTCACCCGACAATACCCGCTGCAGCAGTTCGCCAATCAAGCGCTGTTTGTTGTCAGGCGTCATGGCTTGGCTGACCTTGCTACCCCAGAAGCCCTTCACCGTCGCTTGCTTGAAGATCAGAGATCCGGAGTCGATCTGCATGGGCTCACCGGCCATGGTGCCAAAGGAAACCAGGGTGCCTTTCTCACCCAATAGACCGAGCAGGGATGCACTGGAGGAGCCTCCAATGGAGTCCACGGCCGCACGAGCCAGCGAGCCGCCAAGAATGGAGCGAGCGCGTTCCTGCCAGTCTGGTTGTGCAGTGGACAAGGCATTGCCGATGTCCAGGGCGGCAAGCTCCTGTACACCTGCATCGCGCCGAACCAGGTTCAAGACGTGCACACCGCGTGCTTTCGCCAACATTGCCAAAGTCTTTCCGACCGCGCCATTCGCCGTGTTCTGCACGATCCATTGTCCTGACTCGACATTGAGAAACTCCAGCAACATCAATGCGCTGAGTGGCATGGCAATGATTTGCGCTGCGGCTTCATCGGGAATAGTTGGTGGCATCGGCACCAGCACATTGGCAGGGGCAAGAAAGTATTCCGCCCAGGTGTTGTGGACTCCCGCTACGGCGACCCGCTGTCCCACTGTCGGGCCTACAACACCTTCACCCAGCGCATCGACTATGCCCACGGCCTCGCTGCCGCCAATAGCGGGAAGTTCAGGCTTGTAACCATAGCTGCCGCGGATCGTCCAGAGGTCATGATTGTGGATTGGCGCCAGCGAGGTCTTGATGCGCACTTCACCGGGACCTGGTTGTGGGATGGGACGATCTATGAGCTCGAGAACCTCAGAAGGTTCGCCAAAAGTGGTATGAATAGCACTGCGCATGACTTATTTCTCCTGATGAGCGAGCATGGATAACAAGGCGTGGGCCACGCCCTCGGAGCTGGCCGGATTCTGTCCCGTGATCAGGCGTCCATCCGTGACTACATGCACCTGCCAATCCGGTGCTTTCTCATAGCGAGCGCCCAATCGCATTAACTCGTCTTCGATAAGAAAGGGTACGACGGTGGTCAGGCCGACTGCTGCTTCTTCGCTGTTTGTAAAGCCTGTGACATGACGACCGGCAACCAATGGTTGTCCATCAGCGGATCGGACATTGATCAGAGCGCCTGGCGCATGGCAGACGAGGGCGAGTGGCTTGCCGGCACGCGCGAAGGCCTGCAGCAGAGCAATGGAGTTGGGATCGTTGGCCAGGTCCCACAAGGGGCCATGGCCGCCAGGATAGAACACAGCATCGAAATCGGTGGCGCTGACCTGATTCAGAGGTACTGTCGAAGCCAGAGCTGCCTGCGCTTCGGTGTCCTGGCGAAACCGCTCGGTGGCAGAAGTCTGGGCTGCGGGCTCATCGCTTTTCGGGTCCAAAGGCGGTTGACCTCCAGCAGGCGAGGTCAGCGTAATCATGGCTCCTGCATCTTTCAATGCGTAGTAGGGGGCTGCGAATTCCTCCAACCAGAACCCCGTCTTGTGACCGGTGTCGCCCAGCTTGTCGTGGGACGTGAGTACAAACAGAACTTTCATCAATGACTCCTTCGGTGTCGGAAATACAGTGGCTCTTGGCTTATGTGACTCAGGATGCCGAGGTGCAAGTCAGCAACTGCTCGGTGGTATCGCGTGCCTCCAGCAACGGTAATTTTTTCTGACTCAACTTGGCCAGAAGCGCTGCCCCTAGCCACATTTGATACAGCGTGCGGGCAAGCGCAGGAGACGGCTTCCCAGCGGGCAAGGACCCATCTTCACGGGCCTCGTCGATCAGCGCAGCGATTCTCGCCAGCAGGCGCTGCACGCCGGTGTCGAGCACCAGACGCATGTCTTCGGAGAGGTCGGCCACTTCGGCAGCGAGCTTCACCACTAGGCATTCTTCGGCCCATCCAAGCGTGGGATTGCTGGGTGCTGAAATCCAGGCATCCCAATACCGCATCATTCGCTCACGACCATTGCCGGCTTCGCCGAGCAAGTCATTGAGCTTGTGTCCGTAGCTTTCCACATACTGCTGTAGCAGCACGCAGCCAAAGGCTTCCTTTGACGAGAAGTAGTGGTAGAACGAACCCTTGGGTACGTTGCAGGCTTTAAGAATTTCGAGCAGGCCCAGACCTGCAAAGCCCTTGTGCAGCACCAATCGATACCCGGTATCGAGAATATGCTGACGAGTCGCTTCGGCCTTTTTGCTGAGGATCATGTGCGTGATTATAAGAATAGACCGGTCGTCTATTTATTTGGTGAGCATGACCCATGCTGCGGAAATGGCTATGTCTTGATGCCTACCGGGGGCTGATCCAAGCTTCAATGGGCCTGAGACTGAGCTCAGTCGATATCGCCACAGGGATAGCCTTGACTGGCTAGGCTTACACGAACTTTGCGGCAAGAGCTTCATTGCTCCTTGATCTGGGATCAAGAATTGGAGAAGGCAGGGCGAAAGCGATTTAGTGTGGCACCTACCTCCAAGGCTGCTCGCAGGATGAGTTGGATGCGATTGCAAGAACGTTAAGCGGACTGCCCAGAAAAACCTTGGGGTACAAAACCTGGGCTGAGATGTTTAACGAGTGTGTTGCATCGACCGGTTGAATCTACCCTGGCTACCACATCCGCTGTCGAGCATCGCATCCGCTGGCGAGAGGCGACGCCACCAAGTCCTAGCATCTTTGACTAAACTGGTTTGCTTGTGGGGCTGTACTACCTGAAGGTCAGCAATAGCTAAGGTCTGGTGCCGTTTGGCTCACTGATTCTGCAACAACGCCTTCTCAAGCACATCTTCGTATGGCAACAGTGTGTCTCACGCTAAGCCAGTGCGACTAGAGCAATAGCGATAGCTGCAGGAACAGCCTGTACAACCAAGATTTTCTTGCTTGCTGTGGCTGCCCCAAAGACCCCTGCGACAAGGACGCAAACTAGAAAAAATACCTTGAATGCAAAACCATCAGATCCTTGAGCCAAACCAAAGATTAGACCGGCGGACAAGAAGCCGTTGTAAAGCCCCTGATTTGCTCCAAGGACCTTTGTTTGCACCGCAAATTCATGCGTCAAACCAAATGCTTTTCGTCCTGCCGGCTTTGTCCACAAGAACATTTCAAGGACAAGGATGTAAGCATGGATCAGGGCAACTACGGCGACGGCAAGATTCGAAACGAGCAGCATGTGGATCTCTTAATGGGATATGGCTTGCAATAGGTTGGATGAACTGTATTTCTGATAGTTACCAATCGACCGTCACCCGGGTGACGCCTCTTTTTTTGTACACGCGGTGTTTTTTGCGAGCGCTGGTGTTAGTTGACCATCATTCCGATACGAGATGAGCGGTCTGCTTGTACTGACCATTTGAATCCACAGTCGGACACAGTCGGAAGCAGCCAACGGTCGAGGACTGCTCACGACCCTAAGCTGACCTCTGTACTACCAGTATCTAGTGCTTAGTTGCCGGCTTGTCTCCCACAGACCTACTCAATGATGAAGACGGCGGCGGTGCTTGAAGGTCTGCACCGCCACAGCCACTAGATGCTCAGCCCTGGATAAAGGCCAGGATGTCGGCGTTCAGCTCGTTGGCATTGACCGTGAGCATGCCGTGCGAATAGCCGGGGTACACCTTGAGCGTGCCGTTGGGAAGCAGCTTCACGGCCTTCAGCGCGGCATCGGCAATTGGCACGATCTGGTCGTCGTCGCCGTGCAGCACCAGGGTGGGCACGGTGATGGCTTTCAGATCCTCGGTTTGGTCTGTTTCCGAGAAAGCCTTGATGCCTTCGTAGTGGGCCTTGGCACTGCCCATCATGCCCTGGCGCCACCAGTTCTGGACGACTCCCTGGTGCACGGTGGCGCCGGGCCGGTTGAAGCCGTAGAAGGGGCCGGCCGGCACGTCCAGGAACATCTGAGCCCGGTTGCCGGCCACGCCGGCACGAAAACCATCGAACACCTCCAGCGGCAGGCCTTCGGGATTGGCCTCTGTCTTGAGCATCAGGGGCGGCACGGCCGCCACCAGCACGGCCTTGGCGACCCGGCCTGCGGGCTGGCCATGGCGCGCCACATAACGCGCCACCTCGCCACCGCCCGTGGAGTGGCCTACGTGCACCACATTGCGCAGGTCCAGGTGCTCGACCACGGCAAAGGCATCGGCCGCGTAGTGGTCCATGTCATGGCCTTCGCTGACCTGGGCAGAGCGCCCATGGCCGCGTCGGTCATGGGCCACGACGCGGAAGCCCCGCTGTACGAAATACAGCATCTGCGCATCCCAGTCATCCGAGGATAGGGGCCAGCCGTGGTGGAACATGATGGGCTGGCCGTCTTTGGGACCCCAGTCCTTGAAGAAGATCTCGACGCCGTCGGTGGTGATGAGGGTGCTCATGGTGTGTGCTCCGGTGGTGGTCAGGGGAACGAGGGATCAGCCTTCGTGGGTGCCGAACATGGTCTTGGCGTAGGTGATGCCGATGCCGTAGCCACCGCCCAGTTTCTTGGCGACGCCCGTGGTCATGTCATAGGTCTCGGTGCGGGCCCAGTCGCGCTGCATTTCCAGCAGGTATTGCAGCGACGTGATGGGCTGGGCGCCGGCCTGCACCATGCGGTCCATGGCGCGGTTGTGCGCTTCGGTGGAGATGTCGCCACAGGCATCGGCGATCACGAAGACTTCAAACCCCTGGTCCAGGGCCGACAGGGCCGGGCCGACGATGCAAACGCTGGTCCACAGGCCGGCCAGCACGATGCGGGGCTTGCCGATCTCGTTGACCTTGTCGATCACGGCCTGGTCTTCCCAGGTGTTCATCGAGGTGCGATCCAGCAGGGCCTGGCCGGGGAAAGGCGCGGTCACTTCCTCGAACATGGGGCCGGAGAAGCTTTTTTCCGCCACCGTGGTCAGGATGGTGGAGGCACCGAAGCCTGCTGCAGCCGAAGCGACCAGGGCGGCGTTGGAGCGCAGCTGCACGGGATCGATGGAGTGCGTGGCAAAAGCCATCTGCGACTGAAAGTCGATCATGATCAGCGTGTGGTCATGGGGGTTGAGCAGCTTGGCACCGGGCTTGGCGACGGCGACGGGGCGGGCGATGGAGGCGTTGGCGTTGGACATGGTTTCAGTTCTTTCAATCGATGGTATTCACACTAAAGAGACTCAGCTTTCTGCCTTGATTCTTCATGGCTTCCTTGCTGCGATGGATGAAGTATCTGGTGTCTGACTACCATCCAGATTGAAAGGAATTGGTCTTCATCATCGAATCTATCGATGATGAATTCGAGGCCTCAGCATGCAGGTAAATCGTCTCGCAGAACCACTACTGCGATGGCTGCCGCCTCCAACGGCTATTGAAGCTCAGGGATGTCAACTCTCCAAAAGAGCGTCGAAGCGAAGTCGTGCGCACTTTATGGTGAGGCATGAAGCAGATTTTTCGATCAGAAGGCCTTCGTGCAAATGAACACCATCGTGAATCGAGAGCCGGGGACCCAGCGTCCCTGTGTGTCATCGTTTTAGCGCCAGAGACAAGAGCGGCTGCAGCACACGCGCTGCGTGCAGCGGGATTCGCTGCCCATGAATACCACTGTGGCACTGCGTTCTTGCTATCTGGAACCGCAAGAACATGCGAGGTGCGGGTGCTGGCCTTAATAGACCATCATTCCACTACGCGATGACCGGCCTGCTTGTTCTGACCACCGGCAGCAAACGCCCCATTGCTGCGGTACATGTTTCGTCATGAAAGGTCTGCTCTGCAGCGGTTGCTGCTGCTCATGGCCGCTGGTCGAACTACCGGTTACCGCCTCATAGCAGTCATTCAGGGCGCCAAGACAGTCGCTTCTCCGATGACTGTTTTCAGGTGTTAGCAGTCATCGGCATCTTTGAATTGGGCGACTGCAGACAGCCTCTATCAGACACTGCGCCTTTGGTAGCGAGTGCCAAATAACATCCATCCTTTGAAGATGAGACCGGCTTTTGGCTGCTCCCAAGGACATATAAGTGGGCAGAAATAGGGAGTGCGAAAGATCTTAAGTTTTTGTTTTTATTGGGTTGATATCGTGTTTGCGACTTTGATTTGACAGGGCCGCGCAAGTGATACTCTGGAAGGCGCATGGATGCTAGGCCTGTGTTTGGAACTTATTTATCCGGAATAGTTGAGGTTCAGGGCCAAGATAGTCGTGACAGTGACTTGGCATCCGTGCGAATTTCCCGGCTGCGGTGGTGTGGTACTTGTGTCGTCGCTGATTCATTGGCAGTGCCGCAACCATGAATGGTTGCAGTCACTCGACCACTTGCATCCTGGCTAGCTCCCACAAGGCCTCGGCCTTTTCCGACATCTCTGAGCGTTGCCTGTACATGCGTATCTCGACGGGGATGCTCCAAGTCTCCGGCCCTGCCCGCACCAATAATCCATTCGCCAACTCGGCCTTGATCAAAGACTGGGGAAGCCAGGCAATTCCGCGCCCTTCCAAGGCCATCGTTTTCAGAAGCACGGCATGATGCGCAGTGAATACCTCCTGAAGATCCGCTTCGGAGGTGTTTCTGCCGCTCTGCGGCGTATTGGGTCGCAGCAGCGATCTCATGATCCGTCCCAGACCTGAGTCCTCGCTGTATGCGAGCATGGGAAGCGGCGGCGCGTTGCCGATAGCGTATAGAGCCTTGCCCATTGTGCCGTCGGGGTGTGGCACGCACACTGGCACCAGCAAGTCTCGACCCAGAAGGAGCATGGGGTAGTCTTGCTCATCAAGCCTGCCAGGCGCGCTCTTGTGCCCATGGCACAGCACAAACTGAACCTTCCTCTGAAACATCAGGAATTCACAGCTGCGAGAACTGTCAGACATCGTCTGCAAGGAGCCGATGTGCAGCCGTGACTCAATGCTCGCCAGCCACTGAGGGAAAAAAGTCAGTGACAGCACATGCGTTGCGGCAAACCTCAATGTGGATTCCTCTTGGTCATGCGCCGCACGAGCTTTGATCCGAGCAGCCTCAAGGTCTGCAAGCACCCCTTCCAGCAAAGGCAGAAACCTCTGGCCTGCGGCGGTCAGCGCCGCTGGGTGTGCGCTTCGGTCGAAAAGATCCACTCCCACCCATTCTTCGAGTCCACGAATATGGCGACTGAAGGCCGGTTGGGCGATCGCCCGAACTTCTGCCGCGCGTGAAAAATTGCCGCTTTCGGCAAGTGCGATGAAGTCTTCCAACCACTCTAGATCGAGGTTGCGATTGCCTGGTCCCATGCTCTGCACTCGTTGGGTTCTAAGAAATAGATAGTTGTATGCATTTCTAGTATTGGTGCTGATTGGCACTCTCAGAAATGATGGCGTCTCAGATCAACAAGGCCGACGCCTGGAGACTATACATGCCATCGATAGCCAACTACAAAGGGATCATCCCCGCCATCTCTTGCCCCTTCACTTCGGATCACAAGATCGATGAGGCGGCTCTGCGAAAGCTTGCATCCTGGCTTGCCGGCCATGATGGAGTGGTCGCAATCATGACCAACGGGCACACAGGGGAAGTGTTCGCCCTGACGCCCTCGGAGCGCGCCGAGGTGACTCGCATTGTTGCCGACGAGCTCAAAGGCCGCCTGCCTGTCATTTCATCCATTGTGTGCGAAGGCCTCAAAGAAGCCGCCGAACATGCAAGGGCTGCCCGGGAGGCGGGTGCCGTGGCTCTGGATGTGATGCCACCTCATCACTGGCTGCGCTTCGGATTTATCCCGGAACATGCACTCCAGTATTTCGAAGCCATTCACAAGGCAGCTCCCGACCTGGACCTGGTCTGCCATGTCTATCCTGCCTGGACAAGAGCCTCCTACTCTTCGCAGCTTCTCGCCACTTTGGCGCGGTTGCCGTACGTACAGGCATTCAAGGTCGGTCAGCGAGACATGAATAAGTATGCGCGCGACATTCAGGCCATCCGGGATGCGGATTCGAGCAAGGCCATCCTGACCTGCCACGACGAATATCTGCTCGCCTCCATGGTTCAAGGCGTCGATGGTGCGTTGGTCGGATTCGCTACCTTCATTCCTCAGCTCATTATTGATCTGTGGAATGCCGTCAAAGCCGGTGACCTGAAGAAGGCCATGGAAGTGCAGGCAGTCATCACCCCCCTCAAGGACGCCGTGTACGGCGGTGGCGAGCCGACCGGCGAGGCGCATGCCCGCATGAAGGAGGGCATGTATCTGGCCGGCGTGATTGATGACGCCATCGTACGCCCGCCCACTGAAGCGCCCAACGAAAAGGAGACCGCTGCATTGCGTGCAGCCGTAGCGCAGGCAGGACTGCTCAAGCGCTGATAGCGATTTCGCTGCCGTGGACCGTTATGCGGCCACGGCCATGGACTTTCCTAAGAACGGCAGGAGACAAAGAACATGCAACGCAGAATTTTCACTGAGCTCGCCATGGGAGCCATATTCATGGCAATGGCTGGCATCGCTTCGGCTCAAAGCTACCCTTCCAAGGCTGTCAAGGTCGTGATCCCGTTTCCACCGGGTGGCACTCTGGATACCGTGGGCCGGCAACTGGCACAGAAGCTCAGCGAGCAGATGGGGCAGCCATTCATCATCGAAAACCGTCCCGGCGGCAATGGGGTGATAGGAGGTGATGTCGTGGCAAAGGCGCCGGCTGATGGCTACACCCTGTTATTCAATGCATCAACCTTCACCACTGCCCCCATGACGATGAAGTCTGTTCCCTATTCGGTGGAGAGGGACTTCACTCCGGTGGCGCTGGTCGCCAAAGCACCCTTGTCTGTTGCAGTCAACAAAAGACTGCCCATCACGGACATCAAGTCATTGATCACTTACGCCAAGGAGCATCCTGGGAAGATGACGTTCGCCGTGGGCTCGATCGGCTCGGCGGGACACCTATCTACAGAGCTGCTCAAACGTGCGGGCAAGCTGGATTACATGATCGTGCCCTACAAGGGCACGGCACCTGCATTTCAGGATCTGATCGGTGGCCAGATAGACGGATTCATCGACCCCATTCTGGGCTCGCTGCAGTACCACAAGAGCGGCATGCTACGCGTTGTGGCCGTTACGTCGGCTGAGCGTGCAGCCAGCCTGCCCGATGTGCCCACGGTGGGTGAGAGCATTCCCGGATACGAGTTCTACAGCTGGTATGGACTATGGGGTCCTGCAAAGCTGCCTGCCGATGTCACCAAGAAGCTCAATGTCGAGGTCAATCGGGCGCTGGCCGGCGAGATGAAGGAAAAGCTCAAAGAGCAAGGCATTCTGACCACTGCTGGTACGGCCGAAGATTTCATCAAGTTTCAGAAGCTGGACATGGAACGCTCACAGAAGATCGTTTCCGAGGGGAAGATCCGTGTCGAATAGCTCCCAGCAAGGCCATGCCGTTGTCACGGGGAGCAGCGGTGGCATCGGAAAAGCCATCTGTGAAGACTTGCTCGGCGCAGGTTGGCGCGTAACCGGGCTTGACCTTTCCCCGCCTACGATTACGCACAACTCGTTCGTCCATCACCGGCTGGATCTGAGCGGTCAGGTCCAGACCCGCTCCATTGCGTCGATTCTGGCAGATGTGGATGCCTTGGTGCATGCCGCAGGGGTGCTTCGGGTTGCACCACTTGGCAAGCTGGATGTCGAAGCCGGTGAATTGATGTGGCAGATCCATGTGGGGGCGGCGTCCCAGTTGGCTGACCTATTGGTTCCTGCAATGGTGGAGCGCGGGTTTGGTCGCGTGGTCTTTATCGGCAGCAGGGTCGCTCAAGGCCTGCCCGGGCGCGGCCAATATGCAGCCACCAAAGCTGCGGTCATTGCGCTGGCTCGCAGCTGGGCGGTGGAGGTTGCTCCGAAGGGCGTCACGGTCAACGTCGTCTCTCCTGGCGCAACGGCCACGCCCATGCTCAAGGACCCGGCCCGAGCAGGAAGTGCACCACGTGTTCCACCCATCGGTCGCCTGGTAGAGCCACAGGAAATCGCTTCCATGGTCGCCTATCTGCTATCCCCTGCAGCTGCGGCCATCACAGGCCAGAACTTCAACATTTGCGGCGGTTCGTCCCTGTCGCAATGACGTCAAAGTCCACTTGGAAAAGCCATCATGAAAATCGTCAACATCATTGAATCCACGCGCCCCATCAAATCCGATATCCGTAACGCCTACATCGACTTCTCCAAGATGACCCTGAGCCTGGTGGCCGTGGTCACGGACGTGATTCGCGACGGCAAACCCGTTATCGGCTACGGCTTCAACTCCAATGGTCGCTATGGTCAAGGCGCGCTGATGCGCGATCGGTTCATCCCCCGTGTCCTCGAAGCGAATCCGGCCAGTCTGATTGACGACTCTGGAGAAAACCTGGATCCCCACAAAATCTGGGCTTGCATGATGACCAACGAGAAGCCCGGTGGCCATGGAGAGCGATCGGTGGCTGTCGGAACCATCGATATGGCCGTCTGGGATGCGGTCGCAAAGATCGAAGGCCAGCCACTGTTTCAGCTGCTCGCGCAGCGCTACGGAACCGCAGCCGCCAACCCGCGCGTTTTCGTATACGCTGCCGGCGGCTATTACTACCCCGGCAAGGGCCTGGACAAGCTCAGGCAAGAGATGGAAAGCTATCTTGACCGCGGATACTCGGTCGTCAAGATGAAAATTGGCGGTGCCAGCATTGCCGAGGACTGCGAACGTATCGAGTCAGTACTGAAAATCCTGGGCCCAGGGCAGCAACTGGCAGTGGACGCCAATGGGCGCTTCGATCTGAATACCGCAATCGACTATGGCAGAGCTCTGTCCCAGTATCCGCTGTTCTGGTATGAGGAGGCCGGCGACCCTCTTGACTACGAGTTGCAGGCGAAGCTGGGCGAGGTATATAAAGGGCCAATGGCTACGGGGGAGAACCTGTTCTCAATGCAGGATGCCCGCAACCTGATCCGCCACGGCGGCATGAACCCCGAGCGCGACTTCCTGCAGTTTGACTGTGCCCTCAGCTACGGCCTGGTGGAGTATCTGCGCACCTTGGACATGCTCAAGGAAAACGGCTGGTCTCCCAGTCGCTGCATTCCACATGGCGGGCATCAGATGTCACTCGCCATCGCTGCGGGTCTGGGGCTCGGCGGCAACGAAAGCTATCCGGACCTGTTCCAGCCCTATGGAGGCTTTCCGGATGGCGTGAAAGTGGAGAACGGCTATGTGACGCTCCCTCAGCTCCCCGGCATTGGATTTGAAGGTAAATCCGATCTGATCACTGAAATGCTGAGACTGACTCGCTAAATTCACATGGCATTCTTGCGGCTGCTGTTGGGGAGCAGCAGCCCCTCCCGAAGCTGGTTGCCCCAGTCATAAGGCGGATGATCGTCACCAGGCAATCTGGAAACCGTATGTGGGCAGGTCCCAAATACCCGCAGTTCGATGGCAAGGGGGCAGTGTTGGCGATGATTTGATTGCTCGCAGGCTCCAGACCTGGGAAAGATGGCCTGAGTCTGTACTTGCTGCGGCAGTGATTCTACGTAGTATTCCCTATCACGTTAATCTCACTTCATCAATAATTGTTTTCACTAGGGCGCAATAATCCGCCCATCGGAACTTGATGTGGATCAATGCCGAGCTCTCAAAGCTTGTGCGAGCGGTCAATCGCCGAGACCAGCCCGCTGCCTACCCGGCAGCAATGCGGCGCCTCGCACACCCAATCGGATGTAAAAATGGAAAAACAACAAACGCCACCCTCCTTGGCTGCCAAGGTGTGTTTGCTCGTTCTAGGTCTGTGCCTCCTGGCAGCAGGTCTGTTCTTCGCGTTCTATGGCTACCAGCTCGTTACCCTGAAGGGCAGCTGGTACTTTTTGCTGAGCGGCCTGGCACTGGTGGCTTCTGGCGTCCAGTTGGCGCGTCTGCGTTCCAGCGGCGCCATGATCTATGGAGCCACCTTTGCGGCTACCGTGATCTGGGCTCTGATCGATGCGGGCCTGGATTTCTGGCCCTTGGTCTCGCGCGTGCTGTTGCTGGCTGGCCTGGGAATCCTGGTGGCTCTGGCTTTCCCCGTGCTGCGCCGCGCCAATGCCCAGTCGCCTCAGCGAGGAGCATCGCTCGCAGTGGCCGGCGTTTTGACGCTGGCCTGCCTGGCCACGGTGGGTGGCATGTTCCTGCCTCACGCCTCGGTCGCAGCCAAGACTGATGACACCGTGCTGCAGCCCGTGCCTGCCGGCCAGGCGCCCACCGATTGGGCCCACTATGGCAGTACCCCCGGCGCTACGCGGTTTGCGGCGCTGGATCAGATCACACGCAGCAATGTCAAGGACCTGCAGCTGGCATGGACCTATCAGACCGGTGATGTGCCCGTGAGCCCTGGCGGTGGCGGCGCAGAGGACCAACTGACGCCCCTGCAGGTCGGTAACCAGGTCTTTGTCTGCACGCCTCACAACAATGTGATCGCCTTGGATGCGACAACCGGCAAGGAACTCTGGAAGACCGAGATCAATGCCAAGCAGAAGAAGTGGATGCGCTGCCGCGGCCTGGCCTACTTTGACGCCGCCCAGCCCCTGGCCCAGCCCAGCGTGGCTGGCGCCACTCCCGTCAAGGCGGTGTCCGTACCAGCCGGTGCTGCCTGCCAGCGCCGCATCCTGATGAATAGCGTGGCCCCCGAGCTGATCGCCCTGGATGCCGACACTGGCGCCTTCTGCGAAGACTTCGGCACTCATGGCCGCGTGGACCTGCGCGCAGGCATGGGCAAGGGCGCCGACAAGGGCCAGTACTACCCCACCTCGGCTCCCACGCTGGCGGGCACGACCATCGTGATCGGCGGCCGTGTGGCTGACAACGTGAGCACCGACATGCCCGGCGGCGTGGTGCGCGGCTTTGACGTGGTCACCGGCGCGCTGCGCTGGGCTTTCGACCCCGGCAACCCCGAGGACCAGAGCGCCCCGGCCGAAGGCAAGACCTACGCCCGCTCCACGCCCAACGTCTGGGCTCCCATGTCCTATGACCCTCAGTCCAACACCGTGTTCATGCCCGTGGGCAGCGCGGCCGTGGATCTCTGGGGTGTGAAGCACACGGCCCTGGACCGCAAGTACGGCGCCTCCATGCTGGCCGTGGATGCCAGCACCGGCAAGGAGAAGTGGGTCTACCAGACCGTGCATGACGACCTGTGGGACTTTGACGTGCCCATGCAGCCTTCCTTCGTGGACTTCCCTGGTGAAGGTGGCAAGACCACGCCCGCCATGGTGTTCGGGACCAAGGCTGGCCAGATTTTTGTTCTGGATCGCGCCACCGGCAAGCCCCTGACCAAGGTCGAGGAGCGCCCCGTTCCTGCCGGCAACATCGAAGGCGAGACCTATTCGCCCACCCAGCCCTTCTCGGTCGGCATGCCCAACATCGGTGCCGCCGATATGAAGGAGTCGGATATGTGGGGTGCCACGCCCTTCGACCAACTGCTGTGCCGCGTGAAGTTCAAGTCCAAGCGCTACACCGGACTGTTCACGCCTCCGGGCACTGATCCTTCCCTGAACCTGCCTGGCTCGCTGGGTGGCATGAACTGGGGAGGCATCTCGGTCGATCCCACGAACAACTACTTGTTCATCAACGACATGCGCGTGGGTCTGGAAGTACAGCTGATCAAGGCCGATCCGGCAGACGCAGGCGTCAAGGCTGACGGTAACGAAGCTGCGGCCATCACCAAGCCCGTGCCCCTGGACGGTACGCCTTACGCCATCAACGCCAAGGTGCGTTTCATGTCGCCGCTGGACATCCCCTGCCAGAAGCCGCCCTTCGGCACGCTGACGGCTGTGGACCTCAAGACCCAGAAAATTGCCTGGCAGGTGCCTGTGGGTACAGTCAAGGACACCGGCCCCTTCGGCATCAAGATGGGCCTGCCCATTCCTATCGGCATGCCCACCATCGGCGGCACTATGGCCACGCAAGGTGGCCTGGTATTCATCGCCGCCACCCAGGACTACTATCTGCGCGCCTATGACACAGGCACAGGCAAGGAAGCCTGGAAAGCCCGTCTGCCAGTGGGCAGCCAAGGTACGCCCATCAGCTACCAGTCGCCTGTGACCGGCCAGCAGTTCGTGCTGGTATCGGCCGGCGGTGCCCGCAACTCTCCCGATCGCGGAGATTATGTGATCGCCTACGCTCTGCCACGCAAGTAAGACGCGATCATCGGATAGCTGCTTCTTCGGCAGCGTTCTCGCTCGACCCCGGCAATGCCGGGGGTTTTTGTTGAGCCCTCGTGCTGCTGAGGCTTCGAATCTGGATATAGATGGGCGGGGGCTTATGCCTAGATAGTTGACTCCGGCCCATCGCCGAGCGGTTCATGCGACCAACGGCACTACTTTTAGATGTGCGGTGCCAGGAAGTCCTGGCGCATTCTTCAGCCTGGAACAGGAGAAAGCACTATGGCAATCTGCCTGCATGGCAGCGCCCGCACGACGCCGCGTCCGCGCAGAACTCCAGCTAGCGATCGGCTCCCACCGGTCCTTGGCCAAGCTCTACGGCATCAACCCCAAGACCAGAGCAAGCCAGCCTCTTTCCCGAGAGCAAGAACACTTGGCGATTGCATTGCGTAAGCAAGCGCATCTGTCGCTGGACGCTCTCATGGGGCATCCTGGAGACGGTACCCAAGCTCAGCCGTAGCGCCTCGCATCGATGCCTGCAGCGTCACGCAACCAGTCGACAGCCCGCAACGCAGGTGCCACGAAGGCTCGGAAAGTATGAAGAACGACTCCGGGTTTCGTATTCATCGACAGCGCCGAAATGAAGGTCTCCAGCGGCAAACAGCACATGTTTGTCGCCATAGACCGCGTCACAAGATTCACGCATGTTGCGTTCTTTGACAGTGCCACGAAAGCCAATGCAGCACAATTCCTTCGACAGGTGCTTGTGGCTGTCCCGTACCGCATACATACCCTTCTGACGAACAACGACATGGCCTTTACGGGACAGGAACGCTTCAGAGGCGGCGTCACCGACACATGCATCGCTCACATCTCCGAGGGCTTCTGCAAGTTCAACGGCATCGAAAAAGGGCATGCCAAGCTGCACCATCTCTGGACCAATGGCATGGTCGAACGCATGAATCGGGCCATCAAGAAGTCCACGATCAAGGCCTATGAGTGAGGGCCTGGAGCAGCTAAGCGAGCATGTCCAGGCATTCGCTCAAAGCTACAACTTCGGCAAGCACTCGAAGGCGCTCAGGTGGAAAACACCATTGCGGGCGATGTTTGAGGAATGGGAAAGATCCAAGCCGCTTTAGACTTCATCCGCACTATCTCACCGTGGTACTGAATATCCGAGAATATATTTGTATGTAAGGCTCGCGGTGTGAATGGATTCTGTGCGAAAGCGCTATTCAATTACCGTAGCGGTGCACTGCGTGCAATGTTTCCAATTTTCTCAAAGTCAAGGTCATCCAGTGCTTGCCTGACCGCCTTGATCAAAACCGGATAGTCCGTTCCGTTATCCATGGCATCAATCCAGGAGTGCAAATCGCTCCAGTTTCCATGTCTTGCAAGCCGTTCCAATTCGTCCTTGTGTTTCTTGGGGAGAGCCTCCAGCTTCTGCATGGGCTCGGGCATATGGCCTCTATCGGATGCGGGCAGTGAGATCAGGGCTTGGAAGAGCGGGCTATTAGCAACCTGTTTGACCATTAGAAAGAAGACCGCATTGGTGCCGCGTCCAGGACGGCTGTCAATCGATAGATGGCCGGTCATTTTCTCAATGATGCGTTGTGCTATGAGCAGTCCCAACCCTCGCTTGCTGTGGGTGCGATTGGCTGCCAGCGATTTCTGGATTCCCACGAGGACTTCCTCATCGATGCCGGAGCCGCTGTCGCTGACTTCAAAGCGCAGATGCCATTTTTCGCGGCCAAGGTATTTGGCCTGCAGCTTGAGGTCAATGTTGCCGTCGAATGTGAATTTCGCGGCATTGGACAGGAGATTGAGCACTGCTTGCTGCAGGCGCTTTCCGTCCAGATAGATATGCGCGGGTAGCAGGCTCTGTATTTGCAGCGAAAACGCATTGCGCTGGCGATGGGCCAGGGCCTGGGCGTACTTGGTCAGATCGTTGAGCAAAGCGCTCAGATCCACCGATTGCTCATTCAATGCCAGAGGAGGTTGCAATTCATCCTTGGCATAGTCCACCAGCTCGTCTATCAATGCCAGTTGGTAAGCAGCGCTTCTTTCAATGGCCGCCAATTTATCCGTGTCAACCTTGTCCGGGGACCGGTGCATCAGCTGCAGATAGGCAATGATCGCAGAGACTGGCGCTCGCAAATCATGGCTAACATAGGCCAGCAGTTCTTTCTGTTCTAGCGAGCGCTGCTCCGCCTGCTCCAGAGCTTCCTTGAGAGCGCGCGTCTTGTAGTCGACCTCGTGTTCCAGGCGTTCCTGCTGCTGGCTTTGCCATTGCAGCAATGTGCGTTGTGCCTGATGCCTTTGATGGGAATGCTGATAGGCCCAGCTGGTGATCACGAAAAGGCCGACCGTGAGGGCCGGCAGCACAAGCGCATATTGCTCGAGAAGCTGCACCACCGCGATATTGGGCACAAGCAGAGCGGCGGCGCGCAGCAACGCGCAAAACGCCAGCACGGAGACCAGCAACAAGGCCGTCATGCCCCCTGGCCCACCGTTGCGATGGTAGATATAGGTGCAGGCCAGAATCGTGAGCAGGCTCAGGGGCGCGACGATGATGCCCACAGGTGCGAACCAGTCGTACGGCCCCCAGAGGGCACCGACCAGGACCATGCTTTCCAGCAGGGCAATGAACTTCAGCATGACTACTCCTGCTGAAGGCAGATACTCTGGAGTCTTTTCGAGACGTGCACGCAGATACAGCAATATGCTCAGCACGATTCCCGCCACCAGGACGTGATGTGCACGGTAACCCCATTGCGTGCTGCTGGGCCAAAGTATGACTTGTGCATAGCCTCGGTAGGTCGCCTCGTAGAGTGCGGTCAGCAGCAGGCCCAGGGTTTGCCATCCCATCATGGAGGCCCGCAAAATTCTCCACAAAGCTGCCGAATACACCACAAAAACCAGAATGCTGCCTATCAGCAGGCCACTGAACAAGGCATAGTCACGCTCCATCATGTGCCATTGATCCACAGTATGCAGAGTGACTTCGAGCTTGCTCGACGCATGACTGTTGACATGGACCAGCACGCGTAGCGTCTCTCCGGGTGCGAGATTGATGGCAATTTGAGGCACGCGGGTCAGCGATTCGTTGGTGTCGCTGATTCCTGCCAGCGTCCGACTGGCTCGAACCTGGCCCTCCTGTATGCGCAGGACGTAGAAGCTAACGTGCTGCAGCCAGCTCGCTCCCAGAGCCAGTTGCAGTGCCTGGGGAGTGGGCAGATCGTTGTGCAGCGTCAGCCTGAGCCACAGATTTTTCATATCGAATCGCCCATCCAGCGTCTTGGCGCTGACGGTGCGAAATCCGTCGACCTCGCCGCCAGAAACTGCGGCCACTTCGAGCGGGTTTTCGTTGGCTGTACCTCGTTCCCAGACCTCGACCGTGCTGTCGAGGACTTTGCGGCCCAGAATCACATCGCTGGTCTGAATGCGCTGAGGGGAAGCCAATTCAATGGCATTCGCATCGATTGCCCACCACAGCAACAGGCTGCAAAGCAGCTGGATACATTGCCTCATGGCTGTGGGCTCGCGCATGAGCGCCGAAAGGCGGACGGGGTGCAGCCGAAGTAGGAATGGAAAGCCGAGGAGAAATTGGCCGCACTGGAAAATCCTATGGCTGCGGCCACTTCTTCTATATGCATGGCAGAGCTGGTAAGCATGCGTTGGGCCTCGTGAAGACGAGCCTCCCGGATGAACTTGTAGACTGTGTTGCCCGTGTGCGTCTGGAACACCCGTGTCAAGCGCTTTTGGTGGGTGCCCAGTTGGGCAGCCAGTTCGGGCAGGGTGGGTACCTTGGACAGATCGGACAGCACCAGTTGCTGGGCCGCCCGCAGCAGGGTCAAATTGCGATCGCTGCTCAGTGCCTCCGAGAGCTTCGCCGGCTCGGAGGCTGACTCTGGCGACTGTGACGGAGTTTGAGCATCCTGTTGCGGTTTTGCTCGGCGCTGCGCCAAAGCCAGATGAATTTCCACACGCGCCAGAACCTCGTTGATGTCGAACGGTTTCTGGATGTAGTCCACGGCACCCAGCTGCAATCCCCTGAGACGTTCCTGCGGCGAAGCGCAGGAAGTCACAAAAATTACAGGAATGTTTGCTGTGGATGGATCTGCCTTGAGTAGCCTGCAGGCGGTAAATCCATCTACGTCGCCCATGTTTACGTCCAATAGGATTAATTCAAATTGCTGAGTCGTGGCGCGGCGGTAGCCTTGCATGCCTTCCATGGCAACCGAAAGACGATAGCCATTGCTTTTGAGCAATTCCAGCAGGATCTTTAGTTCAGCCACGTTGTCGTCGATGACGAGAATTCGTTCACCGGAGGGGCCTGCAGGCGACCAGTAAGACACAGCAACAATCCGAGGTTAGATGGTTATGTTGAAAAACCACGGGATTGTGAAGTTGATCTTTAACGATGTGTTACGTTTTGATGGCTTGAATGACTCAGATTCACGAAATCTGACGTTTGTTTACAAGTTTTTCTGGAATGCAAAAGCAATTTCCCGTTTTTAAAAACTGACGCGGTGAGGTGAATCTTTGTCATCAGAAAAATTGACATTTGTTTTGAGTCTTTGTCTGGTAGGCAGATGGAATGTTCGCTTTTTCAAAAGCGTTGCAAATCGCTAACTCCTAGCATTCACGAGCGTTTGGCATTGAGCACCCCGGAGTAGAGGGTTCAGAACTTTGCCAAGGTCAGGAATCAAGGAGAAGTTCATGGAAGCCGTATACAAATCTGGTGGAAAAGTCGTGCCCGCTCAGCAAGGTCTGGTTTTGAACAAGCCTTCTGCGCTTATTCTCAAAGTTGCTCCGGAACAGATCGCCAAGTCAGTGCGTGTCGATAATGATCTGGTGTTGACGCTGGTCAATGGAGAGCAAGTCCATGTGAACGGATTTTTCACGCCATATGCAGAGGACGGGCGCAATGATCTGGTCTTGGAGGACCAACAAGGGGTGCTCTGGTGGGGGCAATATGGAAAGGTCTGGGAAGGCTTCGAGTTCACCGAGATCGAATCGAATGAGCCTGTCGCACCCTGGCTGCCCTGGCTTTTAGGGTTGGCTCTTGGTGGTCTGGCTGCGTCGGGCGGCGGCGGCCATAGCGTCAATCACTCACCCGAATATGCCGATCCCAATGAGGGTTTGCGTCAAGGGGATCCAGATCATGTGTCTGGGCAGGAATTCAGCAATGGCGGCTACAGGGTCGCGGTGCGTGAGGATCAGCCGTTCAATGGCAAGGTGACTGGCAAGGATGCGGACGGCGATAGGCTGACCTATGAGTTGGGCGATTCGCCTGCTCACGGAACGGTGACCGTCGACAAGAGCACCGGCAAGTACAGCTACACGCCGAACAAGGACTGGAGCGGCTCGGACAGCTTCACCATCGAACTCGATGACGGCAAGGGCGGCAAGACCAGCACCACGGTGACGGTCACCATCACGCCCGAGCAGGATGCGTTCGACGACACGGCGAGCACCGGCTTTGAGAAGTCCGTCACCATCGATGTGCTGGGCAATGATGCGTTTGAAGGCCAGAACCAGCACATCACCCATGTCAACGGAAGCGCCATCGCCGAAGGCGGCACCGTGGTCGTGGCCGACGGCAGCGTCACGCTGGTGGGCGGCCAGCTGGTGTTCACACCGGCGCATGGCTTCAGCGGCAACGCCCGCTTCAGCTACACGGCGCAGACCGATGGCGGTACGCCCGAGACGGCGGATGTGACGGTCACGGTGGCAGCCAACCAGCTGCCCGAGACGACCGATCCCAACGAAGGCCTCAACCCCGGCGACCCTGACTACATCCCTGAGCAGAGCTTCACGCCTGGCGGCGGCTACACCGTCACCGTGGGCGAGGATCAGTCGTTCAACGGCAAGATCACCGGTCAGGACAAGGACGGCCATCCGCTGACCTATGTGTTGGGTACTCCGCCCGCTCACGGAACGGTGGTCGTGACGCCAGACGGCAAGTACACCTACACCCCGAACAAGGACTGGAGCGGTCCGGGTACGGACCGCTTCGAAGTGATCGTGGACGACGGCAAGGGCGGCAAGACCAGCACCACGGTGACGGTCACCATCACGCCCGAGCAGGATGCATTCGACGATGCCGCTACCACCGGCTTTGAGAAGTCCGTCACCATCGATGTGCTGGGCAATGATGCGTTTGAAGGCCAGAACCAGCACATCACCCACGTCAACGGCACGGCCATCGCCGAAGGCGGCACCGTGGTCGTGGCCGACGGCAGCGTCAAGCTGGTGGGCGGCCAGTTGGTGTTCACACCGGCGGATGGCTTCAGCGGCGACGCCCGCTTCAGCTACACGGCGCAGACCGATGGCGGCACGCCCGAGACGGCGGATGTGACGGTCACGGTGGCAGCCAACCAACTGCCCGAACCCACCGATCCCAACGAAGGGCTCAACCCCGGCGACCCTGACTATGTCCCTGGCCAGAGCTTCGATCCGGCCACGGGTCAGTACACCGTCACCGGCAACGAAGACCAGACCAGCATCAACGGTAAGGTCACGGGCACCGACGCCGATGGCAACGCCATCACCTATACCAAGAAGAGTGACCCCGGCCATGGCAGCGTGACGGTGAACCCGGACGGCAGCTACAGCTACACGCCGAACAAGGACTGGAGCGGCTCGGACAGCTTCACCATCGAACTCGATGACGGCAAGGGCGGCAAGACCACGACTACGGTGACGGTCAACGTCACGCCCGAGCAGGATGCGTTCGACGATGCTGCCACGACCGGCTTCGAGAAGTCCGTCACCATCGATGTGCTGGGCAATGATGCGTTTGAAGGCCAGAACCAGCACATCACCCACGTCAACGGCACGGCCATCGCCGAAGGCGGCACCGTGGTCGTGGCCGACGGCAGCGTCAAGCTGGTGGGCGGCCAGTTGGTGTTCACACCGGCGGATGGCTTCAGCGGCGACGCCCGCTTCAGCTACACGGCGCAGACCGATGGCGGCACGCCCGAGACGGCGGATGTGACGGTCACGGTGAGCCAGCCGCCGGTGTTTGTCGATCCAGGCGATCCGGGCGAACCGCCAGTGACGAGCTATAGCTTCGAGTACGACGAGAACAGCGCTGCCGGCCAATTGCTGGGCCTGGTGAAGGCTACCGATGCAGACAGCACATCGGTGAGCTACAGCATCGATCCGGACAGCGACCCCAATGGCTGGTATGCGATTGATGCGACGACTGGTGAGATCACGCTGACAGCGGCTGGAGCGGCGTCGCAAGCCAATGACTTCGAGCAAGGCAGCAATAGCCAGACCATCACGGTGGTGGCGACCGATAACGAGGGCGGAAAGACCGAAGTCACTGTCACGCTCAGGGAAAAGGACCTGAACGACAACGCCCCGGTGTTGGTGATTGAGCCCGAAGACAAGGTATTGCATGTTGCGGAGGAGGCGCTGGCCGGAGGCATCAAGGATGACCCGAGCAGCACGACCACTGCCACAGGCAAGATCACCTTTACCGATGCGGACAAGACTCCAGACATCAATACCTTCTCTCTGGAGATTGAGGGCCCAGCGGACGGCAGCATCACTTCGGGCGGCGTGGCGGTGACCTGGAGCTGGGATGCCAGCTCCAGCACGCTGACCGGCATGGCCGGTGCCAAGGAGGTCATGACCGTCAAGGTCGGAGCCCTGACCGAGGTTGGCGGCAAGTACGAGGCAAGCTACACGGTCACCCTCAAAGGCCCTGTGGACCATGCGACGGGCAGCGGTGAAAACAAGCTGGATCTGGATTTCAAAGCCATTGTTAACGATGGCAAGCAGGACAGCGAGATCGGGTTCACTGTGGAGGTCAAGGATGATGTGCCGGCGCTCAGCGATGACGCCGAGTTGGCGATCAACCTGGCCAAGCTGCAGACCAATGTGATGATCGTGCTTGACCTGTCGGGCAGCATGAACTACGTGGGCAGTGGCAGTACACAGCTTCCCAATAATCCGAACAATCGCCTGAATCTGGCCAAGAAGGCGCTTGAAGATCTGATCAAAAAGTACGACGAGTATGGCGATGTGGCGGTCAAGCTGGTGACTTTCAATGGTTCCTCCGCCAATGCCCAGGCCACCTGGATGAGTGCCGCAACGGCGATCGCTGTCATCAATGGTCTGACAGCGACTGGTGGCACGCCCTACACCGCCGCCCTCAACGCCGCGATGGGGGCCAATGGCTTCGCCGACAATGTGGGCAAGCTGACCGGTGAGGGGGTGCAGAACGTTTCGTACTTCATCACCGATGGCGTGCCTTCTTCCGGGCAGAGCGTTAACGCAACCCTGCAGGGGCAGTGGGAAGACTTTCTGACGACCAACCACATCAACTCCGTGGGTGTGGGTTTTGGCGGCATCCTGACGGGCGATATCCCGAATATCGACCCTATCGCCTACAACGGTGCGGCTGGAACGGAGAACAACGTGGTTCTGGCCAATTCTGCGGCGGAGTTGAATTCCACGCTGCAGAACCTGATCCAGCTGCCCAGGCAGGAGGGCTCGCTGCGCGGCGAGCTCGACAGCACCGTGGAAGGCTTTGGTGCGGACGGCGGCTTTGTCAATGTGCTGGAGGTCGACGGCGTCACTTACACCTATCTGCCCGGGCAGGCTCTGCAGGTGACTGGCAACCCAGCTTCGGGAACCTACACCTATGACGCAGCCAAGCACATCATCACCATCAAGACAGCCGCAGGTGGCTCGTTGACGGTGGAGTTCGATACTGCCAAGTTTATCTATGAGGGCAAGGCGCTTGCCTCCTACTGGGACCGCTTTGGCTACACCATCCAGGACGGAGATGGCGACCAGGCATCGACTGTCAAGGATGTGAAGGTGGTCTACGACGGTGGCGATCCTGGCCCCAAGCCTGCGTATGCGTCGCCGTTGATGGCCATGAGCCTGGACCTGGAGCATCTCGATGCCCTGCATACGGATGCGGACGAGCCTGCTGCGACGCTGCCTGCGCTGCACGATGTGCTGCAGTCCAAGGACGAGGCTGCAACTGAGATCGGTGGCCTGGAATCGGCGCAAGCTCCTGCAGCCGCAATTGCCCCTGTAGCTGTATCACAGGACCTTGCCTTGTATATGCCAGCTCCTTTGCCAGAGGAAGAGCTGCACCAGCCGGTGCATGCTTGATGGCTTATCAAACTTGATAGCTTTCAGCGCATGAAGTACGGAGTTTTTAGCATCAAAAATGCTTGAAACGCCGTACTGAATGCGAAGTCAGCTATGTAAGCAAGAGCAAACAAGAAAAACAAACAAGCTGTGCCGCAGGCTGGATGCCGCGACGCGGAACGGTGATTGCGCCATGGTGCCGCGATGCCAAGCTGAGAAGTAGCGATAGCGATGGATATGTCGATCAAGTCCAAACTCCCTCGGGTTTTCATGCAGCAGGTTGCCGCAGCGGTCGCGCTGGCTTGTGCAGCGGGGTGGGCCAATGCTGCTGCTGCGGGCCAAGCCATGGATATGCGTGCAGCGGTGCAAGCTGCTGTGGCGTGGCACCCCGCGGTGCGCACGGCGCAGGGGCAACTGCAGGGTGCGGATGAGGGCGTGGCTTCGGCCCGTGCGGGCTATTACCCGCAGGTCAAGGGCGGGGTGGGTGCACAGGTAAACAATCGCGATGTCTACCCCTATACCTCGCGGCGCGTGTATGACGCCAGCGTCTCAGTGTCGCAGATGCTGTATGACTTCGGCAAGGTGGACAGCGCGGTGAAGCAGGCCGAGGCGGGTATCGAGGTGGCCCAGGCGCAGCTGTATCTGTCCACGGACGATGTGGCGCGCGAGGCAGCGCAAGCCTGGGTGGAGCTGCGCCGCCAGCAGGCCATGGTTGCGATTGCGAAAAGTCAGCTGGAGGGCGTGGGTGCGCTGGCGGAGCTGGCACGGGAGCGTCAGGTCAAAGGTGCCAGTACCCGTTCGGACTTTATGCAGGCGCAGTCGCGCATGGATGGTGCACGCGGCCAGCTGATCAATTACGAAGCGCAGGCGCGCCGCTGGCAGGCGCGACTGATGACTCTGACCGGACTGCAGATGCCACCCGCCGTGAGTGCAGGAAATAGCGGTATGCCGGATGCCCTGCCCCAGGCCTGCACTGCTGCGCAGGTGCTGCCCACGGCGACGGTGCGCCGAGCCCAGGGCCAACGGACGCTGGCCCTGGCCGAGTTGAAGGCCGCTGACGCACAACTGATGCCAACGATCTCGGTGGATGGCTCAGCCTCGCGCGGGCTTACCGCTGCCTCGCGCCCGGCTGGCTACCCTGATCTGGATATGCGGGTGATGTTCAATGTATCGGCACCGCTGTTCGAGGGAGGGCGCAACCAGGCCCGTCAGCGCGCTGCAGCGCACGCACTGGAGGCCGCAGACGCGGCCGTGGCCAACGCCGAGCTCCAGGCTCGGCAGTCGCTGCGTGATGCACAGGACCAGAGCCTGGGCTTACGGGAGCGTCAGCCGGTGGTGGACGAGCGTATCTCCAGCATCCGCATCACGCGTGATCTGTACCGTGAGCAATACCTGCAATTGGGCACACGCTCGCTGCTGGATCTGCTCAATGCAGAGCAGGAATACCACGGCGCACGATTCGAGCAGGTGGACAACGCCCATGACCTGCAGAGGCTGGCTGTGGAGTGCTGGTACCAGAGCGGATGGTTGGCGGATGAGTTTTCGCTCGATACCCGGTTCCGGGATGCGAGCCAAGGAGTGATGCGATGAACGGGTCGATGAATCAGGGTCATCGGAGGCCGGCTGGTGCCGGGCCGCAGTCGCTACTCATGCAGGGATGGCTGCAAGCGATACTGGCAGTGGCCGCGCATTATCAGATCGACACCTCGCGTGAACGCCTGTGTGTGGATGCGGCCTGGGCGGCTGATAGCGAGCTGTCGGCCGAGGACCTACGTCAATGCATACGTCAGATGGCCAGGCAGGCGGGCTTGACCGTGACCGAGGTGGCTCCAGACCTGCAGCGGCTCACGGCCTGGCGCCTGCCCCTGGTCCTGCAACTGCGCGGTGGGCAGGTGGCTGTCGTCACGGCGCTGGCCGAAGACGGCCTGCGCCTGCTGCTGAGTGGCGACGAGGGTGGTGAGAGCACGTACACGCCGGCCGAGTTGCAGTCCGAGGCGGAGGCGATGGCGGTGCTGCGTCCGCTGCAGTCTGCCCCCGATTCGCGCGTGGACAGCTACCTGCGCCCGGTGGAGAGCCATTGGTTGCGCGACATCGTGTTTGCCGACCTGAGACCCTACGGCCACATTCTGCTGGCCTCGTTCATCACCAATCTGATGGCCCTGGGCGGCATTCTGTTCTCCATGCAGGTTTATGACCGCGTGGTGCCGTCCCAGTCCGAGCCTACGCTGTATGTACTGTTCGGCGGTGTCTTGCTGTCCATCGCATTTGCCTGGGCCATGCGCTCGGCGCGCATGCACATTACCGACATGCTGGGCAAGCGGGCAGACATGCGCATTTCGGATCGCGTCTTCGGTCACGCGCTACGCGTGAAGAACAGCGCTCGCCCACGTGCCACGGGCACTTTCGTGGCTCAGATCCGTGAGCTGGAGCCGGTGCGCGAGATGCTGACCTCCACCACGGCCGCTGCGGTGGCCGATCTGCCTTTCTTTCTGCTGTTCTGCTTCATCTTCTGGATGATCGCAGGCGCATTGGTCTGGGTGCCGTTGGCGGCTTTTGTCCTGCTGCTGGCGCCCAGCCTGTTGGCGCAAAAGCGCCTGCGCAACCTGGCCCAGGCCGGCATGCGCGAATCGGCGCTGCGCAACGCGATGCTGGTGGAGACCGTGCAGGGCATTGAGGACATCAAGCTGCTGCAGGCCGAGCCGCGCTTTCAGAATCAGTGGAACCACTTCAACGCAGTGAATGCCGAGGCAGGGCTGAAGCTGAGAGCGCTTCTGCATGGTCTGAGCAACTGGATGCAGACGGTGCAGGGCAGCGCTTTTGCTTTTGTGGTGTTCTTTGGCGCACCCCAGGTGATGCGCGGCGAGATGAGCACTGGCGTGCTGGTCGCATCCTCCATCCTGGTCAGCCGCATGCTGGCTCCCTTGTCCAGCGTGACCGGCGTGCTCAACCGCTGGCAGCAGGCCAAGATGGCCAGTGACGGGCTGGATCAACTCATGCGCCTGCCCGTGGATCACGCCGAGGACGGCAGCCGCATCCACCGCCCCGTCATAGAGGGGCGTTACGATTTCAGCGAAGCCGTGTTCAGCTATGACGGCAAGACCCCCGCGCTTCAGGTCAAGCAACTGCAGATCGTGGGCGGGGAGCGCATCGCCATCCTGGGGCGCAACGGCGCGGGCAAGTCGACGCTGCTGCAGGCTCTGTCGGGTCTGATTGAGCCGATGGCCGGACGGGTGCTGCTGGACAGCGTGGCCTTGGCCCACATTGACCCGGCAGACCTGCGCCGTGACGTGAGCCTGCTGACGCAGAATGCGCGTCTGTTCTATGGATCCTTGCGCGAGAACCTGCTGTTGGGGGCGCCCCATGCCAGCGATGGGGAACTGATGACCGCGTTGCTGGATGCGGGAGCCTGGTCCTTTGTACAGACCTTGCCCACCGGCCTGGATCACATGGTGATGGAGGGGGGCTTGGGCCTCTCGGGAGGGCAGCGCCAGGGTCTGTTGCTGGCACGCCTGCTGTTGCGCCAGCCGCGGGTACTGTTGCTGGATGAGCCTACGGCGGCGCTGGACGATGTGGCCGAGCGCGATGTGATCGCGCGGTTGCGCAAGCTTGCGCCGGGGCGCACCCTGGTTGTGGCAACGCACAGGCCCGCTGTGCTGCAGGTGGTGGACAAGATCATCGTCGTGGATAAAGGCCAGGTGGTGCTGCAGGGCGCGCGAGATGAAGTTCTCAGGCGCCTTAATGGCGCAGCCCCGCCGGCAGCCTCGCAGCAGAGTGTTCGCGTCGTGCAGGGCGCACGCATGAAGGTGGCGGTGCGGCCGCAGACAAGGCTGTCCTCTGTGGCGGAGGGGCAGGAATGACACAGAAAAGCGAATCCGTCGGGGCATTCCCGACAGCCACCGAAGCCGCGCCAGCGCGCACGTCATCGCCCGAACTTTCGGCCACGCCCGCGCGTCTGCGTGGCGCCATGCCGGCCATAGGCGACTTTGACGAGGTGCGCGCAAGCCGCTCGGACCGTGTGGTGTGGTGGGTCACGGCTTTTGTGCTGGCCTTTCTGGCCTGGGCCTGGTTCTTCGAAATTGACGAGGTATCCAACGGCGGCGGCAAGGTGATTCCATCCTCGCGCGAGCAGCGCATCCAGTCTCTTGAGGGCGGCATCCTGGCCGAGCTTCTGGTGCGAGAGGGCGACATCGTGGAAAAGGGGCAGGTGCTGGCCAAGCTGGAGCCTACGCGCGGCGAATCCAGTGTGGAGGAAACTGCAGCCCGTTACCGAGCTGCCCTGGCCGCCAGCGTACGCCTGCGTGCCGAGGTTGAGGGGCGTGATAGCCTGCAGTTTCCGCAGGAGCTGCAGGCCCATGAGCAGCTTCAAGCGTCGGAGAGCGCGCTATTCCGTTCGCGCCGTGCGGCGCTGAACGACACCGTGGCAGGCCTGAGTCAGGCACTGGCGTTGGTGCGCAAGGAGCTGGGCATTACCCAGTCGCTGCAGGCCAGCGGTGCGGCCAGCAGCGTCGAGCTCATCCGCCTGCAGCGTCAGGGAGCGGAGCTGGAACTGAAGATTGCCGAGGCGCGCTCCGGCTATATGGTGCGCAGCCGTGAGGAGTTGGCCAAGGCGGACGCAGAGGCGAAGTCCCTGTCCTCGGTGGTGCGCGGGCGCTCGGATTCGCTGGAGCGTCTGACACTGCAGTCGCCCGTGCGGGGCGTGGTCAAGAGCCTGCAGGTCACGACCATTGGTGGCGTGGTACCTCCCAACGGTCTGCTGATGGCGTTGGTGCCCCTGGATGACCAGTTGCTGGTGGAGGCCCATATCTCGCCGCGCGATATCGCCTTCATTCGCCCCGGGCAGGAGGCGCTGGTCAAGGTCACCGCGTATGACTACGCGGTCTATGGCGGCCTCAGCGGCCAGGTGGTGACGATTGCCCCGGACACCCAGCGTGACGAGGTCAAGCCCGAAATCGTCTATTACCCGGTGCTGGTGCGCACCGACTCGGACGTTCTGGTGAACAAGGCCGGCCAGCGCATGCCGATTGTGCCGGGCATGGTGGCCGCTACCGATATCCGCACGGGCCGCAAAACCGTCTGGGACTATCTGACCAAGCCGCTGAACAAGGCGCGCGAGGCCTTGCGCGAGCGCTGAAGCCCCGCAGTGCGGGTTCTTATTTTGATGAAAGAGGATGCCATGAGCATGATTGAATCTACCTTCCGCCTTTCCACTCTGGTGCTGGCAGCAGCTTGCATCGCCTTGCCTGCAGCGGCGCGTGGCAACCCGGAGGATGCTGTCAGCAATCCCGACAAGCTGCAGTATTCCGACGTCAAGGTGGGTTACGCAGACATGAAGACGGACTTTGCCCGCGATGGCGTGCTGGCTGAGCAGTTGGGCGGCATCCGCTCCATTCAGCCCGGAATGTCTCAGGAGAGGGTGCTGCAGACGCTGGGAGAGCCCTTGGCGCGAACAGCAGGATCCAAGGGGCAGGAGTGGGACTACAACTTCAAGCTGCGTCAACCGCAATCCGGCAACCTGCTGGTGTGCCAGTACAAGGTCGTATTCGACGATGTCAAGGAGGTGATCGAGTCTGTCTGGCGTCGCCGACAGTGCCAGCAACTGGCGCGGCGCTGAGTCGCTGCTGGAGCGTAACCAGCTCGGCCGGCACCTAGCCAATGCTCGTCCGGCTGCTTGGCATATGCCCAGGCATGCAAGCGGGATCGATCGCTCCATGGCGTCGGTGCATCCTGGCATGCCATTGCTGCACCGCTCCATGGGGCCACAGCCTGGGGCAGTGGAGTCCGTTCTTGCTTTGAAGACGTCATGGGCGTGGGCGCATGATCGTTGGCAACGGCTGCATGTGCGCCGCGCTTTTTTGTCGATGGTCGATCGCCGAGCATCAACTGTCGCAGCGCTGTTTCAGTCCTGTGAGGATTGGCTGCGCAGGCACGGCACGCCGAAGAAGGCGGGTAGTCATGGTTCTGGCAATCCACCGAACCAGGATGAAGTCAAGGGCGCCGTTTCCCATCCGCTGCATTGGAAAAGCCGTTTCGCTGCACATGGCGGACCAGAAAATCAAGAAATATCCGGGTCTTGAGGGGCAGGTGTGTGCGGTGCGGGTAATAGGCATAAAAGCCCGGGAAGCTGGCCCAATAGGGCTTCAGCACCTCAACCAGCTGGCCGGCATGGAAGGCACCGTTCATGGATTCGCGCCAGCCGGTGATCAGGCCGATGCCATCAAGGGCCGCGCGCATGGCCGTGTCGCCATGGTTGACGGTCAGTGGCCCGGTCACGGCGCGTTCGCACAGTTTGCCGTCGATATTGAATTCCCATTTGTAGACGGCGCCGCTGCTGCTCATGCGGTAGTTGATGCATTGATGATGCTCCAACTCATCAGGGTGTTGCGGAACGCCATGTGTCTGGAGGTAGGCGGGGGACGCGCCAAAGCTCATGGTCAGGTCCTGCGTGAGCGGCATGGCCACCATATCGCCCTCCAGCGATTCGCCATTGCGTATGCCGATGTCGAAGCCTTCGCGCACGATGTCCACAAAGCCATCGTCATAGACCAGCTCGACATGAATGTGCGGATGGTGTGCAAAGAATTCTGCGAGCATGGGCTCGACCAGCACCTTGCCTGCAGGGTGCGAGATGGTAAGGCGCAAGCTGCCACCTTCGACACCGGCCTGGAGCTGAAGGTCCTCGGTTGCCTCGCGCATGCTGGTGAGAGCCGGTGAAATGCGCTCCAGATAGATTCTTCCTGCCTCCGTCAGATTGACGCTGCGCGTTGTCCGATCGAACAAGCGCACATCCAGGCGGGCTTCCAGCTTTTTGATGGTTTGGGACAGCGCGGCAGGCGTGACTCCTATGGCATGGGCTGCATAGGTCAGACTGCGATGCTGGGCCACCTGCTCAAAGGCTGCCAGATAGGCGAGTATTTCGGGCTTCATGTCGTCTATTTTTAAGTAAAGCTTAATAACATAGATAGATTGCTTGGCTTTTTCTTTTGCATTGCCTGACGCACACTGCCTCTGCTTCGCGTGACTCTCCCAAGATCGCGCAGTAGTCCCCGTGTTGAAAAGCAAGAAAGAAAGCACCCCATGCCCGTCAAATTCACTCTCAACGGCAAGCCCGTAGCGGCCGACGTGGATCCTTCAACGCCCATTCTCTGGACCTTGCGTGACACGCTGGGCATGACCGGAACCAAGTTTGGTTGCGGCATGGCCATGTGCGGCGCTTGCACCGTACATCTGAATGGCCAGGCCATACGATCGTGCATCACGCCCGTCTCGGCGGCGCAGGGGCAGAAGATCACCACCATCGAAGCGCAGGCCACAGACAAGGTGGGCAAGGCTGTTGAGGATGCATGGGTGCGCCACGACGTGGCTCAATGCGGCTATTGCCAGAGTGGGCAGATCATGAGTGCTACCGCGCTGCTCAACAGCAATCGCCGACCCAGCGATGCTGATATCGATGCGGCCATGGCGGGCAATATCTGCCGCTGCGGAACCTATGCACGCATCCGTGCAGCCATCCACGATGCGGCCAAAGACCTGTCGGCCTGAAGAATAAGGAGTACATCCCATGCCTATTCCTCAGCATTTTTTTGCAGATCTGCCCAAAGGTCTGCGTGCGCTTGCAGCTGACGCGCTGGATACTGGCTCGAAGCTTGAGCGGCGCGAGTTTCTCAAGTTGGCGACGGCCTCGGGTTTTGCGCTGGGCATATTCCCCGCCGCTGCAACGGCCCAGACGAGGAGTGATGAGCAGGTCGCTGTCGGCGCGCTCAAGCCCACTCAGCAGCCTTCGGCTTTCGTGAAGATCGGTCGTGATGGTGTGGTGACGATCACGATCAACCGCCTGGAATTTGGCCAGGGCGTGCAAACCGGCCTGCCCATGGTGCTGGCCGAAGAGCTGGACGCCGACTGGTCCAAGGTGCAGGGTGTGCACGGCAATGCTGATCCCGCCTATGTGGACCCGGTCATGGGAATGCACTTGACGGGTGGCTCCACGGCCATCAAGAACTCCTATGTCCAGTACAGGGAGCTGGGTGCGCGCACCCGCGCCATGCTGCTGGCCACGGCTGCCAGGCGCTGGGGCGTGGACCCACACTCCCTGCGCACGCAGGCAGGGCAGGTGATCGGTCCCAAGGGCAAGAAACTGGGCTACGGCGAGCTGGCCGATGAAGCCATGAAGATGCCGGTTCCACAGCAGGTGGTGCTCAAGGACGCCAAGGACTTTCGCATCATCGGCCGAGCCACGGGACGGCTCGATGCACGCGCCAAGTCCAGCGGCAGGCAGTCCTACGGCATTGACATGCATCTGCCTGGAATGCTGACTGCGGTGGTGGCGCATCCGCCAGTGTATGGCAGCAAGATCCAGTCGGTGGACGATGCGGCAGCCAAGGCCATCAAGGGCGTGCGCGCGGTGCTGCGTGTGCCCAGCGTGTGGGGCGGCGAGCTGGTTGCCGTGCTGGCCGATGGCTATTGGCCTGCCAAGCATGGACGCGATGTCTTGAAAGTCCAGTGGGACAGCAGCGCTGTAGGCAAAGTCGATTCGGTGCAGCAACTGGCCCGGTATCGTGAACTTGCCAAGCGGCCGGGCGCGCTGAAGTTTGATGCCGATGTTTCGGCGCTGGGGGGCGCAGCGCACAAAATCAGCGCCGAATATGTGTTTCCCTATCTTGCCCACACTCCGATGGAGCCTCTGAACTGCACGGTACGTGTGACAGGAGCCGGAAAGGACGCAAGGGTCGAGCTTTGGCTGGGTACGCAGGCTCCCGGCTGGGAAGTGGCAACGGCTGCGCGCGTGCTCGGCGTGGCACCGCAGAATGTCCGCGTCAATGTGCAGATGGCGGGCGGTGGCTTCGGACGCCGTGCCAATCCGCGCAGCGACTATGTGGCCGAGGCCTGCGAGATTGCCAAGGCCGCCAAAGCCTCTGGTATCGACGCCCCGGTGCGCATGATCTGGAGCCGCGAGGACGATGTCAAGGGAGGCTATTACAGGCCCATGCATGTGCATCGCGCCGAGATAGGTCTTGACGAGAAGGGGCGGGTGCTTGCCTGGGACCATGTGATCGTGGGCCAGTCGCTTGCCAAGGGCACGGCGTTTGAAGGTTTCATGCTCAAGAACGGCGTGGACACCACCACGGTTGAAGGCATGAAGGAGCCCTATGACCTGCCGATGCGACTGTCGGTACATCATCCCGAGCTCAATGCGCCGGTGCTCTGGTGGCGTAGCGTGGGGTCTACCCACACTGCCTATGTGATGGAGACCTTGATTGACGAGATTGCCCGGGCAGTCAAAAAGGATCCTGTCGCGTACAGGCTAGAGCAGTTTGGCGACAGCCATCCGCGCCACAAGGCTGCGCTGCAGCTGGCAGTGGAAAAGTCGGGCTACGGAAAGCGGCAACTGGCTGAGGGCAGGGCCTGGGGTGTAGCCGTGCATCAGTCTTTCGACTCGGTGGTGGCCTATGTGGTGGAGGCATCCGTGACGGAGGGCGTTCCGAAGCTGCATGCAGTCACTGCCGGCGTGCACTGCAATCTGGCGGTCAACCCTCGCAGCGTGGAGGCGCAGGTGCAAGGCGGAGCCTTGATGGGCCTTGGCATGTGCTTGCCCGGCGCTGCGATCACATTCAAGGATGGTCAGGTGGAGCAGGGCAATTTCAATGACTACACCGTGGCCCGCTTGACGGACATGCCTGCGATCACGGTGCATATTGTGCCCAGTGCCGATGCCCCAACCGGCATGGGTGAGCCAGGTGTGCCGCCGCTGGCGCCGGCCTTTGCCAATGCCATTGCCAGGCTGAGCGGCCATACACCGCGCGAGCTTCCATTTCCTAAGGCCTAGGAGCGTCAGGGCAAGGACCGGTATCACTCAAAAAGCTCTCGCTGAGAGGATGTCAGGGTGGTGAAGTCCTCGCCCAGAGGAAACAGGATCGAGTCGGCGATCGGCTTGATCTGTTTCGCCAGATAGTGCTCGTAATCGATACGTGAGCGGCGGATTTCCAGGGGCTCGGGGCCATTCTGGGTCATGAGGTACTGGATCCAGCCGCCGTTCTGGTATTGCCGGGGCCTGCCCATGCGGTCGTTGTACTCGTCCGCGATGCGAGCGGCACGCACCTGCGGCGGCACGTTGCTCACATAGGCATCCAGGCGGTGCCGCAGGCGTTTGCGGTAGATGAGCAGCTCGTCCTTCCTGCCCGCCAGCGTCGCCCTGGCGTACTCGATGACGAACTCGCGGTAAGGGGCGGCCTGGAAGACGCGGGAGAGCAAGCCCTCCTGGAACTGTCTTGCCAGCGGCGTCCAGTCGCTGCGTGCCATCTCCAGGCCCCGATAGATCATCGTCTCTTTGCCGTCCAGGTCGATGCTCAGGCCGGCGTAGCGCTTCTTGCTGCCAATGTCCGAGCCCCGGATGGTGGGCATGAAGAACTTCTTGTAGTGCGTGTCGAACTCGATTTCGAGAAAACTCTCAAGGTCCTGTTCCTGCCGCAAGGTTTGCGTCCACCAGGCGTTGATGTCTCTGGCCAGCTCCGCCGCGACGGCGTGTGCCTCTTCGTTGCTATGGGTGCGCTTGAGCCAGATGAAGATAGAGTCCGTGTCCCCGTAGATGACTTCGTATCCGCGTTGCTCGACCAGATCCCGGGTGAGCTTCACCATCTCATGCCCGCGCAAGGTAATCGCCGAAATCAGCTTGGGATTGAAGAAGCGGCACTCCGAAGCGCCCAGCACTCCCGCGAACGAATTCATCACCAGCTTGAGGGCCTGGGACAAGGGCTCGTTCTTGGCGCGTTTGGCCTCGTCGCGGGCTCGCCACAGCCGGGTCACGATTTCCGGCAGAGCATGCTTCTCGCGCGAGAAGAGCGTGCCCAAGGGGCCTTTGATGAGTCCTTGGGAATCGCGGGCATGCAAGCCTTCGGCCAGGCCCACAGGATCCACGAGAAAGGTTCGAATGATGGAGGGATAGAGGCTTTTGTAGTCCAGAACCACCACGGAGTCGTAGAAGCCGGGCTTGGAGTCCAGCACATAGCCGCCCGGGGAGGACTTGCCCTGGATATCGCCCACATTGGGGGCCACGTAGCCCAGGCGATGCATGCGCGGCAGATAGTGGTGGCTGAACGAGGCGATGGAGCCGCCGAAGTGATCGAGCTGCAGGCCTGTGGTGTGGGCTCGCTCCATGGCAAACTGCAGCAGCTTCGCCTTTTCGAAGATGCGCAGAACCAGTTCGCAGTCGCGCAGGTTGTAGCTGGCGAGCGCAGGCTTGTCCTGCTGGTAACGCCGCTCTATCTCTGCCATCTTGTCGTACTCGTCTCCGATCTCCTTTCCCTCGCCCAGGAGCTCCTGCGAGACATTCTCGAGGCTGAAGGAGGAAAAGCTCCAGACGGCGGCCCTGAGGGCCTCGATGCCGTCGATCACCGCGCGGCCCGGCATGGGAGCGAAAAGATAGCCTTGCTTGCCTGGGTGAGTGCGCCACGCGATGGGCGTTCGTTCACGCCCCGGCAGCAAAGGGATTCCGCAGTGGTCCGCCGTCCTTTGCAATACGCGCAGGTCGAACTGGATGACGTTCCAGCCAACGATGACATCCGGGTCGTTGCGCGCAAACCAGTCATTGAGCTGCTTGATCATCTCCTGGCGGCTGGAGCAATACACCAGTGCAAAGCCCGTCGTCGGCTCAGGCTCGGAAGAGGGCTGCCCGAGCATGAACACCACGCGCTCGGCCATGCCGTCCAGTGCGATCGAATACAGATCCTGGTGCTGGCTTGTCTCGATGTCCAGCGACACCATTTTGAGTGTCGGCCTGAAATCCGGTGCTGGAGCCAGCCTGCAGTCCAGCAGCGCGGCATTTTCTGTGCGGCCGCCCTGCACAGTGACGCCTGCAGTGATGAAGCGCTCCATCAAATAGCGTTCATGTGGCCGGACATCGGCCTCCAGAAGAGGAATGTCTTTTTGCTGAAGAGTGCGTTCAAGCCGCCGCAATTGGCGGAAGTTTTTCGCATAGATACCCAGTACCGGCTCTTGCTGAAAACTTCTCAGCGAGAGGTCCCGCAGCTCGACTCCCGGCAGGGTTGAAAGCTGTGCATCCACCGCAGCTCTGTGCCGGGACTCGACGAAAGCCACTGAAGTCTGGGCGGTCAAAAGCACCTTCAGTGGGCCGTCATCCGTGGCCAGCCAGTATTCAAACTCGGCGCCCGCCGGCGTATCCCGCCAATTGCGGGTAAGAATGAATCCCTGGCGTTCTGGAGGTGACACGAAAGATGAAGTAAGGCGAGTGTGACTGCCTTGAACCGGAGTTCAAGGCCCTGATTGGGTGCAGCGGCATGAGCTTGCCGAGCAAGTCATCTACTTTGCAGAGGCACCGGCGAAATGATACTCAGCAATCAGGCTCAGGTCTTGCAACAGAGCTGCTTCGGCCACTGCAATTCGGACCAGTCGTTCTGTCTGAAAGGCCAATCACTGCTGCATGGCAGACCCCGAAGCCACAGAACCATGCATTCATGCGTGGTCGGTAGGTGTCCGTAAAACCGGCTGCACCCGAAGTTGAGGTGCGTGGTTAATCCATTTGCTCGTCCAGGTCCAGCAGGGTAGCGGCCAGCACCTGTGTGCCGGCCAGGACCTGACCGGGGGAAGCCCACTCCACCGCGCTATGGCTGCGTCCTTCAAGACAGGGGATGAAGATCATCCCCGAGTGCCCCGTGTGGGCCAGGTACATGGCATCGTGGCCGGCTCCGCTGGGCATGCGCCGACAGCCCAGACCCAGGCGTCGCGCAGCTCGCTCCACGGCAGCCGTAATCTGCGGCGCGCAGGGGACTGGGTCCACATGGGTGCGAGGCTCCACCCGCCAGTGCACGCCCAGTCGCTCGATAGTCGGGCCGCAGCGCAGCGCCAGTATTTCCCAGAATTCCTGCAGCAAGGGGGCATGGTTGCTGCGTACTTCCAGCGTCAGGTCCACCTGGCCAGGCACGGTGTTGCTGGCGTTGGGCGAGACGTTCAAGCGACCTACCGTGGCAACCACGTAGTGGGTGGTGCTGCGGCTCCACCGCAGTGCCAGGCGTTGGGCCTGGCGAATCACTATCGCCGCTGCCACAAGAGCATCGCTACGTTCGTGCATGGGCGTGGTCCCCGCATGGTCGGGCCGGCCGTCGAAGAACAGCTGGGCACGGCGTATGCCCACGATGTCGGTCACGGCGCCTATGGCCAGGCCTTCACGTTCCAGCATGGGTCCCTGTTCAATGTGCAGCTCTACAAAGGCGGCAAAGCCTTGCTGGCGGCGGTCGGCTTCGGACAGCGCCTCAGGGCGGGCACCCAGGCGCTGCAGGGCCTGGCCCAGGGTGTCGCCCTGGCCGTCACTGGCAGCGAGCATGTCTGCGCTGAGCTGGCCGGCCATGGCGCGGCTGCCGACACAGGAGATTCCGTAGTCACTGGGCTCTTCGCAGAGGAAGTCGATCACCTCGAAGGGGTGCTTCAGCGTGATGTCCGCCTCCTGCAGTGCATGCGCCACTTCAAGGCCCGCCAGCACACCCAGAATGCCGTCGAAGCGTCCACCGGCGTTCACGGTGTCGGTGTGCGAGCCCGTGGCCAGGGGCTTCAGGTCGTCGCAGCGACCGGGGCGGCGGCCGATGAGGTTGCCGGCCGCATCCAGGCGAACCTGCAGGCCTGCGGCTTCGAACTCTTCACGTAGCCAAGCACGTGCGGCCTGGTACTCCGGACTGAAGGCGCGGCGGGTCCAGGGCATATCAGGGCGGGTGAATCTGGCAAGGTCTTCGAGCCGGCGCCACAGGCGGTCGCCGTCAATTGGAGGCAAAGCCAGGGCAAGGCGAGGGGAGGAGGTGGAAGCGTTCTGCATGGAGTAATCTTCGCCCGAGATTTACCAACAAGGAATCTTTTGATGCTTATGCAAGGTATTAGTGAAACTTTGGCTAATGCCCCTGCTTTGACGCTGCTCAGAAGCTTTTGCCTGGTCGTTCAGGAGCGCAGCTTTTCGCAGGCGGCAGAGTTGTTGCAGCTGTCCCAGCCCGCAGTCAGCCTGCAAGTGCGGCAACTTGAGCGTCAACTCGGTACACGTCTCATCGAACGTGTGGGGCGGTGTGCGGTTCCGACGGCGGCGGGGCAGACCTTGCTTGAGCAATTGCCTGCCGTGACCGTGGCGCTGGAAGGACTGGCACATGCGCTGAGTGCGCATGCGCGAGAGGTGAGCGGGCAGGTGCGTATAGGCACCGGCCTGACGGTGTGTCTCTATCTGCTTCCCGCCGTGCTGCGCCAGATACGGGCCAGCCATCCAGGCATCGATATCGTGGTGGTTACGGGCAATACCGAGGAGTGTGTAAAGCGTGTGGAGGACAACAGCCTGGATCTTGCCCTGGTCACCCTGCCGGTCAATCGCCGGGCCTTGCTGGCCACACCTGTGCTGCATGACGAGCTGGTAGCCGTAGCTCGCCCGGAGATGCTGATGTCGAGTGAGGCGGTTGCTGCGCGGGAGTTGAGGTCCCTGCCTCAGCTCGCCCTGCAGAAATCAGCCAGCACGCGCGGGGTGGTCGATGCCTGGCTGCGCCGTGCCGGTGAACTTCCGCATCCTCAGATGGAGCTGGATAGCGTCGAAGCGCTCAAGGAGATGGCAGCCATAGGTCTGGGTTATGCCGTGATTCCGCGCATGGCCATGCAGGGTCGAGGCGCTCGCGATGACCTGGTCTTGCGCCCTCTGACGCCCAGACTGCAACGAACGCTGGCGATGGTGTTGCGCAAGGACAAGCCGCTGAGTCGTCCCCTGTCCATGGTGTGCAAGAGCATTCAGGAGCATTGTGCGCAGTGGGTGACGCAGGAAAAGGCGTGTGGCTAGCTCAAGCGTCATCACAATGGTCGAGTCTGTCCTTGCGGCGAACGCGTTACCGAGTGCGGATCTGCGCTGTCGCGCCTGTATAGATACCGTCGATTCGTGAGCGAGTCATGACCCATGTGCCGGGCTCAACTGCCGGGCAGCCACATGCGTGCCTTGAGGTTCTCGAATACCTGGCGTGTGATGGGATTGACTACGTGGCTGCGTATATAGAGCTTGTAGACCAGATCCGGCAGCGGTGGCATGCCGTCGCCACTGCCTAGTACGCGCAGGCCTGCGTCCAGTTGTTCCACTCCGCGTGCGGTGACTCCCAGGTCGGCGCGCAAGGCTGCGCGTATGCCCACCAGACTGGTACAGGTATGGCGCGGTGTCCAGTCGATATCGGCGGCATCCAGCGCATCACAGGCCAGGCGGCGAAAAATGCTGGGCCCGCTCGCCAGCACCAGCGGTACCGGCTTGCCAGGATCGTGCACATAGTTCGCACCGCACAACCAGACCGTGGGGCTGGAGCGGAGTGCGAAGCTCTCGAAGGTGGTGTCGTCGCGATTGGATATCACCAGATCCAGTTCCCCTTGCTTCAGAGATTCCATCAGGAAGGGACTGCGTTCCATGTGGATGTCGATCTGCACCCCGGGAAACTTCAGGGCAATCTCTTTCAACACCGGAGGAAGCATGGTGTCCGCAACGTCGTGCGGTGCGCCTATCCGCACCAGACCCTCCAGATGGTGATGCCTGAGGCTGCTGATCGCTTCGTCATGGATGGCCAACATGCGTTGGGCATAGCCGAGCAGACGCTGGCCGTGTTCGGTCAAACGTTTCTGCCGTCCCTGCTTTTCAAAGAGCGGGTGTCCAACCTTGTCTTCCAGGCGCTGCATTTGCTGGGTGATTGCCGATTGCGTGCATCCCAGCTGCACGGCAGCGGCGGCGAAGCTCTGCTGACGGGCGATGGTCGCCAGTGTGCGCAACTGGTCCAGATCCAGGGTGTCCATATATAAGTTTCTCTTAAGTATATGGTTGAGTTTGTGGGATTGTTTACGTTAGAGTGGCCCGCTACATTGGTTGTCATTCAACCAAGGAGTCTGCTTTGTCCACGATGAGAGAACAACGTAATAGTGCTGTCCAGACGGCAATTTTGACAATGAAGAACGCTATCGGCAATGGCTCTGCATCGCGTCAAAGTCTAGAGAAAGTTCTTGCGCAGCTAATGGAATTGGCCGGGCAAAAGCAGCTCTGGGGAGGTGAGGATTTTCCAGCTCCCGAAGAAGGTGAACATCAGGCCCGCTACCTGATTGCCGAAGATGCAGACCAGAGCTACGCGCTGTACCTGAACGTGATGCGTCCCGGCAAGCGCATCGTGCCGCACAACCATACGACCTGGGCTTGTATTGCAGCGGTCGAAGGCACGGAGCACAACCGTGTCTACGAACGTACCGACGACGGATCGGTTCAGGGCAAGGGCACGCTTGAGGAAGTTGATCTGGTGGTCGTGCAGCCCGGCCACGGCATTGCCCTGATGCCCGAGGACATTCACTCCGTGGAAATTCAGGGCGAGCAGGTCATCCGTCATCTGCATATGTATGGCAGGGCGCTGGAGACGCTGAATGCCCGAACCAGCTACGACCTGCAGGCAGGCACCTGCCAGACCATGTCCATCGGTGTTCAGACGCGCCGCTGACGCACTGCTAAGCCGCTAGGCCTTATCCCTCTTTGCTTTGCAACGCGCTCCTTGAAGCGCGTGGGCGCAGCTTTGCCTGAAATTCGCGAACTCAACTGTTATGACTCAATTCGCCAACGCCTCAACCCTCAAGTCCTGGCTTCACGACGGCCAGGAAATCGCCGTACTGGATGTTCGTGAGCATGGCCAGTACGGCGAAGCACATTTGTTCTACGGTACACCCTTGCCTTTTAGCCGCCTTGAGGTCGATGTGCCGCGCCTGGTGCCGCGCAAGACCGTGCGCGTGGTGGTTTATGACAGCGGAGAGATCGATACGGAAAGCGTGGCACTGCGGGCGGCGCAACGCTTGCAGGATCTGGGCTATACCGATGTCCATGTACTGGAAGGCGGCACGAAAGCCTGGCAGGCTGCGGGCTATGTGCTGTTCGCCGGCGTGAACCTCCCCTCCAAAACATTCGGTGAGCTGGTGGAGCACGCCTATGGAACGCCGCGCATCACGGCGCAGCAGCTGGCGGCCAAGCAGGCCTCGGGAGAACCTCTCGTCATTCTCGATGGTCGGCCGGTGTCCGAGTTTCACAAGATGAACATACCCGGTGCCGTATGCTGCCCCAACGGCGAACTGGCCTACCGTATCCGTTCCTTGGTGCCTGACGACAGCACGCCTGTCATCATCAACTGTGCCGGGCGTACGCGCTCCATCCTGGGTGCCCAGACCTTGATCAATCTGGGGATCTCCAACCCTGTCTATGCCCTGGAAAACGGCACCCAAGGCTGGTATCTGAACGACCTGCCACTGGAGCATGGCGGCAAAAGCCGCTATGCCGATGATTCGGGCAGCGGCATTTTGCAATCCCAGGCACAAGAGCTGGCGCAGCGTTTTGAAGTGCCTTTCGTGAGCGCGCAGACGGTTGCGCAATGGGCTGCGGCAGGTGACAGAAGCCTGTTTCTCTGCGATGTACGTACACCGGAGGAGTTTGCAGTCGGAAGTCTTCCAGGAGCGCAGCACACGCCCGGAGGGCAACTGGTCCAGGCAGGCGACCAGTTCATTGGTGTACGCGGTGCCCGGCTGGTGCTTTTCGATAGCGACGGTATACGCGCTGCAGTGATCGCCAGCTGGCTGCGCCAGATGGGGCAAGACGCCTGCGTGCTGGTCGATGGCCTGCATAGTGGCCTGAGGCTGGAGAGCGCCACCGGCTTTGTCGCACCGGAGCTGCCCCTGGTGACGGTCGCCGAGCTGCGGCCCGTCCTTGAGCGCGACGAAGTCCTGCTGGTTGATCTGCGGCCAAGCATGAAGTATCGCGCGGCACATATCCCGGGTGCGCTCTGGTCGATTCGTTCGCGCCTGGCCCGGAACTTGCGTGATGAAACGCGCGCCATCGTGCTGCTGGCGGATGAACCGGCGCTGGCGCAATGGGCATCGCTGGAGCTGCCGAAGCCCGCAGCACTGCTGCAAGGCGGAATGGCCGCCTGGCAGCAAGCCGGTTTGCCGCTGGAAGCCAGTGCAGACATTCCCCCGGATCACGACTGCATTGACTACCTGTTCTTCGTACATGACCGCCATGACGGAAACAAGGATGCCGCGCGTCGTTACCTGGCATGGGAAACCGGACTGGTTCAGCAACTCGATGCACAGGAACTTGCCGCGTTTCATCTGCCCGTTCCAGCCGCCCCGCTTTCCAGCGCCGTCTGATCGCTCCGTCTGATTGCGCCAACCGCTTCACACCCTACGAAAGAAAATCATGCTTGCTATTCGTTCTCTGGCTGTTGTTCTCATGGGCACCGTGCTTGTTGCGCAGGTGCATGCGCAAGCCTTGGCACAGCGCAATGGCTTTCCCAGCCAGCCGATCCGCTTTGTCTCGCCGTTTCCTCCCGGCGGTGGCAACGATGCAACCACACGCTGGGTCACCACTCGTTTGCCAGAGCTCACCGGACAGCCGGCGGTTGTCGAGAACAAGGGGGGAGCGGGCGGCAACATAGGCGCTAAAGCCGTGACCGAAGCCAAGGCCGACGGATACACGCTGCTGACGGGGCAGGTGTCGTTGATGGCAGTGAACCCCACGCTGTACAGGGCGCCAGGCTTTGATCCGCTCAAGAACTTTATCCCTGTCACTCAGGTCAATGCGGCGCCTCTTGCGATCGTGGTTGCCGCTGGATCGCCTCTCAAAAGCTTTGCCGATCTGGCGGCGAAGTCCAAGGCCGAACCAGGCAAGATCACCTATGCCACGCCAGGCAACGGGACCTTGTCGCATCTGGTCGGCGTGGTTCTGGGCAAGGAAAGCAATGTGTCCATGACGCATGTGCCCTATAAAGGCGCCGGTCCGGCCATCAATGACTTGCTGGGCCAGCAGGTCGATGTGCTGATCACCTCGACCTCCTCGGTGGCGGGCATGATTCAGGGGGGACAGATACGTGCCCTGGCAGTGACCAGCCCGCGTCGGGTAGGTGTATTCGGCAAGGTGCCGACGCTGGAGGAGTTGGGCTATAAGAACACCACCTTTGAGGACTGGTACGGCTTTTTTGCACCCGCAGGAACTCCGCCCGAGCGCGTGGCCTATCTGAACGAAGCAATTGTCAAGACGCTGCACAAACCGGAGGTCAGCAAATTGGTCACCGATGGCGGCAGTGAAGTGGTTGCGAGCACTCCCGAGGCTTTTGCAGCTCAGCTCAATAGTGACATCAAGCGCTGGAGCTATGTGGTCAAGCTGTCCGGCGCCAAGCTGGATTGATGAGGAGTTCAGGGCATCACCATGACGACCAAAGACCGGCAAGCTTCGAGTGAAGGCCTGGGCACGCGGCTTGCCCACATGGGCAGGTCACCTGCCTATGTGGGTGGCTCGGCCATCAATCCGCCCATCGTGCGGGCCAGCACGGTGGTGTTTGAGAACACCCATCAGCAACGCGAAATGCGAGCGCGGCGCGCGCAGGAGCGCATCTTCAGCTATGGTGCGCGCGGCACGCCCACCAGCTTTGCCCTGGAAGATGCGGTCAGTGAACTTGAGGGGGCCTATCGCGCGCGCCTTCTGCCTACGGGCCTCGCCGCAGCAGGCATGGCCTTGCTCAGCTACCTCAAGCCTGGCGATCATGTTCTCATTACGGACAGCGCCTACCAGCCTGTGCGGCACCTGACCGAGCAGTTCCTGCAGCCCTACGGCATCGAATACAGCTTTTTTGCTGCCGATGGCAGCGATGCAGCCGCCAAAATGCGGCCAAACACTCGAATGCTGTATGCCGAGTGCCCAGGCTCGCTGGTGTACGAAATGTGCGACCTGCCTGCGCTTGCTGCCATGGCACATACGCACGGAGCACTGGTGGCGGTCGACAACACCTGGGGATCCGGTGTGCAATATCGCCCTCTGGCACTGGGAGCAGATATCTCCATCATGGCCGCAACCAAATACCTGTCAGGACATTCGGACGTCATGATGGGTACGGTTGCCACCACGCAGGCCGCCTGGGAGCCATTGGCCAGTCGATGCGACGCCTTTGGCATGAGTGTCAGCCCCGATGATGCATGGCTGGTTCTACGCGGCTTGCGCACCTTGTCAGCGAGGCTGCGCATGCATGAAGAACATGCTTTGACGGTGGCCCACTGGCTGGAACAGCTGCCGGTAGTGCAAACCGTTTTTTGCCCGGCACTTCCTGGTCACCAGGGGCATGAGCTGTGGCTGAGGGATTGCTCAGGCACGAATGGCCTGATCTCCTTCGAGCTTCAACCCTGCATTCCCGACGAAGCCGTGGATCGTTTCATCGACAATCTGCAACTGTTTGGGCTGGGGGCTTCATGGGGTGGCTATGAAAGCCTGGTGATCGCCGCAAACATGACACAGGCACGCAGCGTAACGGACTGGAGTCAGCGTGGTTCGGTAGTACGGCTGCATATCGGCCTGGAAGACCCGCAGGATCTGATCGCTGATCTGGCCCAGGCGATGGAGGGCTCGGGAATCAACGGGCTGGTCACGAAGCTTCGGACCTCGTGCTGAGTCCATGAAGGCTCTCCGAAGAGCCTTCATGCAAGCCTGGTGCCGGATTGGGGCGGACAAGCAGGATGTCGCGTTCCCAAAATAGCTGTGCCTGGAGCAACGCGCCAAGCCAGCTCCCGAATGGATCACGCGGCCGGGTCCTGGGCATCTTCAAGCAGCAGGGCTGTAGTGAACAAAGAGCACATGAACGCTCACTGCGGCTCAACATGCGCAAAGGCCAAAGCTCTCGGGGCTGTCGCTGCATCGGTTCAATGCGATAGCGAGACCGAGACCGAGACCGCTAAACCAGAGTTCCTGCAAGACACCTGGCTTCTCCCTCGCCGAGATGTTCAGCGCATGTATTGCATTGAGCAACTGAAACGGCGCTGGCAGCCTCTGGGCACAGGGGTGATGGTTGACCATGACCGCCGCAAGGCAAGGTGGCAGGGGGCGTCATCGGCGATGCAGCTGATGCCCAGTCTCGGGAAATCTGGCCGTCCTCGCTCATTGCGCAGAGGTGGAGAGCCCGAATCAACACTTTTGAAACGCACCTTTCTAGTGCAAAGAAAGCAGGGCCTGGCAAGAGTGCATCTGTAGGACGAAATACCTGATTTCAGTGATTGCTGTTGTCATCTTTGCTGGGTAATATCGCGTACACATTTTTTGACAATTAAGACTTTTGCATACTTATTGAAGTTTTGAACATGAATTTGGTTCGCTAAGTCTTGCTGTCAAACCGTCTTTGCCACTATCCCCTTGCAGATATGAACGCTCTTGCTCACCACCGGCCTGAGACAAATTTTCGTGGCCGTGCCCGGCTCACTGCCTTGCTAGGCTCGGCCATCTGGCTCACTGGCTGCGCCAATCTGACCGGCCAGGCGCTTTCCACGGAAGAAATCCAGTCACAGGTTCGGGCCGATCGGCAGAGTCTTGGCAAGGACGTGGCTGCAGTGACCGGGCCGGTGAGCCTTGAAGAGGCCATCGCGAGAGCCATCAAGTACAACGCGGCCCAGCGCCTGCGCGGCATGGAAGAGGCCGTGGCCCAGGGCACGGCCAATGTTGCCAAGTTCGACATGCTGCCCAAGCTGGTGGCCTCGGCCGGCTACCGCTACCGTGATAAAGACCTGATCAGCCGCAGCACGGACTCCGTCACGGGCGCTCCTTCCCTGGCGCACCCCTATATCTCGTCGGATCGTGAATCGACACTGACTTCGCTGAGCTTCTCCTGGAGCCTGCTGGACTTCGGTCAAAGCTATTACGCGGCTCGCCAGCACGCCGATCGTGCCCAGATCGCTGCCGAGCGTCGCCGCAAGGCCATACACACGCTGATCCAGGATGTGCGCATCGCCTACTGGCGTGTGGCTGCGGCCCAGGCCCTGGAGTCCTCGCTGCAGACCGCAGGCCAGGATGCAGACAAGGCCCTGGAAGACTCGCGCAAGGTCGAAGCAGAAAAACTGCGCTCCCCCATGGAGCCGCTGCGCTATCAGCGCCAGTTGCTGGAGAACATCCGCCTGCTGGAGGCCATTCAGCAGGAGTTGTCCTCCTCCCGCATCGAACTGGCTTCGCTGATGGGCGTGTCGCCTGCCGAGCTGAACCAGCCTCTGCGCGTGATCGAACCTGCCGCCTCGAATGCCCAGCGCTGGCTGGAGCAGCCGGTGGACAAGCTGGAAGACCGGGCCCTGCTGCTGAACCCGGATCTGCGCGAGAGCCTTTACAACGCCCGTATCGCCAACGAAGAGACCAAGCGCGTCATGCTGCGCATGTTCCCTGGGCTCTCCTTCAACTACGGTGTCAACAAGAGCACCGACAGCTATCTGATCAACGACCGCTGGCAGGATGCCGGCCTGCAGATCTCCTTCAATCTGCTGGGGCTGTTGTCCCTGCCTGCACAGCGTCAGCTGGCCGACGCAGGTGTCCAGCTGGCCGATCAGCGTCGTCTGGCTACCCAGATGGCGGTATTGACTCAGCTGCACGTGGCGCGTCTTCAATTTGCGAACGCCGTGCGCCAGTATGAAAGAGCACAGACCATTGCCTCCGTGGATCAGCGCCTGTCCGAGCATGTGAATAATCAGGTGCAGGCCGACAAGCTCAATGCGCTTGAGCGCGTCTCCCAGCAGACCACCACTATTCTTTCCGTGCTGCGCCGCTACCAGGCCCAATCCAATATGCAGGCCGCCAGCTCCCGCCTGCAAGCCACCCTGGGCATGGAGCCCGTGATCGAGGGCTCCGACAGCATGCCCTTGCCTGAACTCACGCAGGCCGTGGGTAAATCGCTGCAAAGCTGGGACGCAGGTCAGTTCCAATGAAGTTTTGCGTGTCTCCTTTGATGTTGGGTCTGGTGCTGGGATTGTCTATGGGCCTGCCTCTGGGCGCTCAGGCCCAGACCGCCCCGGCAGCCCAGAGTCTTCCCAGGACTCAGACCTCCCTGCCCAGCGTGCTGGATCAGCGCGAGATCCGCGCCCAGCTGGCGCCGCGCCGCTATACCACCTTGGCGGCCGAAATCGGCGCCAAGGTGCAGCGCCTGCCCGTGGTGGAGGGCGGGGCCTTTCGCCAGGGCCAGCTGCTGGTGCAGTTTGACTGCAGCCTGCCGCAAGCCCAACTGAACAAGGCCCAGGCGGGTGTGGATGCCACCGAGAAGACCTGGAAGGCCAACCAGCGCCTGGCGGAGCTGAACTCTGTTGGCAAGGTGGAACTGGATATCTCCCAGGCTGAATGGAACAAGGCCAGGGCCGAAGTGGCCGCCAACCGCAGCCTGCTGAGCAAATGCCAGATCACTGCGCCCTATGCCGGTCGTGTGGCCGAGCAAAAGATCCGCGAGCAGCAATATGCGCAACCGGGTCAGGCGCTGCTGGACATTCTGGACGACTCCGCGCTGGAGTTGGAGTTTCTGGTGCCCTCGCGCTGGCTGAGCTGGCTGCATTCGGGCTCGGAATTCCAGGTGCGCATTGACGAAACCGGTAAGACCTACCCTGCCAAGGTGCAGCGCCTGGCCGCGCGGGTGGACCCGGTGAGCCAGTCCGTGAAGGTCAATGCGGCCATCCACGGAAAATTCAACGAGCTGATCGCCGGCATGAGTGGGCAGGTGCTGCTGGCACCGCCTTCGACCGGTAAGCCCTAGGCATTCAAATACAAGAGCATGTTGCGCATGCCGTCAAAAGGTTTCAGGTCACTTTCATACTGAAGTCTAGATATCAAAGGCGCAATATGCTCATATTTTTATAGTCCGATAGCAAGAGACCGACAGCTCCCGAGAAGAGGGCAAGCCGGCGGTCTGAACCTGCAAGGCAGGCAAGCGCCATGCCACCTTCATACAGGAAGGACACTTTGATGACCCGCAAATCTCGCCCATTCTGGAACCGTCTGACACAGGCCATGACGGCGCAGGCAGTGAAGACCGATGTCCCTCAGTCGCTGCGACCGGCCACTGCCGTACGCCCGCTGGCATTGGAGCAGCGCTTTATGTTTGACGGCGCTGCTGCGGTGGATGTGGCTCATGCCGCCACGGACGCCGGGGCCGTAGAGCACACGGCAGACACGACCAGCGCACTGCGCCATGCGCTGACGGCGGAAGCGCAAAGGGCGACCGAGGGTCCGGCAGGTTCGACACAACGCCAGGAAGTGGTGTTCATCGATGGGCAGGTCAGCAATGTCGGTGAATTGCTCGCAGGACTCTCCGCCAATGCCGAGGTGGTGGTCCTCGACCCGAGCAAGGACGGCCTGCAGCAGATGGCCGACTACCTCAAGGGTCGTGAGAACCTCGATGCCATTCACCTGCTGTCCCACGGTGCAGACGGCACGGTGCAACTGGGCAACGTCTGGCTGGCCAGTACCAACCTGGCCGAACATCGCGCTGCCCTGGAAAGCATCGGTGCCGCGCTCAAGGCCGATGGCGACCTGATGATCTACGGCTGCGACGTCGGCCAGGGCGACAAGGGCCAGGCCTTCATCGATCAATTGGCGTCGATCACCGGCGCCGACGTCGCGGCCTCAGTGGACGACACCGGCTCCGTGGCCCTGGGCGGCAACTGGACCCTGGAGCGCAGCAGCGGCACCATCGAAACCAACGCCCTGAACGTGACGGGCTACGATGCCCTGATGGCCTCGAGCTATTCCACCAGTACCGTGTTCTCCGGCGTGGTGCTGGGCACCGGCAACAACCTGATGAAGTACGTGCTCGCCGACTTCAACGGTGACGGCCGCGCCGACGTGCTGTTCCAGGCCAGCGGTACCGGTGGTGCCTGGAGCTTCGCCTCGAGCAACGCCGATGGCAGCTACACCATCCAGAGCCAGGCGAGCTCGATGTTCGCCGGCCTGACCCTGGGTGCGGCGTCCACCGGCGGTACCAACTTCCAGGCGGCGGACTTCAACGGCGATGGCCGCGTCGACCTGCTGGTGGCGTCGATCACCGACACCTCGATGAAGCTCTACCTCAACACCGGCACCGGCTTCAACGCCACGAACGTGAGCGGCACCTTCGGCGGCGTCAAGCTGCTGGTGGGCGACTACAACGGCGACGGCTCCCCCGACGTCCTCTACCAGGGCAGCGCCACCAATGCTGCCTGGGGCATGCTGCTGAACAACGGCAACGGTACCTTCACCACGGTCGTCGACACCGACAGCAACTGGGCGCTGAAGAACATCGTGCTGCCCAACTTCGACTCGTACGTGTACAAGGCCGCGGATGTCGACGGGGACGGCTACACCGACCTGCTCGTGATCGCGGGCGCGCAGCAGATGAAGTACTACCGCAACAACCACGGTACCTTCGTCGACATGACCAGCACGGCGAACCTGCCGACGCCGACCGTGTCGCGGGCGATCGTCGCGGACTTCGATGGCGACGGTGACGCCGACATCCTCTACCAGATGGGCGGCGACGGCACGGACATCCGCTACGTGCGCAACGACAACGGCACCTTCGTCGATCTTGCCCTGTCCGCTTCGCCGTTTGCCGGCTTGACGATGCCCGACTTCACCGGCCAGCGCTACCGTGCGGCGGACATCGATGGCGATGGCGACCTCGATCTCGTCGCCACCTATGCCTCGTCCAACACCACGGTGTTCCTGCAGAGCGGCAGCCTGCCCAAGCTGGTCAGCTCGACCCCGGCCGACAACAGCCTGACCGTCACCCCGAGCGCCAACATCACCCTGACCTTCGACCAGTCGGTGACCAAGGGCACGGGCAACATCTACATCGTGCGCACCAGCGACAACACGATCATCCAGACCATCGACGTGACCAGCAGCCGCGTCACCGGCATCGGCAACACCTGGACCATCGACCCGCCGGCCGACATGCTCGCTGGCGAGTCCTATGCCGTGCGCATTGACAACAAGACCTTCGCCAACGCCAATGGTCAGGTCTACAAGGGCATCCAGAACAACACCGCGCTGAACTTCACCGTCGCTTCGACGGCGGCTCCGGTCATCGCCAACCTCAACAGCGATGCGGTCAACTACACCGAGAAGAGCAGCGGCGTGCTCATCGACCAGGGCAGCAACGCCGTGGTCACCGATGCCGACTCGGCCAACTTCAACGGCGGTAGTGTCCGCGTCTCGGTCACCGGCGGCGCCGTGACCGGCGAAGACGTGCTGTCGGTCCTGAGCCTCGGCACGGCTGCCGGGCAGATCTCCGTCTCCGGCAGTAACGTGCTGTACGGTGGTGTCACCATCGGTTCGGTTACCGGCGGTACCGGCGGCAACGCCCTGGTGATCACCCTCAACGCCTCTGCCGATGCCGCTGCGGTCACCGCGCTGGTGCAGAGCCTGCAATACAGCAATAGCAACACCACCACGCCGAACACCGGCGCGCGCACCGTCTCTGTCACGGTGACCGATGACACCGGCACCACCAGCAGCGCGGCGGCGATCACGGTCAATATCCTGGCGGTCAACGACGCGCCGGTGGTCAGCGTCACCGCCACCAACCCGACCTTCACCGAGGACGGCTCGGCCGTGGCGGTGTTCAGCGGGGCCAGCGTCAGCGCCGTGGAAGCCGGGCAGACCATCATCCTGATGACCATCCAAGTCACCAACGTGGCCAACACCGGAGTGGAGAAGCTGACGATCGATGGCACCGACGTGACCCTGACCGCCGGCTTCAACACGACCACCGCGAACAATGGCATGAGCGTCACGGTTTCGCTCAACACCGGCACCGCGAACGTGACCGTGACCCACGCCGGGCTGTCTACCGCGACCGCGCAGACCATCATCAACAACGTCACCTATCGCAACGAAAGCAATGCGCCGATCGGCACCTCGCGCACCGTGAAGCTGACCAACGTGCGCGACAGTGGCGGCACCAACTATGGCGGGCAGAACACCGTTTCGCCGAACGTCGCCAGTGTCGTCACCCTGGTCGCGGTCAACGACGCACCGGTGCTCACCGGCGGTCCGTACGTGATCCCCTCGACCAACGAGAACACCACCAGCGGCAACGTCACCGTGTCCACCATCCTGGCTGGTGTCACCTATTCGGACCCGGATTCCGCCGCTGCCTCCGGCATCGCCGTCACCGCCACCACGGGACGCGGTACCTGGCAGTACTCCACCGACGGCACCACCTGGACCGCCTTCGGCACCGTCTCCACCAGCAGCGCGCTGTTGCTGGGCTCCAGCACCCAGGTCCGCTACATCCCGGACAACGCCAACGGCGAGAACGTCTCCATCACCTTCCGCGCCTGGGACCGCACCAGCGGCTTCCAGTCGACCAATGGCGTGCCCAATACCGGCGATACCACCGCCAACGGTGGCACCACCGCGTACTCCAGCGGCACCGCCAATGCCACCCTGATCGTCACCTCGGTCAACGATGCACCGGTGATCACCCCGGTCAACCCGAACATGACCGGCCTGACCGACAGCTCCACCAACAACAACGGCGATGCGGTCAACACGCTGCTCGGCGGCGTGACCGATGTTGACACCGGTGCACTCAAAGGCATCGTCATCAACGGCCTCACCGCCACCTACGGCAAGTGGCAGTTCAGCACCAACAACGGCACGACCTGGAACGATATCGGTAGCGTTTCCGATACCGCCGCGCTGCTCCTGCGTCCGGCCGACCGCGTGCGCTTTGTGCCCGATGGCCTCCATGGCGAGACCGCCACCCTGACCTTCCGTGCCTGGGACCAGACCTCGTCCCAGGGCTACCAGGGCACCAAGATCAATGTCACCAGCAACGGCGGCGCCACGGCCTTCTCCAGCACCACCGACACCGCCAGCGTTGTGGTCACCGCGGTCAACGACGCGCCGATCATCACCGGCAGTGGCGGCAGCGTGGGCTGGACCGAAGGCAACAACGTCACCTCCACTCCGGTGGTGGTCGACAGCGGCATCATCATCAGCGATCCGGATGGCCCGGCCATCGCCTACGTCAGGGTGCAGGTGACGTCCAACTATGCCTCCGGGGAGGACGTGCTTGGCTTCAGCAACACCGACATGGCGGTGTACGGCGATATCACCGGCGTCTGGAACACCGGGCTGGGCACCCTGACCCTGACCTCCAGCAGTGGTGTCGCGACCCAGGCGCAGTTCCAGGCGGCGCTGCGTGCCGTGACCTACACCAATACCTCGGAAGCCCCGATCGTCGCCAACCGCACCGTGACCTTCCAGGCCAATGACGGCAGCCTGAACTCCAACGTCGTGTCGCGCAGCGTCACCATCACCGCGGTCAACGACTCGCCGGTGATCAACGCACCGGGCAACGTCACCGTGACCGAGGACACTCCGACGCCGATCACCGGCATCGTCTTCAGCGACGTCGACTCCAGCAGCGGCACCGTGACCTTCACCGTGGCCTCCGGCACCATCACCGGTACCACCGGCGTGTCTGGCATCACCATGGGTGGCACCGGCTCGACGTTGACCCTGAGCGGTACCCTGGCCTCGCTGAACGCCTATATCGCCGCTGGTAACCTGAAGTACATCCCCGAGCCCGACTCCATCACCAGCGTGACCCTCGGCATCAGCCTGGACACCGCGAGCGTCAGCACCGACACGCGAAACCTGACCATCGACATCACCGCGGTGAACGACGCGCCGACCATCAGCACCCCGGTGTCGATCAACGTCACCGAGGACGTGCCCAAGTCCCTGGCCGGCATTACCTTCTTCGATGTCGACGCCGGCACCGGCAGCGTCACCGTGATCTTCAGCGTGGCCAGCGGCGACGGCACCTTCACCGCAACCGCCAGCAGCGGGGTGACCATCAGCAACAGCGGCACCAACGTCATTACCCTGGAAGGTTCTATCGCCGACATCAACACCCTGATCAGCAATGGTCACCTGACCTACCTCGGCGCGCTGAACGCCAACGGGGCCAAGGTCATGTCGGTCTCGATCAATGACAACGGCAACAGCGGAACCGGCGGCCCGCTGAGCGAACGCTTCGACGTTTCCCTGATGATCGCCGCGGTCAACGATGCGCCGATTAACAGCATTCCGTCGCAGCAGACCATGTTCCAGGACGGTTCGCTGACCTTCAACACGGCCAACGGCAACCTGATCAGCGTCAGCGATGTGGATATCGCCGGCAACCAGATGAAGGTCACCCTCAGCGCCACCAACGGCCTGCTGACCCTGGGCCAGATCAGCGGCCTTACCTTCACCACCGGTGATGGCACCGCCGATTCGGAAATGACCTTCGCCGGCTCGATCAGCGCGATCAACGCGGCGCTCAACGGCCTGACCTTCAGCCCGACCGCCGGCTACACCGGCACCGCCTCGCTGACCATCCTCAGCGACGACCAGGGCTATGTCGGCGCGGGCGGGGCCAAGACTGATGTCGACACCTTGCTGATCACGGTTTCCCCGGCCAACCCGAAAGTCACCGGCGTAGTCGCAGCCCCGGGCAGCGACGGCCAGCACAAGGTCGGCGACCAGATCGACATCGTGGTCAACTTCGACAACGCCGTCATCGTCGACCAGACTTCCGGCAGCCCGACCTTGCTCCTGGAAACCGGCGCGATCGACCGCCAGGCGCAGTACATCAGCGGCACCGGCACCAATCAGCTGACCTTCCGCTACACAGTGCAGGCCGGTGACCTCAGCGCCGACCTCGACTACGCCAGCACTTCGGCGTTGTCGCTGAACGGCGCGGTCTTGCAGAGCGCCCAGGGCTTCTCGGCGATCCTGACCCTGCCGACCGTGGGCGGCGCCAGCTCCCTGGCCGGCCAGCAGGCCATCGTCGTCGACGGCATCGTGCCGACCATCAGCAGTGTGCAACTGCCGAGCGACGGCAACTATCACCTCGGGCAGAACCTCGACTTCACCGTCAACTTCAGCGAGGCCGTGACCGTCGACAGCACCGGCGGCACGCCACGCCTGGCGGTGACCCTGGACACCGGCGGCACCGTGTATGCCGATTACCTGTCCGGCTCCGGCGGCAGCGCCCTGGTGTTCCGCCTGAGCGTCACCAGCGGCCAGCTGGACACCGACGGCATCCGGGTCGCCGGCAACGTCCAGCTGAATGGGGGCAGCATCCGCGACGCGGCCGGCAACGACAGCACCACCGGCTTCATCGCACCGTCCACCAGCGGCATCCTGGTGGATGGCGTGGTGCCAGCGGTGGCCGACGTGATCGTGCCGGCCAACGGCGGCTACAAGGCCGGCGACGTGCTGAGCTTCACCGTCAATGCCAGCGAAGCCGTGTTCACCAGCGGTTCGCCACGGCTGGCCGTGGATGTCGGCGGGATCACCCGTTACGCCACCTTCGTCCCGGGCAGCAGCGTTGGTACCACCCTGGTCTTCCAGTACACCGTCCAGGCCGGTGACAACGATGCCGACGGCATCAGCGTCGCCAGCAGCCTCGATCTGAACGGTGGCAGCGTCAAGGACGCCGCCGGCAACGACCTGAACCTGACCCTGAACAGCGTCGGCAGCACCACCGAGGTGCTGGTCGACACCACCGTTCCGACCGTCACCAGCATCGTCCGCGTCGGCGGCTCGCCGTCCAACAGCGGCTCGGTCAGCTACACCGTGACCTTCAGCGAGGATGTCAGCGGCGTCGATATCAGTGACTTCACCGCCACCTTCGGCGGCACCAGTTCCGGCAGCCTGGCCAGTGTCACCCAGGTCGACGGGCATACCTACACCGTGGTGATCGACAACCTCGCCGGCGCCGGCAATGTCACCCTGTCGCTGAACGGCAGCGGCACTGGTATCCGCGATGCTGCCGACAACCTGGTGAGCGCAGGCCTGACCGGCGAAACCTACGCCGTCGACCGCGTGGCACCAGCGGTCACCAGCGTCAGCGTGCCGTCCAACGGTACCTACGTCGCCGGGCAGGACATCGACTTCACCGTCAACCTGGGCGAAGCGACGCTCGTCGATACCAGCGGCGGCACCCCGCGCATCCAGGTCACCCTGGACAACGGCCAGACCGCCTGGGCCAACTACGTGTCCGGCACCGGCACCACGGCCCTGGTGTTCCGCCTGACCGTCGCCAACGGCCAGCTCGATACCGATGGCATCACGGTTGACAGCGCGATCCAGCTCAATGGCGCGACCCTGCGCGATGCGGTCGGCAACGACGCCAACCTCAACCTGAACAACGTCGGCGACACCAGCGGCGTCAAGGTCGACGCCGTGGTACCGCAGGTGAGCAGCGTCGACCTGCCGGCCAACGGCAGCTACAAGGCCGGCGACGTACTCAACTTCACCGTCAACACCAGCGAAGGCGTAGTGGTCGACACCCTGGGCGGCACGCCGCGGCTGGTGCTCACCGTGGGCGGCGTGACCCGTTACGCCAACTACGTGTCCGGCGCGGCCGGCGGCGCACTGGTGTTCCAGTACACGGTGCAGTCCGGCGACACCGCCGCCAGCGGCATCAGCGTCAACAGCACCCTGGATCTCAACGGCGGCCATGTCAACGACCCGGCCGGCAACGCCCTGAACCTCAACCTTGGCGCCGTGGGCAACACTGGCAACGTGCTGATCGACACCACCACGCCGTACGCCACCAACATCACCCGCGTCGACACCACGCCGACCAACAGCGGTTCGGTCAGCTACACCGTGACCTTCAGCGAGAACGTGCGCAACGTCGATGCCAGCGACTTCAACCTGATCTTCGGTGGTACCGTGGCCGGCGCCATCGAAAGCGTCACCGCCGTGGATGGCAAGACCTTCACGGTCAAGGTCAGCGGCCTGACCGGCACCGGTACCGTGCGCCTGGACCTGCGTCCTGGCACCGATATCGCCGATACCGCCGGCAACCTGGTCCCGGGCGGGCGCGTGGGCGTGAACTACGCCATCGACCGCGACGTGCCGACAGTGACCGGCGTCGAGGTGCCAGCTAACGGCACCTATGTCGCCGGACAGAACCTCGACTTCACCGTGCACCTGAGCGAGAACGTGCAGCTGAACACCAGTGGCGGCTCGCCGCGCCTGGAGGTGCTGCTGGACAATGGCCAGACGGCCTGGGCCGACTATGTTTCCGGTGCCGGCACCAGCGCCCTGGTGTTCCGCCTGACCGTCGCTACTGGCCAGCTCGATACCAACGGCATCACCGTCGGCAACAACCTCCAGCTCAACGGCGCGACCCTGCGCGACAGCGTCGGCAACGATGCACAGCTCGGCCTCAACGGCTTGCCGCCTACCGATGGCGTGCTGGTCGATGCCGTGGCGCCGGTGGTCAGCAGCGTGGTGTCGCCGGCGGATGGCAGCTACAAGGCTGGCGATACATTGAGTTTTAGCGTCAATGCGAGCGAGAGCCTGCGGGTCATCGGTTCGCCACGCTTGGTGCTGGATGTCGGTGGCGTCACCCGTTACGCAACTCTGGTTTCTGGCAGCAACAGTTCGACCTTGGTCTTCCAGTACACAGTGCAGGCTGGTGACAACGATGCAAACGGCATCAGCGTCAGCGGCAGTCTCGACCTCAATGGAGGCTCGGTCCGTGATGCCGCCGGTAATGACCTGGCTTTGACTCTGAACGGCTTGGGCGCAACGTCTGGCGTGATCATCGACACGGTGCTCCCGACGGCCACCATTGTCGTAGCCGACAACGCTTTGAGCGTGGGTGAGACTTCGCTGGTGACGATCACCTTTAGCGAAGCCGTGACCGGTCTGGATATTTCCGACTTCAGCGTCGAACATGGAGCGCTGAGCCATCTGATGTCCAGCGATGGCGGCATCACCTGGACGGCGACGCTGACGCCAACGGCCGGCATCACCGATACCAGCAATGTGATCACGCTGGACAACACCGGCTATGTGGATGCAGCAGGCAACACAGGCGCCGGTTCAACGGACTCGAATAACTACGCCATCGACACCCAGCGCCCGACGGCCGCCATTGTGGTGACCGACAACGCGCTGGCGGTAGGCGAGACCAGCACGGTCACTGTCACCTTCAGCGAGGCGGTTAGCGGACTGACCACTGCTGATTTCAGCGTCGAACATGGCACTCTGAGCAATCTCAGCAGCAGCGATGGCGGTATCACCTGGACGGCGACCCTGACGCCAACGGCCGGTATCACCAATGCTAGCAATGTCATCAGGCTGGACAACACCGGCTATGTGGATGCGGCGGGTAATACAGGCAGCGGAACTACCAACTCGAACCACTATGCCATCGACACCCAGCGCCCGACGGCCACCATTGTCGTGGCAGATACAGCGCTGGCGGTGGGCGAGACCAGCACGGTCACGATCACCTTTAGCGAAGCCGTCAGCGGTCTGGATATTGCCGACTTCAGCGTCGAGCATGGTTCCCTGAGCCATCTGATGTCCAGCGATGGCGGTATCATCTGGACGGCGACGCTGACGCCAACGGCTGGGATCACCGGTACCTCCAATGTCATCACGCTGAACAACACCGGCTATGTGGATGCGGCGGGCAATAGCGGAACGGGCACTACGGCATCCAATGTCTATGCCATCGATACCCAGGATCCGGTTGCGCCGGAAATTACTCTCGATCAAGCCACGCTGGTGGATGGGCGACAAGTTTCTCCAACAGGCTTGGTCATCATCTCGGGTCTGGAAGCGGGAGGAAGCTGGCAGTACTCCCTGGACAATGGTGCCTCCTGGCTTGAGGGTCGCGGCAATTCCGTCCAGCTACCGGGTCTCGGGGCATTCAGTCTCTGGGTTCTGCAAAAGGACGCGGCGGGCAATGCATCCCCAGTGACGTCACTCAACGGGATTGTTGAGCCCCTGGTTCCTCCGGCAGTGCAGCCTCCGAGCCAGCCGGCCATGAATGATCTGCCTGCAGGGCTTGGCCTCGCACCATTTCAAGCTTCAGAGGTGTCAGAGCCGAATGCAGATTTTCTGCAGTCCACCTCGGCGCCGCTCAACATGTCGTCTCAACGCGGTGGGATGCATGGCTCTGAACATTGGTCCGGATATGGCGTTCCGCAGTCAATTGCAGGTGTCAATGACTGGATGGGAGTGTCTCTTTTCGCGCCCACGGAAGTCATCCGCTCCGGATTCGATCCGGTGCCGGAGCAGTTCTCCGTTTCGACGGGAGCCAGCATTCTGGACCTGAAGCCTGTACTCCTTGCGTCGGATAGCCCGTGGGATATCGCGTCACTGCGGTTCAGCTTCGTCGACCGGCAGGAGTTGCCCGGATGGGTTCGCCTGGATCGTCAAAGCGGCCAGCTGACCATCAATGCGCCCAAGGATTTCAGCACAACGCTTGTCCTGCAGATCAAGGTCAGCGATGGAAAAGGCCACGAGTCAGTGCGGACTGTCAAAGTGGTCATCGGCGATGCAAGGGCCACGTCCAGCGCCCCCGCAGGGCGGGCTGGGCTCAGTGAGAAGATGGCAAATGCAGCGAATCAGCAGGCGGGGAAAAGGATGTCCATGTATGTCCATGGCTAAAGGATTGATGGGTGCTGCCCGTGAGGTGGTTGTGCGATGAATGCGGCCGTTTTGCCCCATGGCGTGAATCCGGCCATGCTGCTGCTGGACCTGGGGCACCGCGCCCGGGCCGCGAGCAGCAGCGCTGAACTTCGTTTTCTGCTGGTCAACGACAGCCGACTGTTGGCACCATACCGCCAAGCGTGCTTGTGGCTGGAGAACGGTGGGGTCACGGCTCTCTCCGGCGTGGTTGAGGCGGATAGAAATACGCCCTACGCCCAGTGGCTGCACGGCATATGCCAGTTTCTGCATGGGCAGCAATCCGTTCAGCCTCGACGCATTGACCAGGCCCTGCTTCCTCCGGAGCTGGCAGGTTCCTGGAACGAATGGCTTGGCGCCCATGCGATATGGGTGCCTCTTGTGCAGGATGCCCAGACACAGGCTTGTTGTGGTGGGCTGTTGCTTTGCGGCGCGCAGGTGTTTGAGGAGCAGCGTTTTCCGCTGCTCGCCGAATGGAGCCATATCTGGCTTCATGCCTACCGGGCATTGCAGGCGGGCCAGCCCGGATTCTGGCGAAAGCCTGCGGTCTCGACAGCTGCTGTCAGGAGCTGGTGGCAAAAAAAGCCTGTCTGGATCATTGGCGGGCTTGTTGCGCTTGGTGCTGTGCCTGTGCATATGAGCGTTCTTGCTCCAGGTGAACTGGTGGCGGCCCAGCCTGTGGTGTTGAGAGCGCCTTTGGATGGCGTCATCGATCAGATTCATGTACAGCCCAATCAAGTAGTCCGTAAAGGTGAGCGTCTGTTCGGGCTGGATGAGGCGCAGATCAGCAGCCGATTGGAGGTGGCCCAGCAAGCCATGCTGACCGCTGAAGCCGAGTACCGGCAATCCGCCCAGCTGGCCTTGGGCGATGCTCGCTCCAAGGCACAGCTGGCCGCGCTTGTTGGGCGTATAGGCGAGAAGCGCGCCGAGGTGCAATACCTGAGCGATCAGCGCGAGCGCAGCCGGGTGCTGGCGCCTGAAGATGGAATGGTCCTGTTTGACTCTCCCACGGAATGGTTGGGCAAGCCTGTGCAGACGGGCGAGCGCGTGATGCGCATTGCCCGGCCTGATGAGGTGGAAATCGAAGCCTGGGTTCCCATCGGCGATGCCATTCCATTGACACAAGCTTCGACAGTGAAGCTGTATCTGGCTGCCAACCCTATGGCGGGTCTGGAGGGAAAGCTTCGGTACATGGCATATGACGCCAGTGCCAGGCCGGATGGTAGCTATGCCTACCGGGTGCGAGCCACCATGCCGTCCAATAGGGAGGAAGCCCGTATTGGCCTCAAAGGTACCGCCAAACTGCAAGGCGATTGGGTGCCCCTGGTCTATTGGGTTCTGCGCAAACCCTGGGCCGTCCTGCGGCAGTTCCTTGCCTGGTAAGACGACATGAGTACCGCTTGGCCTGCATTGCGTGAAGAGCTGGATTTGCTTGCCGGTCCTGTGCTGCCCGATGGCCAGCCCAGCTGGACCCTGCATGATCCTGTGCGCAATCTGTTTTTCCAGTTGGACTGGGCCAGCTTTGAGGTGTTCAAGCGCTGGCATCTCGGTGCCGCTGACGCGATCGTGCAGGATGTGAGTGTTCAAACGACATTGACGCTGCATCAGGAGGACGTGAACGCGCTTTTCCAGTTTGCGCAGCGCAATGATCTACTGGAGCCACTTCCCAATAGTGCCGGCACGCTGGCCGAGCGGTGGCAGTCAAGGCGTTCAAGCTGGATGCAATGGCTTTTGCATAACTACCTCTTTTTTCGGGTACCTCTGATCAAGCCCGATCGCTGGCTGACACGATGGGCGCCGCGGCTGGACTTTCTTTTCAGTCGAACTTTCGGCTGGATTACCTTGCTGGCTCTGTGCGCTGGACTTTGGGGCGTTTCCCGCGCGTGGGGTGTGTTTACTGCGACCTTGGTTGATTCGCTGACCTGGCAAGGTCTGGTGGCCTATGGCTTGACTTTGGGGCTCGTCAAGGTATTGCATGAACTGGGGCACGGCTTGACCGCCAAGCGATTTGGATGCCGCGTTCCCACCATGGGCGTCGCCTTTCTGGTGCTGTGGCCGGTGGCATACACAGATACCAATGAGGTCTGGAAACTGACTCGGCGTGACCAGCGCCTCAAGGTGGCGGGGGCTGGAATCGCAACGGAGCTGATCATTGCCGCATGGGCCTTGCTGGCTTGGGTCTGGTTGCCGGAGGGAGCACCCAAATCCATGGCCTTCTTGCTGGCCACCACGACATGGGTCAGCACCCTGGCCATCAATGCAAGCCCGTTCATGCGCTTTGATGGGTATTTTCTGCTGTCCGATTTTCTGCAAATGCCCAATTTGCACTCACGTGCCTTTGCCCTGGCGCGCTGGGATATGAGGGAGAGATTGTTCAAGCTCGGAGAGCCTCCGCCAGAGTTTTTCTCCAATGCCAAACGCCGCGGGCTGATTCTGTTTGCCTGGGCTACCTGGATTTATCGACTGGTTCTTTTCTTGGGTATTGCGGCCTTGGTTTATCACTTCTTCATCAAGGCGTTGGGTATTTTGCTGTTTCTGGTGGAAATTGTGTGGTTCATTGCCAAGCCTGTGTGGTCAGAGATTTCAGCGTGGTCTTCACGCTGGCCTCAAATCGTGCGTAGCCGAAGAGCTCGTTGGAGCGCTGTCGGTGCCGTTGTCCTTGTTGCGCTGTGCTGGCTTCCTATGCCTGCCCCTGTTCGCACGGAGGGCATGTTGCAATCCAGTGATATTTGGCCTTTGCATGCGCTTGACGCATCGCAGCTGCAACAGCAAATACTTGGCAACGCAGATACGATCGCGCTGGATGCGCCTGTCTTTGTGCTGGATTCCCCGGCGCTCAAGGCTGCCCAGGCTCAGAACGATGCCCAGAGAATCCAGTACTCACAGCAAATAGCTGCGGCAGGTTTCGACGCGGAGCTGCGTCGAGATTGGCAGGTTCTGCAGGAGCGTCAGCTGCAGGCGACTACTCAACAGCAGGCGGTGGAAACCGAAGCCAGTCGCTACCGGCTCAATGCCTCGGGCGCCGGAGTGCTGCGAGATGTGGATCCGGACCTGCGGTCAGGAGACTGGCTCGCCCGCAACGAACTGCTGGGCAGAGTCGTGGGCCGTGATCGCTTGGAGGTTCTTGCCTATGTGCAGGAAGAAGATGTCCAGCGCATCAGCGCCGGCGACAGCGCAATTTTCATCGCGGACGCTGGAGTGGGGCCGGTGCTGGATCTGAGGGTGCGCAGCGTCGATCAGGATGCGAGTCGTACTCTCTCGGAGGCTGCGCTGTCTTCGGCAGCGGGCGGCATGATTCAGGTCCGAAGCATGCAATCGACCCTGTACCCGGAGCGTCCGGTCTACAGGGTGGTGCTGGATGTGGTGACTCCGCTGGAAGCAGACACCGATTTTCAGCACCGCTGGCGTGGCAAAGTCGCCATTCGCGGCCGTTGGGAAGCCGCCGCAGCGCAGTTCGTGAAAACTGCGACAAGTGTTTTTTGGCGAGAGGCTGGCTTTTAGCACTCAATGTGTGCTTGAACCATCACAGCAGCAAGCAAGATTACGCTGCAGACAAAAGCGTTCTAGACATGGTCAGAAGCCCTTGATTGGACTTCCCCCAGGCAGGTGACAACCCCGCTCTAACTCTGCTTGCGGATGGCTCGGGTGTTCAAGGGGGACTTCAAAACGGCTATCAAGTCGATTTGTCACGCAAGGATCTCCGGTTTGTAAACCTTAAGAAATTGATAAGTTGCAAAGCCTAGATTCCTGTCAGCAATAACAGCGGGTGAGCTGCTTCTTTCCAAGCACATCACGGCCTGTTTAGCCAAAGGAGTCGGTGATGTTGCTTGTGAAGGTGCAAGGGTTTGAGGTCGGAGTCCGAGGCGAGTGCGCTGCAGCTTCCGTTGTGTCACTCGGCGGTCTGGTCTAGTCCATGCAAACCGCTATCCCTCTGAGCGTGAAGGCTTCACGCAGCAGGCTCGACGACGCAATCCTTTGGGGCTTGGCGATGGCGTTGTGGATCTTCGCCTTTGCGTGGATTCGCCCATTGAGTGATCCGGATGAGGGGCGCTACGCCGTCATTGCCTTGGATATGCTGCGCACCGGCAATTGGGTGACGCCTCATCTCAACGGACTCCCCTTCTTTCACAAGCCACCTCTGTACTACTGGCTTGCAGCCTGTAGCTATGAGTTGTTCGGTGTGCATGCCTGGGTGGCGCGCCTGCCTTCGATGCTGGGAGCATGGCTGGCATCGATGAGCCTGCTGGTTCTGGGCAGACGCTACACGAGCGCGTCCACCGCTATGTCCACGGTGATCATCTTCCTTACGATGCCCTTCACCTATCTGGCCGCTCAGTATGCCAACATGGACATGCTGCTGGCCGGCTGCGTGTGTGCCTGCGCCGCATGTGCATTCATTGCCACGATAGAGTCGGAACGTGGTAAATCCTGGCATACCTGGATCACGGCGGCGGGTGTGTTTGGCGGTCTCGGGTTTCTAGCGAAAGGCCTCATTGGCCTGGTCTTGCCAGGCTTGGTGTGGTGTATCTGGATGCTCTGGGAGCGTCGCTGGAAGCAATTGGCACTGCCCCTGTACCCGCCGGCATGGCTCGCCATCATTGCGATTGCGGGCCCATGGGCATGGTTTGCGCAAAAGCAGCATCCGCAGTTTTTCCATTATTTTTTCATCACACAGCACTTCCAGCGCTATACCGAAACGGGCTTCAACAATCCGCAGCCATGGTGGTTCTATCTGGCGGTGATCACACTTGCATGTCTTCCATGGACTATGACTGGAATCTATATGCTGTTCAGGCAGTGGCGGGTCCAGCAAAAGTTCATGCCCATGTCTGACTCACGACTTGGTCAAATGAGCCTTGATCGGTATATGGTGGTCTGGCTAGTGGCCGTGGTGGCCTTCTTTTCCATTCCCAGCAGCAAGATCGTGGGTTATGTGCTGCCGGTACTTCCGCCTCTGTCCTACCTGATTGCCCGAATCTGGCAAACGACTCTCGATAGCGATGGAGAGAATGTACTGCGGGTGAGGTCTAAGCTCGCAATCACCATTGGAGTTTCGGCGGCTCTTTGCGCAGCGCTAGCTATCGGCTTCGGCACCAAAGGTGTTCCTCAGAAAGCTCGTTGGGATCGCCTTGGCGCGCTGCCGGTGCAGCCTGACGATCGGATCATGATGCTCGGACAGTTGTACTATGGCGTTCCTTTCTACATGCACACAGGCCAGACCCCTTGGGTCGTCGATGACTGGCAAGCGGGCAAAGCATCAAAGTCCGACAACTGGAGGAAAGAACTGCTGGATGCTGCAGATTTCTCTCCAAATAGCGCAAGCCATTTACTCCTTGAAAAACAGGATGCAAACCATGCTTTGTGCACCACCAAGCACCGGGTATGGGTTGTTGGAGAGCCCAAGTCTGCGAAGCAGATGACACCATCGCTATCTGGTATCAAACCGATGCTGGAGCTGGGTTCTCGCGCTGTTTGGCTTTGGACGCCTGACACCGCTTGCACCGCACCTTCTCCCATCGTGCATTGATTAGTCGACGTTGTATCAACCTCAGTCTACGCTTTTATCCGAGCCAAGCACACCTCCGCCGAGTGACTGATAGAGGGCCACCACATCACCATAGAGGCTGCCTTGCGCTGCCACGCGGGCAGCTTGTGCCTGCAGCCAAGACTGTTTGGCTGCCAGGGCCGTGGGCATGCTGGCATAGCCGGCCTTGAGCTGTGAGTCACTGAGCTTCCAGGTCGTCTGGCTGGCACTTTCGCTATCTTGGCTCATCTGTAGGGCGCGAGAGTCTGCATCCACGGCATACAGCGCATTGGCTACGTCCTGAAATGCCGAAAGTACCGTGCTCTGGTAGCTGGCAGCTGAAGCCTGCAGTTCGGCCTCCGCTGCTTTTTGATGAGCCCGCAATGTGCCGCCATTGAACAGAGGCGCCAGCAGGTTGGCCCCCAAAGCCCAGGTCACATTGCCAGCGGAGAACATGCGCGCAAACGTGGTGGCGCCGCCGCCATAGGCTGCCGAGATGCTCAGTTGCGGCAGTCGCGCAGCAGTGGCTACACCCACTGCTGCGCTGGCTTGTTGCACTTGGGTCTCTGCCGCGCGGATATCGGGGCGCTGGTCTACCAGCTGTGATGGCACGACCTGAGGCAGCAAGGGCATCCGAAAGCTGGATAAAGGCAGCAGGGCTGGAGCCTGATCAGGCGTGTGTGCCATGAGCGTGGCCACGAGGTTACGGGTTTGTTCGAGCGACTTTTGCAGCGGCACCAACTGCTGCTGCAGCTGCAGCAGCAGGGTTTGCTGGGTGGCGACATCCATGCCGCTTGCATAGCCGTTGGCCTGTTGCTTGCGCATATGCTGCAACTGCTGCTGGGCGGCGTTAGTGGCTTGTTGCAACAGGTCGGCCTGCTCCTGCAGCATGGAGGTCTGTATCACTGCCGCGACCAGATTGGCGGCCAGACTCAGCCTGGCTGCCTGCAACTGCAGTCGCTGGTTTTCTTCGGCCGCCTGCAGGCCTTCGACCTGACGGCGGTTACCGCCGAATAGGTCAGGGGCGTAGGAGACGCTGAGCTGGGCCGTGTGATAGGTGTACAGCGATTCGCCATTGTTCAAGGGCGGCGAGACAGATTGCCCCGTGTTTTGACGTGAGGGGCTGTAGCCCAGTTGAACTGAGGGCAGAAAGTAGCCGCGCTGAGCCACCACGTTCTGGTGTGCGGCGCGCAAAGTGGCCTGGGCTGCTTCGATGGAGGGGCTTTTGCTCAAGGCCTCTTGCACCATGGAGTTCAGCTCCGCGTTGCCAAAAGCCTGCCACCACCGGTTGCCGATGTCGCTGGCGGTGCTCACAGGCAGCGCTGTCGCCACAGAGGCTCGGGTCAAGGTCTGCGGCTTCTGTACCTCTGGGCGTACATAGTCAGGACCCACGGCGCAGCCCGCCAGCAAGGCTGTCAAGCTGCTTGCCAGGGTGATTGCACGCAATTTTGGGCATGTATTTGTTTTATGCACGTTTGCCTCCCAGACCTTCGCGGCGTGTATTGGGTTTCATGCGACGCAGCACCACCAGGCGCAGCGCCGGGACGACCAGCAGCAGGAATACCGGCCCTATCAGCATGCCGCCCACCACCACAGTGGCCAGGGGACGCTGGACCTCGCTGCCGATGCTGTGGGAGATGGCTGCAGGCAATAGACCAATGCAGGCCGACAGAGCCGTCATCAGCAGCGGGCGCATGCGGCTGCGGTAGGCCTCACCCACTGCACGTGTGGGCTCATGGCCCATGGCACGCAGGTCCTTGTAGACGCTGAGAATCAGAATCCCGTCCATCACGGATACGCCCAACAATGAGATGAAGCCGATGATGGCCGAGACGCTGAGCACCTGACCCGAGACATACAGGGCCAGAATGCCGCCGATCACCGTGAATGGCACCGAGGCCAGCGTCAGCAGGCAGTAGGTGAAGTTGTTGAACAAGGCATACAGCAGCGCAAACACCAGGCAGAAGGCAACGGGGATGGCAATCATCATGCGAGCCTTGGCCTGTTGCAGGGCTTCAAACTCACCGGCATAGATGATGCGGTAGCCCTGGGGCAGATGCACCTCCTGGGAAATGCGGCGCTGGACTTCGCTGACCGTGCTGCCCAGATCGCGTCCGCGCGCAGAGAATTTGATGGGTATATAGCGCTCGTTGCTTTCGCGGTAGATATAGGTGGCACCCGTGTCCAGCGTGATCGTGGCGATGTCAGACAGCGGTACATAGGAGGTGCCGCCCGAGGCAGTGGTGAAGCCCACGCGCAGATTGCGCACGTTCTCGGGCGAAGCACGGCTGGTTTCGGCAAAGCGCACCGTCAGGCCGAACTGCTTTTCGCCTTCCAGTACCGTGGTGGCCTGGGTGCCCGCCAGAGCTGTCTGGATGGTGTTGGCCACATCGCCGGTGTTGAGGCCATAGCGCGCCGCTTTCTGGCGGTCAATCTGAATGTTCATGTTCGGCTGTCCCAGCACATGAAACACGCCCAGGTCAGCTACGCCGTCGATATGGCCCATGACTTCGTAGACATGGTCGGCAATCTTTTCCAGCGTGGGCAGGTCGGGGCCGATGATTTTGACGGAGTTGGCCCCCTTCACGCCAGACAGGCCTTCTTGCACATTGTCCTGGATGTATTGCGAGAAGTTGAAGCTCACGCCAGGGAACTCCGTCGCAAACCGGCTTTGAAGCTCGTTGACCAGACGGGTCTTGGTCATGCCGGGGCGCCATTTCTCAAATGGCTGAAGCGGTGCAAACAGCTCCACATTATTGAAGCCCGAAGCGTCCGAGCCGTCGTCAGGCCGGCCATGCTGGGACACCACGGTGATGACCTCGGGATACTCGTTGATGATCTGGCGCATGCGGTCGGTGCGTGTGCGGCCTGATTCCAGCGAAATGGTGGGCGGCATGGACGCACGAATCCACAGATTGCCTTCTTCCAGTGCGGGCAAGAATTCGCTGCCCAGTTGCATGGCCATGAGCGCGCCGCCGGCCAGCGCAGCGACGCCTAGCATCACCACCAGGCGTGCATTCTTGAGCACCCAGCTCAGAGCCGGCTCGTAGATGCGGTGAATGGCGTGGACAACGAAGGTTTCCTTTTCCTCGATCTTGGCAGGCAGCAGATAGCTGGCCAGCACCGGGGTGATGGTGAAAGTGGCAATCAGCGCACCGGCCAGTGCATAGCCATAGGTACGGGCCATGGGGCCGAAGATCTGGCCTTCCACGCCCTGCATCGCAAACAAGGGGGTGAAGGCAGCGATGGTGATGCAGGTCGAAAACAGCACCGAGCTGTCAACCTGGGTAGCGCTCAGATAGATCATGCGCAGCCGCGAGGTCCAGCCATCGCCGGGTTGGGTGCGTGCACCGTCCGGCCCTTTCGACATGGCTCTGAGCAAAGAGGCTCTGATCGGAGCCGGCCGCTGGAAATTGCGGAAGACGTTCTCCACCAGGATCACGGCAGCGTCCACGATGATGCCGAAGTCCACAGCACCCAGTGACAGCAGATTGGCGGACTCTCCTGTCAGCACCAGCATCATGATGCTGAAGAACAGTGCAAACGGGATGTTGACGCTGACGATGACGGCGCTGCGCAGATCGCCCAGAAACACCCACTGAATGAAAAATACCAGCAGGCAGCCGAAGATCAGGTTGTGAAGCACAGTATGCGTGGTCACGCCCACCAGCACTGCACGGTCGTAATAGGGCTCGAGCTTGACGCCCGCGGGCAAGGTGCCATCGGAGTTGATCTTCTGTACTGCGGCCTTGACCTTGTCGATGACATCGCTGGTGTGCAAAGTGCGGTTCATGATGACCACGCCGGTCACCACGTCGTTTTGGTTGTCACGACCTGCTTCGCCCAGGCGCGGGATGGTTCCCTCCTGAATGCTCGCTACATCCTTGACCTGCACGGGCATGCCGTTTTTCTGGCCCACGACGATATTGGCAATATCGTCTAGGTTGTTGACCAAACCCAGGCCGCGGATGTTCACCGACTGATCGCCCACGCTGATGGCGCGTCCGCCAACATTGAGGTTGGCATTGCCTATGGAGTCCAGCAAGTTCTTGAGCGTGATCCCGTGGGCCTCAAGCCGCTTGGGATCGGCATCGACATGGTATTCCTTGGTCGTGCCGCCCCAGGTCACGACCTGCACCACACCCGGCACGGTCAGCAGCCGTTTTTCGATCACCCAGTTTTGCAGGGTACGCAGATCGGTCAGGCTGTAGCTCGAAGGCCCCTTGACCTGATAGCGCAGAATTTCCCCTACCAGGCTGGAGGCTTGAATCTGCGGCTGCACGCCGCCAGGCAGGTTCACATTGGCCTGTAGATTGTTGGCCACCTGCGACAGCGCAAAATAGTAATCCGTGCCGTACTTGAAGGTGATACGTACGAAGGACAGGCCGTAAAACGATGTGGAGCGGATGTTGTCCACATTGGGCGTGGTGGCGAGCCCGATTTCCATGGGGCGGGTGTAGTAGCGCTCCATTTCCTCGGCGGACAGCCCCGGGGCCTGGGCCGTGATTTCCAGAATCACGGGCGCGGGGTTGGGATAGGCCTCCACATTGAGTTTGGAGAAGGCCAGCAGACCCGCTCCCATGAACGCTAGCAGGGCCAGCAGCACAATGGGGCGGCGAGAAAGGACAAAGGCCAGCAAAGGTCTGAACACGGCAGTACTCCTGATGTAGGCGGCAGTCTTACTGCGCGTCGGTCTCGTAAAGGCTGCTCAGGAACAGCGCGTTTTTGCGGGCGATCAGTTGATCGCTTTTGAGACCTTGCTCAATCTGGACCCAGCCATCTGAAGTCTTGCCACGCACCACGGCGGTCTTGGTAAATAGCGGCCCCTTGGCATCCTTGCCCATGGCCAGCCACACCACGTCATGGCCGTTGCCTTCTCGTACCACTGCCTGGGCTGGCACGGCCAGGCTGTCTTCTGCGGCGGCTACCGTGATATTGAAGTCGGCCGTCATCTGCGGGCGCAGTACATGCTCGGGGTCGGCGACTTCGGCACGCACCACAAAACGGCGGCTGTCGGCGTCCACACTGTCGCCAACATAGGAGACCCTGGCGTCAAAGCTCTTGCCTGGCCAAGCCGAGACATGGACCTGCACGGGCTGGCCCAGGCGGTACTGGCTGAACTCGGATTCGGGCACATTGGCCACCATCCACAGTGAGCGCATGTCCGAAACCACGATTGGAGCCGGGTCGCTGCCCGGTTGCACCAGCTGGCCGGGCTGTGCACTGCGCTGCGTCACACGGCCGGCTATTGGGCTTTTGACGGCGAATTCCAAACCGATCTTGCGATCACGCTCCATGCGGCCGATGTCTGCGTCGCTGAGGTCAAAAAGGCGCAAATTCTGGTGAGCTGCGTCATAGGCGGCCTTGGCACTTTGCTGATCGGCCTGGGCCTGCAGAAACTCCTTCTGGGGAATGCTGTTGTCCTTGGCCAGCGTCTCTGCACGTTTGAGGGTTTCGTTGGCGTTGCGCAGCGTGGCACTGGCGCTGACCAGTGCGGATGCGGCCTGAGCCATGTCTGGCACCGCCACGGTGTAGAGCACCTGACCTGCCCTGACATCGTCTCCTGCCTTGACCAGTACCTGCGAAACCCGTCCCTGATAAGACGAGAACACCTTGGCGGTGCGATCCTGGTTGAAGTCAATGACACCGATGGAATGGCGCACATTGCTGAACTCATGCTTTTCGGGCTTTCCGATGTCAAAGCTGGCAACCTGATCGGGCTGGACCCGCACGATGCCTTTATCTACTTTGCCGGCAATGGCGTCTGCGGGTGCTTCCTCTGCCTGAGCGTTGTGAGAGCCCGCATAAATGATGCCGCCGACAGCTGCCAGACAGAGCAGAGCAGCCATTGCGATGACGGTGGTGCGCTTTGGGGAAGAAGAGCGAGGTGCGTTTGGGGCGGTCATGAGGGGCCATCCTTTGAATCGAGCTGCTTGGTGGCTGCTGACGGCATCTCATGGGCGCAGTCAGCAACAGTGCAGCCGAAGTTAAGCCCCGCAAGCTTTACATCAGCTTGAAGTCCTCAGTCGTCTTGCGCATTGAGCTCCTCTAATGCGAGTAGTGGCCGTACCTCACAGGGAAGCGTTATTTCAAAGCAGGCGCCGAGCCCAGGTTTGTCGATCACGGCAAAGCGCCCGCCGTGACGTTCCACGATGCGCTGGGCAATGGACAGACCAAGGCCCGAGCCCTCGGGTTGGCCGTGATCGCCGCGCCAGAAAGGCAATAGCAGGTGCCCGCGCGCATGGTCATCCAGTGGCGGGCCATCGTCTTGCACCTGGACTATCAGCGTGCTGTCGTGGTGGTGCAACTGTAGTTTGATCTGCGGGCCGCCATAGCGGATGGCGTTGTCCAGCAGGTTGGAAATCACTTCGCCCAGCAGCACCGGTGAACCATGGCACATGAACTGTTGCATGGGGTCTACATGGTTTTCCAGCTCCAAGCTCTTGCCTGCGGCCAGGGCAAGGCCGCGCCAACGAGCGGCGGGCTCCAGTATGGCATCCACTGCGTCGAACTGCTCCGGCTTGGCCGCAGAGTCTTCTGCTACGCGGGCAAAGGCCAGCAATTGCTTTACCATGCGTGCGCCGCGCGTCGCGACTTCATCGAGTTGGGCCAGGACCTCGGCATCCATGGGCTGTGTGGGGTCGGACTTCTGAATGCGTCGCATGTCACCGACCAGCAGCCGAATTCCGGCCATGGGGGTTTGCAGCTGGTGTGCAGCATCGGCGATGAAGCGGCGCTGCTCGTTGACCGACGCCTGCAGTCGCTGCAGCAGCGAATTGGTGTGCGCGACCAGCTCTCGCAGCTCCTGCGGGACCTGCTCGACAGGGAGGGGAGACAGGTTGTCGTCGCCGTGAGCGACGACCAGGGCACTGAGCTGGCGTGTGGGCGAGAGTGCCCTGCGAATGCTGTAGTAGAACAGCGGAATGATGAAGAAGCCGACGATCAGCGCGGGCAGGAAGATCGCTGTGGCGATCTCGTCCTTGACCTGTCTGCGCTTTTCCTTGGACTCCGCCACCACCACCCATACAGCTTCATCGCTGGGGGAAGGCTGTAAGCGCTGGGCCACCACGCGCAGAGCGTTATGGCTGCGGCTGCCCGTGTGGTCGAAGAAGATGGCCTGCTGGTCGGTTCGGGCCTCGACCTCGGGAATCTCCAGATGCATGTCGCCCATGAGCGTGCGTCCGTTGGCCGTGTGTACCGAGTAGTGGCTCAGAGATAGTGAATCGAACACCAGCGAATCTGCAGTTTCCTTGCTTGCGGCAAAGCTGGCCACACCATCATTCCAGCGTAACTGGGCAGACAGGGCCTTGGCATCATCGGCCAGCAAACGGTCAAATGAGGTATTGGTGCTTCGCCCTGCCAGCAGATAGGCCGCACTGGTTGCCAGCAAAGCACAGGCCACCCATAGTGAGACCACGGGCAGCATCAACTGCTTGAGCAGGCTTGGGTTGATCCAGCCTAGAGGGTTGAGGTTGGCGCGGCTTGGAGGCGACGTGCTCACAGTAGCTCCAGCGCGTAGCCTACGCCGCGCAGGGTGACGATGTTGACTCCAGCGGGTGCCAGCTTGCGGCGTAGCTTGAGGACGTAGATCTCTACCGAGTTGGCGCTGAAGTTGCTTTCCCAGCTCGACATGGCCGAAATGATGCGGGCCTTGGGCACGGCGCTGCCATGTGAGGACATCAAAAGCTCCAGGAGCGCAGCCTCGCGCGGACTCAGCGCCAAGCGTTCCTCATCAAAGTGAAGCTCCTTGGTGTCGGTGTTGAAGCGCAAGCGTCCCAGGCTTAGCAGGTTGCTGGTATTGCCGCTGCGTCTGCGGGTGACGGCGCGCAGGCGCGCCACCAGTTCTTCGGGCTCGAAAGGTTTGGCCAGATAGTCGTCCGCGCCGTTGTTCAAGCCTTGAACCCGGCTGGTCAGCCCGTCGTTGGCGGTGAGAATGAGTACGGCCAGATCCTTGCCCTGGTTGCGCCAGCGCGAGAGCACTTCCAGACCGTTGCGCCGAGGCAGACCCAGATCGAGCACAGCCGCGTCATAGTCCTGCGTTGCCGATGCGGAAAGAGCGTATTCGCCATCCGTGACGACATCTACCTGCCAACCCTCGGCCTGAAGCATGCGGCTGATGCCCAGACGCAGGGCTGGATCGTCTTCTACAACAAGTACACGCATGGTTTTCTATGATCAAAGAAGTGAAAGAGCTCAATGTGATTTTTGCGTCAAATGCGAAGCAATGGTTTGCTGGTGTGGGTATTTTGAAGTGCCCTTGAAAACCTGAACCTTCCGGAAGTAGAGAATTCCCAAGCCAGCGGAGCCTCTACATCTGAATCAGCCCGGCACTGCAGCGCTCATTGTCGTGAGTGCTTCACACCAGCCGCCTCTGTCGATGCGGCTCCTTCAAGGAGTTTGTTATGAACGGCAATCAGCATTCCGCAGCCAGCACCACGGAACATTGCACAAACGACAAGCCCTCAGAGAACCAGGCATCTGAGCCGACCATCGTTGCCGAACAGCACCGAGGTGCGTCAGTAGGCACGAAGGATATAGCTGGGAATACAGCAGCCAGCCAATCCCCATCCATCGCAGCAGCCGCAATATCCTGCGGATCCGATGGGCCCCTCCGATCCCAATGGGCCGAATCCGCGCCAGTTGGACTGGTTGCTGGTGTTGCGCTGCCAGTCCATGCCGGCCAGCAACTGGTGTTGCACCTCACCAGTCTGCAGCAGGCCTTCGAGCTGCGTGTCGACCAGCAACATGCGTCCGCCGTTGATCTGCCATACGGCATCGCGCTGTACGGTGCGGCCATAGGCGTCAAACACCGGGCGTGCAGGGCGGCCGGTGGCTGCATTGGCAGCAAAGCTGGTGTAGAGCGTACGGTAATCCACTTCGCTGATGGTGCGGCGCAGCTTCCTTGCCGGCACAGTTCACGCTGGGTCCGGAAAAACCTGCTTGATCCCGCAGTGCCTCTATCGACTTTCCCGACGCTGAGTCTGCAGGCACGCCTGTCCTTGGATGGTCAGGCCATGCCGCAGGCCGGGGATGTCTACAGCTCGTCGTTTTCGGTAGCCTCCGGCTCCGCGAACTTGCTGCTGGAGTTGAATCGGGCGCTGCAGTGACTGCAGATGGGCCACCCTTGCTGAGGTGGAGAAGGCGCCCTCATCTGCTTTGGCAGTGCATCGGAAATCAAGTTCGGAACGGCAGTGTGGCGGCTGCGCGATCCTGCGCCTGCATTCGGGTGTCGGCGGTAACCGGCTTGTCAACGGATGCTGGAGTCGATGCATCGGCTCCGATGCCCTGCTCTGCTGCTATTTATGCATCCAGTCGGACAGCTCGTCAGCGTGCTCCTGCTCCTGTTCAAGGATCTGTTCGATCAGTCGGCGAGTAGTGTGGTCTTTATCTCCGATCAGGGCAATCATCTGTGTGTAGGCCTCGATCGCCACTCGTTCGGCAACGAGGTTGGCCCGAATCATGGAATGCAGGTCCAGCTGTTCGTCGTAGTCAGCGTGACTGCGGTCAACAAGCGTGGCCGGATTGAAGTCAGGTTCACCACCCAGTTGGACAATGCGCGCTGCTATTCGATCGGCATGGGATTGCTCCTCGTTGGCATGTACGAGAAATTCACCGGCTATGGCTGGAGAGGACAGGCCGGTAGCCGTGAAGTGGTGGCGTTTGTATCGCAGAATGCAGACCAGTTCGGTGGCCAGGGAGTCATTCAGCAGCTGGATGATGTCCTCGCGCCAGGGGCTTTTTTCTTCCACGACAGCTCCGTCATCCAGGCTGCGCTTGGCTCTTTCCAGTGCCTGGGTATCAATCTTCAGTGGCGCGTGAGCGTTTTTCCTTTGTGCAGTTTGGGACATACGTGGGTCTCTGAGTTATGGGGTGAACACAAGGCTGGCAGCTCTTGCGGGAGTCAGGCCAGCCGCGTATGTCCAAACTTAGATGGCATCGCCATGCATGTCTGTGAGACAACTTCGCATAAGCCTCGCTGAAGCGCAGTCCGATTTTTGGAGTCGCTCCTTGTCAGGCAGGGCCTGGGAGCCTCATGCACTCCCGGCTGCCGCAGGTTCCGGGCCCTGTACCGATGAGCGGCTGTGGATGGCCTGCGTAGGCTCAGACCCACCCTCATTTTTAGGTATGCCTGACGCTGCGGCAGGCTCATGGGTTCTAGAGTCAAAGTTCGCCCTGCACAACAGTGGTGCACGCTCAGGCAGCGCTGCCGTTGGGCGGGTTAACGATCCATTGCGTATGTCTAAAGGCATCGTGATAACAACCTGATAAGGAAAGTGTCATGAAGTTCAACCCCAAGCTGGCCATCGTTTACGCCGCAACTGCTTTAGCCACATCGGCTTTCGCTTTGACACCCGCAGAACACACAGCAGAGAAGCAACGTATCAGCGCGGAGTACAAGGCCGCCAAAGAGCAATGCAAAACCCTGAAGGGCAATGCCAAGGACGTCTGTGAAGAGCAGGCGAAGGGCGCTGAGAAAGTGTCGTCAGCGGAGCTGAAATACAAGGCCGAGCCCAACGAAAAAAACCAGTATGCAGTCGCTAGAGCGAAGGCTGATGCTGATTACGGAGTGGCCAAGGAGAAGTGCGACGACTTCTCTGGCAATTCGAAAGATGTGTGTCAAAAGGATGCAAAGGCCGCGCATGTAAAGGCACTGGAGTCAGCGAAAGTCTCCGAAGTTAGAAATGATCCGTCTGCAAAGCCAGGTGATATTGCCAATGCAAGAAAGGACGCCAGCGAGAGAACCAGGGAGGCGGACTACAAGGCTGCCAAAGAGCGCTGCGATCCGCTGTCCGGTGATGTCAAGGATGCCTGTATAGCGGATGCCAAGAGACGTTTCGGTCAATGAGCTCGGCAGGTCTGAAGACGTAAAGGCGGAGCTTCATGCTCCGCCTTTTTTTGCCCCACATGCCTCGGATCTGCATGTATATCGATACATCCGGATATGCATATGAGGACCAGTGAAATATGAGGAAGTCAGTACGGGTCGAGGTCGTGTATTACTTGACGCACTGCCCATCAGCTTCAGGAGCTTGCTTTCTTCGGAATGAGGCCTGGAGTACCGGTTCTTTGGCTCATCCTGCCTTCAACCGAATGAGGAGTATCTGGCGATCGCCTTGATGGAGATCGATCTGGGTGGCGCTGAAGAACAGCATTTGAGAAACACGAACACGCAAGGTCGGAGCTGTGTGAATCTTGTTACTTTGGGTAAAACCGTTTAGAGGTAGGGATGACTTCGCGTAAGTTGAAGGCTCATTCTTACAAACGGGAGGAACATGCCAATTCTAGGAACGCCTGCGCCATTTGATTTAAAGCTGCATGACTGGCTGAGCAAGATTGAAGCGGCGAAGCCATGCCATTGTCAGCAGGAGGCGCATGATCTGATCATGAGTTTGTGGGCGCAAACTCATCTCGATGGCGGTGCTCCTGAAGTGCTTGTACAGGCTTTGATGAGCAGAAAGCTCTGTATCGAAGATGGTTGGCAGGGCCTGGACTCCGATGTCGCGTTTACCGATATTGACGCGAATTTTTCGGTACGAGTCCATCTGCATATGGATGGAAGCGTCGTTATTCAATCGATCGAAGAAGATGCGCCTCAGATTCTGGGTGTGCTGCCAGCTGCGCCACAAGACCAGTTGGTGTCGGTAGGCGTTGGATGAACCCATAAAAATGCCCGCCGAAGCGGGCAAATTTCAGGGTCGTATCAAGCAGTCCTTCAGCGTGGACAGTCAATGCATTTGAATACTTGGCGATGGCTTTGTTTCCTCGCCTAGTTGCCGCTTATTGCATTTGCACTGCTGCTGATTGAAATTCGGACTCTTGATAGGTTGCCCCATCTGTAGCGGCCAATAGAGGCTTCGATACTGCTTGTTTGTCAAAGGGTGGCAAGCATCTTCGCGCCCACTGGTCGCGTTGTCATGTTCTATTTTGCCTGTTGCTGCTTCTGCTGACCCTGCTGCTGCCCAGGCTGTTGCTGCTTTGGGGCTTGCTGCTGTTGCTGCTTTTTTTGCTGATCCGCCGCGTTTTGACCTTGTTGATTCACATTGTTCTGCTGGTTGTTTTGCTGTTGCATAACTCTAGTCCTTCAGTTGAGGTGAACAACAAGCGGTTGCTTGCTGTGCTTAAAGCATGACGCTTCATCAAAAACCACTTTGTAGGAAGTCGGAGACCAAGCCTGTCTTTTGTAACGATGATCGGTACCGACCAGGCTCTGCCATTTACTTGCTTCAGCAGCGACAGTAAGGTGGGATGAAGTCCAAGGAGAAAGGTCATGAAAATTCTGAATGCGACCGGCCCCGATGCCCCCAATCTCCCCCCGCTTGAGGATCCGAATCGGCCTCCAGGCATTCCTCCCGCCAAGCCCAAGCCGATCGATCCTCCTCGAGATGTTCCTCCGGTGCAGCTACCGCCAGAACCTGCGCCCCAGCCCTGAAGGAGGCCGCAGATGCCAAGAGGGGACAAGTCCAAGTACACAGACAAGCAGAAGCGCCAGGCTGCACATATCGAAGAGAGCTATGAGGAGCGGGGAGTGAGCGAAAAAAGAGCCCAAGAGATCGCGTGGGCCACGGTGAACAAAGAGTCCGGGGGCGGGAAAAAGTCTGGCTCGGGCAGAGCCAAGCCCAAATCCAAGTCATAGCGGCGGCGGCGCAGATCGGCACCTCATCAGACAGAGCACAGTCTGCGAAGCCTTGCTCCGGCTCTGGATCGATGGATCATGGCCTCACAGGCTGCTGCACAGTCAACATCCGGCATGAGGCAGCAGGTCATCATCTGCTCATCGCTTTCTTGAGGCCGGCATGCAAAGCATGAATCGCAAGCTGTAGCACAGGCGTCAGTTAGCAAGGGAAATCAAGGCAGGCTCCTTTAAAGCAGCGAAGAGAGACTCAGTGAGCCTTGATGAAATCGATCAGCGCCCGGTTGAACTCCCGGGCATGCGAGAGATTGCAACCGTGCGGCCCGTTCTTGATGACATGGAGTTGACTGCCTTTCACTGCCTCGTGGGTTCTCGCCCCGCTGACTTCCAGAGGAACAATGCGGTCGCTGTCGCCATGAATGATGAGCGTAGGCACATCAATTTTCTGCAGATCGTCCCGAAAGTCGGTTCTTGAGAAGGAACCGATGCAGGCATGGGTTGCCTTCGCTGAGGCAAACGCCGCAATCGTCTTTGCATACTCGCGCTGAGCCTCGCTGACCAGCAAGCTGCCTTGCGCATTCGAGAAGAATTTCTGTGTGAACTCATCAAGAAAGCTCAGGCGGTCCTGGAGCACGGCCTGTTCCTTCTTCGCAACGTCCGCTTCGGTGACCGCTCCCTGCGGGTTCGTCTCGCACTTGAGCAGGAATGGTGGGACAGCTGCCGCGAACACCGCACATCGGATAAAGGCTGTGCCGTAGGTACCGATGTAGCGAGCCACTTCGCCGCCGCCCATGGAGAAGCCCACCAAGCAGACCTTCTCCAGTTCGAGCTCCGTGATCAACTCATTGAGGTCTCTGGCCAGCGAGTCGTAGTCGTAGCCACCCCAAGGTTGGGAAGAGGCACCAAAGCCTCGCCGGTCATAGGCAATCACCCTGAATCCGGCGTCAACCAGATCAGCAATCTGAGGCTCCCAGGTGCGTCCGCTCAGCGGCCACCCATGAATGAGCACAACGGGCGGACCATTCCCAAAGTCTTGATAGTGCAGTTTTAGCGGCCTGGAACTGGATTGGGAAATATCAAGGTATGGCATCGAATCTCCTGTGTAGTTACGGTCATACAAGACTTGAGCCGGATTAGGTCTTTCTTCGGCTACCCAAGGGGCGTCCATCGCCGGCCCTGGCATCTGTATCGACGAGACCTCTTTTGAGGTCGTTGTGGGCTTGCTCCATCTCCGGGTGAACATTGCCGCCGGTTGCATGCAATGACTGATCCCGCTCGTGTGGCAGCTGGGACTCGTTGCCATGCGCCCCCGCGTCGCCCTTTTTCCTGAGATTCACCTTGGCTTCGTCAGGGCTTGCCACCGTCAATTGGTCTTTCGGTTTCATAAGCGCCTCCTTTCGAAATCTCAGTCTGGTGCAGTGGTCAAGACCGCCGTGTAGTCCATGCGGCAAGACATGTTCGAACCTGTGAATGACGTGTCCAGATGCTAGGGGTCGATGCACGGATTCAGGATCGATAGGTTCAAAGTCACTTGCCCGGACAAATACCGCATACCTCGCACCGACCGGGCATATGCGGGGCCGGTCTGTCCACGAGGAGGGCTTTCGATCCTCAGTTTGAGTGATGAAGACGTCGTTGCCTCAGGTCACATTTCAAATGGCCAGGCCCGGGCTCGGCCTACAGCAGCTCCAAGCTCATGTGCTTACTCTGAACCTCACATGTTCACGAAAGGAGCTCACATGAGATTTCGAAAAGCGAATACCGCTGACCTCACCAACGACCTGAGTCAGCTGCTGGATGACTTGAAAGAAGTCCTCACGTCCAAGGGGCGCGATGCGGACCCGGCAGCGTCACTGCTGTTCAGCAAGGCGGCATCAACGCTGGAGAAAGTGAGAACCGCCTCGTCCAACGCAGTTTGCGAGTCCAAGGCCGCGGCGCAGGCTGCGGATGCTTATGTACACGACTCACCCTGGCGTGCAGTGGGCGGGGCATTGGCGGTTGGCGCACTGATTGGATTGGTGCTCAGCCGGCGTTAAGCCGTCGAAATTCTCACCAGCCACCGGGCTTCCCAGTGGTCAGTTCAAACAAGGAGTTCACATGATCACCACATCCGCTCTCATTTCATCGTCCAAGGTGGACGGCACCAAGGTATATAACCCGGCTGGCGAAAAGCTGGGCTCGATCGAGTCCCTGATGATCGACAAGATATCCGGCCAGGTTCGCTACGCTGTCATGGCATTCGGCGGCTTCCTGGGGATGGGCACCGATCGCCATCCATTGCCATGGAGCACTCTGAAATACGACGTGAATCAGGAGGGCTACGTTGTTTCCCTGTCCAAGGACCAGCTGCGTGAAGGACCTCGGTATCCCGTGGACACCGTGCCCGAATACACCGATGAGTACGGAAGGCGTGTCCATGACTACTACGGCGTGCCGTGGATCTGAATCAGCCCGGCACTGCAGCGCTCATTGTCGTGAGCGCTTCACACCAGCCGCCTCTGTTGATGCGGCTCTTTCAAGGAGTTTGTTATGAACGGCAATCAGCATTCCGCAGCCAGCACCACGGAACATTGCACAAACGACAAGCCCTCAGAGAACCAGGCATCTGAGCCGACCATCATTGCCGAACAGCACAGAGGTGCGTCAGCGGGCCCGAAGGATATAGCTGGGAATGCAGCTGCCAGCACTCCGCCTGCTGCGCCTGAGCAGCCAGCCAACCCCCATCCACCGCAGCAGCCACAATATCCTGCGGATCCGATGGACCCCTCCGATCCCAATGGCCCGAATCCGATCGAAGGCGGAAGAGAGGAGCTGTTTCCCACGGAGCCTGCCAAGCAGCCTCCCAACGAGTAGCTCCTGCGTGCGCTGAAGATCGAGGACTGTTGGACAGAGAAAGATAAGGCGACGGCAACCGTTTACACATGCAGCAAGCCGGATCGAGTGCAAGGGTTGCACGGCGTAAGGCCTGGAGCCCGCCAGGATGGCAGGCCCCAGGGAAGCGGGACGGAAATTCCTGTTGCCGGCCCCGAGCTGCTCGCTCAATAGCGATAGCTGGCAGTCAGCAGGAAGTTGCGGCGTTCGCCGTAGAAGCAGTCGCCACGCGACAGACATTGGGTGATCACCACCTTGTCGCCGATATTGTTGGCATGCAGGGCCAGGCGCCAGTCGCCGGCGTCATAGGCCACCATCGCGTCGGCCAGCAGGGCTGACGGCGTGTCGATGGCAGAAGTACCGCTCCACTGCGGGCCGAGATAGCGCAGGCCCGCGCCGACGCTCCAGCCGCCGCGGCCCTGGGCCGCAAAGCGGTGCATGAGCCAGCTCGATGCCATATGGCGTGATACTGCGGCTACACGCTGCCCCTGATCGCCAGCGTTGCTGCGGCTGATCTTTGCGTCGGTATAGGCGTAGGCCAGTGTCCAGTCCCAGTTTCTGGCCAGGCTGGCGATCAGCTCGGCTTCAAAGCCCTGGGTTTTGACTTCGCCCAGTTGCAGGCTGTTGAGTGGGTTGGCTGGGTCATTGGTCTTGCGATTCTGTTCGCGCAGTCCATAGACCGCTGCATAACCAGACAGACCTTTGCCCTCCGGAATCCATTTGACGCCGGCTTCCAGCTGCTTGCCGCGTTGGGGCTTGAACGGCGTGCCGTAGAAGTCCACACCGCCCAGTGGCTGGAAGGATTCCGTATAGCTGACATACGGCGCCCAGCCGCCGCCGGCCTGGTAGGTCACGCCCAGGCGCTTGGTGGTGGCAGAGTCGTCGGCCGCTGCTGCCGGGCGACCTTCGGTCTCGGTTTTGGCCTTGTCATGACGCAGGCCCACCGTCGCGGTCCAGGGGCCCCAGCGCAACTGGTCTTGCAGATAGAAGCCGAGCTGGCGCTGCGCCACGTTGGGCGCACGTACCAGCTGGGAGGCCGAGGGCGGCGTGAACGTGCCATACACGGGGTTGTAGACATCCAGGGCTGTGCCTGGTCCGCGCCAGTTGGACTGGTTGCTGGTGTTGCGCTGCCAGTCCATGCCGGCCAGCAACTGATGTTGCACCTCACCGGTCTGCAGCAGGCCTTCGAGCTGCGTGTCGACCAGCAGCATGCGTCCGCCGTTGATCTGCCATACGGCATCGCGCTGTACGGTGCGGCCATTGGCGTCAAACACCGGGCGTGCAGGGCGGCCGGTGGCTGCATTGGCGGCAAAGCTGGTGTAGAGCGTACGGTAATCCACTTCGCTGATGGTGCGGCGCAGGTTCTGGCGCAGTGTCCATTGCGAGTTCAGGCGGTGGCTGAACAGATAGCCAAAGGATTTGTTTTCGGAGTCGTACTTGTCCCAGCCGGGTTCGCTGATAAAGGTGCGGGTCGGAATCTGTCCGTAGGGGCTGGGCAGGCGCGTGCCCTGCCAGGGAAAGAACTGGGTGATGGAGCCGCTCCTGTCCTTCTGGTACAGGGCTTGCAGAGTGAGCGAGGTATCGGTGCTGGGACGATAGGTCAGGGAGGGCGCAATCACCACGCGGTCATCCTTGACGTGGTCGACCTGGGTGTTGCTGTCGCGGCCCACGGCCACTAGGCGATAAAGCCACTTGCCTTCCTCGTCCATGGCGCCGGTCATGTCGCTGGCAATCTGCTTGCGGCCGTGGCTTCCAAGCTGAATCTGCACCTCATTCAGCCGCTCGGCCTGTGGGCGCTTGCTGGTCAGGTTGAGCACGCCGCCCACGCTGCCCTGTCCGTAGAGCACGGAGGAAGGTCCGCGCAGAAACTCCACGCGCTCCAGCGTGTAGGGCTCGACCTTGATGTTGTTGTAGGTGCCGTAGGTGCGCAGCAATCCGTCCTGGTACTGGCTGACATCGCCGCCGCGCGCCTTGAAGGAGTCCACGCGGTTGTCGAAATAGCTGGAGTTGATGCCCGCCGTATAACGTGTGGTTTCACGCAGAGTAGTCACCCCCTGGGCCTCGAACTGGTCGCGCGTGACCACGCTGATTGATTGCGGCGTTTCGATCAGGGGCGTATCTGTCTTGGTGGCCGAAATCGCCCGCCGTGCGACAAAGCCGGTGACCGGGCCTGTGGCGGTTTCGCCGGCCAGATTGTCTTGCACGGTGACAGGGGCGAGCGTGACTTCGGCATTGCTGTTGGTGCTGGTGGTGGAAGGCGAGGTTTGAGCCTGTGTGCCCAGGCTCAAACAGGCTAGTGCGCTGAGCAAGGCCAGCGAGCGTCGGTCGGTCAGACCGGAATAAGAGGAGTTCATGTTGCGTTTGTCAGATGGATGGCCCTGCAAAAAAGCGTTGGGGCCGTTTGCGTTGACGGGTTCGAATCGCGGCAGCGCATCAGGGCTTGGCGGCTGCAGGCAGGGCGGGCGATGGCATGCCGTCTTCGACGCTGAAACTCAGCGTGGTCACATAGCTGGCCTCGCCATAGCTCTTGCCTTGCGCCTCGCCGCCTTGCTTGTGGCTGTGATGCACCTCGGCCACATACAGTCCCTTCCAGGGCAGGGCAAAGCTGACACGGCCTTGCTCGTCACTTTGAGCCTCGCGTGACCAGCCCGACGGTGCGACGATCTGCACCTTGGTCTTGGGCAGGGCCATTCCGTTGAAGCTCACCATGAGCTGGCCCGGCTTGCCTGTGGGCACCAGATCAAGGGCTTGGGCATTGGCGGCCACGGCTTGTCCCGGCGTTGCCACCCAGCGGGCCGCAGGCACCCATAGCAGGGCTGGCTCATTGCGCTTGCTGCGGTCGATCAGGGGATAGGCGGCGCTGGCAAAAAGAGTTTGGGCCTGACTTGCGGCGTTGTAGCTGAAGCCTGTGGCATTTCGTTGGCCGCTCAGTTGCTGTGTGCCGCTGGCTGTTTGCTGGGCCAGCGTGGGCGTGGTCAGAAATTTGTCCAGCGCACCGGGCGAAGTCTCGCGCAGGTTGTCGTTGAACTCGCCAAAGAACAGCTGAGCCTGGCCGCCATTGTTCTCCAGCCAGACTTGATGGGCCTGGGCCGTGCCAAGGCTGGCAAGCAGAAAGGTGGCGAGGCCTAGGGCATGATGAAAGTGGCGCATGAAAATCTCCTTGGATGCCGGTAGTTGAATGAAGGGCTATGCTTGAGCGAAGACTGTCGGTCCGGTGTCCGCACGCGAGCGCCGAGCTGAAGCGCGACCCTGCGCTTTCTTTGTGCTTGCGGGTCGTCGATGGGCGGCGGCTGGCCGGGCGGGTCCGGCTTGGTGTCTCAATGACCGAGGCGGCTGAAGCAAAAAACCAGTAATGCCAGGCCCAGCGCTGCCAGGCCGAGCACGGGCAGGCGCGGCGCTTGCCAGGTGGCCAGGGCGGTGGCAGCCAGCGCCGACAGGCACAGAGCTGCGGTCCAGGCCGTTGCCGACAGGGCGACGCTGCTCGCAGCCGGCAAGCACAGTGCAATGCCCAGGGACAAGCCCAGCAGCGCCCAACCACTCTTGAACAGGCGCTGGCGCAGCACTGCGGCTGCAGGGGCTTCACTGTCCACCCCGGGCCAGGCATCTTCGTGATGTCGGTCCATGGCCAAGGCCAGGGCCGTCCAGGCGGCAAAGCACAACAGAAAGTCGAGCAGCATCTGTTAAGCCTCCTGCGCCGTGTTGTCGCCGGGAATCCGCGCGGCGTTGGGTTTGCGCTCGGACTTGGCAGCGGCCGCATGTCTGGCTGCGGGCTGGGGCCTGTGCCTGAGCAGATGCCGGGTGAGGGCGGCAAGCATCAGTCCCGTGGCCGCAAAACTCAGGTCCATGCCGGCCCAGCTCCAGTCAAGGGCTGGCAGGCTGATGCCCAGATGGGTGGAGGTGGTCAGGGCATTGACCAAGGGCAGAAGCAGATAGGCGAGGGCGGCCATGCCCAGGACCAGCACCCAGCCCTGGCGTGAAGGCCGTACCAGACCCAGCAGCAAGGCCAGTATCCAGATGCCGAAAAAGCAGGACAGCTCGGCATCGGGTCGGCCGGGCATTTCCAGGGGCAGCAGCCGGTTGGCCAGCAGATAGGCCGCAATCGCCAGCGGCAGGCCGCCCATGAGGCCGATATTGAAACTTGCCACCAGCCTTTCGCCAAAGGGCAGGGGGGCGGCAGGCGTCTTGCGCAGGGCCTGGGCGCGGCGCTTGACGGACCACAGTATCAGTCCTGAGGCAATCATCAGCGAACCCATGACGCCAAAGCCAAACAACACCCAGCGCATCCCGGTATCGGCGAAGCGCCCCAGATGCAGGCCATAGAGCACTCCATAGGTCTTGATGGCCGGGCCCTGCGGATCGACCTGGGTCTGCAGCTGGCCGGTGCGGCCATCGAAACGCAGCCGTGCTGGTCCGTATTGCAGTCTGTCGCCGTCGTGGCGGGTGATTTCCACCAGAGGGCCCTGGCTGTCGCTGCGCACCGTGATGCTGCCGACACGGCCGCCCTGCCATAGCTGACTGGCCTGGCTCAGCATGGGGGCCAGATCCAGCATGGGCAAGGGCTCGGCCTGCGCGTTGCCGCCGCGCCTGGCGCTGCGTGCACCGGGAACATCGCCCTGCAGCTCGGAAAAATAGCTTTGCGTGTCCGTTCCTTTTGCGCCAGGGTAGGCGGCGGCTATGCCGGCTGGCATATACATGGCGTGAAAAATCATCAGACCGCTGAAGGTGATCATCAGATAAAAGGGCAGCACCAGCACGCCCGACACATTGTGTGCGTCCAGCCAGGCGCGCTGTCCGCCCTTGCGCGGGCGAAAGGTGAAGAAGTCCTTGAAGATGCGGCGATGCGTGACCACGCCGGTCAGCAAGGCAATGAACATCATCAGCGTGGCTACGCCCACCACCCAGCGGCCCTGAATCGTCCAGCGGCCCTTGTGAGCGGTGCGAAGTTCGAAGTGAAAACGGTAGAAGAACTCTCCGCCAGCGGTCTCACGGGCCTGCAGTGCGACACCGGTCTGCGGGTGCAGCAGCAAGGTTTCGAAGCGGCTGTTGGGCTTGTCGCGCCACAGTACATTCACGGCCGGAGTGCGTTCATCGGGCAGGCGCATGATGAAGTTGCTGACGCCCGGCGCGCGCTCGTGCAGCGCCGCCTGGGCGCGTTGTGCGACGTCGCTGTCGGACGCGGGCAGACCGTGCAGCTCGGGCCGCATCCACAGATTGAATTCGTTCTTGAAAAAGCTCAGCGTGCCGGTGACGAAAATCGCAAACAAAAGCCAGCCCAGAATCAAACCTGACCAGGTGTGCAACCAGGACATGGCCTGGCGAAAACCTTCCTGCTCGGGCTGGTGCGTGGTTCGAGAGCCGGTCATGCCTGCACTCCCCACCACGATGTCCCGTATATCAATGCCCCCAAGGACAGCGTCGGAAGAAGTACCCCCGCCCAGGCAAGCCAGGCTGTGCGCGCATAGAAAGTCCAGCCAATCGCCATGGCGTAGATGACCCAGGACAGCAGGGTGGCTGTCATCACCGCCTCCACGCGGCTTATCAGCGAACTCAGCAGCAGACTCAGTGCGGCTGTACTGACGGCTGCCAGCGCATAGCCGCCTAGGGCGGCAGCCAGGCTGCGCGAGGCAACGGCAATCCGGTAATACGCAAGGGGGGCGCTGGCTTTCATGCCGCCTCCTGATGCGCTGGCGGGCGGCAAGGATTGCGGCATTCAGAAGCCGCAATGACAAAGCGCGGGCGAAACGCCCGTGGCAAGGAAACGCAGTTAGACGGGAAACTCAGCATGACAGACAGACAAACGGTGCGGCTGGTTCGCTGGCTGGCTTGTGTCAAGAAATCATGCTGGCGTGCGAAGAAATGTAAAGCCGAGTATAGACTTTATTGAGAATGATTTTTATTTGTTTCTTGGTTCGGCTTGCAAGGCCTGGGAAGGCGGTATACGTAGGTTTCCGATCACTGGCCGGTGTCTGCCGGGCAGGCCCTTCCCGGAGCGTTGGGCGATTCATGACTGGGGATCAGCTCTGCATTCCCCTGAGCTATGCAAGGATAAGCATGGTATGTGTTTCAAATGAATACAATTGAGAATGATTCTCAGTAATTAAATTTGAGCCGTACGGAAATCATGAGCCATGGTTGGTGTGCAAGCTAGTTCTTCTTCTCTTTTACACACGCTTTATTGCGACCACCACGGATGGCTGGTGAACTGGCTGAGGCGGCGAGTGCATTGTGTGCAGGACGCGTCAGACCTGGCGCAGGATACCTATATGCGTCTGCTCAGGCAGTGCCCGGAGGAGTTGCAGGAGCCTCGGGCCTTTCTCGCCACGGTGGCACGCAGCGTGCTGATCGATCATTGCCGGCGCATGTCTCTGGAGCGGGCCTATCTTGAGACCTTGGCCCAGATGCCGGAGCCCGTATGTCCTTCGCCCGAGGAGCGGGCCATTGTGCTGCAGGCACTGGAGCAGATAGATCGCATGCTGGACGGGCTGGGTGCCCGCGCGCGCAGTGCCTTTTTGCTGGCGCAGCTCGATGGGCTGACCTACAAGGAAGTGGCGGCGCGTCTGGGTGTGTCCCTGAGCTCGGTCGAGAAATACATGGCGGCGGCCTTTGCGCACTGCTACCGCATCGTTTATCTGGATACCGCGGCATGAGCGCAGCTCCGAACGAGCCATCGCCGGAGGTGGTGCAGAAGGCCATCGCATGGCTGGTGCGTCTTCAGGGGGGCAGTGCCTCCGCAGCCGTCTGGGATGAGTGCAGGCTCTGGAGAGAGGCTGCGCCCGAGCATGCCCTGGCCTGGGAGCGACTACAGGGCATTCAAAGTCGTTTTGCCGCCATGCCTGCGGTACCGGCCGCTCTGGCGCAACAGACCCTGAATGGCGCGAGCAAGCATATGGGGCGGCGCAAGGCCATGGGGCTGATGGCCATTGTGATGGGGACCGGGTGTAGCGTGCTGATAGCGAATCGGCATTGGAGCGACAGTGCCTTGCTGGCCGATCTTCGTACCGGAGTGGGTGAAGTGCGCCGCGTGGTGCTCGCCGACGGCTCCGTCATGCTGATGGACACTTCGACGGCCGTGAACCTGCGCTTCGATGAGGGCGAGAGACGCCTGGTTCTGATCAGGGGGCGCATTGCGCTGACCTCGGGGTCCGACAGCGAGGCGCAGCGCTATCGTCCTTTGTTCGTGCAGACGCCACACGGTCAGGTGCTAGCGCTTGGCACCCGCTTTCAGACGCAGGTGCGGGAGGACGGCACCCAGGTGCAGGTATTGAGCGATGCCGTCGAGCTCAGACCTCAAGCGACGTCACAAGTCCAGCTTCTGCGTCAGGGCGAGCAGGCCTGGTTCGATGCTTCGGGAGTTCATGAGCTGAAGGCCGGCGACGGTGATGGCGACGCGTGGACGGATGGGCTGCTGGTGGCCCGAAGCATGCCGCTGTCGGTTCTCGTGGCGCAGCTCGGTCGATACCGGGCCGGGTATCTGGCTTGCGATGAGCGTGTGGCGCAACTGCCTATCTCCGGAGTGTTCAGTCTGAGGGACACCGAGCGCAGCCTGGATCTGCTGCAGAAAACATGGCCTCTGGAGTTGCGCCGACGTACGCGTTACTGGGTCACGCTGGTGCCGCGCGGCTGAAGTTTTCTGGCTGGTCGCACAAGGCACAAAAAAAATTTCAAAAAACATTACGGGTTTGGCGAGCTGCTTCGTCCTTGTTAACAGTAGCGCCTTGAAAAAGACCGCCGTTTGGCAGGTCTGACATGGCGGCTTTCAGAAAGGACTTATTCATGCTCCCCCGTCGCCTGTCACGCATGCGTGCATCCGCGCCTAGGCACCCCGCCGCACTTGCCCTGACCGCCGCCGCGGTCAGCCTTGCCTGGGGCACGCTGGCGCCGGTGGCTGCCCATGCGCAAATCGCGTCCCAGGCGAGCAATCAGGCGTTGCGCTCGTATTCGATTCCCGCAGCTCCTGTGGAAGCGGTGCTGAATCAACTGGCCCGTGAGGCTCAGGTCATGATCGCGTTTGATCCGGCCCTGGTGCAAGGCAAGCAGAGCCGAGGATTCAAGGGCATGGCAACGGTTCAAGCTGCGCTGGATTCGCTGCTGGAGGATCATCCGCTGCAGGCGCAAAGCGAAGGGCCGGGCGCATGGCGTGTTCGGCCGGCAGCTGCCCGTTCCCCGAAAGCGGCGCAAGGTGCGCGGGCCGGTGTGCAGGAACGCAATCTGGACGAGGTGCTGGTCGTCGCGAAAAAGGATGCACGCCAGCAGGTGTTCGAGACGGCAGCCTCGGTGGCCGTGGTCACGCGCGAGGAGATCGACCGTTTGCCACCGCGCAATACTGCCGATGTTCTTGCAGAGGTGCCGGGTGTCTATACCTCGCAAAGCCGCAGGGATCCGGGGGTGTCGGTGAATATTCGTGGCATGCAGGATTTTGGCCGGGTCAACGTGATGATCGACGGCACACGCCAGAACTACCAGCAAAGCGGACATGGCTCCAACGGCTCGGTGTATCTCGATCCGGAAATGCTGGGCGGTGTGGATATCTCCAAAGGACCAACCTCCACAGTGGGCGGCGCAGGGATGATTGCGGGGGTTGTCAACTTCCGCACGCTCGAAGTAGACGACCTGATAAAGGACGGCAGCACCCGCGGCGCCCGGCTGAATCTTTCGAGTGGCAACAACGGCTATCACTTTGCCGGCAGTGCGGCTCTGGGCCTCAAGCCCCGTGAGGACCTTGATCTGGTAATGCTGGTCAGTCGCAAGAAGGTCGGCGAATTTGAAAAGGGCCGCCGTGGGTCCATGACGGCCGATGTGGATGGTCAGGTGCATGGCGTGAGCCAACTGACCTCGCAGGATCAGACTTCGGTATTGCTCAAGAGCACCTGGCGTTTCGCGCCTGAGCAGCAGCTCAAGTTCAGCTATATCGGCATGGATGCGAAGTTCGGCGAGAAGCCGCAGTCGGCCAGTGGTGGGGGCATTCTCAACCATGTCCGTACCGATACCTTGCTCGCCAACTACGCGTGGAACCCGTCCGCAAGCGCTCTGGTGGATCTCAAGTCCAGCCTCTACTTCACCCGTACCCGCAATCAGGCGCATCGCTACGCGGGCGGCACGCTGGACCCCTATGCCTATGACCTGCAGTACCAGACCAGTACCGTGGGGGGGACGCTCGAGAACACCTCCCGCCTTCAGTGGGGAGCCAGGGATGCAGCGCTGCTCAAGACCGGAGCGGAGTTCTTCCACGACTGGACCGACCCGCAGGCACAAGCGCTCTCGGTGGGGGCGGATGCCGGCACGACGGCGCTGTATGCGGGCTCGACCCCGAAAGGCAAGCGCACCGTTGCCAGTTTGTTCGGGGAACTCAACTGGATGCACAGCGACTGGCTGGAGCTCACAGGTGGCCTACGCTATGACTGGTACGGCATGCAGGGGGATGGACGCATGCGCGTCGGCTCGCTCATCAACCCTCCGGGCGTGCGCCCCCCGTCGACGGCGCTGTACACCCGCTTCAAGGCTGATCGCAACGATGGCGCTTTCGCACCCCGCTTGGCGCTGGCCGTCAAACCGGTGGAGCCCATACAGCTGTTTGCCAGCGTGGGCCGGGGCATGCGTCCGCCGGCACTGACGGAGGCGTTGATGTGGGGCCAGCATACGGGCAGCCTCTTTCCCTACTACCCCAACCCGGATCTGCGCGCAGAGCGCTCGCGCAACTGGGAGGTCGGGGCCAATGGCGTGTTTGACGATGTGCTGAGCAAGGGCGACAAGCTGCGAGTGAAAGCGGCTTGGTTCAACAACAAGGTCAACGACTATGTGACGCTCGCGCGCATCATGTCGCCCATCGATACCGCCGGGGGCGGCCTGCTGGGGCCCTATGCCTATGTGAATCTGCAGGACCCTTTTCGCAGCAAGGGCCTGGAGCTGCAGGGCGACTATGACAACGGTCGCGTCTTCGGCAGTCTCAACTACACCCACATGCTCGTCAACACCGGCAAGGGCGGTTATGACTCCTTTCCTCTGGGCAGTCTGACTGGCTACCCCAACAACAATCTGGGCCAGTCGGGCGACGCCAACATCTGGTATGTGCTGCCGCCCAGAAAGACCGCTAGCCTGAGCGCCGGTGTGCGTCTGCTCGACAAGAAGCTGACGCTGGGTGGCCGCATGCGCTTTCAGTCTCCCAGCACCAACAGCAGCGTCTGGACCACGCAGGGTGAGCGCTACAACCAGAAATCCTGGCGTCTGTTCGACCTCTGGGCAAGCTACGAAATCACTCCCAACGCCACCTTGCGTGTGTCCATCAACAACCTGCGCGATCTGAACTACTCCGAGATGCAGGGCGGCAGCTATTTCATCGGCCCTGGCCGTACCGCCATCGCCACCTTGTCCATCCAGTTCTGAGCCTCGGCCCGGGCCCGCGCCTTGCCGCTGCTTCCATCCGTCCGTCTTTTCCCAAAGGTCCCTGTGATGTCCTTTTCCGCTCTTCATGGCAGGCCGCTGCATTGGCCCGCTGCAGCCTGCATCGCCGCGGCGCTTTGTGCCGCCATGCCTTCCGCCGCGCAGACCAAGGTCAGCGATGCACGCCTGACCATGCTCACCGCGTTGCGGCCCGCCGGCGACGATGTCACCACGCCCGACGGAACCATTGGCTGGCCCGGGGCGCGCTTCCCTACCTCTCCCCCACTGTATGCGGTGCGTCCCGGATCCAGCGCAGGCTATCTGTTCGGCGGCTTCAACGGTGGCGGCCCCACCGTGCTGTCTTCGCAGATGTATACCTCGCTGGGCATGTACATCATGCGCGCCGGAGTCTCGGTCTACGAGCGCGTGGCCTACAACCCCGTCAATGACCTTCACGGCCGTATTTCGAGCACACCGGTGAAGGCCTCCGATGGCAGCCTCTATGCAGTAATGAGCAACACCTATGGTGAGAGGTACGCGGGCAAGAACCAGCCCAGCGACATCGTTTACTCGCCCGCAGTGGGCCTGGGTGTGATCGTGCGTACCGACTACGACGGTGCCAATTCAGGCGTCCTGCAGGGAACGAAGGGGCAGCTGTATTCGCCCAACGGTGCACTGGTCATTGATGCGCAGGACAACTTGTATGGCGTAGACAAGGGGCCCAAGGGGCAGGGGCGGGTTTTCAAGATCGATATCGCCTCCGGCAAGGTAAGCACGCTGCATGAGTTTTCGGCCGGACCCTCGGGCATGCGCCAGTCTGTGAACGACCTGATTCTGGGTCAGGACGGCCTGCTGTATGGCGTGACTGCCTACAACCGTGGCCTGCCACTGGCTGCGTCGACGCCGACGGCAGCGAGCACCCCCACGGGAACGCTCTACAGTCTCAACCCGGCCGACGGGAGCGGCTTTACCGTGCTCCATACCTTTACGCTGGCCGAGGGTGAAATCAATGTCCAGGACAACGCCACCAACGAGGGCTTTGTGCTTTACCCCAGTGGCATTCCCTATGAAGCAGGGGTGACTGCAGGCGGTGACGTCACCAACCGCACCTTGGGGGCAGGGCAGGAGCATGGTCTGTCGTCGCTGATCGATGGTGGCGACGGCTATCTGTATGGCGCAACCTCGGTCGGAGACTGCCATGTATATGTGAACAACACGCTCACTGGCACCTTCATCAAGAGCATCACGCGCGACAACCCATCCTGCGGATCGCGCAAGTGGGCTCCAAGTGCGACGCTGAGTTACGGCAGGGATTTGCCCTACTACGACGGTCCCAGGCCCTATGGTGCGCTTTATCGCATTGCCAGAAGCGGGGGGGCTTTGCAGATCCTGCATACCTTCAGCGATACCGATGGGGCCACGCCACGCGGGCCCCTGGCGCGAGCTGCGGACGGCGCTATCTACGGCACAACCCTGTCCGGCGGCGCCAATATGTGCACGCCGTCCAGTGCAGCGGCCAATTCCGAAGTGGGTTGCGGCACCGTCTACCGCATCCGGCCGGCGAGCATTGTGGTGAACGGCGAAGGACAGGTCACGCAAGGCGGCTTCGAGTTGGTGCATTCCTTCTCGGGCACGGATGGACGCAAGCCTGTGGGCTTGCGCGCGGGCGGTGACGGACGTCTGTATGGAGCAACCGCAATGGGTGGTCATTATCTGAACAGCGCCGGACAGGTCGTTTCCACGGATTTCGGCACGGTTTTTCAGCTCGCCGTGGATTCGGCCGAAACCCCGCGTGCCGATGCCAGTCTGGTGGCTAGTGCCGGTGAGATCAAGGCCGGTGAAACCGTCTCATTGACCTGGATCACCAATAACGCCAAGCAATGTTCTGCGGCATCGACAGCAGGCGACTGGGTGGGCTCGGTGGCCACACAGGGCAGCGTCGAGCTACGCCCGGCTCGGGGTACCTATCGCTACACCCTGACCTGTGATGTGGCAAGCGGTGCTGCAGGTGCCCAGGTCTCAGCTTCCACCGTGGTCTATGTCAGCACCCCGGCAACCGCCGAGGACGGCAACCAGGTCTCCTACGGCAATGGCGGTGGTGGCCCGTTGTCTGTGTGGCTGCTGGCCCCGCTTGCGGGCCTGGCACTGCAGCGCCGGCTCGCACGCGGCGCTGCTCGCAAAGCGCTCGACTGAGCTTCATCTTCCCTCTCGTTCTTACACAGGAAAGTCAATGGCAATGAATTCAATCCAACTCTCGGTCTGGCGTGTGACACGACTCACCTTCCCCGCTCTGGCACTGGCTCTGCCCCTGTCACAGGCGATGGCCCAGACTTCACCTGCCGCGTTCAAGCCCACCGTGCTGCATCAGTTTGGCGGCCTCAACAACGGTGGTGGCAAGCCCATGGTGCCGCCGGTGCTGGCAACCGACGGGCGTCTGTATGGGCATACATTTCTGGGTGCTTCTGCTGTTGCCCCGTCGTTCTGGGGTCAGGGCACGGTTTATGGGCTGGATGCGGCCACCGGCAAGAGCCATAGCTTCGAGTTGCTGGGTAGCATCTATTCTGGGTCAACGCCGCTGGTGCCGACGCCTCAAGGGGGCTTTTTTGTCGCCGGCAATGGTGCCGACCCGAGCAATCCCTCGTCCTTTCTGACCGTGCCAGCCGTCTTCAATATCAAGGACGGTAAGGCTGTCTCCCTCCCTGCGCCGAGCATCAAGCCCCTGGGCAGCATGGCTCTGGATGCAGCGGGCAACCTTTATATGGGTTCCGGCGAATCTGCTTCCAGCTGCGCAGCCAGCACCACGGCCAATACGCTGTGGCGCATGAATGCGGACCAGAGCTATTCCAAGGTGCTTGATTTCTGCCAATACGCACAGGCGCAGGGCAGCACGCAGGTGCACACCAAGGGCGGCGCGCCTGTGGCCAGCATCTGGAGCAAGTCCGACCAGGCCTTGTATGTGCTGACCGGCGTGTCTGCCACCGGTGTTGCCGACAGCTCGCTGACCTCGGATAACCTGGGTCGTTCGGTGGGCACCCTGGTCAAGCTCAGCCAGGCGGCGATCGACAGCGCTGTTGCGCGCAACGGTACGCTGGATGCTTCTCAAGTAGAGCTTCTGCATACCTTCATGCGTGCCCGTGACGGCGAGCCTACGGCCAAGGGCGCTCGTGTGGTCGGCATGATAGAAGCCGGCGAGTGGCTTTACGGAACGACACAGTTCAATGCGCCTACAGCTGGCAACGCCATGGACAACCGCTACGGCGGAACGCTGTGGCGCGTAAAGAAATCCGATCCCTCCAGTTTTGCCGTGGTGCACTATTTCCGCGGCAGCGACCAGGCGGCGCTTGACGGCACGGCGCAGGCCGATGGCAGTGCGCCGTCGGGGCCGCTGGTGCTGGCCGCAGATGGCAACATCTACGGCACGACGGCCCGCGACGGCTCGACCATGTATGTCCCCAAGACGGGAGTGCAGACGCCGGTCGGTGCTGGTGTGTTGTTCCGCATCAAGCTCGGCAAGGCCGCGGATCGCATGGATGACAGCTATGAGGTTCTGCATCGCTTTGATCTGGGGACGGAGGGCGGTACTCTGGCAGGTCTGAGTTTGGGCGCTGTTTCCGGCGGAGTGCAAAAAATCTATGGCGCGGCGACAGCGGGCGGCGGCGGGCAAGCCGTTTCTAGCGCCGTGATCGAAAACACCGGCAATGGCACGATTTTCTCCTTTGACGTGCCCCTGCCTGTCGCGTCATTCAGCGAAGGGCTGACGGCCTCCGTCGCAACCGCGGCCGTTGGTTCCACCATCGAGCTGAGCTGGTCCACCACCCAGGCCAGCAACTGCACTGCCAGCGGTGCCTGGAGCGGTGCGCAGCAGACCAGCGGCAGCAAGGTGCCCGTGGTACTGGCGGTTGAGGGCGAGAACAGCTTCAGTCTGACTTGCAGCAGCCAGAACGACGGTCAGCCCGTGACCAGCAAGGTCACGGTACAGGCTACCGCAGTCACGCAGCCCGGAACGGGTAGCGGCGGAAGCACAGAGACGGGCAACAGCAGCAATGGCGGCGGCGGAGGAGGTCCTTTGAGCGCTTGGCTGCTGGCGCCGTTGGCGGCCCTGGCCTGGGCACGCCGTCGCAGCTTGAAGTCCTCGCCGAACTGAGGCGAAACCTGGAGCAAGGCGACTCCGGGCTGGACCAGCCCGGAGCTGCTTCGCCATCGAATTGAAGTCAGGAAATACCATGAATCTGCAAACCAGCCCTTTGAGCGGGGCCCGACTTTCCCAGCGTCTCAAGACGGAGACCGCGCAGCAACATGAGCGCATGCATGAGCTCATGGAGCAAGGCAATCCATTTGCCGATCGCGGCAGCTATGCGCGCTTTGTCGCCGCCCAATACCTGTTCCAGCGCGACGTGGAGCATCTGTTTCAGGATGCCGCCGTCAAGGCAGCGGTCCCTGACCTGGAGGCGCGCGGGCGTCAGGAGGCTTCGCTGGCTGATCTGGCCGATCTGGGGGCAGAGCTTCCGCAAGGTGCACTGGGCAGCGAGGCCGTAGGCATGCCCGAGGCCCTGGGGTGGCTGTATGTGTCGGAGGGCTCGACCCTGGGGGCAGCCTTCCTGTTCAAGGAAGCCAGGGATCGTCTGGGTTTGTCGGAGACCTTCGGGGCCCGCAATCTGGCGGCCTATCCGCAGGGACGGGCCCTGGCCTGGCGTGCGTTTGTGGCTTCGCTCGACGCGCCGGAGCTAGCCGATGCCGCAATCCAGGACAGAGTGATTGCTGGTGCCAATGCTGCCTATGACCGCTTTGGCAGCTTGCTGGAGCGCTATTTTCCGCAGCCTGCAGCCATCGATGCCTGAGCATTGTTGCGTACCGTGGTAGCTGGAACGCATTGGCGCAGAAGCGGCCGCTCAAGGCCTTCAACGGCTGGCTCGCCATGGCGCTGGGCCATGGCGGGAGGACTGCTCGGCGGCGTGCTGTGCCTGCTGGCCTTTTTCCCCGCGCACTGGCTTGCGGCTCAGGTCGCCATGGCGAGTGGCCAGCGCATCGCGCTGCAGGACGTGCGCGGCTCCGTCTGGAAGGGGTCCGCAGTGCTGATGCTGGCGGGCGGAGCGGGCAGCCATGATGCGCAAGCCTTGCCGGGGAGGTTGAGCTGGAGTCTGCATCCGACCCGCAGCAGTGAGGCGCAAGGCCTGAGCCTGCAGGACTGGGGTGTTGGCGTCGCTGTTGAGCATGCTTGCTGTCAGCGACAAGCGGTGCGACTGCGCTGGCTGCCTTTGCGACGGGTGTTTCAGCTGTCAGGGCTGGACTGGCAACTGCCGGCCCAGCTGCTTGCAGGCCTGGGTACTCCCTGGAACACGCTGGGCCTGGACGGCCAGCTTCAGCTGTCCTCGTCCTTTCTCCAATGGCCCGAGAGCATGGAGACTGATTCCATGCAGGGGCGTCTGGAGTTGAAGGCCTTGTCGCTGTCTTCCCGACTCTCCACGCTGCGCCCGCTGGGAAGCTATCGCATGGCACTTGTCGCTCAGCGCACAGGCGCGGGCCCGGGCTTTGAGCTGCAGACGCTGCAAGGTGCGCTGCAACTGAGCGGAAAAGGCCAGCAGCTTGCGGGTCGCTGGCGCTTTCAAGGACTGGCCGGGGCCGAACCCGGACAGGACGCGGCGCTGGCCAATATATTGAACCTGATAGGAAATCGCGGCGGCGATATCGCATGGAGCATCGTGCGTTCTCCGCCTCCCTGATCCATGACAGAACCATCCTCATCCGCCGACTTTCCGACCCGAAGGCCAGAAGAATTGCATAAGCGCCTTTCCCTGCCCCTGCGTTGTCTTTTGATGGTCTTCGCCGTTCTCTGCGTGATATTGGGCCTGATCGGTGCCGTGGTGCCCGGCATGCCGACGACCGTGTTTATCCTGATGGCCGCCTGGGCGGCGGTACGCAGCTCGCCCAGGCTTCACGGCTGGCTGTATGCCCACTCCCTGTTCGGCCCCATGTTGCGCAACTGGGATGATGGCGGGCAGGTAAGCCGTCGCGTCAAATGGATGGCCAGTGCCAGCATGGTGTTCAGCTCTGCGCTGATCTTTCATATCGCCGAGAACCCGTGGCTGAGCGCATCGGCGGTGGCAGTCATGGCCTGCGTGCAGATCTGGCTGTGGCTCAGGCCCGAGCCCCAGGCATGAAGTCCGGCCTGGGAGCTCTCTCACCGAGGCAGTGTGCGCTGCTGATGTGCATGCTGATGGCCTTGCTGCAGGCCCTGCCTGCTGCATGGCGAGGACTGCTGCGCTATGAGACAGCGGCACTTGCCGATGGGCAATGGTGGAGGCTGCTGTCGGCACATTGGGTGCACCTGAGCTGGGCTCATGCCGCAATCAATGCCTGCGGCTTGCTGCTGTGCTGCTCTTTCGCGGATGCAAGCTGGACGGCAAGGCGTCTGCTTGCCTGCATGGGCTCTCTGGCCGTTCTGGTCTCTTTGCTGTTGTGGTTCACCTCGCCTCAGGTGAGCGACTATGTCGGCATGTCGGGCCTGCTCTACGGACTGATGGTCTGGATTCTCCTGCCGTCGGTTCTGCTTCGTCGGGATCTTCTGGCCGCCACCGTGCTGCTGCTTGTCATGGGCTGGCTGGCCTGGCAGTCCTGGGCCGGCCCCGATCCGCGCGAACAGAAATTGATCGGTGGCTATATCGTCACCCAGGCGCACTGGTTCGGACTACTGGGCGGAATCCTCGGCGCCTTGAACAGCTGCCGCAGCCAGTTGGTTCAGCGATGAACTGCTGCCGTGAGCTGCCAGCAGCCGCGTTGCTATGCTGGCGACCTTGGCCGATGCCTTGAGCCCGTTTACACGCTCCTGGCAGTAGCCAGGCACCACCATGGGCTGGCTCCCTGTAACGTCTGCGACGGTATCGATTCCGAACAATTGTCAGCATTGGCCTGCAGACTTCGGAGTTGCAACGCACAATGCCAGCCTGTGTTTTTTATTCATCGTGATCATGTCCGATTCCTCTGCGGCTTTGCCAGCCAGTCTGACACCATCCATGCGCGATGTGCTGCGTCGCATGGAGCGGGCCGCGCGCACTCCCATGCACGAGCTCGGCGCGGAAGCTGCCAAGGCGGCCTATGAGGCTGGCGCCGGCGTGCTTGAAATCCCCAAGCAGGCCTTGCCTCGTGTGGAGGAGCTGCAGATTCCTGCACGCGACGGAGCGAATCTGCCGGCCCGCCTCTATGCACCTGTGACCCGCGATGAAGCCCCTGCTGCTGGCTTGCCTGCGCTGCTGTATCTGCACGGTGGCGGCTTTACGGTGGGCAGTGTGGCCACGCATGACCAGCTTTGCCGTCAGCTCGCGCACCTGGCGGGCTGCATGGTCGTGTCGCTGGACTATCGCCTGGCGCCGAAGTTCCAGTTTCCCGTCGCACATGACGATGCCTGGGACGCGCTGCAGTGGCTGGCAGCCCATGCGCAAAGCCTGGGGGCAGACGGCAGCCGCCTGGCTGTCGGCGGCGACAGCGCCGGCGGTACGCTGGCGGCAGCCTGTGCCATCGAAGCACGCAATACCGGCCTCAAGCTAGCCTTGCAGCTGCTGATCTATCCCGGCACCACGGCGCACCAGGACACTGACTCCCATCGCCGCTTTGCCCATGGACTGGTGCTTGAAGAGGCTTCCATCACCTGGTTCTTTGCGCAATATATCGCCAGGCGCCAGGACCGCGAGGATTGGCGCTTCGCTCCTTTGCTGGCTCCCGATGTAGACGATGTCGCACCTGCCTGGATCGGCCTGGCCGAGTGCGACCCCCTGGTGGACGAAGGCGTGGAATATGCTGACAAGTTGCGCATGGCGGGCGTGGCCGTGGATCTGGAAATCTACAAGGGCGTGACCCATGAGTTCGTCAAGATGGGCCGCGTGATTGCTGAAGCGCGTCAGGCGCACCGGGACATGGCGCAAGCCTTGCGCGGCGCGTTTGGATTGAATTGAAACCAGAGTAATAACTATGAATCGACAGGACTTTCGCAGCTTTACGCGTATCGAGGTGCGCTGGGCCGAGGTGGACGCGCAGAAGATTGTTTTCAACGCCCACTATCTGATGTATGCCGATGTGGCCATCACCAACTACTGGCGCCAGCTAGCCATTCCCTATGAGGCCGGCTTTGCGTCGCTGGGCGGCGAGCTGTTTGTGAAAAAGGCCAGCACGGTCTATCACGGCTCGGCCACTTTGGGCGATGTGCTGGATGTCGGCATCCGCTGCGTCAAACAGGGCAATACCTCGCTGCAGTTCGAGGCGGGCATTTTCCGGGGCATGGAGCTGCTCAACACCGTGGAGCTGATCTATGTGTTTGCCGACGCGGCGACGCAGACCCCCAGGCCCGTCCCTCAGGCCCTGCGGGATCTGCTCACTGCCTACGAGGCAGGGCAGGAGGTTGTCACGCTGCGCTCGGGCAGCTGGAACGACCTGGGGCGCGATGCCGAGCGCCTGCGCCTGGCCGTGTTTGTGCGCGAGCAGGGCGTACCGCGCGAGATCGAGATTGACGAGCTCGACCCTGTGGCTCGTCATGTGGTGCTGTTCAACGGCTTGAACCAGCCCGTGGCCACAGGAAGGCTAGTCAGCGATGCGCCGGGCGTAGGGCGTATCGGCCGCATGGCCGTGGATCGCAGCGTGCGCGGCGGTCGCTGGGGACGCATGGTGCTCGAGAGCCTGATGGGTGCGGCGCGCGATCGCGGCGACAAGGAAATCGTGCTGCACGCGCAGCGCCATGCTGAAGCCTTCTATCTGCGCGCAGGCTTTACGCCAGTAGGCGAGCCTTACGAGGAGGCCGGCATTCCCCACATCACCATGTGCAGAGTGCTTTGATACATCTGTTTTGATAGCTTGTAACGCTTTATCTGCAAGCGTTCAAGCCCGATTTGATGCTTGATGCGAAGGAGCGCCCATGGCAAGAATCATGACCGTCCTCTGTCTGATTGGGGTGGCGGCGGCTGCCTATGTTGCTTATCGCTACGGGGTTTTCTGAGCCCCAGCGGCTAAAGGAGAGCGCCACCCGCTCGCGGGATCGCTCTGCGGCGGCCTGCTTCGCAGGCCTTGCCGCACGCAGGCTCGAACTCTGTTTTTCTCACCTGCGTGCTGGGGCCATTACTGCAACTGATCCTTCAGCGCGGTGATGGCCTTCTGGGCGCAGGCTTCGTCCAGATGACCGCCAGGCGCACCAGCCACGCCAATGGCGCCAATGGTTTCATTGCCGATCTTCAGGGGCACGCCACCACCCAGTACCAGGAAGCCGGGGATATTCGCCATGCCGGCTGCATCGGGATTGGACTGAATGGCCTTGGCGATGCCGCTGGTGGGGTTGCGCGACGACGCCGAGGTGAAGGCCTTGGCGCGCGAGGCTTCGACAGTATGAGGGCCTGCGCCGTCGGCACGCACCATGGCCAGCAGCACGCCCGAGCGATCCAGCACCGAGGCGCTGACGTTATAGCCGTCGGCGCTGCAGGCCGCCACAGTCTGCTGGGCCAGCTGCAAGGCAGTGGCGCTGGCGATGCTGCGGGTGGAAACGGTGGCTGCGGAAGCGGCGGCGGCGGCCAGGCTCAGGGTGCAGAAGGCGATGTTGCGCAGGCGTTGGTTCATGTCAAAGCTCCTTGTGGATTGGGGTGAACAAGCGATGACAGAACTGTAAGAAGGGCTGCTTTCGGCGCCCATTCGCAAGGCAACGGATGGCCATCGGTAATCCTACCGAGTCGGGCCCCTCACAAGGCCGCAGTCAGCAGCAGTCTTGTCTGTTCTGCGACCGAGCCAGTACCCAGCTTTTCGGCCAGCCTGGCGCGGTGTGTGTCCACGGTTCGCACCGATATATCGAGCGCCGCTGCGATCTCCTTGCTGCCCAGGCCCTTGGTAATCAGCTCCAGCACTTCGCGCTCGCGCTCGGTCAGGCCGCGCAGGCTTTGGCGGGCCTCGTTGCGCTCGGCCTGCTGGTCCAGCCGTGTTTGCGCCGACTCTATGGCCTGCAGCAGGGTCTGCTCTTCGATGGGCTTGGTCAGAAAGTCGGTGACCCCCGCCTTGAAGGCACGGCGGCAGGCATGCAGATCGCCGTGGCCGGTGATCACGATCGTGGGCCAGTCCACGCCCTGTGCCATGAGCTGCTCGTGCAGCTGCAGGCCCGACATCATGGGCATGCGCAGGTCGGTGATCAGGATGCCGGGCTGGCTGCGATCCAGATGGGCCAGGCAGTCGGCAGGAGATTCAAAGCAGGTCACGGGCAGCTCATAGGTCTGCAGCAGCAGATGCAGAGCGTTGCGCACCGACGGGTCATCATCGATCAGATAAATCATGCAGGCAAATCGGTTCCATTCAGCGGCAGATGCATGACAAAGCGGGCACCATGCGGGCTGGGCACATATTCCAGACGGCCGCCCATGCGCTCCATCAAGGTGGCGCACAGCGGCAGACCCAGTCCCATGCCGTCGGACTTGGTGGTGAAAAACGGCTCGAAGATGCGCTGTGCCGTGGCCGCAGTCATGCCCGGGCCGTTGTCCTGCACCACGAGCAGGGCCTCGCCACCGCTTTGCTCCAGCGTGATGCTGATGGCTGCCTGCGCGTCCTGCGCCTGGCCAAGCGCATCGAGCGCATTGCGCACCAGATTGTGCAGCACCTGCTCCAGCGCCACCGGGTCGGCCCAGGCACTGCAGGGCTGCAGCGGCGCTTGCCACTGAAGCGCCACCTTGGCCTGGCGTGCCGGGCCCTCCAGCAGCAGCAGGGCCTGATCGACGACCTGGACCAGATCCAGTCTCTGCGGCTGGCTTGGGGCATTGCTCACATAGCTGCGCATGCGTTCCAGAATGGCGCCTGCGCGCCTGGCCTCACGCACATTGGCCTGCAGGGCAGTCGCCAGCAGTTCGGTCTTGCCCAGCTCGTGGGCGCGCAATGCGGCCTGGCTCTGGCTGAGCAGGGCGGTGACGGGCTGGGCCAGCTCATGCGCGATGCCCGAGGCCATCTCTCCCATGCCGTTGACGCGCGAGGCATGGGCCAGCTGTGCTTCATTGGCCAGCAGCTGGGCGCGCCGCTGGTGGCGTCTGGCCTGCTGGCGGCTTTGCCAGATCAGGTGAGCCGCGCCGACCAGCATGGCGCTGATGAGTGCACTGATCAGCACCATGCTCCAGCTCACCAGGCTGCGAGGGCGGCTGAGCAGTTGCACCTGCAGAGGCTGGTCATAGTCGGCGAGTGTGAATTCGCCAAATTGGTGGCTTTGCTGCAGCTGCGCGGCTGGCTCCAGCAAGGTATGGCCATGAAGGCGGATGCGCAGCCCGCTGTCATCGGGCAGCACCTTGTCGTCCAGCAAGTGGGAGGAGTCAATGCGAACGCAGAGCCAGCCTTCGGGGTCTGCTATCTTTTTGAGGAACAGATAATGACCCGGGTGCAGGGCATCAGGCAGGCTGGCGCTGGCGCGCGGCGCCAGCGGAGCGGCAGCCTGCGCCACGGCCGGGTCCCGGCAACTGCCGGTGGCGGGCGTGGCCGCAGTGACCAACTGGATTTCCTGGACGCGTGGGTAAATGGTCTGCACCGATTGCGCAATATGCTGCAGGGCCGATGACTCCTTGGCTGCATCCAGCGGTGCCACGGCAGTCAGGGCGGTAAGGTGGGCCTTGTGCTGGGCCACCTTCTCCAGCATCTGGCGTTGCACGGTCTGGGTCAGCTGCAACTGCTCCTGCTCCTGGCGGGCATGAGCCTGCCACCACTGCAGGGCCAGGATCAAGGCGCAGAGCAGTACCCAGGCCAGGGCCAGCAGCCAGCGGTGGCGGTAGTCCGGGGAATAGTTGCTCATGCGCCGAAGTGTAGCGTTGGCCTGGCTGGCAATGCCGGGCCAGCGGCAGTGCAGGCCCGGGGGCGGGGACGCTTAGATATCAGCCAGCAGCTCGTAGGGCAGGGGCAGGATCTGCAGCGCAATGCCCTTGCCCGCATCGGCGCTCTGGCCTTCGGCCAGCGCTGTATGGGCAAACAGATCGTCGCGGGTGGAGGAGGCAATCTGCATGGAGACGATGGCATCCCAGCCGCCTTGCACAGCTGCTGCTGCCTGCACAACGGTGCCGGTTGCCTGCTCCAGGTCTTCGGCGCTGAAGACTTCCTGGCCCACGCTCAGAGCCTGCTCGGCATGCACCAGATAGGCGCGGCGCTTGAGTGTGCCGCGGAACTGGCTGCGGGCCACCACTTCCTGGCCGGGGTAGCAGCCCTTCTTGAAGTTGACGCCGCCCAGGGATTCGTAGTTCAGCATCTGGGGCACGAAGGCATCCACCACCGGAGCCGACAGCGTGGCCACACCGCTCTGGACTTCGGACCATTGCCAGAGGTCTTCGCTCAGCAGCTGTCCTTCGGGGGCCTGGCCCGCAGGGCCGATCCACAGTGCACGCTGGTTGCCTGCAGCAGGGTAGAGCCCCAGCACATGGGCATCGCCTTGCTGGCTCAGAGTCCAGGGTGCGGCTGCCGCACCCGCATACTGCTGGGCGGCCTGGCCGGTCAGTCCGTAAAGAGCAAAGTCGGCGGTCGCATCGCTGAGCTTGCACTGAGCGCGCAGCACAAACATGGACAGGCGCTTGAGCGTGGGAGCCAGCAGGCTGCGGTCACAGATCAGCACGATTTCGTCAGCGCTGCGCCTGAAACCGATGAAGCTGGCCAGCATGCGGCCCTTGGCCGTGCAAAAGGCTGCGAGGCGTGCCTGATCAAACTTGAGCAGTGCGAAATCGTTGCTCAACTGGCCATGGAGAAAGCTGGCAGCGTCGGCGCCAACGGCGCGGATGACACCAAGGTGGGAAATGGGGGTAATGCCGTTCAGGGGCAGCGTCTTGGGCTGGGTCATGGCTGAATTATGATCGTCGCTCTGTGTACTGATGGATCTAGCTTGTGCGTGCCCTTATTCGAGCACTGATATTTTTGCTGCTGCTGGCTGCCCTGGCGGCAGGCGGCGCCTGGTGGTGGCTGAACCAGCCGCTGAAGCTGTCCGAACCCAATCTGGAGCTGGAGATCGAGCCCGGCACCACGCCGCGTGGCGTGGCGCAGAACGTGGTCAAGGCCGGGGTGCAAACCGATGCGCGTTTGCTCTATGCGTGGTTTCGCTTCTCGGGCAAGGACCGCGCCATTAAGGCCGGCAACTACGAACTGAGCACAGGTCTCACACCTTATGTGCTGTTGCAGAAGCTGGCACGAGGCGAGGAAAGCCTGCGTGCGCTGACCCTTGTCGAAGGCTGGAACTGGCGCCAGGTACGTGCTGCTCTGGCGCGTGAGGAATTCCTCAAGCAAGACAGCGCAGGGCTTAGCGACGAAGCCGTGATGACGGCCCTGGGCCGGGTGGGCGTTCCGCCCGAGGGCCGTTTCTTCCCCGATACCTATACCTATGCCAAGGGCAGCTCGGACATGGCAGTGCTGCGCCGTGCGCTGCACGCCATGGATCGCCGTCTGGCCGATGCCTGGGCCATGCGGGCGGCCAATACCCCGCTCAAATCTGCCGACGAAGCCCTGACCCTGGCCAGCATCGTGGAAAAGGAAACCGGCCGCGCTGCAGACCGCGCGCAGATCGCCGGTGTTTTCTCCAACCGCCTGCGCATAGGCATGCGCCTGCAGACCGATCCTTCGGTCATCTATGGCGTGGGTGCCAGCTTTGACGGCAATCTGCGCAAGCGCGATCTGCTGGAGGACACGCCCTGGAACACCTATACCCGTGCAGGCCTGCCCATCACGCCGATCGCCATGCCCGGCAAGGCGGCACTGATGGCGGCCGTGCAGCCCGATCAGACCAAGGCGCTGTACTTCGTGGCCAGGGGCGATGGCACCAGCCATTTCAGCGCCTCGCTGGACGAGCACAATAGGGCCGTCAACCGCTACCAGCGCGGTCAGTAAACAGTCTTTGAGGGTACAAGGCCGTGGCCTGTGCCCTGTGTCGAATCAAACAACTGGTGCTGCCATGCGCTGCACTAGAGGAAATATCAGTGAGTACAGCTTTACCCAAGGGTCTGTTCATCAGTTTTGAGGGCATCGACGGTGCGGGCAAGTCCTCGCATATCGAGGCACTGGCCCAGGCTTTTCGCGATCAGGGCCGAGTGGTCACGCTCACGCGCGAGCCCGGTGGCACACCACTGGCCGAAAAGCTGCGTGCCCTGATGCTGCATGACGCCATGGACCCGCTGACGGAGGCGCTGATCGCCTTCGCGGCCCGGCGCGACCATCTGGTGCAGGTCATAGAGCCGGCGCTGGCGCGCGGCGAGGTGGTCATCAGCGACCGCTTTACCGATGCCACCTTTGCCTACCAGGGCGCGGGCCGTGGCTTCAGCTTGGAGCAGTTGTCGGTTCTGGAGCGCATGGCGCAGACCGGTACTGCGCTGCAGGCAGGGTCATCTCCGGATTTCATGCGTGAACCTGACATGACGCTCTGGTTTGACCTGCCCGCCGAAGTGGCGGCCGAGCGCCTGGCCACGGCCCGTGTTCCCGACCGCTTCGAAGCCCAGCCCGGCGAGTTCTTTGCCCGAGTGGCGCAAGGCTATGCCGATCGTGCCCGCACTGCACCTCAGCGCTTTGTGCGCATCGACGCCAATGCCAGCCGCCATGCCGTGTGGCAGCAGATCACCCAGGCCGTGGTGCGCAAGGGCTGGCTGGCCATCATGGTGGGCAGCAAGCCATGAGTGCATCCGATCTCGAAGCGCCCTGGATCACCGCGCAGCGTGGCCGTTTGCTGGCCCAGCGTGGTCATGCCTGGCTGCTGCAAGGGCCTTCGGGTCTGGGGCAGTACGCACTGGGCCTGTCGCTAGTGCGCGCCTGGCTCTGCGAGCAGCCGTCTGCGCAAGGTGCTTGCGGGCACTGCGCCAGTTGCCATGCCATCGAGGTGCGTGCCCATGCCGATCTGTGCGTGCTCATGCCCGAGGTGCAGATGATGGAGCTGGGCTGGCCGCTGCCGGAAAAGGCACAGGCCGACATCGACGACAAAAAGCGCAAGCCCAGCAAGGAAATCCGCGTGGAAGCCATGCGCGATGCCGTGGAGTTCTGCCAGCGCACCAGCGCGCGCGGACGCGGCAAGGCCGTGCTGGTCTATCCGGCCGAGCAAATGAATGCGATTACCGCCAACGCCCTGCTCAAGACGCTGGAGGAGCCGCCCGGAGACACCCGCTTTGTGCTGGCCAGCGAGGCTGCGCACCAGTTGCTGCCCACCATTCGCAGCCGCTGTCTGACGCACACCATGACCTGGCCCGCCGCGGCCGAGGCCGCGCAGTGGCTGCAGGCGCAAGGCCTGAACGAGCCGGATGCGGCAGCGGCCCTGCAGGCTGCCGGCGGTCGACCCGGCGATGCGCTGCGCATGGCTGCGGACGCGGGCAAGGCCGCTGCCTGGGCGCAGCTGCCAAGGCAGCTGGCCAAGGGGGATGTGGCCGCACTGGCGGCTTTTGCGCCGGTGGATGCCGTGCAGGCGCTGCAGAAAATCTGTCACGACCTGATGGCCCTGGCCGGTGGCGGCGAGCCCCGGTATTTCTCGCCTGCCGATCTGCCGGGCAAGCCGTTGCCCATGGGGCTGCTGGCCGAATGGTCACGCGAGCTGGTGCAGGCGGCGCGCACGGCCGATCACCCCTTCAACGCCGGGCTGATGATGGAGGCTCTGGCCTCCAGGGCACGGGCGGTGCTGATCTCGGGCAAAGCCGCAAGAACCGTGCGCTAGGTCATGAAGCACGGTTTGGTCAAAATATTCCCGGGTGTTAACCTCGCCACTATCGCCGCCAGGTCGCCACAAGAATTCCGCTACCCACTATGAACGCAATTACCACCCCTCGTCCCAGCGTGATGCAGCTGGCGATCAAGGAAAAGGCGGCGCTGTATGCCGCCTATATTCCGTTGTTCGCCGAAGGGGGGATTTTTGTGCCCACGCAGCGTGACTATCGTTTGGGCGATGATGTCTACGTGCTGCTGACCCTGCCTGACGATCCGCAGCGCTATCCGGTCGCGGGCCGGGTTGCCTGGGTGACGCCGGAGCGCGCTTCCGGCAACCGGACCCAGGGCGTGGGCATCCAGTTTCCCAAGGATGCCAAGTCCGCCGAGCTCAAGGCCAAGATCGAGCAGATTCTGGGCACGGCCCTGAGCTCCGAGAAGCCGACCCAGACAATCTGATTTTTAATACTGGCGCGCTCCCACAGCAGGGACGCCGAGCAAGAGCCGTCTCGCAGCGATGGCGTCGTCCCCTGGTGGGAAGCGGCGCAGCCGCTCAGGAGCGGTCCAATTTCTATGTTTACCGATTCCCACTGCCACCTGAATTTCCCCGAGCTGAGCGCCAATATCGCGCAGATCCGCGAGGCCATGGCTGCCGCCAAGGTCACGCGCGCGCTGTGCATCAGCACGACGATGGAAGAGTTTCCCGAGGTGCACCAGCTGGCGCTGGACTACGACAATTTCTGGGCCACCGTGGGCGTGCACCCCGATACCGAGGACATGACCGAGCCCAGCGTGCAGGATCTGGTGGAGCGCGCCGCGCTGCCGCGCGTGGTGGCGATCGGCGAGACCGGGCTCGATTACTACGGCATGGAAGACCGCAAGGGCGGCCGCACGATTGCCGATCTGGAATGGCAGCGCGAGCGTTTTCGCACGCACATCAAGGCCGCGCAGATCACGAAAAAGCCGCTGGTCATCCACACCCGCAGCAGCTCCGACGACACCCTGGGCATTTTGCGCGAGTGCGGCGAGGCCGATTCCGCCACCCAGGCCGGCGGTGTCTTTCACTGTTTCACCGAAACCGCCGAAGTGGCCCGTGCCGGTCTGGACATGGGTTACTACATCTCCCTGTCGGGCATCGTGACCTTCAAGAATGCCCAGCATCTGCGTGACGTGGCGGCCTTCGTGCCGCTGGACCGGCTGTTGATAGAAACCGACAGTCCCTATCTCGCGCCCGTGCCCTACCGCGGCAAGACCAATAATCCTTCCTACGTGCCTTTTGTGGCCAAGCAGATTGCCGAGGTGCGCGGCATTTCCATCGAGGAGGTGGCTGCGGCCACCAGTGCCAACTTTGACCGCCTGTTCAAGGGCGTGACCTTGTCCGTGAACTCTGGAGCGAGTGCATGAGCCTTTTTGCTGCCCCATCGATTGCATCGTCATTGAACCGCCGCCAGAGTCTGCGCTGGGCGGGGGCTGCTGTCGTCGGGGTGGCGGGTCTGCCAGGGCTGGCCCTGGCCAATGACTATGAGGACTATTCGCGGGCGCTGGTCAGCGACAACTCCAGTGCCATGGTGAATCTGATCTTTCGCGGCTTCAACGCCAACACCCTGGATTCGCGCGGGCGACCGGGGCTGGTTGCGGCCCTGCATCAGGACTCGCTCAAGGTCTTTGACGTGCTGCTCAAGGCGCCGCGCATCGATGTCAATCTGGCTTCGCGCCAGAACGAGACGCCGCTGATGATGGCCTGCATCAAGGGCCACCTCGATATCGTGCGTGAGCTGATCAAGCGCGGCGCCGACGTGAATCGAGAGGGCTGGGCGCCGCTGCACTACGCAGCCTCCGCCGATACGCCGCAGACGCTGGACATCATCAAGCTGCTGCTCGAAGAAAGCGCCTATATCGATGCAGCATCGCCGAACGGCAGCACGCCGCTGATGCTGGCCGCCCAGTACAGCAGCGAAGCCGTGGTCAGGCTGCTGCTGCAGGAGGGGGCGGACGTCACGCTGCGCAACCAGCGCAATATGACGGCCGCGGACTTCGCCAGGCTGGTGGACCGGCAGTACATGGTCGATCTACTGGGCAAGGCGCTGCAGCATGAGCGCCGTACCCAGCCTCCGCGCGGGAGCTGGTAGCGGACGGGTTCAGAACCCGACTAGCTATTTTGATAGCTGCTAGCGCCCAATGAAAAAGGACTTCAGGGTCATTTAACTCTGAAGTCCTTTATTTATATGCGGTAGCAGCTCTTAAATTTGAGGCTCGCCAGGGGTTGAGCTGCGCACCTGGTTGTGCAGGCGGGCGTAGAGGCCGCCCAGCTCCATCAGTTGCTCATGCGAGCCTTGCTCGGCAATCTGGCCGCGCTCCATGACGACCACGCGGTCTGCATGCTCGATGGTGGACAGACGGTGGGCAATCACCAGCGTGGTGCGCCCCTGCATCAGTCGGTTCAGTGCCTGCTGTACCAGTCGCTCGGACTCGTTGTCCAGTGCCGAAGTGGCTTCGTCCAGGATCAGAATCGGCGCGTCCTTGTAGAGTGCGCGGGCAATGGCCAGGCGCTGGCGCTGGCCGCCCGAGAACTGGCTGGCATTGTGGCCCACCAGGGTGTGCAGGCCCTGGGGCAGATTGCGCACGAAGTCGCCCAGATTGGCGGCCTCCAGAGCGGACCAGACGCGGGTCTCGTCAATATCCCTGCCCAGTGCCACATTGGCCGCGACGCTGTCGTTGAGCATGACCACGTCCTGGCTGACCATGGCGAACTGCTGGCGCAGCGTGTTCAGGTCCCAGTCGGCCACGGGCACGCCTTCCAGCATGATCTGGCCGCTGGTGGGCGAGAAAAAGCGGGGCAGCAGATTGACCAGCGTGGTCTTGCCGGCACCGGACGGGCCGACCAGGGCCACGACTTCGCCGGCCTTGACATTCAGGCTCAGGTGCGAGAGGGCCGGCGCCTTGTCCGGGCCGAACTGCACGCTCACATCGCTCAGCTGCAGTGCGCCGCTGACCTTAGCGGAGGGCTTGAAACTGCCGCCTTGCTCGTCGGTGGAGCCTTCGAGCAGGGCCAGGCCACGCTCCAGTGCAGCCACGCCGCGCGTGATGGGGTTGGCCACATCGGCCATGCGGCGAATGGGCGCAATCAGCATCAGCATGGCCGAGATGAAGGCGGCAAAGCCGCCCACGGTCACATCCTGTACGCTGGCCGAGCCGATGGCGGCGCCGCCTTCGCGGCTTTGCCACAAGGCGATGCAGAGAATCACCGACAGCGCAATCGCCGCCAGCACCTGGGTTAGCGGCGTCATGGCGGCCGAGGCGATGGTGGCCTTGGTGTTCAGGCCGCGCAGCTGGCGGCTCAGTTCGCCAAAGCGCGACTGCTGCGAAGCCTGAGCGCCATGCAGGCGCACCATGCGGTGGGCCAGCACGTTCTCCTCCACCACATAGGCCAGTTCGTCGGTGGCCGTCTGGCTGGACTTGGTGATGCGGTACAGGCGGCGCGACAGCGTCTTCATGACCCAGGCCACGCCCGGCACCATGAAAGCCACGATTAGCGTGAGCTGCCAGTTCAGATAGATCAGATAGCCGAGCAGGGCAATTAGCGTGAAGCCGTCGCGAGAGATGCTCATCATCGCCTGCACCAACTGCTGGGCACCGGTCTGCACCTCGTAGACGATGGTGTTGGACAGCGCCGATGCCGATTGCCTGGAAAACAGGCTCATGTCGGCGGCCAGCAGGCGCTCGAAGAGTTTCTGGCGCAGACCCAGCATGCCGTCATTGGTGATGCGTGCCAGCGCGTACTGCCCCGTGAACTGGGCCAGGCCGCGAATCACGAACAGGCCGATCAGAAACACGGGCACCGTCCAAAGCGGCAGCGACCCTGCCGTAAAACCGCTGTCAAGCAAGGGCTTGAGCAATGCCGGCATAGCAGGCTCGGTCGCCGCACCCACCAGCGTGGCAAAAATGGCCAGACCCCAGGCCCAGCGCTGGCCCGAGAAATAGGGCGTCAGGCGCTTGAGGCGCTGCATCAGCGGCAGCTCGGATGGATGGGCGGGGACAGCTGGAGCGGGAGCGGCCTTGGCGGTCTCGCTTGACGATGGTGACGGTGTGGCTTGCATAAGCGCGTGATTTTAGGGCTTGTGCTTTTGGAGTCCGCACGGATCTCAATAGATGAAATTCGGGATGAAGTTGTAACCAACTATGCCTGTTTGAATATAAAGCGCAAGCCTGCGGCAGAATTGGTCCGGGGCTTGTCTCTGCACTCATGCAGACTCTGGCATGCTCCCGATCTGAAAATTTTGTGGCACTTGCGTTTGATCACCCTACTGAGCACGTTCTTACATCAGGAATCCGTCAGTGTGTGTAACATTCGCGCTTGTGTTTGTACCGGGCAATTCCGGAAATTTTGATGGCTGCCAATGACTATTGACCGACTTCCATCCCTGACAACCTGGGCGGCAGGGCCGCGCGCTTCCCGTAGAGCCATGCTGGCAACGTTAGCCGCCACGCCGGCCCTTCCGGCACTGGCCCAGTTCAGGGTTGAGGTAACAGGCGTGGGCCTGACACAGCTGCCGATCGCAATCGCCCCGTTCAAGGGGGAAGGTTCGGCCCCGCAGAAGATTTCCGCCATCATCCAGGCCGACCTGGAGCGCAGTGGCCAGTTCCGCGGCGTGGACGCCTCCGGCGTCGCGCTGGATGAGACCTCGCGCCCCGACGTGGCGCAGTGGCGCCAGAAGGGTGCCGATTCGCTGGCAACCGGCAGCATCACTCGCCTGGCCGATGGCCGCTGGGATGTGCGCTTCCGCCTGTGGGATGTGGTCAAGGGCCAGGATCTGGGTGGCCAGGGCTTTGCCGTGACCACCGGCGATCTGCGTCTGGTGGCGCACCGCATTGCCGACTACATCTATGAAAAGCTCACAGGCGAGAAAGGCATTTTCTCCACCCGCATTGCCTATGTGACCAAGGCCGGCGCCCAATACCGCCTGTGGATTGCCGATGCCGACGGCGAGAATGCCCAGTCGGCGCTTTCCAGCCCCGAGCCCATCATTTCCCCCGCCTGGGCGCCCAATGGCACCCAGCTGGCCTATGTGTCCTTCGAGTCACGCAAGCCCGTGGTCTATGTGCACGATGTGGCCAGCGGCCACCGTCGTCTGCTGGCCAATTTCCGCGGCTCCAACAGCGCTCCGGCCTGGTCGCCCGACGGCAGCCGTCTGGCCGTGACGCTGAGCCGCGATGGCGGCTCTCAGCTGTACCTGCTCAGCGCTCAGGGCGGCGAGCCGCGCCGCCTGATGCAAAGCAGCGGCATCGACACCGAGCCCTGCTTCTCCAGCGACGGCCGCACCATCTATTTCGTCAGCGACCGTGGCGGCGCCCCTCAGGTTTACAAGGTCTCGTCCTCGGGCGGCAGTGCTGAGCGCGTGACCTTCAGCGGCACCTACAACATCTCGCCCGCCATCAGCCCCGACGGCAAATGGCTGGCCTATGTCTCCCGCGTGGGCGGTGGCTTCAAGCTCCAGGTCATGGATCTGGCGACCGGCACCGTGAACTCCGTCACGGACACCACGGCGGACGAGAGCCCGAGTTTTGCGCCCAACAGCCGTCTGATTGTCTACGCCACCATCCAGGGCGGCCGCGAAGCACTCATGACCACCACCCTGGACGGCAAGATCAAGGCGCGCCTTGCAGGGCAAGGCGGTGACATACGCGAGCCCGACTGGGGCCCGTTCCAGAAACACTGATCTGAAGTTTACGTTCCCTTTTTCTTTCTAGTGATGAAGTCCGTTGTGGACTGTTCGGAGAAATCTCATGTTGACTATCAAACGTCTTTCTTTGGCTTTGGCTGTGACCGCTCTGGTCGCTGGTTGCAGCTCGGGCGTCAAGCTCGACGACAAGCCTGTTGACGGCTCGCTGTCGAGCCAGGGTGCCGGCGCAAGCGGCCAGGGCCAGAGCGGCGTGTCCGGTGTGGATCTGACCGGTTCGGCCGCCTCCAAGGCCGGCCCTCAGGGCGTCAGCCGCATCGTGTATTTCGACTTTGACAGCTACTCTGTCAAGGCCGATGCACAGCCCCAGATCGAAGCCCATGCCAAGTTCATCAAGGCCAATCCTGCCGCCAAGGTACAGCTGGAAGGCCATACCGACGAGCGCGGCGGCCGTGAATACAACCTGGCCCTGGGTCAGAAGCGTGCCGAAGCCGTGCGTCGCTCCCTGGGTCTGCTGGGTGTCAACGACGCTCAGGTCGAAGCAGTGAGCTACGGCAAGGAAAAGCCCGCTGCCGAAGGCCATAGCGAAGACGCTTACGCCCAGAACCGTCGCGTTGAAATCAACTACCGTTAATGATGAAGCAGGCCTTGTTGACTCTCCGTCACGCAACGCTGCCTCGCCTGGTGGTGGCCGGCCTGTTGGCCGGCTCTGCCATCAGCGCCCATGCAGCCCTGTTTGGTGATGACGAGGCGCGCCGCGCCATCATCGAACTGCGCCAGCGCGTTGACAGCCTGCAGCAATCGCAGGAGCAAACCCGTCGCAGCCTGCTGGATCTGCAGTCGCAGATCGAGTCGCTCAAGTCCGACCAGGCCAAGCTGCGTGGTCAGAACGAGCAGCTGACACGCGACGCTGCCGAGTTGCAGCGTGGTCAGAAAGATCTGGCCAAGGGCTTTGACGAGCGTCTGCGCCAGTTCGAACCTGTCAGCGTGACCGTGGACGGTGTGGAATTCACTGCCGATCGCAACGAGCAACAGGACTTCGAGCAGGCTCTGGGCATGTTCCGTTCGGGCAAGTTCCCCGAGGCCGGTCAGGCCTTTGCCGCCTTTCTGCGCCAATGGCCCAAGAGCGGCTATACGCCGTCGGTGCGCTTCTGGCTGGGCAACTCGCAGTACGCCACGCGCGACTACAAGAACGCCATCGCCAATTTCCGCTCGGTCATGACCACGGCTCCCATGCATGCCCGCTCGCCCGAGGCGGCCTTGTCCATCGCCAACTGCCAGGTGGAACTCAAGGACACCAAGGCGGCGCGCAAGACCCTGGAAGAGCTGCTGCAGGCCTATCCGAACTCGGAAGCCGCAGGGATTGCCAAGTCTAAGCTGGCGACGCTCAAGTAATGGCCGGATATTCACAGCCTCAAGCGGAAACAGCGCCCCCATCCGGCGCTGTTTTTTCTATGGACCAAGCAGATGTGCAGCGCCGCTTTGGCGGTTTGGAGCGCCTCTACGGCGTGCCGGGGGCGGCCCGGATTCGTGCCGCCCATGTGGTGGTGGTCGGTGTCGGCGGAGTTGGTTCGTGGACGGCCGAGGCCCTGGCACGCAGCGGTGTGAGCCGCCTGACCCTGATCGATATGGACCATGTGGCAGAGTCCAATATCAATCGCCAGATCCATGCGCTGACCAGCACGGTGGGGCAGGCCAAGATCGAAGCCATGCGTGATCGCATCGCCGAGATCAATCCCGCTTGCGTGGTCAATTGCATTGACGAGTTTGTCGACCCGGACAACTGGCTGCAACTCTTGCCTGCCGATGCCGATGCGGTGATCGATGCCTGCGATCAGATCAAGGCCAAGGCCGAAATGGCTGCGCATGCGCGCAAGACCAGGCAGTGCTTCATCTCCGTCGGCGCTGCGGGCGGAAAGCGCATGGCCCATCTGGTGGATATTGCCGACCTCAGTGCAACAACGCATGATCCGCTTCTGTCGCAGCTGCGGTACCGGCTGCGCAAGCAGCATGGCGCTCCAAAAGATGGCAAGCGCATGGGCGTGACCTGCGTCTTCAGCCGGGAGGCGGTAGCTCCTCCTGATGCGTCTTGCTCCATCGAGGGCGGTGATGGTAGCCTCAACTGCCATGGCTACGGCTCGGTCGTGGCCGTGACGGCAACCTTTGGTCAGTGCGCTGCTGGCTGGGTGCTCGATCAGTTGGCCAGGCAGTCGAACTAACCGCGAACGGATCCAACTAATTCGTGAATTCGCCAGCGAGCCGAAAAAATAGATTACAATAACGTTATTCCACTGATTAGGCAACTACTGCTTTTGAAGTGTGGCAGGGTCTTTAGCTCAGTCGGTAGAGCAGCGGACTTTTAATCCGTTGGTCGCGAGTTCGAATCTCGCAGGACCCACCAGAATACAAAAACCGCTACAGCTATTAAAGCTGTAGCGGTTTTTCTGTTTTATTCGCGCGATGCGAGCATCGGTCATTTCAAAAAGCTGCGTTGAAGGGCCTTGCTTGCGCATGGATAAGTGCAGTTGTTGCTATGCGGGCCCGCTGCAACTCGACCTGCGCTTCTGCGCTTTTTGCTCCCTTGCGTATCGGCTGCCACCGAGCATGAAATGCGAGCCGGCTGGCGATGAATGAGTACATAAAGAGAGGGCTCGGTGCGCAGACATGGAAAGCCTCGGCAGAAGATCAAAGCCTGATACGGCATGCTGCGTGCTCTGCCTAGGTTCAGAGCGCCGCCGGTTTTCTGTCGAAATCGCCGAAGGCGCCGTCGCTTTGGATTGTTGACGTGTGAACGCAGGTCGGCATGATGTCTGCCCGCATCGCCATATATTCATCTCAAGAAGCTGAACCCGCGCGGATCAGCAACAACAGGGTTTGTGCCGCAGTGCGGGCTGGATCTGCTGCTACGGGGTTTTGCTTCTTCCGCGGTAGTTCAGGTCGGTGGCCGAGTAGTTCTCGCGCTTGCGCCAGTCCATCTGAATCGGGCCGGCATGGTTGGCAGGATAGGTGATGCGCTCTTTTTCGCGATTGAGTTCCCACTGCTTTGCATCCACGATGTGATGGACGGTGGACTCTTTGGATTTACTCATGGGGCAGGCGGCCTTCAATCAAGTTGCTGAACCAATGGACGACGGTACAACTGCCGCGATGGCGCGTCCAGTGAATTCGCAGGGTGGCCTATGGATCGCTTGAATTGCGTTGGAATCACGACTACATCAAGTATTTTTAGGGTAGTTGTGGATAGTTGCAGCAATAGACATATGTTCGCCTGTGCGTCTTTGGGGGCGACGTGGCGGCGGCCTTTGCTTGCCCAACAAAGCCGTCCCCAGTTGTCTTGCACCCTGGCTTTCCAGAACGATAAAAGCCCGCTTTGCAGGGCGGGCGGGAGCATGGATGGTTGAATGGGGCTTTCAACTTCAGGAACAACCATGTGTTTTTCGAGAAGTTCACTGATTCGTTGTGCTGCTTTGACGGCGGTTGCGGCGGGAGTTGCCGCTGCGTTCTGGGGTTGCGCTGTCTCGGTCCCTCAAGGTCTGGAGCCTGTGAGTGGCTTTGATGTTGAGCGCTATACGGGCACCTGGTACGAGCTTGCGCGGATAGAGCACCGTTTTGAAAAAGGACTCAGCCAAGTCTGCGCACAATACAGTCTCAACGAAGATGGCACCGTGACCGTCATCAACCGAGGCTATGACCCGGCGAAGCAGGAATGGCGGCGGGTTCAGGGCAGGGCGCGCTTTCTGGGTGACCCTGATGTGGCAGCGCTCAAGGTTTCCTTCTTTGGCCCTTTTTATGGCGGCTACAACGTTGTGAGTCTGGATCACGAGTATCAGACGGCTCTGGTGATAGGCGACAGCCTGGATTATTTCTGGCTGCTGTCACGCAGCAAGACCATTCCCGAGCAGCAATTCAGGCGCTTGCTCGAAAAGGCCCACTCACTTGGGGTCGACCTGAGCCGCGTGCAGGTGGTCGCTCAGTAGCGCTCTTATGCGCAAAGACATCTGCGAACCAGCAGAGCGCTCAGAAAGTTCTCTCATGGACGGGCTGGAGTGGCCAGGGCTGGGGGCATGTGCGCGCTCATTGCGGTAGGTAAGGCTTTACGAGGTCCCTGCGGGTCAACTCAGTGCAGCCTCGAGTGGTTGAGTGTGAGACATGCGGCTCTGACGCTGATCGTGGTGGCACCGGGAAAGCGCTTCATTGCGTCTTCAAGAGCGGCGCATGTGCTGGGGAAGAGGGCCGTGTAATAGGCTCCCGCCACTTTGATGATGCACCGTCTCATTGATCTCTCCTCGAACCCAAACAGTAATTAACTGGTTATCGGACTATTTGTATCAAACTGAAACATAATTTTGTAAAGTCTGTCGACCTTAATGCGGTCATTGGTTAGGCCCAGACTTTCTACCCTCAGATGCCCTGGGGAGCAGGGCGGCGATTTGGGCTGCATTGCGGTCCGTTGGTGGAGTGATGGAGAGGCTTGGAGATGGGCGTTTGATCGACGCCAGGTGACAGGACGATCAGGCCCGGCCTAGCGAAGAAAGCGTGTTTGTAGCAGTGGCTGGAATCGAGGCGGATTGCGGAGCTGCCGGGTTGATTGACATTTTTGCCACGCTCGCTGCTGAGAAACTGCCTGTACATCGAGGCTTATCGCTTCACATCGAATCCTGTTTTGTATTAAAAAGTGACAAGAATCATGTGAGTTGACTGTATGTAAGAGGGGGCATGCAGATGAACGATCTGGAGCTTGAAGGAAATCGCCATCTCAATCACTTGATGAGATCGGGTGTGTGCGCCGAAGGTGTTGATCGCATACTTCGTGCGGTTCGCAAGCACCTTGGAATGGATATCGCCTTTGTCTCGCACTTCGGAGCCGCTGATCGGGTGCTCAAGCACTTGGACAGTGTTTCGGGCGGGCCGCTTTTTCAAGGTCAGAGCATTCCCATGCAGGAGGGGTATTGCCTGAAGGTGGTCCATGGCGAGCTGCCCGAATGCATTCCGGACACCAGCCGGGTGCCGGCTGCTCAGCAGATTTCCGCAACCCATGCCATTCCAATTGGCTCCCATCTGAGTGTTCCCGTCCGGCTCACGGATGGGCAGGTCTACGGCACGCTTTGCTGCTTCAGCTTTCTCCCGAACCCCACTTTGGGCGAGCGTGACATGCAGTTGCTGCGCGCGTTCGCCGAGATCCTGGCTGACCGCATCGAAGAGCAGGCAGCAGAAGAGCGGATCAAGGCACAGTTGGTTGGCGAAGTGCGTTCCGCTTTGGCGCACGGCGATCCGAGAATGGTGTTCCAGCCGATCTGCAGTCTGCGCGACAAGGCCATCTGCGGCTTTGAGAGCCTTTCGCGTTTTGATGTCGAGCCCAGACATACGCCGGATTACTGGTTTGATGTGGCAGACAAGGCAGGACTCGGCGTTGATCTCGAATTACGCGCGATTGCAAAGGCACTTCCTGCACTGGAGCGACTGCCTGCCAGCAGCAGCGTCAGCGTCAACTGCTCGCCACAATTGCTGCTGAGCAGCAAGCTCCACCAACTGCTGGACGGTATGAATGATCTCTCCCGCCTGGTCCTGGAGATTACCGAGCATGCTGCGGTCAAGGATTACAAGGCACTTGCCGTTGGGCTGGAGCCCTATCGTCGCCGAGGCGCGAAACTGGCGGTTGACGATGCCGGCGCGGGCTATTCCAGCATGCGGCACATCCTCAATCTTGAGCCGGAAATCATCAAGCTGGATATGAGTCTTACCCACTCAATCGACACCGACGAGAAGCGGCGTGCGCTGGCCAGAGGGCTCATCAGCTTCGCGCATGAAATTGGAAGCCTCGTGATTGCCGAGGGCGTGGAGCGGCCGGAAGAGTTGGAAATGCTTCAGAGGCTTGGGGTGGATTGTGCTCAAGGGTACCTGCTTTCCAGGCCGCTTGAGATTGATGCAGCGGCTGTGTTTTCACTGCACTGACAGGCAGTGGCGGCTGCTCGACTGCCGCACAGTCTGAGTGCCGATGAACTTGCCAGTGGCTTGCTGGATCAACTGGCCCAGTGCACGTGCATTGGGCAGTATTTACCCCGCCTCATGCCCTTCTTGGCGGGGCCAGGGGAGTTTCTAGAGTCCTGGTGTGACGAAGGCGCCCCGATCTGTAACAGGCCTAGCGTAAACATCTATTCAGCGTTATCAGCTGCTGCTCACATACTGTTAAAAAATGTAAATCATAGAGGTGGAACTATGAAATGGCTGCTCGTCAGTTTCGCGTTCGTGGCGCTCACACTCTGCATGAGCTTTTTTGCATCAATCGTGGACGACCTTAGGAAGGCCAGCGACCAGAATTGATCTGGAGGCTGTTTCGGCTGCCCTCAGCAAAGGCATTTCCATGCGTTGACCGCGATCAGAACCCTCATGGTACCTGGTCGATTTTCATGGGTGCATCCAATATCGCGTTGGATTTTCCAAAGGCATTGCTGTTTCTCGACAGCCGTCTGATGAGCCCGAGGTGGATATTGTGGAGAGCGCTTTCAGCGCATTTGAGAAGGCTGCTGTGGCGGGCTGACGAAGGTAACCGGACCTGCGGCCAGCAGCCGATAGTTGACCCCTATAAATGCGTTCAACTATGCTTGTTGCATTTAGTCACATTACATTGGGAGGGCGCTTTGCCAAGTATTGAAGTTTTTGAAAAACTTACCGGTCGCAAATTTTCCAATGCAGAACTCTTGCACACCAAAGTGCTTGCTTTTCCTGAGGAAGGGAAAAAGAGGGTTGTCTACGGGCTGCTGGCCGAGGCCATAGAGATTGACTACTCCCAGAAGTCGCTTTCCGCGCTGGGTGAGCAAATCAAGCTGGCGCTGTGCAATATCGAGCGTGCTGTGCCTAAAGCTTTCGTGGGGCAGAACATTCGCTTGTACGAAGGCGGAAACCACCTTGACATTATCAATGATGGTGTTGGCAGCATGGGGTGGTTGATCGTGGAAGAGTATTCAATCTGATCGGCCAAAACCCTCTGGAGGCATCGCCAATGCTTTTCTGGCATTGAGGCACTTGGCGGGTCGGCGCTTGAACAGCATCGCTGAACGAGTAATGCTATCGCTTTCAGGAGCGGCAGTAGACAGTGGGCTGCGGTCAGATCTCGGAGTTGCAGAAAGGATTCTGCACTGACCATAAGAGATGGATTGACATGATTGCCCGGCTGGCCGCTCAGGCCGGGAGTAGGCATTCTGCTGGCAGCGCGAACAGGGATTCTCAAGCACTATATCTGACAGAGTGCGAATGCTGTGGAGTGTCTCTGCGACAAGACTAAATCCGGGTCGACGCCGGCGGGCGCTGATTCACTGACCTGCAAAGCGCTTATTGGCCGGCGTCGAATCGACTTTGCTTTATGCCGCAATCATGGCTTGTTGAGCGTCTTGCACAGCCTGCGTCTGAGTCGTTTGGGCCGTGAACGTACGCAAATGCTGAAAGAACTGGCCCATCATCTGGCTCCACACCTGCATCTGCATCGCCAAATGGTTTGGAGTAATCCCACCGGCAGCCAAGATATCCATTTCCAGCACGACATAGTCGCCATGTTGAGCGGCTCGAACAAAGCGCTTTGTTCGATGCCAGTCGGCCAGTACACCTTCGGGCAAGATGCCGCCCTCTATACGCAGCGGACAGTTCAGCGTCAGGTCCACATACTCGCCCTCGCTTACGGCGTTGCCCCACAGAACCTGGAAGCCGATGCCCTGGCTCGCGCTGTGCAGACGCACCACCCCGTCGACATTGACGGCTGTGACCGCACAGCCTGATGCCTTGATGGCTTCAGCGACCTGGTCGGAATTCATGGAGAACAGCAACTCCTCGTTGACGATAGAAGAGGGCTTAGCAGATTTGTTCGTGCTCACAGTCTGGTCCTAGTGAAATGTGGAATGAAAACTGGCGATCAGTTGATTTTCTGCAGCACTGCATTCAAGGCAGCGTTGTCAATGCTCACCTGGGAAGGGGGGGCAAGCTTGCTCAGATGCTCATTGATGAGCTCCTGTTGACGTTGTTCCCGCAATGCCGCCTGCAATGTGGGCTTAACTTCTTCAAAGCTTGCCGGGCGTGCAGCTTGCTTTGCCAGCAGCTTGAGTACATGGAAGCCTGAAGCGGATTGAACAGGTTCGCTAACCTGATTGGGCTGCATCGCTGCGATGACTTCGCGCGTCTCCGGCAGCAGTTGCGCAAGGGGTAAATTGCCGACTTCCCCACCTTGTGCTGCGCTGACAGCGTCTTGGGAATGTGTTTTGGCCAACGATGCAAAATCCCCTGAGCGGGCTTGTGCTGCAAGTTCCTTGGCTTTGTCGCGTACTGCGGCAATTGTTGCAGCATCGGCATTCGGGCCTACGGGTAGAAAGATCTGTGCCACCCGATAAGTTTCAGCCACGTTGAGCTGGGGCTTGGCGCGTTCATACGCGGCTTTGACATCGGCTTCACTGGGGTAATTTGCGGGCAGCTTCGCCACCGACGCTAGGTAGCTTGTACTGATCACGCGGGCGGTGACATCCTTGACGGCTGCATCGATGCGCGCCTTTACTTCTGGACGTTCTGCCCATTTCTTCTGCTGGGCTTCATGCAGCAGCGCTTCACCCGCCAGACGCTGACGCAGCCAGTTCTCCAACCCTTCACGATTGGCTTGGACCTTGACTCGCTCGCTTTCCGGCATGGCGCGCAAGAGTTGCTGGACTTCGGTAGACGAGATGGAGATGTTCCCCAACCTTGCCACGGCAGGCTCCAGCGGCTTTGCTGTGGTTGTTGCGGCTTGGGTCGGGGTGGTGCCCATCAGCATTGCCAGAGCCAGGCCCGCCACGTTGGGTAGCTTGTTGTGAGGCAGAAATTTCACAAATCACCTTTTATGAACTTGCTCCTCAAAGGCGAATACGGCCATTGAGGTGCATGAAAAAACAGTTCCAGCGTTATACCTAATATAAGGTTTCCAATTGTGTCAATGTGCGAAATTAATCGCAAGGCCGATTAGTGCCTTGAGACCGAATTTTCCAGATACGGCGCCCCATTTCATAGCCATCAAGAGAGGATTTTTAGCAACGAGATAGAAAATTGCTAATTTTAGAGGTTGTTTGGTTTTGTTACATCGTTTAGATTGTCCCCTGCACAAAGGTCAGAACGGGGGGCACCGCGGATGGCACGGCCCTAAGTCAAATTTGAAAGGCAGTTATGAATAAAACCTACCGATCAATTTGGAACCAGGCATTGGGGTCTTGGGTCGCAGCACCTGAAACAGCCCGTACTGGAGGCATTAAAGGCACTTCTGAAACGGGCAGCACATGCTCTCTGCCTCGACGTAGGCCCCTGTTCCGTTGGAAAGCCGTCACGACAGCCATGGCTATTGCCTGGGGAGCATCGGCGTCAATACCTGTTGCCCATGCTGCCTGTGATCCCTTCGCCGCCAACGGCATATCCAACTGCAGTGGCGTGATCACCACTGGCATCACGTCGCCGCTGAACAACCTCACGGTCAACGTGCTCACGGGCGCGCAGGTGAGCCCGGGCCTGGGGCAGACCACGGCGGTGAACCTGACGGGCAACAACGTGCGCTTCACCAACGCCGGCACGGTCGACCCTTCGCTGCTGGGGCTGGTCAGCATACTGACCTCCGGCGTGACCATCGGTAACGCCAACAACAGCAACGTCGTCATCTCCAACAGCGGGACCCTGAAGGGAACAGGCGACGTTCTCGGCGTGGGTATACCCCTGGCGGGGGTCACTGGCATGGCGCTGGCCGTGCGCAATGGTGCCAGTGGTACCACCACCATCACCAACACCGGTACCATCGGCTCCAACGCACTGCTCGGCCTGACCTTGCTGGCGCCGGATACCCCGGTCGTGACCCTCTATGGCGGTTCCCAGGCCAACTTCACCAACGCCTCGGGCGCCAACATCACCGGGCGGGTCGCCTTCCAGGCCAACGCCCTTGGCAATACCTTCACCAACGCCGGCACCCTGACCGGCAGCCTGTCCATGGGCACAGGCGGTGGCAACAACACCTTCAATGCGATCACCGGTTCCGTCGTGCAGAGCGGCGGTGGCGTGGGCGTGGCCCTGCCGATTCTTGGCCTGAGCGTCGCCTTCGCCGGTGCCGGCATCGTCGACGGGGGTGCCGGCGGCAGCAACACCCTCAACCTGCAGAACGGCTTGGACAACAGTGCCAACGGCAGCGGCAGCGTGTCTTCGGCCAATTACCAGAACTTCAGCAACCTGGTGGTCAGCGGCGGTACCTGGACGGTCCTGGGACCCTTACTCACCGGTACCACCAGTGTCCAGCTGAATGGCGGCATTGTCAGTTTCAACAACGCATCGGCCTTCGGCACCGGCGGTATCCTCGCCAACGGCGGTAGCCTGGCATCCCTGGACCCGAGCATCTCGCTGAGCAACCTGATCACCCTCGGCGCCAACGGCCTGAGCATATCGGGCAGCAACGCGCTGACCATCGCCAGCCAGATCACCGGCAGCGGTGCGCTGACCAAGACCGGTACCGGCACCCTGTTCCTGAGCAATGCCACCAACAACTTCACCGGTGGTGTAACGCTGGCCGGCGGTGCCATTTCGCTGGCCAACGCAGGTTCCCTGAGCAGCGGCACCCTGTCGGTGACCGGCGCGTCCAGCCTGCAGACCGGCGCGGCGATGACCCTGGCCAACACCATCAACCTCGGCGCGACGCTGGGCCTGGCCAATACCAACGCCCTGACCCTGTCCGGCAACCTCACCGGCGCCGGCGCGCTGAACAAGACCGGCAGCGGCGACGTCACCCTCAGCGGCACCAACAACTTCACCGGTGGCGTCAACCTTTCCGCCGGCAAGCTGATCCTCGGCAGCGTCGGCGCACTCGGCAGCGGCACCCTGAGCGTGTCCGGTGCCTCCGCCCTCGACACCACCAGCGCCCAGACCCTGAACAACAGCGTCAACCTGAGCAGCGGTGCGCTGACCCTGACCGGCAGCAACAACCTGACCCTTGGCGGTGTGATCAGCGGCACCGGCAGCCTGGTCAAGGCCGGCAGCAACACCCTGACCCTGGGCGGCGCCAACAACTTCAGCGGCGGCGTCACCCTGCAGGGCGGCACCCTGGCCGTCGGCAGCAACACTGCGCTGGGCACGGGCACCCTGACCGCCAACGTCGCCAACGCCACCCTGGATTCCACCGCTGCGGTCGCCCTGAACAACAATATCGCCCTCGGCACCCGCACCCTGACCTTGGCCGGCAACAATGCCACGACCCTGAGCGGCGCCATCAGCGGCAGCACCGGCGGCTTGATCAAGCAAGGCGCTGCCGACCTGACCCTGAGCGGTGGCAACACCTTCCTCGGTGGCGTCAGCCTGCAGGCCGGCAAACTGATCCTCGGCAGCGACAATGCCCTCGGTGGCGCCAGCAGCGTATTGACTGCCGCCGCCGGCACCACGCTGGACAGCGTTGGCGTGCGTACCCTGAACAATGCCGTGACCCTCGGCGGCAACGTCACCGTCGCCGGCAGCAGCGATCTCGCGCTCAGCGGGATCATCAGCGGTGCCGCGGGTGCGCTGACCAAGAACGGCAACGGTACCCTGACCCTCGCCGGCAACAACACCTTCCAGGGCGGTGTCGCGCTCAACGCCGGCACCCTGCTGGTCGGCAACAATGGCGCCCTGGGCAGCGGAACCCTGACGACTGCCGCCGGTACCACCCTGGGCGCGACGGGCACGGGCGTCACGCTCAACAACCTGGTCAACCTCAACGGCGACCTGACCCTCAACGGCCCCAACAACCTGAGCCTGAGTGGCGTGGTCAGCGGCACCGGCAACCTGATCAAGAACGGCAGCAGCATCGTCCAGCTGGCTGGCGCCAATACCTTCCAGGGCAACACCATCCTCAACGCCGGTACCCTGTACCTCGGCAACGCCGGCGCCCTGGGGCAGGGCAGCCTGATTGCCAACGCTGGCACCATTGACGCGCTCTCCGCCGTCGCCATCGCCAACGCCATTACCCTCAATGGCGCGTTGACGGTGGGCGGGTTGTCCAACATGACGCTGCAAGGCGTCATCGGTGGCACCGGCAGCCTGGTCAAGGGCGGCGCGGCCAACCTGACCCTGACCGGGGTGAACACCTACAGCGGTGGCACCAGCCTCAATGGCGGTACCCTGACCCTGGGCAATGCTGGTGCGATCGGTGCTGGCGACCTGACCGTCGGCGGTGGCGCCACCCTGGCCACCACCTCGGCCCTGACCCTGAACAACGCGGTGCACCTGAACGCCGGCCTGACCCTGGCCGGTAATAACGCCCTGACCCTCGGGGGGGTGATCGACGGCGCCAGCAGCCTGACCAAGACCGGCACCGGCATCCTGACCCTGAATGGCAGCAACACCTACGCCGGCGGTACCCTGCTCAATGGCGGTGGCCTGGTGCTCGGCTCCGGCACCGCGCTCGGCAGCGGCACCCTGAGCACCACGGCGGGCACCTCGCTGGACGCAAGCACTGCGCTGAGCCTGGCCAACAACCTCAGCCTCAGCGGCAACCTCAACCTACTGGGCAGCAACGACCTGACCCTGGGCGGCACCCTGAGCGGTACCGGCGGCCTGACCAAGACCGGCGTGGCCAGCGTGACCCTGAATGGCACCAACAACTACAGCGGCGCCACCAACCTCAATGGCGGCACCCTGGTGCTGGGCAGCAACACCGCATTGGGCAGCGGCGCCCTTAACGCGGCGGCCAGCACCACCCTGGATGCCAACACTGCGGTTGCGATCACCAACGCGGTCAACCTCGCCGGCACCCTCGGCATCGGCGGCAGCGCCAATCTGGCCCTGAATGGAACCGTCAGCGGCCTCGGTGGCCTGACCAAGAACGGTGCCGCGACCCTGACCCTGAACAGCGCCAACACCTACCAGGGCGGCACCACCCTGAACGCCGGCGGACTGCTGGTAGGCAACAGCCAGGCTCTGGGGACTGGCGCGCTCAACGTGGCGGGTGCCGCGACCTTGGACAGCACTGCCGCGGTCAACCTGGCCAATGCCGTCAACCTCGGCGCCAACCTGACCCTGGGCGGCAGCAATACCCTGACCCTCAGCGGTGTACTCAGCGGTGCTGGTGGCCTGGTCAAGAACGGCACCGCCGACCTGATCCTGACCGGCGCCAGCAACTACGCCGGCAACACCCTGCTCAACAGCGGCAAGCTGGTTCTCGGCAATGCCGGTGCACTGGGGCAGGGCGCCCTGGTCGCGGCAGACGCCACCACACTGGACACCCTCAGCGCGCTGACCCTGGCCAATGCGCTCACCCTGAACGGCGCGCTGACCCTCGCCGGCAGTACCGACCTGGCCCTGCAAGGCGCCATCGGCGGCAGCGGCAGCCTGATCAAGAACGGCAACGGCAACCTGACCCTGGGCGGCAACAACGCCTACGGCGGTGGCTCCACCCTGAACGCCGGCACCCTGACCGTCGCCAGCAACACCGCCCTGGGCAGCGGCGACCTGACAGTCGCCGGTGCCGCCAGCCTGGCCAGCACCGGCAACCAGTTGCTGACCAATGCCGTGCACCTGAACGCCGGCCTGACCCTCAACGGCAGCGCCAACCTGACTCTCAACGGCATCATCGACGGCGCCGCTGGTCTGACCAAGGGCGGCACCGGCACTGCGGTACTCAATAGCGCCAACACCTACAGCGGTGGCACCACCCTGAACGCCGGCACCCTGATGCTCGGTTCCAACACCGCGCTGGGCAGCGGCGCGGTCACTGTCAATGGCGGTTCGCTGGATGCCAACAAGGTGCTCAGCCTGGGTAACGCGCTGACCCTTAACGGCAACCTCGGCGTGCTGGGAAGCAGCGACCTGACCCTGGGCGGCAATATCACCGGTGTCGGTGGCGTGACCAAGTCCGGTGGCGCGACCCTGGTGCTCAACGGCAACAACAGCTACCAGGGCAACACCAACCTCAATGCCGGCCTGCTGGTGCTTGGCAGCAACACTGCGCTGGGCACGGGCATTCTCAATGCGGCGGCCAACACCTCGCTGGACGCCAACACCGCGGTCAGCATCGGCAACCAGGTCAACCTCGCCGGCAACACCCTGATCGGCGGCACCGCCAACCTGACCCTCAACGGCGTGGTCGCCGGGGCCGGCGGCCTGACCAAGAACGGCAATGCCAGCCTGATCCTCAATGGCGCCAACACCTACACGGGCGGCACCACCCTGGTGGGTGGCACCGTGGTGGTCGGTAATAGCCAGTCCATCGGCAGCGGCGCCTTGAATGTCACCGGCAACGCCAGCCTGGACAGCAGCACCGCGGTCAACCTGGCCAACCAGGTCAACCTGAGCAGTGCCCTGACCCTGGCGGGCAGCAACGACCTGACCCTGGGCGGCGTGGTCGCGGGTACCGGCAGCCTGATCAAAAACGGTCTCGGAACCCTGACCCTCAGCGGCGCCAACCTCTACAGCGGTGGCACCACCCTCAACGCCGGCACCCTGACCCTCGGTAATGCCGGCGCCCTCGGCAGCGGCAAGCTGACCGTGGGCGGCGCGGCCGGCCTGAACAGCACCTCACCGTTCGCCCTGGGCAACGCCATCACCCTGAATGCCAACCTGAACCTGGCGGGCGGCTCCGACCTGACCCTCAATGGCGTCATCGACGGCACCGCCGGCCTGGTCAAGAACGGCGCGGGCAACCTGACCCTGAACGGCGTCAACCTCTACACCGGCGGCACCACCCTGGCGGCCGGCAAGCTGACACTGGGCAATGCCGGCGCCATCGGCAGCGGCGCATTGAACGTGACCGGTGCCGCGACCCTGGACAACAGCGCGGCCTTCGCCCTAGGCAGCGCCATCGCCCTGGGGGGCGACCTGACCCTGGGCGGCAGCAACAACCTCAATCTCGGCGGCGTGATCAGCGGCACCGGCGGCCTGGTCAAGACCGGCCTGGCCGACCTGACCCTGGCCGGCGCCAACGCCTTCAGCGGTGCGCTGAACATTCTTTCCGGCAGCGTCACCACCGTCGGTACCGGCGCACTGGGCAACACCTCCGGCGTCAACGTCGGCGCGGGCGCGGCCCTCAACCTCGGTGCCAGTGCCGCCATCGGCGGCCTGAGCGGTGCGGGTGCGGTCAGTCTCGCTGGTGGCAGCAACCTCACCGTCGGCACCGGCAATGCCAGCAGCCTCTTCAGCGGCGGCCTGGCCGGCACCGGTGGCCTGATCAAGGTCGGCACCGGCAACATCGAACTGTCCGGGGTCAACACCCTGACCGGCAACACCCTGGTCAACGCAGGCGTGCTGACCGTCAGCGGCTCGCTGGCCAGCGGCCTGGTGACGGTCAACAACGGCGGTACCCTGACTGGCGGCGGCAGCCTGAGCGGAGCGCTCAGCGTGGTCGACGGCGGTCACCTGGCCCTCAACAGCGGCAGCAAGCTCAGCGTCGGCTCGCTGACTCTGAGCAACGCCGCCAACCTGGATGTCGGCCTCGGCTCGCCATCCACGGGCGGCAATGCGCTGATCAGCGTCGGCGGCAACCTGGCTCTCGACGGCACCCTGAACGTTAGCGACATCGGCGGCTTCGGCGCCGGTATTTACCGTCTGATCGACTACACCGGTGCCCTGACCAACAACGGCCTGGTGATCGGCACCCTGCCGACCGGCGTGGCCGCTGGCGACCTGGAACTACAGACCGCCATCGGCGCGCAGGTCAACTTGCTGGTTGGCGGCGCCAACGGCGCCGTGCTGTTCTGGGATGGCACCACCACCACCGGCGATGGCGTGATCCACGGCGGCAGCGGAACCTGGGACGCCACGACCACTAACTGGACTACCGTGAACGGCACCGGCAACCGCGACTGGAGCAGCAACTTCGCCGTGTTCCAGGGTACGGCGGGCACCGTGCTGGTCAATGGCACGCAGGCCATTACCGGCCTGCAGTTCGTCACTGACGGCTATGTCATCGGCGGCACCGGCCAGTTGCAGCTGATCAACAACGACACTGGCACCTCGACCTTCCGCGTCGACCCGACTGCGACCGCGACGATCAATGCCGGCCTCACCGGCGCTGGCCTGCTGAACAAGGTCGACATCGGTACCCTGGTGCTCAATGGCGCCAACAGCTACACCGGCGGTACCCAGCTCAATGGTGGCACCCTGGTGCTGGGTAACGACGCGGCCCTGGGTAGCGGAGGTTTGACCGCAGCCGACAACACCTCCCTGGACAGTAATACCGCAGTGACCCTGGGCAACGGCATCACCGCCCTCGGTACGTTCAACCTCGCCGGCAGCAATGCCCTGACCCTGAATGGCGTGATCAATGGCGGTCGCCTAGTCAAGAGTGGCGCGGGCCTGCTGACCCTGAACGGCGCCAATGGCTTCAGCGGTGGTACCACCCTGAATGCGGGCGGCCTGGTCCTGGGCAACAACCTCGCCCTCGGCACCGGTACCCTGCACGTGGCCGGTACCGGCACCAGCCTGGACAACAGCGCTGCGCTGACCCTGGCCAATGCCTTCGACCTGGCCCAGACCCTGACCCTCGGTGGCAGCAACGACCTGACCCTGAACAGCGTCGCCAGCGGTGCAGGCGGCCTGGTCAAGAACGGCACGGGCCTCCTGAGCCTGAACGGCGTCAACACCTACGCGGGCGGCACCACCCTGGCCGCAGGTGGCCTGGTGCTGGGTAACGCCGCTGCACTGGGTAGCGGTGCGCTGAATATCACCGGTGTTTCCAGCCTGGATGCCAGCAGCGCGGTCGCCCTCAACAATGCGATCAACCTAGGTGCCCTGCTGACCCTGCCGGGTACCGCCAACCTGACCCTGAATGGCGTGGTCGCCGGCAGCGGCAGCCTGACCAAGAACGGCGCGGGCAGCCTGACCCTGAACGGCACCAACACCTACACCGGCGGTACTACCCTCGCGGGCGGTACCCTGGTCGTCGGCAGCAATGCGGCCCTGGGCAGCGGAGCGCTCAACGCGAGCGCCGGCACCACCCTGGACAACAACACTGCGGTCAGCCTCGGCAATGCCATCAACCTGCTTGGCGCCCTGAACATCGCCGGCAGCAATAATCTGACCCTGAACGGCGTCGTCTCCGGCGCGGGCGGCCTGGTCAAGAATGGCGCCAGCATCCTGACCCTCAATGGCGTCAATACCAACACCGGCGACACCGCGCTGAACGCCGGCACCCTGGTGCTGGGCAATGCTTCTGCCCTGGGCAGCGGCGCCCTGAACGCGGCCGACGGCACCACCCTCGATGTATCGGGCAGCACCGTGCTGACCAATGCGTTGAACGTCGCTGGCAACCTGACCTTCGCCGGCAGCAACGACCTGACCCTGCTCGGCGTGGTCAATGGCGCCGGCGGCCTGACCAAGAACGGCAGCGGCAACCTGACACTGAGCGGTATCAACGGCTACCTGGGCAACACCAACCTCAACGGCGGCACCCTGACCCTGGGCAACAGCCTGTCCATGGGCACGGGCGCGCTGAATGTCGGTGCCGCCTCGACCCTGGTCAGCACCTCCGCGGTGACCCTGGGTAACCAGGTCAACCTCAGCGCCAACCTGACCCTCAACGGCAGCAACAACATCGGCCTCAATGGCGTGGTTGCAGGTGCGGGCGGCCTGGTTAAGACCGGCAGCGGCGTGGTCACCCTGAACGGTGCCAACACCTACCTGGGCGGCACCACGCTGGGCGCTGGCACCCTGATGCTGGGCAACAACACCGCGCTGGGCGGCGGCGCCCTGAGCGTCACCGGTGTCTCGACTCTGGACAGCAATGCCGCGGTCACCGTGGCCAATGCCATCGCCCTGGGCACTAACCTGACCGTGGCCGGCAGCAACGACCTCGGCCTGGCCGGCAACCTCAGCGGCAGCGGCCAATTGATCAAGAACGGCGCAAGCACCCTGACCCTCAGCGGCACCAACACCTACACCGGCGGCACCCAGCTCAACGCCGGCACCCTGGTGCTGGGCAACGCTGGCGCCATCGGCAGCGGCACCCTCACCGCGTCGGGCGGCACCCTGTCCAACAGCAGCGCGATGACCCTGGCCAACGCCCTGCAACTGACCGGCACCCTGACCCTGGCCGGTGCGCAGAACCTGGTGCTCAGCGGCACCATCGGCGGCAACGGTATCCTGCGCAAGACCGGCACCGCCGACCTGACCCTGACCGGGACCAACACCTACACCGGCGGCACCAACCTGCTCGGCGGTCGCCTGATCATCGGCAACAGCGGGGCGATCGGCAGCGGCGACCTGAGCGCGGCCAACAACACCGTGATCGACAACAGCGCCAGCGTGACCCTGGGCAACAACGTCCTGCTGCTGGGTGCCGTCGGTATCGGTGGCAGCAACGACCTGACCCTCAATGGCGTGGTCACAGGTCCCGGCAGCCTGGTCAAGAACGGTGCGGGTACCCTGACCCTCAGCGGCCCCAACACCTACCTGAGCGGCACCACCCTGAACGCCGGTACCCTGGCGGTGGGCAACAACTCTTCGCTGGGCGTCGGCAACCTGACCGTGGGCGGTGCATCCAGCCTGATCGCCAGCAGCCCTTCGATCACCGTGGCCAATGCCATCGGGCTGAATGCCAACCTGTCGTTGCCGGGGGCCAACAACCTGGCGCTCACCGGCGTCATCAGCGGCGCAGGGCAACTGGTCAAGTCCGGTACCGGCACCCTGACCCTCGGCGGCAGCAGCAACACCTTCACCGGTGGCGTGGCACTGAGTGGCGGCACCCTGGTGCTGGGCAACAACACGGCCCTGGGTAGCGGAGCGCTGGTGACCAGCGGTACTGCGACCGTGAATCTCAATGCCGTCGGGATCATGTCCAACGCGCTCACCGTGAATGGTGACACCACCATCGTGGTCAACAACCAGATGTCGCAGATGTATGGCCTGTTCAGTGGCACCGGCAATCTGACCAAGAGCGGCGTCGAAGAGTGGTACATCGAAGGCAACAACACCTTCACTGGCAACATCAACCTCGCCAACGGCAGCATCACCACCGGCACTGTCAATGCCTTGGGCAACCCGACCAACATCAACCTGGGCAGCGGCACCACGCTGAACATGGCCGGTAACAGCAGTCTCGGCGGCGTGACCGGTTCCGGCCTGCTCAACATCAACAATGGCACCGTTGTCTCCGTGGGCGGCACCAATACCGACAGCGTGTTCAACGGCACGCTCTGGAACGAGGGTACGTTGAACAAGGTAGGCACGGGCGTGCTGACCTACAGCGGCAGCTCGATCTACACCCCCAACCTCGTGGTCAGTGGCGGCACATTCAAGCTCGATGGCACCGCCAACCTGGGCAACGGTGGTGTCAGGACGATAACGGTCAACAGCGGCGGTACCCTCACCGGTATCGGTTCGACCGACCTCACCACCACCATCCTCAACGGCGGCCACCTGGCCGGCACCAGCGGCACACAACTGACCCTGGGCAACACGATCCTCAACCAGAACTCCAACATCGACGTCGCCCTGGGCTCGCCGCTGACCGGCAACAACGCGCTGTTCAACGTCAACGGCAACCTGACCCTCGATGGCGTGCTCAACGTCACCGACGCCGGCGCCTTCGGCAACGGTGTCTATCGCCTGTTCGACTACAGCGGTAGCCTGGTCAACAACATCCTCGACTACGGCACCCTGCCGAGCAACGTGCTCAGCACCGAGCTGACCCTGCAGACCGCCGCCCCGAACCAGGTCAACCTGATCGTCACCTCGCCGAACCTGATCATCCAGTTCTGGGATGGCGCCGATAACATCGCCGACGGCGCGATCAGCGGCGGTACCGGTGTGTGGAACGACACCAACACCAACTGGGCGTCCCAGGACGGCAACAGCAACGGCACCTGGGACAGCCAGTTCGCGGTGTTCATGGGCAGCGCCGGCACCGTCACCGTCGATGGCGCGCATGCGGTCAACGGCATGCAGTTCATGACCGATGGCTACCAACTGGTCAGCGGCACCGACGGTTCGCTGAACGTCTCCAATCGCAACGACGGCTACTTCTCGGTGCGTGTCGACCCGAACGTCACCGCGACCCTGGACCTCGACCTGAACGGCTCCGGCACCCTGCAGAAAGTCGACAGCGGCACCCTGGTGCTCAATGGCAACAACGGCTACACCGGCGGCACCATCCTGAGCGGCGGTACCCTGGTGGTCGGCAGCGACACTGCCCTGGGCGTCGGTACCCTGACCACTGCCACCGGCACCACGCTGGACAGCAACACGGCGGTGGCCCTGGCCAACAACATGGTCGTCACCGGCCAGCTGACCCTGCCGGGCAGCAACGACATGACTCTGAACGGCAACATCAGCGGCACCGGCAGCCTGCTCAAGGGCGGTGCCAGCCGCCTGACCCTGGGCGGCACCAACACCTTTACCGGCACGCTGGCACTCAATGCCGGTTCCCTGGTTCTGGCCTCGTCCGGTGCCCTGGGCAGCGCCGCGCTGAACGCCGCCAATGGCACCACTCTGGACAACAGCCTGGCCCTGAGTCTGAGCAATACAGTCAACGTGGCCGGCAACCTGACCGTCCTTGGCAGCAACGACCTGACGCTCAATGGCCTGGTCAACGGTGCCGGTCGCCTGGTCAAGCAAGGCGTGAGCCGCCTGGCCCTGAATGGCGTCAACGGCTTCACCGGCGGTGTCGACCTGCAGGCCGGTACCCTGAGCCTGGGCAACGCCTCGGCATTGGGCAGCGGCGCGCTGACCGTCAGTGGCACCTCGGCACTGGACACCAGCAGCGTGTTCGCCCTGGGCAATGCGATCCAGATGAACGCAGGCCTGACCCTGGCCGGCAGCAACGACCTGACCCTCAACGGCTTGATCAGTGGAGGCGCACGCCTGACCAAGAACGGTCTTGCCCGCCTGACTCTGAACGGTGCCAACACCTATAACGGCGGCACCACCATCAACAGCGGCGACCTGACCCTGGGCAACGCCCTGGCGCTGGGTACCGGTGGTGTCAGCATCACCGGTACCACCACGCTGGATACCAACTCGGCACTGGCCGTGCTCAACGACTTTGATGTCAGCGGCACCCTTTCGGTGGCCGGCAACAACAACCTGACCCTGAATGGCGTGCTCAGCGGCAACGGCACCCTGAACAAGAACGGCCCGGCTACCCTGACCTTGGGCGGCAGCAACACCTTCGCCGGTATCCTCAATATCTTCTCCGGCACCCTTCATACGAGCAATAGCGGTGCCCTCGGAAACCCGTCGCAGCTCAATCTGAGCAGCGGCGCCACGCTCGACCTGGGCGGCAGCATCACCCTTGGTCAACTGGTCGGCGGCGGTGACGTGAACATCGATTCCGGCGATACCCTTAGCATCAACGGCGGCACTTTCGCCGGTACCCTCAGCGGCACCGGGACGGTGGACAAGATCGGCACGGGCACTCTGACGCTCACGGGCACCAACACCCATACCGGCACCACCACGGTCACTGGTGGCAACCTGGTTGTCAATGGCAGCCTGGGCAGCAGCACCGTGAACGTCGCCAACGGCACCAGTCTGGCCGGTACCGGTAGCCTAAGCGGTGTCGTGACCGTCGCTGATGGCGGTAGTTTGAACCTGCAAAGTGGCAAAACGCTGAGTGTCGGCTCACTGGTGCTGAGCGATGCCTCGAACGTCAACGCCTCCCTGGGCGCCCCCCTGGCGGGTGCGCCGGCCTTGGTTGAGGTGGCGGGCAACGTGACCCTCGACGGCCAGCTCAACGTGACCGACATCGGCGGTTTCGGCGCCGGTGTCTATCGCCTGATGAGCTACGCCGGCATCCTGACTAACAACGGTCTGGTGGTGAACACTCTGCCTGGCACTGTGCAGGTCGGTGAAGTCTCGGTGCAGACCGCAGTCGCCAATCAAGTCAACTTGGTGGTGGGCGGTCTGAGCAACGTCTTGTTCTGGGACGGAAGCCAGATCGTCAGCAACGGTAGCATCGAAGGCGGCTATGGCGTCTGGGATGCCACCAACACCAACTGGACCACCGCTGACGGCAGCCTCAACCAGGGCTGGAACGGCACCTTTGCGGTGTTCCAGGGGGCTGGTGGCACCATCACTGTCAACGGTTCGCAGAATATCACCGGCCTGCAGTTCGCTTCCGACGGTTACACCCTCAACGGCGGCGTGGGTGGTCAGCTGTTGACCACTGCGGGCGTCACCAATATCCGTGTCGACAGCGGCAATACCGCAACCGTCGGCGTCGCGATCAATGGTGCAGGCATCCTGAGCAAGTTTGATGGTGGCACCCTCGTGCTCACCGGCGCCAACGGCTACACCGGCGGTACGGCGCTTAATGGCGGCACCTTGGTGGTAGGCGGTAACAGCGCACTGGGAACTGGCGACCTGACTGCAGCGGCCGGCACCACCCTGGACAGCAACACTGCCGTGACGCTGGCCAACAATACCGTGCTCAACGGCGGCCTGGTCATTGGCGGCAGCAATGCCCTGACCCTCAATGGCGTGGTCAGCGGCGGCGGCAGCCTGACCAAGAGCGGCAATGCCAACCTAACCCTGAACGGTATCAATACCTACGGCGGTGGTACCGTGCTCAATGGCGGCAGTGTGACCCTGGGCAACAACGGTGCTCTGGGCAGCGGCAACGTTAGCGTGACCGGCAACTCGATGCTGGACAGTACTGCGGCGTTGCAACTGACCAACAGCATCAACCTGGTGTCCCAGATGACGCTGGCCGGTAACCAGGACACCACCCTCAGCGGTGCCATATCCGGCAGCGGAAGTCTGGTCAAGAACGGTAACGCTTCGCTGATTCTGAGCGGCGCCAACAGCTATAGCGGTGGCACTGCCATCAACGCAGGCAGTGTGACTGGTGACACCACCAGCCTGCAAGGGGCGATTCTCAACAACGGCGCGCTGACCTTCCAGCAGAACACTGGTGGTACCTACAGCGGTAACCTGACGGGTTCGGGTACGTTGACCAAGACAGGCGCCGGCCAGTTGGTGCTCACCGGCAGCAGCGGCTTCACCGGCAATACCCTGGTCAGCGCCGGCAGCCTGGTCAACAACGGCACGCTGGCCAGCGCCAACGTGCAGGTCGCCAGCGGCGCCAGCCTTGGCGGCAGCGGGGCTTACAGCGGTACCGTGACCATCGCCGATGGCGCCACCCTGAGTGCAGGTACCGCCACCGCGCCGCTGTCGGTCGGCAACCTCAACCTGTCCTCGGGAAGCAACCTGAACTTCGCCCTAGGCGCTCCCGGTGGCTCCACCACCGTGGTATCGGTTGCTGGCAACCTGGTGCTGGATGGCACGCTGAACATCACCAATGCCGGCAACTTCGGCCAAGGTGTATATCAGCTGTTCACCTACGGCGGCAGCGTTACCGACAACGGTCTGGTCTACGGCACCTTGCCAAGCACCTTTGGAACGAGTGACCTGACACTACAACACGCCTTCGCCAACCAGATCAACCTGGTCGTGGATACCAGCGGTTTGCAGTTCTGGAATGGATACAAGACTAGCCCGGATGGCGCCATCGCTGGCGGAAGCGGCACCTGGGGCTCCAGCACCACCAACTGGACCAACTCCAGCGGCATCACCAGCGTTGGCTGGGACAGCAAGTTCGCGGTCTTTGGCGGTGCCAGCGGCACCGTCACCGTGGACGGCCAGCAGTCGTTCACCGGTATGCAGTTCCTGACCGATGGATACAACCTCGTCGCTGGAGCGGGCAGCGCGCTGGCACCGGTCAATGCAGTTGACGGCACCCTGGCCGCGGTACGCGTCAACGCCGGCACCACCGCCACGATCTCGGCGCCGCTGGTCGGCACTGGCGGTATCGAGAAGGTCGACTCCGGTACCCTTGTGCTGAGTGGCGCCAATACTTTCAGCGGTGGAGTCAAGCTCAAGCAAGGCCGTATCAATCTGGGCAATGCGCTGGGTCTGGGTACAGGCACACTGTCCATGGGGGATGGAACCACATTGGGTCTAGCCGCCAGCGGCATGACGATTGCCAACAATCTGCTGATGACTGGCACAAACAGCTCGGTGATCGATACCGGCATCAACAGCGCAGCTTGGGCGGGGGCTATCAGCGGTGCCGGCGTGCTGACCAAGCAAGGAACAGGGACGCTGACACTGACGGGCACTGCCAACAGATACACCGGCGTGACCGAAGTGGCTCAGGGAACTCTGCAAGCAGGTGCTGTCAATGCTTTCAGTGGCGCCTCTGCTCACACCGTAGCCAGTGGAGCCATGCTGGATCTGGCGGGCTACAACCAGACGCTGTCCAGTCTGAGCAATAGTGGTACGGTCAAGCTCAGCAGCAATAGCGGTGCCACACCGGGCACGGTACTCAAGGTCACAGGCCCCTACGTAGGCAATGGCGGCACGCTGGGTATCGCGACCGTGCTGGCTGCCGACGGCAGTGCAACAGACAAGCTGCTGCTGAGTGGCAGCAATGCTGTGGCCAGTGGCAACACCACCATCCAGATCACCAATGCCGGTGGCTTGGGGGCGCAGACCACCGGTTCAGGCATTCAGGTCGTCGGCACGGAGAACGGTGGCAGTCTGCAAGCCAACAGCTTTACTTTGGCAGGGGGGCATGTGGATGCGGGAGCCTACGAGTACCGCCTGACACAGAACTCTCAGGGGGCTGCTCTGCATTCGACGGCAAGCGGTTCGACCACGGCCTATCGTGCCGAAGTGCCGCTGTTGTCGGCCCTGCCCGCACAGCTGCGTCAGGCTGACATGGCCATGCTGGGTGACCTGCGCAAGCGCATGGGTGATGAAGGCACGCAAGCCACGACCAGTTCCGACACGGGCGCCAGCCGCCGTGTCTGGGGCCGGATTCTGCGCACTGATCCCAAGATCACCCAGCAAGGCACGGTCAGCCCGGAAAGCAGTGGTCACCTGACCGGCTTCCAGGCTGGTCTGGACCTCTATGCAGACCAGAGCATCAAGGCCGGTATCTATGTCGGTCAGCTCGAAGGCGACATGAGCGTCAAGGGCTTTGCCAGCGGTGTCGAGCGCCAGTACGTGGGCTTCAACAATCTGCGCACCCGCTATCTGGGTGTCTACGGCACCTGGCAGGACCAGTCGGGCCTGTATGCCGATGCTGTGCTGCAAGGCTCCGACTACCGCAGCGACCTGCGCACGGCCGGCGACACGGCCCAGGCCCGCACCAAGGGCAGCGGCTGGCTGGCGTCTTTGGAAATGGGCAAGGCCTTTGCTGTGACCTCCAACTGGCAGATCGAGCCCCAGGCGCAGATCATCTACCGCAAGCTCAGCATTGATGACACGGCGCTGAGCCTGGCCACGGTCAAGAACAAGGCCGACGATGACTGGACCGTGCGCCTGGGTGCCCGCATCAAGGGCAACTTTGCGACCGGTGCCGGCGTTCTGCAGCCCTATGGCCGCATCAATGTCTACAAGGCCAGCAACACCACCGATATCGCCAGCTTTGCAGCGCCCGGCGGAACCACCGACATCAAGGCCAGGGGGGGCTATACCGCGACTGAGATGGCCGCCGGCGCCAGCCTGCAGATCAACCCACGCACCAGTGTCTATGGTGAGTTGGGCAAGCTGTGGGCCAACGGTGGCGACAGCCGGGTCAAGAGCGGGGTGCAGGCTTCTATTGGTGTGAAGGTGCAGTGGTAATGTAGGCTGCAAGCCTGATGTCCTGATAAATCATGTAGGAGAGGAGAAAAGGCTCGCAGTCATCCTGCTGCGAGCCTTTCGCTTGTATGGCTGGCCTGCAGCGTAAAGCTGTCGTTGTCGCAGGTGCAGAAGTCACTGCAAGTCAGGCATAGAGGTCGAGGGTGGACGGCTGCGGATTGCTTGAAGTTCAAGGCTTGGAGGTCGGCCACAGCCCGAATGCGTCGGTGCCGAATCTTGAATCGGCTCACGCTCGGGGCCTTTTCTTGTTGGCTCTCAGCTGAGCAGCGCTCTCGGGCGTCCGAGTGGTCAGGATCGGGTCACCTCATAACTGAGCTGTGAGGATAAAGACCAGGAGGGCGTGAGCAGCCCGGATGCGTAGCTGGTAAAATCCGGCGATTGACCTGTTTGGGCCCGCGTCGATGTTTGACGAAGACAAGGGCTTTTGATTTGTTGGTCGTGAGTACACATCTCGCAGGACCCACCAGAATACAGGCGCTACAGCCATGGAAACTGTAGCGCCTTTTTCGTTTACCGGTTTTCTCATCGTGCGCTCAGCGGGCTCGAACCACAGAGTCGATTCTGCTGATCTGGCCGTTGAAATAAAATTGCTGCTTGGCGCGTAGACGCTGCGCTGCTGGAAAAATCAAATGAAATCAATCGACTCCGATAGCCCCACGCAAGCTGCTATCCCCAAAGTAGGCTTTGTTTCGCTAGGCTGCCCCAAGGCCTTGACTGATAGCGAGCTGATTCTCACGCAGCTCAGTGCCGAGGGTTACCAGACCTCCAAGACCTTTGAGGGCGCTGACCTGGTCATCGTCAATACCTGCGGCTTCATCGACGATGCCGTCAAGGAAAGCCTGGACACCATTGGCGAGGCTCTGGCTGCCAACGGTAAGGTGATCGTGACCGGCTGCCTGGGCGCCAAGGCTGGCAAGGAAGGCGGCTCCAGCATGGTGGCTGAAGTACACCCCAGTGTGCTTGCCGTCACCGGCCCCCATGCCACTCAGGAGGTGATGGACGCCGTGCACACCCACCTGCCCAAGCCGCACGATCCGTTCGTGGATCTGGTGCCCGGCAGCTTTGGCGACGCGGGCATCAAGCTCACACCCAAGCACTATGCCTATCTGAAGATTTCCGAAGGCTGCAACCATCGCTGCACTTTCTGCATCATCCCCAGCATGCGCGGCGATCTGGTCTCGCGTCCGATCGGCGATGTGCTCAAGGAGGCCAAGGCGCTGTTCGAAGGAGGCGTCAAGGAACTGCTGGTGATCAGCCAGGATACCTCGGCCTATGGCGTGGATGTGAAGTACCGCACCGGCTTCTGGGACGGCAAGCCGGTCAAGACCCGCATGCTGGAACTTGCTGACGAGCTGGGCAAGCTGGCGCAGCAGCACGGCGCCTGGGTGCGTCTGCACTATGTCTACCCCTATCCCACCGTGGATGCGGTCTTGCCCCTGATGGCCGAAGGCAAGATCCTGCCTTACTTGGACGTGCCCCTGCAGCACAGCCACCCCGATGTGCTCAAGCGCATGAAGCGACCCGCGTCGGGCGAAAAGAATCTGGACCGTATCCGCGAGTGGCGCAAGATCTGCCCCGAGCTGGTGATTCGCTCCACCTTCATTGCCGGTTTTCCCGGCGAGACCGAGGAAGAGTTTGAGCATCTGCTTAACTTCATTCGCGAAGCCGAGATCGACCGTGCCGGCTGCTTTGCCTACAGCCCCGTCGAAGGCGCCACCGCCAACGAACTTCCCGGCATGCTGCCCGAAGAGGTGCGCGAGGCGCGTCGTGCGCGCTTCATGGAAGTGGCCGAGGAAGTCTCCACCCAGCGTCTGCAGCGTCGCGTGGGCCAGGTCATGAAGGTGCTGGTGGACAAGGCCGTCAGTCTGGGCAAGAAGGGCGGTGTGGGCCGCACCTATGCCGATGCTCCCGAGATTGACGGTGTGGTGCATATCCAGCCGCCCGAAAAGGCCAGCAAGACCTACAAGGTGGGCGAGCTGATCAGCGTGCGCATTGTGGGCACGCAGGGACATGATCTGGTGGGCGTTCCGGTTTGAGCTTTCATGGCGTCCCAACATGGCGCCATGTCAGTCCGGTAAAAATGGAAAGGCCGCAATTGCAATTGCGGCCTTTTTTGCATCCGATTTCTTGGTGGCCGCTTTTGTCTGCCGAAGGCCTGCGGGAGACCTTGAAGCAATGGCGGGCTCAGGTTCGGCTTTGAACGGTGCGGCCTTCCCAAGCATGGGACGTCGATGCGAAACACTTATCCTGGACAAAGCGCCACAGCATGGTGTTGTTCATGGTGAAGAATGGCCTTTCTTGGAAGAGAGCCTCTTGTCTGTCAAAGAGGTTTCCATCGAAAGGTGACGAGCCTGATCTCGGCACTGTATCCACAGTTAGGGCTGCTTGGTTCCCCACCTGACCCGGTTGGCTGCTTCCCCATGCGAGGAGGCCCGTCACTCCCGATTATAGATGCAAAACCGACACAGTTCCGCGAGCTGTGAAATGAGATTCCAGGAGCAGGCTTGTTGGCATGTCCCGGCCCCGTAGAATCATAGGCTATGTCTTATTTAGTGCTTGCTCGCAAATACCGGCCCCGTACCTTCACTGAAATGGTGGGGCAGGAGCACGTGGTTCAGGCTCTGACCAATGCGCTGACCCAGCAGCGCCTGCATCACGCCTATCTGTTCACGGGCACACGTGGCGTGGGCAAGACCACGGTGTCGCGCATTCTGGCCAAGTCGCTGAATTGCCAGGGCCTGGACGGCAATGGTGGAATCACCGCAACCCCTTGCGGGGTATGCGCAGCATGCACTGAAATCGATAGCGGTCGTTTTCCCGACTACACCGAGCTGGATGCTGCATCCAACCGCGGTGTGGATGAGGTGCAGAGCCTGCTGGAGCAGGCGGTGTACAAACCGGTGCAGGGGCGCTTCAAGGTCTTCATGATCGACGAGGTGCACATGCTGACGAACACCGCGTTCAACGCCATGCTCAAGACGCTGGAGGAGCCTCCGGAGTATCTGAAGTTCGTGCTGGCCACAACCGATCCGCAGAAAGTACCAGTCACCGTGCTCTCGCGCTGCCTGCAGTTCAATCTGCGCCCGATGGCGCCCGATACGGTTCTGGAGCACCTGACCCATGTGCTGGACAAGGAAAGCGTGCCGGCTGAGCCTCAGGCGCTGCGATTGCTGTCACGTGCCGCGCGCGGCTCCATGCGCGACGCGCTGAGTCTGACCGACCAGGCGATTGCCTTTGGCAGCGGGCAGTTGCAGGAGGCGACGGTGCGCCAGATGCTGGGCAGCGTGGATCGCAGCCATGTCTTTCGCCTGATCGATGCCCTGGCGCAGGGGCACGGGCGCACGGTGGTTGAAGTCTCCGAAGAGCTGCGCCACAACGGCTTGTCTGCGGCATCGACACTGGAGGAAATGTGCGCCGTTCTGCAGCGCATGGCCGTACTGCAGGCCGTGCCGGAGATGCCGCTGGATGCCAGCGACCCGGAGGCAGCCGAAGTAGATCGGCTGGCAAGCCTGATGCCGTGCGACGAGACGCAGTTGCTCTACAGCATCTGCCTGCACGGCCGCGTCGAGCTGGGACTGGCCCCGGATGAATATGCGGCGCTGACAATGGCATTGCTGCGGCTGCTGGCCTTCAAGCCGGAAAATGCTGAAGCCGGCACGGCTGAAAAAAAAACTCCGGCGCTGAGGCCTAGCCGGCCTGTTGTCCAGGCCCCGGCTCAGATTCAGCCGCCTCCGGCTTCACCGCAGGTGGCGATGGAGGTGCCCGCGACCGAGGTCCAGTCCTTGCCGCCTGTGCAGCAGCCTGTTGTGCAAGCCGCAGAGCCGGCACCAGCGCAAGAGCCTGTGTCAGTTGCCGCCATGGCCGAGCCAGAACAGATTCAAACGGTTGCTGATCGCTCAGATTCAGCTGTGTACTCCGCTGCAAGGCCTGCGATGCAGGCAGCCCCGGAGCCGATCCGGTCGCCAGCTCCTGCCGTGACGCCTGAACCTGCTGAGGTTCAGCAAAACATGGTTGCAGCGAATCAGGAAGCCGCCGCCGAGGCAGACCAGATGCCTGCCGACGATGTGTCCGAGAGCGCCGAGGCCGATGCTCCCGAAGAGCAGGATGCCGGCGAAGCGGCCTGGGCAGGCATGCCCGATGAGGGCTGGTCTGACGATGGGCGCTGGGGCGATGATGCCGAACTGGATGTCGGCCAGCCCCTGCATGCCATGCCGCCCATGGAGTCGGACGAGCCGGCAGCCCAGAGCGCAAGCGGCGGCTATGCCAGCACGGCTCAGGATGCCCCCCCCGTGGAGCGTACCCCCGAGGGCGATCTGTGGTTTGACGTGGTGCAGCAATTGCTGCAGAGCGAAGCCGTGGTGGCCGTGGCGCGGCAGCTGGCGCTGCAGTCGCAGCTGCTGGGTCGTGAGGGCGATCTGTGGCGATTGCGTGTGGAGTCCAGCTCACTCAATCAGGCTGGCACACGTGATCGTTTGCGCGCTGCGCTGGAAGCGGCCGGCCATGCGCGACAATTGCAGGTTGAGCAAGGGCCGGTGACGGACAGTCCTGCCCGCCGACTGGCCCTGGAAAGACAAGCCAGCCAGTTGCTGGCCGAGGACATTGTCAAAAGCAATCCGCAGGTGCAAACCTTGATGCGAGACTTTGGCGCGAAAATCGTGCCCGGTAGCATCAAACCCATATCTATTCAGCCTGAATAAGGCGTTTCAACAAAAGAAGGAATTCTCATGTTCAACAAAGGACAACTCGCCGGTTTGATGAAGCAAGCTCAGGCCATGCAGGACAACCTGAAGAAGGCTCAGGATGAGCTGGGCAATATCGAAGTCGAAGGCGAATCCGGTGCCGGTCTGGTCAAGGTCGTGATGACCTGCAAGCATGACGTCAAGCGCATCACCATCGACCCCAGCCTGCTGGCCGAAGACAAGGACATGCTGGAAGACCTGGTGGCTGCCGCCTTTAACGCTGCTGTGCGCAAGGCCGAAGAGACCTCCAACGAGAAGATGGGCAAGATCACTGCCGGTATGCCAGGCCTGCCCGGCGGGATGAAGTTCCCGTTCTGACGGATTTCCCCCTGAGCGGCAGTGCCGTTTCCCTGGCGAAGATGGCTGCGGTGCCGCGATGTGGCTCCTGCTGCTGTCCCTGGCCGGGATGTGTAGGGGAGTGAATGGCGATCTGCGCAGTGGCAGATCGCCTTTTTTCTGGTGACTGAAAGGACAACCCGTGTCTGATGTGCAATCTCTGGATGCCTTGATCGAGGCCTTGCGCCGGCTGCCGGGCGTGGGCATCAAGTCGGCACAGCGCATGGCGTTTCATTTGCTGCAGCGTGACCAGGCCGGGGCGCTGCAACTGGCGCGGGCGCTGGACTCTGCGGTGAACTCGGTGCATCACTGCGAGCGCTGCCACACGTTTACCGAAGGTGCTATCTGCAGCATCTGTGATGACGCTGGGCGCGATGGCGCGCGGCTGTGCGTGGTCGAGGCGCCGGCCGATCTGGCTGCCATGGAGCGCACGGGGGCCTACCAGGGCTACTACTACGTGCTGATGGGGCGGCTGTCGCCGCTCGATGGCGTGGGCCCCAAGGAAATCGGCATGAAGCAGTTGCTGGAGCGTGCCTGTGACGGCGCGGTGCAGGAGGTGATTCTGGCCACCAGCTTCACGGCCGAAGGCGAGGCCACGGCCCATGCCATCAGCGAGGCGCTCAAGTCGCGCGGCATCCTGGTCACGCGGCTGGCGCGCGGCGTGCCTATAGGCAGCGAACTTGAATATGTGGATCTGGGCACGATTGCCCACGCGCTGGTGGACAGGCGCTAAAAAATATTGTTTGGATTGGCCTTAATCGCCCATCTGTAAAGCGTCTGCTGCTATCTGTTTCTTTTAAACAGAGATAAAAAAGCCCGCTGGTTCTGCGAGCAGCGGGCTTTTTTGCGGGTGGCGAGGCTTATTTGCGCTTCTTGGCAGGTGTGCCGCCACGAGCCTTGGGTTCGCTCTTGCCGCCGCGGGGAGCTGGCGCGCTGCTGGTTCTGGCGTTCTTGCTGGCGGTTGCCACCTTGCTGCCGCCACGGGTGTTGCGGGCCGAGCTGTCATTGCTTTCGGCGCGTGCGCTACGGGCTGTGCGGCTGGGCAGGTAGGCAATCAGCGACTGGCCGGGGCGCAGGGATGCCGTCGACTTGAGGTCGTTCCAGTCAGCGAGATTGGAGACGCTGATGCCATAGCGGCTGGCCACGCTGACCAGGGTATCGCGCTTGCGCGCCTTGACCGTGGTGCGCACGGTCACGACTTCAGGAGCGAAGGAGATCTGACCGTTGTCTGCCACATGGCCGGGCACATCGGTCTTGACATTGGCATCGCGCGGCACCATCAGGGTCGAGCCGGCCTTGATCAGCATGCGCGGCGGGATGTTGTTGATGGCGCGCAGATCGGCTTCGCCAAGGCCCGCGCGCTGGGCGGCTTCGGCCACGGTGATGGTGGTGGGCACGGTCCATACCGTCCAGCTGGCAAACTGGCCTTCGCTATAGGCCTGCAGATTGCGGCGGAAAACCTTGGCGTTGTCCCAGGGCAGCAGCACCTGTGGCGTGGCACGCGCAAAGATCACCGGCTTGTGAAAGCTGGGGTTGAGCGCCTTGAAGTCATTCACGCTGACATCGGCCAGCTTGGCCACCAGCTCCACGTCGATGTCGTGCGGCAGATCCACGGCCTGGAAATAGGGGTGGTTTTCGATGATGGGAAGCTCTGTGTTGAACTTCTCGGGCTCGGCCACGATGTTCTTGACGGCTTGCAGCTTGGGCACGTAGTTGCGGGTTTCGGCCGGCATCTGCAGATCGAGGTAGCCCGCAGGCTGGCCCAGCTTCTCATTGCGCTTGATGGCGCGGCCCACGCTACCCTCGCCCCAGTTATAGGCGGCCAGGGCCAGATGCCAGTCGCCGAACATGTTGTAGAGCTTTTGCAGATAGTCGAGCGCGGCACGGGTCGAGGCCAGCACATCGCGGCGATCGTCGCGGAAGACATTCTGCTTGAGGTCGAAATAGGTGCCGGTGGCCGGCATGAACTGCCACATGCCGGCGGCCTTGGCGCTGGAGACGGCCTGAGGATTGAAGGCGCTTTCGATGAACGGCAACAGCGCCAGCTCTGTCGGCATGTTGCGGCGCTCCAGCTCCTCGACGATGTGGAACAGATACTTGCTCGATCGCTCCGTCATGCGCTGGATATAGTCGGGGCGGGTGGCATACCACTGCTCCTGGTTCTGGACCAGATCCTGCTCCAGATTGGGCATGGCAAAGCCCTTGCGGATGCGAACCCAGAGGTCGCCCGTGGCTTCCAGTTCAGCGACTTCGGAGCTGCCGACTTTGCCTTGGCCCAGGGGTTTGAGCGGGCCGTTCGGATACATGGGGTCGACGCTGCTGGTGGTGGCGCAGCCGGTCAATATCAGTGCGCTTGTCAGCAGCAGGGTGGATAGCAGCTTCATCAGAAAACGTTTTTCCATTGGCGCAGGGTGGCCAGCACGCTGGCGGGGTCCTCGGGCCTGGTTTGAGGATCATGGTGCACGGCGGCTGCGATCACATCGGCAGCGCGGCTTCGCATGAACGGGTTGATGGCCAGCTCGGTCTGCAATGTGGAGGGCAGCGTCGGCTGCCCGCTCTTGCGCAGTTGCTGGCAATGTTCCAGATACTGAGCCAGTTCTGGATTGTTTGGTTCCACGGCCTGCGCAAATCGCAGGTTGGAAATTGTGTACTCATGTGCGCAGCACACCAGCGTGTTGCCGGGCAGGGCGGCCAGTGAGTCCAGCGAGGCCTGCATCTGCGCTGCCGTGCCTTCGAAAAGGCGGCCGCAGCCGCCCGAGAACAGCGTGTCGCCGCAGAACAGCAGGGGCTGGCTTTGAGCCCGGGTGCTGAAGAAGGCAATATGACCGCTGGTGTGTCCGGGCACATCGATGACTTGCCAGGGGCCGCCGAGCAGCTCGACGCTGTCGCCGCCCTGCACGCGCGTGACGGGCTCGGGCAGGGACTCGTAGGCTGGGCCCCAGACGGGAGCGCCGGTGGCCGCGCGAATGACATCGATGCCGCCCACATGGTCGGCATGATGATGGGTGACTAAAATGCCCAGCAGTTTCAGACCCCGCTGTGCCAATGTGCTCAGCACAGGCTCGGCCTGACCCGGATCGACGACCACGGCGTGTTCCGCATCGTGGAGCATCCAGATGTAGTTGTCGGAAAAGGCGGGAATGGGCAACAGGTTCATGAGCTGCAAAATTATAGAGATGCATCACTGGACGGATTCAGCCTTAGGGCACTACCTCCTGGAATGGGAGCAGCAGCGCTTTGACGAGGCGGTGGCCGATATCTTTGGCTACCACGCCCTGCAACTGGGCTTGCCGCAGCTGCAAGGCCTGCGTGGCAACCGCATGCCCCATCGCTGGCTGGCGCTGGAGGGCCTTGATCCCGTTCCGGATGCAAAAGCAGGCACTGTAGCGCAAGCGGCGGCGGACCGAGTGTCACAGGCGCAGCCGCCCGCCGATGAAATGCAGAATTTTGCCCCGTTGATGCCGGCGCTAAGGACCGTCCCGGAAGCCCTGCCTTTTGCCGAGGCAAGCCTCGACCTGCTGCTGATGCCGCATACGCTGGAGGCCTCCAACGACCCGCATGCCGCATTGCGCGAGGCTGCGCGCGTGCTGGTTCCTGAAGGTCGGTTGGTGATCAGCGGGCTGAATCCCTCCAGTCTGCTGGGCTTGCAGCGCCGGGTGGAGCGCAGCGCGGGCTATTTGCCGGATCTGAGCCTGGGCGTGGGCTACTGGCGTTTGCGAGATTGGCTGCGATTGCTGAGCTTCGAGATCGAAGCCGTGCAATTTGGCTGTTATCGTCCTGCCACTCAAAGTGAGAAGTGGCTGAGCCGCTGGCAGTTCATGGAAGGCCTGGGCCACCGATGCTGGCCGGTGATGGGGGGCGTCTATTGCGTGGTGGCCGTCAAGCGCGTGCAGGGCATGCGACTGATGAGCCCGAGCTGGCGCAAGAGCAGCGTGCCGGCCGGCATGAAGGCGCCCGTGACCCAGAAGCAGCCGCCGGACATGTTCTGGCGTAACAAGGAAGAAAATTGAATCAAGTTGTGATCTATACCGATGGCGCCTGCAAGGGCAATCCCGGGCCTGGAGGCTGGGGCGCATTGCTGCAGGCTGGATCGGCACAGAAGGAACTCTTCGGTGGTGAGCTGGGAACCACCAATAACCGCATGGAGCTCAAGGCCGTGATTGAGGCGCTGTCCGCGCTCAAGCGTCCCTGCGATGTGGTGCTGTATCTGGACAGCCAGTACGTGCGCAAAGGCATTACCGAGTGGATACAGGGCTGGAAGGCTAAGGGCTGGGTCACCGCTTCCAAGGAGCCTGTCAAGAATGTTGAGCTATGGAAGCAGCTGGATGCGCTGGTGCAGGGCAGCGGCCACCGTATCGACTGGCGCTGGGTCAAGGGCCATGCCGGGGACCCCGGCAACGAGCGCGCCGATGCGTTGGCCAACAAGGGCGTGGAGCTGGCCCTCAAAAACGGCTGAACCAGGAGCCGGCCGGGCCAGTTGTGCAGGCTCAGTTCGTGATCTGTGCCAGCGCTTCGCGGATCTGCTGCTCGGTTTCGGGGCGCACGATGCGCACCACCTCCTTGCCGTCACGCAGAAAAATCAGCGTGGGCCAGAGCTTGACGCGATAGCTGCGCCCCAATGGCCGGCCGGGGCCGTCTTCCACCTTGATGTGCGCCACTTCAGGCTGCGCAGCCAGCGCGGACTGCAGCTGCGGCTGGGCGCGCTGGCAGTGGCCGCACCAGGGGGTGCCGAATTCCAGCAAGTTCGCGCCCTTGAGCGCATCGATGGCCTGCCTTGTGGGTTCTGTGGCCCAGTGGGTGGCTTGGTATGGCATGAAATATTTCCCAGAATGGATCGAGGGTCGAGGAGCAGACGGCAAGTGTGTCTTCAGATCAGACCCTGCAGCAGAAGGATGTTGACGGATTCTCCGGGCTGGACATCGCCGCGCGCATCGTCCAGCACGATGATGCAGTCGGCTGCGACCATGGAGCTGAGCACGCCCGAGCCTTGCGGGCCCGTGGTGCGCACAGCGGCCTGACCCTTTTCGTTGAGTTCGAGCACGCCGCGCAGATATTCGGTACGGCCCGGGCGTTTGCGCAGGCGCTCGCCGCTGATCGCCTGCAGCAATGGCACGGGGGTGCCGCTTTCGCCTGCCAGCATGGCCAGGGCCGGGCGCACAAACATCAGAAAGCTCACCATGGCGGCCACCGGGTTGCCGGGCAGCCCCAGCAGCACCGCCGGGCGCTGAGTGGGTGGAGTATTGCCCTGGCTCTGTGAGACGCCTGGACCTGTCTTGATCGGGATGCCTGCTGATCTGGTCAAGGAGATTCCGCCTGCCGGAGCGAGCAGACCCACCGCCAGTGGCCGACCGGGGCGCATGGCCACACGCCAGAATTGCACGGTGCCCAGGCGCTGCAGCATCGCACGGGTGTGATCGGCCTCGCCGGTGCTGATGCCGCCACTGGTCAGTACCACATCGGCCAGGGTGGCTGCTTCGCGCAGACGGTCTTCCAGCGCTGTCGGCTCATCGGGCACGGCCCCCAGGTCCAGCACATGGGCGCCCAGGCGGCGCAGCAGCGCCTGCAGGCTGAAGCGGTTGCTGTCGTAGATGGCTCCCTCGCGCGGCTCGGCACCTGGGCTGAGCAGCTCGTCGCCGGTGGAAAAGTAAGCCACGCTGAGTCTGCGCCGCACGCTGACCTGGCCCAGTCCCAGGCTGGCCAGCAGACCCAGGGCGGCAGGCGTGAGACGCTGGCCGGCATGCAGCGCCACGGAGCCTTGCTCCAGGTCTTCGCCGCGCAGGCGACGATTGGCGCCCGCCCGCAGGGCACAGCCGTCAAACTGAATGCACTCCTGGTCAGCGCTGGCCTGTTCATGGGCGACTACCGTGTCCGCGCCCACAGGCATGACCGCACCCGTCATGATCTTCACGCATTGGCCCGCGCCAAGCCGGCCTTGCCACGGCCCTCCGGCCAGAGCCGTTCCCACCACACGCAGCATCAGTGGCTGGCCGGGTCGTGCCTGCTCCAGTTCGCTGCCGGCAAAGGCATAGCCATCCATGGCGCTGTTGTCATGGGGGGGGACGTTGACCGGGCAGATCACATCGGCTGCCAGCACACGATCCAGAGCATCGGGCAGGGCGATGCTTTCCACCTCGGCGACCGCACCCAGCGGCTGCAGCAGGGCCTGCAGCTGTTGCAGTACCTGGTCAGTGGTCAGCGTCTGGGCGCTGGAGGAAGCGGCAGGTTGAAAAGTCGCAGTCATAACGGCAAAAAATAAAAAAACCTCATGACGGGATGCGGCCATGGGGCTGCGTGGCACTTTACGCTTTTGGCTTGACGTGCCGGTGAATCAGGATTGACGTTCGGTGGCGATTTGCTCCAGATCAAGCAACTGGGCCAGCGTGTTGGCGTTGCTGAAGGCCTGCTCGTCCCCGGGGCGGTCAAAGAGGGCCTGGGCGCTGCGATGCTGGCCGGTCCAGGCGTCTATCTTGCGGCCGCCGCCGATGATGAAGCGCTCCAGGCTGGAGGCGAGCTGGGCCCGCAGCAGGCAGAACACGGGCTGGGGGCGCAGTTGCGGCGGCTGACCCGGCTGGGCATGCTCGGTATCCCAGCCGTGAGCGATGACGATATCGGCATCGCCGCGCGACGCCAGCATTCGCGTCGCCAGATCGAGGGGCAGCAGCGGCGTATCGCAGGGCACGCACAGCAGCCATGGCGTGCGGCAAAGCGCGAGGCCGGCCATGAATCCCGCCAACGGGCCGGGGTAGTCGTGCAGGCTGTCGGCGCAGACCTCGGCAGCCAGCGGCTGGCCCAGGGCGGCATAGGCCGCAGCATTGCGATTGGCATTGATGAGCAGGTGGCCGACCTGCGGGGCCAGGCGCCGCAATGCGTGCAATGCCAGTGGCAAGCCTTGAAAGTGCTGCAGGCCCTTGTCCACGCCGCCCATGCGCGCGCCGCGCCCCCCGGCCAGCACGCAACCGGTGATCTGCTCAGGAGTGATGTGTGAGTCAGCCACCGATATAGCTCATCTCGATGCGCCGACCTTGCCGCACCGGCGCCGTATCGGGCGGCATCTCGCTGCGCAGCTGCGAGTAGCGATCGTTGCGCTGTTGCCAGATGGGGGCAATGGCAGCAGCAATTTCGGCATCGCTGGCACCGGTGCGCAGCAGGCTGCGCAAGTCCCAGCCCTGGCTGGCGAACAGGCACAGATAGAGCTGGCCCTCGGTGGACAGGCGTGCGCGGTTGCAGTCGCCGCAGAAAGCGTGGGTCACACTGCTGATGACGCCCACCTCGCCCAGCTGCGGGTCATATTGACCATTGGCATCGGCATAGCCCCAGCGCACGGCGGTCTCGCCCGGGGCGCTGGGCGCCAGCGGGATCAGTGGCAGCTCGGCGCGCAGACGCGCGATCACCTCGTCCGAGGGCAGCACCTCGTCCATGCGCCAGCCGTTGGTGGCACCCACGTCCATGTATTCGATGAAGCGCAGCGTGATTCCCGTGCCGCGGAAATAGCGGGCCATGGGCAGGATCTGGTCGTCATTGGTGCCGCGCTTGACCACCATGTTGACCTTGATGTGCGACAGACCTGCGGCCTGCGCAGCCTCGATGCCGGCCAGCACATCGGTCACGGGGAAATCCACATCGTTCATGCGCCGGAACACGGCGTCGTCCAGCCCGTCGAGGCTGACGGTCACGCGGTTCAGGCCGGCGTCCTTCAGGGCGCGGGCCTTACGTGCCAGCAGCGAGGCGTTGGTGGTCAGTGTCAGGTCCAGCGGCTGGCCATCGGGCGTACGCAGCTCGGCCAGCTGGGCGATCAGGGCTTCGATGTTCTTGCGCAGCAGCGGCTCACCGCCGGTCAGGCGCAGCTTGCGCACGCCATGGGCGACAAACAATCTGGCCAGGCGCGTAATTTCCTCGAAGCTCAGCAGCGAGCTGTGGGGCAGATACTGGTAGTTCTTGTCAAAAACTTCCTTGGGCATGCAGTAGTTGCAGCGGAAGTTGCAGCGGTCGGTGACACTGATGCGCAGGTCGCGTAAAGGCCGTCCCCATTGATCCTGCAGCAGCCCGGTAGGGGCCTGCAGGGGGCTGGGGACGATTGCGCTGCGGGATGCCGCACGCTCATCGACCAAGGGAATCACACGTTCTGCCATGGGCTAGATTGTGCCGCAATAGCGAAGTCCGGGCCGGCTGCGGGCTTGTTGTGAGCTATCAAAATTGATAGCTGGTAGCGCTTGTCGGTATTGTGGATCAGGCTTGTGTAGTGGTTTCCCTGGGTTGCTGCTGAGCCTGCGGCTTCCAGTCTTTGAACTCGGGGTAAAACTCTGCCACGCCGGGGCCGTTGAAGTCCCAGCCCAGACACTGGCCCAGGTGGCGTGGTGGCAGGCCCGAGCCATTGGTGCCGAACTGGTTGAGCACGGTGTGAAAAGCGGGCGTTGCCATATTGAACAGCAACTCGCGAAGATGCGTGCAGCCCACCACCCCGCCCAGATTGTCGGCAATCGCGCGGCGCCAGCCGCGGGCTATGCAGCAGCCCACCATCTTCTGCATGGACTTTGTGGCCTGGGGGCAGTGGCCCAGGGGGTGGTCGTCCATGGCTGCCTCTATGCCGTGCACCACCATGTCGGCATCGATGGTCAGGCGGATCCACATATGGTGGATCGGCTTGCCTGCCGGCACTTTGCGGCGGCCGTGCAGCTCGATGTCATAGGTTTTCTGGTCGATCAGCTCGGCTTCCACGTCCCACATGCCGTCATCACGGGCATAGCCTCGGTATTTGACGTCGCGCATATGGATGGGGGCTGGCGTGCGGCTGGCACTGGGAGGCAGGGGCATGGGGTATCCGTTGTTATGGCGGGCGACGACGGCATGTCGGAACCTGGCTGGATCGCCCGCGATGATCTTGAACCGGGTCTGGTGCGCCAGACCCGATTTCATTATCAAAGAGATAGCAGACTTGTCCAGCACCAAGCGGACAGCGGGGCGGCAGGGCTGCGGCTCCAAACCTGGCGGCAAGTGCCTAGCTGCTCGCGGGTATCTGCCCGGTGAGTGCTGCAGCCTTGAGTGCGGCCAGGTCCAGAACTTCCAGCTTGCCGCGCCGCAGCTGCAGCCAGCCGGCCTGCTGCAGCTCCTGCAGGATCTGGTTGGTGGTCTGGCGTGACAGACCCAGCATGCGTGCGATCTGCTCCTGCGAAACGGCCAGCTCGCGGTGGGTGCGCATGCGGTCGGCCCATTGCTCGTGGCCCATGGCCATCTGGACCAGACGGCACATCACGCGCTGCGGTGCAGGCAGCACGGTCTGCTCTTCCAGGGCAATCAGGCTGGCACGCAGCTTGTGGGTCAGCAGCAGGGCCATGTGGCGCCAGCAATGCGGATTGGCATCCAGCCACTCGCGCAGCGGCGGTATCGGGATATGCAGCAGGGCGCAGGCGGTGTTGGCGCAGGCGTCGTGGGTGCGGGGCTCGCCGTCGAAGAGGGCGATCTCGCCCAGCCAGCTCGGCGGCTCGATCAAGGTCAGCAAGGCCGTGCGGGTGTTTTCCTGAAGCGCTGCTGTGCCGGAGATGCTGAGCGAGCCCCTGGCCACTGCATACAGGCCGCAGGGGGCATCGCCGCGGCGAAACAGCCATTCGCCGGCGGCCAGCAGCCTTGGCTGGGCCAGTTGCTGCATCTGGGCGGTCAACTCGGGCGGCAGCGAGCGGAACCAGCGACCGGCCTGCACGATGGCCCAGAGGTCATTGGAGTTGACATGCTCGAAGCTGCCGCGCTTGCGTGCAGGGGGCACGGAGGCCAGTGCAGGCCCGGGTGAGGGTATTAGCGCTTGTGTCGGTGGCATGACAGACGGCAAGGTTGATGCTGCGCCACCATGCTCTGACAAGCGACCAGGAGATACAGCGATGAAAACCCTAATCGATCAACTGTCCAACTACGCCGACTACCACCGCGACCCACGCAATATCGTCACGCACTACATCGGCGTGCCGATGATCATGCAGGCAGTGGTCATTCTGCTGGCCAGGCTGCAATGGGGTGCGCTGGGTGGTATGCCGATCTCCCTGGCCCTGCTGGCGGCGCTTGCCGCCGCAGTGTATTACTGGCGGCTGGACGGGCGCTACGGCCTGTTCATGAGCGTGGTGCTGGCCGTCATGCTGGCGCTGGCTGCTCCCATTGCCGCGCAGCCCATGGGCAGTTGGCTGGCCTGGGGGCTGGGCCTGTTCGCGCTCGGATGGGTGATCCAGTTTGTCGGTCACTACTGGGAGGGACGCAAGCCCGCGTTTTTTGACGATGTGATGGGCTTGGTGATTGGCCCGCTGTTTGTTGCGGCCGAACTGGGCTTTGCGCTCGGGCTACGCAAGGAGGTGCAGGCGGCAGTAGAGCAGCGCAGCGGTCCCGTGCGACGTCGCCAGCCTGTGAATGCATGATGCTCTGTTTTTGAGAGCTTGAAGCATTGTCAGGTAAAGGGTAAATCGCCTATTTTATGGATATTCCGGCCGCGGCCGGTCGCCTTTAATGCATCGCTGCGGACCCTGCTTTCAAACATGTAATTCCAGCGTTAGGGTCATGCGCCTAAAATCTCGGGCTGACCCTCAGGTGCCGATGCTTTGTCGGCTCTGGCGGGCTTTTTGTATTACTTCTCCCAACCATCATGTCTCTGAACAATGTGACCCCCGGCTCCAAGACGCCTGAAGTCTTCAACGTCGTCATCGAAATTTCGGCCAACTCGGCTCCCGTGAAGTACGAAGTGGACAAGGAATCCGGCTGCCTGTTCGTGGATCGTTTCCTGGGCACTGCCATGCACTACCCCGTGAACTACGGCTATGTGCCCCAGACCCTGTCTGGCGACGGCGACCCCGTGGACGTGTTGGTGATGACTCCCTTCCCCCTGCCCAGCGGCGTGGTGGTGCCCTGCCGTGCCATCGGCATCCTGGAGATGGAAGACGAGTCCGGCGTCGACGGCAAGGTTCTGGCCGTTCCCACACAGAAGCTGCTGCCTTCCTACGACAAGATCAACCACCTCAGCGATATCCATGAGCTGACCCTGCAGCAGATAGCCCACTTCTTCGAGCATTACAAGGATCTGGAAAAGGGTAAGTGGGTCAAGGTTCTGGGCTGGAAGGGCGTGGACGCGGCACACAAGGAAATCGTGGACGGTATCGCCAACTACAAGGGCTGATCCAAACTAGTAAAGGGTCTCTAACCTTTACTTGCAGAGAAGCCTCGCCATCTGCATCTATACAATTTGAAACGCACCCGGCGGACCTCGCTTGGTGCGTTTTTTATTGCCTGCATCGATACATACGAGGGGATGCGCATGAGTTGGAAGATTTCGGACTGGCGCGTGGGGACCAAGTTGGGCATCAGCTTTACGGCGCTGGTGCTGCTGTCTGCATTACTCGGGCTGGTGGCTTGGCTGCAGCTGTCCAGCATTCATGCAGCGGGTCGCGAGGTATCCGAGGTGGCGCTGCCCAGCGTCTACAACGCGGCTTCCATGCGCTCCGAGTACAACCGGCTGCGCCGCCATGAGGCAGGCATCGCCACTGCACGCACGCTAGTCGAGATCGAAGGCTACGAGCAGCAGATCCAGCAGCGCCTGAAGACCATTGCCGAGCAGGAGAAGGTGGTCAACGAGCTGATTGCCAGCCAGCCGCTGCGCCAGGCCTATGAGGGCTATCAGGCCAACAAGGCGAATTTCCTGAAGCTGCACGAGCAGTTGCTGGCACGGGCGCGCGACGGCGACTACAACACCGTGGACAGCCAGGCGGGCATGGCCGATGAACTGGGCCTGTTCTTTGCCGGGCTGTCCGAGCAGGCCTTCAGCCAGCTGGCGGAAAGCACAGGCAAGCTGATGACGCTGCAGCTCGAGAACGCGGCTCAGGCCCAGCAAGCCGAAAAATCCAGCTTCGAGCTGGCTCGCTACTGGCTGCTCGGCACGCTGGCGCTGGTGGTACTGTTTGCCGCCGTGGTCGGTATTGCGATGACACGTGCCATCACGGCACCCGTGGCCAAGGCCGTGGAGCTGGCGCAGGCCGTGGCGGCCGGCAGGCTGGGCATGGTGATGAAGAACCAGCGCCGCGACGAGATGGGCTTGCTGCTCAACGCGCTGGAGGACATGCGCCGCCAGCTGTCCTCCGTGGTTCAGGATGTGCGCGGCAATGCCCATGGCGTGGCCCTGGCGTCCAGCGAGATCGCCCAGGGCAATGCCGATCTTTCATCGCGTACCGAAAGCCAGGCCAGCGCTCTGGAGGAAACGGCTGCGTCCATGGAGCAGCTGGGCTCGACCGTGCGTCAGAACGCCGACAATGCCCAGAGCGCCAACCAGATGGCCAGGAACGCTTCCGATGTCGCGGGCCGCGGCGGTGCTGTTGTGGCCCAGGTGGTAGACACCATGAAAGGCATCAACGACAGCAGCCGCCAGATTGCCGACATCATCGGCGTGATCGACTCCATCGCCTTCCAGACCAATATCCTGGCCCTGAACGCAGCCGTGGAGGCCGCGCGTGCCGGTGAGCAGGGCCGTGGCTTTGCCGTGGTGGCGGGGGAGGTCCGCACGCTGGCCCAGCGCAGCGCCGAAGCCGCCAAGGAAATCAAGCAGCTCATTCATGCCAGCGTGGAGCGTGTGGAGCAGGGCTCGCAACTGGTGGACAAGGCCGGGGCCACCATGGCCGAAATCGTGACGGCCATCGGCCGCGTGACGGACATCATGGGCGAGATCAGCGCCGCCAGCAGCGAACAGAGCCAGGGTGTGGCCCAGGTCGGCGAAGCCATCACCCAGATGGATCAGGCCACGCAGCAGAACGCGGCCCTGGTGGAGGAAAGTGCCGCGGCGGCCGACTCGCTGCAGCGCCAGGCCAAGGCCTTGGTCGATTCGGTGGCGATTTTTCAGCTCGGCAATCAGGCACAGAGCTTTGCCACGGCGGCTTTGCGCAACCGTACGGAACCGACAGTTGCCAAGACCCCAAAGAGCGCAGGCCCGCAAGTCGCTGCATTGGCCGGCCAGGGGCAGGTCAAGGCGGTGCCTGCGGCACAGCCCGCTTTGAAAGGCGACCAGGACTGGGAGCAGTTCTGAGGATTTTCCGGTTTCAATGACCTTTTTCTCAAAACCCCGATAGCGAAAGCTGTCGGGGTTTTTTACAAGCTTTCTCCAAACTGTCTTGATATTGATCAAGAAGAAGGGTGGCTTGGTGCTTTTTCAAAGCAATGTAATTTGTGGCGCCATCCAGAATCCCTAGCCGCGGTCACTGGTAACTACTAGTAACCAATGGGGTGATGTAAGTGGTTGCCTACGTATTTGTAGGCTCTTGAAGATAGGCAAGGTTTATGAAACTGGAAACAATTGAAAACATATAAGCCGGTATCCGGTTCATTACATCTCTTGTGTGCCATTCAGAGAGATATTTCCCGATCGAGCAGAAAAAAGTGAATTCATGCGCTTCGCAGGCCTGGATTCAACAGAAGTATTTATAAAAAACTAATTGGTAATAGAGGGAGGTGCAATCAATGAAAAGCATCAAAATCTCCACGCGGATTCTCGGCACGTTCGGGATTCTGGTCGTGTTGCTGGTCGTGGTGGTCGCCATGGCTTTGCTGCAGCTGCGCTCCATGCGCTCCAGTGCCGAGACCATCACCGGCAACGCCCTGCCCAGTGTGGAAGTGATCAATACCCTCAATACCGACCTGGCACGCACCCGCTTGCTCGAGTTGCGGCATGTCAATAATGACGAGCCCGCTTATATGGCTCAGGTGGAAACCCAGTTCGATCAATTGCAAAAACATCTGGCCGAGGCCAAAAAGCTCTACGAGCCTTTGATTCTCACGGCCGAGGAGCGCGAGCTCTATACGCAGTTCCTGCACGAGCGGGAGCGTTATGTGGAACTGAACAAGCGGTTGTTCGAGGTTTCGCGCAGCGGCGACAAGGAGCAGGCCAAGCAATTGCTGGGAGGCGAGTCTCTCAAACTCTACGACGCGTCTTCGGCGACCCTGCAGAAGCTGATCAAGTTCAACAGTGATGTAGCAAGAAGCGAGACGCTGGCTTCCGAGCAGGTTTACGACCGTGCCGTGAGCCTGCTGGTCGTGGCTGCAGCAATTGCGGTGCTGGTGGCCCTGGGCGCCGGCATCTGGCTGGTGCGCTCCATCCGTGCGCCGCTGGAGCAGGCGGTGCAGGCCGCGGACCGCGTTGCCAATGGGGATCTGAGCGGCGTCATTCGCGTGGAGCGAGAGGATGAAACCGGTCGCCTGCTGGGCGCCCTGGAGCGCATGCAAAGCAGTCTGGTGCAGACCGTGCGCACGGTACGTCAGAACGCAGAGGGCGTGGCCTCTGCCAGTTCGCAGATTGCCTCGGGTAATGCCGATCTCTCCAGCCGCACCGAGGAGCAGGCCAGTGCGCTGGAGGAGACCGCTGCTTCCATGGAGCAGCTGGGCTCCACCGTGCGCCAGAACGCCGACAACGCCCGTGCCGCCAATCAGATGGCCGTGAACGCTTCCCAGGTGGCAGCGCAGGGCGGAGCCGTGGTGGCCGAAGTGGTGGAGACCATGAAGGGCATCAACAGCAGCAGCCAGCAGATTGCCGACATCATCACCGTCATCGACTCCATTGCTTTCCAGACCAATATCCTGGCGCTGAATGCGGCCGTGGAAGCGGCGCGTGCCGGTGAGCAGGGCCGTGGTTTTGCCGTGGTGGCGGGCGAGGTGCGCACGCTGGCCCAGCGCAGCGCCGAAGCTGCCAAGGAAATCAAGGCCTTGATCAACACCAGCGTGCAGCGGGTGGAGCAGGGCACCCAGCTGGTGGACAAGGCCGGAGCAACCATGGCCGACATCGTGTCGGCGATCAGCCGGGTGACGGACCTGATGACCGAAATCAGTGCCGCCAGCCAGGAGCAGAGCCAGGGTGTGGCCCAGGTGGGCGAGGCGGTGACGCAGATGGATCAGACGACGCAGCAGAATGCGGCGCTGGTCGAAGAAAGCGCAGCCGCCGCCGGTGCGCTGCGCAAACAGGCACAGGATCTGGTCCAGGCCGTGGCGGTGTTTCAGCTGCCAGGCGCAGCGGCTTACGAACAGTCGCCAAAGACTGTCTCACGTGCCGCCGCGCCAGCCAAGGCCGCTGCTGCCGCACCGGCGCGCCAGGCGCCTGCCCGCCGTGTGGCAGCCCAGCCGGCACCCAGGCAGGCGGCTCCGCGCTCCTTGATGGGCGGTTCCATGGCGAGCGAATCCGCGCCTGTCCGCAATTCCCCCAAGTCCTCGTTGAACGAGGATGACTGGGAAACCTTCTGAATGTCTCCAAGGGTCCGGGAATCAAGGCTGCTGCAAAGCGGCCTTTTTGTCTCCGCCTTCAGGCCCTGCGCAGCGGGCTATGGGACTGCAACTCTTGCACATACTGGGCCATGCCTTCGCCTTCGCGCTGCAAAAAGCGCTCGATGGCATCGGCAAAAGCCGGGTGGGCCACCCAGTGGGCGCTGGGGGTCTCCACGGGCAGCAGCGCGCGGGCCATCTTGTGCTCTCCCTGGGCGCCGCCTTCGAAACGGTCAAAGCCGTTGGCAATGCACCATTCGATGGGCTGGTAGTAGCAGGCTTCGAAATGCAAGCTGTCGACCCGCTCCAGAGCGCCCCAGTAGCGGCCATAGGCGACCTTGCTATTGATAGCGGCTTGCGTTTGCCTGTCTTCAAAAAACAATGGATCTAATGCTGAAATCGTTGACTCAAAAGCGGTAATAGCTATCAAACTTGAGGCGATCGGTTGCCCGTTGCGCTCGGCGATGAACATCACCCAGTTCTCGGGCATGGCCGAGGCCATGGTGGCAAAGAACTCTGGTGTCAGATAAGGTGGGTTGCCATGCTCCAGGTAGGTGCGTTCATAGCAGCGGTAGAAGAAGGACCAGTCCTGTTCACCGATATCGCAGCTCTTGATGGCCCTGAAGCTCACACCGGCTCCGCGAACCTTGCGTCGCTCCTGGCGGATCTTCTTGCGCTTTTCCTGGTTCAGCGAGCCCAGAAAGTCGTCGAAGTCCTTCCAGCGGGACGCTGTCGCCGCAGTGCCGGCGCAGGCCTGCAGGCTGGCGGCCTCTGCCTCTGCAGGCCGAGTGGCGTCCGCAGCGGGTAGTGCGGGCGGCGTGTTCGTCCAGTGAAACTGCACCGTGCTGCGCTGCATCCAGCCGGCCGCAGCGCAGGCGGCAAGATCGTCGGCATCACCGAACAGCAAGTGCAGCGATGACAGCTGCTGCTCGACTGCCCAGGCCTGGACGGCATGCACCAACGCCACACGCAGCGCCTGGCTGCGCGCCAGCAGGCGGGAGCCGGGCACGGGCGTGAAGGGGACGGCCAGCAAACCCTTGGGGTAGTAAGGCAGGCCATGCTGCTGGTAGGCACGCGCCCAGGCCCAGTCAAACACATATTCGCCGTAGGAGTGGGTCTTGATATAGAGGGGGCAGGCCGCCAGCAGCTCATCGCCGTCCCAGACGGTGATGACCCGTGCGATCCAGCCCGTATCGGGCGTGGCGCTGCCGCTTTGCTCCATCGCAGCCAGGTACTCGTGACGCATGAAGGGCGTGGGCGTGGATTGAGAGGCCAGCAGCACATTCCAGGTTTGTGCGTCCAGCTGCTGCACGCTGGCAAGCACGCGAGTGATAATCTTGTTTTCGGCCATGCCCTGATTGTCGCGGGGGCTGGTGGCCTCACCGCCTAGCTTGCATTTCATGACGCTTTCCATCTGCTGTGCCCAACGCAATTTTGTTGTGGGAGACCTCTCTGGCAATGTCCAGAAAATCATTGCCGCTGCCGAACAAGCTTATGCCAACGGTGCCCGCCTGCTGCTCACGCCCGAGCTGGCCCTGTGTGGCTATGCTGCCGAAGACCTTTATCTGCGTCCGGCTTTTCTGGATGCCTGCGACGAGGCTTTGAAGCAGCTGCAGCAGGCCAGCTGCCAATGGCCGGGGCTGGCCCTGGTCATCGGTCACCCGCAGCGCGATGCGCAGGGCGGGACTTTGTTCAACGCTGCCAGCGTGCTGCGTGACGGCCAGCGGATTGCACACTATTACAAGCAACTGCTGCCCAATTTTGGCGTGTTTGACGAACAGCGCTACTTTGCGGCCGGTAAGGAAAGCTGCGTCTTCGAGCTCGACGGCATCCGTATCGGTGTGCTGATTTGCGAGGATGCCTGGCATGCCGGCCCGGCCCGTGCCGCCGTGGCCGCAGGCGCCCAGTTGCTGGTCGTCATCAATGCCTCGCCATTCCATAGTGGCAAACCCCTGGAGCGCGAGGTGGTGATTGCGCAGCGCGCCGTGGAAAACGCGGTTCCTTTGGTCTATGCCCATCTGGTGGGTGGCCAGGATGAAGTCGTGTTCGACGGCTGCTCGTTCGCGGTGCAGGCCGACGGCCAGGTGGCGGCGCGTGCGGCGGCCTTCGAGGAAGATCTGCCCATGGTGGCTGCGCATGCGGGCGATGGCGGCGCGACGCTGATGGGCGAAGTCAGGCCTCTGCCGGACCATCATCAGGCGCTCTGGTCTGCGCTGGTGCTGTCCGTGCGCGACTATGTGGGCAAGAACCGATTTCCGGGCGCGCTCATCGGCCTGTCGGGCGGCATGGATTCGGCCCTGGTGCTGGCCATTGCCGTGGATGCTCTGGGTGCGGACAAGGTACGCACGGTCATGATGCCTTCGCCCTATACGGCCGATATCAGCTGGCTGGACGCGCGCGAAATGTCCGAACGCGTGGGCGTGCAGCACGAAGAGATCGATATCGCGCCGCAGTTCGAGGCCTTCAAGGCGGCGCTGGCCGGCACGTTTGCCGGGCGTGCCGAAGACACGACCGAGGAAAATCTGCAGGCCCGTATTCGCGGCACCCTGCTGATGGCCATGAGCAACAAGTTTGGCTCCATTGTGCTGACCACGGGCAACAAGAGCGAGATGTCCACCGGCTACTGCACGCTGTACGGCGACATGGCCGGCGGCTTTGCCGTCATCAAGGACGTGTTCAAGACCGAGGTGTTCGCGCTGGCGCGCTGGCGCAATGCCAACGACCCCTTTGGCACCGGGCTCGACCCCATCCCCGAGCGCATCATCACGCGCCCGCCCAGCGCCGAGCTACGCCCCGATCAGAAGGATCAGGACAGCCTGCCGGACTACGAGGTGCTGGATGCCATCGTGTCCCGCTACATGGAAAGCAACGACAGCATAAGTTCCATCGTCGCCGAGGGTTTTGCGCCGGCGGACGTGGAACGGGTCACGCGTCTGATACAAATCAACGAGTACAAGCGCCGCCAGGCTCCGGTCGGTCCGCGCCTGACGATGCGCAGCTTCGGCAAGGACTGGCGTTATCCCATCACCAACAAATTTCGCGCCTGAGTCTTTGCCTCCGGTGTTTTGCCGATTTCAATCCATTGAGGAACTAGCCCCATGAAAATGATTACCGCCGTCATCAAGCCCTTCAAGCTCGAGGAAGTGCGCGAGGCCCTGGCCGAGTGTGGGGTGAACGGTCTGACCGTGACCGAAGTCAAGGGTTTCGGCCGCCAGAAAGGCCATACCGAGCTCTACCGTGGCGCCGAATATGTGGTCGATTTCCTGCCCAAGGTGAAGATCGAAGTGGTGGTGCGCGACGAAGACGTGGATCGCTGCGTGGACGCCGTCGTCAATGTCGCTCGCACCGGCAAGATTGGCGATGGCAAGATCTTCATCACTCCCGTGGAGCGCGTGGTACGCATCCGTACCGGCGAGCTGGACGACACAGCTGTCTGAACGGGCTGACGCGCTCCGGTCATGTGCCCCAGGCATGTGCCCCAATCAAAAAGCCAGACCCTGAGTCTGGCTTTTTGATTGGCCCTAAGCCGGGCCTGCAGCTTTGCCCGAAGGACGGCAGTCCGGTGGATGCTGTTCAGCAGGGCTCAGATCACGGAGCGCAGCGGCGGCGTATCCAGCTGGCTGCCGGCATTCTGGACAAGATTTTGCAGCAGAGCCGAAGTGTCGCTGCTGCTTTCGACCAGCCCCATCTGCCACTCGCCCATGAAGCCGTTGCCCACGCAGGACTGAAGAAACTGCAGCATGGCGTCGTAATAGCCATCCACATTGAGAATGCCGATGGGCTTGTCGTGGTAGCCCAGCTGGCGCCAGGTCCAGACTTCGAACAGCTCCTCAAACGTGCCGATGCCGCCGGGCAGGGCCACGAAAGCATCGCTGCGCTCGGCCATCATGGCCTTGCGTTCGTGCATGTTCTTGACGATGTGCAGCTCGTCGCAGGCCTGGTTGGCCAGCTCCTTGTCGACCAGTGCCTGAGGAATGATGCCGACGACACGGCCGCCAGCTTCGCGCGTGGCTTCGGCCACCACACCCATCAGGCCGCTGCGTCCGCCGCCATAGACCAGCTGGCCGCCGCGCGAGCCTATCCACTGGCCAACGGCCTTGGCGACTTCGGTGAATTGAGGGTTGGTGCCGGGGCGTGAGCCGCAGTACACGCAGATGGAAAATGCGGGTTGAGTCATACGATGAAACGGTGATAAAGAGCGGCGGCCCAGACGGCACCGCACAGGCACAGGGCCAGGAATACAGCGGCGCTGCCCATGTCCTTGGCTTTCTTGGACAGCTCATGCCATTCGGGGCCGATACGGTCTATGGCGGCCTCTATACCGGTATTGAGCAGTTCCACAATGAGAACCAGGATGACGCTGCCGGCCAGCAGCGCTGTCTGCTCCCAGTTCTGACTCAGCCAGAATGCCAGCGGGATCATTACAAATGCGCAGACGGCTTCTTGCTGAAAGGCTTTTTCATGCCAGCCGGCCCTGAGGCCGGCCAGCGAGTAGCCGCCGGCATGCAGCACCCGGGACAGTCCGGTACGGCTTTTTTGAGGGTTGACGGGGTCGGGTGATGAGGTGCTCATGGAAAGATCGGGTCAGCGGATGCGTTTGGGGGCGGGAGCCTGATGTATCAGCTGGGTGCCGGCCCAGGCGTCGTGCCAGAACTGCTTTCGGGGGTGGAAACGGCTCAGCAGCGCCCAGATCAGAATCCAGCCAGTGAGCAGCAGCAGCACCTCCAGCGGCGGCAGGCCCAGCGGGTAGAGCAGGGCCAGCGGCGGCAGCCACCACATCCAGCTGGCAGCGTAGCGCAGCAGGGCACGGGTTTGCGTCAGGGGGCGCCCCTGGGTGTCGACCACGCGGATATGCCAGGTCTTCATGGCCAGCGTCTGTCCCTTGCTCCAGAACCAGACAAAGTAAATGCCCAGCACCACCAGCATAAAGGCCTGCAGCAGATGACGGTTGTCGAGTGCGTTGCGCGTCTGCGACAGCGTACCGAACAGATAGCCGGCGATGAACACCACGCCAAACAAAAGCATGCCTTCATAAAGCCAGCAAGCCATGCGGCGGCGCAGGCTTGGAGCTATGAAATCAGGAGTGGATGAGGGTGCTGCCGGGGTGTCTTGCTGCATGAGGGCATTGTAGGGCTCAGGTCAGCGGGCTTGGCACTCGGTTGCCGCACCGGTACTGTCATTGGTGCGCGTCTTGACCTGGAGCATCCAGCGGCGGCAGGGTGATGGGGGTGGCGCGTGGAATGTCCACGGGCGCCGTCTCCACAATCACCGAAGGCGTGCGGACCGGGTGGGTTTCCACCATGGCCGGCGTGGAAGGCACGGGGGGCGGTGGGTGGTGAATGGTCGCGGGCGGAATCTTGGGTAGATTGGGCACCGTGTTGGGAGAGGCCGTGGCTGCGGGAATGCGGGCCAGCTTCTTGGTGGGCACGGGCTTGATGGCGGGGGCGGCGGTCACCACCTTGGGGGTGGCGCGGGCTGCCAGCAATCGCTTTTCTTCATCGCTCAGGGCTTGATAGGCCTCCCACTGGGCCTGCTTGTCTGTAGCGAGCTTGTTGGTGATGGCGAAGTTCAGGCGTGCCTGATTGCGCTGGGCAGCGCTCAGGCCGGACCAGTCTTCCATGCGGTCGTGAAGCTTTTGCTGTTCGCGCTCGCTCAGCTTGTCAAAGCCATCGGCCAGGGCAATCCAGCGGCGCTTCTGCACCGAACCTATCATGGCCCAGCGCTCTTCCAGGGGCTGCAGGATTTCGCGCTGGTGGCTGCTGAGCTCTCCCCAGCGGGGGCCCGAGGCCTGGGCCGAGGCTCTCTGGCGTGTCGAGGGGTCGGCATGCATGGACCTGGAGGATGCGACTGTGGCCGGCGGCACGGAGCTGGGTGCCAGCCTGACCTGCTGTACGACATTCCACCCCGTCCAGCCCAAGGCCACCAACAACAGCGCCGCCATGACGGCGGCGGTGTTCTCGGGTTTCAGGAGGGAGCGCTTCTCAGTGGGCATCAATGCAGGGCGGCAGGCTGTTTAGTGTTCTGATGGTGTGGCGGCCGAGGTCTTGAGGTACTGGATGAAGCCAGGGTCAGAGTAGGCGGCAGGGGGCAGATCGTCGGTCAGCAAGGCAGTATCGACCTCGGTGACTTCGCTCAGCATACTTTGTTCGGTGTCGGAGTTGTAGATCACCAGGCCCGCAATGAGTGCAAAAACCGGAATCGCCGAGACCAGGGTGCGCCACCAGCCATTGCCCTCGTCGGGGCTGCCCAGGGTCAGGGTATTGCCCTGGGCCGATGCAGCGCTGCTGGTCTGAACGCGCAGCACGGACGCTTCGCGGCGGCGTATGGACACGGCTTGCTCGCGCGAGGCGCGCAGACGCTCGGTGACTTCATAGGGGAGCAAGGCTTCACCCTCACTCAGTCGTGCAGTGATTTGACGGGCGATGCGGTCGACGGCCTGTTCTTGCCGGAGGGTGGGCACGGTTTTCATAACTCGATTCCTTTGGCCTTGAGTGCCTTGCTCAATGTTTGGATGGCGCGAAAGCAATGGGTTTTGACGCTGCCTTCTGAACAACCCATGGCGGCAGCCGTCTCCGCGACATCCATCTCTTCCCAGTAACGCATGAGAAAGGCCTCGCGTTGACGCGCCGGCAGCTCCTGTATCTCTTTTTCTATGCTTTGCAAGGTCTGCTTGCGTTCGGTCAGGCTTTCGGCATTGCTGGCGGCCGATTCGTCGCTGTTGGTGGCATAGGTTTCCAGCCAGTCGAAGTCGCTGTCTGAGTCTACGGAGGACTCCAGGTCGCTGAAGTGGGTGAAGACGGCTTTCTGGGTCTTCTGGCGGCGAAACCAGTCCAGCGTGCTGTTCGACAGGATGCGCTGGAACAGCATGGGCAGCTCGTTGGCGGGCTTGTCCCCGTAATGCTGGGCCAGTTTGAGCATGCTGTCCTGCACGATATCCAGGGCGGCCTCCTCGTCGCGGACATGGAAAACGCTGCGTTTGAAGGCGCGCTTTTCAACGTCTTTGAGGAATGCAGACAGTTCTTGTTCTGTGGCCAAGAGAGAGTAACCCTGGAAAAAGCGGGAGTTGTTTGGTGATGAAAGTTGCAGATTATCGCATTCGATGATGTTTTTTTGTGTACTGCAATTGAAGGTCTTGTTGCAGTGCGATAATGATCTTCAACTTAAAGAAGCAAACGGATCACGGTCCGACGTACACACAAACGTCCATGGCATGTGGTCTTAAGTCCTAAACCGGCCTCACAAGGGCTTCAGGCTAAGGGCACCGAAGGTTTTTCGTTAGAGAAATTCACAAAGGTTGATCATGGAAATCTCCAAAGCCGAGCTGGCCTCTGCAGCCGCCGCATCGTCCCCCAAGGGCGCCCAGGAACTGATGGGCTCCGAAATCCTCATCAAGTCGCTTCAGGCTGAAGGTGTCAAGCACCTGTGGGGTTATCCTGGCGGGGCAGTTCTCTATATCTACGACGCGCTCTACAAGCAAGACAGCATTCAGCATGTGCTGGTGCGCCACGAGCAGGCGGCCGTGCATGCTGCCGACGGCTTTGCGCGTGCCACCGGCGAGGTGGGCGTGGCGCTGGTGACATCCGGCCCCGGTCTGACCAATGCCGTGACCGGCATTGCCACTGCCTATACCGACTCCATCCCCATGGTGGTGATTGCGGGCCAGACATCGACCAATTACATCGGCACCGACGCATTTCAAGAGTGCGACACCGTGGGCATCACGCGTCCCATCGTCAAGCACAATTTCCTGGTCAAGGATGTGCGCGAGCTGGCGGAGACCATGAAAAAGGCTTTCCACATCGCCCGCACCGGCCGTCCCGGCCCTGTGGTGGTGGATATTCCCAAGGACGTGTCCTTCAAGAAGGCGCTGTACACGGGCTATCCCGAAAAAGTGGAAATGCGCTCGTACAACCCCGTCAAAAAGGGCCATGCGGGCCAGATTCGCAAGGCCTTGCAGCTGCTGCTGACGGCCAAGCGCCCTTACATCTACACCGGCGGCGGCGTGCTGCTGGGCAATGCCTGCAACGAGCTGCGTCAGCTGGTGGACATGCTGGGCTACCCAGTCACGAATACGCTGATGGGCCTGGGCGCTTATCCTGCCAGCGACAAGAAGTTCCTGGGCATGCTGGGCATGCACGGCACCATTGAAGCCAACAATGCCATGCAGAACTGCGATGTGCTGCTGGCTGTGGGTGCTCGCTTCGACGACCGCGTGATCGGCAATCCCAAGCATTTCATGTCGGTGGAGCGCAAGATCATCCATATCGACATCGATCCTTCCTCCATCTCCAAGCGCGTGAAGGTGGATGTGCCCATCGTGGGCGATGTCAAGGATGTGCTGAGCGAGCTGATCGCCATGCTGCGCGAGTCGGCACAGCGTCCCGATGAGGCAGCTCTGGGTCAATGGTGGAACACCATCGAAGGCTGGCGCAGCCGCGACTGTCTGAGCTACGACAAGTCCAATACCGAAGTCATCAAGCCCCAGTACGTGGTCGACACGCTGTGGAACATGACCAAGGATGCGGATGCCTACATCACCTCCGATGTGGGTCAGCACCAGATGTGGGCGGCGCAGTATTACCGCTTCGATGAGCCCCGTCGCTGGATCAACTCCGGCGGTCTGGGCACCATGGGTGTGGGTCTGCCTTACGCCATGGGCATCAAGCTGGCCAAGCCCGACTCCGAAGTCTTCTGCATCACGGGCGAAGGCTCGATCCAGATGAATATCCAGGAGCTGGCTACCTGCAAGCAGTACAACACCCCGGTGGTCATCTGCGCGCTGAACAACCGCTTCCTGGGCATGGTGCGTCAGTGGCAGGAAATTGAATACTCGGGTCGCTACTCGAGCAGCTATATGGATTCGCTGCCCGACTTCGTGAAGCTGGCGGAGGCCTTCGGTCACCGTGGCCTGCTGATCGAAAGGCCTGCCGATGTCGAGGCTGCGTTGCGCGAAGCGCGCCGTATCGTGCGCGAGGAAAGCAAGACCGTCTTCCTGGACTTCCGCACCGATCCGACCGAGAACGTGTTCCCCATGGTGCAGGCAGGCCGTGGCATCACGGAAATGCTGCTGGGTGCTGACGACCTGTGATGCGTGGAGCGCCGGTTTTCTAGTGAAATCGGTCTCAAACGCTTACATGCCAATCGCAAACAGCTATATTTTGAATAGCATCTTTTGACGAATCTATTGTCCGCCAAGCTTGGCACTTACCGGTGTCAGGGGAGGGCGGCGAAAAGAGGAATCTCCCAATGAAACACATTATTGCCGTGCTGCTCGAGAACGAGCCTGGAGCACTGTCGCGCGTCGTGGGCCTGTTTTCTGCCCGTGGCTACAACATCGAATCCCTGACTGTCGCACCGACCGAGGACCCCTCGCTGTCGCGCATGACCATCCTCACTACGGGCTCAGATGATGTGATTGAGCAAATCACCAAGCACCTGAACCGACTGATTGAAGTGGTTAAAGTGGTGGACCTGACCGAAGGTGCCTATACCGAGCGCGAGCTGATGATGGTCAAGGTGCGTGCCGTGGGCAAGGAGCGCGAAGAAATGAAGCGCATGGCGGACATCTTCCGCGGCCGCATCATCGACGTGACCGAAAAGAGCTACACCGTGGAGCTGACCGGCGACCAGTCTAAGAACGACGCCTTTCTGCAGGCCATTGATCGCACTGCCATCCTCGAAACCGTTCGTACGGGCGCCTCGGGTATTGGCCGCGGCGAACGCATTCTGCGTGTCTAATCGCTGCTTGCACCACTTTTGAATCTGAATCAACCTTTTCAACCCCCTCAAGATAAGAGACCTGGAGCCATCATGAAAGTTTTCTACGACAAGGACTGTGACCTGAGCCTGATCAAGGGCAAGACTGTGGCCATCATCGGCTACGGCAGCCAAGGCCACGCGCATGCTCAAAACCTGAACGACAGCGGCGTGAAGGTTGTGGTCGGTCTGCGCAAGGGCGGCTCTTCCTGGGACAAGGTCGGCAAGGCCGGCCTGACCGTGATGGAAGTCAACGACGCGGTCAAGGCTGCCGACGTGGTCATGATCCTGCTGCCCGACGAGAACATCCCCGAGGTGTACAAGAACAACGTCGAGCCCAACATCAAGTCCGGCGCGACCCTGGCTTTCGCCCACGGCTTCAACGTGCACTACAACCAGGTCGTGCCTCGCGCCGATCTGGACGTGATCATGGTCGCCCCCAAGGGCCCCGGCCACACTGTGCGCTCTGAATACCTGAAGGGCGGCGGCGTTCCTTCCCTGATCGCCATCTACCAGGACCAGTCCGGCAAGGCCCGTGACGTGGCCCTGTCCTATGCTTCCGCCAATGGCGGTGGCAAGGGGGGCATCATCGAGACCAACTTCAAGGAAGAAACCGAGACCGATCTGTTCGGTGAGCAGGCCGTGCTGTGCGGCGGTGCCGTGGAACTGGTGAAGATGGGCTTCGAGACTCTGACCGAAGCTGGCTACGCTCCCGAAATGGCTTACTTCGAGTGCCTGCACGAACTCAAGCTGATCGTTGACCTGATGTATGAAGGCGGCATCGCCAACATGAACTACTCCATCTCCAACAACGCGGAGTATGGCGAGTACGTGACCGGCCCCGAAGTCATCAACGAAGAATCCCGCAAGGCCATGCGCAACGCCCTCAAGCGCATCCAGAGCGGTGAATACGCCAAGATGTTCATCAGCGAAGGCCGTCTGAACTATCCTTCGATGACTGCCCGTCGTCGCCAGAATGCCGATCACGCCATTGAGCAAGTGGGTGGTCAGCTGCGCTCCATGATGCCTTGGATCTCCAAGAACAAGCTGGTTGACCAGACTCGCAACTAATGCAGGCAAGTCATTCGGCGCGAGCCGGATGACTGCGCTTGGGCAAGAGGCCACCTTCGAGGTGGCCTTTTTTCATTCCGGAGGCGATCTGTGTGGCGGGTACACTGGTGGCAGGGACATGGCCATGATGGTCATGCTTGAAATACTATCGTTTTAATAGCTGCATGCATTTGACATGCAAGCACTGGAGGTCTGTTTGATGCAAAACAGCAATGATTCTGCCGATCTGAGTGGAATGCCGCGCAAGCCGCGCAAAGGCATTTATGTGCTGCCCAATCTGTTCACGCTGGCAGCGCTGTTTGGCGGTTTCTACGCCATCGTCATGGCCATGAACAACAAGTTCGAACTGGCGGCCGTGGGTGTTTTTTGCGCCATGGTGCTCGACAGTCTTGACGGTCGCGTGGCGCGCATGACGCACACGCAAAGCGCGTTTGGTGAGCAGATGGATTCGCTCTCCGACATGGTGTCCTTTGGTGCCGCGCCTGCGTTGATTGCTTATGAATGGGCCTTGCGTCCCCTGGGGCGCTGGGGCTGGATTGCCGCTTTTGTGTATTGCGCCTGCGCCGCATTGCGCCTGGCGCGCTTCAACGTGAATACGGCAGTGGTGGACAAGCGCTATTTCCAGGGCATGCCTTCGCCTGCGGCAGCGGCCCTGGTGGCGGGCTTTATCTGGCTGACCAGCGCGCTGATGGTTTCCCATCGCGACGTGCCCATCTTTGGCGATGTAATTTCCTGGTTTGGTGGCTATCCCACGGATCGGGCCGATCTGTCCTGGATCATGTTCGCCATCACGCTGTTCGCAGGTCTGACCATGGTCACCAATATTCCCTATTACAGCTTCAAGGACATCGGCGGCGCAAAGAGCATGCCCTTTGTTTCGCTGGTGGTAGTGGCCCTGCTGATGGCCGTGGTCAGCATCGAGCCTGCAACCATGCTGTTCCTGGTGTTTGTCGGCTACTCGGTCTCGGGCTATGTGATCTATGTCTGGCGCCGTGCCAAGGGCGAGCAGGTCAGCATCGTCGCCACCTCCAAGGACGAGCCCGACGAGCGTGGCCTGCACGACGATTGAAACCTTCGCCGAAAAAATCCTGGCCCTGTCAACTTTTCTTGTGTTAAAGTGAGCCGCATGCAAAACCTGTCGCTAGCTCTACTACTAATGTCCAACGGGCAGAGAAAGTAGCGCGCGCGTACAAACACACCCTACTTGGCGGCCCGTAGCATCAGCGACGGGCCGTTTTTGCTTTTGGGCGTCGCTGGAGCTGGGTTCAATTTCCTCTAATTTCGACTAAAGAGACTCACCATGTTGCAAAACCCTTCCACCAAATACCGCGCTTTCGCCCCCGTGCGTCTGACCGATCGCACCTGGCCCGACGCGGTCATCACCAAGCCTCCGGTCTGGTGCAGCGTGGATCTGCGTGACGGCAACCAGGCCCTGATCGAGCCCATGGACATCGAGCGCAAGGTGCGCATGTTCGAGCAACTGGTGAAGATCGGTTTCAAGGAAATCGAAGTCGGCTTTCCTTCGGCCTCGCAGATCGAGTTCGACTTCATGCGCAAGCTCATCGAGGAAAACCGCATTCCCGACGACGTGACCGTGCAGGTGCTGACCCAGGCGCGTGAGCATCTGATTCGCCGCACTTTCGAAGCGCTCGAAGGCGTGCCCCGCGCGATTGTCCATCTCTACAACGCCACGGCTCCCGTGATGCGCCGTGTGGTGCTGAATATGAGTGAAGACGAGATTGTGGAGCTGGCGGTGACCAATGCGCAGATGTTCAAGGACATCGCAGCCCAGCACCCTCAGACCAAATGGACCTTCCAGTACTCGCCCGAAATGTATTCGGACACCGAGCTGGAGTTCTCCAAGCGCGTGATCGACGCCGTCACCGATGTCTGGCAGCCCACGCCCGAGAACAAGTGCATCATCAATCTGCCCACCACCGTGGAGCACTCCACGCCCAATATCTTTGCCGACATGGTGGAGTGGACCCATCGCAACATCAAGCGCCGTGACAGCGTGGTGATCTCGGTCCACCCTCACAACGACCGCGGCACGGGAACGGCGGCTGCCGAGCTGTCCCTGATGGCCGGAGCGGACCGTCTGGAAGGCTGCCTGTTTGGCAACGGCGAGCGCACCGGCAATCTGGACGTGGTGAATGTGGCGCTCAATATGTATATCCAGGGCGTGAACCCCGGTCTGGATTTCTCCGACATCGATGATATCCGTGCAACGGTTGAGCATTGCAACCAGTTGCCCGTGCATCCTCGTCATCCTTACGTGGGTGACTTGGTCTACACCTCCTTCTCCGGCTCTCACCAGGATGCCATCAAGAAGGCTTTCGCCGCCCACAAGGAAGGCGATATCTGGGATATGCCCTATCTGCCCATCGATCCCAAGGACCTGGGTCGCAGCTATGAAGCCGTGATTCGCGTGAACAGCCAGTCGGGCAAGGGCGGCATTGCCTATCTGCTCGAGAGCGAGTACGGGCTTCAGCTGCCCCGCCGCCTGCAGATCGAATTCAGCCAGGTCGTGCAGCGCGAGATGGATGCCAGCGGCAAGGAATTGTCGGCTGCGGACCTGTGGGATCTGTTCCAGCGCGAATATGGCGTCAACACCGTCAAGGCGCCTCAATACCGCCTGAGCGAAGCCGATGGTGTGGTCAACATGACGTCCGAGATCGAGATCGCTGGAGAGAAGGTCTTTTTGGAAGGCGAAGGTACGGGCCCCATCGATGCCTTCGTGCAGGCACTGTCGGCTGAACTCGGTCGCAATGTGCGTGTGCTCAACTATGCCGAACATGCGATTGGCGAAGGTGCGAATGCCAAGGCGATTGCCTATGTGGAACTGCGCGTGGACGATGCTCAGGTCTGCTACGGCGTAGGGGTGGATGCCAATATTGTTTCCGCCTCGTTGCGCGCCATCATCTCAGGAGTGCAGCGTGTTACCGCTGTCGCTGAAGAGGCGGTAGCTGTTTAAGAGGTTCAAAGCCGGTGTCGCCAAAAGCACACCGGCTTTTTTGTCGGCAATCCTCCAGTCAAAACAGGCGTCTACCGGCGCCATCACATAGAGAGTCCCCACCATGTCCGATCAGCTCATTATTTTCGACACCACCTTGCGTGACGGCGAGCAATCGCCCGGCGCCTCCATGACGCGCGATGAAAAGCTGCGTATTGCCCGTCAACTGGAGCGTCTGAAAGTCGATGTGATCGAGGCAGGGTTTGCTGCAGCATCCAATGGAGACTTCGAGTCCATCCAGACCATTGCACGTGCCATCAAGGACTCCACGGTCTGCTCGCTTTCCCGCGCCAACGACCGCGACATCGCGCGTGCAGCCGAGTCGTTGAAGGGGGGCAACCGCGCTCGCATTCACACCTTCATCGCCACCAGTCCGCTGCATATGGAGAAAAAGCTGCGCATGACGCCCGAGCAGGTGCTGGAGCAGGCCAAGCAGGCGGTGCGCTTCGGGCGCAATCTCATCGAAGACATCGAGTTCAGCGCGGAGGACGGCTACCGCAGCGAACCCGATTTTCTGGCGCGTGTGATCGAGGCGGTCATCAAGGAAGGCGCAACCACCATCAACGTGCCCGACACCGTGGGCTATGCGATTCCGGAGCTTTATGGTGAATTCATTCGCAACCTGCGCGAGCGCGTGCCCAACAGCGACAAGGCCATCTGGTCCGTGCATTGCCACAACGACCTGGGCATGGCTGTTGCCAATTCGTTGGCGGGCGTGAAGATCGGCGGCGCGCGGCAGATCGAGTGCACCATCAACGGTCTGGGCGAGCGCGCGGGTAACTGCTCACTCGAAGAAGTGGTCATGGCCATCAAGACGCGCAAGGACTATTTCGGGCTGGAGGTGAACATCGACACCCAGCACATCGTGGCCGCCAGTCGCCTGGTCAGCCAGACCACAGGCTTTGTGGTGCAGCCCAACAAGGCGGTGGTAGGAGCCAATGCCTTTGCCCATGCCTCCGGCATTCATCAGGATGGCGTGCTCAAGGCACGTGATACTTACGAAATCATGCGTGCCGAGGATGTGGGCTGGGCGGCCAACAAGATCGTGCTGGGCAAGCTCAGCGGGCGCAATGCCTTCAAGCAGCGCCTGCAGGAGCTGGGGGTGGAGCTGGACAGCGAAGCTGCCATCAACCAAGCTTTCACGCGCTTCAAGGAACTTGCGGATCGCAAGAGCGAGATTTTTGACGAGGACATTCTGGCGTTGGTGAATGCCGAAGGCGCGGAGCACCAGGACAATCAGTTCCAGTTCATTTCACTGGCCCAGCAGAGCGAAACAGGTGAGCGCCCACATGCCAGTGTGGTCTTCAGCAATGCAGGCCGGGAAATCAAAGCCAGCTCCGAGGGCAATGGTCCGGTCGATGCATCGTTCAAGGCCATCGAGTCCGAAGTCAAGAGCGGTGCCGAAATGGTGCTGTATTCCGTCAATGCCATCAGCGGCTCAACCGAGAGTCAGGGCGAGGTGACAGTGCGCCTGCAACGCAGTGGTCGCGTCGTCAACGGAGTGGGTGCTGACCCCGACATTGTGGTCGCGTCGGCCAAGGCTTATCTGAGCGCTTTGAACAAATTGCATAGCAATCAGGAAGTTGTTGCAGCACAAGGTTGACTGCTGGATTTATAATTTCACTCAGATTATCGAGAAGGTTGTGCAAGTGCTTGTCACTGCACAACTTTTTTGATTGAATTAAATCCTTACACCTTGTTGTCTGGAGTATCGCATGCAGCTGCTGCGTCCATTTCGCCTTGCAAAACTCACCCAGGTGGTGTCTTTGGCTCTGTTGAGCTGCGCTCTGGCTGCTCCGGCAGCGCATGCAGCGGCGCCCAAAAAAGACTCCAAAAAGCCCGTGGCTGCTGCGGCTGCGACCAAGAAGGCCGCCAAGGAGCCCGCTGGCAAGGTTCGTGCTGCAGCGCAGCCCAAAGGCGCAAAGGTCGCCAAGGGCAAGCCCGAAAAGGCGGACGCCAAGCTTGCAAGCAAGAAGGGCGGCAAGTCTGTTCTAGCGGCCAAGGCCGAGAGAGAAGAGAAGACCGGCGGCAAGAAGCGCCTGGCCAGGGCTGGCGCTGCGGTTGCAGCGGCGGCAGCTGCCACGGCAGTCGAGCCCGCACGCCTGTCCTATGGGCAAATGGCGGGTCTTCACTCCGTCACTGACCCTCTGGATCTGCAAAGCAGCGTGGCCTATGTAATCGACCAGGACACGCATGAGGTGCTGCTGAGCAAGAACGATCAGGCCGTGCTGCCGATTGCTTCGCTGACCAAGCTCATGACCGGTCTGCTGATCTCCCAGGCCCGTCTGCCCATGGATGAGATGATCACCATCACGCAGGACGATGTGGATACCGAAAAGCACAGTAGCTCCCGTCTGCGTGTGGGCACCACCTTGACGCGTGCCGAGATGATGCATCTGGCGCTGATGTCCAGCGAGAACCGTGCTGCCCATGCCCTGGGACGCACCTATCCCGGCGGTCTGGCGCAGTTTGTGCAGCTGATGAACTCCAAGGCGCTGCAGCTGGGCATGAAGGACACGCGCTATGTGGAGCCGACCGGCCTGTCCAGCAGCAACCAGTCCAGCGCACGCGATCTGGCACGTCTGGTGGCAGTGGCCCATGCGGATCCGCTGATGCGCGAATACTCCACATCGCCCGGTTATGAAGTGGCCGTGGGTCGTCGCACGCTGCAGTTCAACAACACCAATCGTCTGGTCAAGAGCGACAACTGGGATATCGGCCTGCAAAAGACCGGCTATATCTCCGAAGCCGGACGCTGCCTCGTGATGCAGGCCCATGTGGCCGGGCGCAAGCTGATCATGGTGTTCCTGGATTCGGCAGGTAAGTTCAGCCGTCTGGCCGACGCCGAGCGCGTGCGCCATTGGATGGAAAGCAAGGGGCCCACGGCCAGCAACACGATTGCCAGTCGTATCCGCGGTTGAGTCCGGCGAGGGCTAGGCCCCACCAGCAAAAAGCGCTACCTCGGTAGCGCTTTTTTATGGGAGTCATGGAGCGGGGGCTGCTTCGTGCATTGGTCGTTTGCGCCGCAGGAGTGCTTCAGTTGTGCTGGCTGCGGCTATAGGGATTGGGGGCGGTCTGAGCGGTGGCAGGGCGGGTGCCGCTGAAACCCAATGCCACAGAAATTTCCTGCACCGTGGCCTGCAGCCTGGGTGCCCAGCTTTCGTCAAGCCGGTCAGCAGGCGCCGATATCGACAGCCCGGCGATCAGCTTGTTCTGGTCGTCGTAAATGCCGGCGGCCATGCAGCGCACGCCCAGTTCCAGTTCTTCGTTGTCGCGGGCAATACCGTATTGGCGCACCTTGGCCAGCTCATGCTCCAGGTCGCCCAGCTGGGTGATGCTGAAATGGGTCTTGCCAGGCAGGCCGGTACGCATGGCGTAGGCGCGCACCTGCTGGGAGTCGTCGGCCGCCAGAAACAGCTTGCCGTTGGAGGTCAGATGCAAAGGAGCATGGCCGCCAATGGCGCGTACCACCTGCATGCCGGAGCGCTCGCTGTAGGCGCGCTCCACATAGACAATCTCGTCGCCCTGACGCACGGACAGGCTGATGGGCTGCTGAATCTGCTTGTAGAGCTGGCGCATCGGCGAAAGCGCCACTTCGCGCACATTCAGGCGAGCCTTGACCAGATTGCCCAACTCCAGAAAACGCATGCCCAGGCGATAGCTGCCCGATTCGGGGCGGTCCACAAAGCGGCCCAGCGCGAGGTCATTGAGGATGCGATGCGTGGTCGATGGATGCAGGCCTGTGCGTTCGCTGATCTCCTTCAAAGAAACCGCTTCCTCACGCGATGCCAGCACGTCAATCAACGTGAACATGCGTTCCAGAACCTGGACGCTGGGCTTTGCGGAGGCCGAGAGGTCGTCTTTTTTCATGCGTTGGAGATACTTTGCGGGATGAGGGCATTCTAGCGGTGCTGCAGCCGCGCAACCATCTCATCCGCTCATATATCCATGTGCAGCTTTTGGCCGCATCACTCTTCAATTTGCGAGCGCACAATGCTTTGCCTGTCTATGCGTCGCCATAGCTCACCCTGGCGGATCTCATGCGGTAAAAAGCTGGCCTTGTAGCGCATTTTCTGGCTCTCGGAGATCCAGTAGCCCAGATAGACATACGGCAGATTCATGGCTTTCGCCTGCTGGATCTGCCACAGCACATTGAAGGTGCCGTAGCTGGCCTGGTCTTCGGGGGCGTAGAAGGTGTAGACCGCCGAGAGTCCGTCTTCGAGCACATCGAGAATCGAGAGCATCTTGAGTGTGCCTGGCTGTCCGTCTACGCCGGGCTCGCGAAACTCCACCAGCCGTGAGTTGACCCTGCTTTGCAGCAGAAACTGCGTGTACTGATCCACGCTGTCGTTGTCCATGCCGCCGCCGCTGTGGCGATGCTGCTGGTAGCGAAGGTAGAGCTGGTAGTGCTCGTCGGAATAGTGCAGGCGTTGAATGGAGGCCACCAGCTGCCCGTGCTGTTTGGCAGCGCGTCGCTGGCTGCGGCTGGGGCGGAACTCCTGCGCAAGAATTCGCAGCGGGACGCAGGCCTGGCAGCCGTCGCAATAGGGACGATAGGTGAACATGCCGCTGCGCCTAAAGCCCCGCGTAACCAGTTCCGAGTAGGTTGTGTTCTGTATCAGGTGGCTGGGAGTGGCGACCTGGGAGCGTGCCAGCCGACCCGGCAGATAGCTGCAGGGATAGGCCGCCGTGGCGTAGAACTGCAGGGCATGTAGCGGGAGGTCGTTCGGGTGCGTCATGATCGGACTCGGCTGCAGATGCGGTGCATCAAGCCTCAGTATGGCTCAGCAACTGCTCCCAGTATATGGGTCTGAATTGCCACTGCATATCGGGCAGCTGCGACTGGGCTTGAACAGTCCGGGCAAATTGTGCTCTGGTGATCTCTCTTGCGCCCATGAAGGAAAGGTGCGCCGTGGCCTGCTGGCAGTCGATCTGCGGCACCTGATGAGCCCTACACAGGGCCACCAGTGCCGACAGTGCAATCTTGGAGGCATCGGTCTGCAGTGCGAACATGGATTCGCCAAACACGGCCCTGCCCAGCGCCACGCAATAAAGTCCGCCGACCAGCTGGCCGTCGATCCATGTCTCCACGCTGTGTGCGGCGCCCTGTTGATGCAGCTCGGTATAGGCATCGATGATGCTCTGCACGATCCAGGTTCCGTTCTGGCCGTCGCGCGGGGTCTGGGCGCAATGCTGCATCACCGTGGCAAAAGCGCTGTCGATGCGGATTTCGCAGCCTGGATCGTCGCGAAACTTCTGCAGTCTCTTGCGCAGGCTGCGGTGCAGGCGGAACTCCTCAGGATGCAGAGCCATGCGCGGATTGGGCGACCACCAGAGCACGGGCTGGCCCTCGCTGAACCACGGGAAGATTCCCTGGCTGTAAGCGGTGCGCAGGCGGGTGGCATCCAGGGTGTTGCCGGCGGCCAGCAGCCCGGGAATGGGGTCGCACTCTCCCCAGGTCTGATCGATGGGGGGGAATTCTTGTTCGGGCTGCAACCAGGGCAGGGAGTGCGTCATTGGCAGTGGAAATGGATGGACTGCCCTTAGTCTTGCACAGACTGAAGCGGTTTTGTGTGTCGCGGCAGACCAGGGGGCTGGCGTAATCCCGCTGTCGCAGGCAGAAATGAAAAAAGGCTTCCATAGGGAAGCCTTTTTGCCGGGGTGCAGCTGCGGCAGCTGCCGCCACCTTACACGCGCTTGCGGTATTCGCCGGTGCGGGTGTCGATTTCGATCTTGTCTTCTTGGGACACGAACAGGGGCACGGCCACTTCGAAGCCAGTAGCGATCTTGGCGGGCTTCAGAACCTTGCCGGATGTATCGCCCTTGACTGCAGGCTCGGTCCAGGTGATTTCGCGCACGATGGTGGTGGGCAGTTCGACGGAGATGGCCTTGCCGTCATAGAACACCACTTCGGCAGTCATGCCGTCTTCCAGGTAGTTCAGTGCGTCAGCCATGTTTTCGGCTTCGACTTCGTACTGGTTGAACTCTTCGTCCATCCACACGTACATGGGGTCGGCGAAGTAGGAGTAGGTGCAATCCTTCTTGTCCAGGATCACGTTGTCGATCTTGTCGTCGGCCTTGAACACGTTTTCCGTGCCGAAGTTGCCGATCAGGCTCTTGAGCTTCATGCGCACGGTAGCAGCGCCACGGCCGCCACGAGCGTATTCGGTCTTCAGAACGATCATGGGGTCCTTGCCGAACATGATCACATTGCCTGCGCGGATTTCTTGAGCGATTTTCATGGCTTGCTTGCGTTTGAAAGGTTGGAGCCGCTCTACACGGCAGGCAAGCTGTTCGCAATGGTCGCTGGAGAAAGCAACGCATCAAAGGTGCGGCGGCGGGGCCTGCCGCATGTACCGCGGCGGGGCGCGACCCCGAAAGCAAGATCGCTCGGCATACCGGCTGCGACTGCCCTCAGAGAGGCAAAACGTGGATTTTAGCTTTTTTCGGCGACAAAAGCTTGAAGCTGTGCAATCAGTTCGGTTTGTTCCATCAATCTGGCGCGTGCGGCCCTGATGCAGCAGGCCCATTCATCCAGCATCTGCCCATCGAGCAAAGGCAATGTTTGCGGTGCGGTCATGCCATTCCAGGTGTGGTGAAAGCGCCTGAGACTGTCCGGGGCCTGGAGCCAGTCCAGAAAGGCATTCAGCTTGTCGTGGTGGGCGTTGTCGTGCTGGGGATAGATCTGCCAGACCATGGGCTGGCCGGCCCAGAGCGCGCGCACCAGGGAGTCCTCGCCGCGCACCAGATTCAGGTCGCAGGCCCAGAGCATTTCGTCGAACCGGGCTTGAGGGCGGGCTGGCAGATAGACCGGCTGCATCTGCTGCGCTTGGGGCAGCGCCTGCACGGCCGCCGTGGCGCGTCCGGGGGTGACCAGCAGCCTGGCGTTGATCGCCTGCTTGTCCGAGAGCTGGGCGAGCAACTGGGGCAGGGCGGCGGGCTCGTAGCAAAACAGCGAGACGGCGCATTCGCCAGGCTGAATGCCTTGCGCGCGGCGCCACGACTCGCGTTGGATCATGAAGGCCTGCTGGCGCTCGGCCAGGTTCTGCTCGCGTACCAGCGAGCCGGTGGCCGCCGTAAAGCCGGGGTAGAAGAACCAGCGTGTCAGCCCGGCGGCAGGGCCGCTCATGATACGTGAGGGCAGGCGATGGCAGCGCTCCACATAGTCTTCGGCCGAGAGATATTCGAGATTGATCCAGACCGGGGGCTTGCTCTTTGACGCCTTGTCTGCAATGGCGCTCACGAATGCCGCGGGAATCTCACAGCCGAAGGCCTCGATGACCACGTCGCCAATCGATGCCGTCACGTCCGCGGCTTGCGCGGGCCAGGCATGGACGCTCAGGCCGGGCGGCCAGGGCTGGGGGGCCATCCATTGCAGGGCGCTGGCATCGTCCATCCACAAACGTACCTGCTGACCGCGTGCGGCCAGCTCCGCGGCTGTGCGCCAGCACACGCCTACGTCGCCAAAGTTGTCTATGACCTGGCAGAAGATGTCCCAGCACAGCGAAGGATGTTGTGGCGTGCTGCCGGATATGGGTAAAGGTGCGAAATCGGGCATGGCTTCAGTCTTGATCGGTTGAGGCGCTCTGACACAGGTGTTCGACCAGCAGCTGTGCAACGGGCGAGAGTGCGTCCTGGGAGCGTACGCAGAGCATGAGCTGGCGCTCGGCCCAGACTTCGTCCAGGCGGATGCAGCGCAAGGGCAGGGCGCCCATGTAGATATGGGCACTGCCCTCGGGAAGAATGCCAACGCCCAGGCCGGCGGCCACCATCAGGCACAGGGCGTCATAGCCCGTCACCTTCATGCGCAGGCGCGGCTGCAGGCCCTGGTCGGCGGCAGAGCGGGTGATGAGATGGTTGAGCGCACTGTCGGCATGCATGCCGATCAGATCATGTTCGAGGACCTGCTCCAGGCGCAGCCTGTGCTCGCCGGCCAGCGGATGGGACTGGGGCATGACCACGGCCAGCCGGTCCCGGCGATAGGGGCGCAGGCTGATCTTGCTGCCGTAGCTGCCGTTGTTGAGCAGGCCGATATCGGCTTCGTTGTCGGCCACGGCTCGCGCGATATCGGTGCTCACACGCTCCTGCAGCCGCACGTCCACCAACGGGTGCCGGCTCAGAAAGCTCTGCAGTTGGGCCGGCAGAAACTGGGTGATGCTGGAAATATTGGCCATCACCCGCACATGGCCGCGCAGGCCTTGCTCGCCGCCCTGGGCATAGTCCTTCATCTGGGTGGCGATGCCGTCCAGCTCGTTGAGCACGCCACGCGCCATGTTCAGCAGGGCGTAGGCGGCAGCCGTGGGCTGGCTGCCCCGGTTGCTGCGTGTGAACAGCTCAAGCTGCAGCTGATCCTCCAGCTCGGCTAGGCGGCGGCTGGCGGCCGAAGGGGCAATGTGCTCGCGTGCCGCGGCACGCGCGATGGCGTTTTCCTCCATCACGGCCACAAACAGGCGCAGGGTGATCGGGTCCAGTTTCATGAGGACAGCATTATCCCGCCTGGCTATGCCCAAATGCGATGGCAGCTTCGCATTTCAGCGTTTTGCAGGACTGCGCTTCAAGGGCAAGATGATTGAAAAGCCGCTTTGCCTGGTTTTGGTCAACGCAAAGCGGCACAGCAAGACAGCCATCAAGAGACAAACGGATGACGATGATGAATATCCAAGACCCCGCCACACAGACCGCCACGCCGCGTGCGCTGGAGGGCGTGAAAGTGGTGGAAATGGGCCAGCTGATTGCCGGCCCCTTCTGCGGCAAGACCCTGGGCGAGTTTGGTGCCGATGTCATCAAGATCGAGGCGCCCGGTGCCGGCGATCCGCTGCGCAACTGGCGCCTGATCAAGGAAGGCACCTCCGTCTGGTGGCAGGTGCAGTCGCGTAACAAGCGCTCGGTCGCACTCGATCTGCGCCAGCAGGAGGCGCAGGTCGTGGCGCGTCAGCTGATCGCCGAAGCCGATGTGCTGGTCGAGAACTTCCGTCCCGGCACGCTGGAGGGCTGGGGCATGTCGCCCGAGGAGCTGCACGCCATCAACCCCGGCTTGGTGATTCTGCGTATCTCTGGCTACGGCCAGACCGGCCCCTATCGCGATCTGCCGGGCTTTGGTGTGATCGGCGAAGCCATGGGCGGGCTGCGCCATCTGACGGCCGAGCCGGGCCGGGTGCCGGTGCGTGTGGGCGTGTCGATAGGCGATACGCTGGCGGCCCTGCACGGCGTGATCGGCGTGATGATGGCCCTGTACCACCGCAAGGTGAATGGCGGTCCCGGCCAGGTGATCGACGTGGCCCTGCATGAGGCCGTGTTCAACATCATGGAAAGTCTGATTCCCGAGTACAGCGCCTTTGGCGCCGTGCGCGAGGCCGCCGGCAGTGCGCTGCCGGGCATTGCGCCCTCGAATGCCTACCCCTGCCAGGATGGCTGGGTGCTCGTGGCGGGCAATGGTGACTCCATCTTCAAGCGACTCATGACGACCATCGGCCGCCAGGATCTGGCCGATGCGCCGGATCTGGCCGACAACGCGGGCCGCGTCCAGCGCGTGGCCGAGATCGATGCCGCGATTGGCACATGGACGCAGGCACGCAGCGTGCAGACGGTGATGGACGAGCTGGGCGCGGCACGCGTGCCGGCCGGTAAGGTCTACACGGCCAAGGATATTGCCGAAGATCCGCATTACCGGGCGCGCGAGATGATTCTGACCCAGCGCACCCGCGATGGTTTCGAGCTTCAGGTGCCCGGTGTGGTGCCCAAGCTCTCGCTGACGCCGGGCACGGTGCGCAGCAGCGCCCCTCATGTGGGCGACGACACCGATGCCGTGCTGGCCGAGATCGGCCTGAGCGCCGAACAGATTGCGCAGCTGCGCGCCAAAGGAATTGTCCAATGATGGCCGCCGACCTGAATACGAAGGTGTGGACCGGTGCGGGTCGCCGCATTTTCATGAACGAAGTCGGCACGCGCGACGGTCTGCAGATGGAGCAGGCCTTTGTGCCCACCGAGGACAAGATCGCGTTGGTCAATGCGCTGTCTGAGGCGGGCCTGTCCAAGATCGAAGTCACGGCCTTTGTTTCGCCCAAGGCCATTCCGGCCCTGCGCGACGGCGAGATCGTGATGCGCGAGATCACTCGCCGGCCGGGCACGGTCTACACGGCGCTGGTGCCCAATGTGCGTGGCGCGGAGCGTGCGATCGATGCACAGACCGACGAACTCAATCTCGTGATGTCGGTCAGCGAGACGCACAACCTCTGCAATCTGCGCATGCAGCGCAGCCAGTCCTTCGAGGCGCTCAGGCAGGTGATTGCCACGGCGCAGCAGGCGGCAACACCCGTCAACGTGTCGCTTTCCTGCTGCTTTGGCTGCCCCATGGAGGGCGATGTGGCCGAGGTCGAAGTGCTGGCCTGGGTGCAGCGCTTTGCCGATCTGGGCGTGCATGGCATCACGCTGTGCGATACCACGGGCATGGCCTATCCCAACCAGGTGCATTCCATGGTTCTGGCCTTCAAGGCGCGCTGGCCGCAACTGGGCCTGACCCTGCATTTCCACAACACGCGCGGCATGGCGCTGGCCAATGTGCTGGCCTCCATTGATGCGGGGGCGGATCGCTTCGACGCCTCGATTGGCGGCCTGGGCGGCTGTCCTTATGCGCCGGGCGCCTCGGGCAATGCCTGCACCGAAGAGATCGTGCATGCGCTGCAGCTCATGGGCTATGACACAGGCACAGATCTGGCCCGCATTGTGGCGGCCGCTCGCAGCCTGCCGGCGCTGATCGGCCACGAGACGCCCAGCCAGATCGTCAAGGCCGGTGCGCGCTGGGACCTGCACCAGCCGCCAGCGGATTTTGCCGAGATCAAGGAACGCGCCCAGGCCAGGGCCTGAAACGGTTTTCGCCCCGCTGCATCGGCTCTTTCGGGGGAAGGAGCTGCTGCGGTTCAACATTCCAACAAGGAGACAAACATGACTGTTCAACGTCAACGCCTTCATTTCCTGCTTGCGGCGGCTGCTGCTGCGACCGGCCTTGCCGGCGCCTCGGCCATGGCCCAGGGCAGCTATCCCAGCAAAACCGTGCTGATGATCGTGCCCGCAGCCGCGGGTGGCACCACCGATCTGGCGGGTCGCATGGCCGCACAGGCGCTGGCGCCGGTGATCGGGCAATCGGTGGTAGTGGACAACAAGGGCGGCGGCAACGGCGCCATCGCTGCCAATCTGGTCAAGCGTGCCGATCCCGACGGCTACACGCTGCTGATGCAGTACTCGGGCTACCACGTCATCTCCCCGCACCTGACCAAGGCCAGAAGCTGGGAGCAAAGCGACTTTGCCCCTGTGGCCAATGTGCTGTCGGCACCGCAGATCATCGTCGTGCGCTCCGAGCTGCCCGTGAAGACGCTGGCCGAGCTGGTGAGCTACACCAAGGCCAACCCCGGCAAGCTCAACTACGCCTCGTCGGGCAACGGCTCGCTGCAGCATGTGACGGGCGCCATGCTGGAGCAACAGGCCGGCGTGAAGATGGTGCATGTTCCTTACAAGGGCACGGGTCCGGCGCTGCAGGACCTGCTGGGCGGCCAGGTGGACCTGACCTTCGGCACCGCGCCTCCCTTCATGCCCCATGTGCAAAGCGGCAAGCTGCGCGTGCTGGCCGTGACGGGCAAGCAGCGCCTGCCCAGCCTGCCCAATGTGCCCACCACGGCGGAAGCCGGCTACCCGGGCGTGAACGCCACTTCCTGGTTTGCCGTGTTTGCGCCCAAGGCCACGCCACAGCCCGTGATCGACAAGCTGGCTGCCGATATCAAGAAGGTGGTGGAGGACCCCGCCTTCAGGAAAAAGGCCGAAGAGCAGGGCGCGACGGCAGACTATATGAACCCGCAGCAACTGGCAGCCATGGTCAAGACCGAATATGGCAACTGGGCGCAGGTGGTGAAGTCGTCCAGAATCGAAGCCGAGTAAGCTGCAGGGCGCAGGGATTGCCCCGAATTCCTTGGATCTAAGAAAGGAGCTGCTTCCGATTGATTGATAAGGATCTCAGATAGAAAAGTATCTTAAATTCAATATCATCAAGCGCTGGCAGCTCCTTTTATTGATATGCGGAGCGCTGCCCGGCCGTTTGGGCCGCTTGCTGCAGGATTCGTCCACATGCGCAGACAATAGCGCCCATGTCTTCCTCGCATTCCGCCGAACTGCTGGCCCAGGTGGCCGCGCTGCCGCCATTGCCGGGCGTCTATCGCTATTTCGATGCTGCCGGTGTCCTGCTCTACGTGGGCAAGGCCATCAACCTCAAGCGTCGCGTTTCCAGCTATTTCCAGAAGGAGCATGGCGGCACGCGCATAGGCCATATGGTCAGCAAGATCGTGCGACTGGAGACCACGGTGGTGCGCTCCGAGGCCGAGGCGCTGCTGCTGGAAAACAACCTCATCAAGACGCTGTACCCCAAGTACAACATCCTGTTCAGGGACGACAAAAGCTATCCCTATCTCAAGATCACCGGTGTAGCCCACAGTGACGGCAAGGAGGGCGAACCTGCGTTTCAGGAGTTCCCGCGCATCGCCTACTACCGTGGTGCCGTGGACAAGAAGCATCGCTACTTTGGCCCCTATCCCAGTGCCTGGGCGGTCAAGGAAAGCATTCAGCTGCTGCAGAAAGTCTTTAGGCTGCGCACCTGTGAAGACACGGTATTTGCCAACCGCAGCCGCCCCTGTCTGCTCTATCAGATCAAGCGCTGCACCGGCCCCTGCGTGGATTTGATATCGCCCGAGGCCTATGCACTGGATGTGCGCAATGCCGAGGCCATGCTGCGCGGTGAAACCAGCGAGCTGCTGCAGCAGCTCGAAGCGCGCATGATGGCGCACTCCGACAAGCTGGAGTTCGAGCAGGCGGCCGAGGTGCGCAACCAGCTCACGGCGCTGTCGCGCGTGCTGCACCAGCAGGCGATCGAAACCACCGACGACAAGGATGTGGACATCCTGGCTGTGCGCGTGCAGGGCGGTCGCGCCTGCGTCAACCTGGCCATGGTGCGCGGCGGTCGCCACCTGGGCGACAGACCTTACTTCCCGGCGAATCTGGGCGATGCCGCATCGGTCTACTCCAGCGAGGAAGAGGTGGACGCCGCGGCCGAGGCGCGGCCCGTGGAGGAGCTGGTGCTGGAGGCCTTTATCGCCCAGCACTATGTCGGCGTGGCCGTGCCGCCCACGCTCATCGTCAGCCATCCCGTGGAAAAGCGGCTGGTGGAGTTGCTGACCGAGCAGACCGGCGTGCGCATCACCGTGGTCCAGCAGCCGCGCGAGCAGCGTCGCATCTGGCTGGAGATGGCACAGAAGAATGCCGACATCCAGCTGGCCCGCCTGCTGGCCGAAGAGGGCTCGCAACAGGCGCGTACGCGCGCGCTGGCCGAGGCACTGGATCTGCCGGTCGAAAATCTCGATGAGCTGACCATCGAATGCTTCGATATCTCGCACACCAGCGGCGAAAGCACCAAGGCCTCTTGCGTGGTGTTCCATCACCACAAGATGCAGAGCAGCGACTACCGCCGTTTCAATATCGAAGGCATCACCGGCGGCGACGACTATGCGGCCATGCGCCAGGTGCTCACGCGCCGCTACAAACCCGTGGCCGAGGCGCAGCGCGAGGCGGGCGGCGCCGAGCTGACCGGCAAGCAGCCACATCTGCCCGACCTGGTGCTGGTTGACGGCGGCAAGGGCCAGGTCAGCATGGCGCGCGAGGTCTTCACGGAACTGGGTCTAGATCTTTCGCGCATCGTGGGCGTTGAAAAAGGCGAGGGCCGAAAGGTCGGCCTGGAAGAGCTGGTGTTTGCCGACGGGCGCGACAAGGTCTACCTGGGCCACGATTCGGCGGCCCTGATGCTGGTGGCGCAGATCCGCGACGAGGCGCACCGCTTCGCCATCACCGGCATGCGCGCGGCCCGCGCCAAGGTGCGCACGGGCAGCAGCAGCCTGGAAGATATTGCGGGCGTGGGACCCAAGAAGCGGGCGCGATTGCTGCAGCGCTTTGGCGGCGTGCGCGGCGTGGCCGATGCCAGCGTGGACGATCTGATGACCGTGGAAGGCATTTCCGCAACGTTGGCCGAAGAAATCTACAAGGCGCTGCATTGATGCGGGCTGAGCGAGCGCGAATCCGCGCTGGCGCAGCCTGCTCGTGACACAATGACACCCATGTTCTTCACCATCCCTACTGTGCTGACCCTTACGCGGATCGTGGCGATTCCGCTCATCGTGGGGGTGTTTTACGCGCCGCTGGATCAGGCGACCCGCAACCTCATCGCCACCGTGATGTTCGTCGTGTTTGCCGCCACTGACTGGTTTGACGGCTATCTGGCCCGCAAGCTCAACCAGACGTCGGCATTCGGTGCTTTTCTGGATCCCGTCGCCGACAAATTCCTGGTCTGTGCCTCGCTGCTGGTGCTGGTTCATCTGCAACGCGCCGACGTGTTTGTGGCGCTGATCATCATCGGACGCGAGATTGCCATCTCGGCACTGCGTGAATGGATGGCTCAGATCGGTGCCAGCAAGAGCGTGGCCGTGCACATGATCGGCAAGGCCAAGACCATGGCCCAGATGGTGGCCATTCCCTTTCTGCTCTATGACGGAGTGGCGTTCGGAGTGATCGATACCGGCGTCTGGGGACAGTGGCTGATCTGGATTGCCGCAGTGTTGACCGTCTGGTCCATGGTCTACTACCTGCAAAAGGCATTGCCCGAAATTCGTGCCAGGCTCTGAAGTCCGCAACGAACCTCCCTGAAAGCGCTTGTTCATCAAGCGCTTTTTGCTGTCCGGCGGGTTGTTCTCGGAGCGGCAAAAAAGATTTGCCGAAGCGCATCGCGCGACTTGACCGGACTGCAGATTTTGTCAATTGTTGTCAATTGGTGAAGCCGACACGGAAGAACCTTGAAAAAAGCCGCTGCGGATGGCCGAACCCGCTCAAAAACCGCATAGAATCTGGTTCTGTCGCTGGAATGCGCAGCGCGAGTTGGCGTCAAAAATGTCAGCGGCTTCAGGAAAAAATGGGCTTGCCCATACGCAAAAACTGATAGGCTGGCTTCCGTCTTTATCGCGACTGGTTTCTTGCTGCGCAAGGTTTGCGTTTGCAGAGACATTCCATTCACTTATTTCTCGAGAGGCATCTTGTGAATAAAACCGAACTGATTGAGCACATCGCTAACAACGCCGATATTTCCAAGGCCGCAGCTGCGCGTGCACTGGACTCCACGATCGACGCAGTGAAGAAAACACTGAAAAAAGGTGGTACAGTATCGCTTGTTGGTTTTGGCACATTTGCTGTTGGCAAGCGTGCAGCTCGCACCGGTCGTAACCCCCGTACCGGTGCTTCCATCAAGATCAAGGCGGCCAAGGTGCCTAAATTCCGTCCGGGCAAAGCATTGAAAGATGCTCTGAACTGACACCCAGTTTCAGTGGGTCCTTAGCTCAGTTGGTAGAGCGGCTCCTTTACACGGAGTAGGTCGGCGGTTCGAGACCGTCAGGACCCACCACAGAAAACGCAAAAAAGGCTTAGAGATTTCTAAGCCTTTTTTGCGTTTTGGCGTTGCTGCGGCTGGCAGATGACGATTGTTCAGGGTATTTCTGCGCAAGATGCACTGGCTCTACAGCAGCAATGGAAAAGCTGGCAGTTAGAATGGGCAGGATTAGCCTAACCCTGTTGGTGGAGGTTGGATGGCAGTTCTGTAGAGCATCAGTGCCCTGTAGAGGCCCGGTCGGTGGCGCAAGCGGGTCGCACGGCTTTCACCATTGTTAATGAGGCGAACGCAAGTTCGCCTTTATTTTTGCTGCCGCAGAAAGATTGACCATGTTCGAATCCATCCGCAAGCATTCCAAGTTCGTGATGATCTTGTTGTTCTTGCTGATCATTCCCTCTTTCATTTTTGTCGGGGTCAACCAGAACTACTTCACCGAGTCCAGCCAGACTGTGGCTCGCGTGGATGGGCATGACATCACCCAGCAGGACTGGGACAACGCTCACCGGGCTGAAAGTGATCGCCTGCGTGCGCAGAACCCGTCCATGGATGCCAAGTTGCTCGATTCTCCGGAGGCACGCTATGCCACGTTGGAGAAGCTGGTGCGTGATCGCGTGCTGGCGGCTGCTGCCACCAAGATGCACCTGACAACGCCCGATGCGCAGTTGGTGCGCACCTTGCGTGAAATTCCCGCGATTGCCTCCCTGCAAAAGCCCGATGGCTCGCTGGATGCCGAAGCCTACAAGGCTCTGGTGGGCTCGCAGGGCATGACTCCAGAAGGGTTTGAAGCCAATCTGCGCCGCGAACTGGCTCTGAATCAGGTGCTGGGTGCCGTGTCCTCGACCAGCTTCACGACTGCCGCACAACTGCAGCAGGCCATGGATGCCCTGTATCAGCGCCGCGAAATTCAGGTTGCCCGTTTTGATGCCAGCGCCTTTGCGGGCAAGGTGCAGCCCACGGAAGCCGAACTCAAGGCTTTCTATGAATCGCACACCAGCCAGTTCAAGCAGCCCGAAGCTGCCGCCGTGGAATATGTGCAACTGGACCTGGCGACGGTAGAGAAGAGCATTGTTCTGAGCGAAGACGATCTGCGCACCTATTACAAGGAAAATGCAGCCCGTCTTGCGGGCCCAGAAGAGCGTCGTGCCAGCCACATCCTGATCAATGCGGCCAAGGATCTTCCCGCTGCAGAGCGTGAAAAGGCCAAGGCCAAGGCAGAGCAGCTGCTGGCCCAGGTGCGCAAGGATCCCAAGAGCTTTGCCCAGGTGGCCAAGGCCAATTCGCAGGACCCTGGCTCTGCTGCCAACGGCGGTGATCTGGGTTACTTCGGCCGCGATGCCATGGTCAAGCCCTTTGAAGAAGCTGTTTTCAAGATGAAGGACGGCGAGATCAGCGATGTGGTGGAGTCCGATTTCGGCTTTCACATCATCGAGCTAACCGGCATCAAGCAGCCCAAAGTGCCCACGTTCGAGGAAATGCGCCCCAAGCTGGAAGCAGACCTCAAGCAGCAGCAGGCCCAACGCAAGTTTGCGGAGGTGGCCGAGGCTTTCTCCAACGCTGTCTACGAGCAGTCCGAGAGCCTGCAGCCGGTGGCCGAGAAGTTCAAGCTGAGCATTCAGAAGGCCGAGAACGTGACGCGCGAGCCGGCCCCCGGTGCGCAAGGTCCTCTGGCCAACAAGCGTTTCCTGGAGGCACTGTTCTCCGCTGACTCTCTGGAAAACAAGCGCAATACCGATGCCGTGGAGCTGGCTCCCAGCAATCTGGTGGCCGGCCGCGTTCTGAGCTACGCTCCTGCCCACATTCAGTCCATGGATGAGGTGGGCGCCAAGCTCAAGCAGCTCTACGTCGCACATCAATCTGCAGAGCTGGCCAAGCAAGAGGGCCAGGCCAAGATGGCCGAGTGGAAGGCCAAGCCCGAAACCGCCCAGCTGCCTGCGGCAGTCGAGGTGGGCCGCGATCAGGCCAAGGACTTGCCGCGTGAAGTGCTGGATGCTGCACTGCGTGCTCCCACCAACGCCCTGCCTGCATGGGAAGGTGTCGATCTTGGCAACGCCGGTTATGCCGTGATCAAGGTCAATCGCATTGCCCAGCGTCCTGCGCAAGATGCCCAGGTGCTGGAGCAACAGAAGGCGCAGTTCACGCAGTGGGCTTCCATGGCCGAAGTCATGGCTTACTATGATCAGCTGAAGAAGATCTTCAAGGTTCAGATCAAGGTGCCGCGTCCTCAGTAAGGCATTTAAATCAGGCGCAAGTTCATTTGTTGCCTGATTTATGCATTACAATAGATGCTTCTACGGTGGCTGTAGCTCAGTTGGTAGAGTCCAGGATTGTGATTCCTGTTGTCGTGGGTTCGAGTCCCATCAGCCACCCCAGATTTGAAAAACGCTCTGCAGCGCAGAGCGTTTTTATTTGATGAGAGGCATATGCCTTGAAATCATTGCTAGTTCAGCGTTTGATGCTCACAAATTTGATTTGAAGCTCAAAATCTGAAGTAGAATAGAGACTTCTACGGTGGCTGTAGCTCAGTTGGTAGAGTCCAGGATTGTGATTCCTGTTGTCGTGGGTTCGAGTCCCATCAGCCACCCCAGTTTAAAAAATGCCTCACAGGTTTTCTTGTGAGGCATTTTTGTTTTTCAGCTCGGTATGAGCTGGAGAGTGCGGGCTGGCCTGAAGCACCATTTCCGCAGCTCTCTACGAATTTCTGACTCTCAGGTCATGCAGGCGCAATCGCACCGGACTGCCACCGACTGATTTGTTTGAATGCATGCAACGCAGTGACTGGAGGCTGTCTTGGGGGCTCCTGGGAGCGCTCGGCGTGTTCATGTAAACCGCAGGCACTGGCGTCAATGCAGCACCGGGTACAGGCATTCTCGCGGGCATCACGCAAGCAGCAGGGCAACCCGAATTGATAGCACGCAATTTGCTAGTGAGTTGTCACTTGGGTTGCTTCGCACCAAATAAGTGCGCCAATGTGTAAGTGAATGTGTTTCATTCCTAAGATATCTCTCAAACACCGTCACGCATCCATGCAGTGAAAGCAGAAATCATTTGATGGAGGGAGGTAGAAATGTGTCACTTCAGGATTTCCACACGACTTGCCATTTCATTTCTGGTGATGGTGCTGCTGTTGATGGCGTTGGGTGGCATCACGCTGTTTCTGTCGTCTGCCCAGCGTGAAGCGATGAACGATATCGTTCATCGCTATAACCCGATCACCAAGGCTCTGGGGGCCGTCGCAGAAGGGACCAGCAGCCAGGCCATCCAGTTTCGCAATCTGGCGCTCTTTCCTGCATTGGATATTCAGAAGTCGGCACGCGAGCAAATCGATGCATCTCGCACCGAGGTCACGGGGCAGTTGGAAGCCTTGGCAAAGCTCGTGCAGTCCGAAAAAGGTACGGCCTTGCTGGCGCGCATCCAGCAACTGCGCGAGACCTATTTCAGGCTGAGCAGCGAGTTTCTTGACCTGCACGATAAGGGGCGTATTGACGACGCACTGGAGGTCCTGGTTAACAAGCAAATCCCGGTTCAACTGGAATATCAGCGCGTCATTCAGGAGCTGGTTGAGTATCAGGCGCAGAACATGGTCGAGGCGAGCCAGAATGCCGAAAGTGCCGTCAGTGACTTGCAGCGGGACGTTGTGCTGGCCGCAGCCGTAGCCGTTGCCCTGGCCTTGTTTCTGGCCATTTCCATCATCCGTTCCATCACACGCCCGCTGGCGCAAGCCGTGGCTGTGGCTGATCGCGTGGCTGCAGGTGAT
>NZ_VWWQ01000009.1:0-249290 GCF_011752915.1 Comamonas sp. Tr-654
TCAACCGCGAGGAGGTCTTCGGCCCCGTGGCCAGCGTGATCCGCGTCAGGGACTACGACGAAGCCCTGGCCGTTTCCAACGACACGCCGTTTGGCCTGTCGGCCGGCATTGCCACCACCAGCCTCAAGTACGCCACCCACTTCAAGCGTCACAGCCAGGCCGGCATGGTCATGGTCAACCTGCCCACGGCGGGTGTGGACTACCACGTGCCGTTTGGCGGCCGCAAGGGATCGAGCTACGGCCCGCGCGAGCAGGGCCGCTATGCCCAGGAGTTCTACACCACGGTGAAGACGGCCTATACGCTGGCGTGATGCTTGGGACCGCTCGAGCCCGCGGCAGGGCTTGAGCAGTCTACGTTTCAGAAGAAGAGCGAGCCCGCCCCGGTCGCGTCGGCCCTGCTGCGAAAGCTGCTACGCTGCGGCCCAGTTTTTCGCTCTTCTCTTCCATGGATTCGCTCACCCCTTTGCGCGCCTTCAGGCGCATTGTCGAACTGGGCAGCATTGCCAGGGCAGCCGATGCACTCGATCTTTCCTCGGCGGCCCTCAGCAAGCAGTTGCGCGCGCTGGAGGCCCAGCTGGGTGCGGTGCTGATCCAGCGCACCACGCGCCGCATGAGCCTGACCGCTACCGGCAGGGCCTACTACGCCGAATGCTGTCGGCTGCTCGATGGATTTGACACGCTGGAGCAATCGGTACGTGCCCAGTCCCAGCAGGTGACGGGGCGGCTGCGCGTGAACGCGCCGCTGTCGTTTGCGCTGAGCACACTGGCGCCGCTGCTGGCGCGCTTCATGCAGCTCCATCCGCTGTTGCAGATCGATCTGTCCATGGAGGACCGGCTGGTGGACGCCGTGGGGCAGGGCTTTGATGTCTCCATACGGCTGAGCGCCGAGCTCGCGGATTCCTCGCTGATTGCGCGGCGCCTGGCCTCGCTGTCGCAGATGCTGTGCGCGTCGCCGGCCTATCTGCAGCAACACGGCCGCCCGGCCAGCACAGCCGAGCTACGTGACCATGCGCTGCTGAATTACAGCCTGGCACAGGCCGACGATGGCCTGCAAGTTCCGAGCGAAGCTCGTGCCAGCGTCAACAACAGTCTTATGTTGCGTGAGTTGCTGGAGGCCGGCATCGGCATCGGTGCACTGCCGTCTTTTCTGGCCCGGCCCGCCATCGCTCAGGGCCAGCTGGAGGCATTGAGCCTGCAAGACTGGGCAGAGCCGCCACGCCATGTCTATGTGGTCTACCCGACGCAACGCCACCTGCTGCCCAAGGTGCGCGCCTTTGTGGACTTTCTGGCAGAAGAGCTGCCTGCGGCCATGGGCGGCGATTCTTGACGCTGAATTAAGAGTCTCTCAAGCGCAGGCCTCTTACTCCTGCGATGCCTGCGCCCTACGCTTGCTGTCCATCAGCCATGAAGGACACAAGCATGACGCAATGCCATGATTTTTCCTGCGCTTCGCCCGCGCAGATCGCAATCCATCCCGCTTCTGAACCGGCCCGGTGCGCGGACCAGCAGACTGCTGCCACCATCGATTTCTTCCATGACGTGGTTTGCGGCTGGTGCTATGTGATGTCGCCGCGTCTGCGCCAGGTGGCCGGCGAGCTGGGCCTGCGCGTACGTCAGCGCAGCTTTGTGCTGCAGGCTTCCCGCGCCGAAATGGTGGCCAGGTTTGGCTCCATGGAGCAGGCCAAGCAAACCATTCTCGGGCACTGGGAAGCCTGCGCGCAGCAAGACGACACCCAGCGCATCGACATCGAAGGCATGCGCCGCGAAAGCTTCGAGTACCCCAGCGGCCTGGCCGGCGCACTGGCCTGCCAGGCGGCCCAGATGCTCGAGGGCGACGAGGCTCACTGGAATCTGTTCGATGCCATACAGCACGCCCATATGAGTGCCCATCGCAACATAGGCGATGCCGAGGTGCTGCTGGGCATCGCCACGCACACCGGCTTCGAGCGCAATGCTTTTGCACGCTGCATGGAAAGTGCCGAGGCCTTGAACATGGTTCACCAGGACCTCGCACTGGCCCGGCGCCTGGGCCTGAGCAGCATTCCCACCTTGATCGCGCAGGGCCTGCCGCCGCTGCAGACCCAGCCTCTGAACATGCTGCGTGAACGGCTGCGTGCCCTGGTGGGCTAAGCCATTTCCTCTCACTTTCTCACTCGCGCCGCAAGGTGCACCGCTTTCTAGGAAACACCCATGAACTTCGCTTTCCGCGCCCGCTCGCGACGCCTGCCAGCCCTGTTGCTCGCGATGGCTGCAGCGTTTTCCGGCCTGGCCCATGCCCACGGTGGCCACACGCTTGCGGCCGGTGCCGGCCAGGATGTGGGCAGCAGCCCCTGGGGGCCAGGTGACGAGATCGGTCGCCTGAATCTGATCACGCCTGCCTCGCGCGCTGCCATCCTGCAGCGCATCACAGGCGGCCAGGTCTATGACCTCGCCACCGAGTATTACGTGGGCATGCCGAGCTGGCAGGACGCCGGCGATCCGCATTACCAGTTCTGGATGACGCACACGCCACGCGGCACCGTGGTGGACGACCCCATGAACGTGGGCAAGAACATGAATGCCACGCGCAGCTACACGGGCACGGCGTTCTCCATGTACAGCCATACGGGCACGCACATCGACGCACTCAACCACTTCGGCATACGCGGCAGGATCTGGAACGGCTTCAGCGCCGACGAGCATCTGGGCGACCGTGGCTGGCAGCGCACAGGCATAGAGAAATTCCCGCCACTGGTGGCGCGCGGCGTGCTGATTGACGTGGCTGCGGCCAAGGGCCTGGACATGCTGCCCGACCAGTACCGGATCACCCGCCAGGACCTCAAGGAGGCGCTGGCACGCCAGAACGTGACGCTGCAAAAGGGCGATATCGTGCTGATTCGCACGGGTCGCATGAAGCTCTACGAGCAGCCCCAGGCTTATATGGCCAAGCCGCCAGGGCTGGGCTTGGATGCGGCCCGCTTTCTGGCCGAGGATGCGGGTGCCATGATCATCGGCGCCGACAATCTGAGCCTGGAGACCTTCCCCTCCGAGGTGGACGACGACTATGTGCCGCTGCACAGCTATCTGCTGGCCCAGCAAGGCATACCCATCATGGAACTGGTGGCCCTGGACGCACTCTCGCGCGACAAGGTCTACGAGTTCGCCTTCATCGGAGGGCCACTCAAGATCCGCGGTGGTGACGCCGCGCCGCTGCGCCCGATCGCCATTCCGGTGCGCTGAGAGCGACGCTTGCCGGAGCCAGTCCCCGAGCGCGGCTCAGAAAAACAATGTGCGCACCCAGGGTGCGGCCAGCACGTTGACGGCACCGGCAATCATCATCACCAGCGATGCCATCACGGCCTGCACCTCGCCGGCCTGGCGCGCGCGGGCCACGCCGCTGCCATGGGCGGCGCCGCCCCAGCTGGCGCCCGTGGCCAGCTTGCTGCGGATGCGGGGCAGCACACGCAGCACGGTCTCGCCCAGCAGCATGGCGCTGACGCCGGTCAGCAGCACGAACAGTGCCGCCAGATCGGTAGGCCCGCCCAGCACCTTCTCGGCCTCGATCGCAAACGGTGTCGTGATGCTGCGCACGGCCAGGCCTTTTTGCAGCGCCTCGGACAGGCCGAACATATCGGCAAACGCAATGGTGGTGGAGATGGACACCAGGCTGGCCACGACCACGCCGGTGGCAATCGACATCCAGTGCTTGCGCAGCAGCTTGCGGTTCTCGTACAGCGGCAGTGCAAAAGCCACGGTGGTGGGGCCCAGCAGCCAGACCAGCCAGTGCGTCTGTGCAATGTATTGGGGGTAGCTGACATGGGTCAGCAGCGACAGACCGATCAGCACCATGGGCGTGGCAACGATGGGCATCAGCAGCGGGTGGGGGTGCTTGCGGTACAGGCGTTTGTTGACCCAGTAACAGGCCACGGTGGTCAGCAGCGAGAGCAGACCGATGACTTCATTCGACAGCATGGCTTACTCCTTGCCGGCTTCGCGGCCGGACCTGCGCCTTGCCAGCCACAGCTCGAAGCGGTAGACGCGATCGACCGCCAGCGCGGTCACTCCCATCACACAGGCCGTGCTGGCCACGATGACGGCCAGGATGCGCAGGCCCTGATGGCGGATCAGATCGGGGTATTCGGTGACTACCAGCATGGCAGGCACAAAGAACAGCAGCATCTCGGCCAGCAGCCAGTTGGTGCCGCTTTGCAGCCAGCGCGCCTTGACCAGGCCCGAGAACAGCCCCACCGCAAGCAGGCCGAAACCGATCAGGCCGGCCGGCATGCTCCAGCCGAAATGCTGGCGCAGCACATCCATGGCAATCCAGATGGCGCTGAGCAGGCACACTTGCAGCACGGCCTTGAGCAGTTGCCAGAGTGTCTGGGCAAAAGAATGGCTGCCGCCCTGGGCGCGAGGGGTGGCAGCTTCCGGAATCTGTGACATGGATGGGATTCTAGGGTTTTCACCTATATTCATAAAATGACTTATTCTCATTTTTTCCATGCGTAAAAGGAATTGTCATGGACCTGCGTGCCCTGCGTTACTTCATCGAGGTCGTGCGCCAGAACGGCTTTACCCGCGCGGCTGACGCCTTGCACGTGACCCAGCCCACCATCAGCAAGATGGTCAAGGCGCTGGAGGACGAATTCGGTGGCCGCCTGCTGCTGCGAGAAGGCCGAGGTGTGCAGCTGACCGACGCAGGTCAGGTGGTCTATGACCGCGGGCTGGAGATCCTGGAGCAGGCCCAGCTGCTGCGCCGCCAGGTGGCCGAGGTGGACCACATCACGCGCGGCGAGCTGTCCCTGGGCATCATGCCCACCACGGGGCACTACATGGCGCCGGTGATCGCACTGTTCCAGCAGCGCTATCCGGGCGTGAATCTGCAGGTCAACGAGCAGGGCGCGCGCGCCCAGTACCAGCTGATCCAGGAAGGCAAGCTGGACATGGCGCTGGGCCTGTTCGCGGCCCCCGACCCGGCGCTGGAGCGCTACACGGTGGCGCGCCAGAAGACGCGCGTGGTGCTGCCAGCCCAGCAGGTGGCTGACCCCGGCCAGCCCATGCGCTGGAGCGATCTGCGCGATCTGCCGTTTGTGCTCTACACCTCGGACTTTGCACTGCACGAGCATGTGCTGCAGCAATGCGAGGCGGCGGGCTTCACGCCCCAGGTCAAGCTGCAGACGCGCTACTGGGACTTCATCGGCCATCTGGTCGCGGCCCAGGTGGGCGTGGCAGTGATGTTTGAGCATGTCATCGCGCGCTACGACCCGCAGCGCGTGGCCAGCCGACCCCTGGTGGAGCCCGAAATCCCCTGGGATGTGGCGCTGATGTGGCGGCCCGGCTATCTGTCGCGCGCGGCCCAGGCCTGGCTGGACTGCGTGCGTGAGGTGTATCCGCAGCCGCTGCTGGGGGCAGCTTTCCCGGATTTTCAAAACTGATAGCTGTATTCGTATGCCCAGAAATCGATACAAGGCTTTTTGATGCTTGATGTCAGTCCCGGTCTTTGTTGCTAAGCTCGCAGCCATGCCCCGCCCGTTCTCTTCCAATCGCTCCAGCAGCTTGCGCCGCAGCACCGTGGTGCGCCAGCCCGCACCCCGGCCCGAGCACCCGCGCCTGCTGTGCTTTCACAAGCCCTATGGAGTGCTCAGCCAGTTCACGCCCGAGGGCAAGTGGCAGGGCCTCAAGGACTGGATCGATGTGCCCGGCGTCTATGTGGCGGGCCGGCTCGATGCCGACAGCGAAGGTCTGCTGCTGCTGACCAATGACGGCCAGTTGCAGGCCCGCATTGCCGACCCGCGCCACAAGATGGAGAAGACCTACTGGGTGCAGGTCGAAGGCGTGCCCGACGAAGCCGCTTTGCAGCGCCTGCGCGATGGCGTCGAACTGAGCGACGGCAAGACCCTGCCCGCGAAGGCCCGCCTGATAGACCCCCAGCCCGGCATGTGGCCGCGCAACCCGCCGATTCGCGTGCGCCAGAGCATTCCCGATTGCTGGATCGAGCTCATCATCCGCGAGGGTAAGAACCGTCAGGTGCGCCGCATGACCGCTGCCGTCGGCCATCCCACGCTGCGTCTGGTGCGCATGGCCGTGGGGCCTTACTCGATCGAAGGGCTGGAGCCCGGCCAGTGGCTGGATGTGCTGCCGCTCTAATGATTCTTAGCGCAGAGTATCGAGCTGCTGCAGCTCATCTTCATCTTCCTGCAAGGCCGCTGCCTGCCAGCGAGGCAGAGCCGGCCAGGGGCGAAAGCGACTCCAGCCCACTTGCACCTCCTGCAGATTGCCCAGTAGCAAGGGAAGCGCGGTTGTCAGCTCGGACTGGCGAGTCCGCACGCATTCGCGCAGCGATTGCATGGCTTGCTGGCCGCGCCCGAAAAAGCGCTGTCTGCCCAACCAATCGGGGGACGGCTGGCATTGGGCATAGGCCAGTGGCAGGCTGCTGACCACTCCTTCCACCACGGAAATCAGGGCCTGCAGGTGCATGTTGAGTTGCTCCTGCAGCATCAGACCCGCCAGTTGCAACTCCAGCGCATCCTTATGAAAGCGATAGCGTGCGGGCAGGGCGGCGCTCAGGGTATAGCTGCCGCCGCTGCGCGAGCGGGCTCGGTGACTCAGGATGCGGCTGCCTTGCTCCAGTACCGGGCGGACCAACTGCAACAAGGCCTGCTGGTGCTCGGCATCGTTGTGCTTCAGGGGGATGAGCAGCCGCGTGCTGTCATAGCCGCGCCATTGCTCGCGCCAGACCATCCAGCCCGCTGTATGCGGTACGAAGAAAATCAGGGTGATCAGGGACAGCATGGGCACAACGCCCGCCGCCAGCGACCAGGCCGCCCTGATCTCGTTTGCGGCAGCGGCATCCTCACCCAGGCTGACGAGATTGCCGCTCAGCTTGATGAGGCTTGCAAGACTGATGGCAAATACCAGACCACAGATCAGAGAAAGCTGCTCGGGCGAATAAAGGCTATCGGGCAGATGAATCAGGGTGGCCAGTGCGGCGGTACATCCCAGCAGAACCACGGCTGCGGACAGCAGATAGAACAGGGCGCAAGGGGCCTGCTGCTGGATATCGAGGGCCGGGTTCTGCTCCAGCTTGCGCAGCAACTGCCTGCGGCGCCACCAGCGCAGCGGCTGCCAGAGCAGGGCGCTGACCGCCAGGCCGGCGAGCATGCTGATGAGCAGCGCCGAAAAAGCCCATAGCAGCAAGGTTGCCACCAACAAGATAGCCAGTCCGACCAACCAGTTCATGCCCGCGATTGTCCTTTTGAATTGATAGCTGCCTGAGCTTGATGGGAAAGCGTTTCAGCGTGTTTTACATGAAAAAAAGCGCTGCCTGCAGACGCAGGTCAGCGCGATGCTTGATGTTTGCAGGCTGCGGATCAGCTGCAGGTCTTGTTGTTGGCTCCGTGCATGCCTGCGGCCTTGGCATCGGCTTCGCTCATGTACTTGCCGTTCTTGGTCGTGCCGTAGAAACGGGTGCCGGGGCAGTGATAGATCTTGCTGTCCTCATTGGCCCAGACCTTGCCTGCACCGCCGCCAGGTGCGGCGGTCGCGGCCGGCTTGGCGCCTGCAGCAGCCTTGGCAGTGGCCTCCTGATCAATGCCCTTGCGGCCCGAGCAAGCTCCTTTGGAGGATGCCGCGCTCATGGTGGAGCCGTCCTTGCAGACAAAGGTCTGCATGTCCGCTTTGGCGGCGGCAGGGGCCGGCGCAGCCTTGGCTGCCGGTTCTGCCGCCGGCTTGGCGGGCATGGGGGCTGTTTTGGCGGCCGGTGCGGCAGGCGCCGCTGCCGGAGCCTGGGCCAGGCCGGGCAATGAGCTGCTGACCAGGGCTGAAACCAGGCAAATCTTCCATAAATTGCGCATACGAACTCCCTCCAACAGATGTGATGTCACAAGGCGTGACAGGGACATGCTGCTACGGAAGAGCTGATTTCGCAAGCTTCGGCCGTCAGGCTTCAGGTCCCGCTGACATAGGGGTTGAGCTTGCGCTCGCGGCCGAAGCTGCTTTCGGGGCCATGCCCGGGGATGAAGATCGTCTGATCGCCCATGGGCCACAGGCGCTGCACGATGGAGTCGATCAGCTGCTGATGGTTGCCCTGAGGGAAGTCCGTGCGGCCTATGCTGCCGGCAAACAGCACATCGCCGACAAAGGCGCGGTCGATCTGTGGCGAGTGGAAGACCACATGGCCGGGTGTGTGGCCGGGGCAGTGGCGCACGTTCAGCGTTTCCTCGCCGATGGTCACGGTGTCGCCGTCATGCAGCCAGCGCGTGGGCACAAAGGGGTCGGAGTGGGGAAAGCCGAACATGGCGCCCTGCTGGGGCAGGCCGTCGATCCAGAATTGATCGCCCTCATGCGGGCCGATGATGGGCAGCGCGTGCTTGGCCGCCAGCTCGCTGGTGCCGCCGGCATGGTCGATATGGGCGTGGGTGATCCAGATGGCCTTGAGATTCAGGCCCAGACGCTCCACCTCCCACTCGATCTGCTCGATATCACCACCGGGGTCGATGACGGCCGCATCCATGGTCTGGTCGCACCAGACGAGAGAGCAGTTCTGTTGAAAGGCGGTGACGGGGACGGTGTGATATTGCAACATGGGTGACTTGTATTTTTCGGGCGTTTGCGTAGTCTCGCGGTCAGCGAACCCCGCAAGCATGACACGGCATGGCACGCGCATCAAAAATGCCCGCTCAGATTCTGGCGTCATCCCTCATTTGAGCTAGCATGGATGCGAGTGCCCCATTTTGGTGCGGGCTGCTAAAACGTATTTGTGCTGCAAGGCAGCGGGCAGTCGCTTCATGGGAAGCGGCCCGACACAGTTTCAAGATCGTTCAGGCCGTGCCAATGCCCATGCAATACAAGTTCCTCCCACGGGCAGGAATGGCAGGGGACGGGTCGGTCTGGAGGAAAACCGTTTTCAAACTCCAGGAGACTCTGCATGTCTACCCCTTCCAGCCAGCCGAGCGGCGCTGACGCCCAGCGTGGTGACGCCCAACGCTCTGGCGCCCAACGCATCGGCATCCCGCGGGAAACATTCCCGTTGGAAAAGCGTGTGGCCACCGTACCCGATGTGGTTGAAAAACTCGTCAAGCTGGGTTTTTCGATTGCCATCGAATCGGGCGCCGGCGATGCCGCCAACTTCAGTGATGACGCTTATCGCGCAGTGGGTGCCGAGGTGCTGCCCGACGCTGCTGCGGTCTGGGCTGCCGCCGACATCATCTTCAAGGTGAGGCCGCCCAGTCAGGAGGAGGTTGCCTTGATGCGCGAAGGCCAGATCCTGATCGACTTCATCTGGCCCGCCCAGAACCCCGACCTGATGCAGCAACTGGCCGCCAAGAAGGTGACCGTGCTGGCGATCGACTCGCTGCCCCGCACGCTGAGCCGCGCGCAGAAGATGGATGCGCTGACTTCGATGGCCGGCGTATCGGGATACCGTGCGGTGATCGAGGCCGCCAACGCCTTTGGTCGCTATTTCAACGGCCAGATCACGGCGGCAGGCAAGGTGCCACCAGCCAAGGTCTTCATTGCTGGCGCTGGCGTGGCCGGCCTGTCGGCCATCGGCACGGCCGCCAACCTGGGCGCCATCGTGCGCGCCAACGACACGCGTGCCGAGGTGGCCGATCAGGTCACTTCGCTGGGCGGCGAGTTCGTCAAGGTCGATTACGAAGAAGACGGTGCCGGCGGCGGCGGCTATGCCAAGGTGATGAGCGAGGGCTTTCAGGCCGCGCAGCGCGCCATGTATGCACAGCAGGCCAAAGATGTGGACATCATTATCACCACCGCATTGATTCCCGGAAAACCGGCGCCCAAGCTGATCACGGCCGAGATGGTGCAGAGCATGAAGCCCGGCAGCGTGATCGTCGACATGGCGGCCGAGCAGGGCGGCAACTGCGAGCTGACCGTGCCCAATGAGGCCGTGGTCCGCCACGGCGTGACCATCATCGGCTACACCGACCTCGCATCGCGCCTGGCCAAGCAGTCGTCAACGCTGTATGCGACCAATCTGCTGCGCCTGACCGAAGAGCTGTGCAAGGCCAAGGATGGCGTGGCTGTGGTGAATATGGAGGACGATGCGATTCGTGGCCTGACGGTTGTCAAGGACGGCGAAATCACCTGGCCTGCTCCACCCATTGTCCAGGCACCCAAGCCAGCCCCCAAGCCCGCTGCGGGTGTGGTGGAGCAGAAGAAAGGCGGCCATGGCCACGGCGCTGCCGGGCCGTTGCCGGCCAAGACCTTGGCCATTATTTTTGCGATTGCCGCGGTGGCCTTCTGGTTCATCGGCGCCTATGCGCCGGCGGCCTTCCTGGGTCACTTCACGGTGTTCGTGCTGGCTTGCTTCATCGGCTACATGGTGGTGTGGAATGTGACGCCTGCGCTGCACACGCCGCTGATGAGCGTGACCAACGCCATCTCCAGCATCATCGCCATTGGCGCGCTGGTGCAGATTGCGCCGCCGGGCACGGCAGGCACGGGCCGTCCGGATGAACTGATCCGCTGGCTGGCCTTTGCCGGGCTTGTGTTGACTGCAGTCAATATGTTTGGCGGCTTTGCCGTGACACGCCGCATGCTGGCCATGTTCCGCAAATAAGAAGAACGAGCACAAGAGAGAAATACCATGTCCCAAAGTCTCGCAACGGTAGCCTATCTGGGGGCTGCCATTTTGTTCATCCTCAGCCTCGGCGGCCTGTCCAACCCCGAAACCTCGCGCCGCGGCAATCTGTTCGGCATGGTCGGCATGGCGCTGGCCGTGCTGGCCACCGTGTTCGGCCCGCGTGTCGATGCCGGCGGCATCGCCTGGATCGTCGGCGCGCTGGTGCTCGGCGGCGGTATCGGCCTGTATGCGGCCAAGGTCGTCAAGATGACCCAGATGCCCGAGTTGGTCGCCCTCATGCACAGCCTGGTCGGTCTGGCGGCATGCTTGGTGGGCTTTGCCAGCTATGTCGATACCTCCATCCAGCTCGCTGGCGCAGAAAAAGCCATTCACGAGGTGGAGATCTACGTGGGCATCCTGATCGGCGCGGTCACCTTCTCGGGCTCGCTGATCGCCTTCGGCAAGCTCAACGGCAGGATAGGCGGCAAGCCGCTGCTGCTGCCCGCACGCCACTGGCTCAATCTGGTGGCGCTGCTGGTGGTGATCTGGTTTGGCCGAGAGTTTCTGCATGCCGAAACCGTGGCCGACGGCATGTTGCCGCTGGTCGTGATGACCGCCATTGCGCTGCTGTTCGGGGTGCACATGGTCATGGCCATCGGTGGTGCCGACATGCCCGTGGTGGTGTCCATGCTCAACAGCTACTCGGGATGGGCGGCGGCGGCTACCGGCTTCATGCTGGGCAATGACCTGCTGATCGTCACCGGCGCGCTGGTGGGCTCCTCGGGCGCCATCCTGAGCTACATCATGTGCCAGGCCATGAACCGCAACTTCATCAGCGTGATTGCGGGCGGCTTCGGCTCCGGGGCTCCAGCCAAGAAGGGCAGTGGCGCTGCGGCTGCCGAGCCCCAGGGCGAGGTGGCACCCGTCAGCGCCGCCGAGACGGCCGAGATGCTGCGCGAAGCCAAGAGCGCCATCATCGTGCCCGGCTACGGCATGGCCGTGGCCCAGGCCCAGCACACGGTCAACGAAATCACCAGGACCCTGCGCGAAAAAGGCGTTGCTGTGCGCTTTGCCATCCATCCGGTGGCAGGACGCATGCCCGGCCACATGAACGTGCTGCTGGCCGAGGCCAAGGTGCCCTACGACATCGTGATGGAGATGGACGAGATCAACGAGGACTTCCCCGAGACCGATGTGGCCATCGTCATCGGCGCGAACGACATCGTCAATCCCGCAGCCCAGGACGATCCCGAGAGCCCCATCGCCGGCATGCCGGTGCTGGAAGTCTGGAAGGCCAAGACCTCCATCGTGATGAAGCGCTCCATGGCCTCCGGCTATGCGGGCGTGGACAATCCGCTGTTCTACAAGGACAACAACCGCATGCTGTTCGGCGATGCCAAGAAGATGCTCGACGAGGTGCTGGGGGCTCTGAAGAGCTGATGAGATGGAGTGGCCTCTGCTGAGGCCTCTGCCCCCTCTGCCGCCTTGCTTCGCAATGCGGGCGCCCGAAGTCCCGGGTCGTAGCGTATGCCTGTTTTTGAAATGCCTGCGGTAGTCGGCCGCAGGCATTTTGTCTTTCAGAGATGCGGAACGGCGATCTCGCCCAGCAGCACGGCGGCAATCACCAGCATCAGCGTGCCCGACAGGCGCGAGACGGCAAGCGCGGCTGCGGGGCGCGAGCGCAGCACGCTTTGCGAGCCCCAGCCCACACCGAAATAGACCACGGCACAGCTGGCCGCATGGACGGCGCCCAGCACCATGATCTGCGCAAACACCGGCCAGCTGTCGTCGGGCCGCACAAACTGCGGCAGCAGGGCCAGCAGCAGCAACAGCTGCTTGGGGTTGAGGCCGCTGACGCTGGCTCCCTTGACCGTCCAGTGCCAGCGCGTGCCGGTCTCGGCGTCTGCGGCGCTGCTGATGGCGGCCGGGCTGCGCCACAGGCCTACGCCCATCCAGGCCAGGTACAGCGCGCCGGTGGCCGTCAAAGCGGTCAGCAGGGCCGGATTGCGTGCCACCAGGGCGCCAACGCCCGCAGCCACCGCCAGCGTCGCCAGCAGCGCACCGCAGGCCAGGCCCAGAGTGGCGGGCAGCACCAGCCGTCTGCCGCGCAGACCGGCCGAGATCACATAGGCCCAGTCGGCCCCGGGCGTGAGCACCAGAAGAAAGGAGACAGCCCAGAAGGCGGTCAAGGCGGCGTAGGACACGAAATTCCCTCGAAAAGCGTTGATGCCGAGAGAATATGGAAGAGGAGCGAGAATGTGCTCTCAATATTCGCCGCTGATCGGCTTGAAATTGGAAGAAGCTGTCTCGTGAACTCGCTGGATCGAAAAATTCTTGCTGCGCTCGAAAACAATGGCCGCCTCACGGTGACCGAGCTGGCCGAGCAGGTGGGCCTGAGCCTGTCGCCCTGCCATCGGCGTGTGCGTGCGCTGGAGGAGTCGGGCGTGATTCGCGGCTACCGCGCCGAGCTGGACCCTGCGGCGCTGGGGCTGGATTTTTCGTCGCTGGTCTTTGTCACGCTCAGGGACAGCAAGTCCGTGCCCGCGTTCGAGGACGCCGTGGCCCGGCTCGACAATGTGGTGCAGGCCCAGCGCCTGTTTGGCGACCCGGACTATCTGCTGCAGGTCGTGGTGCGCGATCTGCCTGCCTATCAGCGTCTCTATGACGAGCACCTGACCCGGCTGCCCGGCGTGCTGCGCATGACTTCCACGCTGGTCATGAAGCATGTGGTGACCAACAGGCCGCTGACCTCCGCGATGGAGTAGCCATGAAAAAGCGCCGGTGACTTTCGTCACAGGCGCTTTGGGTCAACCAGATTTGCTATTGATTAAGAAGCTAATTGCGCTTGTTTATCAAGGTTTTCAGGTACTTATATAGCTGAAAACCTTTTATAGAAAGCGCTAGAAGCTACTAAAAAATAGAATTTCCGGATCAGGAACCCAGCTTGAGCGAGCCCTTCATGAGGGCCGAGTGGCCGGGGAAGCTGCAGAAGAAAGCGTAGTCCGTGCCGGCCTTCAGCTTGGCCACATCGATATCGAACTTGGTGGTCTCGCCGCCGCCGATCAGCTTGGAATGCGCCAGCACGCGTGCATCGCCAGCCTTCACATAGTCGGCGCCTGCACCGGCGGCCATGCCGTCGGTGATCACGGGCTGCATATCGGCGGCAGTGCTGACCACGATGTTGTGGCCCATGGCCGTCTTGGGCATTTTGCCCACATGCTTGAGAGTCACGCTGAACTTCTTGCAGGACTTGGGCACGTCGATGCTTTTGACATTGAACTGCATGGCGTCGTTGCTCTCAACGACGGCTTCGCAGCCTGCCGCCATGGCGGGTGCGCTCAGGGCACCGGCTGCACACAGGGCCAGGGTCATCAGAATCTTCTTCATTGGCTATTCCTTTTCCTAAAAGCGAAACGGGAACCGCTGTGGCCTTGTCGCCCTCCAGGTTCCGCCGTTCATTCTTTCGGAAACCTGCCCAGCCGGCTCAGTACAACTGATGCTCGCATGGGTTGTACTGTTGCACCTTGCGCTAACTCAATTCGCCGAGCATGCCTGCGCTGCCGGCGTTGCTTGCACGCCTCAGAGCGTCAGGTCGTAGCCGATGGTGATGGGCGCGTGGTCTGAGAACTTCTCGCCCTTGTAGATGGACTCGGTGCGTGCCAGGGCCGCGACCGCCGGCGTGGCCAGGTGGTAGTCCAGTCGCCATCCCACGTTGTTGGCATAGGCCTGGCCCCGGTTGCTCCACCATGTGTAGCAGGCATCCGTGGTGTCGGGCTGGAGCAGGCGGTAGACGTCCACCAGACCGCCGCTGATCTCGGTCTTGTGCAACAACTTCGTCATCCAGTCGCGCTCTTCGGGCAGGAAGCCGCTGTTCTTCTGGTTGCCGCGCCAGTTCTTCAGGTCGGCCTGCTGGTGCGCGATGTTGATGTCGCCGCATAGCACGAAGTCACGCTCGGCCTTGAGGTGCATCAAGTGGCTGTGCATCTTGGCCAGAAAGCGGAACTTGGCTTCCTGGCGCAGCTCGCCCGAGCTACCGCTGGGAAAGTAGGCGCTGATGATGGAGAGCTTGCGTGCGGGCGTGTCGAAGCGGGTTTCGACATAGCGGCCTTCGGCGTCGAACTCGTCGATGTCGAAGCCCACGACCACATCGCTGGGCTCGTGGCGGGAGTAGACCCCCACGCCCGAGTAGCCCTTCTTCTCGGCAAAGTGGAAGTAGCCCTTCATGCCGGCCAACACTTCGAAACGCCCGGCCATATCCGAAGCCTGGGCCTTGATTTCCTGGACACAAATACAATCCGGCGCAGTGGCTTCGATCCAGGCTTCGGCGCCTTTGGTCGTGGCAGAGCGGATACCGTTGAGGTTGAGGCTGGTTAATTTGAACAAGGATGAATCCATGGTGGTGAGTGAGAAGCCAATGGGCGGTGCAGACCGTCTGGCGCAGGATTTCGTGCAGTTTGCCGTCGAAGCGGGCGTGCTGCGTTTTGGCGAATTCAAGACCAAGGCCGGGCGCATGAGCCCGTACTTCTTCAATGCCGGCCTGTTCGACGATGGGGCCAAGATGGCCCGTCTGTCTGAATTCTATGCAAAAGCCATTCTGGCCAGCGGCATGGAGTTTGACATGGTCTTCGGCCCTGCCTACAAGGGCATTCCTCTGGCTGCGACGGTGGCGGTGGAGCTGGCGCGCCAGGGCAAGAACGTGCCCTTTGCCTACAACCGCAAGGAAGCCAAGGATCATGGCGAAGGCGGCACCCTGGTGGGCGCTCCTCTCAAGGGCCGCGTGCTCATCATCGACGACGTGATGTCGGCCGGCACGGCTGCGCGCGAGTCGATTGCTATCATCAAGGCTGCCGGTGCCGAGCCGCATGCCGTGGCCATCGCTCTGGATCGTCAGGAAATGGCAACAGAGAATGGTCAGGACGTGTCGCACAGCGCCGTGCAATATGTGCGCAACCAGCTGGGCATGCAGGTGTGTGCGATTGCCAAGCTGGCCGATTTGTTGCTTTATCTCGAGCAGCAAGGCGGCGAGGCCGGCCCCGAGCATCATGAACGCGTGCTGGCCTACCGCCAGCGTTATGGTGTCGAAGACAAGGAATAAACACGCAAATGAAGCAGGCCTTGCATGCAAAACTGAGTTTGTATGTGGTAGCTACCGTCTGGGCAGGGGTCATGCCGGCTCAAGCCCAGGTCAATAGCGGCGGTATCTACGCCTGCACGGATGCCAACGGGAGGCGCATCACGGCCGACAGGCCGATTGCCTCCTGCGTCGATCGCGAGCAGCGTGTGCTCGGCAACACGGGGGTCGAACTGCGCCGCGTGGGCCCGACACTGACCGATCAGGAACGCAGCGCGCTGGAAGCCAAGCGCCGCCAGGATCAGGCCGAGCAGCAGCGCCTGCGCGAAGAACGCTCGCGTGACCGCGCCATGCTGGCGCGCTTTCCCAATCAGGGTGTGCATGACGCGGCCAGAGCAGATGCGATTTCCCAGGTCAACGATGTGATCGGCGTGGCCCAGCAGCGCCAGGTCGATCTCAGGGAGCGCCGCCGCAAGCTCAATACCGAGCTGGAGTTCTACCAGAACGATCCGAAGAAGGCTCCAGCCAATCTGCGACGCCAGCTGGACGACAACACGGATTCCCAGGCCGAGCAGCAGCGCTTCATCAAGCAGCAGGAAGAGGAAAAGCAGCGCATCAACCAGCGCTTCGATGCCGAGCTGCAGCAGCTGCGCAAGCTATGGGCGGATCAGACACCGACCGCACCACGCGCGCCCTGAGAGCGTGTCGCGCCCTTCAGTCTTCGTGACTGTTCTTGTGCATGACCATGACGCGGCCCAGCAGCAGGGCCGCAATCCAGGCCACTGCGGCGATGATCAACGGCATCTGTACCAGCAGCGATGCCTGGGCCATGATTAGTAGGGCATCGGCCTGCCACAGCGCCCCATAACCCTTGAACAATCCATACGCCAGCCATAGCAGCAGGCCAGCACTGGCAATGGTGGCCATGTTGCGCATATTGCGGCCGTCACGGCTGCCCGCCGGAACGCGAAGCGCCGAGCGCCAGAGCCAGCCCATGGCAGCCAGCACCAGCAGCACGCAGGCCGCAACGGACAGCGGCAACCAGAGGGAAAGAGGAATCAGCGACATGGCGCCGCACTTTAGCCCAGCGGGCCCTGAGTTGGAAAAGAAAATACCCACCGAGGTGGGTATGGCTGAAGCGTTCGGTCAGTGGCTCAACTCGCGCGCCAGACTACGTGATGGCCCGGCACGGGCTGTATGCCCAGCACGATGGCGTGGTGGGCGAGCAGCTCTTCGAAGGTCTTGGTGACTTCGCTGCTGGCGGTGCTGCCCTCGTACTCCGTGGCCACCTGTGTCGCGGTAAAGGAATTGGCGCCAAAGCTTTGCACGATGTTGCGCAGCTTGTCGAGGTTGGGGGTGAACACGGCGTCCATGGCAGCAACTCCTTTTCGGGCAATCAAACCAGTACTGCCCATAGTTTATCCAGCAGGCTAGGTCAGGCAAGAGGGCTTTGCCCCCAGGGTTACTGATTGATGGAGAGCAGGGTGCGGATCACGTCGGAGCGCGTGATGACGCCGACCAGGGTCTTGCCTCGCAGCACGGCAATGAACTGCACGCTATGCGATGCCAGCTCGTGCAGCAGATCGCCCATGGGAGTGTCTTCCTGCACGCTCATCTCGGGCGCGCGCATCAGCTCCTGGGCCTCGGATTGCACCTTGGATGGCCGGCTGCGCAGGCGTTGCCAGAGATTTTGCTGCTGGCGCGAGCGATGGTCCTGCCAGAGCCAGTCGAACAGGTCGGCACGCAGCACACGGCCGATCAGCTCGCCCTGGGCATCGACCACGGGCAGGCTTTTGACCAGATGGCGGTGAAACAGCTCGGCCACTTCCTCGAGCGGAGTCTGCGGGCCCACGGTCACCAGCTTGGCCGACATGACCGTGCCGCAGTTCACGCTGGACAGGCGGCGCTTGATGGCCTCCTCCTCGGCGGCGGCCAGCAGCTCGCCCAGGTCCTCGGGGGTCAGGTTGTAGCTTTGTTCAAAGCGTTGCAGCAGCTGCTCCAGATCCTGCTCGCTCAGTGCCAGGCGCGTGGTGGGGCGCTGGGCTTTGCCCACCTGGGGCGGCTGGTGCAGATAGGGGCGGCCGCAGGCGCGATGGTAGAGCACGCCGACAGCGGAGAGAACGCCCGAGAGCACGGCCATGGGTACCAGTAGATGCCAGCCCAGCGGCGCCATCTGGGAGGCAGCCAGCACCGTCAGCAAGGCCACGGCGCCTCCCGGCGGGTGCAGGGCGCGCAGCAGCAGCATCAGGGCGATGGCGCCCGCCACCGCCAGCGCGGCCAGCGAGGTCTGGGACAGCATGGGGAACGCCCACAGCAGCAGCAAGGTGTAGAGCGCGGGCACGGTGTTGCCGACCACACAGTTCCATGGCTGGGCCAGCGGGCTGCTGGGCACGGCGAACACCAACACGGCCGTGGCGCCCAGCGGTGCGAACAGGAACAGGGTGTTGGGAAAGAAATGCTCGACCAGTCCCACCAGGATGCCGGCCAGTGCCAGACCCAGCCCGGCACCGATGCTGGCGCGTACCAGCTCCTTCCACGAAGGGCGCGAGGCCACCGGCCCCAGGCGTTGCCACATTGTTTGCATGACGGACATATAGGCTAAGGCTGCTGGGTTGCAGAATGGACGGCTGCACCCGCAATGTTGTATTTGCTAATGCGGCAATTCTGTCAAAAAAAGCTCCACAGGGTGAGCTGTGGAGCTTTGGCAGCAGGGCTGTGGCGCTTCAGACTGGCACGGCACCAGCGCTCAGCACTTCGACCAGCGGTTTGCGGCCGGACGGCAGCTCGCGTTCGCGCAGGTCGTCGGGCAGAGTGGCGGCATCGGCGCGGCGGCCCACGGCAATCACGCATTCGGGCACCAGATGCTCGGGCAGCTTCAGCACCTTGCGGGCTTCTTCGGCCGAGAAGCCGCCCATGGCATGCGTGGCCAGACCCATGGCATGGGCCTGCAGCGCCAGATAGCCCCAGGCACAGCCCGCGTCGAAGCTGTGCTTGGCGGCCGAGGCCTGCTTGTCCGACAGCAGCACGATCAGCGCGCCGCCATTCAGGCACCAGCGGCGGTTGGCTTCGTTGGGGATCTGCGAGAACGCCTGCCAGTTCGCGTCGTCACGCAGGGCATAGGCAAAGTGCCAGGGTTGCTTGTTGCTGGCCGAAGGCGCCCAGCGGGCGGCTTCCACCAGTTGCTCGATCTGGGCGGCGCTCAGTGCTTCGGGCACAAAGGCGCGCGGCGACATGCGCTCTATGAACTGCGTGTGAACGGGGACGGTGCTGGTACGGGTGGTGCTCATGGTGATCTCTCCAAAGAAACGGGCCCGTCTGCGGAGCAGAGGCGGGCCCGAAACGATAGCGCAAGCTTCGGCTCCTGTGCGGGAGCCGGGAGATCAGGACTTTTGATCCGGTTGCGTGCCGATGCCGCGCAGATGGCGTTCCATGCGGAACATCACCAGCGCCATCATCACCATCACCAGGCAGGAAATCAGCAGCGTGGCAAACGCCGTGTCCATGCCCAGAAACTCCCACTTTTCCTCATCGGGGTTGTCGCCGCGCAGCTTGGCGGCCGTGCGGTCGAAGGACAGCGTGTAATTGGTCAGCAAGGTGTTGACGATCTGCGGGGCGGACTGCTGCTGCAGCTTCTTGGCCAGGCTCTCGTTGCCCAGCACCTTCTCCAGCGCTGCGGGCAGTCCCTTGAGATAGGCCGCATAAGAGCCTTCGCCATGCTCCATCTCGGCCGCCTGGGCACGGTCGTTGATCTCGGAGGCCAGGTTCACCGCGTCCATCAGCATTGCGTCTTCACCCGATGCCTCGGCGGCGGCCGCCATCGCTGCATCGGCTGCTGCATCTGCGGCGGCGCGGGCCATGCGGTCCTCGCGGGTCAGCGAGATGCGGCGAGCCGTCCAGGCCGCGTCGACTTCGGCAGCGGCTGCGTCGGCGGCATCCTTGTCGCAGCAGGAGTTCTCACGCGCTTCGCGCATCTTGATCTGGCGGTTGACATCGTCGGCTGAGGGCAGGGCATCGCCCTTGAGCAGGGGGTGGATAGGATCCAGGCCCTGGCTGTTGTTTTCGGCTTCCACGCGCTTGCGCGCTGCCGTGTCCCTGTAGATGAAACCGCGCAGCAGGCCGTCTGCTTTGCGGAAGTCGGGACGCAGTGCCGGGTCGGCCAGGCGCTTTTCCATGGGCACGGCATTGCCGAGGCCGCTCAGGTCGCGGCCGGTTTCCTCTTCCATGTACTTGAGATCGTAGGGTGCATCCTTCCAGTTCAGCGCCGTCGCGCCGGCCGTGACGCCTTCGGTCTTCTTGGGCTTGTAGTGGTCCCAGATCCAGTGGCCCATGCCAAACAGCACAAAGATGGAGAAAGCCAGCAAGACAAGACGCAGAACCTGAATCAGCAAATCTTCTGCGCGGCGCAAGAGGGTCAGCATAGGCAGCAAATCCTTGGAAAAAGCTTGAGTGGTCTGCACTTTCAACTATGAAATTGGAAGCGCATCAATGATCGCGATTGTAGGAAACGAATCGGAAAGTCGTAATTTGTTACAGCCAGCGCGGCGGTCGCATCCCGGCTTGCGGGCCCGGGGCGATGCACCCAGATGCTGTAACGGAATTACGAAACCGCTGTAATGGAGTTTTGATGGATCGAGGCTGGATCATGGGTAAGACATCGCTGGATAAATCGAAGATCAAGTTTTTGCTGCTTGAGGGCATACATCCCTCCGCGCTCAAGGTGCTGCATGACGCGGGCTACACCAATGTTGAGGCGCTGACCGGCGCACTGGACGGCGAGGAGCTCAAGCGCAAGATCGCTGACGTGCACTTTGTCGGCATCCGCTCGCGCACCCAGCTCACGGCCGATGTGTTCACTGCCGCGCAGAAGCTGGTCGCCGTGGGCTGCTTTTGCATCGGCACCAACCAGGTCGACCTCAATGCGGCGCGCGAGCGCGGTGTGGTGGTCTTCAACGCGCCTTACTCCAACACCCGTTCGGTGGCCGAGCTGGTGCTGGGCGAAGCCATCCTGCTGCTGCGCGGCATCCCCGAAAAGAATGCCGTCTCCCATCGCGGCGGCTGGAAGAAGAGCGCAGAGAACTCCTTCGAGATTCGCGGCAAGACGCTGGGCATCGTCGGTTATGGCTCCATCGGCACCCAGCTGTCGGTGCTGGCCGAAGGCCTGGGCATGAAGGTCATCTTTCACGACGTGGTGACCAAGCTGCCGCTGGGCAATGCCCAGCAGAGCAGCGGTCTCAACGAGCTGCTGGCCCAGTCCGATATCGTCACTCTGCATGTGCCCGAGCTGGCCTCCACGAACGGCATGATGGGCGCGGCCCAGATTGCCGCGATGAAGCCCGGCAGCATTCTGATCAATGCCTCGCGCGGCACCGTGGTCGATATCGAGGCCCTGGCCGAGTCGCTCAAGAGCGGCAAGCTGCTGGGCGCCGCCATCGACGTCTTCCCTAAGGAACCCAAGAGCAACAAGGACGAATTCCTGTCGCCGCTGCGCGGCATGGACAACGTCATTCTCACTCCGCACATCGGCGGCTCCACCATGGAAGCCCAGGCCAATATCGGTCTGGAAGTGGCGGAAAAGCTGGTCAAGTACAGTGACAACGGCACGACCACCTCGGCCGTCAACTTCCCCGAAGTGGCGCTGCCCGAGCATCCGGGCAACAACCGCATCCTGCATGTGCACGAGAACCGCCCCGGCATACTCTCGGCCATCAACCAGGTGTTTGCCGACAACGGCATCAATATCGCGGGCCAGTACCTGCGCACCGATGAGAAGGTCGGCTATGTGGTGATCGATATCGACGCCAAGTCCTCGGCTCTGGCGCTGGAGAAGCTCGCGCAGATTGCGGGCACCATCCGCTGCCGCGTGCTGTTCTGAGGCCTGGGCCGCTGAACGACAAGGGAGACTTCGGTCTCCTTTTTTCATGGCTTGGTCATCGGCGCTGCCAGTCTGGAGCCGGGGGCATGCTGTGCTGGAGAACATGGCGTTTTGCGCTGCTGATGCTAGGCTTGTGCCGTCACAGACCCTCCCGCTTGCACAATGACTACACCATCCAAGAGAGAGTTCACCTTCCGTGGCGTGCTGCTGGGCGCGCTCATCACCTTGGCGTTCACAGCCGCCAACGTCTATCTGGGGCTCAAGGTTGGGTTGACCTTTGCCTCGGCGATTCCCGCCGCCGTGATCTCCATGGCCTTGCTCTATCGCTTCAAGGATTCCAACATTCTTGAAAACAATCTGGTACAGACCCAGGCTTCGGCGGCCGGTACCTTGTCCTCGGTCATCTTTGTGCTGCCGGCCCTGCTCATGCTGGGGCTGTGGACGGGTTTCCCGTTCTGGCAGACGGCATTGATCTGCGCGGCTGGCGGTACGCTGGGCGTGCTCTACACCGTGCCCCTGCGTCGCGTGCTGGTGGTGCAGTCCGAGCTGCCCTATCCCGAAGGCGTGGCCGCCGCCGAGGTGCTGCGCGTGGGCGACGAGCAGCGCCATCTCCACGATCCGGAGAACCAAGGCAAGCCACGCAGTTCGGGCTTGCACGAGCTGGGCTGGGGCACGGGGCTGGCCGCGCTGTTCGGCTTTCTCAGCGGCGGTCTGCGTCTGCTTGGCGATGCCTTCAATTTCTGGATTCCCGCAGGCAGCGTGGCCTTTCGCGTGGCGGCGGGCTTCTCGCCCGCCTTGTTGGCCGCTGGCTATCTGATGGGCGCGGCTGCGGGCATTGCGGTGCTTGTGGGGCTTGCGTTGTGCTGGGGTGTGGTCGTGCCCTGGCTGACGGCCCAGGCTTCTCCTGCGGCCGGCCAGGCGCTCTCCGAGCTGTCCACCCAGCTCTGGGGCAGCAAAGCCCGCTTTCTGGGGGCGGGCGTCATCGGCATCTCGGCGCTGTGGACCGTGGCCACGCTGGCCAAGCCCATTGTCCAGGCGATTCGCAACCAGCCTGCGCGCAGCGTTGCCGAGGGGGCTGGTGGAGATGAAACCGACAAGGACATGCCGCGCAGCTGGATGTTGATGATAGGAGCCGCCGCCCTGGGCGTGCTGTTCCTGGTGGTCAATGACTTCATCGCCGGGCATATGCCTGATCTGGCCGCTGGCGCGCGCTACGGACTGGCGGCCCTGTGCGTGCTGTTCGCGGCCCTGTTCGGCTTTCTGGTGGCGGCAGCCTGCGGCTATATGGCCGGTCTGGTCGGCTCCTCGGCCAGCCCTATCTCGGGCATCGGCATCATCGCCACCCTGCTTATGGGCGTGGCCCTGCTGGCGCTGCATGCCCTGGTGCCTGCCTATGCCAGTGCCGTCTCAGGACAGATGGGCATTGCGCTGGTGCTGTTCATGGTCTCGGCGGTTCTGGCCATGGCCGCCATATCCAACGACAACCTGCAGGATCTCAAGACCGGCTACCTGGTGGGCGCCACGCCCTGGCGCCAGCAGATCGTGCTCGTCATCGGCTGTCTGGTGGGGGCGCTGGTCATACCGCCCGTGCTGGATCTGCTCTACAACGCCTACGGCTTTGCAGGCAGTCTGCCGCGTGCAGGCATGGACCCGAACCAGGCCCTGGCCGCGCCGCAGGCCACGCTGATGATGCAGATTGCCAGCGGCATCTTCAAGGGCTCGCTGGACTGGAGCATGCTGGGTCTGGGCGTGGCCGTGGGCATTGCCGTCATCCTGATCGATCTGGCCCTGCGCAAGAGCGGCAAGGGTGCGCTGCCGCCGCTGGCAGTGGGGCTGGGCATCTATCTGCCGCCCACCATAGGCCTGACGCTGACCATAGGCGCGGTGCTGGGCTGGTGCATTGCCAGAGCCATCAAGGCCTATGCGCAGCGCGGCGGCAAGGACTGGACGGCGGCGGCCGAGGAGCGCGGCCTGCTGCTGGCCTCGGGCCTCATCGTGGGCGAGAGCCTGATGGGCCTGCTGATTGCGGCACTGATAGGCTTCAGCGGCAAGGATGCGCCGCTGGCCCTGGTGGGCGAAGGCTTTGCGCCCGCCATGTGGCTGGGCCTGGCCTATTTCGTGGGCCTGTGTGTGTTCTTTTATCGCCGGGTGCTGAGCAAATGAAGACAGGAAGATTTGACGGGGAGCAGGCCGAATACCGCCGGGGCAATTTCGGCTTCGCGCATGAGTGGCTGCAGGAGTTCAGGACGCTGGACGAGGTGCTGCAGCGGCTGGACGCGCTGCGCTCCGCCGACCCTGGGCACCGCTACCTCTGCACGCTGGATGATGTGAGCCAGTGCAGCTACACCAGCGGCCATGCGAGCCAGGATGAGCGTCTGTATCTGGATGACCCCGAGGACATGAACTGGGAGGACTCGGCGCAGGAGCAAGCCCTGACGCTGGCTTCGCTGCAGCACCGCGTGGCGCAGCTGCAGCGGCCCGAGCTGGTGCAGGACTGGGCGCAGGTCTGCGGTACGCTGCTGCTGGCGGCCGAGGATGTAGATGCCGTGCTGCTGGCCAACCGCAGTCCCGAGGTGCTGCTCGATGACGTGGTCTATGTCCAGCGTCTGCCCGTGCCCAGCGACGAACTGATGATTGCGGGCCAGCCCAATGGCTATTTCAGCGCGGACTGGGACAGTTTCCAGAACCACGCCGTCATCCGCCATCTGGCGGGCCAATATGGCTATCGCTTCTTCGGCATGGGCGCCGCATGGATGGGCTTTGTGCGTGCCAGCCTGCCCGATGCGGCGCTGGTCGAGCGGCTGATTCGGGACTTGCGCATGCTCTACGGCCAGGGGCAGGACGAGGTAAGGGAACACGCAGGCTGGGCACAGCTGGCGTCGGTGCTGCTATCGCGGCACACGCTGATGCTCGGATATGCCGAGAGCCTGACCGAAGGCCTGGGCCTGGAGCTGCCTGCGGGATAAAGGCGCAGCGCCACGCTGGCAGCGCTTGCCGCATCTGTGCCGGAGGTCTTTCAAGCCTTTTTCTGCTGGCCGTCCACAAACTGCTCTATGGCCGTCCAGAAGCCGTTGGCGCGGAAGATGGTCGAATGGTTCGCCTGGGCAAACGCCAGCACCTGCACCGCCTTGTCCCTGAGGCTGTGCAGCAAGGCATCAGTGCGCTCGGGCAACACCACCTGATCGCGTCCCGCGCGCAGCACCAGGATCGGCCCGTGGTAATTGCGCAGATGCGCGGCAGAGTCGAAGGGGTCGCGCAGCAGCAGCTCCACGGGTAGCCAGCCATACATGCCGCGCACCGTATTCAGAATGCTGTCGAAAGGGGTGACCAGCACCAGCCGGTCCGGCTGGCGCAGATCGGCCACGGCAGCCGCCACGCCCGTGCCCAGGCTGCGGCCGATCACGGTGATGGGCAACTGGGGGTGCAGGCGCCTGACCTCGTCGAACAGGGCGGCTGCATCGAGCTCCATCAGCTCCTGCGTGGGCTCGCCCTCGCTGGCGCCATAGCCGCGATAGGCCAGCATATAGATATCGCTATGTGGCAGGCTGCGCGCCAGCTGCTGGCGCCGGTGGGCAATGTTCTCGGCATTGCCGCCAAAGTAAATCACCGCATTGCGCGCCTTGCCATCAGCCGGGTGCAGCTGCCAGCCCCGCAGCAGCACATCGGCGCGCTGCAGCGAGAAGTCGGTGCTCTCGGCCGCCACCTGTGTGCTGCCGCCCGGGAAGATCATCTGGCGCTGCTGCGCAAACATATAGCTGCAGATACAGATATAGACCGCCAGGCACAGGGCCAGCAGCCAGAGCAGGGGCTTGAGCAGCTTGGAGAACATGGAGCGCAAAAGTATGGGGTTTGCGCCGGATTGTGCGCAGATTTGTGTGGGTTTGGTGTGCGCTTTACCTCGGCTTTATGTAAGCGGCGGTTTGAAGAATTGATAGCGGGTGGTGCGAGTGATGTCTACGTTTGGGGCTTGTTTGGCTCGTGGTGATGCTTTAGCTGTTTGCCTGATGTGGCGAGGCATGATTGCATGCCTGCTTTGCTTGCAGAGGGCGGGTCTCGGCCCGCCTGCCGACCGACTTTCTGCTGCCGGTGTGCCGGACCACCAGAAAGTAGGCAAAGAGCCGGCCCCTGCTACCCCCGTCCCTCCGGCTTCGCCTGCGGGTAACCTGCGCCGTCAAGCGCTTGGGGCGATGCGGCAAAACTCACTTCGCGTCTTCGACGCTGCGTTCAAACAGGTTGCCGCAAATTTGATGACGATGCAGTCGCACTCTGCGGTGCAACTGCCAGCCCCAAGAACTTGTCGTCACAGGCGTGGGCACAAGGGGCGATACCGGATGCGGGATAGCTTCGTTATCAAATTGATAGCTGGTTGCACAATTCAAATAAGCGCTGTAAGCCAATTTCGTCACAAATCTCGCAGGCCTCCCGCTCTCGTATCTACCCGTGTGTCTGCGCCTGCGGCACGTGGTTCGGGCTGCGGGCATTGGCACCGAAGAGTGCCAATGCTTTGTGCTCTGACTTGCCGCCGTTTGTTTGAGTGGAGCGGCAAAGCCGCGCAGCGAGTTGGGCGGCACCGCAGACTGGATTGCGTGACGCAGGTTTGCCCGGAGTGAAGTGAAACGTAGCGTAGGGACGCGGACAGTCGGGTCTGTGTTCTTTGTTCACTTTCTTGCACAAGCAAGAAAGTGAGTCGCCGGCCGGGGCGAGACCCGGCCTCTGTCGCTGGCAACCAAGCGATGCTGTGTTGATAGAAGCTTACTTCGTCACAGTTCTTGCTGGCAACAAGCAAAAGGCCGCAGGCATGTACTGCCTGCGGCCTTGTTGGTGGGGCGGGTGCCTGAGCGAAAAGCTTAGGCCAGCTTGGCCTTGAGCAGCTCGTTGACCTGGCCGGGGTTGGCCTTGCCCTTTGAAGCCTTCATGACCTGACCGACCAGGGCGTTGAAGGCCTTGTCCTTGCCGGCGCGGTATTGCTCGACGTTGGCGGGATTGGCGGCGATCACCTCGTCGATGATGGCTTCCAGCGCGCCGGTGTCGTTGGACTGCTTGAGGTCCTTGGCGTCGATCACGGCATCCACATCACTACCTTCGTCGGTCCACAGGGCTTCAAACACCTGCTTGGCCGAGTTGTTGCTGACGACATTGCCGTGGATGCGGGCGATCAGGGTGCCCAGTTGTTCGGCGCTGACCTTGACCTGGTCCATGCCGATCTCTTCCATGTTCAGGCGGCGCGAGATCTCGCCCATGATCCAGTTGGAGGCCAGCTTGGGCTGGCCGCAGGCCTTGGCGGCGGCTTCAAAGTAGGCGGCCATGGCCTGGCTTTGCGTCAGCGTGGTGGCGTCGTACTCGGGCAGGCTGTATTGCTCGACAAAGCGGGCAGCCATGGCGCGGGGCAGCTCGGGCATCTCGGCCTTGACCTGCTCCACCCATTCGGGCGCCACGACCAGCGGCGGCAGGTCGGGGTCGGGGAAGTAGCGGTAGTCGGCCGCGTCTTCCTTGGTGCGCATGGCGCGGGTCTCGCCCGTGTCGGGGTTGAACAGCACGGTGGCCTGCTGGATCTTGTGGCCGTCCTCGATCTGCTCGATCTGCCAGAGGATTTCGTAATCGATGGCGATCTGCATATTCCTGAACGAGTTCAGGTTCTTGATCTCGCGGCGGGTGCCCAGCGGCTGGCCGGGCTTGCGCACGGACACGTTGGCGTCGCAGCGGAACGAGCCTTCCTGCATGTTGCCGTCGCAGATGCCGATCCAGGTGACGATCTTGTGCAGCTCCTTGGCATAGGCCACGGCTTCGGCGGTGCTGCGGATATCGGGCTCGGTCACGATTTCCAGCAGCGGCGTGCCGGCGCGGTTCAGGTCGATGCCGGATTGGCCGATGAACTCGTCGTGCACGGACTTGCCGGCGTCTTCCTCAAGGTGGGCGCGCACCAGGCGCACGGTCTTGAGGACGTTGTTCTTGCCTTCTTCCAGATAGAAGCTGACTTCACCGCCTTGCACCACGGGGATCTCGAACTGGGAGATCTGGTAGCCCTTGGGCAAGTCGGGGTAGAAGTAGTTCTTGCGCGCGAAGATGGAACGCGGCGCAATCGTCGAGCCCAGCGACAGGCCGAGCTTGATTGCGCATTCCACGGCCTTTTTGTTCATCACCGGCAGTGTGCCGGGCAGTGCCAGGTCCACGGCGCTGGCCTGGGTGTTGGGCTCGGCGCCGAAGGCGGTGCTGGCACGGCTGAAGATCTTGCTGTGGGTCGCCAGCTGGGTGTGGGTTTCGAAGCCGATGACGACTTCGTAGCCATTGATCAGTTTCACAGTCATTGCTCTGTGTGTCCTAACTGCTAAAAGAGAAGCGGCTTGCGCATGTTCTGATTGGATTTCAGGATGTTTTTGTTCTGAAAGTCAGTCAGTTCAAGCGCAAGAAGCTATTAATTTTTAAATGCCAACAGGGCTCTTCAGGTGGAAGTCTGTCGCTTGCTGGAAGCGGTGGGCCGCATTCAACAGCTTGGCTTCGCTGAAGTAGTTGCCGATCAGCTGCAGGCCCACGGGCATGCCGCCGTCGCCAAAGCCTGCGGGCAGGCTGAGGCCGGGCAGGCCGGCCAGCGATGCGGGCAGGGTGAAGATGTCGGCCAGATAGTTGCTCACGGGATCGGCCTTGCCGCCAATGGCCCAGGCTGTGGTGGGCGCAGCAGCACCGGCGATGACGTCGCAGTCCTTGAAGGCGGCCTGGAAGTCGTCGGCAATCATGCGGCGGATCTTCTGCGCCTGCAGGTAGTAGGCGTCGTAATAGCCTTCGGACAGCACATAGGCGCCGATCATGATGCGGCGCTTGACCTCGTCGCCAAAGCCTTCGGCACGGCTCTTCTTATACATCTGAGTGAGAGCACTTTCGTTGCTCGCTGGGTCGACAAAGTCCTTGGCACGGTGGCCGAACTTCACGCCGTCAAAGCGCGACAGGTTGGACGAAGCCTCGGCCGGAGCCAGGATGTAGTACACGGGCACGGACAGCTCGGTGCGCGGCAGGCTCACGGGCACCAGCTTGGCGCCCAGCTTTTCGTACTCCTTGAGCGCGGCGTCCACGGCTGTGCGGACATCGTCGGACAGGCCTTCGCCAAAGAACTCGGCGGGCACGCCGATGCGCAGGCCTTCGATCGAGTCACCCAGGCGGGCAGTGAAGTCCTCGGCCGGGTAGTCCAGGCTGGTGGAGTCGCGGTCCAGATCGGGGCCGCACATCTCGGACAGCAGCAGCGCGCAATCTTCGGCGCTGCGGCCCATGGGGCCGGCCTGGTCCAGGCTGGAGGCAAAGGCGATCATGCCGTAGCGGCTGGCGCGGCCGTAGGTGGGCTTGATGCCGGTGATGCCGCAGAACGATGCGGGCTGGCGGATCGAGCCGCCGGTGTCGGTGCCGGTCACGGCCGGGGCCAGACGCGCGGCCACGGCAGCGGCCGAGCCGCCGGACGAGCCGCCGGGCACGCGCTCGGTGTTCCAGGGGTTGCGCACGGGCTGGGCGCTGTCGAAGCCCACGGGGGCCACGGCCGAGTTCTCGTTGGCGCCGCCCATGGCGAACTCGTCGCAGTTGAGCTTGCCCAGCGTGACCACGCCGGCATCGGCCAGCTTCTTCACCACGGTGGCGTCAAACGGTGACTTGTAGCCTTCCAGCATCTTGCTGGCGGCGGTGGTGGGGAAGTCCTTGGTGACGAAGATGTCCTTGTGCGCAATGGGCACGCCGACCAGCTTGCCGCCCTTGCCTTCGGCAATCAGGGCGTCGGCCGCCTTGGCCTGGGCCAGGGTGGCGTCTTCATTGATGGCGACAAAAGCGCCCAGGTTCTGGTGCTGCTTGGCGCGGGCCAGGAAATGCTGGGCGGCTTCGGTGGCGGAGACCTGCTTGGCGCGCAGTTGCGCGGCCAGCTCGGCCACGCTCAATTGGTGGAGTTCGGTTTGGCTCATGTTCTTGTGTGTCCCGCGCGTTTATTCGATGACCTTGGGCACGAGGAAGTAACCCTTCTCGGCTGCAGGGGCGTTCTGCATGTTGGCGTCGCGGTTATTGCCCTCACTTACCAAATCGTCACGTAGCCGTAAGGCAACGTCCTGAATGGCTGCCACCGGATGTGACAGAGGGCTGACGCCCGAAGTATCCACAGCCTGCATTTTTTCGACGATGCCGAAAAAGTTGTTTAGTTGCGCGAGCATGCGCTTACTTTCGTCTTGCGACAGCTCAAGGCGGGCCAAGTTGGCGATGCGCGCAATGTCTTGATCGTTCAATGCCATAGAAATTATTTAACAGGGCCGCCGCGTGTAAAGCAGTGTTTCTAACCCTGACAGTAGAAGTTATTCACAGGGGATACGGTATTATCTCGGCTTTGCCGCAATACCTCCGTTCGGCTGGTCATTGTGCAAAAAATGCCCACTACCCAGACTCCATTACCTTACATCCCGGCGACGGCTAGCCGATGCGCAAGCCGTGCCTGAGAGGACCCTGAATGTTCGGAGCTTTCCGTCGGTACTTCTCCACCGACCTTGCCATTGACCTTGGCACAGCTAACACCCTGATTTTCGCCCGAGACAAGGGCATTGTTCTGGACGAACCTTCGGTGGTTGCGATCCGTCACGAAGGCGGCCCCCACGGCAAGAAGGTGATCCAGGCTGTCGGCCGCGAAGCCAAGGCCATGCTGGGCAAGGTGCCCGGCAATATCGAAGCCATCCGTCCGATGAAGGACGGCGTGATCGCCGACTTCGTGATCACCGAGCAGATGATCAAGCAGTTCATCAAGATGGTGCATCCGCGATCGGTGCTGACGCCCAGCCCCCGCATCATCATCTGCGTGCCCTGCGGCTCCACCCAGGTCGAGCGCCGCGCCATCAAGGACGCCGCCGAAGCTGCGGGCGCCACGGCCGTGTACCTGATCGAAGAACCCATGGCAGCCGGTATCGGCGCGGGCTTGCCCGTGTCCGAAGCCTCTGGCTCCATGGTGGTTGACATCGGCGGCGGCACGACCGAAGTGGGCGTGATCTCGCTGGGCGGCATGGTCTACAAGGGCTCGGTGCGCGTCGGTGGCGACAAGTTCGACGAGTCCATCATCAGCTATATCCGCCGCAACTACGGCATGCTGATCGGCGAGCCCACGGCAGAACTGATCAAGAAGCAGATCGGCTCGGCTTTCCCCGGCTCCGAAGTCAAGGAACTGGAAGTCAAGGGTCGCAACCTGTCCGAAGGCGTGCCGCGCAGCTTCACCATCTCTTCCAACGAAGTGCTGGAAGCGCTGACCGATCCCCTGAACCAGATCGTTTCCGCCGTGAAGAACGCGCTGGAGCAGACGCCTCCCGAGCTGGGTGCCGACATTGCCGAACGCGGCATGATGCTGACTGGCGGCGGCGCGCTGCTGCGCGACCTGGACCGTCTGCTGGCCGAAGAAACCGGTCTGCCCGTGCTGGTGGCCGAAGAACCGCTGACCTGCGTGGTGCGCGGCTGCGGCATGGCGCTGGAAACCATGGATCGCCAGGGCAGCATCTTCACCAGCGATTAATCGCTGTGCAATGTGGTGTTTTGCGGCACGCGGCATAGTGCGCGTACCGCAGCCACTTCCATGAACAGGGCCTGAGTCCGTGATACGCCTGCATACCGCGCTCTCTTTTTGCATTCCTTCTGAATGGGAAGGCCGTGCGCATACGGCCATGCCCAGGGAGCGCACATGAGCCTGGACACTCTGGACCACCGCGCTCCATCGCTGTTCAAGCAACAGGCCTCGCGCACTTCCCAGCTTGCCCTCTACAGCGCCTTGGCGCTGTTTTTGATGGTAGCCGACGCGCGTTTCAAGATCACCACACCCGTGCGCTCCGCCTTGTCGGCGGCGCTGTCGCCCGTGCAATGGGTGGTGGCCCAGCCGGTGCTGGCCTATCAGAATGCCAGCCGCTATGCCGAAGTGCAGCAGCAGGCCGTGGCCCGCGAGGACGCCGCGCGCAAGGAGCTGGTCGTCATGGCTCAGCGTGCCGAACTGGCCGACGAGCTGATCAAGGAAAACGAACATCTGCGCTCCATGCTGGAGTTGCGCGAGCGCTCGTTGACGCCGGGCCAGGTGGCCGAGGTGGTCTATGACAGCCCCGACCCCTATACGCGCCGCGTGGTGATCGACAAGGGGCAGGCCGACGGGGTCGAGCCGGGCTCTCCCGTACTGGATGAAAAAGGCGTGATCGGCCAGGTCACGCGTGTCTACCCGACGCGCGCCGAGGTCACACTGCTCATCGATCGCGATCAGGCCATTCCCGTTTTCAACCCGCGTACCGGTGCGCGCAGTGTGGCCTATGGCGACGCGTCTTCGACACGTGCCGGCGGCCTGGAGCTGCGCTTCATGCCCAGTAATGCCGACGTGCAGGTGGGCGATCTGCTGACCACCAGCGGTATTGACGGACTGTACCCCTTGGGCCTGCCCGTGGCCACGGTGGTGACGGTGGACCGTCGTGCCGACTCCGCCTTCACCCGCATCTATTGCGAGCCTGTGGGCCGCGTGCAGGGAGTGCGCCATGTGATGGTGCTCAAGCCTCAGGGGCGCACCGAGCATCCCGAGGCTGCCAATATGCAGGCCAAGGCCGATGCCGAGAAGGCCGACCGCGCAGCCAAGGCGCGCGGCAAGAAGGAAGCCGCCGCTGCCGAAAAGGAGAAGGCCGCCGCTGAGAAGGCGGGTGCCAAGGCCGCGAAGCCCGCAAAGGATCCCGCATGATCATGCCGCGCGGCCAGCAGCTGTTGCTGCCGGTCAACCCTCTGTTCATCGTCGTCACCCTGGTGATCGGACTGGCCATCAATATGCTGCCGCTGGGCCGCATCGTCTGGCTGCCGGATATGCTCATGTTGTTGCTGGCCTTCTGGAGTCTGAATCAGCCGCAGCGCGTGGGACTGGGCATTGCCTTTGCGCTGGGTCTGGTCATGGATGTGGACCGGGCCTCGCTGCTGGGCCAGCATGCGCTGGCCTACACCTTGCTGGTCTTCGTGACGGGCTGGATGAGTCGTCGCCTGCTCTGGTTCTCGAGCCCGGTGCAGGCTCTGCACCTGCTGCCGGTGTTTGCTGTCGCGCACGGCATCCAGGTGCTGCTGCGCATTGCGACGGGCGGCATCTTTCCCGGTCTGGAGTTTCTGATCGCTCCGGTGATCGAGACCTTGCTGTGGCCGGTGGTCAGCGTGCTGCTGCTGGCGCCGCAGCGCCGCGCGCCCGACAGCGATGAAAACCGCCCTCTGTGAGATGCAGTCCCTCCTGAGTCGCTTTGCGCCTTCCTTCCTCTCGCTTCGCGGGGGAGGACCACAGCCTCGCTGCGGGACGGACCTTGCTCGCTGTCCTTGGGGTGAGGCACGCCGGTGGCGCAGCTCATGCGGGGCGGCTTTGTCTGCGGGTGTCGTTGCATGATGGAGATTCGTAACACCGAAGTCGAGCTGCAGCGCTTTCGCATGCGCGCAGTCGTCATGGCCTGCGTGGTGTTCCTGGCGTTCTGTCTGCTGGTCTGGCGCCTGCTGGTGCTGCAGGTGGAGCGCCATGAGGAGTTTGCCGAACGTGCCGAGAGCAACCGCACGGCGGTGGTGCCCATTGTGCCCAATCGCGGCCAGATCCTGGACCGCAACGGCGTGGTGCTGGCCACCAATTACTCGGCCTACACGCTGGAGATCACGCGCTCCAAGGTCGAGGATCTGGACGAGACCATCGACGGGCTGTCCGAGGTCATGGAGATCACGCCGCGCGACCGGCGCAAGTTCAAGCGGCTCATGGATGACTCCAAGAGCTTCGAGTCCATTCCGATCCGCTCGCGCCTGACGGACGAGGAAGTCGCCAAGTTCGCGGCCCAGCGCTATCGCTTTCCGGGTGTAGACATCAAGGCGCGGCTGTTTCGCACCTACCCGCTCAAGGAAACTGGCAGCCATTTGATCGGATACATCGGTCGTATCAATCAGAGGGAAAAGGAAGAGATCGACGACTCCGACGATGCCGCCAACTACCGGGGCACCGAGGTCATGGGCAAGCTGGGTGCCGAGAAGAGCTATGAGCTGCAGCTGCACGGCCAGACCGGCTGGGAGGAAATGGAAACCTCGGCCGGAGGCCATGCCGTGCGTCGTCTGGGCAGTCGTCCCGCCACGCCGGGCCACAGCCTGCAGCTGTCGGTGGACATCAAGCTGCAGAAGATGGTGGAAGATCTCTACGGCAATCGCCGCGGCGTGGCCATCGCCATGGACCCGCGCAATGGCGAGGTGTTGGCCATGGTCAGCAAGCCGACCTACGATCCGAACTTGTTTGTCGACGGTATCGACCAGGAGAGCTGGAAGGCGCTCAACGAATCGCTGGATCGCCCCTTGCTCAACCGCTCCATGCGCGGCACCTATCCCGTGGGCTCGACCTACAAGCCCTTCATGGGCCTGGCGGGCATTGAGACCGGCAAGCGCACGCCGGGCACGGTGATTCAGGACGGCGGCTCCTGGACTTTTGGCGGTCACACCTTCCGCTCCGGCCACGCGCTGGGGCCGGTGGATCTGGCGCGCGCCATCCAGCATTCCAGCAATGTCTATTTCTACACGCTGGCCAACGAGATGGGCGTGGATGCGATTCACGACTTCATGAAGCCGCTGGGCTTTGGCCAGATCACCGGCATCGACCTGCCCGGCGAGGTGCGCGGCGTGCTGCCCAGCAAGGAGTGGAAGCGCAAGACCTACAAGCGCGCCGCGCAGCAGCAATGGTTTGCGGGCGAGACGATTTCCCTGGGCATCGGCCAGGGCTACAACAACTTCACTATCCTCCAGCTCTCGCACGCGCTGGCCACGCTGGTCAACAACGGCATGAGCTTCACGCCCCATGTGGGCAAGGAGCTGATCGACTCGGTCACCGGCACGCGCACGTCCATTGTGCAGCCGGCGCCCGTCAACCTGGGCTTCAAGCAGAGCAATGTCGACGCCGTCAAGCGAGGCATGGTGAGCGTGGTGACCGGCGGCACGGGACGGGGCGTATTCGGCAGTGCCAGCTATCTGTCGGGCGGCAAGACCGGCACGGCCCAGGCCGTGAGCGTGGGCCAGAAGGAGAAATACAACGCCGCGCGTCTGGCCGAGTACCAGCGCGACCATTCGCTCTATATCGCCTACGGTCCCGCTGAAGCGCCCAAGATTGCCGTGGCCGTGATTGTGGAGAACGCCGGCTTCGGTGCGGCGGCTGCCGCGCCTATCGCGCGCCGCATCCTGGACTACTGGCTGGTTGGCAACTACCCCAGCGAGGCCGATATCGCTGCCGTGCGCCAGGGTAAGGCGGGTGCACCGATTGGCACGCCGCGCCGTGTTGAAGATATCTCGGTGCTGTCCGACGACGAAACAGCACCCTGATAAATTGATAGCTGCTAACGATTGCTGTGTAAGGGTTTAACGCAGAAAAGCGTCATAACCTGTTTTCAGAATCAGCAGGCTGACCACGCCGATAAAAATCGTGCGCACAAAGCCCGTGCCGTGGCGCAAGGCCATCCAGGTGCCCAGCATGCTGCCCAGCACATTGGCCACGGCCAGCGGGATGGCAAAGTGCCACCAGACATGACCCTTGAGCGTGAACAGCAGCAGTGCCGCAGCGTTGGAGGCCAGATTCAGCAGCTTGGCGTTGGCCGAAGCGTTGAGGAAGTCATAGCCCAGCAGGCGCACGAACAGGAACACGAAAAAGCTGCCCGTGCCCGGGCCGAAGAAGCCGTCGTAGAAACCGATCAGCAGGCCGATGGCGCAGGCGGTCAGCATCTCGGTGCGGCCCGCCAGACGCGGTTCGTGGTCGCGGCCCAGCTCTTTTTTGGCCAGGGTGTAGCCCAGCACGCCCAGCAGGATGAAGGGCAGCAGCTTGCGCAGAAAATCGGGAGAGATCAGCGTGACGGCCCAGGCGCCGAGAAAAGCGCCCACCAGCGTCGTGCCGATGGCGGGCAGCAGCGTGGCCCAGGTGATGTGCACGCGCTTGCTGAACTGCCAGGCGGAAATGGCCGTGCCCCAGACTGCGGCACTTTTGTTGGTGCCAAACAGCGTGGCGGGCGTGGTGGTGGGGAAGGCCGCAAACATGGCGGGAACCAGAATCAGTCCGCCGCCTCCCACGATGGCGTCAACAAACCCGGCCAGGGCCGAGGCGAGGGAAACAAGAATCCATTCCATGGAGCAAATGCCTGCAATTGGTGCATGCCGTGAGCAGCGCGCGTTGCCGCTGGGGCGGCGCTGCAGAAGGCGGGATGAAGAAGCCAGGAGAGAGCGGGCGTGAATGCCCGAAGATGGCGCCGGCATTGTCGCACCGCCGCCTCAAGCTTGTGCGCAGGCATAAAAAAAGCGCCCACTGAGGGGCGCTTTTGAACGCATCTTTGATGCTTTTATGTGTATTGGTCTGGTTGTGTCGAGTTGTCTCCTCGGCCCTCCATGCTGCTTCATGGAGCAGCGAGAGTGACGAGAATGTAAGGGCTGCACCTGTGTGGTGCATTGGGGAATTCCCTTGGGTTATATCAAAAACGTCTGACAAATGAATCAGAAAGTTTTGTGACATCCTTATAAGTTTTGAGATTTTTCAAAAACAATAGCGTCATATGCTTATAAGTAAAAGATCTCAGCAGACTTCGGTGCTTGCAGCAGGGAGCCAGACGGAAATTCCCCGCGCGGACGGACTTTGGGCCGCCGCGACTGCTTTCAGGCCCGGACAGGCTTTTCGTAGTGAATCGCTAGGTTTCTGAGCGGCCGCTTATCAGGCTGCAGTGCGAATCCACTCCGCAGCCTTCTCGGCCATCATCAGCGTCGGGCTGTTGGTGTTGCCGCTGGTGATGGAGGGCATGGCGCCAGCATCGACCACGCGCAGGCCCTGCACGCCGCGCACCCTGAAGCGGCTGTCCAGCACCGCCATCGGGTCGTCGGTACGTCCCATCTTGGTCGTGCCCACGGGATGGAAGATGGTGGTGGCGATATCGCCGGCCAGGCGTGCTAGGTCCTCGTCGCTCTGGTATTGCAGCCCGGGCTTGAACTCCTCGGGCTGGAAGGGCGCAAGCGCGGGCTGGCTGACGATACGGCGCGTGACGCGCAGACTGTCGGCCGCGACCTGCCGGTCTTTGGCCGTGGAGAGGTAGTTGGGCGCGATGGCAGGAGCCTGGCGGAAGTCGGCGCCCTGCAGCTGCACCGTGCCGCGGCTGCTGGGGTTGAGATTGCAGACGCTGGCGGTGAAGGCGGCGAAGTCATGCAGCGGCTCGCCGAAGGCGTCCAGCGACAGGGGCTGCACGTGATATTCGAGATTGGGGTGGGCCTGCGCCGGGTCGCTGCGCGTGAAGGCGCCCAGCTGCGAGGGAGCCATGCTCATGGGGCCGCTGCGCCGCAGCGCGTATTCGAGGGCGATGGCCGCCTTGCCCCAGAGACTGCCGGCCATGGTGTTGAGCGTCTTGGCGTTGTGCACCTTGTAGACCGAACGAATTTGCAGGTGGTCCTGCAGATTGGCGCCCACGCCGGGCAGGTTGCGGCGCACGGCCACGCCATGGCGCTGCAGCAGCTCGCCGGGGCCTATGCCCGAAAGCTGCAGGATATGCGGTGAGTTCACCGCGCCCGCGCAAAGCAGCACTTCGCATCCGGCCTGCACGGTCACCATCTCATCGCCGGTCCAGACTTCGGCGCCGGTGCAGCGCTGGCTACCGTCCGGCAGATCTTCCAGAATCAGCCGCCGCACCTGGGCGCGGGTCCACATCTCGAAGTTGGGGCGGCCATAGCAGGTAGGGCGCAGAAAGGCCTTGGCCGTATTCCAGCGCAGGCCTGATTTCTGGTTGACCTCGAAGTAGCCCACGCCTTCGTTGCAGCCGCGGTTGAAATCGTCGGTAGCCGGGATGCCGGCCTGCTGCGCAGCCTGGGCGAAGGCATCGAGTATGTCCCAGCGCAAGCGCTGCTTCTCCACCCGCCATTCGCCGCTGCCGCCCGTGCTCCTGTTGCCGTGCAGGCGTTTGAACTCCTCGCTGGCGCTGCCTCCGGCGTCGAGACGCCAGTGGTCCTCGTGCTGCCTGAAGGCCGGCAGCACCTGTTCCCAGCGCCAGGTATCGTCGCCGGTCAGCTCGGCCCATTGCTCGTAGTCGCGAGCCTGGCCGCGCATATAGATCATGCCGTTGATGCTTGAGCAGCCGCCCAGGGTCTTGCCGCGCGGATAGCGCAGGCTGCGGCCGTTGAGGCCGGGATCGGGTTCGGTCTGATAGAGCCAGTCGGTGCGTGGGTTGCCTATGCAATAGAGATAGCCGACGGGGATGTGGATCCAGTGGTAATCATCCTTGCCGCCGGCTTCGATCAGCAGAACCCGGTGATTCTGGTTGCGGGTGAGACGGTTGCACAGCAGCGAACCTGCTGTGCCGCCGCCGATGACGATGTAGTCGAACTGGGTGTCACTCATGGGCAGATCAAAAGGCCGGGTACGGCTTGGCGCTCAGGCCAAACCTTGAGGCAGTCATGGGCAAAAAGGCCAATTCATTAGGTGCGATGACCTTGCCGGTGTCGATAGGGAAAGCGCTCGAATACTCCTGTTTTGGAAGCTGCCGACGTAATGCAGGTTTCGTCTCCCGCGGTTTTTTGATAAAAATTGCAACGCTATCATTGCGTGGCATGCGGCAGTGACCTACGTTCTGCGTTTGGCATGCTCCTCGCTTGGCGCGTTATGCTGGCTTCTGCGGCTAGCCCGTCTCCCTCATGTCCTAGGAAGCTTTTCTTTGCCCAGCTCAGACCAACTACCTCAATGCCCGCTGCAGTCCCGCGATGGTCAGCAATGGGCCGTGCCTGTGGGCCGCTGGAGTGCTGCCGAGCTGGGCGATCGCCATATCTGGCGTCGGCTGGCGCCACAGATCAGGGCGGTTCCCAAGGGCGTGGCCTGGGATTTGCAGCAAATGGTCTGGTTGGACCATATCGGCGCGCAGCTGTTGTGGGAGCAATGGGGCAGGGCCTGGCCGGCCCGGCTGCTGACGACCAAGAATCAGCGTTCCATGCTGGAGCGAGTGGCCAGATTCAGCGAAGTGCCCGAGCCCAAGCCCGAGCCCTCGGGGTGGATGTGCGAGATCAATCGGTTGGGCCAGATGGTGATCGACGCCTGCGGGCACTTTGCCACTCTGATCCGGCTGGTGGGGCAGTTGCTGCTGGATTGCCTGCGATTGCTGCGCAATCCCTTGCGTGGGCCCTGGCGCGATATTTCGGGCCATCTCTATGCGACCGGCGCGACGGCTTTGCCGATCACGGCCCTGGTGGGCTTTCTGATCGGCGTGGTGCTGGCCTATCTGATGGCGTTGCAGCTGCGCCAGTTCGGGGCCGAATCCTTTATCGTCAATATTCTGGGCATTTCGCTGATCCGCGAGCTGGGGCCGCTGCTGGCGGCCATTCTGGTGGCAGGGCGTAGCGGCTCGGCCATCACGGCACAGATCGGCGTGATGCGCGTGACCGAAGAGCTCGATGCCATGCAGGTCATGGGCATCTCCCAGGGCTATCGGCTGGTGCTGCCGCGTGCGCTGGCGCTGGCTGTGTCCATGCCGCTGGTGGCACTGTGGACCATTTTGGCGGCACTGGCCGGCGGCATGGTCGCGGCCGACCTGACCATGGACATCACGCCGTCCTATTTCATGCAAAGCCTGCCCGCGGCCGTGAAGATCGGCAATCTGGTACTGGCCATGGGCAAGTCCGTGGTGTTCGGCGTGCTGATTGCCTTGATCGGCTGCCACTGGGGTCTTCAGGTGGAGCCCAATACACAGAGCCTGGGTCGCGGCACCACGGCGGCGGTGGTGTCTTCCATCACCATGGTCATCATCGTGGATGCCATCTTTGCCATCCTCTTCAGAAACGTGGGCTTTTAGGATGAACTACCCCCTGTGCGGCTTCGCCGCTTCCCCTCAAGGGGACGACACCTTCGCTGCGGGGCGGCCTTTGCTCGGCGTCTCTGGCGTGGGTCGCGCCAGCCTCGTGGCGCGAGGGGAACGCAAATGACAGAGGTGATGCAGAACCGTCGTATCGCGGGCGCCGTGGGCGACTACGCGCCGCCGCAGGATGTGAAGCCCCTGGTGCAGGCGGTTGACCTGTGGACCGAGTTTGGTGAGGGTGCGTCGCGCTTTGCCGTGCACCAGGACTTGAATTTCGATGTCTACCCGGGCGAGATTCTGGCCCTGGTGGGTGGCTCAGGCACGGGCAAGACCGTGCTGCTGCGCCAGATCCTGGGCCTGCTTTCGCCGTCGCGCGGCACGGTGACCGTGGATGGCCGGCCCTCGCGCGAGGTCATCAGCGGCGAGCTGGCGGCGAGTCAGGTGGGCATGCTGTTCCAGCAGGGGGCGCTGTATTCGGCCTTCAATGTGCTGGACAACATCGCGTTTGCATTGCGTGAGCAGGGCACCTTGCCCGATGCCGTGGTACGCGATGCGGCCCTGGTCAAGCTGCAGATGGTGGGCCTCAAGCCGGAACATGCCTCACGCATGCCCGCAGACCTGTCTGGCGGCATGATCAAGCGTGTGGCGCTGGCGCGTGCGCTGATGATGGACCCGCCGCTGCTGCTGCTGGACGAACCTACCGCCGGGCTGGACCCCAAGGGTTCGGACGAGTTCTGCGAGCTGCTGCGCGATATTCATGCCGAGCTGGGCCTGACCGTGATCATGGTCACTCACGACCTGGATACGCTGTTTGCGCTGTCCACGCGTGTGGCCGTGCTGGCCGAGAAAAAAGTGCTGTTCACCGGAGCCCCGCGCGATGTGGCCCAGATCAAGCACCCGTTTATCGAACATTTCTTCCAGGGAGAGCGTGGCCGCCGTGCCATGGCCCCGGTGCAAGGCGGCGTGGCCGCAGAGGAAAGCTGATGGAAAACAAGTCCCATGCCATGGCTGCCGGCATCTTCGTGCTGGTGGTTGCGGCCCTGCTGGCAGGGCTGGCCGTCTGGCTGACGCGCGACAACCGCGAATACCAACTCTACGAAATGTCCACCAAGGACGGTGTCAGCGGCCTGCAGCCCCAGGCCACGGTGCGCTACAAGGGCGTGCCCGTGGGCAAGGTGGTGCGCATCGGTTTTGACCCGCAGATTCCCGGCAATGTGCTGATTCGCATTGCCGTGGGTGAGGACACGCCGGTCACGCCGGCCACCTATGCACAGCTTGGCTATCAGGGGGTGACGGGGCTGGCCCATATCCAGCTCGACGATGACAGCCGCGCTTCGCAGCCGCTCAAGCCCGGGCCCAGCGGCCTGCCGCGCCTGCCCATGAAGTCCTCGCCCTTGAACATGCTGGCCGACCAGGGCCCAGTGCTGCTGGAGCGGGTTGACGAAATTTCACGCCGTCTCAATGCCATGCTGGGTGAGGACAACCAGAAGCGCGTGAGTGCGGCGCTGGACAATATTGCGGCCGCATCCGGGGGGATCAAGGATCTGGCAGAGACCATGAACAAGACTGCCAAGGACTTTCCTCAGCTCACGGCAGATGCACACCAGACCCTGCAGTCCCTGACCAAGGCCGGCAATGCCGCCACGGGCGTGGCGACCGATCTGCAGCAGACCGTGCGCAAGGTCAATGCGCCCGACGGCCCGCTGCAGCAGATTGCCGAGGGCACGCAGGCCCTGTCGCAGGCGGCCGAGTCGCTGGGGCGCAGCACCCTGCCGCGCATGAACGGTGCGGCCGACGATGTCTCGCGCGCTGCGCGCACCATGGGCGCGGCGGCCGGCCGCTTCAATGACAACCCGCAGTCCGTCATCTATGGCCAGGGCCTGGGCCAGCCGGGCCCCGGCGAGCCCGGTTTCGTGGCTCCGGCCAGGTGAAGCGGCAACAAGGACACGACTTGCGCAAATTCGGACCAGGCAGGCGGTTTCTCGATGGAAATGCCTGCTGCCCATCCTGGCTGGCCTAAGTCCCAAAGGAATCAATATGGCAGACACAAAGATTTCATTCACCGGCCGCGGAGCATGGCGATTGCTGGGCGCTTCTTCACTGGTGCTGGCGCTCGCCGCCTGCTCGGGCCTGCCCACGGCACCCACGCAGCCGGTGCGCTATGACCTGGGCGTGGCCGACCTGGCTGCGCCCGCAGCGAATGCTGCCGCCTCTTCGGTAGCGCCGGTGCCGCTGGTGCTGGCCGAAGTCCAGGCTCCGGGCCTGCCCGAGGGCCTGACGGCCATGTTCTACCGCCTGAACTACAGCGATAGCCAGCAGCTGCGTGCCTACCAGAATGCGCGCTGGAGCCTGCCTCCGGCCCAGATGGTGGAGCAGCGTCTGCGCATGCGTCTGGGGCTGGAGCGCCCCGTGCTCTCGGGCAAGGACAATGTCCGTCCCCTGCTGGCCGACAAGCGCTCGATTGCGCAGCTGCGCGTGACGGTGGACGAGTTCAACCAGGTCTTTGACAGTGGCAGCAGCAGCCGTGCACTGCTGCGCTTGAGTGCCAGCCTGATCGGTGCCGGCGAGAGCGCAGGCAACCAGTTGCTGGGCCAGAAGGTGTTTACGGTCGAAGTGCCATCCAACTCAGCTGATGCGGCCGGTGGAGCCCAGGCCATGGCGCGCGCCGTGGACGAGGCGGCGGCCCAGCTCAGCCGCTGGCTGCAGGGCTACGGGCGCTAGGCACTGTCCTGCCCTAAGCAGCTCCGTTCGGAAAGCCCTGCCATGCAGGGCTTTTTTGATTCTGGACAAGCCCCGGGTGCCTGCGGGCCGCCGCTTTGCTGATATGGGTCAATGGCCGCGCCAGGTCTTGTTCTTAAGCTGCCAGTTCCTCAATCTCGCACAAGGAACTGCCATGGCCAGCCTCGAATGGAATGCCGCTCTCATCCTGGATTTTCCCGTCATGGACGCGGTGCATGAGGAGTTCGTCACCCTGTTGGCCCAGGTGGAGGCCGCCGCCGACGAGCAGCTGTGTGCGCTCTGGGACGAGCTGATTGCCCATACCCAGCAGCACTTTGATCAGGAAGACCGCTGGATGCAGACCACGGGCTTTGCCACGGGCAACTGCCACAGCCAGCAGCACAAGGTGGTGCTGGCTGTCCTGCGCGAGGGGGCGGTCAAGGCAGAGCAAGGTGATCTGGCCACCATCCGCCATATGGCGGCCGAGCTGGGTCCCTGGTTCAGCCACCATGCGCAGAACATGGATGCCGCCCTGGCCCTGCACATGCGCCGCGCGGGCTTTGACCCGGTGACCGGCGCGGCGCATGTGCCCGAGGCCTTGCCTGCAGAGCCGATCACCGGCTGTGGTGGTGCCTGTGGTGAGGCTGAAAAAATGGAAGTGCTAACTGCTTGAAGCTGGCACGCGCCAAGGCGAGAGACAGCGAGCAAGCGCCGCCGCGCAGCGAAGCTGCCGCGTCCCCCTTGGGGGAGGCGGCGTAGCCGCTCAGGGGGAGTATTTTTTTGGGTTAAGGGTATATCGCCGGAGAAGCCAGGATGGGGAAGATCTTGATCAGCCCTCCCGCCATCACCTCGATGGCCAGCGCGGCCAGAATCAGGCCCATGAGCCGGGTCATCACATTGATGCCGGTCTTGCCCAGCACGCGGGCAATCGGGTGGGCCAGCGAAAAGCACACCATGATGGCGGCGGCCACCACTACGCCATAGCCGACCAGCGCCACATGCTGCCAGATGGTGCGCGCCTGATCGGCATAGATCACCACGGTGGACATGGCGGCAGGTCCGGTCAGCAGCGGAATGGTCAGCGGCACGACGGCGATGCTGTTGCCTTCGGCGGCTTTTTCGACGCCAGCCGCTAGCGTGGCATTGTTGGGTCGGTCTTCGGCGGGGCGGGCGTTGAGCATGTTCATTGCACTGATCAGCAGCAGTAGACCGCCGCCGACCTGAAAGCTCTGCAGCGAGATATTGAAGAACTGCAGAATCTGCAATCCCAGCAGCGCACAGACTGCGATCACGCAGAAGGCAGCAAAGGCGGCGGTGCGAATGGTCTGCCAGCGCTGCTCGGCGTCGAAGCCGGCCGTGTAGTGGATGAAGAACGGAACAATGGCCAGCGGGTTGATGATGGCTACCAGGGTGATCAGCGGCTTGATATCCATTACAGCTCGCCTCCGGGCATGGGGGGCTTCTTGCGACTGTCTGCCTTTTGTAGGGCCTGGATAGCTGGCATGAACACTCCTGTGAAAAAATGAGCGAATCGTCGACGCGGCACCGGCCATTACAGCATTGCTGGCGACCGCTTCGCGGATTTCCCTTTTGAACCATGTTAAGGAGCTTCACAATGGGCAGCTTTGTTGAACTGACAGCCGTGGATGGCGTAAAAACCCCCGCTTATGTGGCCATGCCCGAGGGCCAGGCACGCGGTGCCATCGTGGTGCTGCAGGAAATCTTTGGCGTGAACTCGCACATCCGCTCCGTGGCAGACCGCTATGCTGCCCAGGGCTATGTGGCCGTGGCCCCCGCCATGTTTGCCCGCGTCAAGCCCGATGTGGAGCTGGGCTACACCGAAGACGATATGAAGGCCGGCTTTGCTCTCAAGACTGCGGTGGAAGCCCTGCCTGAGCCGGGTGCGCTTCGTGATGTGGAGGCGGCCGCAGCCCATGCCGCGACGCTGGTGCCCGGCGGCAAGATCGGTGTGGTGGGCTTTTGCTGGGGCGGTCTGGTGACTTGGCGCTCGGCCTGCAATCTGGCCAGTGTTTCTGCTGCAGTCTGCTATTACGGCGGCGGCATGACGGGCGAGCTGGAAGCCAGCCGTCAGGCGCTGTGCCCGGTGCTGGCCCACTTCGGCAGCAAGGATCACTACATCTCGCTGGAGTCCGTCGAAGCCTTCAAGAAGGCACAGCCCCAGGCGCAAGTGCATGTCTATGACGCCGACCACGGCTTCAACTGCGACCAGCGCGGCTCCTACAACGAAGCCGCTGCAGCGTTGGCCGGTGAGCGCACTCTGGCCTTCTTCGCCCAGCATCTGGGTTGATATAAAAACAATAGCTGCTTGTGCTTGATATATAAGCGCAAGCAGCTGTTTTTATCTAAAGCCCGTTGCCGCTGGGCGGTCCCCCATCAGAGACATCAAGCAAGCGCCGCCGCGCAGCGAGGATGTCGTCTCCCTTGGGGGAAGGCGCGGAAGCGCCTCAGGGGGGTCATTCTTTTTCTTCACTTTCCAGGTAGCGCCGCCGCCAGAAATAGGCCACCAGCACCACGGTGATGATCACCATGGCCACCAGGGCCCAGATGAAGCCGTCCTTTTTGTGCACGAAGGGAATGAACTCGAAGTTCATGCCGAAGATGCCGGCAATCAGGTTCAGCGGCAGAAAGATGGCCGTGACCGTGGTCAGCGTGCGCATGATGTCGTTGGCGCGGTTGCTCTGTGCCGAAAAGTGCATCTGCACGGCAGTCTCGGCGCTTTGCTCCATGCGGTGAATATGGTGGGTCACGCGCTCTATGTGTTCGAGCACGTCGCGCGAGCGCACGCGCAGCAACTCACGCTCATGCTGGCGCGCGGGGGTGTGCTCGGGCGGCCAGCCCTCCAGTGCCTCGGTCCAGTCCTGCACAGCGGCGCGCTGGTCTTCGCAGATTTCATCCAGCTGGTGCAGTGCCAGGCGCACATCGAGCACGCTGGCCCAGTTGCTGAAGCGCTGGTTGGGCTTGAGCAGAGCCATCTGCCAATGGTCGATCTGGCGCGTCAGCGTTCGGCGCAGGTCCAGATAGCCGTCCACCATGCCGTTGACCATGCGCAGCATCAGATCTGCGGGCTCGACGGGCATCTTGCTGCTGACCTGGCGGCCGTCAGACTTGGCGGGGCCGGAGATCAGGCGCTGCCAGAAGTTTTCCAGCACAAAGCAGCCGTCGGGATGCACGGACAGCAGGATCTGGTCATACAGCGCAAAGCCCACGGGCTGGGTTTCCACGCGCTGCAGCACCGGCGCTTCGCGCTGGCCGTTGTGGGCCAGGCTGTGGGATGGCGGCGGGGCGCTGGATGCAGCACTGCCGGTGCCGGCCGCCTGGGCAGGCGGTGCGGCCACGGCTGGTGCGGGCGAGGCGTGGCTGCCGTTGAGCGGCGGCAGATGGGCGTTGGCCAGACGGCGGAACACCAGCACGTCGTACACCGAGGTGTAGTCGTAATTGGAAGGGATGGCCGGATTCAGCAGGTCGGAGACATGCAGGTCCACGAGCGCGGAGCCGCCCAGCCTGGCCAGCATGGTCTGAATGGCCGGCAACTGAGCCTCCAGCTCCGAGCGTGTGCAGGAGACCCAGTAAAACCCCGTTGTCGCCGCCTGCGTGGGCAGTCCGTCAACAGGCTGGGCATAGAGGGGAGAGATATGCAGCACGCGCATGGGAATTGGCAGCCTCGATGTCAGTGCAAAAGCAGATGCAAAAACGGCCCGGGCCAGGAGCCCGAGCCGTCAGATCATGCCTGAAATGCCCTCAAACGCAAGCATGACCTGCGCTGACAGCTATCAATTTTGTTACAGGCCGCGCAACTTCTTGGCGGCGTCGATGGCAAAGTAGGTCAGGATGCCGTCGGCGCCGGCGCGCTTGAAGGCCAGCAGGGCTTCCATCATCACGGCGTCGTGATCGAGCCAGCCGTTGGCGGCTGCGGCCTTAAGCATGGCGTATTCGCCGGACACCTGATAGGCGAAGGTCGGCACCTTGAACTCGTCCTTGACGCGGCGCACCACGTCCAGATACGGCATGCCGGGCTTGACCATGACCATGTCCGCACCTTCGGCGATGTCCTGCGCCACTTCGCGCAGTGCTTCGTCGGTGTTGGCCGGGTCCATCTGGTAGACATTCTTGTCGGCCTTGCCCAGGGCGCCGCGCGTGCCCACGGCATCGCGGAAGGGACCGTAGAAAGCGCTGGCGTACTTGGCGCTGTAGGCCATGATGCGGGTGTGAATATGGCCTTGCAGCTCCAGCGCCTCGCGGATGGCGCCGATGCGGCCGTCCATCATGTCGCTGGGAGCCACCATGTCCACGCCGGCTTCGGCATGGGCCAGGGCCTGGCCGACCAGCACTTCCACGGTGTCATCGTTGATGATGTAGCCGCTCTCGTCCAGGATGCCGTCCTGGCCGTGGCTGGTATAGGGGTCCAGGGCCACATCGGTCATCACGCCCAGCTGGGGAAATTCCTTTTTCAGCGCGCGCACCACGCGGGGGATCAGGCCGTCGGGGTTCAGGGCTTCCTTGCCGTCGGGCGTCTTGAGGCTGGATTCAATGGCGGGGAACAGTGCCAGATAGGGAATCTCAAGCTTCACGCATTCCTCGGCCACGGGCAGCAGCAGGTCGAGGCTCAGGCGGTCCACGCCAGGCATGGAGGGAACGGCCTCGCGCTTGTTCTGGCCTTCGTGCACGAACACGGGGTAGATGAAGTCGTGCGGCGTCAGCACGCTCTCGCGCACCAGATTGCGGGTGAAAGCATCGCGGCGCAGACGGCGCGGGCGATTCTGGGGAAAAGGAGTAGGGCTGGACAAATGCATGGGGAAAATTGTGCCCCATCCGTCATGGCTTGGCTTGCAGCTGCGTGACTATTCCATGACGGCTGTCTCATTGCGGGGTAAAGACGCGGCTCACAGCGGCTGTGGCGCAGCGCAGGCCTTTACACTGGCCCCATGCTATGGGTTAAAGCCTTTCACATCATTTTTGTCGCCAGCTGGTTTGCTGGTCTGTTCTATCTGCCGCGCATCTTTGTCAATATCGCCATGGTCACGCCGGGCTCGGTGGCAGAGCGCGAGCGTCTGCTGCTGATGGCGCGCAAGCTGCTGCGCTTCACCACCATGCTGGCCGTGCCTGCGCTGGGCCTGGGCCTGTGGCTTTGGCTGGGCTGGGGCTTTGCGGGCGGCTGGCTGCATGCCAAGCTGGCCGTGGTGCTGTTGGTCATCGGCTATCACCACAGCTGTGCCGTGCTGCTGCGCAAGCTGGCGGACAACACCTGTCACAAAAGCCATCGCTGGTTCCGTTTCTATAACGAAGTGCCGGTGCTGCTGCTGATTGCCGCCGTGATTCTGGTGGTGGTCAAGCCTTTCTGAGTCTTGTGCCGAGAGTAGGAGGCGACTGTGTCCGATTCCGCGGTGCCGGTGATTTCCATGCGCCATACCTCGGCCTGGCCGCTGGCGCTGGTCTATGGCCTGCTCATCGTGTTTGCCAGCCTGTTCCCATTCGACGGCTGGCGCGCCCAGGGCATCGATCCCAGCGTATTTCTGTTTGCCAGGATTCCGCCGCCGTACTGGACTTGGTTCGATGTCAACACCAATATCGTCGGCTATGCGCCGCTGGGCTTTTTCCTGGCGCTGGCCCTGATGCGCTCGGGCCAGCCCAGGCTGGCCGTGCCGCTGGCTTTTCTTGCCGGCACGCTGCTGTCGCTGTGCATGGAGTTTCTGCAGATCTATCTACCGCGCCGCGTGCCGTCCAATCTGGATCTGGTGCTCAATGCAGGCGGTACCCTGATCGGTGCCCTGCTGGCTGCGCTGCTCGAGAGGCTGGGGGCACTGTCGCGCTGGAGCGCTTTTCGCAACCAGTGGCTGGGTGAGGGCGGTGCGGGCGTGCTGGTGCTGCTGGCACTGTGGCCGTTTGCGCTGCTGTTTCCGGCGGCCGTGCCCTTCGGCCTGGGGCAGGTGCTGGAACGCATTGACGACACCTTGCAGGACTGGCTGCTGAACACGCCGTTCGAAGACTGGCTGCCGTTGGGCGACTTCGCCCTGACGCCGCTGTCGCTGGTGACGGAGATGCTCTGTGTGATGCTGGGGCTGTGGATACCCTGTCTGCTGGCCTACTGTGCCGTGCGACACATGGGCCGCCGTGCGCTGGCGGGGCTGCTGCTGGTTGCGGCCGGCGTGGGCGTGACGGCGCTGTCGGCCGCGCTGAGCTGGGGGCCGGCCCATGCCTGGGAGTGGGTGGATCTGCCGGTGCGTTTGGGCGTCTGGGGAGGGCTGGGTCTCGCCGTGATTGCGCTGCCGGCTTCGCGCCGGGTGTGCACCGTGCTGTTGCTTCTGGTGCTGGTGCTGCATCTGAGCATCCTCAATCAGGCTCCCACCAATGTCTACTTCGCCCAGACCCTGCAGGCCTGGGAGCAGGGGCGCTTCATCCGCTTCTACGGGCTGGGCCAGTGGCTGGGCTGGCTCTGGCCTTACGTCACACTGGCGTATGTAGTGATTCGACTCTCGCGTCGCCAGCAGCTTGCCTAGAATGAGCCACTATGAGCGACACCCAGAATCAAGACCAGGCCGGTGGCTATTACCAGCGCCATATCTTCTTTTGCCTGAACGAGCGCCCCAATGGCGAGGACTGCTGCGCTCTGCACGGTGCCAAGGCGGGCTTTGACCACTGCAAGCGTAAAGTCAAGGAAGAAGGGCTGGCTGGCAAGGGCCAGGTGCGAGTGAACAAGGCTGGTTGCCTGGATCGCTGTGCAGGCGGCCCCGTGGCCGTGGTCTATCCCGAGGCCGTCTGGTACACCTTTATCGACGATAGCGATATCGATGAAATCGTCGAATCCCACCTGAAGAACGGCAAGGTTGTCGAGCGCCTGGTGCTGCCTGACAGCGTAGGCCGATAACCGGGGCTTTCCCCGGGTGCCTTGCCTGGGTGGCGCCGCAGGGATGACACCTTCGGTAAGTGGTGCAGAGTGCTCGTTCAGGAACTTTAAGCATTTTTAAGCGTCAGCCTAATAACAGCAAGCGCTGATAGCTATAACTAGGATAGCGTAGTGAATTCTCAGACTGAACGACTGATGTTGACCGGCGCTGCCGGTGCGATCGAAACCCTGCGCGATGCGCCGCAACTGGCCGAAGGGCAGAGCCCCAAGGGTGTAGCCATCATCGCCCATCCGCATCCGTTGTTTGGCGGCACCATGGACAACAAGGTGGTCCAGACTTTGGCACGTGCCTTTGTGCAGTGCGGCTATACGGCGGTACGCTTCAATTTTCGCGGCGTGGGTGCCAGTGCCGGTGAATATGACGCCGGCAAGGCCGAGCTGCAGGATTTGCTGGCCGTGGTGCAGCAGGCAGCTCCCGAAGGCCCGATCGCCCTGGCCGGCTTTTCCTTTGGCGCCTTTGTCACCAGCCATGCGCTGGCGCAGCTCTGGGACCAGGGGCGGGTGCAGAAGGCCGTGCTGGTCGGTACGGCTGCCAGCCGCTTCGAGGTGGCTCCCGTGCCTGCCGGTGCTCATGACCAGACGCTGGTGGTTCACGGCGAGGCGGACGACACGGTGGCGCTGTCTGCCGTGATGGACTGGGCACGCCCGCAGATACTGCCTGTTACCGTGATTCCGCAGGTCGGTCATTTCTTTCACGGACAATTGCCTCTGCTCAAGAATCTGGTGGTGCGCCACCTGAAGTCCGAATAAGAGCCAATCCCCACACCCTGACGCACGTGAATTGCTGCTCCGTCTCGGTGACCCCTCTTTTCATAGCGCCAAGCCGAGGTATATCCTTGGTTTTGGCCGTTTTCGACGGTAAATCACCGCGCTTACCTTTGCTTTAGCGAGAACCCTCTTCATGAAGCCCATCTACTCCACACTGCGTGTTCTGGCCGTTGCGGCCGCAGTGGCGCCCGTTTTTGCCATGGCACAGGTGGCGGCCCCTGTCCCTCCCGAAATCGCTGCCCGCAACTATCTGCTGGTGGACGTCACTGCCGGCCAGGTGCTGGGGGCCAAGGATATCGACGCTCCCGTCGAGCAGGCATCGCTGACCAAGCTGATGTCGGCCTATGTGGTGTTCGACGCCCTGCGTGCCAAGAAAATCACGCTGGAGCAGCGCATGCCCGTGAGCGAGCGCGCCTGGAAGATGCCCGGCTCGCGCATGTTCATCGACCCCAAGATGCAGGTTCCCGTTAATGACCTGCTCAGCGGCATGATCATCCAGTCCGGCAACGATGCCACCATGGCACTGGCCGAGGCCGTGGGCGGCACAGCCGAGAACTTCGTCAAGATGATGAATGACCAGGCCAAGGCCCTGGGCATGAAGAACACCAGCTACAAAAACCCCGAAGGTCTGACCGAGCCCGGCCACCTGACGACGGCGCGTGATCTGTCCATACTGGCCCAGCGGCTGATGCATGACTTCCCCGAGTACATGCACTACTACTCCACCAAGCAGTACAGCTATCCCGGCACGCCCGCTTCCAACGGCAGCAACCGCAATGCCTTGCTGTTTCGCGATCCCACTGTGGACGGCCTGAAGACCGGTCACACCAATGCCGCCGGCTACTGCCTGGTGGCCACGGCCAAGCGCGATCTGCCCAATGTGGGTCAGCGCCGTCTGCTGTCCATCGTGCTGGGTACGGCCAGCGAAAAAGCACGTGCCAACGAAAGCCAGAAGCTGCTGAACTGGGGTTACACCGCTTTCGATGCCGTCAAGCTGTTCGATGCCGATCAGCCCGTCGCCACTCCGGCAGTCTGGAAGGGTGCGGCCAATGCCGTCAAGATCGGCAAGGCCGACGGCGCTGTGGTGGTGACCGTGCCCTCGGGTACTGGTGGCAAGCTGACCACCGAAGTGGTGCGCCAGGATCCGCTGATCGCTCCTATCGCCAAGGGCCAGTCCATGGGCGTGCTCAAGGTCAAGTCGGGCGCGGATGTGGTGGCCGAGGTGCCGCTGGTGGCGCTTGAGGCCGTCGAGCAGGCCGGCTTCTTCGGCCGTCTGTGGGACACCATCCGCCTCTGGATCAAGTAAGTTCCCGGGCCGGCAGGAGGTGCTCCTGCCGGTGACAGCCCTTGATCTGTCATGCAAAGCATCTTGCTGCCTGGGGGCTATTGCCCGCAGGTGCTTGTGCTGATTTGCGCAAGCTGGTACATTCGAGGGCTTTTCGGAATTTCCGAAGGGATTCACGTTTCCGCATCAGCATCTGTTTTTGCGGATAAACCTTTTGCTTTCACGAAGCAAATTCACGTTTAGGGACGTTTAATTAATGCCAACCATTAACCAACTCGTGCGTCAGGGCCGCACGGTAGAAGTTGTTAAATCCAAGAGCCCTGCTATGGAAAACTGCCCCCAACGCCGTGGCGTGTGCACCCGTGTGTACACCACCACTCCCAAGAAGCCTAACTCGGCTCTGCGTAAGGTGGCTAAGGTTCGTCTGACCAACGGTTTCGAAGTGATTTCGTACATCGGCGGTGAAGGCCACAACCTGCAAGAGCACAGCGTTGTGCTGGTGCGTGGCGGCCGTGTGAAGGACTTGCCCGGTGTGCGTTACCACATCGTGCGCGGTTCCCTGGACCTGCAAGGCGTCAAGGACCGTAAGCAAGCTCGCTCCAAGTACGGTGCCAAGAAGCCTAAGGCTAAGTAATCAGCCCTGGTTTTTTGAAAACAAACGGTGTTTGATTCGCCTGACTGGCGCGGTCAAACGTAGTGACCCTAAGCACGAATGTTTTGTGCGGGTCGAGTAAGTGAGAGTTTTGAATAGCTCTCGCGGTATCTGAAAAGATGCCAACTGAAGCAAAGATAGAGGTAAAAAATGCCACGTCGTCGCGAAGTCCCCAAACGTGAAATCCTGCCGGATCCCAAGTTCGGCAATGTAGAGCTGTCCAAATTCATGAACGTGATCATGGAAGGCGGCAAGAAGGCGGTTGCTGAGCGCATCATTTACGGCGCTCTGGACCTGATCGAGAAGAAGCACCCCGGTAAGGACCCTCTGGAAGCTTTCGTTGTTGCCATCAACAACGTCAAGCCCATGGTCGAAGTGAAGTCCCGCCGTGTTGGCGGTGCCAACTACCAAGTGCCCGTGGAAGTGCGCCCCGTCCGTCGTCTGGCTCTGGCCATGCGCTGGATCAAGGAAGCCTCCCGCAAGCGTGGCGAGAAGTCCATGGCTCAACGCCTGGCCAACGAGCTGCTGGAAGCTACGGAAGGCCGTGGCGGCGCTATGAAGCGTCGTGACGAAGTGCACCGTATGGCCGAAGCCAACAAGGCCTTCAGCCACTTCCGCTTCTAATCGGAATCTCGCTCGAGATACAGGGCCGCATGCAAAAACTTGCTGCGGCCTTGTGTCGATTCTGAGCGCCCCCATATAGAGCTGCTGCCTCCTGCGCACAATGCGGGGCCGGCAGTACTCCCATACGATCAAGCAAGGATCCATCATGGCTCGCAAGACCCCCATTGAGCGCTATCGCAACATCGGTATTTCCGCTCACATTGACGCAGGTAAGACAACTACTACAGAACGTATCCTGTTCTATACCGGTGTGACCCACAAGCTGGGCGAAGTGCACGACGGCGCTGCCACCACCGACTGGATGGAGCAAGAGCAAGAGCGTGGTATCACCATCACTTCCGCTGCAGTGACCTGCTTCTGGAAGGGTATGGACCTGTCCTATCCCGAGCACCGCTTCAACATCATCGACACCCCCGGCCACGTGGACTTCACGATTGAAGTGGAGCGTTCCATGCGTGTGCTGGACGGTGCTTGCATGGTGTATTGCGCTGTGGGTGGCGTGCAGCCCCAGTCCGAAACCGTGTGGCGTCAGGCTAACAAGTACAAGGTGCCTCGTCTGGCCTTTGTGAACAAGATGGACCGTACCGGTGCCAACTTCTTCAAGGTCTACGACCAGATGAAGCTGCGCCTGAAGGCCAACCCCGTGCCCGTGGTGATCCCAATCGGTGCCGAAGACAACTTCAAGGGCGTGGTCGATCTGGTCAAGATGAAGGCCATCATCTGGGACGAAGCTTCCCAGGGCATGAAGTTCGAATACCAGGACATCCCCGCCGAGCTGGTGGAGACCGCCAACAAGTGGCGTGAAAACCTGGTGGAAGCCGCTGCCGAAGCTTCGGAAGAGCTGATGAACAAGTACCTGGAAGAAGGTACTCTGACTGAAGAAGAAGTGAAGCTCGGCGTGCGTACTCGCACCCTTGCCACCGAAATTCAGCCCATGCTGTGCGGTACAGCCTTCAAGAACAAGGGTGTGCAGCGCATGCTGGACGCCGTGATCGACTATCTGCCCGCTCCTGTGGACATCCCTGACGTTACCGGTACCGATCCCGATGACGAAGAGAAGAAGCTGAGCCGCAAGGCCGACGACGCCGAGAAGTTCTCGGCTCTGGCCTTCAAGCTGATGACCGACCCCTTCGTGGGCCAGCTGACCTTCGTGCGCGTGTACTCCGGCGTTCTCAGCAAGGGCGAGACCGTTCTGAATGCCGTCAAGGGCAAGAAGGAACGTATCGGCCGTATCGTGCAGATGATGGCCAACGACCGCGTGGAAGTCGAAGAAATTCGCGCTGGCGACATCGCTGCCTGCGTGGGTCTGAAGGACGTGACCACTGGTGAAACCCTGTGCGACATCGCAGCGCCTATCGTGCTGGAGCGCATGGTGTTCCCCGAGCCCGTGATTGCACAGGCTGTGGAACCCAAGTCCAAGACCGACCAGGAAAAGATGGGTATCGCTCTGTCGCGTCTGGCTGCAGAAGATCCTTCCTTCCGCGTGCGTACCGACGAAGAATCCGGTCAGACCATCATCGCCGGTATGGGCGAGTTGCACCTGGAAATCATCGTTGACCGCATGAAGCGCGAATTCAACGTGGAAGCCAACGTGGGTAAGCCTCAGGTTGCCTACCGCGAAACCATTCGCAGCACTGTCAAGGACGTGGACGGCAAGTTCGTTCGTCAGTCCGGCGGTAAGGGGCAGTACGGTCACGTGGTTCTGACTCTGGAACCCCAGGAAGCCGGCAAGGGCTTCGAGTTCGTCGACGAAATCAAGGGTGGTGTGGTTCCTCGCGAATACATTCCTGCGGTGGAAAAGGGCGTGATCGAAGCGCTGACTTCCGGCGTGCTGGCTGGCTACCCCGTGGTGGACGTCAAGGTGCGCCTGACTTTCGGTTCGTACCACGATGTGGACTCGAACGAAATGGCGTTCAAGATGGCCGCTATCTTCGGTTTCAAGGAAGCTGCTCGCAAGGCCAATCCCGTCATCCTGGAACCCATGATGGCTGTGGAAGTGGAAACACCTGAAGACTACGCCGGTACCGTGATGGGTGACCTGTCTTCCCGCCGCGGCATGGTGCAGGGCATGGATGACATGGTTGGTGGCGGCAAGGCCATCAAGGCTGAAGTGCCTCTGTCCGAAATGTTCGGCTACGCCACTTCGCTGCGTTCCATGACCCAAGGTCGCGCCAGCTACACCATGGAATTCAAGCACTACGCTGAAGCTCCTCGCAACGTGGCCGAAGCCATCGTTGCTGCCCGCGCCAAGTAATTGACGCAGGTTTGACGAATCCGTCATAATCTAAGGCTTTCAATCGCGGCAGTCCCTTGAGGATTACCGCGATTTTTGCCGGTCTGCGATCCCATGCCATCCTGTTTCCTGTGCGGGGCGAATCAGCAATGAGGTGCAGACCTTAAACATCACACAGGTTTTTGCTCTTTCGGAGAAATCATGGCAAAAGAAAAATTCGAACGTACCAAGCCCCACGTGAACGTGGGCACCATCGGTCACGTTGACCACGGCAAGACCACCCTGACTGCTGCTATCGCTACCGTGCTGTCCAAGCACTTCGGCGGTGAAGCCAAGGACTACTCGCAGATCGACAACGCTCCCGAAGAAAAGGCTCGTGGCATCACGATCAACACTTCGCACGTTGAATACGAAACTGCCAACCGCCACTACGCTCACGTGGACTGCCCCGGCCACGCTGACTATGTGAAGAACATGATCACCGGTGCCGCTCAGATGGACGGCGCTATCCTGGTTTGCTCCGCTGCTGACGGCCCCATGCCCCAGACTCGCGAGCACATCCTGCTGTCGCGTCAGGTGGGCGTGCCCTACATCATCGTGTTCCTGAACAAGGCCGACATGGTGGACGACGAAGAACTGCTGGAACTGGTCGAAATGGAAGTGCGCGAGCTGCTGTCCAAGTACGACTTCCCCGGCGACGACACCCCCATCATCCGCGGCTCTGCCAAGCTGGCTCTGGAAGGCGACCAATCCGACAAGGGTGAACCCGCTATCCTGCGTCTGGCCGAAGCTCTGGACACCTACATCCCCACTCCCGAGCGTGCTGTTGACGGCGCCTTCGTGATGCCCGTGGAAGACGTGTTCTCCATCTCCGGTCGCGGTACCGTGGTGACTGGCCGTATCGAGCGCGGCATCATCAAGGTCGGCGAAGAAATCGAAATCGTCGGTATCAAGGACACCGTCAAGACCACCGTCACTGGCGTGGAAATGTTCCGCAAGCTGCTGGACCAAGGTCAAGCTGGCGACAACGTGGGTCTGCTGCTGCGCGGCACCAAGCGTGAAGACGTGGAACGCGGCCAAGTGCTGTGCAAGCCCGGCTCCATCAAGCCCCACACCAACTTCACTGCTGAAGTTTACGTGCTGTCAAAGGACGAAGGCGGTCGCCACACTCCCTTCTTCAACAACTACCGTCCCCAGTTCTACTTCCGTACCACTGACGTGACCGGCTCCATCGAACTGCCCGAAGGCAAGGAAATGGTGATGCCTGGCGACAACGTGTCGATCACCGTGAAGCTGATCGCCCCCATCGCCATGGAAGAAGGTCTGCGTTTCGCTATCCGCGAAGGTGGTCGTACTGTGGGTGCCGGTGTGGTTGCCACGATCATTGCCTAATTCTTAGAAAAGCTAGGAATTAACAATGTCTAAGCAAAAAATCCGCATCCGTCTGAAGGCTTTCGATTACAAGCTGATCGACCAGTCTGCAGCCGAAATCGTTGATACCGCCAAGCGCACCGGCGCCATCGTCAAGGGTCCCGTGCCCCTGCCGACACGCATGAAGCGCTTCGACATCCTGCGTTCGCCTCACGTCAACAAGACCAGTCGTGACCAGTTCGAAATCCGTACGCACCAGCGTCTGATGGACATCGTGGATCCGACTGACAAGACTGTTGACGCTCTGATGAAGCTGGACCTGCCCGCAGGTGTGGACGTCGAGATCAAACTGCAATAAGAGTTTTGGAAGCCTCGCAAGAGGCTTTTAAGGGTCTTTGTTTAACGCGAACTTGCTTGAAAAAGCAGTTCGCGTTAAAATTTGGAGCTTCGCCTTTGATGCGAAGTTTTATTAACCTTCTTTTGTGTGCCAGGCATGAATGCCGAGGCGCAACGCTGGGCCAATTGCAGTTTCAGCGGCAAAAGTTTTGGAGCAAACAAATGAGTCTGAGCAACTCCCTGGGGTTGCTGGGTCGCAAGGTGGGCATGATGCGTCTGTTCACTGATGATGGGGACGCAGTGCCTGTCACAGTGGTGGATGTTTCTAACAACCGCGTGACTCAGGTCAAAACCCAAGAGAACGATGGCTATGTGGCCCTGCAGGTCACTTTCGGTGCACGCAAGGCTTCTCGCGTGACCAAGCCTCAAGCCGGCCACCTCGCCAAGGCGGGTGTCGAAGCCGGTGAAGTGACCCGTGAATTCCGCGTGACCGATGAAACCGCTGGCAAGTATGCCGCTGGTGCTGTTCTGCCTGTGGCAGAGCTGTTCAGCGTCGGCCAGAAGGTGGACGTGCAAGGCACTTCCATCGGTAAGGGCTACGCCGGCACGATCAAGCGCCACAACTTCAGTTCGCAGCGCGCTTCGCACGGTAACAGCCGTTCGCACAATGTTCCCGGTTCTATCGGTATGGCACAAGACCCCGGTCGCGTGTTCCCCGGTAAGCGTATGACTGGCCACATGGGCGACGAAACCGTCACTACTCAAAACCTCGACGTGGTTCGTATCGACGAAGCACGCCAACTGCTGTTGATCAAGGGTGCCATTCCTGGCGCCAAGGGTGGCTTCGTTTCCGTGCGCCCCGCGATCAAGGCTAAAGCTTCCAAAGGAGCGAACTAATGCAGCTCGAACTCCTGAATGAACAAGGCCAGGCCGCTTCCAAGGTGGAAGCTCCCGAGACTGTGTTCGGTCGTGAATTCAACGAAGATCTGGTCCACCAGCTGGTGACTGCCTACCGTGCCAACGCACGTCAAGGCACTCGCGCCCAGAAGGACCGTGAACAAGTGCGTCACACCACTGCCAAGCCTTTCAAGCAAAAGGGTACAGGCCGTGCACGTGCTGGTATGTCCTCCTCGCCTCTGTGGCGTGGCGGCGGTCGCATCTTCCCGAATCTGCCCGAAGAAAACTTCTCGCAGAAGATCAACAAGAAGATGTACCGCGCCGGTATGGCTTCCATCCTGTCTCAGCTGGCCCGCGAAGGCCGTCTGGCAGTTGTGGAATCCCTGACGCTGGATACCCCCAAGACCAAGGTGCTGGCAGACAAGTTCAAGGCTATGAACCTGTCTTCGTCGGTGATGGTGATCGCTGAAGAAATCGACGAGAACCTGTACCTGGCATCCCGCAATCTGAAGAACGTGTTCGTGGTTGAGCCGCGCTATGCAGACCCCGTGTCGCTGGTGCACTACAAGAAAGTGCTCGTCACCAAGGGTGCGATCGACAAACTCAAGGAGATGTTCGCATGAGCACTACCAAGTTTGACGAAGGTCGTCTGATGCAAGTGCTGGTCGCTCCCATCGTGTCCGAAAAGGCCACTCTGGTTGCTGAAAAGTCCAATGCTGTGACATTCAAGGTGCTGCAGAACGCTACCAAGCCCGAAATCAAGGCCGCTGTGGAATTGATGTTCAAGGTTGAAGTGGCTGGCGTGTCTGTGGTGAACACCAAGGGCAAGACCAAGCGCTTTGGCAAGACCGTTGGCCGTCGCGACAATGTGCGCAAGGCTTACGTGATGCTCAAGCCCGGTCAAGAGCTGAACCTGTCCGGGGAGGCTGCGTAATCATGGCTGTTATCAAGCTCAAACCTACGACCCCCGGCCAACGCGGCGCGGTGAAGGTTACTCGCGACCACCTGCACAAGGGTGAGGGCTTTGCCCCCCTGCTGGAAGCTCAATTCCAGAAGGCCGGTCGTAATAACAACGGTCACATCACAACTCGCCACAAGGGCGGTGGTCACAAGCACCACTACCGTGTGGTGGACTTCAAGCGCAACAAGGACGGTATCCCCGCCAAGGTTGAGCGCATTGAATACGATCCCAACCGTACTGCCCACATCGCTCTGGTGTGCTATGCAGACGGCGAGCGTCGCTACGTCATTGCTCCTCGCAACCTGGAAGTCGGCGCTACCATCATCAGCGGCTCCGAAGCTCCTATCCGCGTGGGCAACACCCTGCCTATCCGCAACATCCCCGTGGGCTCGACCATCCACTGCATCGAACTGAAGATCGGTGCCGGTGCTCAGATCGCTCGCTCGGCTGGTACCTCCGCCACTCTGCTGGCTCGCGAAGGCATCTACGCTCAAGTGCGTATGCGTTCGGGCGAAGTCCGCAAGGTGCACATCGAGTGCCGCGCCACCATCGGTGAAGTTGCCAACGAAGAACACAGCCTGCGCCGTCTGGGCAAGGCCGGTGTGAAGCGTTGGATGGGTATTCGTCCTACCGTCCGCGGTACGGTCATGAACCCTGTCGACCACCCGCACGGTGGTGGTGAAGGTAAGACCGGTGAAGGCCGTCACCCAGTTGACCCATGGGGCAATCTGACGAAGGGCTACCGCACCCGTAACAACAAGCGCACACAGACAATGATCGTGTCGCGCCGTAAGAAGTAAGGGGTAGCAAATGACTCGTTCTCTTAAAAAGGGTCCGTTTGTTGACCATCACTTGCTGGCTAAGGTCGAAAAGGCCATCGCCACCAAGGACAAGAAGCCAGTGAAGACCTGGTCGCGTCGCTCCATGGTCCTGCCCGAGTTCATCGGTCTGACCATCGCCGTGCACAACGGCAAGCAACACGTGCCGGTTTATGTGACTGACCAGATGGTTGGCCACAAGCTGGGTGAATTCGCGCTGACTCGTACCTTCAAGGGTCACCCTGCGGACAAGAAAGCCAAGAAGTAAGGAATAGAACATGTCTGAAACACGTGCTGTTCTCCGTGGCGTCCGCCTGTCTGTGGACAAGGGTCGCCTGGTCGCGGATCTGATCCGCGGCAAGAAGGTGGATCAAGCTCTGAACATTCTCCAGTTCACACAGAAAAAAGCTGCTGTGATCGTGAAGAAGGTTCTGGAATCCGCTATCGCCAACGCTGAGCACAACGACGGCGCCGATATCGACGAACTGAAGGTCAAGACCATCTACGTCGAGCAAGGCACTACGCTCAAGCGTTTCACTGCTCGCGCCAAGGGCCGCGGCAACCGCATCAGCAAGCCTACCTGCCACATCTATGTGACAGTGGGTAACTGAGGCCTTAAGGAAGAATATGGGACAGAAAATCCATCCTACCGGCTTCCGTCTGGCGGTGAGCCGCAACTGGGCAAGCCGCTGGTACGCTAGCAACCGTGACTTCGCCGGCATGCTGGCCGAAGACATCAAGGTGCGCGAGTACCTGAAGGCCAAGCTGAAGAACGCCGCTGTGGCTCGCGTTCTGATCGAGCGTCCTGCCAAGAACGCCCGCATCACCATTTTCTCGGCTCGTCCGGGCGTGGTGATCGGCAAGAAGGGTGAAGACATCGAGGCCCTGAAGAAGGAACTCGCTGCTCGCCTGGGCGTGCCCGTGGCTGTGAACATCGAAGAAGTGCGCAAGCCCGAAATCGATGCCAAGCTGATCGCTGACTCCATCTGCCAACAGCTGGAAAAGCGCATCATGTTCCGCCGCGCCATGAAGCGTGCCATGCAGAACGCCATGCGTCTGGGTGCTCAAGGCATCAAGATCATGTCTTCCGGTCGTCTGAACGGTATCGAAATCGCTCGTACCGAGTGGTACCGCGAAGGCCGCGTGCCTCTGCACACTCTGCGTGCCGACATCGACTACGGCTTCTCCGAAGCCAAGACGACTTACGGCATCATCGGCGTGAAGGTCTGGGTCTACAAGGGTGACACCCTGGGCCGTAACGATCTGCCCGCCGTGGAAACGCCCCGTCCTGAAGACGAGCGTCGTCCCCGTGGTCCCCGTCGTGACGGTCGCCGTGATGGCCGTGATGGCGCTGGCCGTGGTGGCCGTCGTCCCGCAGGCACCAATGCCGCTCCTGCCGATGGCAGCGACAAGCCTGCTGGCGCTGGTGCTGATTCCGTTAAGCGCGTTCGTAAGGCCGACGCGCCCGCTACAGCAGCGGACGGTAAAGGAGAATAAACATGCTGCAACCTGCACGCCGCAAGTTCCGTAAGGAACAAAAAGGCCGCAACACCGGCATCGCTACCCGTGGCAACTCCGTTGCCTTCGGCGATTTCGGTTTGAAGTCTACTGACCGTGGTCGTCTGACCGCACGCCAGATCGAAGCTGCACGTCGTGCAATTTCCCGTCACGTCAAGCGTGGTGGTCGTATCTGGATCCGCGTGTTCCCGGACAAGCCCATCTCTACCAAGCCCGCCGAAGTGCGTATGGGTAACGGTAAGGGCAACCCCGAGTACTACGTGGCCGAAATCCAGCCCGGCAAGGTGATCTACGAAATCGTGGGTGTGCCTGAAGAGCTGGCCCGTGAAGCGTTCCGCCTGGCTGCTGCAAAGCTGCCTCTGCGCACGACCTTCGTGTCCCGTCACATTGGTGCTTAAGGAGATCAACATGACGAAATCTGCTGAACTCCGCCAAAAAGACGTGGCTGGTCTGGAAGCTGAAGTGAAGTCCCTGCAAAAGGCTCACTTCGGTCTGCGCATGCAAAAGGCCACGCAACAACTGGGCAACACTGCGACCATCAAGGCTACACGCCGTGACATCGCTCGTGCCAAGACCATCCTTGCTGAAAAGCAAGCCGCCAAGTAAGGAGCCGACATGACGGAAGCTAAAACATCCCTCAAGCGCACCTTGATTGGCAAGGTGGTCAGCGACAAGCGTGCCAAGACTGTGACCGTTCTGGTGGAACGCCGCGTCAAGCACCCCATCTACGACAAGATCATGATCAAGTCGAGCAAGTACCACGCTCACGACGAGCAAGGTGAGTACAAGCTGGGTGACGTGGTTGAAATCACCGAGAGCCGTCCTCTCTCCAAGACCAAGAACTGGGTTGCTACCCGCTTGGTTCAAAAGGCTGCCCTGGTGTAAGCCTAACCAGGCCCACCGGCTGCAAAGCCCTTGAAAACGACCCACAATGTTGTGGGTCGTTTTTTTATTTGGGCCGCCAAGAACGCGGTCCTTGCTTTGCAACAAAGGAGATAGTCATGATTAAAGTTGGTGATGCCCTGCCCGCAGTGACCTTGATGGAATATGTGGAAGTGGAAGGCAATGGCTGCAGCCTCGGCCCCAACCCCGTGAAGCTGCCCGAAGCTCTGGCCGGCAAGACCGTTGCCGTGTTTGCCGTGCCCGGCGCTTTCACGCCCACCTGCTCCGAAAAGCACCTGCCAGGCTATGTGGCCCAGGCTGAAGAGCTCAAGGCTGCCGGCGTGGACGAAATCTGGTGCCTGTCCGTGAACGACGCTTTCGTGATGGGTGCCTGGGGCCGCGACCAGAAGGTGGCTGGCAAGGTGCGCATGATTGCTGACGGCGATGCGGCATTTGCCAAGGCCACGGGCCTGACGCTGGACCTGAACGGCAAGGGCCTGGGTCTGCGCGCCAATCGCTTCTCCATGCTGGTCAAGGACGGCAAGGTTGCGACCCTGAACGTGGAAGCTCCCGGCAAGTTTGAAGTCAGCGACGCCGCCACCATGCTGGCTCAGGCCAAGGCCTGATGGGTGCAGTACCAGGTCGCTGCGCGCGGGAATGATGTTCTCGCCGCAAGGCGGCTTGGCGCGTCACCATAGAAAAAAGGCATTGCCAGACTGGCAATGCCTTTTTTGCATCCGGGCTCAGAACAGATCGGCCTTGAGGTAGTGCGCGCCTGGAAGCGGGTTGTGATAGTAGGGCTCGATGGACGCAAAGCCCAGATCCACATACAGCGCGCGGGCGGATTCCATGTCGTCCAGCGTGTCGAGCAGCACATGGTCGTAGCCGCTCTGGCGTGCCACGTCCAACATGGCCTCGGCCAGCTGGCGGCCCAGGCCGAAGCCGCGAAAGGGCTTGCGCACATACAGGCGCTTCATTTCGGCCGCATTGGGATAGTCGCAGTCATCGAGTGGGCGCAGCGCGCAGCAGCCGGCGAGGGTGCCGTCCACATGGGCCAGCAGTATCTGGCCGCGGGGCTGGGCATAGTCGCCGGGAAGATCGGCGATTTCGGATTCGAATCCTTGAAATTCCAGGTCGATGTTCAGGCTGTCCGCATACTCCTGGAAGATCTGGCGCACAGCACCCATTTCCTCCAGGCTGGGCGTCAGCAAGTCCACGGCGGGCTTGTCCACGGCAACTAGGCGATGATGAAAGAAGGGTCAGTGTAGCGGCAAGTGCGCTTCATGGTTAAAGCGCAGGCTGCATCGTCAGAACTCAGAAAGCAGCTCCCTGGCCCAGTTGATGGATCCACCAGGACAGTGCGCTTGCCACCACGGCCAGCAGCGCAGCCAGCGTGCGGGTGGCGGCGGTGTCGCGGCTCGCGGTGACCGGTTCTGCCAGGCATTTGTCGCCTGTCACCATGGCGGGCACCAACTTGTTGCCCTTGAGGCTGTAGCCGATGAGGGCCAGCAGATGCAGTGCGACCAGTGCATAAATCAGGTACTGGCCCCAGTGAGCATGGTAGTTGGTGGCCTTGGAGATCAGCTCGCCCGAGACAAAGCGCGTGAGGGGGCCGCTGAAGGCAATTTCGTCATCGCTCATCAGCCCGCTTGCGATCTGCGCCATCAGCACGGCGAGCATTGCGATGACCGACAGCGAGCCCAATGGGTTGTGGCCTGCGCGGTCCTGCGTGGTCGACGCGCCGCTCAGATAGCGTTTCATGGCGGCCGCGGAAGTAATGAAGCTGCCGAAGCGCGACCAGTGCCCGCCGACCAGGCCCCAGAGAATGCGAAAGACCAGCAAGGCCAGCACCACCTGTCCCAGTATCAGGTGCCAGTTCATGGCATTGCCACCCATCTTGGCGGTGACGACCAGGGCCACGATGCAGATTGCCAACAGCCAGTGAAACAGGCGGGTGGGCAGGTCCCAGATCCGTATTCTGTGGATTTCCGTGGCGGCTTGTGTGGCGGACTCTGTCATGGCTTTTTCATGGCTGATGGACCCGGACATTGTGCCCTGGCAAGGCTGCAAGCCCAAATCGCGGCCTTTGGGTGACTCTGCCATACTGGTTCTGCAGCCGCCTGTGGTGAGCTGCAGAACAAAGAAAGGATACCCCGATGAAAGCTTTTTCCACTCTGGCATTCGCTGCTGTGGTTGCCACCGTGGCCCTGCCTGCCTCGGCCCAGTTCGCCAAGGCTGAAGATGCCATCAAATACCGCCAGAGCGCGCTGAGCGTGCTGGGCACGCATTTCAGCCGTCTGGGCGCCATGGCCAACGGCAAGATGCCCTTCGATGCCAAGAGCGCGCAGGAAAGCGCCGAGGTCGTGGCCTTCATGTCCAAGCTGCCCTGGGCCGGCTTCGGCGCCGGCACAGAGGGCGGCAAGGCCAAGCCCGAGGTGTGGAAGGAGCAGGCCAAGTTCCATGACCTGTCGGGCAAGATGGAAGCCGAAGTCGTCAAGCTCAACGCTGCTGCCAAGACCGGCAATCTGGACAATCTCAAGACGGCTTTCGGCCCGGCCGCCAATAGCTGCAAGAGCTGCCACGACAGCTTCCGCAATAAGTAAGCCAAGACTGCTTTGCATCAAGCAGACGCAAAAAAACCGGCGGTGCCGGTTTTTTTATGAGCGCCTTGCGCATGCTGCTAGCTGATTTCAGCTCTATTTCATCTTGAAACCGAACAACAGCGTGCGCTACCAGCTATGTTTTTGAATGAGCTCAGGCGTTCGCAGGCTCGGCCAGCAGCTTCTCGATCAGCTTGTGCAGTTGCTCAAAGTCGGGGGCTCCGATATAGCGCTTCACGATCTCGCCGCGTTTGTTGACGAGGAAGGTGGTGGGGGTGAGTTGCACATCGCCCCAGGCCTTGGCCACATTGCCGGTGTTGTCCAGCGCGACCTGGAAGGGCAGCTTGCGCGATTCGACAAAGTTCACGACATAGCTGGGCGGGTCGTAGCTCATGGCCACGGCCAGGGTGTCAAAGCCCTTGCCCTGGTACTTCTGGTAGGTGCTGATGATCTCGGGCATCTCTGCCACGCAGGTGGTGCAGCTGGTGGCCCAGAAGTTCACCAGCGTCACCCTGCCCTTGAGGTCGGCGGTGGTTTTCTGGCTGCCGTCCAGCAGCACAAATGTGGATTGCGGCGCCGCGGTCTGCCCTGCGCCCGAATACACCCAGGCCCCGACGCCGATGACGGCGGCCGCCACAATGCCTGCGATCCAATGTTTGCTTGCCATAGAGATTGATTGTGCACAAATCTTCAGCACCTTGCTGATCTGTGGTTTGGTGTGCCAAACGCGCCGAAAGTTCAGTTCTTACTGCTTGACCCACGGGTCAACCCTAGGCTTGCGTGACAGGCCGGGCCCATGCTGCTGCCGATAATGGGTCATGAAGAAAACCGGACTCTGGGCTGCGACGCTGCTGGTCAGCTGCGCACTGCTGGCCGCTTGCAGCCTGGCGCTGAATTGGCGCACCATCCAGCTCAAGGATGCGCCGCTGCAAGCGCTGTTGCCCTGCGATGCGCAGACGGCCAGCCGCCCTGTCGAGCTGGGCCTGGGCCAGGTGCCGCTGTCGGTGGTGGGCTGCGAGGCCCAGGGTGCGACCTATGCGGTATCGCATTTCGCCGTGGCCGAGCCCGCCCGCGCGGCCGAGGCTCTGACGTTCTGGCAGCAGGCGGTGCTGGCGCAGCTGAAGTCGGCAGACGGCGTCGCGACAAGGCTCAATGCCAAAGGCGATGGCCCGTGGGTGCCCAAGGGGGCGCTGAATCTGCCGCAGTCCTTGCGCATCACATTCGAGGGCCTGGGGCCCAGGGGGCAGAAGGTGGTGGGACATGGACTGTGGTTCGCTCGCCTGGAAGGCAGCGGAGCCAGGCTCTACCACGCAGTGATTTACGCTGACAAGGCCATGCCTGCAGAGGCCGAGATGTTTTTTTCGGGCCTGCAGCTGCAATAAGCCCGCATACAGATCATGACCCTTGCGCTTCATCCACCTCATTGCCCTTGTTGACGGCGGCGACAAGCCATAATTTGCTATCAAGAACTGTGACTACATGACCACGCGCATTCTTTTGCTCACTCACGCTCCTCTGGCCGCTGCATTGCGCGAATGCGCGCTGCATGTGTTTGCCGATAGCGCTGACGACTTGCTGGCTCTGGACGTGCCTTCCGACGAGGCGCCCGAGGCCACGCTGGAGCGTGCCCTGGCCATGCTGGTGGCGCATGGCGGGCTGGATGCTCCAACCCTGGTGCTGACCGACCTGTTCGGCGCCACGCCCTGCAATGTGGCCCAGCGTCTCAGCGGGCTGTTGCAGGCCAGGCTGGTGGCGGGGGTGAACCTGCCCATGCTTTTGCGCTCCATCGGCTATCGACACGAGCCGCTGGATGCCCTGGTCTCACGGGCCATGGTGGGCGGCAGCCAGGGGGTGATGCAGGTGGCCGGCAGTTCCCGACAAAATCAAAGCGCACGACCTTCCAATGATCAAGACCAATATCACCATCAGCAATAAATTGGGCCTGCATGCCCGCGCATCGGCCAAGCTCACCAAGCTCGCCGGCAGCTTCCCCTGCGAGGTCTGGCTGACCAAGGGCGAGCGCCGCGTCAATGCCAAGAGCATCATGGGCGTGATGATGCTGGCAGCGGGCATAGGCTCCGAGCTGGAGATGGAAACCGATGGCGCGCAGGAGCAGGAAGCCATGGATGCGCTGGTGGCCCTGATCAACGACAAGTTTGGTGAAGGCCAGTAACAGCGGCGCGGCCTGCGTCGTCGCTTGACTGCGCGCAGGCGGCGGCTGGGGCGCTGGCTCCTTTGATAGCAAGGAGCGCCTTGCTGGCAATGAGATAAAGCGTTTTTCGTGCTGCGGCGCAGAGAAGAACTGCGCTGGCTGCTGCAAAAACAAGAGCAAGAAGCAAGCAAAAAGCAATCGCGAAATTCGCGAAAGGGCATTCGCTATGACATTTGCCATCCACGGCCTGGCCGTTTCCCGAGGGATTGCCATTGGGCGCGCGGTCGTTGTGGCCTCCAGTCGCATGGAGGTGGTGCATTACTTCATTCGTCCCGATCAGGTGGAGTCGGAGATCCAGCGTGCCCGCACGGCACGCAATGCGGTGATTGACGAGCTGCGTCGGCTTCAGGAGGAAATGCCCAAGGACGCGCCCGGCGAGCTGGATGCGCTGCTCGATGTGCACCTGATGCTGCTGCAGGACCAGGCGCTGGCCGAGGCCATCCGCAACTGGATCTCCGAGCGTCTCTACAACGCCGAATGGGCGCTGACCACGCAACTGGAGATCGTCTCGCGCCAGTTCGACGAGATGGACGACGAATACCTGCGCGAGCGCAAGGCCGACCTGGAGCAGGTGGTGGAACGCATTCTGCGCCATATGAAGGGCGCGGCCAGCCCGATTGCGCAGGCTGCACCGCCGCTGGCACCGACAGGCACCACGCCGGCGGCCAGCGGGCAGCAACTGCAGCTCGAAGGCGCCACGGAAACCCCGCTGGTGCTGGTGGCGCAGGATCTGTCGCCGGCGGACATGCTGCAGTTCAAGAGCAAGGTCTTTGCGGGCTTCATTACCGCCGTGGGCGGCAAGACCAGCCACACCGCCATCGTTGCGCGCAGCATGGACATTCCGGCCGTGGTCGGTGCGCGGGCCGCAAGCCAGCTGATCCGCCAGGACGACTGGGTCATCATCGACGGCAACGAGGGCGTGGTCATCGTGGACCCCACGCCCATCATCCTGGCTGAGTACGGCTTTCGTCAGCGGCAGACCGAGCTGGAGCGCGAGCGCCTGACCCGTCTGCGCTACACGCCTTCGCTGACCATGGACGGGCAGAAGGTGGAGTTGCTGGCCAATATCGAGCAGCCCAGCGACGGGGCGGCGGCCGTGCGGGCTGGCGCTGTCGGTGTGGGGCTGTTCCGTACCGAGTTCCTGTTCATGGGGCGCAGCGGCAATCTGCCCGGTGAGGAGGAGCAGTACCGCGCTTATCGCGAGGCCATCGACGGCATGCAGGGCATGCCGGTCACCATCCGCACGCTGGACGTGGGGGCCGACAAGCCGCTGGACAAGGCCCAGCCCAAGGACTACTACCTCAACCCGGCGCTGGGCCTGCGCGCCATCCGCTGGAGTCTGGCCGACCCCGTGATGTTCCGCACCCAGCTGCGCGCCATCCTGCGCGCGGCGGCGCACGGGCAGATCAAGCTGCTGTTTCCCATGCTGGCCCATCGCAGCGAGATCGAGCAGACTCTGGCCCAGCTGCGCCAGGCGCAGCATGAGCTCGATGTGCGTGGCGTCGCCTACGGGCCGGTAAAGCTGGGCGCCATGATCGAGATCCCGGCGGCCGCTCTGACGGTGCGCAGCTTTTTGCAGTATTTCGACTTCCTGTCCATCGGCACCAACGACCTGATCCAGTACACGCTGGCCATCGACCGGGCCGACGAAACCGTGGCCCATCTCTACGACCCCATGCATCCTGCCGTGCTGCGTCTGGTGGCCGAGGTGATCGCAGCGGCCAATGCTGCAGGCAAAGAAGTCTGCGTCTGCGGCGAAATGGCGGGCGACCTGAGCATGACTCGGCTGCTGCTGGGCCTGGGCCTGCGCAGCTTTTCCATGCACCCCGCGCAGATTCTGGCCGTCAAGCAGGAGGTGCTGCGCGCGGACTCCAGCAAGCTGGCTCCCTGGGCCGGTGAAGTGCTGGGCAGCGAATGCCCGGCGCAGATGTTGGCGCCCTGAAGAACTCTGGGAACGACCTCAAGACAGGCAGAAAAGGGATGGATGAATTACGCAGATTCCCAGGAAATCGCCCGTGCGCTTGAGCCGGTGCTGGAAGATGCGGCACTTGCGCAGCAAATCGCAGCGCAAGCCAGGCCGGCTGTGTGGCTGCAGACCACGGCGGTGGAGGATGAAGCGGAGATTGCGTCCGGCAGCACCAAGTTTGGTGGCTGTCCCGACCTGCCTGCCGGTGTGGCCTGGCCCGAGCGAGGGCGCTATCCGGACCATGAGCAGCGAGTGAAGCCCCATCGCGAAGACAGCGTTGCTCCCGACAGCCGCTGGCGATGGGCGAGGCCGGAGCAAGTACTGCTGTTTCGCGAAGAGGCCTTGCAGCACATCGCGAGACTTGAAAGCACTTTTCCGCTGAGCTTTGTGGCGCAGATCAACTTCGCCGAAGCTCGCTCCGCCGGGACCCTGGATGCAGATTTTCCCGAGTCCGGGCTGCTGTCCGTCTTCTACGACCTGCTGGAGCAGCCCTGGGGTTTCAATCCTGCAGATGCCTGTGCGTTGAAGCTCATCTTCTCCGAAGGCGATGCTGTGCTCGAGCGACGCCAGCAGCCGCCTGCATTGCTGGAGCTGCCCGACCGCTGCCAGCTCGCACCTATGGCCTGTGAACTGCATGCCTGCGTCACGGCCTTGCCCCTGGAGAGCGCTCAGTGGGGTTCGCAGGGCCTGGAGCTTGACGAAGAGCAGCGTGACCGCTTTGTCGAGTGGTGGTTCGATGACGCACAAAACGCTGCCAGCAGCGGTGGAGAGGACAGCGGCTGCCATCGCATCGGCGGCTGGCCCACGCCCGTCCAGGGGGATATGCAGACCGAATGCGCACTGGTGGCTGCGGGGCATTACTGCGGTAATGGCGATGCCTACGCGGACGAGGCCACGCGGGCCGTACGCGATACCGCAACGCAGTGGCTTTTGCTGCTGCAGATCGGCTGCGATGAAAAAGGCGGCATCGGCTGGGGCGATGAAGGCCAGGTCTATCTGTGGATGCGCCGCGACGATCTGCGCGCACGTCGCTTTGACCGGGTGCGGTTGGTGCTGCAGTGTTGCTGAAACCCGCCTGCGCCGTGGCTGCAGGTGCCAACGGTTGCGAAATGGCGGCAAACAGGTGTTTGGAGATTTCTTTTTGTGGAAAACAAAAATTAATTGATATTGATTCTCATTTGATGTTACTATTCATCCCAGCTTGCAGCACAGGACTCTGGTGGGGTATCCAGCGCTGCATGGCTCAGTTTCATCGTGGGGCGACTCGTCGGGCCTGTTCAGCCTGCAGTCGTTTTTGCCAGCCAGCGGTTTGCCGGTTAGCCAGGCGTTTTTTTCGATGCAAACGGTGGGTTATTCAAATCTCATAGCTTTTAGCGCATGGTCTGCAACGATCCTGCTATGAATTGACTATGTAAGCTTTACCAAAAAAGCGCAGCAAGCTCCTTATTCGGGAGCTTTATTTTTGGGCAACTCCTGGAGCGAGCAGCACTGCTCGTTGCGTGTGGTCATGAAAAAAGCAGCCCTTGGGCTGCTTGTGAGTGAGCACTTTCTTTGGTGCTCAGACGCCTGCGGCATGTGCCTGCTGGTCGGCGTGATAGCTGGAACGCACCATGGCACCGACGGCGGCGTGGGTGAAGCCCATCTTGTAAGCCTCCTGCTCGAACATCTTGAAGGTGTCGGGGTGCACATAACGGCGCACGGGCAGGTGGCTGTTGGTGGGCGCCAGATACTGACCGATGGTCAGCATGTCAATGTTGTGGGCGCGCATATCGCGCATCACCTGCAGGATTTCCTCGTCCGTCTCGCCCAGGCCCACCATGATGCCGCTCTTGGTCGGTACATCGGGGTGCAGCTCCTTGAACTTCTTGAGCAGGTTCAGGCTGAACTGGTAGTCGGAGCCGGGGCGGGCTTCCTTGTACAGGCGTGGTGCGGTTTCCAGGTTGTGGTTCATCACATCGGGCGGAGCCGACTTGAGGATTTCCAGCGCGCGGTCGTCACGACCGCGGAAGTCGGGCACCAGGATTTCGATCTGCGTCTCGGGCGAGAGTTCGCGGATGTTCTTGATGCATTCCACGAAGTGGCCCGAGCCGCCGTCGCGCAGGTCGTCGCGGTCCACGCTGGTGATCACCACATACTTCAGGCGCAGAGCGGCAATGGTGCGCGCCAGATTCAGCGGCTCGTTCACGTCCAGCGGGTCGGGACGGCCATGGCCCACGTCGCAGAACGGGCAGCGGCGCGTGCACTTGTCGCCCATGATCATGAAGGTGGCCGTGCCCTTGCCGAAGCATTCGCCGATATTCGGGCAACTGGCTTCCTCGCAGACCGTGTGCAGATTGTTCTTGCGCAGAATGTCCTTGATTTCGTAAAAGCGCGTGCTGGGGCTGCCGGCCTTGACGCGGATCCACTCGGGTTTCTTCAGGACTTCGGCCTGCTCCACCTTCACGGGGATGCGCGCCAGCTTGGCGGCAGCCTTCTGCTTGGCCAGCGGGTTGTAGTTTGCGGCGGACTGCGCTTCGCGCACGACTTCATTGGTGCTCATGATCTTGCCTTCAGGGAGAGAGACGCGCCTTCAACTGGCGGCCCAGCACGGATGCGGCCTCGTCCCAGGTTGTCTGTATGCCGATTGTAGAAAGGTCCACCGTCCTCAGTCCTGCGTATCCGCAAGGGTTGATTCGCAAATAAGGTTCCAAATCCATATCGACATTGAGTGCCACTCCGTGGTAGGTGCTGTGGCGGCTGACTTTGATGCCCAGGGCGGCAATCTTGCCCAGGCCCTCGAAATGAGGCTCGGGCGCCGGGCTGCCGGCTTCGCGGTGCTGCGGGCGCTGCTCCAGCATGGCATGGCTGCGCGGGTCGTCTAGGCGCACATAGATGCCGGGCGCGCCTGCCACGCGGTGACCGGTGACGCCGAAATGATCCAGCGTGCGGATCACCGCGTCTTCCAGCCGGTACACGTATTCCTTGACGAAGTAGCCCATGCGCTGCAGATCCAGCAGCGGATAGGCAACCACCTGACCGGGGCCGTGATAGGTAACCTGGCCGCCGCGATTGGTAGCGACCACGGGAATATCGCCGGGGTTCAGAACATTTTCGGTCTTGCCGGCCAACCCCTGCGTGAAATGTGGTGAGTGCTCACAAATCCAGAGTTCGTCGCGCGTGCTCGCGTTGCGGGTGCGCGTGAACTCCTGCATCGCGACCACCGCAGCCTCATAGCCGGTGCGCCCCAGAAAGCGCAGGTCCATGGTCTCGGGTGGCTGCAATGCAGAAGCAATCGGGCTGTCGCTCACAGCACGACCTTCACCAGGGGGTGAGAGGTCAGTGCGCGGTAAGTGTCGTCCAGCTGCTCGCGGCTGGTGGCCGTGATGGTGATGGTCACGCCGAGGTAGTTGCCGCCGGAGCTGGGGCGCAGCTCGACCGTACTGGCGTCAAAGCTGGGGTCGAATTTTTCGGCGATCTTGGTGATTTCATGCACCAGATGCTCATTCTTGACACCCATGACCTTGATGGGAAACTGGCTCGGGTATTCGATCAGCGAATCCTTGCGCGGGTCTTCTTGCTGACCGTTCTCGTTGGCGGCAGATGTGTTGGGCGTGTCGCTCATGAGGAATCCTTGGCTGAAATGAAAAATTGCCGTTGGTGAAACAGCCTGTCAATGAGTAGCAAAGATTGTGCGCCACGCCGGGCAGCCCTGCGTGTGTGGGCCTAATCGATGGATGACCTGAGTCTGCAAACCCTCAAAGCCCCTGGGTGCAGGCAGACAATTCAGGGCAATCAGGTTTTTTCAATTGAGGCACACTCGCGCCGCACCAAAGCTGCGGGTGGCAAATGTTGTCACTCGGCGACAACCCTCAGGTCTTGTCAAAGACGTTTTGCGCATGACAGTATCAACCCCTATCTAACGACGGGGGTTTTTACTTATAATCAGAGGCTTTGTAAAAAAGTCTTGCCTGGTCAGCGGTGCGAAAGAAAACATGACAAACATGCCCGCTGATTTCCAGGATGAGGACGAAGTCGAAGACTTCAAGCCCCTGACTGCACAAGAAGCCTCTGCATGGCGTTCGCGCTTTCCGCAGGTTTCGGTCTGGCGCATCGTCATGGTTCAGACGCTGGTAGGCGTTATCGTGGCTTTGCTGTCGTGGTTGATCACGGGGCGTGCAGCCGCAGGCTGGTCGGCAGCGTATGGAGCGCTGGCGGTCGTGTTGCCCGCGGCGCTGTTTGCAAGAGGCGTGGTTCGTCAGCGGCCGGGAGGTGCCGGTGGTGCCATGGCAGGGATTTTCGGTTGGGAGCTGGTGAAGCTGGTGCTGTGCATCGCCATGTTGGCGGCTGCGCCCAAGCTGGTACCTGACCTGAGCTGGCTGGCGCTGCTGGTTGGCTTGATTGTTGTGATGAAAACGTATTGGGTTGCGCTTCTGGTGCGATCCAGTGTCCAAAAACCGATTGATATTTGAGAGAAGTTGACCGATGGCCGCAGAAGCGCACGCACCAACTGCAAGTGAATACATCGTTCACCACTTGCAACACCTCCAGAACATCAAGCAGAAGTCCATCATCGACTTCTCCGTGTTCAATCTGGATTCGATTGCCGTGAGTGTGACTCTGGGCGCTTTGTGCCTGTTCGTCCTCTGGCTGGCTGCCCGCAAGGCGACTTCCGGCGTTCCCGGCCGTTTCCAGGCTGCGGTGGAAATGCTGGTCGAGATGGTGGACAACCAGGCCAAGGCCAATATTCACAACGCTGAATCTCGCAAGTTCATCGCTCCTCTGGCACTGACCGTGTTCGTCTGGATCTTCGCGATGAACGCCATGGACATGCTGCCTGTGGATCTGCTGCCCGTGCTGTGGCAGACCGCCCAGGGCGACTCCCATGCCTACCTGCGTGTCGTGCCTACCGCCGACCTGTCCACCACTCTGGGTCTGTCGACCGGTGTGCTGGTTCTGTGCCTGATCTACTCGGTGAAGATCAAGGGCATGGGCGGCTGGGCTCACGAACTGGTGACCGCTCCGTTCGGTACCTCTAAGAATCCCGTGTTTGCTGTGATCCTGGGTGTTGTGAACCTGGCCATGCAAATCATTGAATACATTGCCAAGACGGTTTCGCACGGTATGCGACTGTTCGGCAATATGTACGCTGGTGAGTTGGTGTTCTGTCTGATCGCCTTGATGGGCGGTGCGGCTGCCATGTCGCTTTCCGGTGTGTTGCTCCCCGTGGGGCACATCATTGCAGGTTCGATCTGGGCGATCTTCCACATCCTGATCATTACCCTGCAAGCCTTCATTTTCATGATGCTGACGCTGATTTACCTCGGCCAGGCACATGAAGCTCACTGAAATCCTTTCTTTCACTCAACCTTTCTTTAATCCCTAGGAGTCATCATGGAAAACGTTCTCGGTCTCGTCGCTCTGGCTTGTGGTCTGATTGTTGGTCTGGGCGCTATCGGCGCTTCGATCGGTATCGCTCTGATGGGTGGCAAGTTCCTGGAATCCTCGGCACGTCAGCCTGAGCTGATCAACGAACTGCAAACCAAGATGTTCATCTTGGCTGGTCTGATCGACGCCGCCTTCCTGATCGGTGTGGCTATCGCTCTGCTGTTCGCCTTCGCCAACCCCTTCCAACTGGTTGCCTAAGCTCCGTTCAACGCCCTAAATAGAAAGGTGTTGCCGTGAGTATTAACGCGACCCTGTTCGTTCAGCTTGGTGTTTTCCTGGTTCTGGCGCTGTTCACGATGAAGTTCGTGTGGCCCCCGATCGCGAAGGCACTGGATGAGCGAGCCCAGAAAATCGCCGATGGCCTCGCTGCTGCCGACAAGGCCAAGACCGAACTGACCGCTGTCAACAAGCGCGTCGAGCAGGAATTGGCCCAGACGCGCAACGAAACAGCTTCGCGGCTTGCGGACGCCGAACGCCGCGCCCAGGCCATCATTGAAGAAGCCAAGGCCCGCGCGACAGAAGAAGGCAACAAGATTGTTGCTGCTGCCCGCGCTGAAGCTGACCAGCAAGCCATTGCTGCCCGTGAAGCCCTGCGTGAGCAAGTGGCAGCGCTGGCCGTCAAGGGTGCCGAGCAGATCCTGAAGAAGGAAGTCAATGCCGGTATCCACGCTGATCTGCTGAACCGCCTGAAGACAGAGCTGTAAGGAAAGCAAAAAATGGCAGAACTCGCCACCATTGCCCGCCCTTACGCCGAAGCATTGTTCAAAGCCTGTGCCGACAAGGGCGCAGACTTGAACAGCACTGTCGCTTGGGTGGAGGAATTGGCGGCGATTGCCGCCAACCCGCAATTGCGCCAACTGGCCGACAACCCGAACGTGAGCGACGCGCAAGTGTTCGATCTCGTCACGGGTGTGGCCAAGTCGGCATTGCCCGAGTCCGCACGCAACTTCCTGCATGTGGTCCTCGAAAACGGCCGTCTGGACGTGCTGCCTGAAGTGGCAGCCCAGTTCCGCAGCCTCGTGAACAGCAAGAGCGGCTCTTCGGATGCCGTGGTGTACAGCGCTTTCCCGATTGAGGATGCAGCGCTGGCCGAGCTTGGCGCCACGCTGGAAAAGCGCTTTGGCCGCAAGCTGAATCTCACCGTGAAGCTCGATGAATCGCTGATCGGTGGCGTTCGCGTCGTGGTGGGCGACGAGGTGCTGGACACCTCCGTCAAGGCCCGTCTGGAACAAATGAAAGCGGCCCTCACCGCGTAATGCGCTTGAGGTCTCGGCTAACACACAAGAAAGAAGGAAAGAGTCATGCAACTCAATCCCGCAGAAATTTCTGAACTGATCAAGAGCCGCATCGAAGGGCTGGCTGCTAGCACTGACGTCCGTAACCAAGGCACCGTGGTGTCGGTGACTGACGGTATCGTGCGCGTGCACGGCCTGTCGGACGTGATGGCTGGCGAAATGCTGGAATTCCCCGCAGGCGCCGACGGTCAACCTACTTACGGTCTGGCTCTGAACCTGGAGCGCGACTCCGTGGGCGCCGTGATTCTGGGTGCTTACGAGCACATCGCAGAAGGCAACACCGTCAAGTGCACCGGCCGTATTCTGGAAGTGCCCGTGGGCCCCGAACTGGTCGGCCGCGTGGTGAACGCCCTGGGTCAGCCTATCGACGGCAAGGGCCCCATCAACGCCAAGATGACGGACGTGATCGAGAAGGTCGCTCCTGGCGTGATCGCACGTCAATCCGTGGATCAGCCTCTGCAGACCGGTATCAAGTCCATCGACTCCATGGTTCCCGTGGGCCGTGGTCAGCGTGAACTGATCATTGGTGATCGCCAGACTGGCAAGACGGCTGTCGCTATCGACGCCATCATCAACCAGAAGGGCCAGGGCGTTACCTGTATCTACGTCGCTATTGGTCAGAAGGCATCTTCGATCAAGAACGTGGTGCGCGCTCTGGAGCAAGCTGGCGCGATGGACTACACCATCGTCGTGGCCGCTACCGCTTCCGAATCGGCAGCCATGCAGTACGTGTCGGCCTACTCCGGCTGCACGATGGGCGAATACTTCCGCGATCGCGGTGAAGACGCTCTGATCGTTTATGACGATCTGTCCAAGCAGGCTGTGGCCTACCGTCAGGTTTCGCTGCTGCTGCGTCGTCCCCCCGGACGTGAAGCTTTCCCCGGCGACGTGTTCTATCTCCACAGCCGTCTGCTGGAGCGTGCCGCTCGCGTGAACGCCGACTACGTCGAAGCCTTCACCAAGGGTGAAGTCAAGGGCAAGACCGGTTCTCTGACCGCTCTGCCTATCATCGAAACACAAGCTGGCGACGTGTCCGCTTTCGTTCCCACGAACGTGATTTCGATTACTGACGGCCAGATCTTCCTGGAAACCAGCCTGTTCAACGCCGGTATCCGTCCCGCTATCAACGCCGGTATCTCGGTGTCCCGCGTGGGTGGTTCCGCTCAGACCAAGGTGGTGAAGGGCCTGTCCGGTGGTATCCGTACCGACCTGGCTCAGTACCGTGAACTGGCTGCCTTCGCGCAGTTCGCTTCCGACCTGGACGAGGCAACTCGCAAGCAGCTGGACCGCGGTGCCCGCGTGACCGAACTGCTCAAGCAGGCTCAGTACTCTCCTCTGTCGACCGCTCTGATGGCTTCTTCGCTGTTCGCAGTGAACAAGGGCTTCATGGACGACATCGAAGTCAAGCAAGTGCTGCCCTTCGAATCTGGTCTGCACCAGTTCCTGAAGACCAGCCACGGCGCTCTGCTGGACCGTCTGAACGAAAAGCGTGCTTTCGACAAGGAAGGCAAGGACGAAGCTGAACTGACTGCAGCCATTACTGCATTCAAGAAGTCCTTCGCTTAATACCGGCGAGGAGTCATCATGGCAGCAGGTAAGGAAATACGCGGCAAGATCAAATCGGTGGAAAACACCAAGAAGATCACCAAAGCCATGGAAATGGTGGCTGCATCCAAAATGCGCAAGGCGCAGGACCGGATGCTGGCTGCCCGTCCATACAGCGAAAAAATCCGCAACATTGCAGCCCATCTTGGCGAAGCCAACCCTGAATATGTGCATCCGTTCATGCAAGTGAACGATGCCAAGAAGGTCGGCGTCATCGTGGTGACGACCGACAAGGGTTTGTGCGGCGGCATGAACACCAACGTGTTGCGTGTCGTCACCAACAAGTTGCGCGAACAGCAGGATGCGGGCATTGCGACAGAAGCGGTGGCCATTGGCGGCAAGGGACTGGGTTTTCTGAACCGTGTCGGTGCCAAGGTGGTCTCTCACGCTACAGGCTTGGGCGACACGCCTCACCTCGACAAGCTCATCGGGCCTGTCAAGGTGTTGCTGGACCAATATGCTGAAGGCAAGTTGAGCGCGGTGTACCTGGCGTACACCAAGTTCATCAACACCATGAAGCAAGAGTCGGTGGTGGAGCAACTGCTCCCCCTGTCGTCCGAAAAATTGCAAGCCGAGAAGACGGGTGCATCCTGGGAATACATCTACGAGCCTGACGCTCAGAGCGTCATCGACGAACTGCTGGTTCGTTACGTGGAGTCCATCGTGTACCAGGCAGTTGCGGAAAACATGGCGTCCGAGCAATCGGCGCGCATGGTGGCCATGAAGGCCGCTACCGACAACGCCGGCAACGTCATCAGCGAGTTGAAGCTGGTCTACAACAAGACGCGTCAGGCAGCGATTACGACCGAGTTGTCGGAAATCGTGGCAGGCGCAGCCGCTGTGTAAACGGCTTTAACGAACAAACAGATTGGAGCAAAAAATGGCTCAAGTACAAGGCAAGATTGTTCAATGTATCGGCGCCGTGGTGGACGTGGAGTTTGCCCACGGCCAGGTGCCCAAGGTGTATGACGCCTTGAAGCTGGAAGGTACGGCCCTGACCCTGGAAGTTCAGCAACAGCTGGGCGACGGCGTGGTGCGTACCATTGCCCTGGGTTCTTCCGACGGCCTCAAGCGTGGTCTGATGGTCACCAACACCGGTAACCCCATCACCGTGCCCGTGGGCAAGGCGACGCTGGGTCGTATCATGGACGTGCTGGGCAACCCCATCGACGAGCGTGGCGATGTGGACCAGGCACTGACAGCCCCCATCCACCGCAAGGCTCCTGCATACGACGAACTGTCGCCTTCGCAGGAACTGCTGGAAACCGGCATCAAGGTGATTGACCTGATCTCTCCTTTCGCCAAGGGCGGCAAGGTGGGTCTGTTCGGTGGCGCCGGTGTGGGCAAGACCGTGAACATGATGGAACTCATCAACAACATCGCCAAGGGCCACGGTGGTCTGTCGGTGTTTGCCGGTGTGGGTGAACGTACCCGTGAAGGCAATGACTTCTATCACGAAATGTCGGATGCCGGCGTTGTGAACCAGGCCAACCTGAACGAATCCAAGGTTGCCATGGTTTACGGTCAGATGAACGAGCCTCCAGGAAACCGTCTGCGCGTGGCGCTGACCGGCCTGACCATGGCCGAAGCTTTCCGTGACGAAGGCAAGGACGTGCTGTTCTTCGTGGACAACATCTACCGCTACACACTGGCCGGTACCGAAGTGTCCGCTCTGCTGGGCCGTATGCCTTCCGCCGTGGGCTACCAGCCTACGCTGGCCGAAGAAATGGGTAAGCTGCAAGAGCGTATCACTTCGACCAAGGTTGGCTCGATCACTTCCATCCAGGCCGTTTACGTGCCAGCCGATGACTTGACCGACCCCTCGCCCGCCACGACCTTTGCTCACTTGGACTCCACCGTGGTGCTGTCCCGTGACATCGCTTCGCTGGGTATCTACCCCGCCGTGGACCCGCTGGACTCCACCAGCCGTCAGCTGGACCCCCAAGTGGTTGGCGAAGAGCACTACAAGGTGGCTCGCCAAGTGCAGGGCACGCTGCAGCGCTACAAGGAACTGCGCGACATCATCGCGATTCTGGGTATGGACGAGCTGGCTCCCGAAGACAAGCTGGTCGTGTCCCGCGCTCGTAAGATGCAGCGTTTCCTGTCGCAGCCTTTCCACGTGGCCGAAGTGTTCACCGGTGCTCCCGGCAAGTACGTTCCCCTGTCTGAAACCATCCGTGGCTTCAAGATGATCGTGAACGGCGAAGCCGACCACCTGCCCGAACAGGCTTTCTACATGGTTGGTACCATCGACGAAGCCTTCGAGAAGGCCAAGAAGCTGGCAGCCTAACTAGCCTTCACCCCCTGAGCGGCTTTCGCCGCTTCCCCCTCTCTTTCAGGAGGGGGACGACGCCCTCGCTGCGGGGCGGCCCTTGCTTGGCGTCTCTTGCTTGGGGTGTGTCGGTTTTAGGACCAGTTTTAACCTTTTCAAGGAGCAAAGATGAACACCATTCACGTTGATGTGGTCAGTGCCGAAGAGTCCATCTTCTCCGGTGAAGCGCGCTTTGTCGCCTTGCCCGGCGAAGCGGGCGAGCTGGGCATTTATCCCCGCCACACACCGCTGATCACCCGCATCAAGCCGGGTTCGGTGCGCATCGAAATGCCTGATGGCAGCGAAGAGTTCGTCTTCGTGGCCGGTGGCATTTTGGAAGTGCAACCCAACTGCGTGACCGTGCTGTCCGACACCGCCATCCGCGGCAAGGATCTGGACGATGAAAAGGCGCAAAAGGCCAAGGCTGCCGCTGAGGAAGCCCTGAAGAACGCCAGGGGCGAACTGGATATCGCTCGTGCACAGTCCGAGCTGGCCGTCATGGCAGCTCAGATTGCCGCTCTGCGCAAGTACCGCCAGAAGCGTTGATGTCTGGTGCCCTAGAGCACCTGCATCAGCAAAGAAAAGCCACCGCATGCGGTGGCTTTTTCATGCCTGTTCATTCCTGAGGTTCAGGTGCATCACACTTGATACTTTGGAGGGCAAGGCGCGCAATACCCGGTATGTCGGGGTGCTGCAGGGCTTAGCCGTTGCAGGCGGCCTGATAGCCGTAGACCACGGAGTTGTCCTTCGGGTCCACATGGCGCGATTTGCGCACCACGGCCTTGCTGGGGTCTTCGCAGAGAGCGCGAATCTGGGCTTCGCACTTCTTGGGGTCATCTTCCTTGAGCTTGCAGCTCAGTGCGTAGTCGTATTCAGCCGGTGCTTCTGCGCCTCTGGGGCTGATGGAGGAGCAAGCGCTCAGTGCCAGGGCAGAGCTGATGACGGCCAGAGAGAACAGAGATTTCTGCATGTTTGAGTGCTTTCTTAAGAAAATGCGGCTGACCCAAAACTAACACAGCCATGCGAGGGAAAAGGTTTTTTCTGGACGGGACCCGCCTGCTTTTTGCATCACCGGGCCTGTTTGCGGTGTCAAAAACAACAAAGGATGGAGATGCGCTACGGCGGTACCTTAACGCAATGGAATGACGAACGTGGCTTTGGCTGGATAGAGGCCGATGGCGGTGGCGAGCGCCTATTTGTCCATATCAGTGCTTTTGAGCCGCGCCCGCCCGCGGAGCAGCGCCCCCAGCCCGGCCTGCGCCTGGAGTTTGCCGTCGGCATGGAGCAGGGCAGAAAGCGTGCGCTTCAGGTTGCATGGCGCGCTGGCGGCTCGCTGACTCATCGGGCCCGGCCGTCTCCGGTGCGGCGAAACAGTCCGTCTGCAGGGCGTTTGCAGTCCTCGCGTGCGGCATCTCAGGGCTGGCATGCCTCCAGTGGCTTCAGCTATGGCGTGTTGCTGACCTGGCTGTTGCTGATGCTGGCCGCCGCCGTGATCTGGGGCGTGCCACGCGTTCTCTGGCTGGTCTATGCAGGCCTGAGCATGCTGACCTTCATGGCCTACTGGCAGGATAAATGGGCCGCCCAGAAGGGGCAGTGGCGCACGCCGGAAAAAACGCTGCAGACCATGGCGCTGGCCGGAGGCTGGCCCGGAGCCCTGCTGGCCCAGCAGTGGCTGCGCCACAAAAGCAGCAAGACCAGCTTTCAGCTGCAGTTCTGGCTCATGGTCCTGATCAATGTGGCGGCTGTGCTCTGGCTGTGTTCGCCGTACGGGCGACATGTGCTGGCCTGAGGCTTCTGCGGTCTGCAGCCGGCGCATGCGGCTGCAGAACCGGATCAGTGGTTGCGGCTCGGCAGATGTCTTTGGACCACGGGCGCGTCGGACAGGTTGCGCTGCGTATTGACTGAGGACTTGCGCGGAAAATGCGCCTGCAATTGTCGGTTGACACGCTCCAGTGCCGATACCAGACCCACGCTGAAATGCCCGCCCTGGAAGGCGGATTGCATATCGCTGATCAGCGTTTGCCATTGCTCGGCGCTCATGGTGCGGTCCAGGGCGCGGTCGGCCACGATCTCTATGGCATGGTCGGCCAGCAGCAGGTAGATGAGGGCACCGTTGTTGTGCTCCGTGTCCCAGACATGGAGCTTGGCGAACTGGGAGAGCGCGCGCTGGCGCGCGGTGGCATCGCGCCAGATATAGCTCCAGGGCAGGCCGGCCTCGATGCAGATGCGGACCTGGCCGGTGTGGCCCAGCTCGCTTTTGGCGATCAGCAATTCCAGCTCCTTGAGCGTGGCAGGCGGCAAGGCCTTGCGCAGATGCCGTTCGGCCCAGCGGTGTCGCACCAGACGTGCCAGGCGTTGGAAGATATTGCTCATTTCACCAGTCCCCCGAGGCGCCACCGCCACCAAAGCTGCCGCCGCCACCGGAGCTGAAACCGCCTCCCGAGCTGAAGCCTCCTCCGCTGCCGCTGCTCCAGCCGCCGCCCCCGCCGGTACTGATATACGGCCCGCCCCCGCCACGCGAGAGGTTGGAGAGCAGGGTGAAGATCAGGCCTACAACGCCGGCCACGCCTGCGATCAGCAGGCTGGTGGTGATCACATACGCGGCCGCCCCGGCAATGCCGCCAATGATCACCGAACCTAGAACGCGGCCAAAAATGGCGCGGGCGATGGCAATCCCGATTGGAAAGCCGAAAAACAGCAGCGGAAGCAGAAAGTCCAGATGCTCGGACCAGGATGGGCTGGACTTGCGGGCCTGGGATTGCGGCGCGGGCAGTTTCTCGCCATGAATCAGCAGACCCATCTGCTCGATGGCGGTCGAGAGTCCGCCTGCATAGTCGTCGGCGCGAAAGCGGGGCTTCATGGCGCCATCGATGATGCGTGCGGCCTGGATGTCGGGGATGGCGCCTTCGAGCTTGCGCGCCACCTCGATGCGCATGCGCCTGTCGTTTTTGGCCACGACGATGAGAGAGCCGTCGCCAATGTCCTTGCGTCCCAGCCTCCAGTTGCTGGCTACACGCCAGGCATAGGCTGCAATGTCTTCCGGGGCCGTGGTGGCGACCATGAGCACGGCGACCTGGGCGCCGGTCTCATCCTCCAGCTTCTTGAGCTGCTCGCTCAGGGACTGCAGATCGCCGGGGCTCAGCGTGCCGGTCTGGTCTATGACGCGCGCTGTCAGCTCGGGCACGGGCTGCAGCTGAGCGCCTGCGCCGCCTTGCGCCCGGACCGGCAGCACTGATAGCAGTAGCATGCTTGCAAAAACAATAGCTGCAAGCGCTTTATAGATAAGGGCTTGAGGCGATTTTTGCATAAACTCTTAGGGCGATGCTCGCAATTACTTGTTGCCGGCAGGCGCTGCGGGTGTGGAGAAGTCAACGGTCGGCGGCTGGGAAATCTGGGCCTCGTTCTGCACCGTGAAGGTCGGCTTGACCTGGTAGCTGAATACCTTGGCCGTGATATTGGTGGGGAAGCTGCGCGCCAGCACGTTGTAGGCCTGCACCGTACCTATGTATTCGTTGCGCGCCACGGTGATGCGATTTTCCGTACCCTCCAGCGTCACGCGCAGATCGCGGAAGGCCTGGTTGGCCTTGAGCTCGGGATAGCGTTCTGCCACCACCATCAGGCGCGAGAGCGCGCTGGAAATCTCGCCCTGAGCCTGTTGGAACTTGTTGAAGGCTTCGGGGTTGTTGATCAGCTCCGGCGTGGCCTGGATCGAGGTAGCCTTGGCGCGTGCTTCTATCACCCTGGTCAGGGTCTCCTGCTCGAAGTTGGCCTCGCCTTTGACAGTGGCGACAATGTTCGGGATCAGGTCCGAGCGGCGCTGGTACTGGTTCAGCACCTCGCTCCAGGCGGCCTTGGATTTTTCATCCAGACGCTGAAAGTCGTTATAGCCGCAGCCCGTGAGGGAGAGCATGGTGGCGGCGGTTGCGATTGCCAGAAGCCAGCGTTTCATGGGTGTTTCCATTCACGAAATTGAGACGGAAACCATAGCATAAGGGCTTGGCCGGTTCGTGTGCGTGCAAGGCCTGTCACCCTGTCCGCTGCCCAGCAGCGCTAGCATTGCAATCATGTCCACTGTTTCTCCACTCGATGCCCTGCGTGGCGCACAGCGTCCTGGCCCGAAAACCGCGGCCTTGCCGCGCCTGTTGCTGGCCGGGGCCACGGGGCCGCTGGGCAACGAGGTGCTCAGCCGTGTGGTTGGCGCACAGAACTATGCGCTGGTCCAGGTACTGGCGCGCGAGCCCTATGTGCAGGGCCTGCGTGGCATGGAGCTGCTCGCCCTGCAGTATGACGATGTGTGTCAATGGCCTGTGCAGCAGGCCGATGTGGGTCTCATCATGTTCGAGCCACCGCGCCCCTACTACCAGCGCGAGCGAGCCTTGTGGACGCCGCAGCCCGAGCAGCTGCAGGCACTGGCGCTGTGGATGCTGCGCTGTGGTGTGCAGACGCTTGCCGTGGTGCTGCCCCACGATATGGGCAGTCTGCCCCAGGCGCTGAAGCAGGGCCTGGCCAATCTCAATGAGCAAGGCGTTGCCGCGCTGGGTTTTGAGCGGCTGATCTTTGTACGTTCGGCCAGGGAGGCACAAAAGGCCAATGCCGGCCATTGGCTGCAGCGCACGGCAAAGACCATGCTGTCGGCGCTCAGCTATATGCTGCCGCAGGCGGAGCGCCCGGTGCGGGCCATGCATGTGGCCCGTCTGGTGGAGGCTGCCTTGCTCAAGGCGCCGCCGGGAATTCATGTGGCTCCGCCGGAGCTGGTGTGGCGCGCGGCGCAAAAGAATGGCCTGCAGTCCGAGCTGCGCAGCTGGCTGGGATCTTCATGAATTTCGAGCAGTTCCGTGCGCCTTGGTGGCAGCCGGGCGGTCACATACAGACCATCTGGGCGGCACTCTACGCCAGGGAGGCGCAGACTCCGACATGGCGGCGTGAGCGCTGGGATACGCCTGATGGCGATTTCATCGATATCGATTTCTCAAGTCATCCAGCAAGTGCAAGCGCTCCCACACTGGTGCTGTTTCATGGCCTGGAAGGCTCTTCCTCCAGCCACTACGCCAAGGCCTTGGCCCAGGTCTGCGCGCAGCGTGGCTGGCATCTGGCCGTACCGCATTTTCGCGGCTGCAGCGGCGAGCCCAATCGCCTGCTGCGCGCCTACCACTCCGGTGACTCGGACGAGGTGGATTGGATTTTGCGTCGGCTGCAGCAAGGCGCGAGCGGTGGGTTGCTGGCCATGGGGGTCTCGCTGGGTGGCAATGCCCTGGCACGCTGGGCCGGGGTGCAGCGGCAGGCTGCGGCAGAGCTCGTCAAAGGCGCGGCGGTGGTCTGTGCGCCGCTGGATCTGGTGGCCGGCGGCGTCAATCTGGGGCGCGGGCTGAATCGCTGGATCTACACCCCCATGTTCATGCGCACCCTGGTGCCCAAGGCGCTGGCCAAATGGCAGCAGTCGCCAGGTGTGTTCGACAGGCTGCGGCTGCAGCGCGCTCGTACCCTGCATGACTTCGACGATGTGTTTACCGGCCCGGTCCACGGTTTCAGGAATGCCGATGATTACTGGCTCCGTGCCTCGGCAAAACCGCTGCTCAAGCAAGTGGCCGTGCCCTTGCTGTTGCTCAATGCGCGCAACGACCCCTTTGTGCCGGCGCACAGCCTGCCCACGCCCGACGAGGTGAGCCCCTCTGTCCAGCTTTGGCAGCCGCCGCATGGCGGACATGTGGGTTTTGCCAGCGGTGCTTGGCCGGCCCATGTGCAGGCTATGCCGCTGGCGGTTACCGAATGGCTGGAGCAGTGGCTCTGAGCGGCCGCCGAATAATCAGGAGATGAGTGATGGATGACATCGTGAAACAGGCCATGCTCAAGTGGCCCAATGTGCCGGCCTGCAGCGGCTGGCTGGGTCTGGATGCGCGCGGCCAGTGGTGGCTCAGGGACGAGCAGGCCCAGGCCTGCGGCGCGTTTGCCAGCGGCAAGCCAGGCTCCAGGGGCAATTTGCTGCAGCACGACAAGCTGGCCGAGTTCATCGGCCGCAACTATCTGGTCGAGGCAGATGGTCGCTGGTATTTTCAGAACGGCCCGCAGCGCGTGTATGTAGAGCTGGAGAGTGCGCCGTGGATATGGCGCTTGCGATACGCGGAGCATGGCTTGCAGCTGCACAGTCACACGGGTCAGGAGCTGGCTGCCGAACAGGTGCAGCAGGTGGTGCTGGACGAGCAGGGGCGGCTGTTTCTGGCCCTGCCGCAAGGCCTGGGCATGGTGCACAGTCTGGACATGCTGGATGCCGCCAATGCGCTGGAGAGTGGCGCGCTGCCCGAGGCGCAGGAGATCGAGAGCGCCTTGCTGCCGTTGCAGTTCGGTTTTGTGCCCAGCCCTGAGGGCTATCAAGTTTGATAGCTGCTTGCGCTTGTGTGTAAAGGGCTTGAGGCTAAAAATAACAAAACCGGCCAAAGGCCGGTTTTTGCGGGGCGGAGGGGCGCCTACTTGGCTGCATCCACCATGTACTGGATGGCGGCCTTGAAGTCTGCATCCGATGCGGTGGAGCCGCCCTTGGGTGGCATGGCGCCCACGCCTTGGGTGGCCTTCTGCACCATATCGTCCATGCCCTTGGCAATGAAAGGCGCCCAGGCAGCCTTGTCGCCAAACTTGGGAGCACCGGCTACGCCGCTGGCGTGGCAGGCCATGCAGGTGGTGTTGTAGAGGTTCTTGCCTGCATCGGAGGCGGCTGCTGCGGGAGCCGGGGCGGCTGCCGGTGTAGGTGCCACTTCGGCGGCTGGAGCCGCAGCAGGAGCGGCGGCAGGGGCTGCAGCCGTTGCAGCGGGCGCATCGCCAGCGGCGGCGCCGCCGGCTGCCGGCTGCGGCTCGGGGAAGCTGCCTCCGGCGGCATTGGCCATATAGACCACGCCACGGGCAATTTCCGTGTCATTGAATTCGCCGCCACCCTGGGCCGCCATCGCTCCCTTGCCTGCCAGGGCAGAGTGCACCAGCGTTTCCAGGCCCTGCTTGATGCGGGGACCCCAGGCCGCTGCATCCTGGAATTTGGGGGCGCCGACGGTGCCGGTCTCATGGCAGGCTGCGCATTGCGACTTGAAGACTTCCGCTCCGCCGCGCAGGGGGCGGTTGGCGTCACGAATCTCCACGGTTCCCACTTTTTGCAGACGCATGGCCTTGGCCATTTCGGCATTGCCTGTGCCTGCACCCGGAGTGTCGGACGAGGTCACGAACTTGACCAGACCGATGATGACGAAGATGGGAACCACAAACGAGAAGAAGACGGCAAGCAACAGCTGCTTGGGTTTTTTAATGGGGCCGGTATGGGCTTCTTCGTGGTGTTGCTCGCTCATGAAGTCCTCTGAGATCGTGGGATGGGGATGAACAAACCATTATAGAAGTGAGGGTTAAGAACACCAGTGCACGACGATCCGGGTTGACGGCTGCTGGATAAAGGAGTTGAGTTGGATCAACGTTGTGTTGGCAATTTGTGGCGGGCATGAAAAAAGGCGTCCGAAGACGCCTTGTGCGAGAGCCCAAAAACCGGCCTGTTTACTGGGCCGAGGTCGCCGCCGCGGGGCGGTCGTTGGCGCTGGCTTCCGTCCAGCCACCGCCGAGCACCTTGTAGAGGTTGACCTGGTTTTGCAGCTGCGCCAGTCGCACCTGCACCACGGACTGCTCCAGCGCAAACAGCGAACGCTGGGCATCCAGCAGATCCAGATAGCTGGCGACGCCGTTGGTATAGCGCAGATCGGACAGCTTGTAGCGCACCTGCTCTGCCTCCAGCTGACGCGATTGGGCGTCGAGCTGTTCCTTGAGCGAGCGGCGATTCACCAAGGTGTCGGACACTTCGCGGAAGGCCGACTGGATGGATCCTTCGTACTGCGCCACGGCAATCTTCTGGCTGGTTTCTGCGACCTGCAGATTGGCGCGATTGCGGCCTGCATTGAAGATGGGCAGGTACAGTGAAGGCGCAATCGTGAAGGCGGCGGAGTCCGACTTGAACAGATCGGAGACTTCCGAATTCACAAAGCCGGCCGAGGCCGTCAAGGTGATGTTGGGGAAGAACAGCGCGCGTGCTGCGCCAATGCTGGCATTGGCGGCAATCATGCTTTGCTCGGCCTGGCGGATGTCGGGCCGGCGCAGCAGCAGGTCCGAGGGCAGGCCCGAAGGCACATCGGCCAGGGCCGGCAGATCGCGCAGTTGCTTGCCTTGCATGCTGGTCAGCAGATCGCCTGGCAGAGTCTGGCCCACGAGCAGGGTCAGGGCATTGACGTCGCGCTCGCGCTGACCGGCTTGCTGGGCCAGCGTGGCGCGTGCGCTTTCGGTCAGCGACTGAGCCTGGCGGTAGTCCAGCTCGGAAGCCACCCCAGAGTCCAGGCGCAGCTTGGTCAGCTTGATGGACTGCTCGCGTGTGCCAAGGGTACGACGGGAAATGGCCAGCAGCTCCTCGTCCGCCTGCAGGTTCAGCCAGGTGTTGGCGACCGTTGCAATCAGACTGATCTGGGCCGCCTTGCGGCCTTCCTCAGTCGCCAGATACTGGGCCAGAGCCTGCTGCTTGAGGCTGCCGATGCGGCCCCAGAAGTCAATTTCCCAGCTGGGCATGGACAGGCCCACCATGTACGAGTTGACATAGCGGCCCGTGGTGGCGCTGGGTTGGCGGCTGGCGCTGCCTGCCACACCGAACTCAGGGAGCTGGGCGGCACGCTGGATCTGGTATTGGGCTTGCGCCTTTTCGATATTGAGCACGGCCACACGCAGGTCACGGTTGTTGTCCAGCGCGAGCTGGATCACCTGCTGCAGGCGTGGGTCCGTGTAGAACTGCTGCCAGGGGATGTCGGCGGCCGCGATGGGGCCAGCCTGCTCGTCGGTGGCCAGGTAGTGCTCGGCCACCGGAGCAGCAGGGCGCTCCAGCGTGGGAATGAAGGAGCAGCCGCTGGCCAGCAGCGCGCCGGCCAGTGCTACGGGTAGCAAGGTTTTATTCATGTTGGGAGCCTCCCTGCGCTGCAGAAGTTGCCGCCGGGGGAGTGGCGTTGGAGTCTTGCTTGGACTTCTTGCCAAACAGATTGAACACGGCCACAAAGAACACGGGCACCAGGAACACGGAGATCGGCGTGCCAATCACCATGCCCCAGAACACGCCCGTGCCGATTTCCTTCTGGCTGGCAGCGCTGGCGCCGGAGGCGATGTACAGCGGCACCACGCCCAGAATAAAGGCCAGCGAAGTCATCAGAATGGGACGGAAACGCAGGTGACCGGCCTCCAGGGCGGCCTCCAGCGCACTCTTGCCTTCTGCGTGCAGGTCCTTGGCGAACTCCACGATCAGGATGGCGTTCTTGGCCGAGAGACCAATCACCGTGATCAGCGCCACCTGGAAGTAGATGTCGTTAGGCATGCCGCGCATCAGCATGCCGGCCACGGCGCCGAACACGCCCAGGGGCACGACCAGCAGCACGGACAGCGGAATGCTCCAGCTTTCATACAGCGCGGCCAGGCACAGGAACACGGCCAGGATGGAGAACGCGTACAGCAGCATGGCAGAGGAGCCGGCCTTCTTTTCGTCCAGGGACTGGCCGGTCCACTCGTAGCCGAAGCCGTCGGGCAGTTCCTGGGCCAGCTTTTCCATTTCCTTCATGGCGTCGCCGCTGGTAAAGCCGGGCTTGGCCTGACCGGTGATGCTCATGGAGGGGTAGCCGTTGTAGCGTGTCAGCTGCATGGGGCCGCTGATCCACTTGGCGTTGACCATGGTGGACAGTTCCACCAGCTGGCCTTGCGCGTTGGGGACCGTCAGGCGCATCACGTCCTCGGGCTGCATGCGGCTGGCAGCATCGGCCTGGATGGTGACGCGCTGCATGAAGCCGTTGTTGGGGAAGTCCGTGGAGTTGGACGAGCCCAGGGCCGTTGCCAGCGTCGTGGCCAGGTCACCCATGCTCACGCGCTGGGCATAGACGGCATCGCGGTTGATGTCCACCTGCCATTGCGGTGCGTCGTCCACACCGTCAAAGCGCACGCCGGTCAGTACCGGGCTCTGGTTGGCCTTGGCGACCAGCTGATTGCGGGCTTCCAGCAGTGCGGCATGGCCCTTGGCGCCGCGGTCTTGCAGGCGGAAGGTGAAGCCGTCGCTGTTGCCCAGCTCCGAAATTGAAGGAGGGACCAGCGTGAAGATGAAACCGTCTCGCAGCGTGGACATGGCGCCCATGACGCGTCCCGCAAAGGACTTGGCATCCGAGCCAGCTCCAGTGCGTTCGGACCAGTCCTTGAGCGTGGTGAACGCCAGGCCCACGTTCTGGCCCTGGCCCATGAAGCTGAAGCCCAGAATGCTCACGATGTGATCGGTTTCAGGCTGGCTCAGGGCGAACTTCTCCAGCTCCGCCATGGTCTTGCTGGTGCGCTCCAGGCTCGCGCCGGGAGGCAGCTGGGCCAGCGAGATGACATAGCCCTGGTCCTCGGTAGGCAGGAAGGCCGTGGGCAGTCGCAGGAACATGAAGACCACGCCGGCGATCACCAGCAGGTAGACGATGAAGGCCTGTACGGAGCGCTTGACCACGCCGGAAAGGGCCGCGGAGTAGCGCTTGGTGCCGGCTTCGAACTTGCGGTTGAACCAGTTGTAGAAGGGGCCGAGCAGGCCGGTCTTCTTGTCGTGCGCATGGCCCTTGGGGATGGGCTTAAGCATGGTGGCGCACAGTGCGGGAGTCAGTGTCAGCGCAAAGAAGCCCGAGAAGAAGATCGAGATGGCCATCACCAGCGAGAACTGGCGATAGATGTTGCCGGTCGCGCCGGAGAACATGGCCAGAGGCAGGAACACCGTCACCAGAATCACGGTGATGCCGACCACGGCGCCCTGGATCTGTCCCATGGCCTTGATGGTGGCTTCCTTGGGCGGCAAGCCTTCCTCGGCCATGATGCGCTCGACGTTCTCCACCACCACGATGGCGTCGTCCACCACGATACCGATCACCAGCACCATGGCGAACATGGCCAGAATATTGATGGTCAGACCGGCAACCAGCATCACGGCAAAGGTGCCGAGCAATGCGATGGGCACCACGATGGTCGGGATCAGGGTGTAGCGGATGTTCTGCAGGAAGATCAGCATCACGATGAACACCAGCACGATGGCTTCCAGCAGCGTGTGCACCACCTTCTCGATGGAGATCTTCACGAACTTGGAGGTGTCGTAGGGCGAGGACCATTTCACGCCCGCAGGCAGGAAGGGTTCCATCTCTGCCATCTTGTCCTTGACCAGCTTGGCCGTCGCCATGGCGTTGGCGGTGGAGGTCAGCTGCACGGCCATTGCCACGGCAGGCTTGCCGTCCAGGCGCGACTCGAAGGCATAGCTTTCAATGCCCAGTTCGATGCGAGCCACGTCCTTGAGGCGAACGGTGGAGCCGTCGGAGTTGGAGCGCAGCACCACTTCGCCGAATTCCTCGGGCGTGCTCAGCTGACCGGGCACCACAATCGTGGCCGTGGTCGTGGTGCCGGGGGTGCTGGGCAGATTGCCCAGGGCACCGCCGGAGATCTGCTGGTTCTGCGCGGCAATCGCTGCATTGACGGATGCAATCGACAGGCCATAACCCTGGAGCTTGGCTGGATCTACCCAGACGCGCATGGCACGACCCGAGGCAAACAGCTGTGCCTTGCCCACGCCGTCCAGACGCTGGATCTCAGGCACCACATTGCGGTTCACATAGTCGGCGATGTCGTCACGCGAGGTCTCCCCGGACTCGGCCTGGAAGGCCAGAATCATCAGGAAGTTGCTCATGGACTTGTCCACGCGCACGCCCAGGGCCTGAACCACCTGGGGCAGGCGAGGCAGCACGCGCGAGAGGCGGTTTTGCACGTCCACCTGCGCCAGATCGGGGTTGGTGCCGGGGGCAAAGGTGACGGTCAGAGTGCCTTGACCGCCCGCAGGGGCGGAGGCTTCCATGTACATCAGACCTTGCGCGCCGTTGATTTCGCGCTCGATCAGTTGCAGGACGGAATCCGTCATGGTCTGTGACGTGGCGCCCGGGTAGGTCGCTGTCACGTTGATGGTGGGAGGTGCCACCGATGGGAACTGTGCCACCGGTAGCTTGGTGATGGAGATCACGCCCGCAATGATCACGAAAATCGCGATCACCCAGGCAAAGATCGGTCTGTGGATGAAAAACTTGGACATGGATCGTGCCTGTTACTTGGCTGCCTTGCCTTCGCCAGCACCTTCGGCTGGTGCGGCAACTTTCTCTTGCGCTGGTGCGGCGGGGGCCGCAGCAGAGGGTTGTGCGGGGGCGCTGGCAGCTGCATTGTTGATCTCGACGGGTTTGACCTTCTTGGCTCCCATGCCCACTTTGATCAGGCCGTCCACCATGACTTTTTCTCCGGCCTTCAGGCCGGATGTGACGATCCAGTTATTGCCGCTGGACTGGCTGATCTGAACCGGACGCGGTGCCACCGAGCCATCCTCGGCCACGATCATGACGAAGTTGCCCTTTTCGTTGCGGGTCACGGCCTGTTGCGGAATCAGCGCGGCGTTCTCGACCTGTGCCTGCTCCAGATGCACACGCACATAGGTGCCGGGCAGCAGCAGTCCATCGGGATTGGGCAGTTCCGCGCGCACGCTGACCTGGCCGGTGGTCGGGTCCACGGTCAGGTCGGTGAACAGCAGCTTGCCGGTGTGTGCGTATTCCTTGCCATCGTCCAAATAGACGTGGACGCGCGCAGCGTTCTCACCTACCTTTGCCAATTTGCCGGAGCTGAGTGCTTCACGCATGCGCATGATGTCGGAAGAGGACTGGGTCAGGTTCACATACAGCGGGTTGACTTGCTGGATGGTCGCCAGCTGCGTGGCTTCGCCCTGGCCGACCAGTGCACCTTCCGTCACCAGAGCGCGGCCGATGCGCCCGGAGATGGGGGCCGTCACGCTGGCATAGCCCAGGTTGACGTTGGCATTGGTGACTGCCGCCTTGCCTGCGGCAACCTGTGCCAGGGCCGCTTTTTCGTTGGCGATGGCGGTGTCGTATTCCTGCTTGCTGATGGCATTGGCCTCCACCAGCGGCTTGTAGCGGCGTGCGGTGGCAGATGCCTGAGCCAGGTTTGCTTCGGCCTGTGCCAGGGTTGCCTGGGCGCTTTGCAGATTGGCCTTGTAGGGGGTGTTGTCAATCTCGAACAGGACCTGGCCGGCCTTGACATCCGAGCCTTCGCGGAACAGGCGCTTTTGCACAATGCCGGCCGCGCGGGCACGCACCTGGGCAATGCGCGATGGCTCCAGGCGACCGGGCAGATCGGAGATCAGGGGCACGTTCTGCATGGTTACCGTCACCACGCCCACTTCGGGGGGCTGTGCCTGTGCGGCGGCCTGTGCCTTTTGGGCTTCCGCGTTTTTGTCACTGCATGCGACAAGGCCCAGTGCAGCAGCCAGGCTCAGGCCGATGACCATGGAGCGGGTGCCGGATGCGGCTGAATTGGACTGGTTGTCGGGAGCCTGGTGTGCTTCATACATCGGGTGCATGAACGTCCTTCCGGTTGACATTGTGAAAACGAAAAAGAGCGCATTCCTCAAGGGTGCGCTCGTTTGGGTGGAAACCCTAGATGGCTTCCTGCGTATCGGTGCTAAGGAAATTATACATACATGCATAAATGTATAATTGAAAACGTTGCGTAAAGCGGCTGTGAAAAGGTTTTTCTCGCGGCGAACAATCGCTGGCGGGTGAGGAAGAAGGTGAGTGATGGCTCGAAGAACCAAGGCTGAAGCGGATGAGACGCGCACCAAGCTGCTGGATGCGGCCGAGGAGGTGTTTTTCGAGAAAGGCGTGTCTCGTACATCTCTGGGCGATATTGCGCAGCGTGCGGGGGCTACACGCGGGGCTGTGTACTGGCACTTCAAGGACAAGATGGATGTCTTTGTTTCCATGCTTGGGCGCATATGCCTGCCTTTCGAAGAAATCTGTGACGACAGATACGGCGACCTGTTGCCATTAGAACGTATTCGTCACTCCATCCTGTGTGTGTTCGAGAGTCTGGATGAGGATGAGCGCCGGCGCAAAGTGTTTGAAACAGCGCTCTTCAAGATGGAGTACGTGGGCGAACTTGCCGATGTGCGCTTGCAGCATATCGAAAGTTCAGGCTTTGCTCGGGAAAAATTTGCGCGTGATCTGGCGGCTGCCGCAGAGGGGCAGTCCCTGCGGTTGTCGGTATCTCCGGAAGAGGCGGCCCTTGGTCTGCACTCTCTTTTTGTCGGACTCATACATGGCTGGGTGTTGACCGAAGGAAGTTTCTCACTGGTCAAGGTTGGCTCGATGTCGGTGGATGTCTACTTGTCCGGTTTGGGATTTCGGGTGAATTTGTGATTTTGGTGTCCAAAGCCGTGCAATAATTGCGGCTGTTGAATTGTTGTTGGCCGTGCAAGCGGCCTGACGGATTCGCGGCTGTAGCTCAGTGGATAGAGTATTGGCCTCCGAAGCCAAGGGTCGTGGGTTCGATCCCCGCCAGCCGCGCCAGCATCGATCTTCGGTAAGAAAAAAAGAAATTTCGAAATTTCTTTTTAAGCTGAAAATAGATGCTACAATTCAAGTCTCTTTGGAGGGGTGGCCGAGTGGTTAAAGGCAGCAGACTGTAAATCTGCCCGCTAACGCGTACACAGGTTCGAATCCTGTCCCCTCCACCAGCAATGGTTGAGAAGAGCGATTGCTAGAAATAGCAGTCACGTGCAGTAGTAAATCTGTGCGGGAGTAGTTCAATGGTAGAACCCTAGCCTTCCAAGCTAATGACGCGGGTTCGATTCCCGTCTCCCGCTCCAGTTTGCGAGCAAAGATTTTAGAGGTTGTTTTTGCAACTTCTTTGCCCATGTGGCTCAGTGGTAGAGCACTCCCTTGGTAAGGGAGAGGTCGCGGGTCCGATTCCCGCCATGGGCACCATTTTCTGGTGCGCTCGCTTGATAGGGTTGCGCCGAAATCCTCTTGCAGTGAATTAATTTTTTCGGAGTCGGAAAAATGGCAAAAGAAAAATTCGAGCGCACCAAGCCCCACGTGAACGTGGGCACCATCGGTCACGTTGACCACGGCAAGACCACCCTGACTGCTGCTATCGCTACCGTGCTGTCCAAGCACTTCGGCGGTGAAGCCAAGGACTACTCGCAGATCGACAACGCTCCCGAAGAAAAGGCTCGTGGCATCACGATCAACACTTCGCACGTTGAATACGAAACTGCCAACCGCCACTACGCTCACGTGGACTGCCCCGGCCACGCTGACTATGTGAAGAACATGATCACCGGTGCCGCTCAGATGGACGGCGCTATCCTGGTTTGCTCCGCTGCTGACGGCCCCATGCCCCAGACTCGCGAGCACATCCTGCTGTCGCGTCAGGTGGGCGTGCCCTACATCATCGTGTTCCTGAACAAGGCCGACATGGTGGACGACGAAGAACTGCTGGAACTGGTCGAAATGGAAGTGCGCGAGCTGCTGTCCAAGTACGACTTCCCCGGCGACGACACCCCCATCATCCGCGGCTCTGCCAAGCTGGCTCTGGAAGGCGACCAATCCGACAAGGGTGAACCCGCTATCCTGCGTCTGGCCGAAGCTCTGGACACCTACATCCCCACTCCCGAGCGTGCTGTTGACGGCGCCTTCGTGATGCCCGTGGAAGACGTGTTCTCCATCTCCGGTCGCGGTACCGTGGTGACTGGCCGTATCGAGCGCGGCATCATCAAGGTCGGCGAAGAAATCGAAATCGTCGGTATCAAGGACACCGTCAAGACCACCGTCACTGGCGTGGAAATGTTCCGCAAGCTGCTGGACCAAGGTCAAGCTGGCGACAACGTGGGTCTGCTGCTGCGCGGCACCAAGCGTGAAGACGTGGAACGCGGCCAAGTGCTGTGCAAGCCCGGCTCCATCAAGCCCCACACCAACTTCACTGCTGAAGTTTACGTGCTGTCAAAGGACGAAGGCGGTCGCCACACTCCCTTCTTCAACAACTACCGTCCCCAGTTCTACTTCCGTACCACTGACGTGACCGGCTCCATCGAACTGCCCGAAGGCAAGGAAATGGTGATGCCTGGCGACAACGTGTCGATCACCGTGAAGCTGATCGCCCCCATCGCCATGGAAGAAGGTCTGCGTTTCGCTATCCGCGAAGGTGGTCGTACTGTGGGTGCCGGTGTGGTTGCCACGATCATTGCATAATTGATTTTGTAGGGGTATAGCTCAATTGGCAGAGCGTCGGTCTCCAAAACCGAAGGTTGTAGGTTCGATTCCTACTGCCCCTGCCACCTCTTAATGGTGGAATCAACAAGAGCCCGCCTTTGGCGGGCTTTTGTGTCTTGAAATTGCACATCTTTGTGCATTTGAAACAAAATATGGCCACTACTCAGGTTGAAACAGTCAGCTCTGCAGCTGACAAAGCAAAAATAGCCGCTGTTGCGGCTTTAGTTGTTGCTTCTATTGCTGGCTTTTATCTGTTGAGCAAGCAAGGCGCACTGGTGCAGTGGGCGACGTTGATTGTCGGCCTGGCTCTGGCTGCTGGCGTGTTTCTGATCTCTGAGCCGGGTAAGCGCTTCATTGGCTTTGCCCGTGATGCTTGGCGTGAGGTGAAGAAGGTGGTCTGGCCCACGCGCAAGGAAACCATGCAGATGACTCTGTATGTCTTTGCCTTCGTGGTGGTGATGGCCTTGTTCTTGTGGTTCACCGATAAGACGCTTGAATGGGTCTTGTACGACTTGATTTTGGGCTGGAGGAAGTAATGGCTGATGCAGTCGAAACAGATGTGAATGGTGGAACGGCGGGACCTGCCAACCCCGATCTGCGCTGGTATATCGTCCATGCCTATTCGGGTATGGAGAAGGCTGTCGAGCGCAATATTGCCGAGCGTATTGCCCGTTCGGACATGCAGTCCAAGTTTGGCCGCATCCTGGTGCCTTCCGAAGAAGTTGTGGAAATGCGCAACGGCACCCGTCGCACGACAGAGCGCCGCCTGTTCCCCGGTTATGTGTTCGTCGAAATGGTGATGGATGACGATACATGGCACCTGGTGAAGCACACCAGCAAGGTGACCGGTTTCGTTGGTGGCGCCAAGAATCGTCCTGCTCCCATCTCCGAGGAAGAAGTTCGCAAGATCGTCGACCAGATGCAGGAAGGCACCGAGAAGCCTCGCCACAAGGTCGAGTTCATGGTGGGCGAAATGGTTCGTGTCAAGGAAGGTCCTTTCGCAGACTTCAACGGCTCCGTGGAAGAAGTCAACTACGAAAAGAACCGTCTGCGTGTGTCGGTCACCATCTTTGGCCGCGCAACTCCTGTGGAATTGGAATTCGCTCAAGTTGAGAAAACTTGAGATTCGCAATAGAATCTAGGGCTTCGCATTTTTTGACTCGATGCGAAGCTTTTTTGTAGAGTCAGCAACCTCGGGGAGCTGCTTGCACGCATTGCAAGTGGCGCTATACCCGTAAGGAGCTCAACATGGCGAAAAAAATCGTCGGCTTCATCAAGCTGCAAGTGCCAGCTGGTAAGGCCAATCCTTCTCCTCCCATCGGTCCTGCGCTGGGTCAGCGCGGCCTCAACATCATGGAATTCTGCAAGGCGTTCAACGCCCAGACCCAAGGTGTCGAGCCCGGCCTGCCTCTGCCCGTGGTGATCACGGCTTTTGCTGACAAGAGCTTCACGTTCGTCATCAAGACCCCTCCCGCAACCGTTCTGATCAAGAAGGCTGTGAAGCTGGACAAGGGTTCTTCCAATCCTCTGAAGAACAAGGTCGGCAAGATCACACGTGCTCAGCTGGAAGAAATCGCTAAGACCAAGCTGAAGGACATGAACGCCGCTGACGTTGACGCCGCTGTGCGTACGCTGGCTGGTTCTGCCCGTTCGATGGGCGTGATCGTGGAGGGTGTGTAAATGGCCAAGTTGACCAAGAAGCAAAAAGCTCTCCAGGGCAAGGTTGATTCCAACAAGCTGTACTCTTTCGCTGACGCCGTGGCGCTGGTGAAGGAAGCTGCAACTGCCAAGTTCGATGAATCCATCGACGTGGCCGTGCAACTGGGCGTGGATGCCAAGAAGTCGGACCAAGTGGTGCGTGGCGCCGTGGTTCTGCCTCACGGTACCGGCAAGACTGCTCGCGTGGCTGTGTTCGCACAAGGCGCCAAGGCTGAAGAAGCCAAGGCCGCCGGCGCTGACGTGGTCGGTATGGACGACCTGGCTGCTCAAGTCAAGGCCGGTGACATGCCCTTCGACGTGGTGATCGCTGCTCCCGACGCTATGCGCGTTGTGGGGCAGCTGGGCCAGATCCTGGGCCCCCGCGGCCTGATGCCTAACCCCAAGGTTGGCACCGTGACTCCTGACGTCGCTACGGCCGTGAAGAACGCCAAGGCTGGTCAAGTGCAGTTCCGCGTGGACAAGGCCGGTATCGTGCACGGCACGATCGGCCGCCGCTCGTTCGACGCCGACAAGCTGCAGGGTAACCTGGCTGCTCTGATCGATGCGCTGAACAAGGCCAAGCCTGCTTCCAGCAAGGGTCAGTACCTGCGCAAGGTGGCGGTGTCGTCGACCATGGGTGTGGGCGTTCGCGTCGATACACAATCCATCTCGGCGTAATTGCTAGAAATCGTCAGATGAGCCTGGCTCATCTGGTGTGGTGGGCTGCGGGAGTTGTTGCTCCTGCAGGTCATCCAAGACCGTTGGTGTGATTTGATCACTTAATCACGAAGGCCAACGCAGATGGCGATCCCGCTGCAGATGGAATTTTTCCTAAACAGTTGGTCGCTGCAACAAGAGCGTGTATGCAGGGCTTGCCTTGTATATGCATTTGAAGGAGTAGACCTTGAGTCTGAATCGCAGTGAGAAAGAAGCGGTCATTTCCGAAGTGACCAGCCTCGCCGCTAAAGCTCAAACGCTTGTGATCGCGGAATACCGTGGCATCACGGTCGCCGACATGACCAAACTGCGTGCCGATGCTCGCAGCAAGGGTGTGAGCCTGAGCGTGTTGAAGAACACCCTGGCCCGCCGTGCTGTTGCCGGTAGCGCGTTTGACGTGGTGGCTGACCAGATGACTGGTCCCCTGATCTATGGCTTCTCTGAAGACGCAGTGGCTGCCGCCAAGGTGGTGGCCGACTTCGCGAAGACCAACGACAAGTTGGTGATTCGCGGTGGTGCGTTCGGAGGCAAGGCCCTGGACATCGACGGCGTTAAGCAACTGGCAAACATCCCCTCCAAGGAAGTACTGCTCGCACAACTGTGCGGCTTGCTCATGTCGCCTATCTCGCGTACAGCCGTTGTGCTGGGCGCTCTGGCGGCCAAGAAGGGCGAAGGCTCTGCCGAAGCGGCAACAGAAACAGCCGCAGCCTGAGTGCTCGGCAAAACCAACCAATTTTAGGAAATCAAAATGGCATTCGATAAAGACGCATTCCTGACCGCCCTGGACAGCATGACTGTTCTGGAACTGAACGACCTGGTCAAGGCTATTGAAGAGAAGTTTGGCGTGTCCGCCGCTGCTATGGCTGCTCCCGCTGCTGGCGGCGCTGCTGGTGGCGCTGCTGCTGCTGAAGAAAAGACCGAATTCAACGTGGTGCTGACCGAAGCTGGCGCCAACAAGGTGTCCGTGATTAAGGCTGTGCGCGAAATCACCGGCCTGGGTCTGAAGGAAGCCAAGGATCTGGTCGACGGCGCTCCCAAGACCGTGAAGGAAGCCGCTCCCAAGGCTGACGCTGAAGCCGCTGTGAAGAAGCTGGTTGAAGCCGGTGCTAAGGCTGAACTGAAGTAATTCAGTGAAATCAAGGGCTGGAGACTCGTAAAAGGGTCTCCAGCCTTTGGCGCTTGTGGAACGCGCTGAAAGAACACACCAGAAAGCAGGTTTCCTAGGGAGTCTGCTTTTTAGTGTCTTCTGACAATCCGACAGCAGAAGATGCCTTGGTTCGGGCGATGTGCAACGCATCGCCGTCAGCCATGGTTGGTAGTGGCCAACCGCCAAGCCCGCAGGAGAACCCTGTGGGGCAGTCGTCGCAGACCCAGGACTCATGTCTTTGCCCGGAGATCTCATGGCCTATTCTTATACCGAACGCAAGCGAATCCGCAAAAGCTTCGGGAGCCGCGATAGCGTGCTCGAAGTGCCTTATCTGCTGCAGATGCAAAAAGATGCCTATACAGCATTCCTGCAGGCAGATGTAGCCCCCAAAAAACGTACCATTGATGGCCTGCAAGCGGCCTTCAATTCCGCCTTCCCCATCGTCTCCCACAATGGTTTTGTGGAGATGAAGTTTGTCGAGTACAACCTCGCCAAGCCCGCTTTCGACGTGCGCGAATGCCAGACCCGTGGTCTGACCTTCGCCTCCGCTGTCCGCGCCAAGGTTCAACTGATCATCTATGACCGCGAGTCCTCCACGGCTCAGTCCAAGGTGTTCAAGGAAGTGAAGGAACAAGAGGTCTACATGGGCGAAGTGCCCCTGATGACCGACAAGGGTTCGTTCATCATCAACGGTACCGAGCGCGTGATCGTGTCTCAGCTGCACCGTTCGCCTGGCGTGTTCTTCGAACACGACAAGGGCAAGACCCATAGCTCGGGCAAGCTGCTGTTCTCGGCTCGCATCATTCCTTACCGCGGCTCCTGGCTGGACTTCGAGTTCGACCCCAAGGACCTGCTGTACTTCCGCGTCGACCGTCGCCGCAAGATGCCCGTGTCGATCCTGCTGAAGGCCATCGGCATGACGCCCGAGACCATCCTGGCAACGTTCTTCGTGAACGACAACTTCCGCCTGATGGACAGCGGTGCCCAGATGGAATTCGTGGCCGATCGCCTGAAGGGCGAAGTCGCGCGTTTCGACATCACCGACAAGTCCGGCAAGGTCGTGGTCGCCAAGGACAAGCGCATCACCGCGCGCCACACCCGCGAGCTGGAGCAGTCCGGCACCAAGTTCGTCAGCGTGCCTGAAGACTTCCTGCTGGGTCGTGTGCTGGCCAAGAACATCGTTGATCCCGACACCGGTGAAATCATCGCCAAGGCCAACGAAGAACTGACCGAAGCCCTGCTCAAGAAGCTGCGCAGCGCCGGTGTGCAGGACGTTCAGTGCATCTACACCAACGAACTGGACCAAGGCGCCTACATCTCGCAGACCCTGCGCACCGATGAAACCGTGGACGAGTTCGCTGCCCGCGTTGCCATCTACCGCATGATGCGCCCTGGCGAGCCTCCTACCGAGGACGCCGTGCAGGCCCTGTTCCAGCGCCTGTTCTACAACGCCGACACCTATGATCTGTCGCGCGTGGGCCGTATGAAGTTCAACGCCAAGATCGGCCGCGAAGGCGCGACCGGTCCCATGGTGCTGTCCAACGAAGACATCCTGGCCGTGGTCAAGATCCTGGTGGACCTGCGCAATGGCCGTGGCGAAGTCGACGATATCGACCACCTGGGCAACCGCCGTGTGCGTTGCGTGGGCGAACTGGCCGAAAACCAGTACCGCACCGGTCTGGCTCGTATCGAAAAGGCTGTGAAGGAACGTCTGGGTCAGGCCGAGCAAGAGCCTCTGATGCCTCACGACCTGATCAACTCCAAGCCCATCTCTGCGGCCCTGAAGGAGTTCTTCGGTGCCTCGCAGCTGTCGCAGTTCATGGACCAGACCAACCCTCTGGCAGAAATCACGCACAAGCGTCGTGTTTCTGCCCTGGGCCCAGGCGGTCTGACCCGCGAACGTGCCGGCTTTGAAGTGCGTGACGTGCACGTGACCCACTACGGTCGCGTCTGCCCTATCGAAACGCCTGAAGGCCCGAACATCGGTCTGATCAACTCGCTGGCTCTGTACGCCCGCCTGAACGAGTACGGTTTCATCGAAACCCCGTACCGTCGCGTGGTGGACGGCAAGGTGACGATGGACATCGACTACCTGTCGGCCATCGAAGAAGGCAAGTACGTGATCGCCCAGGCCAACGCCGATCTGGATGCCGCAGGCAATCTGGTGGGCGAGCTGGTGTCGGCCCGTGAAGCCGGTGAATCGACCCTGGTGTCGGCCGAGCGCGTGCAGTACATGGACGTGTCGCCTGCGCAGATCGTGTCCGTGGCCGCTTCGCTGATTCCCTTCCTGGAACACGACGACGCGAACCGTGCCTTGATGGGCGCCAACATGTCGCGTCAGGCCGTGCCTGTGCTGCGTCCTGAAAAGCCCATGGTCGGTACCGGCATCGAGCGCGTTGCCGCCGTGGACTCCGGCACCGTGGTCACCGCCAAGCGCGGCGGTATCGTGGACTATGTCGACGCGACCCGCATCGTGATCCGTGTGAACGACGACGAAGCCGTGGCCGGTGAAGTCGGCGTGGACATCTACAACCTGATCAAGTATCAGCGTTCCAACCAGAACACCAACATCCACCAGCGCCCCATCGTCAGCCGTGGCGACAAGCTGGCCAAGGGTGATGTGCTGGCGGACGGCGCTTCGACCGACCTGGGCGAAATCGCCATCGGCCAGAACATGCTGATCGCGTTCATGCCCTGGAACGGCTACAACTACGAAGACTCGGTGATGATCAACGAGCGCATCGTGGCTGACGATCGCTACACTTCGATCCACATCGAAGAGCTGGTGGTGATGGCTCGCGACACCAAGCTGGGTGCCGAAGAAATCACACGCGACATCCCCAACCTGTCCGAGCAGCAACTGAACCGCCTGGACGAGTCCGGCATCATCTACGTGGGCGCCGAAGTGCAACCCGGCGATGTGCTGGTGGGCAAGGTCACCCCCAAGGGCGAGACCACGCTGACGCCTGAAGAGAAGCTGCTGCGCGCCATCTTCGGCGAGAAGGCTTCCGATGTGAAGGACACTTCTCTGCGTGTGGATCAGGGCTCGCAAGGCACCGTGATCGACGTGCAGGTGTTCACGCGTGAAGGCATCCAGCGCGACAAGCGCGCCCAGCAGATCATCGACGATGAACTCAAGCGCTTCCGCCTGGACCTGAACGACCAGTTGCGCATTGTGGAAGCCGACGCTTTCGACCGTATCGAGAAGCTGCTGACCGGCCGCGTGGCCAACGGTGGTCCTCAGAAACTGTCCAAGGGCGCCAAGATCGACAAGGCCTACCTGGACGGCGTGGAGAAGTTCCACTGGTTCGACATTCGTCCTGCCGAAGACGATGTGGCCGCTCAGCTGGAGTCCATCAAGAACTCCATCGAGCAGCAGCGTCACACCTTCGACCTGGCGTTCGAAGAAAAGCGCAAGAAGCTCACCCAGGGCGACGAGCTGCCTGCCGGCGTGCTGAAGATGGTCAAGGTCTACCTGGCCGTCAAGCGTCGTCTGCAGCCCGGTGACAAGATGGCCGGCCGTCACGGTAACAAGGGCGTGGTCTCGAAGATCACTCCTGTGGAAGACATGCCTTTCCTGGCTGATGGCTCCACCGCCGACATCGTGCTGAACCCGCTGGGCGTGCCTTCGCGTATGAACATCGGTCAGGTGCTGGAAGTGCACTTGGGCTGGGCCGGCAAGGGTCTGGGCCAGCGCATCGGCGACATGCTGCAAAAGGAAGCCCGTGCTGCTGAAGTGCGCGCCTTCCTGGAAGAGATCTACAACCGCAGCGGTCGCAAGGAAGAGCTGTCTCAGCTGGACGACGGCGAAGTCATGTCCATGGCCAAGGAGCTGACCACGGGCGTGCCATTCGCAACGCCGGTGTTCGACGGTGCTTCCGAAGCCGAAATCAAGGACATGCTGAAGCTGGCCTACCCTGACGACATCGCTGCCGCCAAGGGTCTGACCGAGACACGCACTCAGGCTTATCTGTATGACGGCCGCACCGGCGAGCGCTTCGAGCGTCCGACCACCGTGGGCTATATGCACTACCTGAAGTTGCACCACTTGGTCGACGACAAGATGCATGCCCGCTCCACCGGTCCTTACTCGCTGGTGACGCAACAGCCTCTGGGCGGTAAGGCCCAGTTCGGTGGTCAGCGTTTCGGTGAAATGGAAGTGTGGGCGCTGGAAGCTTACGGCGCCGCCTATGTGCTGCAGGAAATGCTGACTGTGAAGTCCGACGACGTGGTCGGTCGTACCAAGGTGTACGAGTCCATCGTCAAGGGCGAGCACTCGATCGAAGCGGGCATGCCCGAGTCGTTCAACGTGCTGGTCAAGGAAATCCGCTCTCTGGGCTTGGACATCGAGCTCGAACGTTCTTAAGCACTATTAAACAGAGAGCCGCAACCGCTTTAAAACAAAGGATTTGCGCTTGGTTCGTTGCTGAAACCAAGGCAAATCCAGCGGTGGCTGCAATGATTTTTGACGAAAAGGAAAGAGTTACATGAAATCGCTACTCGACCTGTTCAAGCAATTTACGCCTGATGAGCATTTCGATGCCATCAAGATCGGCCTGGCCTCGCCCGAGAAGATCCGTTCCTGGTCTTTCGGTGAAGTGAAGAAGCCTGAAACGATCAACTACCGTACTTTCAAGCCCGAGCGTGATGGTCTGTTCTGCGCCAAGATCTTTGGCCCGATCAAGGACTACGAATGCCTGTGCGGCAAGTACAAGCGCCTCAAGCACCGCGGTGTGATCTGCGAGAAGTGCGGCGTTGAAGTCACACAGACCAAGGTGCGTCGCGAACGCATGGGTCACATCGACCTGGCCGCGCCCTGCGCCCATATCTGGTTCCTGAAGTCCCTGCCTTCGCGCCTGGGCCTGGTGCTGGACATGACGCTGCGCGACATCGAGCGCGTGCTGTACTTCGAAGCCTATGTGGTGACCGACCCCGGCATGACTCCGCTGAAGAAGTTCAGCATCATGACCGAGGACGACTACGACGCCAAGCAACTCGAGTACGGCTACGATGAGTTCACCGCCAAGATGGGCGCTGAAGGCATCAAGGACCTGCTCGAAGGCATCGACATCGACGTCGAGATCGAGCGCCTGCGCAACGATCTGACCGGCTCCGAAGTCAAGGTCAAGAAGAACGCCAAGCGCCTGAAGCTGCTGGAAGCGTTCAAGAAGTCCGGTATCAAGCCCGAGTGGATGGTGATGGAAGTGCTGCCCGTGCTGCCTCCCGATCTGCGTCCTCTGGTGCCTCTGGACGGTGGCCGTTTCGCCACTTCCGACCTGAACGACCTGTACCGCCGCGTCATCAACCGCAACTCGCGTCTGCGTCGCCTGCTGGAGCTCAAGGCTCCTGAAATCATCGCGCGCAATGAAAAGCGCATGCTGCAAGAAGCGGTTGACTCGCTGCTGGACAACGGCCGTCGCGGCAAGGCCATGACGGGCGCCAACAAGCGTGCCCTGAAGTCTCTGGCCGACATGATCAAGGGCAAGAGCGGTCGTTTCCGTCAGAACTTGCTGGGCAAGCGCGTGGACTACTCCGGTCGTTCCGTGATTACCGTGGGTCCTTACCTCAAGCTGCACCAGTGCGGTCTGCCCAAGCTGATGGCGCTGGAACTGTTCAAGCCCTTCATCTTCGCGCAGCTCGAGCAGCGCGGCATCGCCACGACCATCAAGGCTGCCAAGAAGGAAGTGGAAGCCGGTACGCCCGTGGTGTGGGACATCCTTGAAGAAGTCATCAAGGAACACCCCATCATGCTCAACCGTGCGCCTACGCTGCACCGTCTGGGTATCCAGGCTTTCGAGCCCATCCTGATCGAAGGCAAGGCCCTGCAACTGCACCCGCTGGTCTGCGCGGCATTCAACGCCGACTTCGACGGTGACCAGATGGCTGTTCACGTGCCCCTGTCTGTGGAAGCGCAGATGGAAGCCCGTGTGCTGATGCTGGCGTCGAACAACGTGCTGTTCCCCGCTTCGGGCGAACCCTCCATCGTTCCTTCCCAGGACGTGGTGCTGGGTCTGTATCACGCCACGCGTGAAAAGATCAACGGCAAGGGCGAAGGCATGGTGTTTGCCGACCTGATGGAGCTGCAACGCGCTCTGGATGCTGGCGAGACCGAACTGCACGCCAAGATCAGCGTGCGCCTGACCGAGTGGAACAAGAACAAGGAAACCGGCGAATTCGAGCCCGTGACCTCGCTCGTGGAAACCACCGTGGGCCGTGCCCTGCTGTCTGAAATCCTGCCCAAGGGCCTGGCTTTCAGCAACATGAACAAGGCGCTGAAGAAGAAGGAAATCTCCAAGCTGATCAACGCCTCCTTCCGCAAGTGCGGTCTGAAGGCCACGGTCGTGTTTGCCGACAAGCTGCTGCAAAACGGTTTCCGTCTGTCCACGCACGCTGGTATCTCGATCTCCATCGACGACATGCTGGTGCCTCCGCAAAAGGCCGACATCCTGGCCCGCGCAGAGTCCGAAGTGAAGGAAATCGAACAGCAGTACGTCTCGGGTCTGGTGACCTCCGGCGAACGCTACAACAAGGTGGTGGACATCTGGGGCAAGGCCGGCGACGACGTGTCCAAGGTGATGATGGACCAGCTCAAGGTCCAGAAGACCACCGACCGTCACGGCAACGAAGTCGATCAGGAATCGTTCAACGCGATTTACATGATGGCCGACTCCGGCGCCCGCGGCTCCGCAGCGCAGATTCGTCAGCTGGCCGGTATGCGTGGTCTGATGGCCAAGCCTGACGGCTCCATCATTGAGACGCCTATCACCGCGAACTTCCGCGAAGGCCTCAACGTGCTGCAGTACTTCATTTCGACCCACGGTGCTCGTAAGGGTCTGGCCGATACGGCGCTGAAGACGGCTAACTCCGGTTACCTGACTCGTCGTCTGGTGGACGTGACGCAGGATCTGGTCGTGAACGAACAGGATTGCGGTACCTCCAACGGCTATCTGATGCGCGCCATCGTCGAAGGCGGTGAAGTGATCGAATCCCTGCGCGACCGCGTGCTGGGCCGTTCGACCGCCGAAGAAGTGCTGCACCCCGAAACCCGTGCCGTGCTGGTGCCTGCCGGTACCCTGCTCAACGAAGACACCCTCGAAGAGCTGGAAGCCCAGGGCGTGGACGAAATCAAGGTGCGTACGGCTCTGACCTGCGAAACCCGTTTCGGCCTGTGCGCCACCTGCTACGGTCGCGACCTGGGTCGTGGCGGCCTGATCAACCTCGGCGAAGCCGTGGGTGTGATCGCTGCCCAGTCCATCGGTGAACCCGGTACGCAGCTGACCATGCGTACCTTCCACATCGGTGGTGCCGCTTCGCGTGCCGCCATCGCCTCGAGCGTGGAAGCCAAGTCCAATGGCGTGATCGGCTTCAACAGCACGATGCGCTATGTGTCCAACACCAAGGGCGAGCTGGTGGTGATTTCGCGTTCCGGCGAGATCGTGATCAGCGAAAACGGCCGCGAGCGCGAGCGTCACAAGGTGCCTTACGGCGCCGTGCTGACCATCAAGCCCGATGAAGCCATCAAGGCCGGCAAGATCCTGGCGAACTGGGACCCGCTGACCCGACCCATCATTACCGAATACGCCGGTCAAGTGCGTTTCGAGAATGTGGAAGAAGGTCTGACGGTGGCTAAGCAGGTCGACGAAGTGACCGGTCTGTCCACTCTGGTGGTGATCGATCCCAAGCGTCGTGGCTCCGCCAAGGTGGTGCGTCCCCAGGTCAAGCTGATCGACGCCAACAACCAGGAAGTCAAGATCCCTGGTACCGACCACGCCGTGACGATCGGCTTCCAGGTCGGCGCCCTGATTCAGGTGCGCGACGGCCAGGACGTGGGCCCCGGCGAAGTGCTGGCCCGTATCCCTGTGGAAGGTCAGAAGACCCGCGACATTACCGGCGGTCTGCCCCGTGTGGCCGAACTGTTCGAAGCCCGTACGCCCAAGGACAAGGGCACTCTGGCCGAGATGACCGGTACTGTGTCCTTCGGCAAGGAAACCAAGGGCAAGATCCGCCTGCAGATCACCGATCTGGAAGGCAAGGTCTGGGAAGAACTGGTGCCCAAGGAGCGCAACATTCTGGTCCACGAAGGCCAGGTGGTGAACAAGGGCGAGTCCATCGTTGACGGTCCTGCCGATCCTCAAGACATCCTGCGTTTGCTGGGTATCGAAGAGCTGTCGCGCTACATCGTGGACGAGGTGCAGGACGTTTACCGCCTGCAGGGTGTGAAGATCAACGACAAGCACATCGAAGTGATCGTGCGTCAGATGCTGCGTCGCGTGATCATCGAGAACTCTGGCGATACCACCTACATCCAGGGTGAACAGGTCGAGCGTTCCGAGGTGCTCAACACCAACGAACAGATGCAGAAGGAAGGTAAGCTGCCTGCCACGTACTCCAACGTGCTGCTGGGTATCACCAAGGCTTCGCTGTCGACCGACTCGTTCATCTCTGCGGCTTCCTTCCAGGAAACCACCCGTGTTCTGACCGAAGCTGCCATCATGGGCAAGCGCGACGAGCTGCGTGGCCTGAAGGAAAACGTGATCGTGGGTCGTCTGATCCCCGCAGGTACCGGTCTGGCTTATCACCAGGCTCGCAAGGCCAAGGACGAAATGGACGATGCCGAGCGTCGTGCCATTGCCGAAGCCGAAGAAGCCGAGCTGGCCGGTGTGCTGGCTGATGACGTCGAAGCACCTGCTGGCGACGCCTCTGCCGACTAAGCATGGCACTGGACCGCGGCCGGCAACGGCTGCGGTTCGCTGCTGATGCACCGCGCTCCCGCTCTGCCTTGTGCAGACGGGAGCGTTTTTCATTGATCAAGACACGATTTGCGCAAGTTCGGATCAGGCATGGAGTTTTCTCGATGAACATGCCCGCTGCGCCTTCCTGTCTGCGTCAGTTTTCCAAGTTTTTCAGGTCTGCTCTTCATGACTTCCAAGCCTTCCCAACCCAAGAACGCCGCGGCTGGTGCTGCTGTGCCCAACGCTCCTGCCCTGTGGCAACAGCTGGATGCAGTGGCCAAGGCCCTGCACGGCATCCTGGGTGGCCAGTCCAGCAAGGCTGTGCTGGCACAGGTGCCGCAGCGCTTGCGTCCGGGAGTGCAGGCCTTGCTGTTCCAGGTGCTGCGCAATCTGGGGCGTGCCCAGGCGCTGCAAAGGCAACTGGTGTCGCGGGCTCCCGCGCCCAAGGTCAGCGCACTGCTGAGCACGGCGCTGGCCCTGGCCTGGGATGAGGCGCAAGCCCCTTACCCGCCCTTCACCCTGGTCAACCAGGCCGTGGAAGCCGCCAAGAACGGTGCGGCACGCGCGCAGTCCGGCTTCATCAATGCCTGCCTGCGCCGCTTTCTGCGCGAGCGCGATGCGCTGGTGAGCGCCACCGACAACGATCCGGTGGCCGTCTGGAATCACCCCGCCTGGTGGATTGCACGACTCAAGAAAGACCACCCCCAGGATTGGCAGGCCATTCTGGCGGCCAACAATGCCCAGCCGCCCATGACGCTGCGCGTGAATGCACAGAAAAGCACCGCAGCCCGGTATCAGGATGCGCTGCAGGCGATGGACCTGAAGGCGACGGCCGTCGCCGAGTGCGGACTGCAGCTGGAGCAGGCCGTACCCGTGCAGGAGCTGCCGCATTTTGAAGAGGGCTGGGCCTCGGTGCAGGACGCTGCGGCGCAGGCCGCGGCCCCGCTGCTGCTGGCCGGCTTGCCCCAGCCCCAGGGGCGCCCGCTGCGCGTGCTGGATGCCTGTGCCGCGCCCGGTGGCAAGACCGCCCATCTGCTCGAACGTGCGGCGCCCGGCAGCATCGAAGTCACGGCCCTGGAGATCGACCCCGAGCGGGCTCGCCGCATCGATGAAACCCTGTCGCGCCTGGGTTTGAAGGCCAAGGTGCTGGTGGCCGATGCGTCCGCACCAAAGGACTGGTTCGAATCGCAATGCGGCGCCCAGCCCTTCGATGCCATCTTGCTCGATGCGCCCTGCACGGCATCGGGCATTGTGCGTCGCCAGCCCGATGTGCGCTGGCTGCGCCGTGAAAGCGATGTGGCCCAGCTGGCAGACATACAGTCCAGGCTGCTGGACACCTTGTGGCCGCTGTTGCAGCCCGGCGGGCGCATGGTCTATTGCACCTGCTCGGTCTTCAAGGCCGAGGGCGATGCCCAGATGCAAGCGTTTCTTGCACGCAACACTACGGCGGCCACCTTGCCTGCTCCGGGCCATTTAATTCCCGGCAAAGCAGCCAAACACGATTCCGTGTCCGACAATCCCCTGGGTGACCACGACGGCTTTTTTTACGCTCTGCTGGAAAAATTGCGCTAACGCTGTAGCGGGGGCCTTGCGGCGTGCGGCCCGTGCAGCTGCGCTGATGCTGGCGCTATCCCTGGTTTTCGTGCTGGCCCGTGCCGATACCGTGCCGCCGGACATCAGCTCCATGCAGCTCACACGCACCGAGGAAGGCGTGTTTCTCTCGGCCAATCTGCAGTTCGAGCTGCCCGGTCAGGTGGAAGACGCCCTGCGCCAGGGCATTCCCATGTATTTCATTGCCGAAGCCCAGGTACAGCGTGAGCGCTGGTACTGGTCCGACCAGCAATTGGGCGTCGCCACCCGTTATTACCGCATCACCCACCAGCCGCTCACCAAGCGCTGGCGTCTGCATATCTCCAACTCCGCCTTCACCGGCGGCAGCGGCACCGGGCTGGCGCTGGGCCAGACCTACGAGCAGCTCGAGGATGCCATCGCAGCCATTCAGCGCATCTACCGCTGGAAGATTCTGGAGCCCGCCCAGCTCGGCTCCACTTCGGGTGTTTCGGTGCAGCTGCGCTTTCGCGTAGATCTGTCGTCCCTGCCCAGGCCTTTGCAGATCGGTGCGCTGGGGCGCTCGGGCTGGAATCTGCAGATGTCGCGCACGCAGACCCTGGAGGCGGCTCCCTGATGGCAGACATCAAGCTCCCGGACGGTGAAGCCGGCGGCAACTCTGCCGCACGCTGGTCGCGTGCCACGCGCTGGGCCGTCGGCACTGGCGTGGTGCTGATGGTGGTGGTGGGGGTGCTGCTGCTGTTCCTGCTGACCTTGGCCACCAACAACCGGCTGGCCTACGAGCGCAACTACAACTGGCTGTTTGCCGCCAATGTGGTGGTGGCCGGATTGCTGCTGCTGGTGCTGTTCTGGGGCGGGGTGCGCCTGGCGCTGAGGCTCAGGCGCGGGCGTTTCGGCAGCAAGCTGCTGCTCAAGCTGGCAGGCATCTTCACCCTGGTGGGCTTGCTGCCAGGCTTGCTGATCTATGTGGTGTCCTACCAGTTCGTCTCACGCTCCATCGAGAGCTGGTTCGACGTCAAGGTCGAAGGGGCACTGTCCGCCGGTGTGAGCCTGGCCAGCGCCACGCTGGATACGGTGGCCAATGACATGGCCAACAACACGCGCACCGCAGGCCTGCAACTGTCCCAGACCTCGGATGCCGGGGCCGCGCTGATGCTGGAGCGCATCCGCGATCAGATCGGCGCCACCGATGTGGTGCTCTGGAATGCCTCGGGCAAGGCCATCGCCAGCGCCGGCCAGTCTCTGTTCAGCCTCGCACCCGAGCGTCCCAACACCCAGCTGCTGCGCAGCCTGAAGGAGCAGGGTGGCCAGCGTGCCGTGGCCAGCATCGAAGGTCTGGATGACGCCGGCGATGTGCCTGCCGAGCAGGCCGCCGCCAACGCCAAGGTGCGCACGCTGGCGCTGGTGCCCAGCTCGGCCGTGAACCTGCTCGAAGAAGCGCGCTATCTGCAAGCCACGATTGCCTTGCCTCAGGCCCTGGTCATCAATGCCCTGGCCGTGCAGGAAGCCAATCGCGAGTACCAGGAGCGAGCGCTTGCTCGTGGTGGACTGCAGCGCATGTACATCGGCACGCTGACGCTGGCGCTGTTCTTGGCCGTGTTTGGCGCCGTGGTGCTGGCCGTGGTGCTGGGCAACCAGCTGGCCAAGCCGCTGCTGCTGCTGGCCCAGGGCATGCGTGATGTGGCGCGTGGCGACCTGCGCCCCAAGCCCGCGCTGCAGAGCAAGGACGAGATCGGCGGGCTGACGCGTTCCTTTGCCGTCATGACCCAGCAACTGGCCGATGCGCGCTCCGATGCCAACCGCAATCTGCTGCAGCTCGATGCGGCGCGCAGCAATCTGCAGACCATTCTGGACAACCTCACATCGGGCGTCATCGTGCTCGATCGTGCCGGCCGCATCGTGCTCAGCAACCCCGGCGCGACACGCATTCTGCGCGCACCCATGGCGGTATTCCAGGGCAAGCGGCTGCGCGACGTCTCGGGCCTGCAGGACTTTGCCCGTGTGGTGCAGGAGCAGTTCGAGATCTTCCTGGGCGATGCTTCGGCCCAGCAGGGACGGGACCGCTGGCAGCAGGTCTATGAGCTGGACGCCGGCAATGGCAACGGCGATGTGGTGCACAACACCACCAGCCTGGTCATGCGTGGTGCGGAGCTGCCCGACGACCAGCGCCTGCTGGTGTTCGATGATATTTCGGAGATCGTCTCGGCCCAGCGTGCACAGGCCTGGGGCGAGGTGGCGCGCCGCGTTGCGCATGAAATCAAGAATCCGCTGACGCCGATTCAGCTGTCTGCCGAGCGTCTGGCCATGAAGCTGACCGACAAGCTGCAGCCTACCGAGCAGGCGCTGCTGGCCAAGTCGGTGAAGACCATTGTCGATCAGGTGGCCGCGATGAAGCGCCTGGTCGATGAGTTCCGCGAGTACGCCCGCTTGCCGGCGGCCAATCTGCAGCCGCTGGATCTGAATGCTCTGGTCGCCGAGGTGTTGCAGCTCTATGGCGAGGAGAATGCGACGGTGCGCGTGGAGGCATCCCTGGACGAGGCCTGCCCGCCCATCCAGGGCGATAGCCAGCAATTGCGCCAGGTCATCCACAATCTTTTGCAAAATGCGCAAGATTCCACGGCGCAAAGAGCGCAGGAAACAGGGCAGACTCCGGGCTCCGTCACCATCGAAACCCGCTGGATGGACACGGCCCAGCGTGTGCGCCTGAGCATCAGCGACAGTGGCACAGGTTTTGCTCCGAATATTCTGCAAAGAGCTTTCGAGCCCTATGTGACCACCAAGTCCCGCGGCACCGGTTTGGGCCTGGCGGTGGTCAAAAAAATCGCCGACGAGCATGGCGCAAGAGTGGACCTGGGTAATCGAGAGGAAGACGGGGTAGTTCAAGGCGCGCGAGTGTCGCTATCATTTGTACCTAACGACCGTGCAGGAACGGCTTGATCCCGTTCAGCACAAGGCATAGCAACAGGCTTTAGACACATGGCAAACATACTAGTGGTCGACGACGAACTGGGGATCCGGGATTTGTTGTCGGAAATCCTCAACGACGAAGGTCATAGTGTGGACGTGGCAGAGAACGCCACGCAGGCACGCGTATCCAGGGCTACCAACAACTACGATCTTGTGCTACTGGACATCTGGATGCCGGACACCGACGGCGTCACCTTGCTCAAGGAATGGGCCACGGCCGGCCAGCTCACCATGCCCGTCATCATGATGAGCGGCCATGCGACCATCGAGACGGCTGTCGAGGCAACGCGCATCGGCGCGCTGTCCTTCCTCGAAAAGCCCATCACCATGCAGAAGCTGCTCAAGGCAGTGGAGCAGGGGCTGGCGCGCAGCACGGCCAGCCAGGGCTCGGAAACCGCATCCCATGCCAGCAGCGGCACGGCGCCATCGACCGTGGTCAGCATCACGGCGCAGGCGGCGGAAGACAATCTGCCCAATTCACACCAGGGCTTCGATCTTGACCGTCCCTTGCGCGAGGCGCGCGACGGCTTTGAAAAAGCCTATTTCGAATTCCACCTGGCCCGCGAAGGCGGCTCCATGACGCGCGTGGCAGAGAAGACCGGTCTGGAGCGCACCCATCTGTACCGCAAGCTGCGCCAGCTGGGCGTGGATCTCGGACGTAATCGCCGCGGATAATTTCCAAAAAATTCGCATTTTTCGATTTGAGGTCGAAAAGTGTGCCTATAATCGTGGCTTCGGCACTTAAGGGTGTTGATGAAGGCCCGGTAGCTCAGTCGGTAGAGCAGAGGATTGAAAATCCTTGTGTCGGCGGTTCGATTCCGTCCCAGGCCACCAGATTCAAAGCCCTGGATCAGCAATGATCCAGGGCTTTTCTGCATCTAGATCTGATCCGTGTCCGGAGGCTTTCGCAGACCGGCGAGTGCTGCAATCTGGAATGCCCAGGCGGGGCGGGATGCGGAAAAATATGCCTATAATCGCTGCTTCAGCACATTCAAGTTGCTGAACAGCAAAGGCCCGGTAGCTCAGTCGGTAGAGCAGAGGATTGAAAATCCTTGTGTCGGCGGTTCGATTCCGTCCCAGGCCACCAAACATGAAGCCCCAGATCAGCAATGATCTGGGGCTTTTCTCATTGCTGCCTTGAATGTCTGCAACGGGCCGTGGGCAGCAAAAAACAGAGCGGCTTGCGCTTGCTTTGGCTTGATTTCAAGGTGTTTCAACTCCTGTTCGCTTTGTAGGTATGCGCAACCAGCTTTTCATTTGATAGCGCTCGCATGCTGCCGTTAAGCTTGCAGCTTTCATCGTGCACAGACAGGCACAGGAGCGCGTGTGACAGCAGAGCAGCAACCAAGGGCGTCGCAACCGGCCGCGAACTGGCAGCCGGGCCTGATCGCCATCCACGGCAACCAGACCGAAGCTCTGGCCGATACTGTGCTGGCCTGGCTGGCCGCGCATCCCTTGCAGGCACTGGAGCCCGAGATCGTGCTGGTGCAAAGCAACGGCATGGCCGAGTGGTTCAAGATGCGCATGGCCGAGCAGCAGGGCGTGTGCGCCGCAGCACAGGTCGAGTTGCCAGCGCGCTTTGTATGGCGCAGCTACCGGCAGATTCTGGGCCGGCACGAGGTACCGCGCGAATCGCCGCTGGACAAGACGCCCATGATCTGGCGCCTGATGCGTCTGCTGCCGCAGTGTCTGGGCGAGCCTGCGTTTGCGCCCATTGCCAACTTTCTGCGTCCCGGAGAGCCGCAGCGCCTGCTGCAGCTGGCCGAAAAGCTGGCCGACCTGTTCGACCAGTACCAGATCTACCGCGCCGACTGGCTGGCCGCCTGGGAGCAGGGCGAGGATGTGCTGCGCACGGCGGGCCGCCCCGACGCGCCCGTGCCTGAAGGGCAGCTCTGGCAGCCCCAGTTGTGGCGCAAGGTGCTGGCCGAGCTCGATGAGCAGGAGCGTGCCGCCACCCGCCCGGCCCTGCTGGCACGAATTCTGGACGCATTGCAAAGCGGTCAGCCGCCGGTCACGCCGCTGGCGCGCCGCGTGGTGGTGTTCGGCATGAGCCAGATGCCTCTGTCGCTGATGCAGTTTCTGAGCGGCATTGCCCAGCACAGCCAGGTGCTGATTGCCGTTCCCAACCCCTGCCGCTTTCACTGGGCCGATGCCATCGACGGGCGCGAGCTGCTTCGCCAGCAGCGCCGCCGCCATGCCGACAAGGGCGGCAAGGACCTGGCGCAGATTCCCCTGGCCGCCATGCACGCCCATGCCCATCCGCTGCTGGCGGCTTGGGGTCGGCAGAGCCGCGACTATGTGCGCCAGCTCGATGCCTTCGACACCACGGGCGACACCGCCGTGCAATGGGGCTGGCCGCGTGTGGATGTGTATGACGAGGCTGACGCGAGCGAGCTGATCGACGCACCGCTGCTGACCCAGGTGCAGCAGCGCATTCGCGATCTGGTGCCCATGTCGGAGCACCCAGCGGTCGAGATCGCGGCGGCCGACCAGTCCATCGTCTTTCACAAGGCCCATGGCCTGGTGCGCGAGCTTGAGGTGCTGCACGACCAGTTGCTGCAATGGCTGGCCGAGCCTGCCGCTGCGGGCTGCGCAGCACCGGCACCGCGTGAGGTGGTGGTCATGCTGCCGTCGATCGAAGAAGCTGCGCCCGCCATCCGCGCCGTGTTCGGTCAGTACGGCCGCCACGATGCGCGCCATATTCCGTTTGATATCGCCGACGTGGGCGCGCGCGCCAGCAGCCCGCTGGTGACGGCGCTGCAATGGTTGCTCAAGCTGCCTCAGCAGCGCTGCCGGCTGAGCGAGTTGTGCGACCTACTCGATGTGCCCGCCGTGGCGGCGCGCGTGGGGCTGGCGGCCGACGATTTGCCCCAGCTCACGCACTGGATGGCCGGCGCGGGCATTCGCTGGGGGCTCAACCATGCGCAGCGCGCCCAGCTGGGTCTGGCAGCCTGTGGTGATCCCAACAGCGCCTGGTTCGGCCTGCGCCGCATGCTGCTGGGCTATGCCAGCGGACCGGCGCTGCAGGCCCCCTTCGACGAGGCGCAGGCTTTTGCCGGCATGGAGCCCTATGACGAGGTGGGCGGCCTGGCGGCCGAGCTTGCCGGATCGCTGGCCAGCTTGCTGGGGCGCATGCTGCAGTGGTGGCAAACGGCTGCAACGGCCGCGGCTCCCGAGGTCTGGGCCCAGCGTTTTCGCGGTCTGATGGACGACTTCTTTGTCGCGCAGGGCGATGAAGACCAGGCCCTGTGCAACGCACTCGACACGGCCCTGGTCGGCTGGCAGGCTGCCTGCGAGCAAGCGGGTTTTGAGGCCCTGATTCCGCTGGAAGTGGCGCAGGAGGCCTGGCTGCAGGCCCTGTCCGAGCCCGCGCTCAACCAGCGTTTTCGTGCCGGCGGCGTGACTTTTTGCACGCTGATGCCGATGCGGGCCATCCCCTTCGAAGTGGTGTGTCTGCTGGGCATGAACGATGGCGACTACCCGCGCCGCGCCATGCGCGTGGACTTCGATCTGATGGCTCTGCCCGGTCAGCAGCGCCCCGGTGATCGCGCGCGCCGTGACGATGACCGCCAGCTGATGCTGGATGCCCTGCTGTCGGCCCGCAGCAAGCTCTACATCAGCTGGGCCGGCCGCCATGTGCGCGACAACAGCGAGCAACCCCCCTCGGTGCTGGTCTCGCAGTTGCGCGACTATCTGAGCCAAGGCTGGCAGGGCGAAGGCAGTGCAGACCTTTGCGCCAGCGAGCGCGGGGATCTGCTGCTGGCCCAGCGTACCCGCCAGCATCCTTTGCAGCCCTTCAGCCGCCGCTATTTCGAACAGGCTTCAGGGCTGTCGACCTTCGCACGCGAATGGTATGGCGCGCATGAAGAGCGGGCAGCGCAGGCGCTGCCGGTCGTGGCTGCCTTCGAGCCCGACCCCGAGGTGCCGCTGACACTGGCGCGACTGACGGAATTTCTGCGCCATCCCGCACGCAGCTTTTTGCGCAACCGCCTGCAGGTGCGCTTTGAGCAGGACGAGGAGCTGCTGGAGGACGACGAGCTTTTCAGCGTCGATGGTCTGACCGCCTACGGCCTGATTCAGCAGCTGCAGCAAGGCGTGCGCACGCAGCTGGCGCATGATGCGGCGCTGGACGTGGGCCTGCAGGTGCAGCGCCAGGTGCAGCGTCTGGGGCGTGCCGGCGTGCTGCCGCTGGCAGGTCTTGGCAGGCGCGAGGCCGAGGCCTTGCAGGCCCAGGCCACACCGTCGCTGCTGGCCTGGCAGCAGCAGATGCGGCTATGGCCCCATGCGGCGCCGCGCGAGCGGCTGTTGCTGCACTCCGGCGCGGTCACGCTGGACGATTGGATGGATGGCTTGCAGGAGCGCGAAGAGCCGTCTTCGGATGCGGGCCACAGCCGCTGCTGGTTCGCGCTGGAGCCGCGCACGCTGCTGAACAAAAAGGGCGAGCTGCAGGCCCACAAGCTGCTGCCGATCTATGTGCGCAGTCTGGCGCTTTCAAGCACGGGCGTCGACACGCTCATGGGTGTGATCGCACGCGACACCCTGGTCTGGGTGCAGCCGCTGGAGCCGGAGGTGGCCACGCAGCGCTTGCAAGCCTTGATGCAGCTCTGGCTGGCGGGCCAGAACGAGCCCTTGCCGCTGCCTCTCAAAAGCGCCATCGCAGCCGGCCTGGACGATTTGAGCGCCGCCGCACAGGCCTACGAGGGTGGCTACATGCTGGGCGGCGAATGCGAAGACCCCAGCTGGGCGCGCTGCTACCCCGACTGGGAGGCGCTGACGGCCGATCTGCGCTTTCATACCCTGGCCAAGCAGGTCTATGGCCCGCTGCATGACTGGCTGGCCGCGCAGGTGCAGACCGAGGCCCTGCCCCTGATGCAGCGTGCAGACCAGGACGAACAACCAGGAGAGCCGGTATGAGCGCGCCCGCCAACCCGATGAAGCCCGGCAGCCAGGCGCTGCAGCCTCTGCATTTCCCGCTCTGGGGCTCGCGCCTGATCGAAGCCAGCGCGGGCACAGGCAAGACCTGGACCATTGCAGCGCTCTATCTGCGGCTGGTGCTGGGCCATGGCGCCGAGAACGGCTTTGCCAGGCCCTTGATGCCGCCCGATATTCTGGTCATGACCTTCACGCGGGCCGCTACGCGCGAGCTGTCGGACCGCATTCGTGCCCGGCTGATCGAGGCCGTGCAATGCTTTCGCGGCGAGGCCGAGCCGGCGGCGCACGACAGCTTCTTGCGCGATCTGCGCGACTCCTATGCCGAAGGAGTGGAGCGTGACACCGCTGCTTGGCGGCTGGACATGGCTGCCCAGTGCATGGACGATGCCGCCATCCACACCATAGATGCCTGGTGCCAGCGCATGCTGCGCGAGCATGCGTTCGACAGCGGCAATCTGTTTGATGAAACGCTGGAGGCCGATGAAAGCCAGCGTCAGACCGAGGCTGCCCAGGATTACTGGCGCCAGCAGTGCTACCCGCTATCGGGCGAGGTGCTGGAGACGGCACTGCAGGTCTGGCCCGATGTGCATGCGCTGGTCAAAGACATGCAATCGCTGCTGCGTGAAAGCGTGCCCGCTGTGGCAGGTGTCGGGTCGCTGAGCGAATGCATTGCGCAGACACGTGCAGAGCGTGCGCAGCGACTGCAAGTGCTTGCCGATGGCTGGGAAGCCAAGGCCGAGCGCATGTTGCGCTGGATTGAGGGAGAGCTAGACGGCCGCGCCGCGCTGTGGGACAAGCGCAAGCTGCAGGCTCGCTACTACACAGGCTGGTTTGGGGCGCTGACCGTGTGGGCGCAAGACCCGCTGAACCAGCCTCTGGAGCTCAGCGACTCCGCCCGCAAGCGCCTGTGCTCAGAGGGTATGGCCGAGGCCTTCAAGGGCTCGACCATGGACTTGCTGCTGCCCACTGAGTTTTCCGAACTGGAGCAATTGCTGAAAGCGTTGACCGAGCTGCCGTCGATCAAGGTGGCGCTGCGCTTGCATGCTGCAGTCCATGTCCAGCAGCGCCTGCTGTGGCTCAAGCGCCAGGCCGGCACTTTCGGCTTTGCCGATATGTTGCAGCGCTTGGATGCCGCCTTGGCCGGCGATAACGGCCCCGCGCTGCAGGCCGGTATCCTGGCCCAGTACCCGGTGGCGCTGATTGACGAATTCCAGGACACCTCGCCGCTGCAATACAGGCTGTTCGACCAGGTCTACCGCACGGCAGACAACAGCGCGGACAGCGCGCTGCTGCTGATCGGCGACCCCAAGCAGTCCATCTACGGCTTTCGTGGTGCAGATATCTACAGCTATCTGCAGGCCAGGCAGGCGACCAAGGGCCGCCACTATGTGCTGGACACCAATTTCCGCTCCACTGAGGCGCTGGTTGATGCGGTCAACCAGTGGTTTGTGCAGGCTGAAGTGCGCGAAGGCGAGGGCGCGTTCCTGTTCCGCGCCGGGCAGAACAATCCGCTGCCGTTTGAGAGCGTCAAGGCCAATGGCCGCAAGGAGCGGCTGATGCAGGGCAGCCAGCACATGGCAGCGCTGACCATCGCCTGGGATGGCAGCAGTGATGAACCGCTGAGCAATGACGACATCCGCCGCCGTGGCGCGGAGTTCTGCGCCAGCCAGATCGTGCAGTGGCTGATGGACGGTGCCACGGGCTTTGCCGAGGCCGGCCAGCCGCTGCAGCGCCTGCGCCCGGCCGATGTAGCGGTGCTGGTGCGCACGGGCAAGGAGGCCACTGCCGTGCGCCGCGCGCTGGCGCGGCGCAATGTGGCCTCGGTCTATCTCTCCGATCAGGACTCGGTCTTCGCCAGCAGCGAGGCGCAGGATCTGCTGCTGTGGCTGCGTGCCGTGGCCGCCCCCCTGGACGCACTTGCCGTGCGCGCCGGTCTGGCCACGCCCATGATGGGGCTGTCGTTTGACGAGCTGGCCTGGCTGGCCAGCGATGACGAGGCCTTCGATACGCGCAGCGAGCTGCTCAAGGAACTGCATAGCCTCTGGCTGCGCCTGGGCGTGCTGGCCATGCTGCGCCAGACGCTGTACCGCTTTGAATTGCCGGCGCGCTGGCTGCAGGACATGGGCGGCGAGCGCCGTCTGACCAACTATCTGCACCTGGCCGAGCTGCTGCAGGCTGCGAGCGCCCAGTTGGAGGGCGAGCAGGCGCTGATCCGCTGGCTGGCCACGCAGATCGAGAGTCCGGGCGCGGCCGGCGATGCGCAGATCGTGCGGCTGGAATCGGACGCCGATCTGGTCAAGGTCGTCACCGTGCACAAGAGCAAGGGGCTGGAGTATCCGCTGGTCTGCCTGCCGTTTGGCGGCAGCTTCCGGCCTGTGGATGGCAAGGCAGCCTATCTTTCGCTGCCCGTGCAGATCGATGGCGCACCTGCGCGTGAGCTGGTGCTGGACTACGACGATGCGCAGCTGGCGCAGGCCGACAAGGAGCGCCTGCGCGAGGATCTGCGACTGCTCTATGTGGCGCTGACCCGTTCGCGCCATGCGTTGTGGATGGGGCTGGCCCCCATGAAGCGCGGCAGCAGCAAAAACTGTGCGAACGAACAGGGGGCTGCGGGCTATCTGCTGGCCGGAGATGTTTCGCAGTCAGCAGCGGGCTGGCGCGCCAGCATCCAGGCCCTGAGCGAGCGTTGCTCGGAGATCGCCGTGGTGGATCTGCCGGCCGAACTGCCCGTGCCCTCGCGCTATGTGGCCGCTCAGGCCTTGCCCGCCCTGGCCGTCGTGCCGGTGTACGCGGCGCAGTTCGACCGCCGTTGGGGCATTGGCAGCTTTTCGTCGCTGACCCGCGCCATGGCCGCACCCAGCCTGCCGGTACTGCCGGTGGCCGCACAAAGCCCTGCCGAGGACGAGCGTGCGCTGCAGGCCCAGGAGGCTGGTGAGGCTGCGCTGGACCTGGGCATCATCAACGACGTCATGAGCGCCCTGCCCACCTTGACCAGATCCGGCGCTGGCGCGCGCAGCGATGCGGCGGTCTGGCACCGCTTCATGCGTGGCCCGGTGGTGGGCAATTTCCTGCACGACCAGCTGGAATGGCTGGCCGCAGAGGACTTTGCGCTGCAGGCTCAGGATGATCCCGACAACAGCGAGCCCCTGGCGGCCCGTCTGCTGCGCCGCTGCGAGCGCGCGGGCCGCAAGGAGCAGGCCGCCGATGTGCTGCAGTGGCTGCGCTCCGTGGTGCACCAGCCGCTGGCGCCGCTCGGTGTCTCGCTGGCCCAGCTGGGCGAAGGCGATGCGCTGTTACCCGAGATGGAGTTCTGGCTGCCGGCGCGGCGCCTGTCGGCACCGCACATCGATGCGCTGTGCCGCCGGCATATCCTGCCCGGTCAGCCGCGCCCGGTGCTGCCAGAGCGCGAGCTGCACGGCATGCTGATGGGCTTTGCCGACCTGGTTTTTCACCATGCCGGTCGTTACTGGGTGCTGGACTACAAGACCAATCATCTGGGTCAGGACGCTGCGGCCTATGGCCCCGGGGCGCTGGAGCAGGCCATGCTCGAGCACCGCTATGACGTGCAGGCGGCGCTGTATCTGCTGGCTCTGCATCGTCTGCTGCAAAGCCGGCTGGGCGCGGCCTACGACCCCCGGGAACAACTGGGCGGCGCGCTCTATTTTTTCCTGCGCGGTCTCGATGGCGAGGCCGCCGGCATGCATGTGCTGAAGCCGCCGCTGGCGCTGCTGCAGGGGCTTGAGGCGCTACTTGGCGACTGCGAGCAAGAATCGAAGGAGGTGCAGTCATGAAGGGCCGCCGCAAAGCCGATCTGCAGACGCTGGACCTGTTTGCAGCCCTCGCGGATGGGGACACGATTGCGCCGGACACCACGGACTGGCTGGCCGCCCTGGAGCGCCTGGCCGATGCCGGCCTGCTGCGTCGCCTGGACAGCGCCCTGGCGGCTTTTGTGGCCGCGCAGGACGGCGAGGCCGGGCCAGCGCTGCTGGTGGCCACCGCCGTGCTGGCGCAGATGGAGGGGCGCGGACACAGCTGCCTGCCCCTGCAGGCGCTGGCTGGCGATCCCAATCAGATTCTCGCCTGGCCCAAGGAGGCCGAGCGACTGCAGCAATCGCTATGGGAGCAATTACCCGGCCGGCTGGCTGACTGGCTGCAGGCCCTGCGTCGCAGCCCCGTGGTGCGTGTTGTGCAGCCAGGAGCGGTAACGGCTGACCGAGGCCAGCCACTGGTGTTGCTGGATGGCGCTGCGCCCTTGCTGTATCTGCGCCGTTATTGGGACTACGAGCGCAGTGTCGCCGCCCATATCGCCCAGCGCACGGCGGCCGATGCGGTGGCGCTTGACGAGCCCAGGGTCCGCGACTGGCTGGCGCGGCTTTTCACCGCCCCGGCCGATGCCGCGACGGCGCCGGACTGGCAAAAGCTGGCTTGCGCGCTGGCGCTGCGCGGGCGCATGTCCGTCATCACCGGTGGGCCGGGCACGGGCAAGACCTATACGGCCGCCCGTCTGCTGGCGCTGCTGTTTGCCACGGCGCCGGATGCCGCCCAGCTGCGCGTCGCGCTGGCTGCGCCAACCGGCAAGGCGGCGGCGCGGCTCAAGCAGTCCATCGACAGCTCGCTGCTGGAGCTGAAGGAGGCCGTGGGCCGCGAGCTGGATCTGGAAGCACTGGTCAAGCGCATGGGGGCGGCACGCACCCTGCATTCACTGCTGGGCGCCAGGCCCGATACGCGGCGCTTTGCCCACCATGCGGGCAATCCGCTGGATGTCGACGTGCTCATCGTCGATGAGGCCTCCATGATCCACCTCGAGATGATGGCCGCGCTGCTGCAGGCCCTGCCGCCCACGGCGCGCCTGATTCTGCTGGGTGACAAGGATCAGCTCGCCTCGGTGGAGGCCGGTGCCGTGCTGGGCGATCTGTGCCGCGATGCGCAGCGGGGCAATTACACGCGGGACACTGCGGCCTATGCCGAGCGCGTGACGGACCAGCCCCTGCCAGCGCAGTACCTGACGTCGGCCAGGGCCTTGCCGCTGGCCCAGCACACCGTCATGCTGCGCGAGAGCCGCCGCTTTGGCGGGCCTATCGGTCAGCTGGCACAGGCCGTGAATGCCGGAGATGCACCCTCTGCCATGGCGCTGCTGCGCACGCAAACCCAGGCCGGCCTGCATGCCGAACTCTGGGCGCGTGAAGGCGGAGAGGTCGATGCCGTGGTGCGCAGCGCCGTGCAGGGCCGTGGCGGTATGGCCAGCTATGCGGCCTATGCCGAGGTGCTGGCACAACATGGACAGGGAAAGGGACGCGGTTTTGCCACCGATACCGAGCACCAGCAATGGGTGAGGGACGTGCTGGCCGCCTTCGACCGTTACCGCCTGCTGTGCGCCGTGCGCGACGGCAGTTGGGGTGTGGCGGGTCTGAACCGCGCGGTGGAGCAGGCCCTGCAGGCCGTGGGCGCCATACGAAAGGAGGGCGAGTGGTATATGGGCCGTCCGGTGATGGTCACCCGCAACGATGCGCAGCTGGGCGTGTTCAATGGGGACATCGGCATGGCCTTGCCCAGCTTTGCCGACCCGGCGCGGCTGCGCGTGTACTTCATGCAGGGCGAGCAGCTGCACCATGTCAGCACGGCGCGCCTGGCCCATGTGGAGACCGCATTTGCCATGACGGTGCACAAGAGTCAGGGTTCGGAGTTCGAGCACACGGCCCTGGTGCTGGCCGCGCAGGGCGGCAATGTGCTCAGCCGCGAGCTGGTTTACACCGGCATCACACGGGCGCGCAAGGCCTTCTCGCTGTGGGCCGAAGTGCCCGGCCTGCTGGTGTCGGCGATGGGCAGTCCCACGCAGCGCAGCAGCGGTTTGCTGGGATTCATGGAGAGTGCCCGGTCGTCTAGGGGTGAGGTCCTGTTTTGATAGCTTCTGACGCAATCCAGGTAAGCGTTTGAGGCTGATTTCGCTCAATCTTGCAAGACGCGAACAGCTCAGGGGTTTAGTGTTCGTAAACCGCTTCCCAGTTGGCAAATCCCTTGACCTCGATCGGGTTGCCGCAAGGGTCGGTGAAGAACATCGTCCACTGTTCGCCGGGCTCGCCCTCGAAGCGCACTTGCGGCTCCAGGATGAAGGCCGTGCCCGCGGCTTTGAGGCGTTCGGCCAGGGCCAGCCAATCGGGCTTGAGCAGGATCACGCCCAGGTGGGGCATGGGCACCATATGGTTGCCGACCTTGCCGGTGTTGCTCACGGCAAAGGGTTGGCCCAGGTGCAGGGAAATCTGGTGGCCGAAAAAGTCGAAATCGACCCAGGTGTCGGTGCTGCGACCCTCGCGGCAGCCCAGCACGCCGCCGTAGAAACGGCGGGCCTGGTCGAGATCGGTGACGTGGTAGGCGAGATGAAAAGCGCTTTGCATGATGGGCTCAAGCGTAGCATCAGCGGGCCGGCCCGGCCAGGTTAGGCCCGGCTAGACCAGGCCCTGCAGCATCAGCGCGCAGCCTTGGCCTGCATGCGGGCCATCAGCTCTTCGGTATTGCTCTTGCGATCGGCGTTGACCTTCTGCACCGTGGGGCGCTCGCTCATGCGCGCCAGATAGTCGCGCACCGGCAGCTCGGCCAGCAGATCGCTGCCACCCACGATCTTGCAGGCGCTGCTGACCAGGGGCAGGTGCACGATGGCACTGCAGTCGGCCAGCGTGAAGCTGTCACCCGCGATGAACGGGGTATCGAAGCGGGCCAGCTTGGCAAAGGCCGCGATGTTTTTTTTCAGCTGCTCCAGCGTCTTGTCGCGCGTGGAGTCGCTGATCTTGCCGCCGAAGAATGCCTGGGGATAGAGGTTGCGCGCCACCAGCTCCAGGTGCAGGTTCAGATAGACGCAAAGCTCACGCACCTTGGCCGCAGCAAACGGGTCCGCGGGCAGCAGCGGCACCTTGCTGGACAGCGCTTCCACATATTCGATGATGGCGTCGGACTCGCTGATGGCGCCATGCAGGGTGCGCAGATACGGCACCTTGCCCAGCGGCGATTCCTCGGGATTGGTGCTGCCCAGCCAGGCCAGCTCCTCGGCGAAGGGAATCTGCTTTTCCATCAAGGCCAGCTTGACCTTGTTGTAGTAGTTGCTGGCCGAAAATCCGCACAAAGTCAGCATGCTTGTCTCCTGATCGGTGGTTGTGAATAGGTATCCGTGGCCAGTCATCGTAGAGGCAAGTGGCGCAAGCCCTGCGTCGCCAACCGGATAGCGGTCCGGCTCCTACAATCGCCCCATGCATTGGCGCGCACACCCTCCTAGGCACCAACCGGCAGCCCTTATGGCGCGCTGGGCGCTGGGTGCATGGTTTTGCGTTTTGCTGGTCAGCATGCTCACGCCCTGGGCGCGCGCCACGCCGCCTGCCGGCTGGGAGGCGGTGTGCACGGCCAGTGGCAGCACCCACTGGGTGCCCAGCCCCGCCAGCGACGATGCTGCCACCCCGCATGGACTGGATTGCGCGCTGTGCCTGCCGCTGCTGGCGCCGCCGCCCGCGCAGCAGCCAGGCCCGGGCAGTCACCGTGCCGTTCTCGATGCCCAGCCCTGGGCTGAGGTCGCACATAGAGCTTTTGTCTCGACCCTGCCGCCCGTACGTGCACCGCCCTTTGAAACCTTGAAAAACATAGCTGAAGGCGCTTGATGGTCAAGCGCTTCAGTTCGATTTGAGATTGACACGACTTGCGCAAATCAGGCCCAGGCAAGGGCTTGGTTTCAAGCAGAGCATGCTTGATGCATTCTTGTGTGCGTAAGTCCAGACTGAATTTGAATGGAGATGGTTTCATGAATACGCGTCGTTTTACCGTGATGGCCCTGGGTTCGCTGGTCGGTTCGTTGCTGGTTTCGGGGGCCGCCTGGGCCCATGCCGATGCCGCCCATGTCAAGGTCGAGAACGCCTGGGCCCGCGCCAGCGTGGTGGGGCAGCAGGCCTCGGGGGCCTTTATGCGCCTGACGGCCCAGGAGCCGCTCAAGCTCGTGGGTGTGGAAACCACGGCCGCCGCCGTGGCCGAGGTGCACGAGATGAAGATGGAGGGCGATGTGATGCGCATGCGCGCCATCGAGGCCCTGGATCTGCCCCAGGGCGTGGCGGTGGATCTCAAGCCCGGCGGCTATCACCTGATGCTGCAGCAGCTCAAGGCTCCGCTGGTCAAGGACAGCCAGGTGCCCGTGACGCTGGTGTTCAAGGATGCCAAGGGCGCCCTTTCGCGCCTGAGCCTGCAGCTGCCGGTGCGTGCGACGGCACCAGCAGCTGCCGGAGCTGGAAATCAGCACATGGGCCATGGCGGGCATCAGCATTGAGGCCATGAGCCAGGCCTGCCGCCTGCTCCCTTGTTTGCAGCAAACATCGCAAGTGCAGTAAGCTAGTTCCGCGTCCGGCCCTGTCCGGATGCGGATTCTGGTATCCATCCCTGCAGCGGAGAGCACTATGAGCGGTGACGCATCGGCATTTGGTTTCGGCAAGTTCATTCCCGGCTTTGACTTTTTGCAGGGGTTGGCGCAGAGCGCTGGCGCCGCGGCCAATCCCATGGGCCGCGTGCCCCAATGGGTGGCCCCCACGGTAAGCGTGGAGGAGGTGGACAAGCGCATTGCCGAGCTCAAGGCCGTGCAGTTCTGGCTGGAGCAAAACAGCCGCGCCTTGGCCGCCACCATCCAGGCGCTGGAAGTGCAGCGCATGACGCTGTCCACGCTCAAGGACATGAATGTCAGCATGAGCGAGCTGGCCAAGTCCTTTCCCTTCCCCGGTGCGGCGCCGGCCGAGGCCGACGCGACCGGCAATACCAGCAATACCGGGTGGCCCATGGGCAGCGCCTCGGCTAGGACGGCAGCCGCAGAGCCATCAGCGGCGCCAGTGCCGGAGCCCGAGGCAGAGCCCGCAACGACCGAAGCGGATGCCAAGGCCCAGGCCGAGCCGTCTTCTCAAGCCGGCTTGAGCCAGGCCATGCAATGGTGGGGTGCTCTGACCCAGCAGTTCCAGCAGATTGCCGCCAAGGCCATGGCCGAGCCTGTGCCGCCCGAGACCCTGGCCGCAGCCCAGCGCGCGACCGAGATGGCCAGCGGCTTTGCCAAATCCACCATGGAAAAGGTGATGGCGCAGGCTGGCGGCTTTGGCACTTCAGCTGCGGCGAAAACTGCGCCGACAAGTGCGGCAAAGAGTGCCGCGACCGCGGAACCCAAGCCTGCACGCAAGGCTGCGGCCAAGAGCAGCCAGCCCAAAGCGCCAGCCAGCAAGACGGCAGCTGCCAAAAAAACGGCGGCCAAGCAGCCACCGGCCAGGAAGACGGCAGGTAAAGCTTCTCCCAATTCGCGCAAGCCCTGAGCCAGCCGTTGCGGCCAAGGTGGAAAATCGTGCTTGCAAGGCATCCACGCCCCAGCAAGAACAGGAGGGCTTATGTCATTGTTTCCCGTCGCTCATGCCGCTCATGAAGACTGGCGCGCTGCGGCAGAGCAAGTCGTGCTGCAACTGCGCGAGCAACTGCTGCGCCAGTCGCTGCAGCCGCACCGCCTGGGTCTGATCTATATCGCCCAGGGGCTGGTGCCCCATGCGCAGCAATTGCTGGCGCTGCTGGCGCGCGAGCTGCCCCAGGTCACCGACTGGGTGGGCAGCTCCGGCCATGCCGTGCTGGCCATGGAGCATGAGTATTCCGAAAGCTCCTCGCTGGCGGTGATGCTGCTGGACCTGCCGGCTGCCCATTACCGCGTCTACTCCGGTGTGGCACCGCTGGCGCAAAGCGGCGCCGAAGCCGGATTCGAAGCCCATTCGGCCCTGGTGCACTCCAGCATCGACCAGCCCGATCTGGCAGAGCTGCTGCTGGAGCTGTCCGAGCGCATCAGCTCTGGAAATCTGTTCGGTGCGCTCAGCAGCGAGCAGGGCGTGCAGTTTGCCTGCCGCGCCGAAGACCTGCCCCGCTTGCGTGCCCAGGCCAGCGTCGGCATCTTTCATGCCGGCTTTTCGGGGGTGGCCTTCGATGCCGACGTGGCCTGCATCTCCAGGCTGGCCCAGGGCTGTGCGCCCTTGGGCGCGGGACTGGAGATTACCGAGGCCAGGGGTCCTGTGGTGCTGGAGCTCGAAGGCGAGCCCGCCTTGCCCCGACTGCTGCAGATGCTGGATGTGGAAGCCAGCCCCAGCGCCGGCGGCGGCTGGCAGGCTGCGCTGTCCCAGTTGCGCAAGACCCAGGCGGCGATCGCACCGCTGGGCCGTGGTCTGGAGCGCGGCGCGCTGACCGACGAGGCCCAGGTGCTGCATATCGTGGGGCTGGACCCGGTGCGCCAGGGCATTGCGCTGTCGTCGCCCGTGGAGGCCGAGCACACGGTGATCTTCTGCCAGCGCCAGAGCAGTGCGGCCCGTCATGAGCTGATGCAGATGGGCGCGGCCCTCAAGGATGCGCTACAGCCCGACTTTGCCGATGTCGGCCCCGAAACCATGGCCGAGGCGGCCGTGCCGCAGCATGTACGCGGTGCCATCTATGTGAGCAGCAAGGGGCGGGGCAGCGAGCTGTTTGGCGGCGTCGATGCCGAGCTCAAGCTGCTGCGCCATGCGCTAGGACCGGTGCCCCTGATCGGCCTAGTGGCCGAGGCCCAGTTGATGGATGCGCATGTGCATCAGCTGGCTGGCGTGCTGACGGTGTTCACCGGCAAATAGCCTGAAATTTGATAGCTGCTAGCGCTTGATTCAAATGGTTTTCAGATTCAATTGGCTCTGAAGTCATGAATTAAAGAGCTTAAGCAGCTATCAAAAAAAGAAATTCACCCCAAAAGCTGGTGCGGCCTGAAATCAGCGATGCCGAGCAAGAGCCGCGTCGCGGCGATGGCATCGTCCCCCTCCGTGAAGCAGAGAGGGGGAAGCGGCGGGGCCGCTTAGGGGGTGGAATACAGTTCCACGCCCAGGTTCAGCATCAGGCGATTGGCCCAGCCGAATAGTGCGGCCGAGTGCAGCATGTCCAGGATTTCCAGATCGGACAGACCTGCATCGCGCAGCGGCTGCAGCTGCTGCGGGCCAAAGCTGCCCGGCGCACGCGTCAGTGTCAGCGAAGCCTGGATGATGGCGCGCTCACGGGCATTGGTGCCGGCAGTGTCGGGCTCGTCAAATAGCTGGGCCATCACATCGTTGCGCTTGGCCAACTGCTCGAAGCGCTGAGCGTGCACCGATGCGCAGTACACGCAGCCGTTGGAGCGAGAGACGGCAGTAGCTGCCACCTCACGCTCGGCGCGGGACAGGCCGCCGGGCGCATACATGATGGCGTTGAAGGCCTGGGAGCGCTCCAGCAGCACCTGAGGCTGGCGGGCCAGCAGCAGGTAGAAGTCCATGCTCTTGGCCTTGGGGTGGCTGACTTCCAGCACATGCTGCTGCTCGGGCGTGGCGGTGCCGGGGTCCAGCACCTGCAGCCAGGCCTTCCAGTCCAGGGTCTCGCTGGTGAAGCCGTTGCGGCGCAGCGGCTCGCCGGGCGGCGGCAGGTTGGCGGGGTGGACAAAGGGGGCGGCATCGACAGGCTGAGCGGCAGGCGCTTCGGTCACGCCGCCCAGCTCGCCCATGGCCTTCACACCCGCCAGCAGGCGGGCCTGATAGGCCACAAAGCCGATCAGCTGGGCCAATAGCACGGTGTCGTTGAGCGACAGGCCGGCGGCCGGGATGGCCAGCAGCGCAGCCTGATCGCTCTGGGCCGGGTTCAGGGCCAGCGTGCGCACAAAGTGCAGCATGGCGTCTAGGCGCGCATTGCCGGTCTGGGTGCCGGGCTGATCGAGGATGGCGCGCAGCTCGGGCGTGACGGCGTCGCCCAGGGCCTCGGCGCGGCTGCGGTATTCGGCCTCCAGCGTGCTCACCCCGCTGACGCGGGCCTGCTCGGCAGCCAGCACCAGGCGCTCGGCCTGGCTCAGTGCGCTGTCCAGTTGACTGCCCAGCAGCAGGTCTTCGCAGGCCTGGGTGGCCAGAGCGACTTTTTCGCGCTCGTGGCGGGTGGTGAATGTGGGGCTGCCCTGTTCAAGGCCGGCCAGTCGGTCGATGGTGTCTGTCATGCGAAGTCTCGTGATTTAGGGTTGCAGCTGGCGGATGCGTGCGGCGCTGTCGGCGGCGGTCCATTCCGTGCCGTCCAGTTCGGGCTCGGCATAGGCCTTGAGCTTGTCGAAGTGCTGCTCGATATCCTTCAGATAGAACAGCGAGGCAAGACCTTGCGCGAGCTTGCGTGCTCCGTCGCTGATGGCGGGAATGTCGCCTGACACCGTGCCGTGCGAGAGCGCAGCGGGGTAGCAGAAGCAGTGGATCTGGTCGAGACCGGGTAGATCGCCCTGGAACTCGAACAGCGGCCCCAGATCGGGCGATGCCGACAGCTCGGCATCCTCATCGGCGGCCTCGGGCGTGAAGCGGCTGTTCCACAGCTTCACATGCGGCGCGATGTCGGCAAACTCGGGACGCAGGCTCCAGTCGATGGCAAAGCCCGTGGAGACGATGAGAAAGTCCAGCACGAACACGCCGGCCGAGGTCTGCACCTGCAGCTTGTCGCCCGCTTTCTCCACGGCCTGCACGGCACAGCCCAGGTTGAAGAAGGCGTTGTCATGGCGCGAGACGCGCAGCGTGCTGCCGTGTGGGGGCGGCACCTGCTGGGCGTTGATGTAGTGGCGGATGCGCCATTTCCACGCATCGGGCAGCAGATACTGGCCGTGGGTCAGACCGGGCACGCCCGAGCCCTTGGACTTGTTGATCAGCGGCAGCTGCTGGCGGCGGATCAGCATGTCCACGCTGGCAGCGCCGTTTTCGAGAGCCGTCGCGGCGCTGTCCATGGCCGAGGCGCCGGCACCGACCACGCCCACATGCTTGCCGGCCAGCGTGGCGTAGTCCATGGCGTCGGAGGAATGGGCCCAGAACTTCCTGTCCACGCCTCGCATGAAGGCGGGAACCGTGGCGCCGCCCAGACCGTCGCGGCCCGTGGCCAACACCAGGCGGCGGGTCTGCCAGGTGGCGATCACGCCATTGGCCTTGACATCCACTTCCACCACGCCATCGGCCTGCGGGCGCACGGCAACGACTTCATGGCCGTTGCGCACATCGGCGTTGGTCACGCGGCGGTACCAGCGCAGATAGTCCATCCACTGCAGCCGCGGGATCTTGTCCAGCGCCGTCCAGGCATCCAGACCGAACTGGGCGATGAACCAGGCGCGGAAGGACAGTGCTGCAACCCCCATGGCGGGGCCGGTCAGTTCCTTGGGCGAGCGCAGGGTTTCCATGCGCGCCGTGGTGGCCCATGGGCCTTCGAAGTCCGGCGCGGACCTGTCCAGCAGCACAGGCTTGATGCCGACCTGCTGCAGCGCCATGCTGAGCGCAAGACCGGCCTGGCCGGCGCCGATGACGAGCACGTCATGCACCGGCAGTCCCTTGCGCGTGGAGGGGGGAATCCAGGCCTTGGCAGGCCAGCCCAGAGTGACGAAGTCGTCACGCAGACGTTCTTCCAGCGTTGCCAGCCCTGATGTGGCGGCTGTCGTAGAAGGTGAAATTGACATAGCTAAAACCCAAAAGCGCCTGAGGCTTGAGCCGCAGACGCACCAAACAAACACCGATAACTTAACACTGCTTGAACTCGAAGCAGGACCCAGTGAGAGACACCGAGGAAGGGCCGCCCCGCACCGAGGGTGTCGTTCCTCTCCCTTGGCACGCAGTGCGTAGAGAGAGGGGGAAGCAGCAGGGCCGCTCAGGGGGTGTTAGTCAATACTGATTTTGGCATCCTTGACCACCTTGGCCCATTTGATGCGATCTTCATGCACGGTCTTCTTGAACTGCTCGGGTGTCTCTTCGCGGATGGTGTTGCCCTGGGAAACAAAGCGCTCGCGCACCTCGGGCTGCTTGAGCACGTCGTTGACCGCCAGGTTGAGCTTCTTGATGATCACCGGGTCCGTGCCCTTGGGCGCGAAGATGCCGAACCAGATGGAGCTGTTGAAGCCCTTGGTGCCCGGCAGGCCGCTGGCGGCAATAGTGGGCACTTCCTTGACGGCTTCCACGGGCTTGGCCGTGGTCACGCCCAGCAGGCGCACCTTGCCGGCCTTGTAGTGGCTCAGCACGGTCTGCACCTGGTTCATGATGCAGCAGGTCTCGCCGCGCAGCACCGAGGTGATGGCTTCGGGGCCACCCTTGTAGGGCACATGCACCATGTCCAGGCCCAGACGCGAGTTGAATTCGGCGAACGCCATATGAGTGCCTGCGCCATTGCCGGTGGAGGCGTAGTTGTACTTGCCGGGATGGGCCTTGACCTCGTCGACGAACTCCTTGAGGTTCTTGACGTTGATCACACTGGGATTGATGGTCAGCACATTGGCCACGTCCACCAACGGTGCCACGGGCACGAAGTCGGCCTCCACGTCGAACGGCAGTTTCTTGTACAGGGCGGCATTGCTGCCATGGGTGGCTGCGGTGCCGAAGTAGATGGTGTAGCCATCGGGCTTGGCGCGGGCCACAAACTCGCTGCCGATATTGCCGGCGGCGCCGCTCTTGTAGTCAATGATTACGGGCTGGCCCAGGATCTTGCCCAGGGGCTCTTGCGCCACGCGGCCGATCACGTCCACACCCGAGCCTGCGTTGAAGCCCATGATCATGGTGATGGGCTGGTGTGGATAGCTGGCGGCGCCGGGATCGGCGGCCTGACTGGCCAAGGGGAACAGGGCGGCGGCCGCCGTTGTGGCAACAAGACCGGAGATGAAACGGGGCAGCAAACGCATGATGGGACTTGTCCAGAGGATCCTTGAATGCTGTGAATTGTGTCCGTAATTTAATGATTTGCTTCTATATGCTTATGCAGCATTAAGCTTGTGGGGTTAATGCAAAAAAGCCCAGATCTCTTGCGAGACATGGGCTGAAATCCGCTGGAAAGTGATGACTCGGAGGGCCAGCGGAGGGAGCGATCAAGGCTTAAAGCGTCAACAGGCGCTTAGCGACGGTAGGGATTGTTGGGGTTGCGGTCATGGCGGTTGGGCACGCCGTCACCATCCCTGTCCCAGCGGCTGGCGCGGTAGTCCCAGCGGTTGCCGTGCTGCACCCATGCGGGCTGGCGGTACACATAGCCGGGGCGGTTCTGCACCCAGTGGCCGGCACGCCAGACATGGCGGTGTCCGCGCGGCTCCCAGTAGCCAGGGGCCCAGACATAGCCACGGCGCGGAGCGGGCACGGCTTCATAGCGGACGGGGGGCGGTGCGTTGAACTGCACGTTCACATAGGCGCCCTGGCTGGCACCCGCCCAGTAAGCGTTTTGGGCCTGTGCACTACCGGCAAAGCCCATCAGGGCGAGTGCGCCTGCGGCAGCGACGGTGTGGATGGTGTTGCGGATTGTCAGCATATACGCCTCCTTCATGGGTAACGGGCTGTCTGTGGGTTCAGGCATCCCTCGGGCTCCATGTTGGAAGGCCAGCGTCAACCGTGGGTTGCCGCTGTGCGAAGTCTTGCAATCTTGTGTGTCTGTTTGGTGAAGAATGTATGGAACAGGCAGATAACGCAGATGTAGCAAGCGCATTTAGCTACATATTTGGGAGTGAAGGTCTACCGACGCAAGGCCGCAAAGGCGGGCAGCTCCCATTTGCGCATGCCCAGCACCAGGGTGTAGCCCTCGATCTTGTTGGGCCCCAGGCGCTGATCCTGCAGATGTTGCTGCGAAAAGTCCTGACCGATGCGCTGGATGCGCTCCACGAAGCTGGGGGCCAGGCTGGGGGCGATGGAGCCATGCACCAGCAGCATGGTCTCGTCCTCGCCGGCAAAAGTGCCGCCAAAGTAGTCCAGCACGGCGTTCTCGCGGAAGAAGTCCATCACCGGGCCGTTGGTCTGCCAGCGGAAGGTCTTGGCCAGGCGTAGCTTGTAGCGGTTGCCGGGACGCAGCTCGATGATGCCGATGCGGTCCAGCTGTGCCAGATAGCCAATGCCCTCGGGTTCGCTGATGCGGTAGGTGGCGACGATCTGCTCCAGCGTCCACAGGCTGAGCACGCAGATGGCCGTGAGCAGCAGCTTGCGGTCGGCAACCACGGCAATCTCCTGCTCGCGCGTGATCTGCTGCAGCAGCGGCCGGCTGTCGGCCACATTGCGCGCGAGGTCGGCAAAGTCCAGGTGCAGGGCGCGGCAGATCTCGTCGATGCGCGACAGCGGCATGTCGCCCTTGGCCAGCATGCGCTTGACGCTGGATTCGGCCATGCCTATGGACTGGGCCAGGTCGGCATAGGTCATCTGCGCGGCCTTGAGTTCTTTCTTGATGGCGGTGACGAGATCGGCGGTCGTGCTCATGGTATCGGTTGGTAGTACTGGCAGTGCAGCGATATGGCGCAAGTTTAGAAGATTGATGCCGCTGCTTCGGCTGATTTTCATACTGCGCGGCATTCACACAAGGAAGCGCCATGCAACTGCATACCTCATCGATCACGAACGTGGAAATGACGAGCCCCGAGACCTCGGGCACGCTGGAGCAGCGCTTTGCCTTGTTCGGGGGCATGGCCTTGCTGTTCACGTTGGCACTGCTGATGCCTGGCATGGCCCAGCCGGAGCACTATCACGCCTTTGCCGACCAGCGTGGCTGGCTGGGCCTGCCGCATGCGGCCGATGTACTGAGCAATCTGGGGTTTGTGCTGGCCGGACTGGTGGGCGGGCTGGCGCTGTGGCGTGCCGATTATCAGAAGCTCAATGGCACGGCGCGTGCCCTGTGCGCACTGTTCTTTGCGGGCCTGCTGTGCTCGGGGGCGGGGTCGGCCTGGTACCACTGGGCACCGCAGGATTCGAGCCTGGTCTGGGACCGGCTGGGCATGAGTCTGGCTTTCGCCGGCTTGCTGGGTCTGGCGGTGCAGACGCGCATTGACGACATCAGCGCCCGCATCACTGCCGGGGTATTGCTGGTGGCCGCACCTGCCAGCGTGGCGGTCTGGGCGCAGACCAGCAATGTGCTGCCCTGGGTCCTTGTGCAGGGCGGCGGCATGCTCATTCTTCTGTGGCTGGCCTTTGTGGCGCCGCGTCGTCATGCGCTGCCCGTGGAGCTGGGCTGGGTGATCGGTCTGTACCTCGTGGCCAAACTGCTGGAGCTGTCGGATGGCGATGTGTTCGATGTGACCGCGCACGCAATCTCCGGCCACAGCCTCAAGCACTGGGTGGCCGCCGCCGCCGCGTGGCCTGTGCTGCGTGCCCTGCAGCAGTGGCGCGAGTCGTAATATTCATAGCGGCTGGCGCATGTTCAACCAGCGTCAGCCGCATAAAACCTACAAAAAAATCCGGGCAAGTTGGCACAATGCCAGCAGCGCCACAGGGAGAGATCCATGAATTCCACGCCGACCGTGCATACGGCCGCCTCTGCACAGCAGCATGCCCACCCCAACCAGTTCGCCCTGCTGGGCCAGCGCCGCTTTGCGCCGTTTTTCTGGACGCAGTTTGCCGGTGCGGGCAATGACAATCTCTTCAAGTTCGCCTTCACGGTGATGGTCACCTATCAGCTCAGCGTCTCGTGGCTGCCACCTTCCATGGCAGGCCTGGTGATCGGTGCGCTGTTCACCCTGCCTTATCTGCTGTTTTCGGCCACTTCGGGCCAGCTGACCGACAAGTGGGACAAGACCCGCATGTTCCGCCTGGTCAAGAATCTTGAAATCGGCATCATGCTGATTGCGGCCTGGGGCTTCATCCAGGCCAATGTGCCGGTGCTGTTGCTGTGCGTGTTCCTCATGGGACTGCACTCCACGTTGTTCGGCCCCGTCAAGTTCGCCTATCTGCCCCAGGTGCTCAATGACCGCGAACTCACGGGCGGCAATGGCATGGTGGAGATGGGTACCTTTGTCGCCATCCTGCTGGGTCAGGTCGCTGGCGGCCTGCTGATCGCCGTGCCGCAGGTCGGTCATATGCAGGTCGCCATGGCCTGCGTGGCCGTCGCGGTCGTGGGCCGCATCTGCGCGCAGTTCATTCCTCACGCGTCGGCCACCGACCCGGGCCTGGTCATCAACTGGAACCCGTTCACCGAAACCTGGCGCAACCTCCAGCTGGCACGCCAGCAGCCCGTGGTGTTTCGCTCGCTGCTCGGCATCAGCTGGATGTGGTTCTTCGGCGCGGTGTTTCTCTCGCAGTTTCCCAGCTTTGCCAAGGAGGTGCTGCATGGCGACGAGCATGTGGCATCGCTGCTGCTGGTGATCTTCTCGGTGGGCATCGGCATTGGCTCGCTGCTGTGCGAAGTGTTCAGCCGTCGCCAGGTGGAGATCGGCCTGGTGCCGCTGGGCGCGATCGGCATGAGCGTGTTTGCGATTGATCTGTTCTTTGCCACGCGCGCGCTGCCACCGTCCGAGCTGATGGGCGTGAGCGCCTTTTTTGGAGAAGCCAAACACTGGCGCGTAATGCTGGACCTGGGTCTGCTGGCGTTGTCGGCGGGCATTTACAGCGTGCCCATGTATGCGCTGATCCAGATGCGCAGCCAGCCCACGCACCGCGCACGCATCATCGCGGCCAACAATATCCTGAACGCGCTGTTCATGATCGCCTCTGCCGTGCTGGCCGGCGCCCTGCTGGCCGCAGGTTGCAGCATTCCCCAGGTGTTTCTGATCACCGGCATCGCCAACGCCATCGTGGCGCTCTATGTGTTCCTGCTGGTGCCCGAATATCTGCTGCGCTTTGTGGCCTGGGTCATCACCCACTTTGTCTACCGCTTCAAGGTGCGTGGCGACGAGCATATTCCACGCGATGGCGCGGCCGTGCTGGTCTGCAACCATGTGAGCTTTGTCGACGCCATCTTGCTCATGGCGGCCAGCCCGCGCCCCATTCACTTCGTGATGGATCACCGCATCTTCCAGGCGCCGGTGCTGGGCTGGCTGTTCAAGCTGGCCAAGGCGATCCCGATCGCACCGCACAAGGAGGATCCTGCGACCTATGAAGCAGCGTTCGCGCGGGCGGCAGAGGTACTGCGCGAGGGCGATCTGCTGGCCATCTTCCCCGAGGGCGGCATCACCTCTGACGGCCAGCTGCAGCCGTTCAAGGGCGGCATCATGAAGATTCTCGACCACGCTCGAGACGACGGCCTGCAGGTTCCCGTCATTCCCATGGCGTTGACCAATCTCTGGGGCTCCTACTTCAGCCGCATCGAGTTGCGTGGCGGCAGAAATGTGGCCATGGTCAAGCCGCTGCGCCGCGGCCTGTTCAACCGTGTGGGGCTGGAAGTGGGCGAGCCCGTGGCGGCTGCTGCGGTCACGCCAGCCCTGCTGCAGCAGAACGTGGCGGAATTGCTCCGGCGTTGAGGCCGGATGATCAGGGCGCGAGCCGGATATCACCCATGAAGGCAAGTCCTTCGCCATGGGTGTTGTCCGAGTCCGCCGAGACGGTGACGCCGATGATGGTGGGCATGCCCTGGGATTCGTCGCCAAAGGCCTGCTGGTAGTCGGAGGAGAGATGGCGCTGCTCCGTCACCCACTGGCCTTTGTGTGCGTCACCGCTTTGCAGCACGATGTAACGCATGCGATGCGTGAACGCGTTGTGCATGACCGTGCCCACGGGCTGCTTGTTGTCCCAGACATAGCACAGGGTCTCGGCCGGGATGTCCTCGCCGGTGCTGATTCTGCCCAGGCGCAGCTTGGCCCGTTCGCCAAAGCTCAGCTGCGACTTGTCAAAGTCGAAGGACACACAGAGCTTGAGCGCCGCATCGTCGCCGGCTCTGGTCTTGATATCGGCCTTGTCGATCAGCTGATCCACGCGCCAGCGCCACTGCAGCTGCAGATCGGGCGCGGCAGCCTGGTGGAGGGTGTGCACCATATTGCCGTAAGCGTCATGTGTGCTCACGCGCAGCACATGTCCGCCGTCCTGGTCCACCACATTGAAGGCCGTCGGGTTCTTGTTGGGCAGGGTGGCAAAGTGCCAGGGCCCGCCCAGTGGGCCCGGCGGCATTTGCGAAAAAGCAGGAATGCCGCTGCCCTGTGCCAGGCCAGGGACAGCCAAGGTGGAGATGACGGTGGCGAGCGCTGCCGCAAGCCAGATCCGCGAAGGCGAAGGTTTGCGCTGGACAAAGGTCTGAGAGTGAAACCGCATGGATTGCCTGATGATTTTTAAAAGTTGTGGGCGCGGAAATCGGACAGGATGCATACACTGCCACCGGTTCGGGGGTAGCAGCGGACTGAAAGTATCGGGTTGAGATACTGAAAGATCTGCCAATTGCTGATTTTGACAAAACACAGGGCCAAAGTTTCGGGCGCGTGGATGATTCGTTCGTCGCCGCATGGAAATCGCGGTTCATTTCAACAACCATCGGGAGCCATTTGTGATCAACGTCTTGACCTTTATCCGTCCTCTTCGCAACAGCCTGTGCGCTCTGGGCGCGGCCTTTGCCTTGCTGGGCGGCAGCGCAGTCCACGCCCAGAGCGAAGCCTCTCTGGTGCTGTCGGCCCTGCCTGTGACATCGGTGGTTGCAGCGGTATCGGGTGGCGCTTCGGAGGAAGTCGTGGCAATACCCCTGTTTCTGTCGGCCGCTGGTGCCTCCGTGATCGTTGAGGCCGTGGAGAGCAGTGCCACAGGCGTTACCTATGTGCTCAAGAATGTGGCCGACGGCACCTCGGCGGTGGTCAAGGTCTCCGGCCAGGCCGCAGGCGCCTTGTCGGTCGGTGTGGGCACGGTGGTGCAGACCAGCGCCACGGCGGCCGGCGTGATTCTGTCCACGGCAGGCAAGGTGCTGGCCTTCATCCCCAACGAAATCGGCAAGGCACTGATGCACAACGAGCGTCTGTAATTCAAGAAGCTGGAGGCTCGCATGATCAAGAAACCGACAAGCGTTGTACAAGCCATGGCACCCGCCCAACGCACCGGCATGCCCATTCCCGGCCCTGTGGTGCTGGCGCTGGGCGCTGCGCTGGGCTCAGCCCAGGCAGGCCGCAGCTGTGAGGATCGGCCGCTGACTGCCGATGTCATGGCCAAGGGGTTGAACCTGGCTGCGCGTACCGCCAAGGCGTTGGATGCCGAGTTTCAGAAGAACGGCACACAGGTCGTGCTGCTGGCGCGGCAAGGACAGGACTTGAGCAAATACGATCTCAAGTATTCGCACTATGGCTGGGCTTACAGAACGCCCGCCGGTCCCTGGCGCGTGGCGCACAAGCTCAATGAGTGTGGCACCGGATCCGGCCATATCTACCGCCAGGGCCTGGGCGAGTTCTTTCTTGACGATATGTGGCGCTACGAAGCCGCCATTCAAATCCCGACACCGGCGGTGCAGCAGGCCTTGCTCAAGTTCCTGAGCGCTCCCACGGTGCTGCGCCTGCAAAACGAGCCCTACAGCATGGTCAGCTATGTCTGGAGCAGCAAGTACCAGCAGTCGAATCAATGGGCAACCGAGACGCTGGCCGCGGCCATGGAGCCGGCGGCGATTCAGAATCGCGCACAGGCTCAGGCCTGGCTGCAGGCCAAGGGTTACGAGCCCAGCGCGCTCATCATTCGCGCGTTCTCGCGGCTGGGCGGGCGCATGACGGCAGCCAATATCGCGTTTGACGATCATCCGAATGAAAAGCGATTTGCCAGCCGCATCGAGACGGTGACCGTGGACTCCGTGACCCAGTGGTTGCAGCGCACGCAACTCGCATCGACCGTGCGTACCGTGCAATGAGCTTGAGTCCTGTTGGCTTCAAATCCTTGCTGAATATGCGCATTGCGCTACGTTTTTGGAGTAATTGAAAATGAGCAAGTCTCTGCGTTTGCCCGAAAAATGGTTTCGCCGCGGCCTCTGGCTGGTGGCGCTGGTGTTTGCCTTTTTCCTGATCGGTCTGGGTGGGTTGGTGGTGGGCAACCTGCCGCAGCCCGATCGCTCGCTGGAGATTGAGTCTTTTATTCCGCAGGCGGATGCACAGCGCGTGCAGGCCGAAATCGACCAGGCCCGGAAGACGGCCGGCGTGACCCAGAAGGCCCTGGACAGGGCCCAACTCAAGTTCGATGCCGAGCGCGCGCGCTATCAGTCGGCGCGCGATACCTTTGATAACTGGGTGGCGACCCGTCGGGCCACGGATCGCCCGGAGCAGGATGCCGAACTGGTGGCGCGCAGCAAGGCGCTGGATGCGCTCAAGCAGGCCGAAGACATGGCCCGCCAAGAGCGCGAGAAGGAAGCCCAGACCCATCTGGAAGCCAATCAGGCTGTCTCCAACGCCGAGGCTGAGATGAGCAGCCTGCGCGAGCAGGCCTATCCCCCGTATGAAGCCGCCATGCGTGCCAGCGAGCTGCGCGTGTTTCTGTTCCGTCTGGCCATCACCCTGCCTTTGCTGGTAGTGGCGGGCTGGCTGTTTGCCAAGAAGCGCAAGAGCACCTGGTGGCCTTTTGTCTGGGGCTTCATCTTTTTCGCGCTGTTTGCCTTCTTTGTCGAACTGGTGCCCTATCTGCCCGACTACGGTGGCTATGTGCGCTACATCGTTGGCATCGTGGTGACGGTTCTGCTGGGGCGTTATGCCATTCTGGCGCTCAACCGCTATCTGGAAAAACAGAAGCTTCAGGAGTCTCTGCCCGAAGAGCAGCGCCGTGAAGAGCTGAGCTACGACGTGGCGCTGGAGCGGCTGTCCAAGAATGTATGCCCGGGCTGCGAGCGCCCGGTGGATCTCAAGAACACCGAGATCGACTTCTGCCCCCACTGCGGTATCGGCCTGTTTGACCACTGCGGCAGCTGCGACACCCGCAAGAGCGCGTTCTCACGCTTTTGCCATAGCTGCGGCACTGCGGCGGGCAAGATCTTGCCGCGCCTGGATGCGGCACCAGCGGCTCAGCCGGCATCCGAGGCGAACGAGATCCGGTGAACGCTGGCCGGGCAATCCGGCTGCTGAACCCGCACTCAGCAAAGCTGCGAACTGACGCGGTCGCGCCCGGCCGCCTTGGCCTCATACAAAGCCTGGTCGGCTTGCTGCAGCAGCAGATCGAGGCTTTGATGTGCTTGCAGCCGGTCGGTATGGACCAAGCCTATGCTGACCGTGGCGCTCATCACTTTGTCATCCATGGGCACGCGCAGCTCCCGGATGGCGCGATTGATGCGCTTGGCAATCTCCTGCGCCGCCGCGGCATTCACTTGGGGCAAAGCCACGGCGAATTCCTCGCCTCCCATGCGGCCCACGATGTCCTGAGCGCGCAGCACCTGGGTCAGCGTCTGGCAGAAGCTGCGCAGCAGCTGATCGCCGCCCGCATGGCCGAAGCTGTCGTTGATCTGCTTGAAATGGTCCAGATCCAGCATGAGGATGGCAAAAGGCTGGCCGTCCTGGCGGCAGCGCTCCAGTATTCTTTGCCCCTGCTTCATGAAGGCACCGCGTGCCAGCATATCGGTCAGGAAGTCGTGGTTGACGGCATGGCTGAGCTTTTGCATCAGCTCGTTGCGCGCCATATGCGATCCTGCCACCGCCAGCGGCCCCAGCACCAGCATGCAAAGCCCCATGCGAAATGACAGTGCTTCGAGAAAATGATCGGGTGTGAATTCAAGCGTGCCCAGCGAAATAAAGAGGATGCTGCTCAGGCACAGCGAGGCCGTGATCAGCGTCAGACTGAAGATGCGATAGCTCAGCGCACACCAAATCAGAGCCGGCAGCGAGAAAGCCAGCGAACCCGGGCCCTTGATCCAGTAGCTGATGGCTTCCAGGGCAATCACGGCCAGCAGTGGCAGGATGCGGCGCAGCGCAGAGGGCTCGCCCGGATGCGCGGAGGGCTGCCTGCTCGCAGGCCAGGCCAGAACAATCGGTAAAAACATCATGTAGTTCAGCCACTCGCTGCTCAGCCACATGGAAAAAGCCTGCCAGTGCGGCGTCCCGAAAACGGCGCTCAGCACCGGAGTTCCGAGCAGCGAGGCCGTCAGTGCGCCCAGGCCGCTGCCCACAAACAGCAGCAGGGCGGAGGACTGGCGTTGCATGAACAAGGTGGCATGGCGCTGCCTGTGCATCAGCGTCCAGGCTGCACCCACACCGGCCATATTGGCGATGCTCAGCAGGATTGCCACATCGAGCCGGCTGCCCATGAGCAGGTCGGCGGCGATATAGGCTGCCGAGACCGTCAGCACAGCGCTCGGGCGCAGCCAGTCAGGGCGGTGCAGCAAAAAGCCCAGCAGCAGCGCGTTTGCGGGCCAGATCGGCGAGAGAAATCCCATGGGGCGCGCCAGTATGCCCAGCAAGGCGGCCAGAAACACCAGGCTCCCAAGCGCGAGCGCTGCGGCCCATGTCCTGGGGGCAGCGGTCTGCAGCAGCGGCGTTGGCTTGGGGGCGGAGGCTTCGGTCATGGGAGAGGGGTCGCAGGCGTTTCGTGAAACTTTCTTCAATGGCTCTTTGCAAATTCGATGTCGATCGCCAAAAATGCCTGTTGTTGCCGTCAGATGTTGTAGTTTTAACAAAAACATACAGAAAAACGAGAGTTCACGCGGTTTTGCAGCGCGCTATTGACGATGTTTTTCAATTGATGGCCTGCTGAGCAAGCGCGATGTCAGCTGCCGAATGAAAAAAGCCAGAGACTCGCTCTGGCTTTTGGGGGGCTGCTGCAGCAGATGGAGTCGAAGGCTTAGACCCCGCGTGCGCGATCGGCCTTGAAGCGGGCGCGGAACTCGGCAAACGTGCCCGCGTCGAGCGCATTGCGGATTTCCTGCATCAGGTTCAGGTAGTAGTGCAGGTTGTGGATGGTGGTCAGCATGGGGCCCAGCATTTCGCCGCAGCGGTCCAGATGGTGCAGATAGGCGCGGCTGAAGCCGTCGCGACCACCATCGTCCCAACTCACGCCGCTCTTGCCGGCACAGGCATGGCAGGTGCAGGTGGTGTCTATGGGCTGGTGATCCACCTTGTGGCGAGCGTTGCGGATCTTCAGATCGCCGTAGCGCGTGAAGATGGTGCCGTTGCGTGCATTGCGGGTAGGCATCACGCAGTCGAACATGTCCACGCCGTCGGCAACGCCTTGCACCAGGTCTTCGGGCGTACCCACGCCCATCAGGTAGCGCGGCTTGTTGGCGGGCAGCAGGTGCGGTGTGTGGGCCATGATCTCCAGCATCTCGTCCTTGGGCTCGCCCACGGAGACGCCGCCCACGGCATAGCCGGGGAAATCGATTTCCAGCAGACCCTGCAGCGATTCCTCGCGCAGATTGGTGTACATGCCGCCTTGCACGATGCCGAACAAGGCATTGGGGTTCTCCAGGCGCTGGAACTCCTCCTTGGAGCGTTTGGCCCAGCGACGGCTCATCTCCATGGACTTGCGTGCTTCGGCTTCGGTGGTCTTCTTGCCGTTGGTCTCGTAGGGCGTGCACTCGTCGAGCTGCATGACGATGTCCGAATTCAGAATCGTCTGGATCTGCATGCTGACCTCGGGCGACATGAACAGCTTGTCGCCGTTCACGGGGCTCTGGAAATGGACGCCTTCTTCGGTGATCTTGCGCATGGCGCCCAGCGACCAGACCTGGAAGCCCCCCGAGTCGGTCAGGATGGGCTTGTCCCACTTCTCGAAGTCGTGCAGACCGCCGAAGGACTTCATGATGTCCAGGCCGGGACGCATCCACAGGTGGAAGGTATTGCCCAGGATGATCTGCGCGCCCATTTCTTCGAGGCTGCGCGGCATCACGCCCTTGACGGTGCCATAGGTGCCCACAGGCATGAAGATGGGGGTCTGAACCTTGCCGTGGTTAAGCGTCAAGGTGCCACGGCGCGCGTGGCTGTTCGGGTCGGTCTTGAGAAGGTCAAACTGCAGCATAGTCCGCTATTTTCCCAGATGCTTGCAAGCACTGCTGCAATAGCCGATGCTTGGCCCAGATTCGTAACCCGTCTTTGCTGCCTGGCCCTACACTGGTGCACAAGACGAACAGGAGGTTGCCATGCTCAAGATCATGCTTGCGGTGGATGGATCGGATGTCGCGCTTGAGGCCGTACGCTACGGCATCAAGCTTTTGCAGAGCGGACTGGATGCTCACTTTGTGATAGCTCATGTGCAGAAGGAGGCATCGCTGCTGGAGCTTGCAACCACAGATTCCGATCTGATCGCCAACGCCAGCATCGAAGCCGGCATGGATCTGGTGGCACCGGCGCAGGATCTGCTCAAAGAAGCCGGAGCCTCCTATGAGGTGGAGATCAGCCTGGGCGAAGAGGCGAACACCTTGATCGATATTGCCGAGAGCAATGAATGCGATCAGATCATCATCGGCGCCACGGGCCAGAGCGGATTGGGCAGCATTCTGATCGGCTCGGTTTCACGCGAGGTGGCCAGGCACAGCCGGCTGCCGGTGACGATCGTGAAAATGCCGGAAGTCGCGGAGCTGGATGAAGGCTCCGACGAGGAGGCAGACTCCTGACGGGATGACCCTGCGCAATACGCAGCAGGGGCGCTTGGGGGTGAAGTCAGGCCGCGCGGCGCTGCTGGCCGGATTCGCGTCTTTGCCAGCTGCTGCGGCTGCCTGCGCGGTGGGTGGAAAATTTGCCATGCGGCATGCTGGCCAGACGCATCAGCATCCAGCGGCAATAGCCCTGAACGCTCAGGCATTTGTTGATTTCTTCTTCGGGCAAGGGACCGGAGACCACGATCAGCCGGTCCGCGCCCTCCCAGTCTCCTGCCATGCGCAGCCGGCGCTGCGCACCCATGGCCCAGGAGTGGATGCGAGTGGGGTGACCATGCTGGTGCACGCGGCCGGTGATGCGATCAAAGGCGATGGCGACCAGCTCGGTCTTGAGGCGATAGGGGCGCTCTCCCGTGATGGCATTGAGCGCATCACGCATGTCGTAGAGGTAGTAGTACCCGGAGCTGAGCCGATATCGCAGATGCATTAAATCCATGAACCATGCCCCCAAAGCCTGTGTCACGCAGGACTGCGTGCAGGGCATTCTCCATGAAATTGTCACTAAACGGTGGTTTTTCGGGCTCAGGCACCTTCTGACAAGCTCAATACCTGCCTGAGCTTGCCCAACTGTTCGTAAAGATCGCTGGCACTTCCGCTGTCCAGCGGTGCCAGCAACTGCTGCAGCCATTGCTCATGGGCGGTGGCCATGGCCTTGAACTGCTTTCTGCCCATGCGCGTCAGCCGAACGATCATGGCGCGTCGATCTTCTTCGTCGGCCACGCGCTCCACCCAGCCTTCGGCGACCAACTGATCGGTCAGCCCCGTCACATTGCCTCCGGTCACCATCAGATATTCCGACAAGGTCTTCATGCGCAGCCCCTTCGGAAAGCGGCTGAGCTGGGCCAGATAGTCGAAGCGAGGCAGGGTGGTGCTGAATTCCGTGCGCAGCTGGCTGCGTATGACTTGCTCGATCTGCGTGCTGCAGGTCAGCAAGCGCAGCCACAGGCGAACGGCCTGATGGTCGGAGTCAGACAGACCGGCCTCGCGGCCAGGGGTGTCCGGCATATCGATGGAAGAGTCCAGATGGTGTTTGTCCATGGTCTACATAGTGTTTCAAGCGCCTGAGCTTGGCTTCAGGGTTTGGCCTGATTTTAGTGAAAAGTTCATGCGTTAATAATTTAGACATAAAGTAATTTTCGATGCGCCATTTCTCGATGCGCCAGGAAGGGATTGCTGTCATGAAGATCGTCTGCATAGGTGGCGGCCCCGCCGGCCTGTATTTCGCGCTGCTGATGAAGCAGATGAACTCTGCGCACGAGGTGACGGTGGTGGAGCGCAACCTGCCCTATGACACCTTCGGCTGGGGCGTGGTGTTCTCCGATGCCACCATGGACAATATGCGCGTCTGGGACCCGGTGACGGCGACGCAGATCGAACAGGCCTTCAACCACTGGGACGATATCGAACTGCTGTTCAAGGGGCGCAGGATTCGCTCCGGCGGACATGGCTTTGTGGGGATTGGCCGCAAGCACCTGCTCAACATCCTGCAGGCGCGCTGCGAGCAGCTGGGTGTCAACCTGGTGTTCGAGACCGATGTGCAGAGCGACGAGGAGTATCCGGATGCAGACCTCATCATTGCCTGCGACGGCGTGAACTCCCGCATCCGCAGCAAGTACGAGAACACCTTCAAACCCGATATCGTCACCCGTCCCAATCGCTACATCTGGCTGGGCACGAACAAGGTCTACGAGGCCTTCACCTTTGATTTCGTGCGCACCGAGCATGGCTGGTTCCAGGCGCATATCTACAAGTTCGACGACAAGACCTCGACTTTCATCGTCGAGACCACGGAGGAATGCTGGAAGGCCAGCGGCCTCGATGGCGCCGACCAGGAGCAGTCCATTGCCTTCTGCGAAAAGCTGTTCGCAGACAATCTGCAGGGCGAGAAGCTGATGACCAATGCCCGCCACCTGCGCGGCTCGGCCTGGATCAATTTTCAGCGTGTGGTCTGCGACCAATGGTGGTTGCGCAATGCCAGGGGCAGCCATGTGGTGCTGATGGGAGATGCTGTGCACACGGCGCATTTCGCGATCGGCTCGGGGACCAAGCTGGCGATTGAAGATGCCATCGAGCTGGCGCGTCAGTTCAAGCAGATCGGCGATGCGGTGGTGCATATCCCGGAGGTGCTGACAGCCTACCAGGAGGCGCGTCGCGTGGAGACGCTGCGCCTGCAGAACGCGGCCTGGAATGCAATGGAGTGGTTCGAGGTCTGCGGCCAGCGCTACTGCGATCAGCTCGAGCCCGAGCAGTTCATGTACTCCATGCTGACGCGCAGCCAGCGCATCAGCCACGAGAATCTGCGCCTGCGCGATGCTGCCTGGCTGGACGGCTATGAGCGCTGGCTAGCCGAAAGAAATGGTGTGACCACGGATGGCAAGGCGCCGCCGCCGATGTTCCTGCCCTACAAGCTGCGCGGGCTTACGCTCAAGAACCGCATCGTGGTCTCGCCCATGGCCCAGTACTCGGCCGTGGACGGCGTGCCCGGAGACTATCACCTCATGCATCTGGGCGCGCGCGCCATGGGCGGGGCGGGGCTGGTGTTTGCCGAGATGGCCTGTGTCAGCCCCGAGGGGCGCATCACGCCGGGCTGCCCCGGGACTTACTCGGCGCAGCAGAAGCAGGCCTGGAAGCGCATTTCGGACTGGATTCATGACAACACCGATGCCAAGTTCGCGATGCAGATCGGCCATGCGGGCGCCAAGGCCTCGACTCGGCTGGCCTGGGAAGGTACGGACCTGCCGCTGGAGCAGGGAAACTGGCCCATCATGGCCGCGTCGGAGCAGCAATATCTGCAGGGAGTGAGCCAGATCTCCAAGGCCATGACACGCGCCGATATGGATGAGGTGCGGCAGCAGTTTGTGTATGCCGCTCAGATGGCGGCCGACATCGGCGTGGACTGGCTGGAGCTGCATTGCGCCCACGGCTATCTGCTGTCGGGCTTTATCTCGCCGCTGACCAATCACCGCAGCGATGAATATGGCGGCAGTCTGGAAAACCGTCTGCGCTATCCGTTGGAGGTCTTCAAGGCCATGCGCGCCGTCTGGCCGCAGGACAGGCCTATGTCCGTGCGCATCTCGGCCCATGACTGGGTGCCCGGCGGCATCACCCCCGAAGACGCGGTGGAGATCGCCAAGGCGTTCAAGGCTGCGGGTGCGGACCTGATCGACTGCTCGTCGGGTCAGGTCAGCAAGGCAGAAAAACCTGTGTTCGGGCGCATGTTTCAGACCCCGTTTGCCGACCGCATTCGCCAGGAGGCCGGCATTGCGACCATGGCCGTGGGCGCGATCAGCGAGGCCGACCATGCCAATAGCATCATTGCTGCTGGACGTGCCGATCTATGCGCGATTGCCAGACCGCATCTGGCCAACCCGGCCTGGACGTTGACCGAGGCCGCCAAGATTGGCTACACGCCTATCGTCTGGCCCAAACAATACTTCCAGGGCAAGCGCCAGATGGAAGCCTTGTTCGAGCGCGAGAAAGCGCAGCAAGCCGCAGCCAAATGAAACATCCCCTGATTCGCTTCGCGCCTTCACCCTCGGTCAACGCGCGCAGACGCAGCCCGCGCTGCGGGGTCTCCCTTGCCCGGTGGCCCCGGGCCGGAGTGCACCAGTCTTGTGGGCCGCAGGCCTGGAGAATTCAATGACAGGCGATATGAACGAGCAACATGCGCTGGTGACGGGCGCGGGCCAGGGCATTGGCGAGGCGATTGCGCGCCGGCTGCTGGCTCAGGGCGCTCGCGTCACGGTGCTTGGGCGTCGCGCCGAGCCGCTGCAAAAGCTGGTGGAGCAGCACCCTGGTCAATGCCAGATGGTACTGGCCGATGTGGCCGACGAAAAGCAGGTGGCAGCAGCGTTCGCGCAGGCAGCAGCCGTGCATGGTGACATCAGCATTCTGGTCAACAACGCCGGCCAGGCCAGCAGCGCGCCCTTCATGAAGATGGATGCCGCGCACTGGCAGCAGATGCTGGCGGTCAACCTGACCGGAACCATGCACTGCATTCAGCAGGTGCTGCCAGCCATGTCCGCTTCGGGCTGGGGACGTATCGTCAATGTGGCCAGCACAGCCGGTCTGGTGGGCTATGCCTATGTCGCGGCCTATGTGGCGGCCAAGCATGGTGTGGTGGGCCTGACACGCGCTCTGGCGCTGGAGTACGCCAGAACGGGGATCACCGTCAACGCCGTCTGCCCTGGCTATACCGAAACCGAGATCGTCAAAACCAGCATAGACCGCGTGGTGGCCAAGACCGGCCGCACGCCGCAGCAGGCCATGGCCGAGTTCGTCAAATCCAACCCCCAAGGCCGTCTGGTGCAGCCGCAGGAGGTGGCGGACGCCGTCCAGTGGCTGTGTGGGCGCGGCGCATCAAGCATTACCGGGCAAGCCATCGCCGTCGCCGGTGGCGAAGTCATGTGACCCGGAGTTTTTGGAGGCAGACATGAGCGAATACGCAATCGATCCAGCGCTGCAAGCTGGCAACCACAAGCCGCTGGCCGGCTATCAGGCCACGCATTTCCAGTGGCAGGTGACAGATGGTGTGGCCACCATCACTCTCAATCGCCCGGAGCGCAAGAATCCGCTGACGTTTGATTCCTACGCCGAGCTGCGCGACCTGTTTCACCAGCTCAAGTGGGCGCAGGATGTGAAGGCAGTGGTGCTGGTCGGCGCCGGCGGCAACTTCTGCTCGGGTGGCGATGTGCATGAAATCATCGGTCCGCTGGTGGCACTCAAGGCCCCCGAGCTTTTGATGTTCACCCGCATGACGGGCGAGCTGGTCAAGACCATGCGTGCCTGCCCCCAGCCCATCATTGCGGCAATCGATGGCGTATGTGCGGGGGCAGGGGCCATCATGGCCATGGCCTCGGACATGCGCCTGGGCACTGCGCGCAGCAAGACGGCATTCCTGTTCAACCGCGTAGGGCTGGCGGGCTGCGACATGGGTGCCTGCGCCATGCTGCCGCGCATCATCGGCCAGGGCCGTGCGAGCGAGCTGCTCTATACGGGACGCAGCCTGGGCGGTGAGGAGGGCGAGCGTTGGGGCTTCTTCAACCGTCTGTGCGAACCTGAGAGCGTGCTGGCCGAGGCGCATAAGCTGGCTGCCGATCTGGCTGCCGGCCCCAGCTTTGCCAACGGCATTACCAAGACCATGCTGCACCAGGAATGGGCCATGACCATAGAGCAGGCCATCGAAGCCGAAGCCCAGGCCCAGGCCCTGTGCATGCTGACCGAGGATTTCTCGCGTGCCTATCACGCGTTCGTGGCCAAGCAAAAGCCAGTCTTTCAAGGAAACTGATATGGCAGACACCAGCTATCTGAAGTGGCCGTTTTTTGAAGCCCATCACGCTCGTCTGGCCCAGTCGCTGGATGCCTGGGCCAGGCAGAACATTACGCATTCCCATGGCCCCGATGTGGATGCAGAATGCCGGCAACTGGTCAAGGCCCTGGGCGAAGCAGGCTGGCTGCGGCATGCGGTTGCGGGTGAGATCCATGGTGGCGCAGGAGAGCAGATCGACACCAGAGCCATCTGCCTGATCCGGGAGACGTTGGCGCGTCACAGCGGTCTGGCCGACTTTGCGTTTGCCATGCAGGGCCTGGGCTCGGGTGCTATCTCTCTGACGGGCAGCGAAGAGCAGAAAAAGCGCTACCTGAGCCGGGTGGCCAGGGGCGAGGCGATCTCGGCCTTTGCACTGTCCGAGCCCGATGCCGGCTCGGACGTGGCTGCCATGGCCTGCGAGGCCAGACTCGAAGGTGATCACTATGTGATCAACGGCGAGAAGACCTGGATCTCCAACGGCGGCATTGCCGACTTCTATGTCGTTTTTGTGCGCACCGGCGAGGCTCCGGGATCGCGTGGCCTGTCGGCGCTGATTGTGGATGCGGACACACCGGGCCTCGAAGTGGCCGAGCGCATCGAGGTCATCGCACCGCACCCGCTGGCGCGCCTGAAGTTCTCCAACTGCCGCGTGCCTGCAGCGCAGCGCGTGGGCGAGGCCGGCGAGGGCTTCAAGGTGGCCATGCGTACGCTCGATGTGTTCCGCACCTCGGTGGCCGCCGCCTCGCTGGGCTTTGCGTGTCGCGCCATGGATGAGGCCTTGCAGCGTGCCACCAGTCGCAAGATGTTCGGCGGGGTGCTGGCCGACTTCCAGCTCACCCAGGCCAAGCTGGCGCAGATGGCCACGCAGATCGACAGCGCAGCGCTGCTGACCTATCGCGCTGCCTGGCTGCGTGACCAGGGCGAGAGCGTGACACGTGAGGCTGCCATGGCCAAGATGACGGCGACGGAAAACGCCCAGCAGGTGATAGATGCGGCAGTGCAGATCTGGGGCGGACTGGGCGTGGTCAGCGAGCAGCCCGTGGAGCGGCTTTACCGGGAGATTCGGGCACTGCGCATCTACGAAGGCGCGACAGAGGTGCAGCAGCTCATCATCGGGCGCGACCTCATCAAGAACCATGGCTGAAAGCGCTCACGAATAGAGAACATCCGCCTGTTTTGGCCAAAAGGAGTGTGAGTCATGTCGTACACCGCGCATATCGATACCTTTGCCGCTGACAATCTGCCGCCTGCCGAACTGCAGCCCGAGTTCCGTTTCGAGCTGCCCGAGCTGCAGTTCCCGGAGCGCCTGAACTGTGCCGTGGAGCTGCTCGACAGACATGTGGCGCAAGGTCGGGGCGATCGCCTGTGCATTCAGGCCGAGGGAGTGCGCTGGACCTATGCCCAGCTGCAGGCGCAAGCCAACCGCATTGCCAACGTGCTGACCGGGCAGCTTGGCCTGGTGCCCGGCAACCGCGTGCTGCTGTGCGCGCCCAACAATCCGATGATGGTGGCCTGCTGGTTTGGCGTCATCAAGGCTGGCGGGATAGCGGTGGCTGCCATGCCGCTGCTGCGAGCCAAGGAGCTGTCCGCGATTGTCGACATTGCGCAGATCGGCCATGCGCTGTGCGACGAGGCCTTGCGCAGCGAGGTGCAGGGCGCCCAAGGAAAATCCGCACGGCTGCAGAAGGTTCTGTTCTTCAACGGCCAAGGCGCTGCTGCGGACGCGCTGGAGCCGCTGATGCAGGCCGCGTCTGCCAGCTTCACGGCCGTGGATACTGCCGCCACGGACACCTGCCTGCTGGGCTTCACCTCGGGCACCACGGGCGTGCCCAAGGCCACCATGCATTTTCATCGCGACGTGATGGCGGTCTGCGCCTGCTGGCCTGTGCATATGCTGCGCGCCAATGCCGACGATGTGTTCATCGGCAGCCCGCCGCTGGCTTTCACTTTCGGGCTGGGCGGACAGGTGCTGTTCCCCATGTCCATAGCGGCCAGCATGGCCTTGCTGGAGAAGGCCGGCCCCGCGCAACTGGTGGACGGCATTGAGAAATTTGGCGCCACCGTGGTGTTCACGGCTCCTACCTCCTACCGCGTGATGGCCCAGCAGGGCGAACGCATTCGCCGCACCCGGCTGCGCAAATGCGTGTCGGCGGGCGAGGCATTGACTGCCTCCACGCGGGCGCTGTGGAAGGATGCGACCGGCATTGAAATCATCGACGGCATCGGCTCCACCGAGATGCTGCACATCTTCATCTCGCACCGCGAAGAGGATGCGCGCCCCGGCGCCACCGGAAAGGCCGTTCCCGGCTACCGTGCCAAGGTGGTGGACGAGGAGGGCCGTGAGGTTTCTCCTGGCACCGTGGGCAAGCTGGCCGTGCAAGGCCCCACGGGTTGCCGCTATCTCAACGACAGCCGTCAGACCAAGTATGTGAGCCAGGGCTGGAATCTGACGGGCGATGCCTATCTGATGGATGGCGACGGCTATTTTGTCTATCAGGCGCGCACCGACGACATGATCATCTCGTCCGGCTACAACATTGCCTCTCCCGAAGTCGAGGAGGCCCTGCTGCTGCATGCGGCCGTGGCCGAATGTGCGGTGATCGGCGTGGCCGACAGCGAGCGCGGCCAGATCGTCAAGGCCTTTGTGGTGCTGCGTGCCGGCCATATGGCCAGCGATGCCCTGGTCATGGAGCTGCAGGACTTTGTGAAGAGTCAGGTCGCGCCCTACAAATACCCACGGGCCGTGCAGTTCGTCGACCAGCTGCCGCGCACGGCCACGGGCAAGTTGCAGCGCTTTCGCCTGCATGAAACCTGATGGCCATGTTTTTCAAGCGGCCTGCGCCTGATGGGCAGGTGCTGCACGCAAATTTGATTGAAAGAACAGTCTGGCTATGAGTGAAGTACCAATGGCTTCAGAACGCTTTGTGACGCAGGTGCCGATTCGCTTTGCGCACTGCGACCCGGCAGGCATCATCTTCTTTCCGCAATATCTGGTGCTGTTCAACGGACTGGTGGAAGACTGGTTCAACAACGCGCTGGGCCTGAGCTATGCGGACATGGTGCAAAAGGACAGGGTGGGCCTGCCCATCGTGCACCTGGAGTGCGATTTTCGTGCCGTCACCCGCATGGGGGAAACCGTGGCGCTGGGCCTGTCGGTTGCCAAGCTGGGCAATCGTTCGCTGACACTCGAAGTGGACTGCACAGGCCCCGAGGGACAGCTGCGCGTGACGGCGCAGAAAGTGCTGGTCTTCACCAGCCTTCAAACCCATCAGGCGATCAGCGCGCCACCCGCAATTCGCCGCGCCATCGAACGCTGGCTGAGTTCATCCAATCCAACAGAAAACAGGAGTTGAACATGCAAGTACTGCTGCCGCCGGGCTGGCCCCGGCCCAAGGGATATGCGAATGGAGTATCTGTGAGTGGCCGCCAGATCTATGTGGCCGGCATGATCGGCTGGGACGCCGAGGGCCGGTTCCATACCGATGACCTCGCGGCGCAGGCCAGACAGGCTCTGCACAATATCGTCGAGGTGCTGCAGGCCGGTGGCGCCAGGCCCGAACACATCGTGCGCATGACCTGGTACATCACCGACAAGAAGGAATATCTGGCGCAGCAAGCCGAGATCGGCAAGGCCTATCGCGAGCTGATTGGTTCATTCAGCGTGGCCATGACGGCCGTGCAGGTGGCGGCCCTGATCGAGGACCGGGCCAAGGTGGAGATCGAAGTGACGGCCGTGGTGCCCGAGTGACTTTGATTTGATAGCTGCTAGCGCTTGTGTCTATTTAATTTCAAGGCTTTTTAAGTCTGAAATAAAGGAGAAGCAAGCGCTACATGCTATGAAATATGGGTGATCCGTGCAGCCGGCACTGTGCAAGCCGGAGGCAGAGAGCCTGGGCCGTTCCGTAGCCTCTCGCCCCAGGGGGCGGGCGAGTGGCCGCCCGGGCGCAGAGCCTCGGGCGGCGCTTAGAAGTCCAGCAGGCTCAGGCCCACGCTGAGTACCGTGCGCTTGTTGTTGTAGTCGACCAGGCTGTCGCCATAGCCGCTGAACAGCTGTACATGCAGGCGCAGATTGCTCTTGCCGCCGTTCCAGCCTTCGCCCAGGGTGCGCAGCCATTCGATGCGACCGGAGCCTTTGCCCTGGCCCAGCGAGCCGCGTGCGGTCAGGCCCAGGTAGTTCTGGTCGTTGACGTTCCAGCCCAGCTTGACTTCACCGCGGCCGATGTAGTCCTGGATGTGGGGGTTGTCGTCCTCGAGCGCGCTTTCCTTCATGCGCTGCCAGGCCTTCAGATGCAGCTGCCAGCGGTTGCCAAGCTCGGCGCCGGTCATCAGATACCAGCGGTTCCAGCTGCGCGACAGCGGATTGCTCTGACCGTTGGACTGGTGCGCAATGCCTATGCCCGAGTAGCGCCAGCGCCAGCCCAGCGGCAACTGGGCGTCCGTCGGGTAGACGTAGAAGACCTCGGGCTCGTGGTCGGTGGTGCGGAAGGGCCGCGAGATATCGCCGTTGAACAACTGCCAGTAGGACTGCTGGGTATAGCCGAACCACAGCGAATCCTTGCCCTTCGAGGTGGGGCCGGTCAGCAGGCCGGAGGCAATCTTGGTGCGGGCCGAGAGCTGCAGGCGCATCTCGTGCTTCTGGTAGGGCTGCTCGGTCGCCAGGCCGCGGCTGGGCGAATAGGGCTGCTGATTGACCTCGTCACCCATGACAACGGAGACCGACATGGGACGGTAGCCGCGGAAGTTGAAGGTGCCGCAGTCCGTGCCGGGCTCCAGCTCGAAGTAGCGCGACACCTCGGTGTAGCGCGGATCGCGGCAGCCGCCGTTGTTGGGCGAGAGACCCAGGCCGCGGTCGGCGCTGGCGACAGTCGCCGCAGCCGCACTGGAGGGCGCGGCGTTGTTCGCCGAGGCGGTAGCGGCAGTGAGAGCAGGCGCAGCTTGTGTGCTGGTTGCAGGCGCACTCCAACCGGTGGCCTGGGGCGCAACCGCCGGGCCTTGCTTGCGTGCCCAGGCATCAAAGCAGGCCAGGCGGTCGTTGTTGCTGGTGGTGGCAGCACATTGCTGCCAGCTTTCGGGGGGCGGCAGTTCCGCGCTGCTGGCGGTGGCTGGGTTCAGGCCGCCGACCAGTGTCAAGCCTATGCTCAGGGTCAGGGGCGGCGGGGTGAAGAAGCGAATACTCATGGGATCAATCAATGCACGCAGGACAAGGCCCAGCCCTGCTCAGGGTTGGACCTTGCGCATGATGAACGCGCGGGGTGGATCATTCTCTCCCTCCTGGTAACTGCCGTGAATTTCTGTACCGCAGCTGCCGTCGACCACTTCTCCCAGCCAGGTGCCGGTGATGCGTGAGCCGTCAGCGCTTTCTTCGAGCGTGACCGTGCCGTCGTTCACATCGCCGACCATGGGGTGGCTGCCGCCCGGGCGGCTGATGCTGCCCTTGACGTTGCCTGCCCATTCGGGATGCGGGCCCAGCACCATGCGGGTGGCTTCTTCGCTGCCGGTGACGGAGCCAGTCCATTCACCTTGCAGTTGCTTGTCGCTCATCTGCCAGTCTTGCGGGCAAGTGTTGGCTGATCTGGAGTCAAACTGGGCGCAAGCGCTTAGGGATAAAGCGCTGGCAGCTATGAAAATCAGAGTTCTCAAAGTCATCTCGGGTCTTCAGTTGGCGGCGCCCGGCGCCGCCTGGTTCTTGCGTGCGGCAAATTCCTCGCGCAGCTTGCGCAGCTTCTCGCGCGGGTCCTCCTTGGCCGTGGCCGCATCAAGGCCCATTTCCTTGATGAAACGGCTGGGCTGGCAGGCCACCATCTCGCGGCCTTTCTTGCGGCGCTTGGTCCAGCTCACGGCCAGCGTACGCTGGGCGCGGGTGATGCCCACATACATCAGGCGGCGTTCTTCCTGCAGCCGCGCCGCCGTTTCATCGCTGACCTTTTGCTGCTTGCCGTCGTCGTCGTCCAGCTTGAACGGCAGCATGCCCTCGGTGACGCCGACCTGCATGACATGGGGCCATTCCAGGCCCTTGGAGGCATGGAGGGTGGAGAGCACGACCATGTCCTGCTCCTTCTCGCGCTCGCTGATGGTGGACAGCAGGGCAATGTTCTGCGAGACCTCCAGCAGGCTCTTGACCTCGGTCGGTGTGCCGGCGCCTGCGGCATCCTCGATCTGGCCGCCGGCGCGCTGGGCCATCCAGTCGCAGAACTCCAGCACATTGCTCCAGCGAGCGGCGGCGACGGACTCGCTGTCTTCGCTGTCATACAGATACTGTTCGTAGCCAATTTCCTTGAGCCAGTCGATCAGAAAGCTGCGCGAGGCTTCAAAGCCCAGGGTGTGGCGGGCGCGGTATTCCAGGTCGTTGATATAGCGGCCGAATTCCAGCAGGCTTTCGAAGGCCTTGCGCGGCAGCGCCTCCTCCAGCATGGCATTGAACAGCGAGCCGAACATGCTGAGCTTGTGCGCAGCGGAGAACTCTCCGAGCTTGCCCAGCGTGGTGTGACCGATGCCTCGCTTGGGCGTGCCTATGGAGCGCAGAAAGGCCGGGTCGTCGTCGTTGTTGATCCAGAGGCGGAACCAGGCGCACAGGTCCTTGATCTCGGCGCGGTCGAAAAAGCTGGTGCCGCCCGAGACCTTGTAGGGGATGTTGGCCTTGCGCAGCGCCTTCTCGAAGGGCTTGGCCTGGTGATTGGCGCGGTAGAGGATGGCGAAGTCCTTCCACGCGGGCTGCGGGTTCATATTGGCGCGCAGGCTCTGAATGCGGGCCACGGCACGCTCGGCCTCGTGCTCTTCGGTGTCGCAGTCGACGATGCGCACGGGTTCGCCCTCGCCGAGTTCCGAAAACAGTGTCTTCGGAAACAGCTTGGGGTTGGGGCCGATCACATTGTTGGCGGCGCGCAAGATGGCGCTGGTGGAGCGGTAGTTCTGCTCCAGCTTGATGACCTTGAGCTGCGGAAAGTCCACCGGCAGCTTCTTGAGGTTGTCTAGCGTGGCTCCGCGCCAGCCGTAGATCGACTGATCGTCGTCTCCCACGGCCGTGAAGTGGGCGCGCTCGCCCACCAGGAATTTCAGCAGCTCGTACTGCGTGGCATTGGTGTCCTGGTACTCGTCCACCAGCACATGGCCCAGCAGGCGCTGCCATTTCTCACGCACCTCGGGGTGGCCGCGCAGCAGTCGCATGGGCATGCCGATCAGGTCGTCGAAGTCCACGCTCTGGTAGGCGGTCAGGCGCTCTTCATAGCGTTGCATGATGAGAGCGGTGCTGCGCTCGTTGTCGTCCTGCGCCATGGCCAGGGCCTTGCGGCTGTCCCAGCCCTGGTTCTTCCAGCCGCTGATGGTCCACTGCCACTGGCGGGCGGTCGCCACATCGGTGGTGCCGCCTGCGCAGTCCTTGAGGATGCCGGTGACGTCGTCGGTGTCCAGAATGCTGAACTGGGGCTTGAGACCGAGGATGTGGCCGTCCTCGCGCACCATGCGCACGCCCAGCGAGTGGAAGGTGCAGATCAGCACCTCCTTGGCCTGGCGGCCGATCAGACCTGCGGCGCGCTCGCGCATTTCGGCAGCGGCCTTGTTGGTAAAGGTGATGGCGGCAATGCGGCGTGGCGGCAGACCGGTTTCGATCAGGCGGCCTATCTTGTGCGTAATCACCCGGGTCTTGCCCGATCCGGCACCTGCCAGAACAAGGCATGGACCGTCGGTGTAATGCACGGCCTGGAGCTGAGCGAGGTTGAGACCAGCAGACATGAAGCAGAGTGACCCATCATCAAAAACAAGGACTGGGAGCATACCGCTTCACCGTGAAGAGCCCTGATGACAGCGCTCACAACTGACAAAAATCAGGGACTCAGCGAGCATTTCACCTACACATGCGCTCTGCTGTTACTTGAATAATTGTTGTAATAAGGTGTTAGTTGTGTAGCGTGAAGATTGCCTCGTGTCCGGCCTTGATCCCGAGAGCGCCAGCGAATTTTCGGTGGTTGAGGGATTCATTGTCTTTTCCTCAACAGTCAGGGTGCTGTGCATGGCGAGAACCATCGGTGAAGTGAGCTTGGCCGCAGAACTTTGGACGCCTGCCGTGCAGCAACGCTTTGAAGCGCTGTTCGCCGTGGCCGCGCGCAAGTCGCTTTCCGCCTGGCGTCAGGTTCCGCGCCAGGCGGCCGAAGTGCTGGTGATCGAAGGGCTGGAGAGCCTGCTGGCCAGGGCAGAGGCGAGAGCCCCGTGCGTAGTCTATCTCGGTGGCGAGCCTGCCATGCAGCCGCTGGGGCGTTCTTCCCAGGGCTGGGCGGCACATCTTGATGCGGACTTTACGCTGTCCGACCTGATCGACATGCTCGATCGCGCAGCGGTTTTCCTCATGGACTGGAGAGCCCGGCACAGGACCGATGCACCCCTGTCGCTGCAGCGTGCCCTGCAGGAGCTTCAGCAGCAGGGGGCCGACTGTCCGCACCGCTTTCAGATCAAGTCCTGGGTCGCCTTGCCTGGCAGCGCCAACAGTGCGCTGCACATGCGCGTGCTGGCGCTGCTCGCGCGCGGGCCCATCGATGCCAGATCGCTGGCCGAGCACGCCGGCATCGAAATGCCGCAGCTATCGACCCTGCTGTCCCTGCCTCAGCTTCAGGCCGTCCTGCACTGCAGTCCTCGCGGCCCCGAGCAGCCTGCGGACGCACGCAAATCAAGCACCCCAAGGCAGGCCGCCACTTCGGTGACGCTCCAATGGGTCAGCAAACTGACGAGCTGGATTAGCCGTGGAGGACGCACATGACATCTTTCATGCCCATGCAGCCCGGCCAGGGCCTGCTGCGGGTGAGTCTGCTTGGGCCCATGGGCATAGGTAAGACCACGGCGCTGCGCAGCCTGTGCGGGGAGCTCATGGCAGGCAGCGATGTGCGCAACCTGGACAGGGCTGCACACAGCAAGGAGTTCACCACGGTAGGGGCGGAGTTTGGTGAGATTGATCTGGGCTCGGGCGAGCGACTGCAGCTGGTGGGCAGTCCCGGCCAGGATCGTTTCGATTTCGTGCGCCGCTGGGTGCTCTCGGCGTCGGTTGGGGCGCTGCTGATGCTGGATGTCAACGACGCGGGCGCGGAGGATTACGCCAGCGAGATGCTGACGGGGATCGCGGAGCTGGAGCAGGCTCCCCTGATGCTCATTCTCAGCTGCCGCAGCGCCAGCGAAGCAAGGCTGGAGGCATTCAGCTCGGCCCTGGTGGCTAGAGGCCATGAGATCACCCCACTGATTGAAGCCGACCCACGTGATCGCCAGCAGATGCTGGATGCGCTGAGCGTGCTGGCGTCACTGCTGTCCCTGCAAAGTCAGACCCTATGAATACCCATACCTCTCTTGTGATTCCGGCCCATGCGGTGCAGGCCGGCCAGGAAATCCTGGCGCGTGTGGTTGCCCCGGTTGCAGGCGTCCATATCGCCTTGCTCTGTACCCCTGACGGCTTCGAGATTGCCGCACTGCGCATTCGCAGCGAGTTGCCGACCGAGCGGCTGTCGGCCATGGCGGGCTCGCTGATGGCCATGGCCAGGGCCGTGGCCAATGAAATCGGTCACAAGGATTGCAAGCGCCTGACCTTCGAGACGGAGTCGGGCACCGTGGTCTTCCAGGCGGTGAATGGCTCTTTCCCGGCCGTTCTCTGTCTGGTGGTCGATCAGAACGCCTTGCTGGGCCGCGCGCTTTGGGCGGCCGGCGAGGTTGCCACAGGGTACCTGCCTTCCTGATCACAGGTTCACTGAAGTTCTGAGTCCGAGTGGGTGCGCATACTGCGCACGGGTTCCTTGTCTTGCTTTTCAAAAAGGTGGATTTATGGCCTCTATCCAGGATTCTCTGAACGCTTTGATGACCACAGACGGCGCCGTCTGTGGTGCTCTCGTGGACAGCGCCAGCGGCATGCTGATGGGCAGCGTCGGCGGCGGCGTGGACATGGAGCTGGCTGCGGCCGGCAACACCGAGGTGGTGCGCGCCAAGCTCAAGACCATGCGCATGCTCAATCTCAACGACCAGATCGACGACATCCTGATCACTCTGGGCAAGCAGTATCACATCATCCGTCCCGTGGCCGCCAACGACGGCGTGTTCTTCTATCTGGTGCTGGACAAGGCCCGCGCCAATCTGGCACTGGCGCGCCGCAAGACTGCCGATGTGGAAAAGGAGCTCAAGCTCTGACGCGCAGTCCTTGCACTCGTCACAGTAGCCTGCCTTGCGCAGGCTTTGTTTTGTGAACCCGGGCGGCACTGAAAAATTTTCATCGAAGGCTCTGAGAGGTCTGCCACAGCACGCTGTCACAATTTGCCGGTGCTGTCCGTTCTATTCATCACCTTTCCCTTCTTTGCGCTGGTGGCTTGCGGCTTTGCCGCCACATGGCGCGGCATTCTGCCCCAGGCAGCGATCCCCGGCCTCAATGCCTTTGTGCTGTACTTCGCACTGCCCTGCATGCTGTACCGCTTTGGCGCGCAGACACCGATTCATCAGCTGCTCGACATCAACGTCACCCTGGTCTATCTGCTCTGTGCGGTGCTGATGGTAGGCGCGACCGTGCTGCTGACACGCAGACGCCTGGGCTGGAACGATGCCGCATTCGGCGCTCTGGTGGCCGCGTTTCCCAACACCGGCTTCATGGGCGTTCCCATGCTGGCGGCGCTGCTGGGCGCGCAGAGCGCGGGGCCAGTGATCGTGACCATGGCCATCGACATGGTCATCACCACCTCGGCCTGCATTGCGCTGTCCCGCCTCGATCTGGCGGGAGGGCAAGGGATCTGGCTGGCGGTGCGCAATTCGCTCAAGGGCATGGCGTCCAATCCCATGCCCTGGTCGATTCTGCTGGGCGGTCTGGCGTCGGCCATGGGCTGGGTATTGCCCGGCCCGGTGGACAAGACCGTGGCCATGCTGGCGGCAGCGGCTTCACCAGTGGCCTTGTTCACCATAGGCGCCGTGCTGGCGCGCTCGCAGATGAACAGCCACGAGCGCGTGGCAGCGCGGGACTATGTGCCGGTTGCGCTGGCCAAGCTGGTCGTCCATCCGCTGCTGGTCTGGGCCGTCGGACTGGCCGCGATCTCCATGGGCCTGGGGCTCCAGCACGAAACCCTGGTGGTGCTGGTGCTGCTGGCGGCTCTTCCTTCGGCCAGCAATGTGTCGCTGCTGACCGAGCGCTACGGCGCCCACAGCGGTCGCGTGGCGCGCATCATCCTGGTATCGACCAGCCTGGCCTTCCTCAGCTTCTCCGCCGCCGTGGCGCTGATGACCTGATCAAAAACAAGAGCGGCTTGCGCAAGACCAGCCTGCGCAAACCGCTTTTCATGCTTTTTAACCCCCCTTGCTTATGCAGATCCCTTTCGAAAGAGACAGCGAGCAAGGGCCTAGGCGGCCCCGCCACCCCGCAGCGAGGCTGTCGTCCCCCTCCGGCGCTCAGCGCCAGAGAGGGGGAAGGCGCGTCAGCGCCTCAGGGGGGAATGTTCAATACTCCCAGAACATCCGCTGCAGTTCCTTGGTGTTGGCGCCCTTGGTCAGTGCCAGCATGGTCAGCAGGCGTGCCTTTTCGGGGCGCATATCGTGGGCGACCACCCAGTCGTACTTGTCGTCGGGCTGCTCGGCATTGCGCAGCACAAAGCCGTAGGGCACGCGTGACGAGCGCACGACGAGCACGCCCTTGCCGCGGGCATCCTGCAGCGGCTTGACCATGCGGTCGGCCACCGAGCCATTGCCGGTGCCGGCATGGACGATGGCCTTGGCGCCGGCATCGACCAGGGCATTCACGGCCGTGGGCTGGACGCTGCCATAGGCATAGACGATGTCCACCTGGGGCAGCTTGTCGATGTTGTCGATATTGAACTCGGAGTTCATGGTGTGGCGCTTGACGGGGGCGCGGAACCAGTAGTTCTTGCCCTCGACCACCATGCCCAGCGGGCCCCACTGGCTCTTGAAGGCACCGGTCTGGATGTTGATGTCCTTGTTCACATCGCGGGCGGTGTTGATCTCGTCATTCATGGTGACGAAGACGCCCTTGCCCTTGGCGTCCTTGGAGCCGGCCACGCTGACGGCATTGACCAGGTTCAGCGCGCCATCGGCGGACAAGGCCGTTCCCGGGCGCATGCTGCCGACCACGGCAATGGGCTTGTCGGTGTGCACGGTCAGACTCAGGAAGTAGGCGGTCTCGGCCAGCGTGTCCGTGCCGTGGGTGATGACGATGCCGTCCACATCAGGCTGCTTGGCCAGCTGCGAGACGCGCTTGGCCAGTGTCAGCAGATTGTCGTTGGTGAAGCTCTCGGAAGCGATCTGGAACACCTGCTCGCCGCGCACATTGGCGATCTGGGCCAGCTCGGGCAGGCCAGCCAGCAGCTTGTCCACAGGGACCTTGGCGGCCGTGTAGGTGGCGCTGTTGACGGTCGAGGCACCGGCACCCGCAATCGTGCCGCCCGTGGCCAGCACCACCACGTTGGGCTTGGCTGCCTGCGCCTTGGCCGCCTGCGCGGCCGCAGGCGATGCATCCTGCGCCAGGGCTGCGCCCGGGGCGGACAGAATGCCCAGAACGGCAATGGTGGCAGCCAGCAAGGACTGGCGGAAGACTTGTTTTTGCATGAAGTAGTGCTCCGTGATTGAATGAAACGGCCTCTTGTGGAGCCGAGCCTCACACCATGCAATAGCCATGCCGGCTTGCCCATTCGCGCAAATCCCGATGGATTTGCCAGGCGCCTGTGGTTTATATAAATTGATAGCTGTCAGCGCTTATGGGTAAAGGGCTTAAGACTTAAAACCCTTAAATTTTCAGCGGCTTTAGATGCTGAGCGGATCCACATCCACCAGCCAGCGCACCAGGGGCCTGTGCTCGGGCAGAGTGCGCAGCCAGTGCAGATACTGCTGCCAGGCATTCAGAAAGCGCAGCAGGGCGCTGCGGTTTGTGGCTTCCAGCAGCATCTGGGCACGCTCCACATTGGCCACGCGCTGCACCGCCATGGGGATGGGCGGGTAGATGAACACCTCGTCCAGATAAGGCAGCTTGGCCTCTCTGGCGACCAGGGTGGCGGCATTCAGGAAAGCCTGGGCAGCTTCCTGGGTACGCGCATCGGCCCGGACTATGGCCTGAAATGCATAGGGCGGCATGCCGGCATCCAACCGTTCCTTGAGCTGCTGCCTGGCAAACGCCGGATAGTCATGCTTGCGCAGTGCGGTGTAGACGGCGTTCTGCGGGTCGTGGCTTTGAATCCACATCTCCGGATGGCTGCCCTGGGCCTTCACATATTGCGCATCGCGCCCGGCGCGCCCGGCGGCCTGCATCAGCAGGCAGAACAGCCGCTCCGGGGCGCGATAGTCGCTGGAGTACAGCGCGCTGTCGGGTTGAACGGCGGCCACCAGCGTGATGCGCCGGAAGTCATGGCCCTTGGCCACCATCTGGGTGCCGACCAGCACATCCACATCGCCGGCATGCACCTGGGCCAGTTGCTGCTCAAGGCTGCCCTTGGCCTTGGTGGTGTCGGCGTCGATGCGCGCCACGCGGGCCGGATTGCCGTCGGGACGCTGCACATTGCGCAGCAGCCGCTCCAGCTCTTCCTGCAGCTGCTCCGTGCCCTTGCCCAGCGGCAGGATGTCGGGGTTGCCGCAGCTGGGGCAGGCAAATGGCACGCGCTGGGTAAAGCCGCAGTGGTGGCAGCGCAGGGTGCGGTCGCCCTTGTGAAAGACCTGGTGGGCGCTGCAATGGGGGCAGTCGCTCTTCCAGTTGCAGTCGGCGCAGAATAGTACGGGGGCAAAGCCGCGGCGGTTGAGCAGGATCAGGCTTTGCTCGCCGCGCTTGACGCGCTCGGTAATGGCCTCGATCAGCGGTGGCGAGAACACGGCGCGCCTGGGTTGCTGGCCCATGTCCACCATTCTCACCCTGGGCAGACCGGCCGCGCCTGAGCCGGCCGCGCCAATACGGCTGGGCATATGCAGGCGCAGGTAGCGGCCGACTGCGGGGTCAGAGGCATGCCAGCTTTCCAGCGATGGCGTGGCGCTGCCCAGGATGACCTTGGCACCGGTATCACGGCCGCGCCAGATGGCCAGATCGCGCGCCGAGTAGCGCGCGCCTTCCTGCTGCTTGTAGCTGGCATCGTGCTCTTCATCGACCACGATCAGCGCCAGTTGCGGCACGCTGGCAAAAATAGCCATGCGTGTACCGAGCACGATGCGGGCGCGGCCCGTGTGCGCGGCCAGCCAGCTTTTGAGGCGCTGCGGGTTGGTCATGCCGCTGTGCATGCTGACAACGGCCTCCGTGCCGTACTGTGGCACGAAGCGGGCGATGAAGCGCTCTTCCAGCTGCGGCGTGAGGTTGATCTCGGGCACCATCACCAGGGCCTGTGCCTCGGGCCTGGCATCCAGCATGGCTTGGACGGCGCGCAGATAAACCTCGGTCTTGCCGCTGCCGGTGCTGCCATAGAGCAGGAAGGGGCCGGGGCTTTGCTCAATCTGCTCGAAAACCGAGGACTGCTCGGAGCTGAGCGCGACCAAAGGCATTGCGCTGCCGGCGTCAGGTGTGTGAGCCGCCGTCGCGGCGCTCGCCGGTGCTGCTTCGGCGGCCAGTGTCTTCCTGCGCTTGCCGGCTGGCGTCTTGGTTGTCTTGGGCGGAGCCAGCCGCCGGGCCAGTTGCTCGGGCGACATCTCACGCAATTGTGGTGGCAGGGCGGCGACGGCGATTTCGCCGAGGCTGCGCTGGTAATAGTAGGCGGCAAAGGCCACCAGCCGTCGCCAGGCCTGGTCCAGCGGCGCTATGCCCTGCAGCTGGGCTGCAATGCTGCGCAGCTCCACACCATCGGGAATCGCTTCGGGGGCGGCCGGCGTATCCCAGACCACGCCCAGCAACTCCCTTTTTCCCAGGGGAACGCGTACCAGCGTGCCGGGCTCCAGTGGCGCGTCGCTGCCGTAGCTCAACAGATCACCTACGGCGCTATGGGCAGGGGTCTGGACGGCAACGTAAGCGGTATGGGACATGGGCTGGGATAAGGGGAAAGTGCTGCCAGGGCCGCAGCTCCTCAGAGCTATAGCAGATTTTGAGGCCTGCCAAGGCTTTGCGCTCTGTGGATAACTTTGTGAGAAAAAATATGCGCCAAAGCTCCAGTCAAGTCCGATTCGCATCTGGAAGCCAGCAGGAGAACTGAATACATCAGTAATTAATATATTAAAAACAAATACTTATATGTATTTTTGGTGCTTTTCCGAGATGGGGCGGACGGGGCGCATGCAGGGACTCTGCCTTGCCAGATCTGTGCATAAATCAGGTGGCGAGGCACTGTCAACCGAGAAGCTCCCTAAACTTAACTGCGCGCAAACCATGGTGCAAAGTCTTTAACTTCCCAAAAAAATAGCAGGAATGCAAGCATCCGCGAGACCTGATGCCTCCTCGGAACATCCACATGTGGATAACTTCCTTCAATCGAGGCAGGAGGAAATGAAAGAATAAAAAAGCGCCAAACACTGCTGGCGCCGAATTTCGAGGGTTTTGATATTTAGTGGTTTGAAATCAATGGCTTGCCGCTATTGCTCTGCGTCGCAGGCCAGGAATTGTCGTCCAATAACCACTTGATCCGCTTGGGTGATACGAGCTTGTGATGCTGCAACAAACGCCCGGCAAGGCCGTTGTTGCAGCGGGAATCAGCCCTGAGCGCGCTGCAGGCGCGAGTGCTTGTGCACAGCTTCGACCAGCGCGGCCACATGTTCGGGCGGGGTGAACTGGCTGATGCCATGACCCAGATTGAAGATGTGGGTGGGGCCGGTGGTGCTTTTGTCGGTATGGGGCTTGCCAAAGCTGTCCAGCACGGCACGCGCCTGGGCGGCGACCTGCTCGGGCGCAGCAAACAGTACATTGGGGTCGATATTGCCCTGCAGCGCCTTGCCGGGGCCGCCGATCTCGCCGCCCGCGATGGCGCGAGCCTTGCCCAGATTGGCCGTCCAGTCCAGACCCAGCACTTCGCAGTCGATGTCCTTCATGTCGGGCAGCCAGATGCCTCCACCCTTGGTGAAGACGATACGGGGCACGTCGCTGCCGTCCACACCGGAGCGCTTGAGACCAGCCAGCACGCGCTTGGTATAGGCCAGGCTGAATTCCTGGAAAGCGCCGTCAGCCAGCACGCCGCCCCAGCTGTCAAAAATCATCACGGCCTGGGCGCCGGCATCGATCTGGGCGTTCAGGTAGGCGGCCACGCTGTCGGCGTTGACTGCCAGGATGCGGTGCATCAGGTCGGGGCGCGAGTACATCAGCGACTTGACGGTGCGGTAGTCATCGCTGCCCTTGCCCTCGGTCATGTAGCAGGCCAGAGTCCAGGGGCTGCCCGAGAAGCCGATCAGGGGCACACGGCCGTTGAGCGCCTTGCGGATATTGGTGACGGCGTCAAACACATAGCGCAGCTTGTCCATGTCGGGCACCGCCAGCTCGGCCACGGCAGCCTCGTCGCGCACGACCTTGGCAAAGCGCGGACCTTCGCCTTCGGCGAACGACAGGCCCAGGCCCATGGCGTCGGGCACGGTCAGGATGTCGCTGAACAGAATGGCCGCGTCCAGAGGGAAGCGTTCCAGCGGCTGCAGAGTCACCTCGGTGGCGTAGTCCACATTGGTGGCCAGACCCATGAAGCTGCCGGCCCTGGCGCGGGTGGCCTTGTACTCGGGCAGGTAACGTCCCGCCTGGCGCATCAGCCACAGGGGCGTGTAGTCAGTAGCCTGGCGACGGCATGCGCGCAGGAAGGTGTCATTGGTCAGGGGGGCGAAACTCATATGTCGATTGTCGCCCACTCCGGCTTTCCCATTCACCACAATCCCGAGCAGCAATTCAGCTCTCTGTGCAGGGATGGTGGCTGCCATGGTTTGTCATGCAACCGTCATCCAAGTGTCGCGCGGGCTTCATCTGTGTTTTCCACAATGACGCCACGCAGACACACCGTGTGGCACAGGCAGGCCGCCAACTGCGTCCAACACCGGAGGAAAGCAGACATGAGGCATCCCGAGATTCTTGATGCGCTGAATGGCCAGAGCATCGCGACGACACCGTCATCGGCTCCCTCGCTTTCCCATCGCCCCGCCAGTCCCGCACACGCTGCAGCGCCCGCTTTGCGCCTGCAGGTGCGTTGGGCCCGTCATCTGGACGAGGTTCGCCAGGCCCAGCGCCTGCGCTATCAGATCTTTGCCGAAGAAATGGGTGCTGTGCTTCAGACGCCCGTGGCAGGTCACGACATCGATGTCTTTGACGATTTCTGCGAGCATCTGATGGTCTGTGATGAAGAGCAGAATAAGGTGATCGGCACCTACCGTCTGCTGACTCCCGCTCAGGCCCAGCGCGCCGGCGGTCTGTACAGCGATCAGGAGTTCGACCTCTCGCCCATCAACGCCTGGCGCGCACAGATGGTGGAGCTGGGACGCAGTTGCGTGCATGCGGAGCATCGCCAAGGCGGCGTGATTCTGGCGCTCTGGGGGGCATTGGCCGAGTTCATGCAGCGCAACCAACTGGAGGCCATGGTGGGCTGCGCCAGCATTCCCATGCAGTACCCCGGTCTGGCCCATGGCGAAGGCCCGGCACGCATCTGGCAGCAACTGCGCCAGAGCCATCTGGCCGAGCCCGAGTTGCAGGTGCGCCCGCGGGTGGCGCTGCCCGAAGAGCTGGCATGTATCAGCAATGTCTCGGTGGATGCGCTGAAGGTCGAGCCGCCAGCGCTGATTCAGGGCTATCTGCGCGCCGGCGCCAAGGTGCTGGGGGCACCTGCCTGGGATAGCGACTTCAATACCGCCGATCTGCCCATCATGATGCGCATGCAGGATCTGCCTTCTCGCTATCGCCGCCTGTTCGGGCGCATGAAGGCTTGAGGCGGGAGCAGAAATCAAAAAGCCTGCGGCCGATGTCGCAGGCTTTTTGCTTGGGCGGGCGTGCTATGCGGCGTGGCTGGGCTCATCTTCCAGGCCTTCGGCAAACAGGCCCAGCGCGGTAACCATCAGGCCCAGCATGAGGAAAGCGTAGGCGGCAATGGACAGCACCAGACTCATGCTGTAGCCCCATTGGAGAACCGAGCAGGCCCATTCCCAGGAAGCATAGAGCGCGGTGCACTGATTGCTGGCCGGCATGTGCACATACCAGGTGACGGCGACCCACATCAGGACCAGCATCACCACCGTGGTGCGCAGCTTGTGCGAGGGGGTCTGGTCCATGCTCTTGAGCAAGACCAGTGGTATGGCTCCGCCCCAGACAAACATCATCAGCCAGCTGAAGGCCGGTGCCTGTGCCAGTATCTGCTGCAGCCAATGCATCTTGGGCATGCTGTTGATGCTGGCTAGGATGTCCCAGGCAAAGGGCAGGGCCAGACCGGCAATGGCCAGGCTGGCTAGCGCCAGTGCACGCAACAGGCAAAGACGTTTGTGAGACGGCTGATGGATAAGGTTGGCATGCATGGCTTACCTCCTGTGCAGTTCAGGCGGTCCGCAGCAGTCAACGCGTGCAAGGCTGGCAAAGGCCGAAAACTGCGGTTGTGCCTGGCTTGTGGGCAATTCCAGTCTAGAGCTTTTGTCCGGTTTGTGCCATAGGTGCTGCGCTCGTGCTTGGAGTCGCGTTCCAGCGCGAACCGAAGCCAGACTGGAACCCGCCGGTTTGACAGGGCGAGACTGGTGTGCCGAGTCGTAAAGTTGATTGCGCCAGGCTCATGAAACCCGCCGACTCTGGCTTCTGCCGGCCCACGAGACTAAGCTTGGTCTGCTCGACTTGGGGCGCCGGGCAAAGGAGTTCTTATGCTTACAATCTGCGGTGACGACGATGCTGCCGGTAATGGATCTGTCGCGGGCCCGCGCTTTCTACGAGGAATGCCTGGGTCTGCAGCCCGGGGAGCTGCGACCCGACGGGAAATTCGTCTATCGGGTGGGCGGCAGCGCCCTGGCCCTGTTTCCCAAGCCTGGAGGCACCAAGGCCGAGCACACGGCGATCAGCTTCCAGGTGTCCCATATCGCCGCGAGCATTCGGGAGCTGAAAAGCCGGGGCGTGGTGTTTGAAGACTATGACTTTCCCGATTTCAAGACCATCGACGCATGTCTGCGTGCTGGGAGCCGAGAAAGCCGCCTGGTTCAAGGACACGGAAGGCAATTACCTCTGCTTGCACGAGGAGCTGCAGCAGGCATGAGGGGGCGCAGCGACCGGCGCGCGAGAGCGGCCTAGATCTGCTTTAGCGCGTCCAGCACTTCGCTCTTAGAGAGCAGCTCGCTCATCACCACCGGCGGCTTGCCGGGCAGGTACAGCACATAGACGGGGACGCCGCTGCGTCCCAGTGATTGCAGTGCCTGGGTGATGGCCGGGTCCTGGCGTGTCCAGTCGGCGCGCAGCAGCTGCACCTTGCGCTGTTCGAAAGCTGCCAGCACCTCGGCATTGCTCAGCGTGGTGCGCTTGTTGACCTGGCAGGTCACGCACCAGGCGGCCGTGAAATCCACAAACACCGGCTGGCCAGAGGTCTGGGCAGACTGAACCTTGTCTGCCGACCAGGGTTGCCAGAGTTCGCCGGCCTGTGCCCTGACCTGATCCACAGGCTCGGCCTTGATCAGCGGCACGGCGTAATAGGCCACGCCAACGGCCAGCAGCAAGGCGATGGCGCCGAGGCTCATGCGGCTCTTGCCGCGCAGGCCCAGGGTCCAGATCAGCGCGGCCAGCACCAGCAGCAGGGCCAGCAGAGCCGCGGCGGCATCCATGCCGCCCTGGTGGCCCAGCACCCAGACCAGCCAGACCACGGTGGCAAACATGGGGAAGGCCATGGCGTGGCGGAAGGTTTGCATCCAGGGACCGGGGTGGGGCAGCCAGCTCACGACGGCGGGCACGAGGCTGGCCAGCAGATAGGGCAGGGCCATGCCCAAGCCCAGTGCGGCAAACACCGTCAGCGCCTGCGCCGCAGGCATATCGATGGCAAAGCCCAAAGAGGCACCCATGAAGGGCGCCGTGCAGGGAGACGCAATGGCTACGGCCAGCACGCCGGAGAGAAAGGAGTCCAGTATCGGGTTGCGTGCCTGGGCGCTGGCAATGCTGCTGGGCAGCAGACTGCCGAACTCGAACCAGCCGGCCAGATTCAGTCCCAGCACGGTGAACAGCGCTGCCAGCAGCGATACCACCACGGGCGACTGCAGCTGGAAGCCCCAGCCCAGTTGCTGACCGGCCGCGCGCAGGCCCAGCAGCAGTGCGCCGAGTGCTACAAAGGACAGCACCACGCCGGCGGCATAGGCTAGGCCACCCAGTTTCTGGGCCTGGCGGTTCTGGCCATGCACCGCAAACCCCAGTACCTTGATGGCCAGCACGGGAAACACGCAGGGCATGAGGTTGAGGATCAGACCGCCGATCAGGCCGCCCAGCAGGGCCGCCCAGAGGCTGCCTGCACTGGCCGTATTGCCCGCAGGTATGGTCTGTGAAGCGGTCCTGTTGGCCTCCAGCGCTGCGGCCAGGGCCGGGGGAACGCCTGCGAGCGCGGGGGCGCTCCAGCGGCCCTGCACGGCCAGCTCGCTGCGCCAGCCAGCGCTTTCGCCCCGCTCCAGCGCCGCAGCGCGCTCAGCGGGCGGCAGGGCAAGCACCACGGCCAGTTGCGCTGCGGTTTCGCCGCGCATATCGGACAGAGGCATGTTTTCGCCCACCCAGACGTCACCGTCCCAGTGCTGCTTCCAGTCCTTGCCCGACTCTGCGGCATGCTTGAAGGTGTCGGCGTTCTCGGGATAGAACTCCAGTGTCTTGCCCTTCAGGCTGGCGGGCAGTCCGGGTATGCGCAGCGTCACACGGTCGTCGGGCAGGTTCGAGCCTTCGGTCTTGCCGGGCTCGACAAGGGCCTGGCCGCCCTGGCTCAGCGTCTGGGGCTGGCCGGCCTGGGCTTGCACAAAGGCATGGTTTTGCGCAGCGCTGCTGCTCTGAACGGGGATCTGCAGCTGGAAATTCCCGGACTCTGGAATGCATTCCACGCGGCAGACCAGCCATTCGGCGGCCAGGCCCACGTCGACCATGCCAGAGGCCGGTGCCTTGAAGTCGGCCGCGACCTTGATGGGTACGGGCAGCAGCACCGTGTCCTCATAGCCATAATTGACCAGGGGCCCTACGCGCAGCGCATGAGGCAGTGGCCAGGCGATGGGGCCAGCCTCCAGGCCCGGGGGCAACTGCCAATGCAGCACCGTGGGCAGGCCCGAGTCGCCGGCATTCTTCCAATAGGTATGCCATTCGGGCTGGTGGGTGATCTTCAACCCCAGCCAGAAGACCTGCCCGGCGGTGATGCCCTCGGGGGTCTGGGCCACCAGCTCGGCCTGCACGCGCGGCGTCTGCACGGTGGCGCCACCCGAAGCCGCATTCTTGAGCAAGATCTGCGCGCCGGCACCGGTGGAGAAGGCACAGACCCAGACGGTCAGCGCCAGCATTAGCCAGAGTGAAAGGCGCTGCGAGAGGCTGCGGGGTCCGGTGGTCAGGAAAAGGGCTTGAGAAGACATGGCGGACGGTGGGAGTCTGTGGCGGTGTTTTTGGTTCCCTGCACGGGGGCGGCCGATTGGCAAAACCAATGCTTGCATAGGCGCATGGTATTGGACAGAAGGCGCGGGCGGACTCCATCATGGCCCGGCCAACAAGGCTCAAACAGCCCGCAGCCGGAGCCGGTCGCAGGAGTCCGTTGCCGGGCAATTACAGGAGACAAGCATTATGGTGAATACCTCACGCCGCCGCTTTCTTGCCACCTCGACTGCCTGTGCTGCCATCGCGCTGCCCTGGCATGCGGTCGCTGCGCCAGCCTATCCGGACAAGTCGGTACGGGTCATCGTGCCGTTTCCGGCCGGAGGCACCACGGACGTGGTGGCGAGGCTTGCCATGCAGAAGCTCGGCGAAATCACGGGCCAGTCCTTTGTGGTCGACAACAAGGGCGGCGCCAACGGGGTCATCGGCTCCGAATTGGCAGCCCGCGCCGCACCCGATGGCTGCACGCTGTTGATGAACACGGCAGGAGCGCAGACCCTGAGTCCCGTGCTCTACAAGACCGGCTACGAGGCGCTGGCTAGCTTCGAGCCCATCAGTCATCTGTGCGATGTCGGTTTTGTGGTGATTGCGCGCAAGGACCTGCCCGTCAACAGCATGCAGGAGCTGATCGCCATGGCCAAGCAGGGCCGGCCGCTGAGTGCCTCCTCGGGCAGCAGCATGATCTCGCTGATCACCGAACAGTTCAAGAAGGTGGTCGAGGTGCCCGGCATCGTCAATGCCCAGTACAAGGGCACTGGCGCTCAGATGCAGGCCGTGGTGGCGGGCGAGGTGGACTTCTCGTTTGACTCCTTCACCTCGGTGGAAATGATTCGCGCGGGCAAGGTCAAGGCCCTGGCCGTACTGCTGCCCCAGCGTGCACCGACCTTTGCGCAGGTGCCAACATTACGCGAGCTGGGTGTCAGTGGCATGGATTTCAGTTCCTGGTCGGGCCTGCTGGCGCCCAAGGGCACGCCGCAGGAGATCGTGGGCTATCTGGCCCAGCAGATGGACAGGATCATGCAGATGCCCGATGTGACGGCCAGGCTGGCCGGCTACAACTACCTGACGCGACGCAGCACGCCCCAGGAGTTCGGACGGCTCATCGCCGCCGACCACGAGCGCTGGAAGCGCGTCGTCAAGGAAAGGGGCATCACCCTGGGTTAGCGTCGCGCGGTGGCGCACCCGCACCCGCATCCGTGGCCAGGGTGGCCACGGTACTGGGCGGCTGGCCGCCCACCTCGGCAGGGATGGCGATGCGCTCGCAGGGGTCGGCCAGGGCTATCAATGCATCGCTGTCCATGGGGGCTTCGGCTTGCTCTGCGGCCGGCGTCTGTTCCCGGGCCGGCTCTGCAGCCGGCATGGCGGCCTGGGCTGGCAGCATGTGCGCCTTGCGCCAGTTGCCCCAGCGGTAATAGGCCAGCATCATCAGCATGGAGCAGACGGAGCTGATGGGAAAGCTCCACCAGATGGCATCCACGCCCATCACGGGTTGCAGCCAGCGCGCCACGGGAACGCGTATCCCCCACATGGCAATCGCCAGAATCAGCACCGGCGCCATGACGGCCCCCGTGGAGCGCACCACGCCGGCCAGCACAAAGGTCACGCCGAAGAAGAGGAAGGAGCCAATGGCAATGTGGTTGAGGTGGCGGGCCACCTCCAGGGAGGGGCTGCCGCCGGGCAGAAACCAGCCCAGCACATGACGGTCCAGCAGCACGATGAGGACGATCAGGCTGCCGGTCAGCAGAAGATTGCCCAGCATGCCGGCATTGGCCGTGGCGCTGACACGCTTCCAGAGGCCCGCGCCCACGTTCTGCGCCGCCATGGACGAACAGGCGGCGCCTATGGCCATGGCCGGCATCTGCACATAGGTCCACAGCTGCAGCGCGGCGCTATAGGCGGATGCCGTCTGCACGCCATGCTCGTTGACCATGGAGATCATGGCGATCATGGCCAGCGAGATCATCACGATCTGCACGCCCATGGGCAGGCCCTTGACCACCAGAGTGCGCACAATCGTCAGATCGGGCTTGAACAGCCCCAGCTGCCGGCGACCTATCCACAAGGGATGGCGGCGCAGACGCAACCAGCCCAGCAGGGCCGCAAAGCTCACGGCATTGGCAATCAGCGTGGCCATTGCCGAGCCCTGGATGCCCATGCGCGGCACGGGTCCCCAGCCAAAGATCAGCAGAGGGTTGAGGGCCATGTCCAGCGCCACGACGATGAGCAGAAACCAGAACGGCGTTCGGGTGTCTCCCGCGCCGCGCAGGGCCGCCGTCACAAAACTGAACATGAACAGCAGCGGAATGGCCAGAAAGATGATCTGGAGATAGGCCTCGGCCAGCGGCAAGGCCGCTTCGGGCGTGCTCATCCATTGCATGAGATGGCGCGACAGCGGCCAGCCCAGGACGGCAATCAGCAGTGAGACAACACCAAAAAACGTAGCGCTGGTGCCAAGCACACGTTTGGCCTGCGCGATGTTTTTCGCCCCCATGCTCTGGGCGATCAGGATATTGGTTGCCATGCTGATGCCGAACACCGCACCGATCAGCGCAAACATCACGTTGTTGGCATTGGCGGTGGCCGTCAGCGCGGCCTCGCCCAGGTGACCGCCCACCCAGATGGCATTGACTGAGCCGTTGAGCGACTGCAGCACATTGCCGGCCAGGATCGGCAGGGCAAAGACCAGCAAGGTGCGGGCAATCGGGCCCTGGGTCAGGTCGCGGGTCTGGGGCTTGGAGTTGGCGGTGCGCGCACTCTGGCGCGGGGCGCTGGCGGAGGCTTCAGGCATCGGCCCATTGTGGGGCATGTCGGCTGGTTGCGGTTGACGGGCGGTGGGCCCGGAATCCGGGGCATGTGGTGGTTTCGGGGCGCTGGCGCAGCTACGATGATGGCCATGAGCAATACTCCGACCACTCCCGCAAGCGCGCTTGCCCGCTGGCCCTCGCGCTTCTGGGCCCAGGCTTCGGCCCATGACTTTGCCCTGGCCCAGAGCAATGGCCTGGCCGCAGACACCGTGGCCGTGCTGCCCGTGGCGGCGGTGGAGCAGCATGGGCCGCACCTGCCGCTGTCGGTGGATGCCTGCCTGATAGAGGGCGTCATCGATGCCGCTCTGGCGCAGCTGCCAGCCGAGCTGCCGGTGCTGTTTCTGCCGCCGCAGAACATCGGTTTTTCGGTTGAGCATACGAACTATGCGGGCACCTTGAGCCTGCAGCCGGCCACGCTGATTGCACTGTGGACGGAGCTGGGCGCCTGCGTGGCGCGCGCCGGCATCAGGAAGTTGCTGCTGCTCAACGGTCATGGCGGCCAGGTCAGCGTGATGGACATCGTTGCGCGCGAGCTGCGCATCCGGCATGGCCTGCTGGTCTACAGCGCCAGCTGGTTCGGGCTGGTGGACGATGCGGCCAACCAGCAGTTCTGCGCGCATGAGCATCGCTTCGGCATTCACGGCGGCGAAGTGGAGACCTCAATGCTGCTGCACCTGGCGCCCGAGACCGTGCATATGGAACGTGCGCATAACTTCGCTTCCAGCTCTGAGCAGCGGGCCGGCAAATACCACTTCATCGGCAATGGCCGCAGCGCCAAGCTGGGCTGGGCCATCGAGGACTACAACCCGGCAGGAGCCGTGGGCAACTCCGCCGCCGCGACGGCCGAGCGCGGTGCGGCCATGGTGCATTCATCGGCGCAGGGCCTGGTCAGGCTGCTGGGGGAGATTCATGACCTACCCTTGAGCACCGTAGAGAATCAACCCAAACCACTCTAAAACTGGCGCAATCTAACTCAGAGACGCCGAGCAAGAGCCGCCTCGCGGCGAAGGCGTTGTCCCCCTCCCGCGAAGCGAGAGAGGGGGAGGGCGCGCCAGCGCCATAGGGGGAGCTTATTGTTTCGGAATCTTGGCCGTGGTGATGACATCGCCCCAGCGCTTGATTTCCGACTGCAGCAGCTTGGCAGTCTGCTCTGGCGTGCTGGCCTGGGCCTGCACATTGAGCTCGCGCAGCTTCTTGGCGACCTCGGGGTTGTTGACGGCCGTGTTGATTTCCTTGTTCAGGCGTGCGATCACGGGGGCGGGCGTCTTGGAGGGTGCAGCCAGCGCATTCCAGGACGAGGCCACAAAGCCCTTGACGCCGGATTCCTGGGCCGTGGGCACATTGGGCAGCAGCGGCGAGCGCTTCTCGCCCGTCACCGCGAGCAGGTTCACGGCCTTGGAATTGATCTGGCCCATGATGGGCGTGAGAATTTCCACGGCCGCATCGATCTGCTTGCCGCGCAGCGCGGTCACCACGGCGGGCGTGCCGTTGAAGGGCACGATCTGTGCATCGATGCCGGCCGTGGTCTTGAACAACTCGGCCGCCAGGTGCTGGGTGCTGCCCACGTTGATGCTGCCCAGATTCAGCTTGCCGGGATTGGCCTTGGCATAGCTCACGAGCTCGCCCAAATTCTTGAAGGGCGATTTGGCATCGGTGATGACGCCGATGTCAAAGTAGCCCAGCGTGGAGATGGGCGTCAGGTCCTTGACCATGTCGAAGGGCAGATTGTTGAACAGATTCACCGTGACGGCGCTGCCGTTGGACATGAGAAACAGCGTATGGCCGTCGGGCGCAGCCTTGGCCACGGTGTCGGCCGCCACGATACCGCCCGCGCTGGGCTTGTTGTCGATGACCACGGGCTGGCCGAGCTGGGTGGACAACTGCTGGGCCACCACACGGGCCGTCACATCGGCCACGCCGCCGGCCCCGAAAGGAACGACGATGCGGATGGGACGGTTGGACAGGCCTTCGGCCTGGGCGGTGGCGGCAAACCCGGTCAGCAGGGCAGCCCCCGCTGCGGCACTGATCAGGGATTGGGTAAAACTGCGGCGTTTCATGCTTGTCCTTCTGTCTGAAACTTTTATTCCGAGAGTGTGCCGCCGAAAGATGCCCGGAGGCAGCCGCAAAGCGTTCTGTCTGCTATGCCGCACAGGTATGGCTAGTTACCGCTTGCTTGCAGGGTATCCAGTCCCCAGTGATGCATGGCCTCGCGCACGATCAGCAGTGCGGCGGCATGCCCGGGGAACTGCGGCAGCTGCGGATCGGCATGGCCAGGCTGCTGGGCCTGGCGAGCCAGCAGCTCGAACAGGTTCTCGATGGCTTCGCGTGACGCCTGGGTGGCTTGCGGGTCGGCCGTGGCGCCATGGATCAGTTGCCGCAGCAGCGGGTCTGTCGTTTGCAGCAGGCTGGCGCCTGCAGGCAGCCAGCGCCCGGCCGGCATGACGGCATCCTCGACATCGGCAATCGCGTTTTCCAGCATCAGCGCATTGGGCATGCGGTGGGCAAAGGCCTTGACCAGGGTGGCGATGCCGATGGGCAGCCGGTGCTGCTGCGCGCCTATTTCAAGCGTCAGCGCCGTATCGCCAAGACTGAGAAAGATGGAGTCCATTGCTGCTTTGTAGCACCTTGCGTTGGCCGGCTCCGGGCCTGAGGAGAGTCAGGCGCTGGTGATCCAGCTTCTGTATTCGGCGCTATCGAGATGGTTGAGCGTGTTGAAGCTTTGCAGCATTAGGCGCTTGGGGCTGATGCTGAACTCCGTCACGGCAATATTGCGCAGTCGCATATTGAGGGCGATGGTCACCTCGGGCGCGGTGCCAAGCACCTGGCCCACGGCAGTGGAGATGGGGCCGCCGCTGCTGACCAGCAGCACGTTCTGGCCGCTGTGCTGGTGGCGTATCTCCTCGAGCACCTGGTGCACGCCGTCCGCAAAGCCGTTCCAGTCGGGCATGCCCTGCGGGCTGATGGTGCCTCCCATCCATTGCGCCAGTGCGTCGCACAGCAGGCGGAAATGATAGCGGTACAGCTCGGGCGTATCGGGCCTGGGCAGGGGGGCTGGGTGAATCGCGCGTAGCAGGGCTTCGCTGTCGTACTCGTTGAGTCCGGGTCGGCTTTGTGCCTCGAGGCTGGAAGCGCTGCCCAGGCCCTGGACGATGCCGGCCAGCGTCTGCTGATGGCGCTTGAGCGTGCCCGCATAGACGGCGTCGAACTTCAGACCTCGCTCACGCCAGTATTCACCCAGACGCACGGCCTGTTCCTGGCCGCGTGGGCTGAGCTGGTCGTAATCATCCGCGCCAAACGAGGCCTGGCCATGGCGCACAAGGTAGAGGTTTCCCATGGCGCGGATGTTGGGCCTTGCCCGCTTGCGGCGCTGTCATGCCTGCGACCTGCTGGCGCTTGGGCGACAGCGCCAGGATGCCTATTTCCGCAACCGACGTCCGGATTGGAGTTCGGGCAGGGCATGCCTCTCGGTTAAGATAGTTGAGAGCTATTCTCAAAAACATAAAAACACGCTCCGCTTTCGATACTGGTTCATGGATCTCCTGCACTTGGCTGGCAGGAGGGTCGTCGGTTTCGAGGCGGAGCGTGTTTTTTTATGCCTGTTCACCTCCTGGAGCCCTTCATGTTTCGACGACCCCTGTTTGCACTGGCCGCCGTTGCCAGCCTGTGCGCCCCTGCGCTGTCCGCCCACGCCGAGGACATCACGCTCTACACCACCCGTGAACCGGCACTGATTCAGCCCTTGCTGGCAGCCTTCACGGCGCAGACCAAGATCGGTGTGAAGACGGTCTTTGTCAAGGACGGCTTGCTGGAGCGCGTCAAGGCCGAAGGCCAGCGCTCGCCTGCCGATGTGCTGATGACGGTGGACATCGGCAATCTGGTGGATCTGGTGGACGGTGGCGTGACCCAGCCCGTCAAGTCCAGCGTGCTGGAAGCGGCCATTCCGGCCCAGTTGCGCGCCGCAGACAACCAGTGGTTCGCACTGTCCATGCGGGCCCGCGTGCTGTATGCCGAAAAGGACATGAAGCTCGGCGCCTTCCGCTATGAAGACCTGGCCAAGCCCCAGTTCAAGGGCAAGGTCTGCAGCCGTGCCGGCCAGCATCCCTACAGCACGGCGCTGATTGCAGCCATGATTGCCCATGACGGCGAAGCCAAGACCGAACAGTGGCTCAAGGGCGTCAAGGCCAATCTGGCGCGCAAGGCCACGGGCGGCGACCGCGACATCGCCCGAGACATCCTGGGCGGCATCTGCGATGTGGGCCTGGGCAACACCTACTACGTGGGCCATATGAAGGCGGCCAAGGAAGGTACGGACGCACGCAAGTGGGGCGATGCCATCAAGGTCGTCAAGCCTACTTTCAACGATCCCAAGAGCGGCACGCATATCAATATCAGTGGCGCCTCGGTGGCCAAGCATGCGCCCAACCGCGATCAGGCCGTGAAGCTGCTGGAGTTCCTGGTGTCCGAGCCGGCCCAGAATATGTACGCTGAAGCCAACTATGAGCACCCTGTGCGCAGGGGCGTGGCGCTGGATCCCGTGGTGGCCCGCAGTATTGGCGAGCTGAAGATTGATCCGCTGCCGCTGACCGAGATCGCCAAGCACCGCAAGGCCGCCAGCGTGCTGGTCGACAAGGTGGGGTTTGATAAATAAGTAGCCCCCCCTGAGGCGCTGACGCGCCTTCCCCCTGACCGGGCGCCCTCTCTGGCTTCGCGGGAGGGGGACAACACCTTCGCTGCGAGGCGGCCCTTGCTCGGTGTTCCTTTGATGGAGCATGCCTGTCCAAGGGCCGTTTCCTTTTTGGTTTTTTGATGTTTTCTTATCTTCGTTCAGGGCTGCGGCCCGTCGGGCCGGTGTGGCAGGGCGCAAGCTGGTTGATTGCGCTGGGGGTGTTTGCGCCCATTGCCTCGCTGGCCTGGCTGGCGCTGGGCTCGGACTGGGCGCACTGGCAGGATCTGCTGAGCTATGTGCTGCCCGATGCCGCAGCCAATACGGCCTGGCTCCTGGGCGGGGTGGGCCTGGTGGTGCTGGTGGTGGGCACGGGCTGTGCCTGGCTGGTGACCGCCTGCGATTTTCCGGGACGGCGCTGGCTGCACTGGGCGCTGCTGCTGCCGCTGGCCATGCCGGCCTATATCGTGGCCTTTGCCTATCTGGATCTGCTGCACCCCATAGGCCCGGTGCAGGGCGCGCTGCGCTGGCTGCTGGGTTACGACAGCCCGCGGCAGTGGCGCCTGCCCGATCTGCGCTCCATGGGCGGTGCGATCTTCGTGCTGGGGTTCACGCTCTACCCTTATGTGTATATGACGGCGCGGGCCATGTTCATGACCCAGCCGGCGCATCTGATGGAAGCCGCACGCTCGCTGGGTGAGACCCACTGGGGTGCTTTTTGGCGCGTGGCCCTGCCCATGGCGCGACCAGCGCTGGTCGTGGGCCTGAGCCTGGCGCTGCTGGAGACGCTCAACGATATCGGTGCTTCCGAGTTTTTGGGCGTGCACACGCTCACGGTATCGATCTACACCACCTGGGTCACGCGCTCCGATCTGGCTGGTGCCGCGCAGATTGCCTGCTCCATGCTGCTGGCTGTGGTGGCCCTGGTCTGGCTGGAGCGTCAGGGTCGCAGTCGCCAGCGCTTTGGCTTTGCCCAGCGCATGCGCGCCATAGAGTCGCATCGTCTGCCTGCAGGCAAGGCCTGGCTGGCCACGCTGGCCTGCATCCTGCCGGTGCTGATCGGCTTTGCCGCACCGGCGGCCTATCTGGCCTGGGAAAGCGGCAAGCGACTGGTACAGGGTTCGGGCGTGTCAGAGGGACTGGTCTCCAGCCTGCTCAACACGCTAGGGCTGGCGCTGGGCGTCACTGTGATTGCGGTGGCGGCCGGTCTGGTTATCGCCTGGTCCACGCGCACCGGCATCAGCGCCCGATCGCCATCGCGCTGGCCTGCGCAGGTGGCGGCTCTGGGCTACGCGGTGCCGGGCACGGTACTGGCGATTGGTTTGCTGACTCCCGCGTTGGCGCTGGATGCGGGGCTGGCCAGCCTGTTTGGTGCCAAGGGCTTGCCGCTGATGGGTCTGGGCGTGGTGCTGGTCGCTGCTTGCGTAATTCGCTTTCTGGTCATGCCCGTGGGCGGTATCGAGGCCGGGCTGGCGCGTATCCCGCCGACGCTGGAGCAGGCCTCGCGCCTGCTGGGCGAAAGCCGCCTGGGCACGCTGCGCCGCGTGCACCTGCCGCTGCTGCGCCCCGCCATGGCGACTAGCGCCATGCTGGTGTTTGTCGATGCAATGAAAGAGCTGCCCGCCACCTTGCTGCTGCGCCCGGCCGATTTCGATACCCTGGCCACCTGGCTCTATGCCGAAGCCGCGCGCGGCACCTATGAGGAGGGTGCGATCGCCGCGTTGTGCATTGTGGTCGCGGGGCTGATTCCCGTCATGCTGCTGGCACGCACGCAGCTGTCGGATGAGAAGAAATAATATGAAATCTGCCTCAAATGCTTTAGGGCACTGCGTCAGCAGCTATTGAATATGAAGTGATTGCATGACTGCCTCTCTACAAATTGCACAGCTGCAACTGGGCTACGAATCGCCTCAGGGCTTTCATACGGTCCTGCAGGGTTTTGATCTTCACGTACCTGCCGGCCATATCGCCAGCCTGCTGGGCCCCTCGGGGTGTGGCAAGACTTCGGTGCTGCGTGCCATCGCGGGTTTCGAGCCGGTGCGCGCGGGCAGCATTCATCTGGGCAAGGTGCTGCTCTCCGGCCCCGGCACGCATCTGCCTCCCGAGCAGCGCCATGTGGGCATGATGTTCCAGGAGTACGGGCTGTTCCCGCACCTGTCGGCCGCACAGAACGTGGGTTTCGGCCTGCGCCGTATGGGCAAGCCAGAGCGCGACAAACGTGTGCAGGAACTGCTTGCCGTGGTGGGGCTGGCGGATTCAGGTAGCAAGTTCCCGCACGAGCTGTCCGGCGGCCAGCAGCAGCGCGTGGCCCTGGCGCGGGCCCTGGCGCCGTCCCCTGCCCTGCTGCTGCTCGATGAACCATTTTCGAACCTCGACGCTGCCACGCGCGAGCGCCTGACACTGGAGGTGCGCGACATTCTGCAGTCTGCCGGACAGACGGCGATTCTGGTCACGCACAATGCGCAGGAAGCCGAAACTATGGCCGACCAGATTTGCAGGATGACGCCGGCTCAGCTCTGAGCCGGCCCCGAGGTTTAAAGCAGGACGCGGCCTGAGGTGACGGTCACGGTGTGGCCGCCCACCCAGAGCTTGCCGTTGGCTGCGGTCTGCACATGGACCTGGCCGTCACGGCCCACGCATACGCCTTGCGCGGCGATATAGGGCGTCTGCAGCAGACCTTCGCCCGTCAGCCATTGGGCCAGCGCTGCATTCAGGCTGCCGGTGACAGGGTCTTCGCTCGCTGTCTCGCCGACCAGGGCGCGCACTTCCAGACGCGGCTGAGCTGAAGTCACTTTTTCATAAGCGGCTTCTTCAGCCTGCTTCGCAAAAGCGCGGGCCTCGCGGCTGGAACGGCCAATCAGCGGGGCATCCTCTTCCACCTCATAAATGGCTGCCAGACCGGCTTTGGCCCCCAGCTTCTTGAGCGCTCCAAAGTCCGGCTCCACACTCAGAACTGTATCGGGGTGGTCGAGCAGCAGGCCCAGCCAGGGCGAGCCGTTATGGAGGCTGCGCGCCATCAGCAGCTGCTCACGCTGCAAGCCCAGCGCCTGCAGCACGGGGGCCAGCTCCACTTCGGGAATTTCCTGGGAGTCGAGCGAAGGCGCTTCGAAAAACAGCGCGCCTTGCGTATCGCAGCCAATGGCTACCAGACCTTTCTTGCACTCCTGAAGCACCTGCTCGGGGTTGCGCGGCTGGCCGCCCTGGGCCAGCCAGGCATGGCAGCTGCCCAGCGTGGGGTGGCCGGCAAAAGCCAGCTCGCCCGCGGGCGTGAAGATCCGTAGCTGGTAGTCGGCGCCCGCAGCCAGTCCCTTGGGCGTGGGCTGCAGCACAAAAGTGGTTTCCGACAGATTGGTCCAGCGCGCGAAGGCCTGCATCTGGGCCTCGCTCAAGCCATCGGCACCCAGCACCACGGCCACGGGGTTGCCGAGCAGCGCGGTGTGCGTGAACACGTCCACGGTCATATAGGGACGAGAGATAGGGCTGGTATGTGCACAGGCAGACATGGGCAGCGATTGTCGGCAAAAAGAAAAACCGGCGCTGCACGGAGGTTCCGCACAGCGCCGGTTGATAGGACCTGGAGCTTGCCATCGCACATCAGAGACAGCGAGCAAGAGCCGCCTCGCGGCGAGGCTGTCGTCCCCCTCCCGCATTGCGCAGCAAAGCGAGAGAGGGGGAAGGCGGGGCCGCCTAGGCGCGTCAGCGCCTCAGGGGGTGTTCACCAGTTACAAGCTGGCCTTGATGGCCTCGGCCAGGGACTTGATGCCGATGTTGATCTGCTCGGCAGACACCGTCACATACGACAGGCGCAGCGTGTTGTTTTGCGCATCGCCGGCATAGAAGGGCGCGCCGGGCACAAAGGCCATATTGCGCTCCACGGCCTTGGCCAGCAGGGCCTGGGCGTCCATGCCCGCAGGCAGCCTGACCCAGAGGAACATGCCGCCCACGGGACGAGTCCACTTCACGTCGAGGCCGGCCATTTCGCGCTCCAGGGCCATCAGCATCACATCGCGCTGGGCCTTGTACATGGCGCGGATGGTGGGCACATGGCGGTCCAGGAAGCCGTCCTTGATGACCTCGGCCACCACGCGCTGGTTGAAGCTGGGGGTGTGCAGGTCGGCAGCCTGCTTGGCCTGGGTCAGCTTGCCATACACGGACTTGGGCGCGACGATGAAGCCGATGCGCAGGCCGGGGGCCAGCACCTTGGAGAACGAGCCCATGTAGATCACGCCCTCGGGGTTGCGTGCAGCCAGGGGCAGGGGAGGTTCCTGCTCGTACCAGAGGTCGCCGTAGGGGTTGTCCTCGATGAGGGGAATGTCCAGTTCCCTGGCCTTGTCGACCAGAGCCTGACGGCGCGCGTCGCTCATGGTGCGGCCGGTGGGGTTCTGGAAGTTGGGCAGCACATAGGCCAGGCGGGCCTTGCCGGCGCCGCTGCCGATCTGCTTGGCAAAGTCGTCGATCAGCATGCCTTCGTCATCGCTGTCCACGCCCACGGCCACGGGTTCCATGGGAGTGAAGGCCTGCAGGGCGCCCAGGTAGGTGGGCTTTTCGACCAGCAGACGGCTGCCCTTGTCCAGGAACACCTTGCCGATCAGGTCCAGCGCCTGCTGGCTGCCGGTGGTGATCAGGATCTGTTCGGGATCGACGTTCCAGGGCAGGAAGTCGGCAATCGCCTGACGTAGCGGGGCAAAGCCTTCGGTGGTCGAGTACTGCAGGGCTGCGGCGCCGTCACGCTGCATCACGGTCTGGCAGGCTTCGGTGAACGCGTCCAAGGGGAAGGCCTTGGTGGAGGGCAGGCCGCCAGCCATGCTGATGATGCCGGGGCGGTCGGTCAGCTTGAGGATCTCGCGGATGGCGGAGGAATTCATCTTGGCAGCACGTTCTGCCAGCGTCCAGGTTGTCATAAAACAGTACTCGATCTCTACGTTGCCAGCCCGAGCAGGGCTGGCCGGTGTGCATTCTCACGCCATTGTCGGGCATGTGCCGGCCCGAGCTTGGGGCTCGGGATGCAATCGCTGCGGTGCGCAAGGCGCTGCAACTATGCACCAGCAGGTGGGGCTTATTGTGTCGCGGCCGGTTTGCCTGTGTGGGCTGGCGGGCAATTGCGACAGTGTGGTCTGCAGTCGGTGAGGCCGAAGACCGTGACCATAGCCCTGTGTGGAGGGCGGCCAAGAGAGGTTGATGGACTCAATATACGCTTGAGACCATTACAGTACCTATACAGACAGTCTCACAATTATGACTTCTGTATTGGTATCCGCTTCAATACAGTTCGCTGCACATCACCATGTCCATCTCCCTGTCCCGCCAGGCGGCCCTGACCCTGACCCAGCAACTGGCCGAGCGTCTGGCCGAACGCATACGCACCAGGCTGCTGCCCGCAGGCGCGCGCCTGCCTTCGGTGCGTGAATGTGCGCGCCAGCAGGGCGTGAGTCCGTACACGGTGGTGGCTGCCTACGACCTGCTGCAGGCCCAGGGACTGGTCGAGGCCAGGCCGCAACGCGGCTTCTTTGTGCGCGATATTGTGCAAAATCCGCTTCAAACGCAGGACAGTAAAGCGCAGATAGCTATCAATGAGGGAGCAGTCAATACCCCGGTAGGCATCCCGCCGGGCACGCGCATCAACGCCACCATGCTGATCCGCGGCATGTTTGTGGAGAGCGTGGCCGGCAAACCCCAGCCCGGTGCCGGTGTGCTGCCCGCCGAGTGGCTGGATGCCGGCTTTCTGGTGGCGGCCATGCGCAAGGTCACCAGCGGGCAGGCGCTGCGCGAATCGCTGGTGCGCTACGGCGAACCCATGGGCGACAGCCGGCTGCGCGAGGCGCTGGCACGGCGCATGCAGCGCATAGGCATCGCTGCCGGGCCGGGCCAGATCATCACCACCCTGGGCGCGACCCAGGCGCTGGACATCGTGAGCCGGGCCCTGCTACAGCCCGGCGATCCGGTGATGGTGGAAGAGCCGGGCTGGGCCGTGGAATATGCGCGCCTGGCCGCCATGGGCATGCGCGTGCTGCCGGTGCCGCGCGGACCCGAGGGGCCGGACATGGCGGTGATGCAGCGCTATTGCGAGACCATGGCCCCCAAGCTCTATGTGAGTGTCAGCGTGCTGCACAACCCCACGGGCTACAGCCTGAGCGCGGCCAGCGCCCATGAGGTGCTGCAGATGGCGCAGCGCCATGGCTTTTATGTGGTGGAGGACGATAGCTACTGTCATATTGCGTCTGATCACGCACCACGCGTGTCGGTGCTGGACCGGCTGCAGCGCAGCATCTACATTAGCGGCTTTGCCAAGGTGCTGGTGCCCAACTGGCGCCTGGGCTATCTGGCTGCGCCGCCCGAGCTGGTCGAGAGACTGCTGGACACCAAGCTGCTGTCTACACTGTCCACGCCGACCCCCATGGAGCAGGCCCTGGCCCTGTGCATGGAGCAAGGCCAGCTGCGCCGCCATGCCGAGCGGCTGCGCCAGCATCTGGCCCAGGCGCGCATGCGCAGCGTGGCGCTGGCCCAGGCTGCCGGTTGCCGTTTTGTGGCCGAGCCTGCGGGCATGTTCGGCTGGGTGGATACCGGTGTGGATACCGAGGTACTGACCCAACTGCTGCTGGATCAGGGCTACATGATTGCCCCCGGTGCCATGTTTCATGCCAGCCGGGGCTCCAGCACCTGCATGCGCATCAATTTCGCGACCACGCAGGACGCCGCCTTCTGGCGGGTCTTTGAGCGGGCGGTGGCCGGGATGCGGGAGCAGTCCCCAAAGTCTTAGCCCAGTTGTATGGGACCTTGATGGATATGGCAGCCGGTGCGCTGCAGCAGCTCGCCAAAAGCATCCGACATCAGATAGCCGAACTCCACGGGGCGCTGCCTGCCTATGGCATCGCCCTGCACCACGCCGCTGGCCGGGTGACACATCAGCAGGCCGCCAGCCGCCATATGCGGTAGCCAGCCGGCCATCTGCCTGCCATAGCTGGCGGTGTCGGGGGCATCAAAGCCATAGACGCCGCCAAAGCCATGGTTCATGGGGATGCCTGCGTGGCGTAGCCGTCTGGTGGTGGCCCAGCCGCCTAGCAAGGCAATGATGGCGGCCTTGGGGCTGCGCCACAGACCTGCGGCCGGTGCCGTGGAGCGCACCCAGGGCATCTCGTGCGCGGCGTAGCGGCTCTGGAGCTCCTGCTGCATGGCCGCTCGCAGACCCGGCAACTGATGCACATGCTGGTGGCCATCTATGAAGTCTGGGGCCGTGCCCATGACCTGCTCGAAAGCATCGAGCTGTTCGCGCCAGGCCTGGCGCATCAGTTCCTGCGGTATCTGCCTGGCATAGGCCTGGCGTAGCACCGTGCCCAGCGCCCGGGCTCCATGCTGTCCGCCATGGTCTTCGGTCAGGTTGAAGTGCAGACCCACCGAGAGCCGGGGACGCAACTCCCGCAATGCCGGCGCGGCTTGCGGCCAGAGTGGCGAGGTGGTCATGCAGCTGGTGGCCGACAGACGACCGGCAAGCGTCAACTGCTGCACGGCCTCGTCCACCAGCGGATGCAGGGCGTAATCGTCGGCACACAGCAGGATGGCGCGGGAGGTTTTCATGTGATTCATGCGGCGCTGCCTGCCTTGAAGGCCCAGAACTTGCTCATGACAAAAGTGCCAATGGCCACCAGCACCAGCACGGCGGCCAGACTCCAGAAGTAATGCCAGTGCAGCCAGTTCAGGGCGATGTAGTAGAGCAGCTCATTGGCGACAAAGGAAAGACAGGCCACGGCAAAGAATTTCGCCATCACCGGCCAGCCCCTGGCCTGCGCTGCTGAAAAAGTGAGCAGCGCATGACCGTTGTAGCTGACCATAAAGGCCACGAGAAACGCCAGTACATTGGCGCCGAGCGGCGGCAGGCCCAGCAGTGACACCAGCAGGGCGACCACCGCCAGATGCGTGGCGGCTGCCGAGCCGCCCACCAGCACGAACTGCAGCAGCTGCGGCAGGCGGCGCAGTCTTTGCAGCGCGCCCGCGATCACGATGGCTCGCGCAGCGGGCTGCGGTCTTCATCATGGGCCACCAGATAGATCGGGCGGCGCTTGACCTCTTCGTAGATGCGACCGATGTACTCGCCCAGAATGCCGATGGACAGCAGTTGCACGCCCGAGAACAGCATGATGCTGGCGGCCAGTGTGGGCCAGCCGCGCAAAGGGTTGCCAAAGAATAGGGCTTCGGCCGCAATCCACAGGCCATAGGCCAGAGCCAGCAGGGAAATGCCGGCTCCCACCATGCTCCAGACGCGCAGTGGCAGGGTGGTGAAGGAGGTCAGTCCCAAGAGGGCCAGCGATCCCAGGCGGCGTAGATTGAAGCTGGAGCTGCCCGCCGCACGGTCCCTGGGGACAAAGGGCAGGGCCACGGTCTTGAAGCCAACCCAGGCGTACAGACCCTTCATGAAGCGATTGTTCTCCGGCAAAGCCTTGAGCGCATCGACGACCTTGCGGTCCATCCAGCGGAAGTCGCCTGCGTTCGGCGGCATCTTGACCGAGCTGCCCGAGTTCATCACGCGGTAGAACAGCTGGGTGCCCATGCGCTTGGCACCGCTTTCTGCGCCGCGGTCGGCAATTACGCCATAGATCATCTCGTAACCCGATTGCCACAGCCTGTGCATTTCGGCCAGCATCTCCAGCGGATGCTGGAAGTCGGCGTCGATCAGCAGCACGGCATTGCCTCGGGCGTGGTCTATGCCGGCAGACAGCGCGGCTTCCTTGCCAAAGTTGCGCGACAAGGCCAGATAACGCAGCGGCAGCTCCTGCGCCAGGCTCAGGCTCAGCTCATGTGTGGCGTCGCGGCTGCCGTCGTTGACCACCACGATCTCGAAGTCGGGCGTCAAGGCCCTGACCGTTTCGGCCAGCGCACGCAGAAACCCCTCGATATTGGCTTGTTCGTTATAGGCCGGCACCACGCAGCTCAGCCTCAGCGGCTGGCGCGGCAACTGGGCTGGCGGGGCTGCGGGAGCATATTCGGCGTGAAAATCGGTCATGGGGCAGGATTTTCGCGCAAGTCTGTAACTGCTTGCTGGGCCGGCCACGGTTTGCACTGCTTCAAAAAGGCCGTCGTTATACTCACGCCCCTACTGCTCCTGCTTCTTTCCTGATCGTCTGATGACCGCTGCTCAACGCGAATCTCTTGTTCTTGGCGGCCGTGCCGTTGCCGCCTTGCTCGCCGTATACGGCGTGATCTGGCTGGCCATTCACTGGGTGACGGCCCTGGCTGCGCCCGGGGACAACGTGGAGCAGTTGATCTGGATGCACTCCCTGGAGCTGGGCTATTTCAAGCATCCGCCGATGCCGACCTGGATCATGGCTGCCTCTGCGGCTGTCTTTGGTCCGTCCATAGGGCTGACCTATGTGCTGGGCGGCGTGCTCACACTGGGCTCATTGGCGATTTTCTGGAAGCTGCTGTGCGATATGCGGGGCCGGGCGTATGCCATGGTGGGTCTGCTGGCGGCGCTGAGCATCACCTTCTATTGCGGGCGGCTCTACTACTACAACCACAACGTCGTGATGATGCTGTGGATATCGCTGGCCGTGGCGCTGACCTGGCATGTCACGCAGAAGCCGTCCCTGGCGGGTTGGGCCTGGCTGGGCCTGGTTTCGGGCCTGGGCATGCTCAGCAAATATCAGTATGTGCTTGCGCTGGGGGTGATCGGCCTGTGGTGGCTGCGCATTGGTGCCTGGAAGAACCCGGTGCATGTCAAGGGCGCAGCGCTGGCCGCTGCGGTCGGCCTGCTGGTGCTGTCTCCTCATCTGTACTGGCTGAAAACCCATGACTGGATGCCCATGCATTACGCGGAGCGCACGTCCCTGGGTTTGCACCTGGATACGGCAGCGCGCATCAAGATGTCCTGGACGTTTGCGGTGGACTGGATCTTCAACCGCTGCATGCCTGCCTGGATCGTGCTGGGTGTGGCTCTCTGGTGGGGGCGCCGCAGGGCGGGCAAGACTGGAGCGCAGACTGTGCCTGCAAAGGAGGTGCCAGTCGACGCGGACAGGATGCTGCGCGAGTTCTGGCTGCTCTGGGGCCTGGTGCCGCTGCTGGCCATGCTGGTGCTGTGCCTGTTTACGGGCTCCTATCTGCACCTGCAATGGGGTACGGCCTTCATGTTCCTGTGCGTGCCGGCCGTCATGGAGTGGGCGCGCTCGCCACGGAGCTGGGGTGCAGCCGGGGACATGCGTGCCGCCTGGCTGACGTTTGGGGTTCTGCAGGCGCTGCTGTTGCTGCAGTTCTGGCTGGCTTCGCCCATGGGGCTGTCGGGCTACAAGAGCACCCATCAGAACCATATCCCCGTGGACAAGATCGTGGAAGGTCTGGCGCCGGCGGCGCATCAGGCACTGGGCGGCCCTGTCGACATCATCATCGGACCGCAGGCGCTGGCCGGGCGCATTGCCATGGAGCTGCCCGAGCGTCCGCGCGTCTATGTGGAGCGCAACCTGCAATACAGCCCCTGGATTCGCGAGGATGAGCTGCCGAGTGCCCGCATCATCGAGGTGGTAGTGGCACCGGACCCATTGCCTGAGGGCTTTACCCGCGCCTATGGCGTCTGGGCCTGGCGGCCGGTGAAGATCGCCAAGGGCGAGCACTGAGACCTGCCAAAACAAGAAAAGGCAAGCCTCTGGCTCGCCTTTTTGCTGGAGTTGCCGATTCGAGCCTAGCTGGCTGCGTGATAGATGCGTGCGCGGCCGGTCTGCGATGCGCCGCGCAGGCTGCTTTCGTAGGTGCTGTCTTCGGCCGCAGGCACCAGTGCCTTGGTACGGCGCTGGTTGAGCACGGAAAGCCGCGCCAGTTGGTCACGGACCAGGGAGATTTCGCGGTCCAGATTCTGTGCACGCTCGCGCAGCGCAGGCGTCCAGTCGTCGGCCGAGAAGCGTTTGGCGAGCTGGGAGAACGCCACCATGGCGTCACGAAGGCGGGTGCTGGACTGCTCCAGCGCGGATGCGTCCGGTGACTGCAGCGATGCCGAAACGGTCTGAATCACCGCATCCAGCGAATCGAGCATTTCCTGCAAGGTCATCGGGTCAGCCTCTATTCGGGAGTTCAGCCGCGGGCGCTTCAGCCGCGGGCGTGAACCAGGAATTCTTCGGTATTGGCCAGCAGCTTGTCTGCCACGGCCTCGGCGTTGACGCGGAAGCTGCCATTGGCAATGGCTTCGCGCATGGCCTTGACGCGATCGGCATCAAAGTCGGTGTTGGTACGGCTTTGGCCCTCCAGGGCGCGGGCCGAGGACGAAAAGGACACGGGCACACCGGCGGCGCGCTCGGACAAGCCTTTGGTCGATTCTTCGGTGGCAACCGCAGTTGCGGATTTCGGGGCCTGCTTGGCGGCTGCAGCGGTCTGCTGCAGGTCCGGCTTATTGCCTATCTTCATGCTGGTTCTCCAATCGCCCTGTATCGGCGTAGGGCGCTGTAGCCTTGCTTTCGACAAGGGCGCGTAAAACTTGAGGAATATTTGGCACGGTCTTTAAAGTGAGTATGCACTCTCTTGTTATTGAACCAGAACCACGCCATTGGCATTGACCGTTCCTGTGACAAGGCGGCCATTATCCATGCGAACCCGAACCTGTTGTCCTTCTCCGGCTGCTGCCATCGCCTTGCCCGAGCCGGCAACGCTGAAACCGCCGCCGTTGACCATCACCTGCACGGGCGATCCCGCTGTGAACAGGGCTGGCGGACGCACCATGTTTTGGCGCAGAGCCTGCCCCGATGTCAGCGGACGCGCCGCGACCATGCCGATGAAATCCTCTGCATTGGCGAATACGGCAGCGCTGTCCTCGGCCCAGTCCACTTCTGCGGGGACGGCGTCCTCGGCGCTCAGCGTCTTGCCGGCGGGAATATTGCCCTGCGCTACCCAGGCCGGGCCATAGGCTCGCACGGTGATGGGAAGGAACACGTTCCAGGGCACGCTGCCCTGCACGCAACGCAGGCCCAGCCGGGTGCGACCCCAGAGGCGACTGCCCGCAGGCAGATAGGGCTCGACCTTGGCGCAGGCTGCCAGTCGCAGACGCGAGTCCAGCTGGCCCATCTGGACCTCCATGCGCAAAGCCATGCCGTTGCCGGTCTGCACGGTCTCTGTCGATGGCTGGTGCAAAGCCGCATCGACAAAGCGCTGTCCGATCTGGCTGAGCTGCGCCGCGCCATCCTGGGCCTGTGCGCCAGCCGTCAGCAGCAGCGCGCCTAGACCCCATGCCGCAGCCAGACCTTGAGAGGGGCGAAGGCGCAGAGACAGGGAAAAGCGGCCAGACATGCATCAATCCTTTGAAGTATCCGCAGTCACAAGGCTGCAGACGATGCTTGCAAATATAGGCGCGACCCGGCTTGCGCAATGGCTTGAAGTGCCAGCGCAATACCGCTTTCTTCGCGCTTTAGTTTGCGCTGCCGATTTTCATAATCCTCGCATGCCGCAGTCCGTGGGCTCCGGCATCCCCGAATTCTGAAAGCGAGGCCGCAATGCTGAACAAAATGACCGAACGACTGGACTTCCAAAGCGAGGCGCTGCTGCTGCGCGCCGAGCGCCAGCGTGCGATTGCCAGCAATATCGCCAATGCCGACACCCCTGGTTACGTGGCGCGCGACTTCAATTTCCGCGAAGCCTTGATGGCCGCGACCAGCGGGCCCAAGCCCTTGACCCAGGCCAGCGTCACGACGGCAGGCCATATCCCGCTGCAGGCGCAGATGTCGGACGAGGCACTCAAGGCCAAGCTCGGCTATGCGGTCAATTCCCAGCCCAGCCTGGACAACAACACCGTGGATCTGGATCGCGAGCGCGCCAACTTTGTCGACAACTCCGTGCGCTACGAAGCCACGCTGCGCTTCATCAACGGCCAGGCCAAGACCATGCTCAGCGCCATTCAAGGCCAGTAAGCCCAGGAGCTAAACCATGTCCATGTTTTCCATCTTCAATATCTCGGGCAGCGCGGTCAGCGCCCAGTCCCAGCGTCTGAACGTGGTGGCCTCCAATCTGGCCAACGTCGATGCCGTGGCCGGCCCCGATGGCAGCGTCTACAAGGCGCGCCAGGTCGTGTTCCAGACCGTTCCCATGGGCAATGACGGCAGCGCAGGCGTCAAGGTCAATGCCATCAGCGAGGACAACACGCCCGGACGCCGCATCCACGACCCCAGCAATCCGCTGGCCGATGGCGAGGGCTATGTCACTCACTCCAACGTGAGCGCCGTGGACGAGATGGTCAACATGATCTCGGCGTCACGCTCCTATCAGAACAACGTGGAAGTCATGAACACGGCCAAGACGCTGCTGCTCAAGACTCTGCAAATGGGCCAGTAAGCCCGGGAACACACACATGATCTACGGCGCAAGCAGCGTGGACGGCACCACGACCAACACCACCAGCAATACCAAGAACTCGGTAACCGACCCCAACGAGGCGCAGGACCGTTTCCTCAAGCTGCTGGTGGCCCAGCTCAACAACCAGGACCCCATGAATCCCATGGACAACGCGGAAATGACCTCGCAGATGGCGCAGATCAACACCGTGACTGGCATCCAGCAGCTGAACCAGACCATGGCTTCCATGTCCAGCCAGTTCTCCGCCATGCAGGTGCTGCAAGGCACTTCCATGATCGGCCGCACGGTGCTGACCGAGGGCAACACGCTGGGCGTGGCGGCAGACGGCACGCATACCGCCGCCTTCGATCTGGAAAACCAGGCGGCCAGCGTCAAGATCCAGATCACCACGGCCAGCGGCGAGCTGGTGGACACCATCGATCTGGGTGCCGGCGCGGCCGGTCGCAACTACTTCACCTGGGAAGGCAAGGACAAATACAGCGGCGACTCTTCGCAGCTGCGCTACAGCGTGGTGGCCACCAATGGCACGACCGCCGTGGCATCCACACCGCTGGCGCCCCATGCCGTGATCGCCGCCAGCTCGGCCAACGGCGCGCTGTCACTGGAACTCGATAACGGCAGCAGCGTGGCTTATTCCGGCATCAAGGCCGTTTACTGATTGAGGAGCACATCATGGGTTTTCAACAAGGTCTCTCGGGCTTGAACGCCGCCAGCAAGAATCTGGACGTCATCGGCCACAACATCGCCAACTCCAACACCACGGGCTTCAAGGCATCGCGCGCCGACTTCGCTGAAATGATCGCCAGCGCCATCGGCTCGGCCAGCGGGCAGAGCAGCGGCATTGGCGTCAACGTGGCCGCAGTGTCCCAGCAGTTCCGGCAGGGCTCCATCACTTCGACGGGCAACAACCTGGACCTCGCCATCAACGGCAACGGCTTTTTCGTTGTCAAGCAAAGCGACGGCAGCATCGCCTACACGCGCGCCGGCAACTTCGGTCTGGACAAGGAGGGCAACCTCAAGACCGTGGACAACGACAATGTCATGGGTTATGTGGTCGATCCTACGACCGGCAAGATCCAGTCGGGCGCCACTCCCGTGCCGATGAGCTTTCCCACAGGGCAGCCGATTCCTGCCAAGCAGACCTCCACGGTGAATGTGGAACTGAATCTGGATGCGCGCGCCACGGCTGCCGCCGGCGACGCGACGGCCACGCCTCCCGTGGCTGCCACGCCGCGTGCCACCTATGGCACCTCGCTCAATGTGTATGACACCCAGGGCACGGCCATTCCCGTCAATCTGTATTTCGAGAAAGATGCCACAGGCAACACCTGGAACATCTTCGACTCGCTCGATGCCTCGGCCACGCCCATCGGTACGGCCGTGTTCGATACCAGCGGCAAGCTCACCAGCGTTACCCCCAATGCACCGACCACAGGATCGGGCTCCACGCTGAATCTGAGCATCAGCGGCGGCACGGCCAATCCCAATGGCTTGCCCGCATTCGACGTGGCCTTCGATTTCGGCGGCCTGACCCAGTTCGGCACCAAGTTTGCCGTCAGCAGCCTCAAGCAGGACGGCTATACCTCGGGCGCGCTGACCGGTATCAATGTGGGCCGCGACGGCTCCATCGTGGCTTCCTACTCCAACGGCGTCACACGTACCGAAGGTCAGATCGCCCTGGCGGCCTTCACCAATACCCAGGGGCTTGGCTCCATCGGCAACAACAAATGGGTGGCCACCTCCGATTCCGGTCCTGCGCTCAATGGTTCGGCCCAGACCGGCACCTTCGGCTCGCTGCAGTCGGGTGCGCTGGAAGAGTCCAACGTCGATCTGACGGCCGAGCTGGTCAACATGATGACGGCTCAGCGCTCCTACCAGGCCAATGCCCAGACCATCAAGACGCAGGATCAGGTGTTCTCCACCCTGGTGAATCTGCGGTAACGGGTAAGCCTCCGAGGCGCTTTGCGCCTCCTGACTGGACGCCCTGGCTGAGCGCCGGCATCCGGGGGGGAGGCGGAAAAAGCGAGTGATTTGACGCAAGAAAGGTCAGCATGGACAGAATAATTTATACATCGATGACTGGGGCCAATGCGGCTGCCCAGCGTCAGGCCGTGCTGGCCCACAATCTGGCCAATGCCGGCACCAACGGCTTTCGCGCCGAGATGTCCACCTTCCGCTCGGTGCCGCTGCAGGGCACGGGAGCCGGCACGCGCGTGTTTGCGCTGGAGGCCACCTCCGGCTATCAGGAAACTCCCGGCCCGGCCCAGCGCACCGGCCGTGCGCTGGATGCCATGGCCATGGGGCGCGCCTGGTTTGCCGTGCAGGGACTTGACGGCCAGGAGGCCTACACGCGCAACGGCGTGTTCGAGATCTCGCCCGAAGGGCAACTGGTCAACAGCAACGGCCAGGCCGTGCTCTCCGACGGCGGTGCGCCCATCGATATCCCGCCCGAGTCCACGATTTCCCTGGGCTCGGACGGCACGCTGACCGCCAAGATGGGCAATCAGTTGCCTGTGGCCGTGGGCCGAGTGAAGCTGGTCACGCCGCCCGTCGACGAGCCGCTGGTGCGCGGCGATGACGGCTTTTTCCGCGCGGCCCAGGGCGATGCGCTGCCCAACGACGAGACGGCACGCCTGCTGTCGGGCTCGATCGAAGGATCGAACGTGAACTCCGTCGAAACCATGGTCGGCATGATCGCCGCCTCGCGCCAGTTCGAGCAGCAGATGAAGCTGCTGCAGACCGCAGAAACCAACGATAAATCCGCCAGCCAGCTGCTGAGCATGAACGGCTGATAGCCAAAGGAATACGTCATGATCAATTCGCTGTTCATTGCCAAGACCGGCATGGAAGCCCAGCAGACGCAGCTGGACGTGATCTCGCACAATCTGGCCAACGTCTCCACCACGGGCTACAAGCGCGCGAATGCGGTCTTCGAGGATCTGATCTATCAGAACCTGCGTCAGTCGGGTTCGCAGACCACCGAGCAGAACCAGCTGCCCACCGGCTTGCATCTGGGCCTGGGCGTGCGAACCGTGGCCACCAGCCGCAACTTTCTGCAGGGCAGCCTGCAGCAGTCGAGCAATGCGCTGGATGTGGCGATCAACGGCAACGGCTTCTTCGAAGTCAACATGCCCGACGGCACGATTGCCTATACCCGCGATGGCTCGTTCGAGGTCGATTCCCAGGGCCAGCTGGTAACGTCCAGCGGCCTGCCCGTGGCCAACGGCATCACCATCCCGCAGGGCGCGACCAAGGTGTCCATCAGCCATGACGGCGTGGTCAGCGTCACCATGCCCGGCCAGGCCGCGCCGCAGCAGGTGGGCAATATCGCAATGAGCCAGTTCATCAATGCCGCAGGCCTGGAGCCGCGCGGCCAGAACCTCTACGTCGAGACCGCCTCCTCGGGTCAGCCCCAGCAGGGCACGCCCGGCACCAACGGCCTGGGCACGATTCAGCAGGGCTATCTGGAAGCCTCGAACGTGAACGTGGTCCAGGAACTGGTGACCATGATCCAGACCCAACGCGCCTACGAAATGAATTCCAAGGCGATCCAGACTTCCGACCAGATGCTGGCCAAGCTGGCGCAGCTCTGATTGATCACCATGTATTGAGGAGCAGCTTGCGCTTGACACATATGGTTTTCAGATCAATTTGATGCTGATTTCCATTCGGGGAAAGCGCTAAAAGCTCTGATTTCAATAGCGTGCATTGCGCACGCAGGGCACAAGGGGCGAAGCGCCTGACTGCCAAGGACTTGCCGCCATGTTCAAAGCCATTGTTTCCCATTGCCCGCCGCTTTGTGCCCTCGCCGGGGCCCTGCTGGTTTCGGGCTGCGTCACGCTCAATCCGCCGCCGCCCGTGGACATGCCCTCGACGGCGCCTCCCGTGCTGCAGCCGCGCGAGCAGACGGCCCAGAATCCCACCGGCAGCCTGTTCAATGCCAGCCGCTACCGCCCCATGTTCGAGGATCAGCGCGCCCGCATGGTGGGCGACTCGGTGACGGTGCAGATCGTGGAGCGCGTTTCGGCCAGCCAGAGCACGGATTCCAAGGTCGGGCGAGCCAACGAGCTGAGCACGGGCATTACCTCGCTGCCGCTGCTCAGGGGCGGCGCCGAGAAGACGGTTGCCGATGCGCTCACCCTGGGGGCTGAGAGCAAGAACGACTTCAAGGGCTCGGGTGCCACCACCAGCAACAATACCTTCACGGGCTCGATTGCCACCACCGTGGTCGATGTGCTGCCCAACGGCCATCTGGTGATTGCCGGTGAGAAGCAGATCGGCGTGAACCACAACGTCGATGTGCTGCGTTTTACGGGCACGGTGGACCCGCGTTCGCTGCGTCCGGGCAGCACCGTGGCATCAACCCAGGTGGCTAATCTGCGCGTCGAATCGCGCAGCCGTGGCCAGGCCGGTGAAGCCCAGTCAATTGGCTGGTTGTCCCGGTTCTTTTTGAACGTTATGCCGTTCTGATTCTTCCGAGAATGGGCAGTATGAAAGTACTGTCCACGCTCCTGTCACTGCGCCCTGCGCACACCGCCTTGCTGGTGGTCGCAGCCCTCGGCGCCAGCGGGCTCACCCTGCCTGCGCATGCCACACGCATCAAGGAGGTTGCCGCCATACAGGGCGTGCGCAGCAACCAGTTGACAGGCTACGGTCTGGTGGTCGGCCTCGATGGCACGGGCGACCAGACCACGCAGATGCCCTACACCAAGCAGGCGCTGGCCAATTACCTGGAGCAGATGGGCATCGCCCTGCCGGCCACGGGCAATGCGGCCCAGCTGCAGCTCAAGAACGTGGCGGCGGTGATCATCACGGCCGAGCTGCCGGCCTTCGCACAGCCCGGCCAGGCCATCGACATCAATGTCTCCTCCATGGGCAACGCCAAGTCGCTCAAGGGCGGCACGCTGGTTGCGACACCGCTGCGCGGCGCGGACGGCGAGATCTACGCCCTGGCCCAGGGCAATGTGGTGGTCGGCGGAGCCGGGGCTGCGGCCGGTGGCTCCAAGGTGCAGGTCAATCACCTGAACGCGGGCCGCGTGCCGCAGGGCGCACAGGTGGAGCGGGCAGTGCCCACCCCCGTCAACCAGGGCAACACGATCACGCTGGGCCTGAACCAGACCGATTTCCAGACTGCCGACAAGATGGTGCGCGCCATCAACCAGCGCATGGGGGCCGGTACGGCCATGGCCTTGGACGGCCGCACGGTGCAGGTCAATGCACCGATCGACCCGGGCTCGCGCGTGCGCATGATTGCCGAGATTCAGGAGATGCCCATCGAGACCTCCAAGCCGGCGGCCAAGGTGGTCATCAATGCCCGCACCGGCTCCATCGTGCTCAATCAGGCGGTGACCCTGGGCCCCTGCGCGATTGCGCACGGCAACCTGTCCATCACCATCAGCACCACGCCGGTCATCAGCCAGCCAGCACCGTTCTCGCAGGGGCAGACCGTGGTGGCGCAGAAGTCCGATATCCAGGTCAAGCAGGAGCCCGGCAAGGTCATCAACATGCCCAATTCGCCCCAGCTCACCGATGTGGTGCGGGCACTGAATTCACTGGGTGCCACGCCGCAGGACCTGCTGGCCATCCTGCAGGCCATCAAGGCCGCGGGCGCCATGGACGCCGAGCTGGAGGTGATATGAGCACGTCATTGCCCCATTCTTCATCCCTGGCGGCCAGCAATGCGCTGGCTGTCGATGCACGTTCTCTCAATGCGCTCAAGACGGCGGCCGGCGAGAACAGCCCCCAGGCCGCGCGCGAGACCGCCAAGCAGCTCGAATCGCTGTTCATGCGCGAGATGATCAAGAGCATGCGTGAGGCGACCATGAAGTCCGGTCTGCTCGACAGCGCGCAGGGCAATCTCAGCACCGACCTGCTGGATCAACAACTTTCGGTGGCCATGGCGGGACAGCCCGGCGGTCTCACCGATGCCATCAGCAAGCAGCTGGCGCGCAGCATGGGGGTCGACGCCGCCGAGGATGCTGAAATTGCCGTGCCTTCCACCCTGAGTCTGAGCCGCAATGCCTGGCGCAATGTGGGCAGCAACGGTGCCTGGAGTGGCAGCCGCAGCCAGGCTGCGCAAACGATCAATGCTTATGCACCGGCTCCCAAGGGGCGCGACAACTTCGTCACCGCGCATACCGGCGCGGCCCAGCGCGTGGCCAGCGAGAGCGGTATCCCGGCCCACTACATGATCGGCCAGGCAGGGCATGAGACGGGCTGGGGCAGGAGCGAGATCCGCAACAAGGACGGCAGCAACTCGTTCAACCTGTTCGGCATCAAGGCTGGCGGCAGCTGGACGGGCAAGGTTGCCGAAGTAACGACCACCGAATATATCAATGGCGCGCCCAAGAAGGTGACGGCCAAATTCCGCGCCTATGACTCCTACGAGGAGTCCTTCCGCGACTACGCACGCCTGATCGGCAGCAATCCGCGCTACGAAAAAGCCATGGCCCAGACCGGTTCTGCCCAGGCCTATGCCAGCGAGCTGCAAAAGGCCGGCTACGCCACCGATCCGGCCTATGCGCAAAAGCTCAGCCGCGCCATCCAGAGCGTGGCCCAGGTCACAGTAGCCAACGCCGGCAGCACCAACGTCGCAAGCCGTCTGGGCGCCAGCGCCCGTGCCGCCCAGATCAACAAGATCACCGAGAACCAGTCATGAGTCTTCTGAACGTGGGCGCACGCGCCCTGATGGCCAACCAGATCGCCCTGCAAACCACAGGGCACAACATCGCCAACGTCAACACCGCCGGCTACTCGCGCCAGAGCGTGGCCTTCCAGACCTCGGCGGGCCAGAACATCGGCAACGGCTATATCGGCAACGGCGCCGATGTGGCGACCATCCTGCGCAACTTCAGCGAGTTGCTCAACCGCCAGGCCGCAGCGGCCAGCGCGGTCAGCGCATCGGACGCAGCGCGCTCGCAGTCGCTCAATCAGATGCAGGAAGTGTTTTCGGGTGGCAGCAATGGCTTGGGCGCTGCAGTCAACGACATGCTGAATTCTTTTGCCGATGTGAGCAGTGCTCCCACGGATCTGACTTCGCGCAACGTGGTGCTCACACGCATGAATGAGCTGGCTGCGCGCTTTCGCTCGGCTTCCGGTCAGCTTGATGAGCTGGACTACAACACCAAGCAGCAGATGACCAACGATGTGAACGTGGTCAACAGCCTGGCCAGCCAGGTTGCGTCGCTGAACTCGCAGATCAGCCGGGCTGTGGCGACTGGCGGTGTGCCCAACGACCTGCTGGATCAGCGCGATCAGCTGGTGCGTGACATCAACAAATATGTGCAGACCTCGCAGGTCGACGCCGGCGATGGCTCCATCACGCTGTTCGTAGGCGGCAGCCAGCCGCTGGTGATGGGGCAGACTGCCGCGCAACTCAGTCTCAAGGAGTCTGTGCAATACCCTGGCAGCGGCCAGATGAGCCTGTACTTCCAGCAAGGCAGCGGACAGGCGGTGGAGCTGACTGCCAATATGGTGGGTGGCGGTGAGCTGGCGGGTCTGCTGCAATTTCAGAACTCCGACCTGACCGAGGGCCGCAATTTGCTGGGCCGCATGGCGGCCACGCTGGGCGCTGCCATGAATCAGCAGCAGCAAAGCGGCCTGACTCTGGACGGCAAAAGGGGCTCTGCCCTGTTCACCGTGCCCAGCACGGTGGTGGGGCATACCTCGATTGCAGGCATCACGGCGCAGGCGCAGTTTGTGGATACGGCTTCCACCAGCATTCCAAAGACGCCGCTGGACTACACAGGATATCAAGCCTCCGACTACAAGGTGCTGTTCAAGGACAACGGCGCGTTGTCGCTGATTCGTCTGTCGGACAACAAGGTCACGGATTTTGCCGATATCAATGAGCTGGCAACGACCACGGTTGATGGTCTGCGCTTCAATGTGTCGGGTGCCGGAGCAAAAGGCGAGTCCGTTCTGTTTCAGCCCTATGCCAATGTCGCGCATGATTTCAAGGCCCTGGTGTCCTCACCGCGCGATCTGGCTGCAGCCAATCCCATTACAGCGGGCATGTCGCAGAGCAACAAAGGCAATCTGCAGTTGGCGGGACTGAAAGTCAATTCGGGTGACTTCACGCTGCCGCCTACGACTACCGGTGTGCAACTGAGCTTTCAAACCGATGCACAAGGCAATATCAGCTATACCGTTTCGGGGTCCAGCAACGCCGGCAGCAACGTCAGTGGCAAGCCCTATGTGTCCGGCCAACCTATTGAAGTCGATGGCTGGTCCATTACGCTGACGGGGACGCCTCACGACGGCGATTCGGTACTGGTGGGCGATGCGCTTGATCCTCAGTATGGTGACGCCTATACGCGCAATGCCGGCAATGCAGGTGCCTTCATGAATCTGCGCGACGCCAAGGTGTTTGATGGTGGTACCAGCCTCAGCGACGGTTACTCGGCGCTGATCGCACAGGTCGGCACACGCACCCAGAGTGCCAATTACGCCGCCAAGCTCTCCAGCACGATTGCCGACAATCTGGAGGCTGACCGCACGGCTGTGTCGGGAGTCAACCTCGATGAGGAAGCCGCCAAGCTGCTGCAGTTCCAGCAGGCCTACCAGGCCTCGGCCAAGATGCTGCAGGTGGCACAGGGAATTTTTGACAGCGTGGTTCAGGCCGTGGGCCGCTGATCCGCAACAAGGAGCCAATCATGACCAATATCGCCCGCGTTGGCACGGCCAGCATGTATGACAGCTCGGTTCGCAACATCAATTCGCGCCAGAGCAATCTGGTCGATCTGATGGACAAGATTACCGCTGGCAAGCGCGTGCTGCGCGCCAGCGACGACCCGGTGGCGGCCGCCCAGGCCGAGCGCGCCCGTACCAGGCTGACACGCACCGAGTCCGATCAGCGCTCTCTGGACGCGCAACGCAACATCATCTCCTACGGTGAATCGACTCTGGGCGAGGCCAACAAGGCTTTGCAGGATTTCCGCGATCTGCTGGTGAATGCGGGCAATGGCACGTTCAACCAGACCTCGCGCGATGCATTGGTGGCGCAGATGACGAGCCTGCGCGACCAGCTCATGAGCTATGCCAACCGCAAGGACAGCAATGGCTTGCCGCTGTTTCGCGGCCTCGACAGCTCCGAGCAGCCCGTGCAGGGCTACACGTTTGCGGGCCAGCCCGGTCAGTCCGGCAGCGGCGACAACAGCATTCCCAACTCGCTCGATGGTGCAGCTGCATGGATGAATGTGCCGACCGGAAACGGCGTGCTGGAAGTCAATGCAAACCAGAGCAACAAGGGCAAGGCCTGGGCCGATGTGGGCGTGATCTCGGATCCGTCCGCCGCAACGGCGCTGACCACGCCTGTCAGCGTCGAGTTCTCCATGGATGCCGACGGCAAGCCTCAGTACAGCCTGGATGGCGGAGCGACCTTCAAGCCTTACAAATCGGGTGAGGCGATCGAAGTGGCCGGCATGAAGCTGACCATCACGGGCGAACCTGCCGCTGGCGACAGCTTTACTGTGTCACCCAGCCAGCGCTCGAACATTTTCAGCGTGCTGGACAAGGTGATCGAAGCCGTGCGCAACGGCAGCAATACCGACGGCTCGACGGCGACGGGGGCATTGACCCATGCCATCACCAAGGGCCTGGCGGAAATCGATACAGGCATGAGCCGTATGCAGACCGTGCAGAGCTTTGCGGGTGATTTGCTAAACCGTGCCGATCGCATTGAAACCGGACTGTCCGCACAGTCGTTGCAGCAAGAGGCTGACCGCTCAAGAGCCGAAGATCTGGATATGATTCCCGCGCTTTCTGAAAAAGAAACCCAGACCGTGGGTTTGCAGGCGGCTCTGCAGTCTTATGCTCAGATCCAGAAGCTGTCACTGTTCAACTACATCGGCTGATTCCTGCGGGCTCTGCCCGCCTTGATGTCTCGTCGTTCACCTGTTCAAATCCTCCATGACCCAGTCTGCCCTTAGCTCTTTGACTCTTGGTTATCGGCCGCTCTGGGGACGTACGCGACGCCTGGCAGGAATTCAGCTTTATGTACACGAGGACTCTGGCACCTCTGCCGACATGGCGCATTTTCTGCGCACTGTGGATGAGATCTGGAGCCGTCAGGCGCCGCCGCTGCTGATATCGCCACAGTCCCGTCAGGTCCTGTGCAATCTTCTCGAACATGCACCTCCGGGTAGCCCTTGGATCGAGGTGCGCGGCGACTGGTTGCAGCAGGACGAAGGTATCTACGAGCTGGTGCAGAAGGCCAAGGCGCGGGGGCTGATGCTGGTCTGGGGAGGATCGCTGGCCGATGTGCCCGATGCCGATGCGGCGCGCTGCTTTGCCAGCAGCCTGCTGAGCCTGCCGCCAGAAGGAGCTGCGGGACTGCCCAATGTGGTGCGTCCAAGCCAGCCGGCAAAGGATGCAGACAGGGAGGCCGCTTCCGGCTTTTTTGCCCACCAGCCCCTGAATCTGCTGGACGGCCAGATGTACCAGAGCCTGCAGAGCCTGGAGCTGGCTCGATCCTGTCTCGACGAGCACGAAGCGGCCGCCGTGGCCGGCTGGCCCGTGGCAGACACCATGCAGGCTTTTCGGCTGCAGCAGCCCCAGCCCTCGCGCGATGCGCTCTTCAGGCTCATGAAGGCCATCGACAAGGAACAGCCCCTGGATGTGATGGAAGAGATACTGGGTTCGGACCCGGTGCTGGCCTATCGCTTTCTGCTCTACACCAACTCGGCCGCGCTGGGCCTGCGCCGCGGCGTGGACTCTCTGCGCCGCGGGCTGGTGATGCTGGGGCTGGGCACGCTGGAGCGCTGGCTGGCCGACCAGCTGCCCCATGCCTGCACCGAACAGGACCTGGTGCCTTTGCGCACTCAGGTCGTGCTGCGCGCAAGGCTGGCCGAGCAACTGATCGAGGCCGGGGTGAGCCTGGATCTGCAGCGCGAGATGTATCTGTGCAGCCTGTTCTCGCAGCTGGATCTGCTGCTGCATGATCCGGTGGCCACCATCTTGCGACGCACACCGCTGAACGAGCGCATCTTCGATGCCATCGTCGCGCACACCGGTCCCTATGCAGCTGTGCTGCAGATGAGCCAGGCCTTGGAGAGCCGCGACCCGGCGCCCATCCGGCAGCTGCGAGAGCAGGAGGAGTGGGAGGCCGAGGACCTCAACCGGATGCTGCTGCGCATGCTCAGTGAACTCAGGCTGGGCATGCCTCAGGTTCAGATCTGAGTGTCTGGATGAAAATTCACTGAAAACAGGCTCTATCCCATTGTAGGTGCGAGATAGAAGCTATCAAATTGATGAATATGCTGTGGGGCAGAGTCGTGCATAAGCAGGGCTTGGCTGCCGCTTATCCACGCATTGCAGGGGCGCCGGATTCGGACAATTGGGACATCCAATCCGTCCGTGCGCCATGTCCGAATCCCAAGACAAAAACCTGCCCGCCACCGAACGCAAGCTGCAGAAGACGCGTGAAGACGGCCAGGGTGCGCGCTCGCGCGATCTGTCGCACCTGGCAATTCTGGGCACGGGCGCTTTGCTGGTGCTGATGGGCACTCAGCCCATGATGAATCATCTGCGCGAGGCCATGGCCCAGCAACTGGTGTTCAATGCCGCGACAGCCAAGACTCCGGCGCTGATGCTGGAGCGCTTTCAGTCCATGCTGATGCTGGGTCTTGGAATTTCCGTGATCTTCGCGCTGGTGACCACCACTGCCTCGGTGTTGTCCGGCGTGGCTGCAGGTGGCTGGATCTTCAGCTTCAAACCCATTCAGCCGCGCTTTGGCAAGCTCAATCCCTTGTCTGGCCTCAAGAATCTGTTCTCCAAGCAGCAACTGACCACGGTGGTCAAGATGGTGTTCCTGACCATCGTGCTGAGCTTCGTGGCCTGGAAGTACATGAGTGCCAATATTGCCGAGATTGCATCGATTTCGGCCCAGCCATCGCCCATGGCGCTCGCCATGGTGGGGTCCTGGCTGACCACGGGCGTCACCTTGCTGCTGATCGTGGTGTTGCTGGTGGCCCTGATCGACGTGCCACTGCAGGCTTTTCTCTTCAAGTCGCGCCTCAAGATGAGTCATGAGGAAGTCAAGCAGGAGCACAAGGAGTCCGAAGGCAACCCGCAGCTCAAGGGCAAGATTCGCCAGAAGCAGCGTGAGATCGCCGACCGGGCCAGCGTCTCGGCCGTGCCCAGAGCCGACTTTGTGGTCACCAACCCTACCCACTATGCCGTGGCGCTGCGTTATGACGACGCCACCATGGCCGCGCCCCAGGTGATAGCCAAGGGCACGGACCTGGTGGCGCTCAAGATTCGCGAAATCGCGGGCACGCATCAGATCCCGGTGCTGGAGTCGCCCATGCTGGCGCGCGCTCTCTATGCCCATGCCGATCTGGATCAGGCCATCCCCGCCGCACTCTACACGGCCGTGGCCCAGGTGCTGGCCTATGTCTATCGTCTCAAGGCCGCACTGAGCGGCCAGGGTCCCATGCCCGATGCCCTGGGCGAGCCCCCCGTACCCGTGGAGCTGGATCCGCACCGTGGCCGCACCCAGCCTGCGGCGGTCGATGCTGCTGCGCAGCAAGAAGGTAATCTGTGATGTCGTCGAATCGTCTGCAACTGTTCCAGAAGTGGTCTGGCTCCAATGCCGGTGCCCTGCAAGGGATGACTGCTCCCATTCTGGTGGTGGCCATTCTGGGCTTGATGGTGTTGCCCGTGCCGCCCTGGCTGCTGGACACCTTCTTCACCCTCAATATTGCCGTGGCGCTGATGGTGATGATGGTGGCGGCCTACATGATCAAGCCGCTGGATTTCGCGGCTTTCCCTTCGGTGCTGCTGCTGACCACGCTGATGCGCCTGTCGCTCAACGTGGCGTCGACGCGCGTGGTGCTGATGGAGGGCCACACCGGCCCCGGCGCTGCGGGCGCGGTGATCGAGGCTTTCGGCCACTTCCTGATCGGCGGCAACTTTGCCGTGGGTCTGATCGTGTTCAGCATTCTGGTTGTCATCAACTTCGTGGTGATTACCAAGGGTGCAGAGCGTATTGCCGAAGTCTCGGCCCGCTTCACGCTGGACGCGATGCCCGGCAAACAGATGGCTGTGGACGCCGATCTGAACGCCGGCCTGATCGACGAGAAGGAAGCCAAGCGCCGCCGTGCCGAAGTGGGCGAGGAAGCCAATTTCTTCGGTTCCATGGACGGTGCCAGCAAGTTTGTGCGCGGCGACGCGATTGCCGGCATCCTGATTCTGGTGATCAACGTCATCGGCGGCCTGATCATCGGCATGGCCCAGCACGGCCTGACCGCGGGCCAGGCGGCCGACAGCTACATCCTGCTGGCAGTGGGCGATGCGCTGGTGGCGCAGATTCCGGGTCTGTTGATCTCGGTGGCCTCGGCCATGGTGATCTCGCGCGTGGGCAAGGAATCCGATATGGGTCGCCAGATCGTGCAGCAGCTGTTCATGTCGCCCAAGGTGCTGGGCATCACGGCCGGCGTGATGATCCTGCTGGGCCTGATTCCCGGCATGCCGCATCTGGTGTTCATCAGCATGGGCGCCTTGCTGGGCTGGGGTGCCTGGATGCTGGACAAGCGGGAGAAAGCCCGCGTCGCAGAAGAAAACAGTGCCGCGGCGCCCCAGCAGCAGGCTACGCAGAGTGACGGTGAAGCGAGCTGGGACGATCTGCAGCCCGTGGACTTGCTGGGCCTGGAGCTGGGCTACCGCCTGATTGCCTTGGTGGACAAGAGCCGTCAGGGCGACTTGTTGACGCGTATCAAGGGCGTGCGCCGCAAGTTTGCGCAGGAGGTGGGCTTTCTGCCGCCGGCCGTGCATGTGCGCGACAACCTGGAGCTCAAGCCCAGTGCCTATCGCATGACGCTGCGCGGCGTCATGGTGGGTGAGGGTGAAGCCTTCCCTGGCATGTTCCTGGCCATCAACCCTGGCGGCATCACCACGCCGCTGATCGGCACGGCCACGACCGATCCGGCCTTTGGCCTGCCCGCGCACTGGATTGACGAGCGGCAAAAGGAAGCGGCACAAATGGCTGGTTTTACCGTCGTTGATTCGGAAACCGTGATGGCGACGCATTTGTCACACTTGATGCAAGTGCACGCGGCCAAGCTGTTGTCTCGTACCGAGACGCAGCAGCTCGTTGACCATGTGGCCAAGCTGGCCCCCAAACTCATCGAAGAAGTCATCCCGAAAATGGTGCCCATCACAACGTTCCAGAAAGTGCTCCAGCTGCTGCTGGAGGACTCTGTGCACATTCGTGATATCCGCACCATCATCGAGACGCTGGCCGAAAACGCCACGCAGACGGCCGATCCGGTGGAGCTGGCGCGTCGCGTGCGCATTGCGCTGTCGCCTGCCATCGTGCAGCAGATATACGGTCCGACCCGCGAGCTCAACGTGATTGCCATCGAGCCCGGCCTGGAGCGTCTGCTGGTGCAGGCACTGTCGAACCCCAATGCGCCATCGCTGGACCCCGGCGTGGCTGAAATCCTCACACAAAAAGCGGTCGATGTGGCCAACCAACAGGAAGAGCTGGGCTTGCCCGCCTGCCTGCTGGTGCCGGACGTCATCCGCAACTCTCTTGCCAAGCTGCTGCGCCGTGTGGCGCCGCGTCTGCAGGTGCTCGCGCACAGCGAGATTCCCGAGACGCACACCATCCGCATCGGCCCGATTCTTAAAGGTGCAACCGCATGAATATCAAACGCTTTTACGCCCCGACTGCCCGCGAGGCCCTGGCCAAGGCGCGCATGGTTTTTGGCGACGGCACCCTGATTCTCTCCAACCGCCAGACGCCGGACGGAGTGGAAGTCATGGCCACGGCCGAAGAGACCCTTCAGGACATGGATGCAGGCATGCAGACCGGCTCGCCGCTGCAAAAAGCGCTGGAGCGCCGCGCAAGCGACGAAGGCATCAGCCTGCGCAAGGAGCACTCGCCTCTGGCACCCGCTGCTGCCAGGCGCAGCCCGGGCGGTGAAGCCATGAGCACGCTGGAGCATGTGCAGGCGCGCCAGGCGGCGAAGGAAGAGCAGGCCCGCGAGATGCAGATTCAGGCCAAGCCGGTCAAGGCCATCAATGAACTGGCCCAGCATTCCGTGCAAGACGATGTGGAGCAACTGTCCATGAGCACGCTGACCTTTCAGGACTATGTGCGCGAGCGCATGCTGCGCCGCCGCCATGAGTCGTCGCTGGACAGCAGCGAAGCGCTGCCCACCTTTGCCCAGCGCGTGCAGGAGCGCAATAACGAGCGCCCGACCATGGCTGCCAAGTCTCAGCCGGCCAGCGCTGCGGTGGTCCGCCACAATCCTCTGCGCCCCGAGAAGATTCAGCTCAAGGAAAGCGCCAGACCCGCCAGCGTGGCTGCACCTCAGAACTTCATGCAGGAGATGCAGTCCATGAAGGATCTGATTGAGGAGCGCTTCAATACGCTGACCTGGCTGGGCCAGACGCGTCAGAACCCGATCCAGTCCAGCCTGATGCACAAGCTCATCCGCGCCGGATACTCGCCCGCACTTGCGCGTGCACTGATCGAGAAGCTGCCCGAGACGCTCTCCGCCGGCGACGCCGTGCGCTGGCTGATGCAGGTGCTGGAGCGCAATCTGCGCACCGATGCCGCCCAGCCCGCCATCTACGAGCAAGGCGGGGTGTTTGCCCTGGTCGGCGCGACCGGCGTGGGCAAGACCACGACCACGGCCAAGCTGGCTGCGCTGTGTGCGGCCAAGCACGGTCCCGCCTCCGTGGGCCTGATCACGCTGGATACCTATCGCATCGGTGGCCATGACCAGTTGCGCACCTATGCCCGCATGCTGGGCATGGTGGCCCATCAGGCCCATGACAAGGCGGCGTTGCAGGACCTGCTGGGCTTGCTGCAAAGCAAGAAGATGGTTCTGATCGATACCACTGGCGTGGCCCCACGCGATCCGCGCAAGGACGAGATCATGGATGTGCTGGCCATTGACGGTGTGCAGCAGCTGCTGGCAGTCAATGCGGCCGCGCAGGGCGATGCGCAGGACGATGTCATGCAGGCCTTCAAGGCGCGCGGCTCGCAACATGCCATCCTCACCAAGGTCGATGAAGCCGTGAAGGTCGGCCCATCGGTGGACACGCTGATTCGTCATCAGATCCAGCTGCGTGGCGTGACCAATGGCCAGCGCGTGCCCGAAGACTTCGAGCGCGCCAATGCGCAACTGCTGGTTTCGGCCTCCATGCGCTCGGCTGCCAAGTCAGCCTTTGATCCCCAGTCGCTGGATCTGGACTTCTTCTTCACCCCCTCGTCCGCCAGCAGCGCGGAGGCAGCCCATGCTTGAGCGTCGCTCGCCATTGCATCAGGGCATGGCTCTGCATGTGAGCGATGCCAGCACCGCCGGCTTGCGCGTGCTCGCCGTGCTGCACAGCGCAACCGGCGCGACTGCCGAGCAGGCCGTGCTCTGGCCCTTGTGCGCGCAGTTGCAGCGCCTGGGGCAGAAGGTGCTGGTGCTCGATGGCAGTCAGGCCGAATCCTTTCACACGCCAGGTCTTGCCCAACTGCTGGCACAGCATGCCTGGCAGGCTCAGGCGGGACTGCGCGCAAGCGTCGGCGACGCCCAGTCGGTGGCCAGCCTGCCCGCGCGGGTAGGTCTCAAGCAGCTCAAGGCCTCGGCCGACGAGATGGGGCTGGACATGCTGACGGCCCTGCAAGCCTATGTGCGTGGCTATACCACCGTTCTCATCTATGCGAGCAGCGAGACCCTGACGCCGCTGCTGCAAGGCCAGGGCCTGCAGCCGCTGTTGGTCGTGCCGCCCGATTCCGAACACCTCATTGAAAGCTACCGTCAGCTCAAGCATCTGGCCTTGTTTGCCGGTGTGGAGTGCACGATTGCCGCGCTGGAAGCGCCGCTCGCGGCTGATGGTCCGCAGAAATACGATTGGAGCCGCAAGCAGAGCAGCTCGCGGACGGCCCAGCAAAACGCTCAGACACGATTGCAGCGCCTGAATGCACTGCTACAGTGTTCGCAGCGCCATCTGGGCGATGCCCCGGTGCTCATGCGCCTGCGCTGGCGTCAGGCCAGCGATCTGCATCAGCTCACGCTGCACATGCTCAAGACGGCCTGCATCCTGCCCATGCATGCCCAGCCTACGACGGCTGCCGCATCTGAATCTCTTGTCTGGAGCCATTGACTGCCATGTACACCGCCAAAGGCCAACTCGACCGCGACGCGCTGATTCGTCAGCATGTGCCGCTTGTGCGTCGAATTGCCTTGCACATGATCGCCAAACTGCCACCGAACGTCGAGCTGGATGATTTGATCCAGGTCGGCATGATCGGTCTGGCCGAAGCGCTGTCGCGCTTCGAGAGCGAGCAAGGCGTGCAATTCGACACTTTCGCCAGCCAGCGCATCCGTGGCGCCATGCTGGACGAACTGCGCGAAGGCGACTGGATGAGCCGCAGTTCGCGCAAAAGCCAGAAGGAGATCGAGCAGGCGCTCAACCGTCTGGAACAGCGCCTGGGCCGGCCCCCGCTGGAGTCGGAAATCGCGGCCGAGCTGGGCATGGCCCTGGACGACTACCAGTCCCTGCTGGGCAAGGTGCGCGGCACGCAGCTGGTCTATCTCGAGGACATAGGCGGCGGTGACGGCGACGATGGCGACGACTATCTGGAGCGGCATGTGGCCGACTCGGGCGCCGACCCCTTTGCCTTGCTGCGCGACCAGCGCATGCGCTCTGCGTTGGTCGAGGCCATCAAGGCCCTGCCGGAGCGTGAGCAATATGTGATGGGCATGTACTACGAGCACGACATGAACCTCAAGGAAATCGCCGCCGTGCTCGGCGTGACCGAATCGCGGGTCTGCCAGCTGCACAGCCAGGCCATCGCCCGCCTGCGCACCAAGATGCGCTCGCATTGATCACCTGAAGCAGTCCGCCAGGAGCGGGCCATTGACCAGAACAGAAGCCGTCGCTTGAGCAGATCCCATCTGCCCACGCGGCGGCTTTGTTTTTGCAACGCAGCGGCCTGGCTGCATTCTTCTGCTATCACTATCGATAGCGTGTGGCGTTCTGCGGCATCGGGTTCATGGATGTCCTGATCGTCGCTGCATGCAAAAAGCCCTGTTGCATCGCTGCAGCAGGGCTTTTTTTGAGTGACTTTGCAATCAGTGCATCACATGCGGCTGGCCGTCGAACATATGCTCGAAGCTGGCCAGCCAGGGCTCGGCAAGAACGCGAATCTGGGCATCGTTGCGCAAGATACGTTGCATGATGCGCGCCTTTTCCTTGCGCAGCTCGGGCGCCAGCTTTTCGTCACGCGAACGAAAGCGCAGCTGCTCGATCAGCACGGCACAAGTGCCCTCATAGCGCGCAACACCGTCCCAGTCCTTGGCCTGGGCGGCCTGCAGCATCTTGGCGCTGCTTTCCTCAATGGCGCGGTAGAAGTCGATCAATGTGTGCTCCATATATGCATTGTTTTATTGCCCAGCTGCAGCAGCAGGAACGGAACCGATTTCTTGCCAGCCTTGGGCGACAGGCTCCACCAGCGAGACCACTTCTTCCACGGCCTGCACGTCATTGCGCAAATTGGCGTGAGTCAGGCGCTGAATGCAATAGTCGTACAAGGCGCCCAGATTGGCGGCAAGCTCTCCGCCCTGTTCGCGGTTGAGGCTGCCCTTGAGGCCTTCTTCCAGGATACGCACCGCACGGCCCAGCTGAGTGCCCTTGACCTCTACTTCGCCGCGTTCAATTGCGCCGCGTGCGGCATTCAGGTTCTGCAACAGCCCTTCAAACAGCATCTGAATCAGGCGATGTGGCGATGCGCTTTCCACGCCAGACTGAGCACCTACCTGGCGATAGGCACTCGCAGCGCGGGAAAAAGAGGGGGTATACATGGCAGGCTTCCTTGTCAACGACTTGCCTTGGATATCGGCAGTCGCTTTCCAAAATCAAGTTTTTTTTGGCCCCGTGCAGAACTGAGCCGTTTTACACAAAACGCGAATCCTCAGCTGCTCTTGTTCCAGGCAGCAATCTGGTTCTGCATATAGGTACTGAGCGCCGAAATGGAGGACATCTGCGAGTCCAGTGCCGAGTATTGACGCGTCAGCTTGGCCTCCAGCGTCGTCGCTCCCGCATTGATCTTGTCCTGGTCCTTCAGATTGTTCTTCTTGCGCGTTTCGAGCGAGTCGGTCTTGCTGTTCAGCGTTCCGTCATAGGCCAGCAGTTCATCCGTGAATTTCTTCATGCTCACGGCAATGCCGCCACCCGTGCCATCGCTGGAAGACTTGGCTGCGAAAAGCGACTTGAGGGCATCGGGCGAGTCCAGTGCCTTGTCCAGCTTTTCGGACTTGGTGATGCTCAAGGTTCCATCCTTGTACTCGATACCGATGTCCGACAGGCGCTTGAGATCGCCCGTGGCATTGCTGGCCGAGCCGCTGAGCAGGGAGCGCAGGCTGCTTTGCAGACTGATCGTGGCTGAATCGCCCTGGAACAGTCCCGACGGGTCGTTTTCGTCGGTCGAGGATGTCTGTTTGCCGCTCTCGTCCCGCATGCCCTTGGTGGTCTTGGTCAGCAAGTCGTTCAAGGCATTGAAAGCGTCTATGAAGTCCTGGATGTTCTTCTTGGTGGCGGCCTTGTCGGCCGTCACGGAGACGCGCGCAGGTTTGTCCACATTGGTCGCCTGATCAACGGTAACCTGGTTGACCGTGATCTTCAAGCCCGGCAACACATTGTCGAAGTTGTCAGTGCTGGAGGCTTGCGTCACGCCATTGATGGTGATCTTGGCATCCTGCGCCCCTTGGTTGGCAGGGATGGAGAAACTACCCACCGCTGAACCGCTATCCGTCACGCTGAATGCAGCATCTGCCCCCGTCGCCTTGGAGCGCAGCATCAATTGCTCGTTGCCCGCGCCATCGCGCATCACCAGGGCCTGCATGCCGGAGGCCTTTTCATTGATTTTCGCGGCCAGCGTGGTCAGTGTGTCGCTGCTGGTGTAGTCGACATTCACCGGCACACCGGTCTTGGTGTTCTGGATGCTCAACGTGCCTGTCGACCCCATCTTCTGATCCACGGCTCGCGCAGTATTCACCGATGTCTGCGATCGAGCGAGCTGGGTCACCGACACGTCATACGTCGCTGCGCTGGTGATGCCCGACACCGTCATCGACACTGCGGAGTTGCTGGAGTTGATGGTCATCGAATTCCAGCCGCTATCGCGCGTGAGCTTGGCATTCGCATCGGCCAGCGTGCTCGACAGCGACTTGATCTGAGCATAGGTCGAAATCTGGGTCTGGATGGTCTGCTGTTTGGCCTGCAGTCCTGCCAAAGGCTGCTTCTGCAACGACACCATCTTGCTGATGATGTCCGAGACATTCAGGCCACTGCCGATACCTACAGAGGAAACTGCCATTTTCTACTCCTTGCGGCTGTGGACTCCAGCAGTCCATGCCAATCACTGCCGCCCATTCTGGGCCAAGAAGAAAAATTCAAAAGCATGAAAAGCAGCATGAGGCCTTGTCTATCGCGGCTTTGGACTCCTGGCTCGCAGCTTTTCCCGCCTCTTTCTCGGCTTTTTGAATGAGAACTTGAGTGCTTTCTAGAGGTCCATGCAAAAAAGGCGGTCTCGCATTCGCAAGACCGCCATCAAAAAGCAAACTTTCACTAAAGCTTGCCTGCGATGCCTCTCATCAAGACGACGCAGGCAACTACCGTCATTAACGCAGCAGGCTCAGGACCTGTTGGGGCAGCTGGTTGGCCTGGGCCACCATCGCCGTACCAGCCTGCTGCAGGATCTGCGTGCGGCTCAGGTTGGCGGTTTCCTTGGCGAAGTCGGCATCGGTGATGCGGCCGCGGGCTGCAGTGATGTTTTCGCTCTGGATGTCGATGTTCTCAACCGATTTCTCGAACCGGGTCTGAATGGCACCCAGATCACCTCGGGAAGAGTTCACCTTGTCAATGGCCTTGTCGATACGCTGCAGAGCTTCCCAGGCACCGGACTGAGTGCTGATGTCCACTTTGTCAATGCCCTTGCCGCCGCCCGCAGTGGCGGCACCGGCTGCAACGTCCACCGCAGCAATGCTGCTGCCCGTGTCAATCTTGACCTTGGAAATATCGTCACCATTGGCCTGATTTTCGGTGGCGCGCAGCTCGATCTTGGTCTTGTCGTCGCTCAGGAAGGCAGTCACGCCGGTGTCTGCGGTCTTGGAGTTGATGGCCGCAACCACCTTGCCCAGGGCTTCATCGCCAGTCACATTGGCATCCTTGGCAATCTTGACCGAAGTCTCGGTGCCATTGGAGCCCGTGATCTTGATTGTCACATCGCCAGCCGAGATCGAAGCCTGTGCCTGTGTCTTGACCGTTGCTGCAGTGACATCCGCTGCCTTGCCATAGGTCGAGTTGCCCAGCTCGTCGACCTTGGTGTTGGCCAGAGCGCCCACGGTGATGTTGTCGCCGGAGTTGGCGCCCACCTGGAAAACCGCACCAGTGAAGCCGCCGTCGAGCAGCTTGGCACCGTTGAAGCTGGTGGTCTTGGCCACGCGGTCCACTTCGTCACGCAGCTGGGACAGTTCGGACTGCAAGGCTTCGCGGTCGCTCTTGCTGTTGGTGGCATTGCCCGACTGCACAGCCAGTTCGCGCATGCGTTGCAGCATGTCGCCGACCTTGCCCAGTGCGCCTTCAGCTGTCTGGGCCAGGGAAATGCCGTCATTGGCATTGCGCGATGCCACGGACAGGCCACGGACCTGGGTGCTCATGCGCTCGGCAATGGCCAGGCCGGCCGCATCATCCTTGGCGCTGTTGACACGCAGGCCCGAAGACAGGCGCTGCATGGAGGTCGCCAGCGAGTTGCCAGACAGCCCCAGATTGCGTTGTGCATTGATGGACACAACGTTGGTGTTAATGGTCATTGCCATTTGAGTTTCCCCTTTTTCTAACGCTCACTCGGTGATATGGAATCCGATGGTTGCTGACACACGAGAAACATGCGCATTTCCATCGACTCCTTTTTTCAGGCAGTCTGGCTACCCGTCCTTGCCAAAGCCCTGCACTGAAGCTGGGGAGTTGCAGTGCAGGGCTTTGTGTTCATGTCAGGCCTTGCTGTAGGAGCGCATCGTCAAGGCCTGACCTCATTACTTAAGCAGGCTCAGCACTTGCTGAGGCAGTTGGTTGGCCTGGGCCACCATGGCCGTGCCAGCTTGCTGCAGAATCTGTGTGCGGCTCAGGTTGGCAGTCTCCTTGGCAAAGTCGGCATCAGTGATGCGGCCACGCGCTGCCGAGAGGTTCTCGCTCTGGATGTCGATGTTCTCAATCGACTTCTCGAAGCGAGTCTGGATGGCGCCCAGATCGGCACGGGCCGAGTTCACCTTGTCGATGGCCTGATCGATGCGTTGCAAGGCTTCCCAGGCACCGGATTGGGTGCTGATGTTTACCTTGTCAATGCCCTTGCCGCCGGCTTCGGTGAATGTTGCGGCGTCCACCGAGGCAATGCTGCTGCTGATAGAAACATTGGAGAGTGCATCGCCATTGGCGGGGTTTTCGGTCGCACGCAGTTCAATCTTCGTCTTGTCGTCGCTCAGGAAAGCGGTCACTCCTGTGTCGGCAGTCCGGGTATTGATGGCTGCGATCACCTTGCCCAGGGCCTCGTCCTCGGTTACGTTGGCATCCTTGGCAATCGTGACATTGGCTGCTGCCTTGCCATTGGCACCGGTGATCGTGATCGTCACATCACCAGCCGAAATTGCCGCCTGTGCGTCAGTTTTGACCGTTGCCGCAGCCAGACCGCCTGTCACCTCGCCATAAGCAGACTTGCCCAACTCATCCACCTTGGTATTAGCCAAAGCACCCACGGTGATGTTGTCGCCCGAGTTCGCACCCACTTGGAACACGCCACCGGTGAAGCTGCCGTCCAGCACCTTCTGACCGTTGAAGGTGGTCGTCTTGGCGACGCGATCCACTTCGTCACGCAGTTGCGAGAGCTCCGCCTGCAGGGCTTCGCGGTCAGACTTGCTATTGGTGGCATTGCCCGACTGCACGGCCAGTTCACGCATGCGTTGCAGCATGTCGCCGACCTTGCCCAAGGCACCTTCTGCCGTCTGGGCCAGAGAAATCCCATCGTTGGCATTGCGAGAAGCCACGGACAGGCCACGCACCTGGGTGCTCATGCGCTCGGCAATGGCCAGGCCTGCGGCATCATCCTTGGCGCTGTTGACACGCAGGCCTGAGGACAGGCGTTGCATGGAGGTCGCCAGCGAGCTGCCCGACAGGCCCAGGTTGCGCTGGGCATTGATCGAAACAACGTTGGTGTTGATGGTCATGGCCATGATGGAATTCCTTTATGCAGACGGTATGGATGAATGGTTTGCTTGGTTGCCGGAGCCTTGCATTGCGAGCCTCTTTGGGCTTTGCCTGCCGCTTTTGCGGCTTGCCTGCTCCGTACAATGCAGTTATCGGGCTGTATTTTTTTTTCTTTAGCGTTTTTTCATCTCGCCTGCAGCAAGTCGTCCCAGGGCTTGAAGCGCCGGGCAGCTCCATGACAAAAGCTTCCGCATCAATAGCAACATGCGGTTGACAGAAAACGCATTCAAGCTTTTTGACTTGGGTCAGCTCCATGGTTGAGAGCTGGCCGCTGATGCCTGGGGGGCTTGGCTGCAAAGCCTGGGAAAGCAGCAAGAAGGCGGGGAATTGGCGCTTTATTCGGTCGTATGCAGGCCGGCGGTTCATAGAAAAATCCTCTCATCGCTAGGTTTGCCAATCGCTTAACCAGTCTCTTTGGTCACTGCAGCGATGCTCCAAGCCCTAATTCCGGAGGTTTCTAGACATGGCTGCTACCATCAACACCAACATCATCTCGATCAACGCCCAGCGCAATCTAGCCCTCTCAGGCACCTCGCTGGCGACCTCCATGCAACGCCTGTCCTCGGGCCTGCGCGTCAATAGCGCCAAGGATGATGCGGCCGGCCTGGCCATTGCCGAACGTATGAATACACAGGTGCGTGGCCTGCAGGTCGCATCGCGCAATGCCAATGACGGCATTTCCCTGGCCCAGACGGCAGAAGGTGCCTTGGGCAAGGTCGGCGACATGCTGCAACGCATGCGCGAGTTGGCCGTCCAAGCCGGCAATGCGACCAATAGCAAGAGCGACCGCGAAGCGCTGCAGGCCGAAGTCAAGCAACTGTCCTCGGAAATCGATCGTGTTGCCAAGCAGACCAATTTCAACGGTCAGAAGCTGCTGGAAGGCAGCTTTGCGGGCGCAGTGTTCCAGGTAGGCGCTAACTCGGGCGACAACATCACGCTGGGCGCTTTGGCCGATACACGGGCCTCGCAGCTGTCCTCGGTGTCCTATGGGCAGTCGACCGTCTCCTCGGTCGCGACTGCCCAGCCCATTGCCGCAGGCCAGCCCCTTGCTGATTTCAGTGCGGCGGCAGCCGATGTGACCATCACCGTTGGCGGTGGCGCGGCGATCAACCTGGGGCCATTGGCGGCAGCAGGCAGCCCCCAGGAACGCCTGGGCCAGATCGTGGAAGCCATCAACAACAAGACCGGCGATACCGGCGTGACCGCCTACCTGACCAAGATCGATGGCTCCGAGAACTACCAGGTGGACATTCTGTCCAACAAGCTTGACGGCAGCGGCAACCCCGTATCCGTGACCTTTGGCGGAGCGGACTTCAGTGCGGCAAGCGTGGGCCTCAACCCAGCCGCCAATCCTGCAGGTATCAGCTTGACCGGCGGTGCCGCTCCTGCAGCAGGTTCGATCAGCAAGGCCCAGGGCATCGAAAACATTGATGTATCCACCCAGGCCGGTGCCTGGGTTGCCTTGCAGAAGATCGACAGCGCAGTGGATCAGATCAACAGCGCACGAGCCACGCTGGGCGCCATGCAGAGCCGTTTCGAGAACGCGGTCAACAATATCGACATCCAGTCCGAAAACCTCTCGGCCGCACGAGGACGCATCGTCGATGCAGACTTTGCCAAGGAAACCGCCAACCTGAGCCGCACGCAGATCCTGCAGCAGGCAGGCACAGCCATGGTGGCCCAGGCCAACCAGATTCCCCAGCAAGTGCTGCAACTGCTGCAAAAGTAATGTCTCGGGGTGGTGCTTCGACGCCGCCCAAACTCTCAACTTAAAAAATAAGCTGTTATCGCTTGCCAGTCTTGGCTTTCAGATAGAAATCTATTTGAAAGCGAGGCATAGCAAGCAGTAGCAGCTATTTTTTTATCATTTCTCGCTGTTCGGCACTTGCACTAGCGCTGATAACATCAGCTATCCGCCACACAGGCTCAAAGACGGAAATCCAGCGGTGGCATGCGCATGGCCATCTCCCCTTGTTGAAGGGGGAGTCTGGTATTTCATCATCTATCTGCATTAAAAATGAAAAATCTGACTATCATTAAAGATAATGATAATCCTCTTCCGCTGGTTTCCATATTGATGGCAACATATAATCATGCGCCGTATATAGAGCAAGCACTAAAAAGTATTCTTGAGCAAAAAACAAGTTTTAATTTTGAGCTGGTTGTTTGCGACGATGCCTCAACCGACAAAACAGCGGATATCGTAAAAGAATTTCAGAAGAAATATAAGAATCTTACATTGTTGGAGCAGCCGAGCAATAGTCGCGGTATCAACAATCATTTTGACGGCTACCAATACATCAGCAGTAAATATATTGCCTTCTGTGAAGGCGATGATTACTGGGTTTCGGATACAAAACTGGAAAAGCAAATAAATTTTCTAGAAGAGAATCCTGATTTCTCTGTGTGTGTCCACAAAGTGGAGATGCAGTTCGAGAAAGCCACATTCAACCAAAAGCAATATGTTTACAAGGATTTAACCTCCAGCGACGAAAGAATTCGAGAAGGGATTTTTTACGCCGACGAACTGATTTCCAACTACTTCCTGCATACAAGCTCATTTGTTTTTCGGTATAGATTCAGTGAAGGCCTTCCAAAGTGGTTTAGAAAGTGGATGACGTTTGATCATGCCATACTGATGCTGCACGCGGTCGAAGGAAAAACAAAATACTTTGATGAGGTGATGAGTGTTTGGCGAAGAAATGAAACCGGGTTCTCATGGCTGCAAAATGTAGACAAAGGCACTTTCTTCCAAAAGGAGGGCCATGGCTGGATAAATATTTATCAGGAAATGGATAAATTTTTTGCAGGTAGATTCCATTATCAGATCCGAGAGAGGATTTTGCTTTCCATACGCAACATGGTGAGCAACCATCTTGAGACGGGGAATCTTCCTGCAGCTCAAAGAATACTGGAAAAGTATGAAGAATGGTGCAGTAAATTCTTTAAGGATAATGCTCCGATATTCCATGCCATGGAACTGGCCTTTCCAGAAGATAAGAATTACTCCCCTCCATGGCAGAAAATAAAGAACTCTCAGCCAAAAAATAAAAAAGTTGGCGGTATGAAGAAGCTGGATGTAGAAATTATTGCCGAGGTCGAAGACAGCATTTGGAAAAGCTGGACAAAGAATAAAGAATTCTCGACATTCTCGTCATTTAATTCAGCTTTGATAAGTTGGGCGTACAACCAGAGAATAAAAACCTTGTGGCTGCCAAGCACTATTGCTTCTACATTGATAGAGCAATTGGATGCATTGAAAATACCCTATTACATATATTGTGTTAACAGTGATTTTTCTCCAAATATAGATTTCATAGAGCAGGCAAAATCTGGCGATGCGATTTTGATTCAGTCTTGGCTGGGTCAACCATTCCAGGAAAGTATAAAGAATTCCATTGCAACGCGTAAGAATATTTACTGGATCGAGGATCGCTCGCAAACAAGTACTCCATCTCATAATAATGAAGCGAATGTCACCATCTACACACCGGCCCAAGTGCTGGGCGTTCCAGATGGGTGCATATTAGTTGGAGATGGTTTATCCAGTTTGCAGGAAGTTGCTCCTGAAACAATCACCGATGATAATTCATGGATTGAGCAGCGCCAGAAATTGCTGGTGCAGCAATTAGATTGCAATTCTCAGGATTTTTCAGAAATCCTCAGTCAGGCCATTACTATCAAGAATCCCATGCCAGTGGGTGCCATGAGTTCCTTGAGCATGGCCATGCTCAAAAGAATTTCTGCTCCATCTGTGATTTCTCGAACGCAATACAACTTCAACTTCTTGAATGAGAAGTTGGGAGGCTATTCATTTTTTGAGAAAAATAAGAATATAGACTTTGCCCCAAATTTCTTTCCATTTGTACTGCCTGATCACATTCCTGCACCTTTTTTCATAACTGCATTGCATCATCACGGAATTTTGTGTGAGACTGTTTTCAATCAGCTTAAGGAAGTTGGGGTATTGACCTTGTTGGTTAGCAAGATTGTTCTTCTGCCATGTAATCATCAACTAAATCAAGAAGATGTTGAACATATTTCCAATGAAGTATTGAAAATACTTGGTGGAAACTCAAAATTTGGAACTCCTGGGACGCGACCAGCTTAGTTGATGAAGGAAAATCATGGCATTCCTCACACAAGACCAGATAAATGATATCGGCTTTAAATATGTAGGGAAAAATGTAAAAATAAGCGAAAAAGCCTCTATTTACAACCCCGAGAGAATTCAGATTGGAGACAACTCCCGTATTGATGATTTTTGCATCATTTCCGGGACATTGCTAATTGGGCGCAATGTGCATATTGCGACTTTCTGCAATGTGGTTGGAGGGGGACCGGGAATCACTCTGGAGGATTTTTCTGGCCTTGCTTTCGGATGTCATGTTTTCACCCAAAGTGATAGCTATGCAGGCGATGCCCTGACCAACCCAACAGTTCCTGAGCGCTACAGAAAAGAAACTAAAAAACCAATCCTGATCAAGAAGCATTCGATTGTGGGAACCAACTCCATTATTTTCCCCGGGGTCATTCTGGCAGAAGGAACATCTGTGGGGGCTAATTCAATGGTTACAAAGTCCACAAAAGAATGGACTATCTATTTTGGTAATCCTGCAAAAATAATAAGATCAAGAAAGCAGGATGCACTAAGACTAGAAAAAGAATACCTTGAATCAGAAGAAAAATAGATAGCTAGAAATGAACTTTAAAGTAATCGAGTTTATTGGGCCAAGCGGGATTGGTAAAACCACATTTTTCAATCATTTAAAAAGTGTAATTAACCCTTCTTGGTTGGGTATGGATGATGTCAGAGAAATCGCAAAGACTCAAGATATCAGTGAGCCGGATGACATTGTCAGAACGATAATTTCTCGTAAGAGAGATAATTTAGAGAAACTCAATCGATCGGAATTTCAGAAAAAGTTCATTGGTGATTATTTTGAAGAAATCATCACATTGGATCAGCTTGTTTCAAGCTCAAAGAACTTGAAGTTAATAAATGATGATGGCATATTTCACAATTTTTCAAGAGAAATATTAGGCGAATCAAAAGAAAAATATAACGAAGTTCAGAAGCTTCTTCGTAACAGGAAAATTATTTACTTCAAAGCATCTTCAGAAAAGATATTGGATAACCTAAAGGAGCGTCATCAGAAAACCCCCGGCGCTTCTAATGATTGGTATGGGTATGCACAAAAAAACTCAAGATCAATCCAGGAGATGATAGAAATTTCTGTGAATGAAGGTGAAGAGATTTACAATTTGGTTAAATCGATGGGTGCTACAGTAATGTGCATCAATTTGGAAGAGGACAATATGGAAAATATAGAGAAAGCCCGGAATTTTATCGATGAGCATCCATGCTCAGTTGACTTCATAACTAGAGAAGATTTTGTTCGTATCGCTGAGCTCAATAACAGCAAGCATTGGAAGACTCAGCCGTTGGAGAACCGGTGGGAGTACCATGAAAAATCGATTCAAATACTGAAATCACTGCAGATCAGCAATCCGGATGAGGTGCTGGAAATTGGTACAGTGGGCATGCAGTTGCTGCCAGGCAGCGAAACCATGGATATCGAGGGTTATTGGAACTATGAAGGTAAAAATCCAACGTATCTACACGATGCCCGAAAAACGCCATGGCCTCCTGAGAAGAAATACAAAGCGATTGTGGCCTTGCGCGTTTTTCAATATCTGGCCCCTTTTCAAGATATCGCATTCAATGAAGCCAAAAAACTAGGTGAGAATCTGATCATCGTAACTCCTAGAGGTAGGGAATATATTCCCAAAGGTATGGAGGAGACAAAAGGAATAACATATGAAGAATTCCTGAAATGGAATGATGGAAACCCTCCCGATTTCCACCAGGAAATGAAACTTGGTGATTTCTATTACTGGAATTTCAAGAAATAATAACGCAATGCATTGATTGCACCTGTTTCATCTGTGCAATCAATGTGTCTTTAGTGAAGCATCATTGAAAATGAAAATAAGCATAATGCAGCCGTATTTTTTTCCATACATTGGATATTATCAGCTGGCTTATTCAGTGGATGAATTTATTTTCTTTGATGATGTCAACTTCATAAAGAAGGGCTATATTAACAGGAACGAAATTCTCCTGAATAAAGAGCGTTTCAGGTTCAATCTACCTATTCATGGCATCAGCCAGTTTAAAAAGATAAACGAACACTTTTATATTGAGGATTTCAGGAAATTCAGAAATCATCTCACTTTGGCTTATAGGGCTGCCCCATTCTTTACGCCAGTGATGAGTATGGTTGAGGAAATTCTTCAGTCGGAGGAATTTAACGTTGCAGAGATAAATTCAAAAACGCTGATATGTGTTTTTCAATATCTGAAGATCCCGCGCTCATTCTCTTTTTCATCCGAACTGAATATTTCTGATTCCTACAGCGGAGAAGATAGAATTATCGAGATCTGCAAATTGAAGAAATGTAGCAGTTATCACAATGCTGCAGGGGGCAGAGATTTATATAGAAAAGAAAGCTTCGCCAAGAATAATATAGATATTGGATTTATGAAGAATGAAACCCAGAATTACATGCAAGGTAATTCCAGGTACATTTTTGAGAAAAATCTTTCCATGCTTGATGTTCTTATGTGGTGTCCTCCACAGAAAATTGTGGAGTTGCTCAAGCAGTATAAAATCGAAAGCTAAAAGATTTCAGTTCTGGAACAAATCCTCGAATATCTTGATGACTCTATTCTTCTGCGACGAGTTCATTTCCAGGAAAAATGGCAGTCCAAGCAGAGTTTTGTCCAGCAACTGCGCGTGAGGAGCATCCAGGCATAGAGTACGGGGTGGATGCAATGCAGGCATATTGGATAGCAATGGCTGATACCAGCGCCTCGTCATAATATTCGCTGATTTACAGTTTTTTTCTAACTGATTACGCATTCCCTGATCAGGAAGACGAGCACACAACAACGTGGGTGCCATCAAGGAGCCACCAGTACCACTTTTTTGCCATGTTAGATGGTAGGCACTTGCTTTATCCAACTCCTGGATCATCTCAGTCTGTAATTCACGGCGTTGCCTTGCTCGCTGCTCCCATTTCTGTAAAGACACCAGGCAAATGGCTGCATGGTACTCGCTCATTTTGGCATTGGTTCCACATTGACTGAGTGCACCTATAGGTAAACCAGCGGCCGGATTCAGATTGATTCCAAAATTTGAAAGTTGCCGCACACGCTCAGCCAGGCCAGGCCGTGTAGAAACGACCACCCCACCTTCAACGGCAGGCAGGCTTTTGGTCGCATGCAGACTGAATACCAAAGTCCCCTTCTTGCCTTGCAACCATTGACTACCATATGCAGCAGCAGCATCGATGACAACAGGGATTCCGGTCTCTTTCTCAAAGAGCTCCCAGGCACCCATATCATGCGGCATACCGAATGTTGCAACAGGCATCACAGCATCGATCCGCGTCTGGGCACAGGCTGCCCTAGCTATTTCTGGGGTCAGCATCCATGTATCTACATCCACGTCAGCCAGTACCGTCTGATACCCCGCTCGCAATACCGCTGTAGCTGTGGCAACAAAGGTAAAAGCCGGCACCAGAACACGTGCATCTTTGGGTAAATTCAAGGCTTGAAGCACCAGCTCCAGACCCAGGGTTGCATTTGCGACTGTTGTGATGAATTCATTACTCAGGTCAAATTTTTCTGAGAATCTGGTTTCTAGTTCCTTTACCAAGGGACCAAAATTCGTGTAGCTTCTTGATGCATGTATACGTTCCCAGAATGGCAGTATTTCTTGAGGCTCAGGAATATCTGGAACCAGCAAAGGCAGTACGTCTATCTTTTTTTTATCGTCCATTGTTTTCTCCAATTAGATAAAATTCTCTATTTTTTCATTTACATGAAGAAATTCTTTTTTATCATTAATGAAGTTGAGCCACATCAGACGATATGCTTTCTCAAGCCCTTTGACCATTCGTGGGAAATTCATCAGGAAACTATTCCTTAATAGATCCCTCGCTTCATGACGCTGCCGTTGCATTCTCGAAGGATCATCTATTATTTTCAAGACGCAATCTATGTAGTCGTCCTCATTCTCTGCAATTTCCCCGCCAAGCTTCAAGCTGCGCAAGGCGCGGCTGGTCGTTGCTCCAATATCCTCTTTTACATCCAAGGCAACAATTAACAGCCCCATCCATAAAGCATGCAAGGTGGTGGTGCCCCCGGAAACAGGCGAGGTATCCAGTGCTATATCCGCGATGTGACCAAGCTCCATGAACCTATCCAGCGGTTGCTGGTGCAGTACCGAAACGCGATCCAGCGGTAAATTTGCGGCTTCTACTCTGGGCTGCATATGTGCTTGTGCGGCCTCTGGATTTTCCTCTTTTACCATAATGATCAGACGAATATCTGTTCTTTTATGCAAAATGCGCGCCCACAGGCGAAGCATTTCATCGGTTATTTTTGAGGAGTTATTCAGAGATATTAAGGTAGGATACCCGTTTCGAAGCATGGGAGGCTCTTCACATAACGGGTCATAAAATGGTGGCGTATAGCAAAATGGGAAATCTAGACGAAACAATGTCTCGAAATAATTTTTCTCAACACTTGCAGGGCCTCCCAAGCGGTAGTCCATAGCTTTCATACCCAGCGTCTGCATATAGCCCAACCAGGTCACCTGCACGGGTGCGGCACGGCGCGCAAAAACGCCGAGGCGGTGGCCTTGCGTGAATCCGGACAAATCCACGAGCACGTCGATTTCGTCCTGGCGGATTCTTTCGCACAGCGCCTCATCATCCATTTCCATCACATCCAGCCAATGCGGCACCAGGGAGCGCATGTGTTCAGTGGTGCTGTCGCTGGGACCATTGGAGTAGACATGCACCTCGACGTTGTCAGGATTGTGATGGGCCAGCACGGGCTGCATGAAAAAGGCCACCGAGTGCTGGCGGAAGTCTGCCGTTACGTAACCCACCCTGAGCTTCTTGCGCGGGCTGCGGTCTACCACTTTCAAGGGTTTGGCCTTGCGCGTCAGCGGATCGGCAAAGCGCCTGCCCCAGTCGCGTGCCGCTTGCAGTGCCAGCATGGGGTCACGACTGGTGTGTGCGTGGATGTAGGCGCGCATCATCCATTGCGGGCCAAGATTGCCTTTCTTGACAACCTTGTCTATCAGGTCACAGGCTTCCTGCTTGCGTCCCGTGCTGAACAGGGCCATGGCCATCAGATGCTCGGCCTGGACTTCCCTGGGATCAAGCTCCAGCACCGTCTGCAGCGCCTCGATCGCAGGCTTCCAGTCCGACATGCGCGTATAGGCCAGGCCGATCAGCAGCCACAGTTTCGGATTGCGAACGTCCTGCGCTACCTGCTGCATCAAGGCGGTGAGCGCAGGCACAAACTGATTGGTCTTGATCAGCTGATGGATCTCTTCAAGCTCCGATGGCGTGGCTTGCTGCGGTGTTGAGTTCGCGGTGGTGGAGGGGGAAGACATTGGTACCCAGAGAAATGCAAAAAATGCACTGGCGTGCTGTGCGTAGAGAGCCCGATATGGTGCCACCTCAATATACCTGTCGCACTCTTGCTCATCGGCGAGTTAAGACCCCCAATGACAGCCCATGAACAGGTACGTCTTTACCTTTCAATTCGGCTGCGGCCCTACAAAAGAGCCTGAAGCTGCCGATCTAGAGAGCAATCACCCGGCTTTTTTCCGTTAACAATCACGGCCCGCCCCCTCACAATCACTTCCCATGCTTGTTCTCATCGGTTATATCGTCGCCTTCGGCTGCATCTTCGGCATGTATGTGCTGCACGGCGGCAGCGTGGGCGTTCTTGTCAAGGCGCTGCCGTTCGAGATGGTGACCATTGGCGGTGGCGCCCTGGGCGCTTTCATCGTCAGCAACCAGCCCAAGGTGCTCAAGGCCACGGCCAAGGCGATCCCTTCGGCGCTCAAGCCCTCGCGCTACAACAAGGCGCGCTATATGGAAGTGATGGCGCTTCTGTACGAGCTGCTGCAGAAGGCGCGCAAGGAAGGCTTGATGTCGATCGAGTCCGATGTGGAAGATCCGCAGTCCTCGACGGTGTTTCAGAACTATCCGCAGCTGATGGGCGACCACCATGTCGTCGAGTTCCTGACCGACTATCTGCGCATGATGGTTTCGGGCAATCTCAACTCGCACGAGATCGAGGCGTTGATGGACAGCGAAATCGAGGCCCATCATGCCGAGGCACATGCGCCGGTGATGGCACTGAATCGTCTGGCGGGCGCGTTGCCGGCCTTCGGCATTATTGCGGCCGTGCTGGGTGTGGTGAACACCATGGCTTTCGTGGGGCAGCCTCCGGCGGTGCTGGGAGGCATGATTGCCTCGGCGCTGGTGGGGACCTTCCTCGGGATCTTGCTGGCCTATGCGCTGGTGGAGCCCATGGCCGCGCTGCTGGAGCAGCGTGCACAGGATGCGGCCAAGGAGTTCGAGTGCATCAAGGCGACGCTGCTGGCCAGCATGCAGGGCTACAACCCGGGCACGGCCATCGAGTTCGGCCGCAAGGTGCTGTTCTCCACCGAGCGCCCAGGCTTTCTGGAGCTGGAGTCGCACGTCAAGGGTAAGAAGTGATGAGTGCGCCCTCTCATCAGGATGTTGTGATGGAGCCCTGCCATGGCTGACAAGAAGCTGCAGCCCATCATCATCAAGCGCGTCAAGAAGACCGCCCATGCCCACCATGGTGGTGCCTGGAAGATTGCCTATGCCGACTTTGTGACGGCGATGATGGCCTTCTTCCTGCTGATGTGGCTGCTGGGCTCGACCGCTCAGGGCGAGCTGCAGGGGATCGCCGCGTATTTCAATTCGCCGCTGAAGGTGGCCATGTCGGGCGGCAGCGGTGCGGGCAACAGCTCCAGCATCGTGCCCGGCGGCGGCAACGACCTCTCCAAGGTGCACGGCCAGGTGCGTCGCTCCGAGTCCGAAGACAATGCCAACCGCCGCTCCAGCCAGACCATGGGGCGGGCCGATGAGTCCGCGCGCGACGCCCAGCGTCTGCATGCGCTCAAGGCCAAGGTGGACACCATGATTGCCAACAATGCGCGCCTGAACGAGTTCCGCTCGCAGATTCGCACGGAGATCACGCATGACGGCCTGATGATTCAGATCGTCGATGACCAGAACCGCCCCATGTTCGACAGCGGCAGCGCCGTGGTCAAGCCCTATATGCGCGACATTCTGCGCGAGATCGGTGCGGCCATGGGCAATGCCGAAAATCGTATCAGTCTCTCGGGTCACACCGATGCCGCGCCCTATGGCAATGCCGATCGCGGCTACAGCAACTGGGAGCTGTCGGCCGACCGCGCCAATGCATCGCGCCGCGAACTGGTGGCTGCCGGCATGCCGCTGGACAAGCTGGCGCGCGTAGTGGGCATGTCCAGCAGCGACCTGCTGCTGCCGGAGGAGCCGCGTGCCGCGCAGAACCGCCGCATCACGATTACCGTGCTGACCAAGGAGGCCGAGCGCCGTGTGCTGGGCAACGACAAGGAGCGCAGCATGGAGCGCGTGGCCAGTGCCGAGGAGGCAGCCAGCACGATCAACCAACCCAAGGCCCGGCGCGCAGTACCCAGCGCTGTCGACAAGCAGTCTCTGGATGCCAAGGAAGAGTTTGTTGTAACAAACCCTGAAGTTGCTACAGAGGCTGTCGAAAAGCCTGACAATGCACGTCCAACGCCATGAGGTTGACAAATTGTTACCATCACGGCGTGAAAACTTGTTCCCACGCACCTATTCCGACCGAAAGGGCCTCTCGTGGCTAATGCCCTGCGATTTTTGATTGTTGACGACTTCTCCACCATGCGCCGCATCGTGCGCAATCTGCTCAAGGAGAGTGGCTTTGCCGATGCCGATGAGGCCGAAGATGGTGTGGTGGCCATTACCAAGCTGCGTGCTAGCAAGTTCGACTTTGTGGTGACCGACATCAATATGCCGAACATGAACGGCTTTCAGCTGCTGACAGAGATCAAGCAGGATGAAAAGCTCAAGCATCTGCCGGTGCTGATGGTGACCGCCGAAGCCCGCAAGGAAGATATCGTGGCTGCCGCCCAGGGCGGCGCGGCCGGCTATATTGTCAAGCCCTTCACCAAGGCCACGCTGGAAGAGAAGGTCAATCTCATCATCAAGAAACTAGACCTCTGAGCCATGAGTAGCGACCAGGCTTCCGCCAACGTCCACTACAAGATTGGCGTGCTCACGCGCCAGTTGCATAACTCGCTCAACGAGTTGGGCTATGCGGATCGTTTGCGCGGCAGTGCAGGGGAGCTGCCCGATGCGCAAAGCCGCCTGTCCTATATCGCTCGCCTGACGGGCGAAGCTGCCAACAAGGTGCTGGGCCAGGTCGAGGTGACACAGAACCGCCAGGATGCGCTGGCCGAGCGTACCCGCGCCATGCGTGCAGAACTCATCAAGGATCCCGTGGCCGCAGTGGCCAAGGGCCGCGTGATGAACTATCTGCAGGAGGTGGAAGAGGGGACGGAGCAGACCAATAGCCATCTGACCGAGATCATGATGGCGCAGGACTTTCACGACCTCACCGGCCAGGTGATCGCGCGCGTGGTGGCGCTGGCAGCCGATCTGGAGTCGCAACTGCTGGAGCTGCTGATCCAGACCTCGCCGGATGTTGCGCAGGCACCGGTCCTGGCGCCTGTGGAAGCCTTGCAGCCCAAGCTGGCAGGTCCGGTGGTGGATCCGGAAAAAACGGCAGACGTGGTGACCTCGCAGTCCCAGGTGGATGATCTGCTGGCCAGTCTTGGCTTTTAAAAAATATAGCTACTTGCGCTTTGCAGATAAGCGTTTGAGCCTGAAAAGCCTGATCTTTTGAATTGATCAGGCTTTTTTTATTGGGCGCTGCCAGGCGGGCAGGGCGCAAAAAGCCCGCATGTCATCACAACATGCGGGCAAGCCTTGGAGGGCAATCTGCCTTTTGAGCGATGTGCGGCGTCGCGCCGATCACACCTGCATATTCATCACATCGGAGTAGGCCTGCACCAGGCGGTTGCGCACATGCAGCGTTGCCTGAAAGCCGATCTGCGACTTTTGCATGGCCACCATGGTCTGCTCGAGGCTGACCGCGGGGTTTTCCAGCTGTACTTCGCGCTGCAGCTGGCTGGAATGGTTCTGAGCTGAGCTCACCGATTGCAGTGCATTTTGCAAAGCCTGGCCAAAGCCGCCGGCCACGGGCGCGGTGCCGGCGCTGCCGACCTTGGTGAGCTGGTTGCCCAGTTGGGCGGGATTGATTGCTGGGATCTTCAGGTCCATATCTTTATCCAACAGGCTTGGTGAGTTGGAGGTGATCGTAGGTTTTTCGCTTGATCGCAGACGGGCAATAAGTGGGTGAATCGGCTCGCTTATCGGGGGAACACCATGAGCCCGAGTCCGAATAATCCACTGGACGCTAGACCTCGTGTGGGGTCTGACACCATGGAATAAAGATGTCTGCTGTAGCTGAAGTACCTGTCCCCAATGCCGTGCCCGGTGCCACGTATGCGCCCCGCCCTGCGCTTGCGCAGCGCTGGAGTGCGCTCGACCGTGGCCAACGTCTTCGCTGGGGCGCGCTGGCGGCCCTGGTCGCCGTAGGTCTGGTGGCGGCAGCGGTGTTCTATCGCCAGCCCGACTACAAGATGCTGTTCTCCAACGTCAGCGACAAGGATGGCGGCGCCATCGTGGCGCAGCTGACGCAGATGAACGTGCCCTACAAGTACAGCGAGGGCGGCGGCGCCATCCTCATCCCTGCAGACCGTGTGCACGATGTGCGCCTGAAGCTTGCCACGCAAGGCCTGCCCAAGGGCTCGGTGACGGGCTTCGAGCTGATGGAGAACAGCAAGTTCGGCATCACCCAGTTTCAGGAGCGCCTCAATTTCCAGCGCGGCCTGGAAGGCGAGCTGACCCGCTCCATCCTGGCGCTCAATGCCGTGCAAAGTGCCCGCGTGCATCTGGCCCTGCCCAATCAGAACGGATTTTTTCGCGAGCAGCAAAAGCCTTCGGCCTCCGTGCTGCTGAGCTTGCACCCCGGCCGCATGCTGGACCGTGCGCAGATCGCGGGCATCGTGCATCTGGTCGCATCCAGCGTGCCCGAGATGGAACCTTCGGCCGTGAGCGTGGTGGATGACACCGGCAAGCTGCTGTCGCAGTCGCCTGACGGCAATGCCGGCGGCGTGGACATGCAGCAATTCCTCTACACCCAGCAGGTGGAGCAGCAGTATGTGCGCCGCATCCTGGACATTCTGGAGCCCGTGGTCGGCAAGAACAATGTGAAGGCCCAGGTCTCGGCCGAACTGGACTTCAGCCAGACCGAATCGACCTCCGAGCAGCATCGTCCCAATCAGTCCACCGACGGCGGGGCCGTGCGCAGCCAGCAGGTGATGGAGACCAATGGCGAGAAGACGGCCACTCCACCTACCGGTGTGCCTGGCGCGACCAGCAACCAGCCACCTCAGAACTCTACGGCGCCCATCAACGGTGCCAATCCTGCGCCGCAGGCCGCTGGTGCAGGCCAGGGCAACGCCCAGGGCAACAAGCGCGAGTCCATCACCAATTACGAAGTGGACAAGACCGTCAAGGTCACACGTGGCAGCACCGGCACCGTCAAGCGCCTGACGGCTGCGGTAGTGGTCAATGCACCGCTGGCCGCTGCGGCTGGCACCGATGCGGCGACAGCGGCAGCGGCAGCTGCAGTCAGCTCCGGCCTGCGTCCCCTGACGGCCCAGCAGCAGGAGCAGCTGCTCACGCTGGTGCGTGAGACCGTGGGCTATAGCGCTGATCGCGGCGATTCGGTGAATCTGGTCAGCGCGCCTTTCATGGACAGCGGTGCCGCACCTGCCGAGCTGCCGATGTGGAAGGACCCCGAGATTCAGGCCATGGCCAAGAGCCTGGGTGTGCCGATTGCGCTGGCGCTGTTTGGTGCCCTGGTGCTGCTGGGTCTGGTGCGCCCCTTGCTCAAGGGACGCAATACCAGCCCCGGCGGCCAGCTCAATGCCATTGAAGCCGAGGCGCTGGATCGCCCCGCTCTGCCTGCCCCAGCGAAGGAGCTGTCTCCGACCAAGGAGCAGGAACGGCTGGATCAGGCCCGTCATCTGGCCAAGCAGAACCCGATCGCGGTGGCGAACATCGTGAAGACATGGATTAACGGAGAGAGCGCGTAAGCGCTCCCCCTGAGGCGCGATGCGCCTTCCCCCTCTCTCGCTTCGCGGGAGGGGGACGATGCCCTCGCTGCGGGGGCGGCCCTTGCTCGGCATCTCTGGCACGGGGTGGTTGCATAACTAGTAGAGAGTTTGAATATGGACGATAGAGGTCTGAACGACGCTGCCATCTTGCTGGTCTCCCTCGGTGAGGAAGAGGCGGCCGAGGTGTTCAAGCACCTCACGCCCAAGGAAGTGCAGAAGCTGGGCGAGACGATTGCCCGCATGCGCGGCGTGACGCGGGAGAAGGTGGATTTCGTGATCGACCGCTTCACCAGCGATGCTGCGTCGCAGAGTCTGCTGGTGGACGATGCCAGCGACTATGTGCGCTCGGTGCTCAAGCGTGCCCTGGGCGATGACAAGGCGGCGCTGCTGATCGACCGCATCATGCAGGGCGGTGATATCTCGGGCATTGAAAGCCTGAAGTGGATGGATCCGCTGTCGGTGGCCGAGCTGCTGCGCGGCGAACATCCGCAGATCGTGGCGGCGATTCTGGTGCACCTGGAGTATGAGCAGGCTGCGGCCGTGCTGATGCAGTTCCCCGACCGGGCACGCAGCGAGGTCATGCTGCGCGTGGCCACGCTGGAGGGTATTCAGCCCACGGCGCTCAAGGACTTGAACGAAGTGCTGTTCAAGGTGCTGGCGGGCGGCGACAAGGTGCGCAAGACCTCGCTGGGCGGCGTCAAGACCGCAGCCGAAATGCTCAACCAGATGGGCGGCAATGCCGATGTGGCGGTGCTCGATACCATCCGCAACTACGACCCCGAGCTGGCGCAGAAGATCATGGACAAGATGTTCGTGTTCGACGACCTGGTCAAGCTCGACGACCGCTCGGTGCAACTGGTGCTGCGCGAGGTGGTGTCCGAGACGCTGATCGTGGCGCTCAAGGGCGGTTCCATGGAAGTGCGCGACAAGATTCTGGCCAATATGTCCATGCGTGCGGCCGAATCGCTGCGCGAGGACCTGGAAGGCCGCGGCCCCATGCGTCTGTCCGAAGTGGAAGCCCAGCAGAAGGAAATCCTCAAGGTCGTGCGTCGTCTGGTCGAGGAAGGCCAGGTAACCATCGGCAGCGGCCCGGAGGACAGCTATGTCTAAGGGCCAGCCTCCGCGCTCGCACTCGCGCTTTATTCCGCAGGAAGAGATCGACGACAGCACCGTGGTGCAATGGCGCTTCGGTGCGGTGGACGCGCAAAGCGGTGGTGTCTTCGCCCCCGCACAGCCGGCGGCCTTCATCCCGGCGGGGACAGAGCACTTCAACGGCTTTTCCCCCTCTATTTCCCATCAGCCGCAGCCACAACCAGAGGCGCAGGCTGTGGAGCCGGTGGAGCCAGCCGCCCCGGCTTTCGACGAGGAGCAGCTGCAGCAGATGCTGGATCAGGCGCGCGCCGAGGGCCATGCACAGGGCCTGGCCGAAGGTCGCACCCAGACCCAGCAGCAATGGCAGCAGCACCTGGACGACCATATCAATGGAGCGGGCCGCGAGAGCGTGCAACGTGTCGACGGCGTGTTGCAAGGTCTGGAAGACAACTTCAAGCAGCTGCAGTCGGGCATGGCCCAGGAGCTGCTGAACCTGGCCTGCGACATCGCACGTCAGGTGGTGCGCCAGGAGCTGCGCAGCCAGCCCCAGGCCTTGCTGCCCGTGATTCGCGAAGCACTGGACATGCTGGTCGAGGAGAGCCGCCCGGTGACCGTGCGCCTGAACCCTGCGGACTTTGAGCTGCTCGACGAAGCCCTGCGTGCCGAGCATGGTGCGCACAGCCGTATCCAGTGGCTGGGCGATGCCTCGATTGCCCAGGGCGATGTCAAGGTGGAGTCGGGCGGTGCCGAGATCGACGGCGGCCTGGACAAGCGCTGGCGCCGTGCCGTGGCGGCTCTGGGCCTGGTCTCCACCTGGTATGACGGAGACAAGGCATGAACCCCTGGCAGCAGTTCATGAGCCAGGCGCGTGCACGCTATACCGAGCCTGTGCCGCTGGAATGCCAGGGCCGACTGACCCGGCTGACCGGCATGGTGCTGGAGGCGTCGGGGCTTCGCGTGCCCGTGGGGGCGCAATGCCATATTCATCAGCATGGGCAGGAGCCTGTGCTGGCCGAGGTGGTCGGCTTTGCCGGCGAGCGCGCCTTTCTGATGCCTGCGGGCGATATTCAGGGACTGTCCAGCGGTGCCATGGTGACGCCGGCAGCCCCCTTTGTTTCCGTGCCCCAGTTGGGCGTGGTGGAGACCGAAAAGGTCAGCCAGACCGTGGGCGTGCTGCGCCTGCCCATGGGGGATGGCTTGCTGGGGCGGGTGGTGGATTCGCAAGGCATTCCGCTGGACCATGCGGGCGAGCTGGGCAGCGTGGTGCCTGAGGTGCTGGATCGCAACCCCATCAACGCCATGGACCGGGACCCCGTGCGCGAGTCGCTGGATACCGGTGTCAAGGCACTGAATTCGCTGCTGACCGTGGGGCGCGGTCAGCGTCTGGGTCTGTTTGCCGGCTCGGGCGTGGGCAAGTCCGTGCTGCTGGGCATGATGGCGCGCTACACCCAGGCCGATGTGATCGTGGTGGGCCTGATCGGCGAGCGTGGCCGCGAGGTCAAGGAGTTCGTCGAGGACATTCTGGGAGCTCAGGACCGCAGCCGTGCCGTGGTCGTGGCAGCTCCCGCCGATGCGCCGCCGCTGCTGCGCATGCAGGGCGCCAGCTACGCCACGGCGATTGCCGAGCACTTCCGCGACAAGGGCAAGCATGTACTGCTGCTCATGGATTCGCTGACCCGCTATGCCATGGCCCAGCGCGAAATCGCCCTGGCCATTGGCGAGCCGCCAGCCACCAAGGGCTATCCGCCATCCTGCTTTGCCAAGCTGCCCGCGCTGGTGGAGCGCAGCGGCAACGGTTTGCACGGCGTGGGCTCGATCACGGCCTTCTACACCGTGCTGTCCGAAGGTGACGATCAGCAGGATCCGATTGCCGATGCGGCCCGCGCCATTCTCGACGGCCACGTCGTGCTCTCGCGGGCGCTGGCCGAGACTGGACATTACCCGGCCATCGACATCGAACAGTCGGCTTCGCGCGTTATGCACAACGTGGTCTCGCGCGAGCATTTCGAGCTGGCACGCCGCTTTCGCGCCGTCTATTCGCGCTATCAGAAGGGGCGCGATCTGGTGCAGGTCGGCGCCTATGTGCCGGGCTCCGATCCGCAGCTGGACGAGGCGATTGCGCTGCAGCCGGCCATGACCGGGTTTCTGCAGCAAAGCATGTTTGAAAGCTCCAGCATGGAGCAAAGCCTGGCCGGCATGGCGCAAGCCATGCAGCGGGGCTGAGACTAAACGGGATAGCCAGAGGGAGAGTCGCAGATGTCGTCCTTGAATGCCTTGAACGTCGCCATTGAAGCCGCAGAACGCAAGCGCGATGCGGCCCGCACCGCCTTGCAGGAGCGCCAGCGCGCTCAGCAGGCGGCGCAGGCCCAGATGGATCAGCTGCAGGGCTATGTCCTGGAGATGCAGGCGCGCTGGGGGGCCCAGGAAGGGCTGGCCGTGCAGCCAGAAGTCATGCATCACCAGTACCAGTTCATGGAGCGCCTGCAGCACGCCATCGGCTTGCAGACCCGTGTGGTGGCCGATCAGGACATCCGCCTGGAGACCGCCCGTCAGGCCCTGCTGGCGACAGAGCTGCGCGTGACCAGTCTGCAGAAGGTGGTGCAGGCCCGCCGCCGTGATGTGGCACTGGCACAGATGCGCCGCGAGCAAAAAGATACCGACGAACGCGCCACCATGGCCTTTTTTCGACGCAGCTTCGGCCTGCAACTCCAGGAGGCCTGAGCATGGCGGAAACCAGAATTGATGGCTCGCGCGGCGGCGAAGCGCGCACCGGCAAGGCCATGGCTCAGTCCATGAGCTCGGCCAAAAGCGCTACGGCCGCGGCAGGCGAGCCCGGCCAGGGTTTTTCATCGCTGCTGGCATCGCTGGACGGATTCGTGGCTGCAGGCCTGCCGCAGACGGCGCTGCAGCCTGCCGAGGTGCCGGACGTGAAGCTGACACCAGGCGAGCAGGATGCGCTGCTGATCGCTCAAGGCCATGCGCCGTGGATGAGCCTGGTCGGACAGACCGCCCAGCTGGATGGGCAGGGGGACGCAGATCTGCGCCAGGGCGTGGCCACCGACTTTCTTTCAGGCAGAGGCCATGCCGCGCAACTGGCCCATCGCCAGGCTTTGCAGCCCGGGTCCGAGCAGGCGCATGCCGCATTTATGGGCAAGGATCTACAGTCAAATCAGGCTCAAACATATACGGCGCAGCCGCAAGCAGCTATAAATTCTGATGAGGTTGCCTTGCAGCCGCAGCAGGATTCAGCCGCTAAGGGGCAGGACGGCGAGCACAGCGCACTGGCTTCGGTGACTGAAGAGGCGCCTGCTGCGCGTATCGAACCTGCTGTGCACAAGGCGCAGGCAGTGCCGCAGCAAGGCATCAGCCTGCAGGGCATGACTGCCGTGCAGCCGCAGGCCCTGGAAGGTCTCAAGGATTTGCTGCGTGCGGCCCGCTCGCCCCAGCAGGATGAAGCTGCGCCACAGGGCAAGACGGCGGCAGTGCAGGGCGGAGCCGACTTGCAGGCCGCAGCCGCTGCCGTCGGGGCTGCCATGGGGGCGGCGAGCGCCGGCATGCAGGGCGGTGGGCAGAACAGCTCCGACTTCGGCCAGAGCCTGGCAGGCCAGGATGCCGCACCGACAGAGCGCGAGCAGGAGGTGTCCGAGCAGGTGGCCTTCTGGGTGCACCAGAAGACGCAGAATGCCGCGCTGTCGATCCAGCATGAGGGCAAGGCTATCCAGGTCCAGGTGCAGCTGAATGGCCAGGAGGCGCATGTGCGCTTTGCCGCGGGCGATGAGCAGGCGCGTCAGCTGCTGGCCGACGGACAGGCTCAGCTGCGCGAGCTTTTGCAGGCACAGGGTCTGAATCTGAGCGGCGTCAGCGTGGATGCGGGCGGTGCCGGCGCCCAGCCCGGGGGCGACAGCCAGGGCGAGGGCGCCCAGCGCGGCCAGGCCAGGGTGTCACGTGTTTCGGTCAATGCCGCCGAACTGCCCATGGGCACCGCCGTTGCGCGCAGTGGCGCGCGGCCAGCGCAGTCCGGTGTAGACCTTTTCGTGTAAATGATCAGAGTCGGTTCACGCAAACAGTGAGCCGCATATGGCGCGAAACCCGGAATGAAGCCGGGTTTCGCGCTTTTATTCGGGCAATGGTCGGCAGGGCGGGCGGCGAATAATTCAGGCGTGGATCTTCCGTGTCGCAGCAATGGCTGCGGGGTGGATGCAGTCCCCCACTCTTGAGGAATACCCGCCGTGTCAGCCAATCCCAATGCCGCCCCTGTCGCACCTGCTCCTGCCAAAAGCAAGAAGCTGATCGTCATCGTGGCCATCGTTGCCGTGCTGGCCATTGTGGCTGCCGCGGCCTATGTGCTGATGATGCAGCGCCAGCATAGCAGCGCCGATGGCGAAGAAGAAGTCAGCGCCAAGGCCACAGTGCCCACTTTCCTGCCGCTGGACAATATGGTGGCCAATCTGGCCGATCCCGGTGGCGACCGCTTTGTGCAGCTGGGCATCACGCTTGAGCTGTCCGACGAAAAGACGGCTTCCACCGTCAAGCAATATCTGCCCAGCATCCGCAACGGCATTCTGATGCTGGTGTCCCAGCGCACGGCCGACGAGCTGCTGGCGCGCGAGGGCAAGGAAAAGCTGGCCGCCGACATTCTGACCGAGGTCTCGGCGCCGCTGGGCTTCGGCCCGAGCGCCAAGAAGCGCTCGCGTGACGACGAGGACGCCGACGAAGACAGCCCGCGTGCCAATCGCAAGGGGCCTGTGCGTCGCGTGCTGTTCTCCAGCTTCATCATTCAGTAAGCAGGGAGGGAGTGCATGAGCGATTCTTTTCTCTCCCAGGAAGAGGTTGATGCTCTTCTTGAAGGCGTTACGGGCGAAAGCCAGCGTTCCGAAGTGGTGGAGGTCGATCTCGGCCAGGTCCGCAGCTACGACATCTCCAGCCAGGAACGCATCGTGCGTGGGCGCATGCCCACCATGGAAATTGTCAACGAGCGCTTTGCCCGCAACTTCCGCATCGGCCTGTTCAACTTCATCCGCCGCAGCCCCGAGGTTTCCGTTGGCACGGTGACGGTGCAGCGCTACAGCGCTTTCCTGCGCGAGCTGGCCGTTCCCACCAATTTCAACATCATGGCCATTCGCCCCCTGCGCGGCAATGGTCTGATCGTCTGCGATCCCTCGCTGGTGTTCGGCGTGATCGACACGCTGTACGGCGGCACGGGTCGCCTGCAGACCCGCATCGAGGGGCGCGATTTCTCGACCACCGAGCAGCGCGTGATCAATCGCATGGTCAATGTGATCTGCGAGGAATACAAAAAAGCCTGGCACGGCATCTATCCGCTGGAGCTGGCCTATCAGCGCTCGGAAATGCAGCCGCAGTTCGCCAACATCGCCACACCCAGCGAAATCGTGGTTTCCACGGCGTTTCAGCTGGAGATCGGCGATATCTCGGGCTCCATCCACATCTGCATGCCCTATGCGACGCTGGAGCCGATTCGCGACGTGCTGTATTCCTCCACCCAGGGCGATGCCATCGAAGTGGACCGCCGCTGGGTCAAGGTGCTGACGCGCGAGATTCAGGCCGCCGAGGTCACGCTGGTGGCCGAGCTGGCCCGCGCCGATGCCACGGTGGAGCAGCTGCTGGCCATGCGCCCCGGTGACTTTATCGAGCTCGACCGCGAGCCACTGATTCGCGCCTCCATTGGTGGGGTGCCGGTTTTCGAGTGCCAGTACGGCACGCACAACGACAAATATGCAATCCGTGTGGAACGCAGCCTGCGCGGCGGCGAGACCAGCTGGATGGGAGAGAAGCATGGCAATTGACGACAACAACAAGCCCGCGGGTGACGATCCGTTCTCCGGCTGGGCCGAGGCGCTGGAAGAACAGCGTCAGCATGACCAGGCCGTAGAAGGCCCCGATCTGTCCGATCAGGGCGGGCCGCTGGCGGGCGACGCCGCTCGCAGCTATGGCGATGTGCCGGTGCACGATATCAACATGGTGCTGGACATTCCGGTGCAGCTGTCCGTGGAGCTGGGTCGCACCAAGGTGCCCATCAAATACATTCTGCAACTGGCTCAGGGCTCGGTGGTGGAGCTTGATGCTTTGGCCGGCGAACCCATGGATGTGCTGGTCAACGGCTACCTGATCGCCCAGGGCGAGGTGGTGGTGGTCAACGACAAGTTCGGTATCCGTCTGACGGACGTAGTGACACCGTCCGAGCGCCTGCGCCGGGTCAGCCGTGGTTGAGAACACGGTCAACTCTGCGGCTGCGGCTGCGGCTCCTTCCATGTGGCCCACGCTGCTGCTGGTCGTACTGTTCGTAGCGGTCATGGCGGCATTGCCCTGGCTGGTGCGTCGTCTGCAGCAGAAAAACCTGCTGCCCCGCAGCATGGGCATGGCCCGTGGTGCCTCGGCCGTACCAGCACAGGTGCTGGGCACGCTGGCCATTGGCCCGCAGCAGCGGGTTCTGACCGTGCAGCTGGGTGAAGGAGAGCAGGCCGTGCGCCTGGTGCTGGGCGTGACGGCGCAGCAGATTCAATGCCTGCATGTGCTGCAAGACCCGTCCGCGGCTTTGCAATCCGACCGTGCAGCCCATTCACCTGCTGCCTCATCGTTCACCGACTCGCTGATGCGCGCGCAGGCCGATGAAGCGGCCCGGAATTCTGGAAATGTCTAAATTCGTCTCTCGTGCTGCTGCAGCTGCCCTGCTGGCGATGCCCCTGATGGCAGCCGCCCAGGGCGCACCCGCCAGCCTGCCGCTGCTGGTAGGTCAGGGCGCGGGTGGCACCAGCTATTCGGTGCCCATCCAGACACTGCTGTTCTTCACGGCGCTGTCCTTTCTGCCCGCCATCCTGCTGCTGATGACGGGTTTCACCCGCATCGTCATCGTGCTGAGCCTGCTGCGTCAGGCACTGGGCACGCAGTCTGCGCCGCCCAATCAGGTGGTGATCGGCCTGTCGCTGTTTCTCACCATGTTCGTGATGGGACCGACACTGGACAAGGTCTATCAGGACGCCTATCTGCCCTACACGCAGAACAGCATCAGCTTCGAGCAGGCCTTGGAAAAGGCCGAAGCCCCCATGCGCGGCTTCATGCTCAAGCAGACGCGCCAGTCGGACTTTGCGCTGTTCAAGCGCCTGGCCAAGCTGGATGCGAATGTCACAGCAGAAACAGCACCTCTGCGGGTGCTGGTGCCGGCCTTTGTGACCAGCGAGCTGAAGACGGCCTTCCAGATCGGCTTCATGATCTTCATACCGTTCCTGATCATCGACATGGTGGTGTCCTCCATCCTCATGTCGCTGGGCATGATGATGCTCTCGCCCGTGCTGGTGGCCCTGCCGTTCAAGCTCATGCTGTTTGTGCTGGCCGATGGCTGGAACCTGATCATCGGCTCTCTGGCGGCAAGCTTTGCTACATGAGATACCGCCCTGAGGCGCTTGCCTAGGTAGCCCTTCCTCGGTGTCTCGCACATTGAGCCGGAGCGGTTGCAAGCGTATTGGATTCATTGAATTTTTAAGAGAACGTCATGACCTCTCAGTTTGTTCTGACCTTTGGCCGCGAGGCGCTGACCCTGCTGCTCATGATCTCCATGCCGGTGCTGGGCGTGGTCATGGGTGTGGGCCTGCTGGTGAGCGTCTTTCAGGCCGTGACCCAGGTGCATGAGGCCACGCTGGCCTTTGTGCCAAAGCTCATCGCTGCCGTGCTGGTGTTTGCCGTGGCCGGGCCGTGGATGCTGTCCACGTTGGTGGATTTCATTCGTCGCACCATAGAGAGCATTCCAGGTTCGGTGGGATGATTTCCTTTAGCGAAGCCCAGATTGCCGCCTGGCTCTCGCCGCTGATCTGGCCGTTTGTGCGCGTGCTGGCGCTGTTCACCGCGGCACCCGTGTTTTCCCAGAAAGCCATTCCCATGCGGCTCAAGGTCGGGCTGGCTTTCCTGGTAGCGCTTTGCGCGCAGCCCGTGCTGGGCGAGCAGACGGTGGTCAGCATTGCTTCGGCCCAGGCGCTGGGCACGCTGGTGCAGCAGGTGGTGGTGGGGCTGTCCGTGGGCTTTACCGTGCGCCTGGTAATGGCGGCTATCGAGGTCGCCGGTGAAGTGGTGGGTCTGCAGATGGGCTTGAACTTCGCGTCCTTCTTCGATCCGACCAGCAATGCCCAGCTCAGCGCCGTGGCGCGTTTCCTGGTGCAGATCGCCACCTTGCTGTTCATCGTCATCAATGGCCATCTGCTGGTGCTGATGGCAGTTCTCAAGAGCTTCGAGGCTTTCCCCGTCGATGGCAATTTCCTGCAGGCCATCTCCCAGATGCGGATTCACGAGATGGGCAGCGCCATTTTCTCCAGCGCTTTCTGGATTGCCCTGCCCATGATTGCCATGCTGCTCTTCGTCAACCTGGTGCTGGGCATCATCTCCCGGGTCGCGCCGCAGATGAATATCTATGCGGTGGGCTTTCCGGTCACCTTGACTGTGGGCCTGCTCGGCCTGACGGCGACCCTGCCTTTGCTGGAGCAGCCCCTGGTGGCTCTGCTGCTAAAGGGGATGGCCGTCTTCGGCATCTAGGGTGGGAGACTATTCTTTTTATAGCTTGATGCGCTTTGTGGGAAAGCGCTGAAGCCGGATTTTGCTTGCGGCCAGCGGCTCAGGGCGTATCGATCAGCCCATTCTTGATGGCATAGGCGGTCAGTTCCGCGTTGCTGCCCATGCCCAGCTTCTCCAGCACCCGTGCCCGGTACACGCTCACCGTCTTGGGGCTGAGCATCAGCTCCTGCGCAATCTCGGTCTGGCGCTGACCGCTGGCAATCTTCAGCAGCGTCTGCATCTCGCGCTCGGACAGGGTTTCATGCGGCACGGGGGCGGCAGGCTGGGCCAGACTGTCGGCCAGCATCTGGGCCACTTCGGCGGTCAGGTATTTGCGTCCGCTGTGGACGGTGCGCACGGCGTCGATCAGCAGCACCGGATCTCCAGCCTTGTTGGCATAGCCGGCCGCGCCGGCCTTGATGCTGCGCAAGGCATACTGGTCTTCGGGGTACATGGAGACCATGATGACGCGGATCTGAGGGTGCGTTTCGCGCACGCTGGCCAGCACTTCCAGGCCGCTGCGGCCCGGCATATTGATGTCCAGCAGCAGCACATCGCAGGTGGCATCGCGCAGTTGCTCACGCAACTCGGCATAGCTGCCGGCTTCTGCAGTGACGCTGATGTCCGTCGCCTCTGCCAGGGTGTCGCGTATGCCCCGGCGCAAAATGGCATGGTCGTCGCACAGCACCACGTGAATCAAGGTCGCTCTCCCAGGAAGTCAGATGGCAGAGTGGGCAAGCGCGTGATTGGGCGGCTCATGCCTGGGTCTCTGCCAGAGGAATGGTGAGGATGATAGAGGTTCCTCGGCCGGGGTGGCTGCTCACATCCAGCCAGCCTTGAATAGTTCGCGCGCGCTCACTTAGTCCGCGAAGGCCGAAGGAATGCGGTTTATTGCGCTCATCCTGACTCAGGCCTATGCCGTTGTCTGTTACTTCCAGTGTCAAAAAACCCTCGTGGTCGGACAAATCCAGGGTCACTTGGCTGGCTTGTGCGTATTTGCTGATATTGGTCAAGGATTCCTGCGCCGTACGGTAGACCACCACCTGCTGCGCGGCTGCTATTTCCATATGCTCGCGGCTGGTGTGCAACTGGGCGGGTATGCCGGTGCGGCGCTCGAAGTCCTGGGCCAGCCATTGCACGGCGGCCACCAGTCCCTGGTCCAGCACGGGCGGGCGCAGGTTCTGCATGATGCGCTGGCTGGCGCCCAGCGCGTGCTCCAGCATCTCCAGCGCCGATCTGGCATGCTCGCGCTGCTTGCCTTCGGGGCTGTTGCGGATCAGCCAGGCCAGATCGAACTTGACGGCAGTGAGCGAGCCGCCGATGTCGTCGTGAATCTCGCGCGAGATATTGGCGCGCTCCTGCTCGATGCTGGTGTGCAGGTGTTCGGTCAGCTCGGCCAGGCGCTTTTCGGAATCGGCCAGCTGCAGCGCGGCGCGGCGGCGGGCCAGTCGCGCCTCATGGACTTCGATGGCGCGCTTGATGACATGGGGCAGGCTGTTGATCTGGTCCTTGAGCAGATAGTCGCTGATCCCCAGGCGCATGATGTCCACTGCAGCGGACTCGCCGATGGCCCCCGACAGCAGTACGAAAGGGGGGGCGTCGGCACGGTTTCGCACCAGGTCCCAGACATCGAGAGCCGTGAAGCCGGGCAGGTGATAGTCCGCCAGGATCAGGTCGAATTCCTGCGTCTCCAGGGCTTCGCGTACCTCCTGCAGACTGTCCACGGCCGTGAGCGTGCAGGGTAGCTGACCGCGCTTGAGGCTCAAGCGTGCCAACGCCTGATCTGCGACAGAGTCTTCAATATGGAGGATTTTCAAGGTCTGATTCCGGAATTGAATATCGCCAAGGAGGCTATCATTGGATACATTTTGGAACATCGAGGGCTGTTGTCGTCAGGTCGTGGCAGTGTGGTCACGGGGGACGGACTGCTGATCGGTTCATTTCGTGGAGCATGGCGGCAGGGCCGTCATGATGGTTTTACGCAGTTGGAGTAACAATGCAGACGATGCAAAACCCTTCGGGTGTGCCTGCAGTTGCCGTGCCGGTGATGGTGGCTGCGGAGCTGCAGGATGCCTTGCTGGTCACGCTGCGTGATCTGCAGCGTCTTGAAGGGCTGCTGGACCATGCCACGCACAATCTGCTGGAGCGCTTCGAGCAAGTCAATGGGCAATTGTCGCAGCCTGCCTTGCCTGATTCCACTGCGCTGGCAACAGCACGTGAGTCGTTGCGCCTGGCTGTGACCGAGCTTCAGTTTCACGACATGTCGTCTCAGCTGATTGCCCATATGGCACACACCTTGCAAGCCTGTGCTTTCAGGCTCGGGGCTGCCGCCATGGGTAGGGACGAGGACGAGGCGGAGTCCGCCATCAGTCTGCCAAACCTGCCCGAAAAGCCCAATCCCGTCACGCAAAGCGAGATGGATGCCGGCTCCGTGGAGCTGTTTTGAACTTCTACCCTGTTTTCCGTTGCCCGTCTGTTGGAGCTGTACATGCGATCGATTCTGGCTGTTGATGATTCCCCCTCGATGCGAAAGATGGTGTCTTTCACATTGAGCAGTGCTGGTTTTAAGGTGGTGGAAGCCGTCGACGGTGTGGATGCGCTGGAAAAAGCTCAGGCGCAAAACATCGATCTGGTGCTGGCCGACCAGAACATGCCGCGCCTGGACGGCATCGGTCTCACGCGCAAACTGCGTGAAAACCCGAAGTTCAAGGGCACGCCCATCCTCATACTGACTACGGAATCCAGCGATCTGATGAAGCAGGCGGGCCGGGCCGCAGGTGCCACGGGCTGGCTGGTCAAGCCCTTCGATCCCAATCGATTGATCGAAGTTATTCAAAAAGTGCTGCGTTAAGCCGATAACAACGAATCACAGCAGGAAACACCATGGCGGATACACACCAGGATGGCGCAGGTTCGGGCGCAGACTTCGACCTTAGCCAGTTCTATCAAATCTTTTTCGAGGAAGCCAGCGAGAACCTCGACCAGATGGAGCAGATGCTGCTCAGCCTGGACCTTTCGGCCGCCAATGATGAAGAGCTCAACGGTATCTTCCGCTGCGCCCACTCCATCAAGGGCGGTGCGGCGACCTTTGGCTTCTCGGATGTGACCGAGCTCACGCACCGCATGGAATCCCTGCTGGATCGCCTGCGCCGCCACGAAATCACGCCCATCCCCGAGATGGTCGATGTGCTGCTGGAGTCTGCGGACGCCAGCCGCAGCCTGCTGGCACGTCACCAGTCGGGCGACGAGGGCGAGCCGGTTTCCACTGCGGAACTCGTGGTGCGCATCGAGGCCCTGGCACAGGGCCTGACCGAGATTCCCCAGGTCAACCGCAGCGCAGCGGCTGCCGAGCCGGTGCAGCAGGGGGCCGCTGCCGTAGCGCAGCCACCCGCTCAGGCACCGGCTCCGGTCGCTGTCCAGGAGGCGGAGCCAGGCCCTGTGATCGGTACCGAGCCGCCCGAGGGCGCGCGCGAGCTGACGATCGAGATCGGTCCGCTGTCCCGCCTGGAGCTGGGCGACGCCATCAAGGAGCTGTTCCGCGACATTCCGGGTCTGGGCACGATCCAGGACCAGGCCAGCGCCAAGCCCGATCACCGCCTGTTCAAGGTCAGAACGGTGTCCACTGATGATGAGCTGCGCGATCTGTTTGTCTTCCACGTCTCCAAGGAGCAGGTGCAGATCAGCGAGGAGGCCCAGCCGCAGTCCGCGGCCGAACCCGTGGTCGAGCTTGAAGCTCTGGTGGATGAAGAGGCGGCCATGCCACCCCACAATCTGCCGGCCGAAGAAGCCTACGGCTTTTTTGCGGGTGCTCCGGGCAGCCCCGAGGCTCAGCAGAATCAGGAGCATGGCGCGATTGCCGGCGCTGGAGGTGCAGCGCAAAAGGCCGCACCCAAGGCTGCCGCAGCGCATATGGAGTCCACCAGCATCCGCGTGGATGTGAAGAAGGTGGACCAGCTCATCAATCTGGTGGGCGAGCTGGTCATCACCCAGGCCATGCTGGCGCAGAACAGCCAGGGGCTGGATCCGACGACCTATCAGCAGCTGCTGGCTGGTCTGGCCGACCTGGATCGCAACACGCGTGACCTGCAAGAGTCCGTGATGTCGATCCGCATGATTCCCATGTCCACCGTGTTCAGCCGCTTCCCGCGCATGCTGCGCGATCTGGCGGGCAAGCTGGGCAAGAAGATCGATCTGGTCACGCTGGGTGAGGCCACCGAGCTAGACAAGGGACTGGTCGAAAAGATTACCGATCCGCTGACCCATCTGGTGCGCAACAGCGTGGACCACGGCATCGAGATGCCGGAGGACCGTATCGCCGCAGGCAAGTCCGAACACGGCACGTTGACGCTGGCGGCATCCCACCAGGGCGGCTCCATCGTCATCGAGGTGCGCGACGACGGCAAGGGCATGAATCGCGAGAGGATTCTGAACAAGGCCCGCGAGCGCGGCATGGACGTCTCCGACAGCATGCCCGACAGCGAAGTTTGGCAGCTGATCTTTGCGCCGGGCTTCTCGACGGCCGATGTGGTCACCGATGTCTCGGGCCGCGGCGTGGGCATGGACGTCGTCAAGCGAAACATCACCTCGCTGGGCGGCACGGTGGAGATCGAGTCCGTCGCCGGCGTGGGCATGAAGGTGGCCGTGCGTCTGCCGCTGACGCTGGCCATCATGGACGGCATGTCCGTCGGTGTGGGCGAAGAGGTCTATATCCTACCGCTGTCTTCGGTGGTCGAGTCCTTCCAGGTCAAGGCCGACGATGTCAATACCGTGGCCAATGGCACCCAACTGGTCAAGGTGCGCGACGAATACATGCCGGTAATCGCGCTGGAGCGCACTTTCAAGGTGCCGCGCGTCGATGAAAGCCAGACCAGCAACATCATGGTGGTGGTCGAGGCCGAAGGCAGTCGCGTGGCGCTGCTGGTCGACGAGTTGCTGGGCCAGCACCAGGTGGTGGTGAAGAACCTGGAAAGCAATTACCGCAAGGTGCCCAATGTATCGGGTGCCACCATTTTGGGCGACGGATCCGTGGCGCTGATTCTGGATACGGGCGCACTGGTGCGCCGTACCCGCCACTGAGGCAGCCAACCCGAACAACGCAGAGAGAGCCGACATGAACATCATCAACAAGACTGCCGAAGGCGTGGCCACCGGGGCCCGCGAATACCTGACCTTCCGCCTGGGCGAGGAGGAATACGGCATCGACATCCTCAAGGTGCAGGAAATCCGTGGCTACGAGCAGCCCACGCGCATTGCCAACGCACCCGAGTTCATCAAGGGCGTAGTCAATCTGCGCGGCACCATCGTGCCCATTGTGGACATGCGCCTGCGCTTCAACTGCTCCGAGGTGGAGTACAACGCCTTCACCGTGGTCATCATCCTGAACCTTCGCAATCGCGTGGTCGGTATCGTGGTGGACTCGGTCAGCGATGTGATGGAACTGGCCGCCGATGCCGTGCGTCCTGCGCCCGATATCGAAAGCGCCATCGACAGCGGCTGCATCCTGGGCCTGGGCTCGGTGGGCGAGCGCATGCTGATCCTGCTGGACATCGAGAAGCTCATGGGCAATGTCGACATGGGCCTGGTGGCCTCCGAAGCCTGAGCACGCCAGAGGTCCGTGTGCTGAACCTGGGACGTAACGCTTCATTCGCAGCCTCTCCTGCCAGGCCTGAGCAGGATGATGAGGCGCTGCCGGGCGGCATGTCCGGTCCGCTGGCGCAGGGGCGCGAGTTCGTCTGGTCCAACCGCGACTTTGCCCGTGTCCAGGCCCTGATCTACAAGCGTGCCGGCATCAGCCTGCATGATGGCAAGCACGCCATGGTCTACAGCCGTCTGTCGCGCCGCCTGCGCGAGACCGGGCACGAGAGCTTTGTCAGCTATCTGGACTGGCTGGAGAGCATCAACGACGGGCCTGAATGGCAGGAGTTCGTCAACGCGCTGACCACGAATCTGACCTCGTTCTTCCGCGAGCAGCATCACTTCGACATCCTGGCCCAGCATCTGCGCAGCCACAAGCCCGGCGGCAATGGCTGGAAGGTATGGTGCAGCGCGGCCTCCACGGGAGAAGAGCCTTATTCCATCCTGATGACGGCGGTGGAGAGTCTCGGTGCCTCGGCCAGCTTTCAGCTCATGGCTAGCGACATCGACTCGCGCGTGCTGGAGACCGCCTCGCGCGGCGTTTATCGGGCCGAGAACCTCAAGGGCGTGAGCACCGAGCGGCTGCACCGCTTTTTCCTGCGCGGGCGCTCGGCCAACTCGGGCATGGTGCGGGTCAAGCCGGAGCTGCGCCGCTTGGTGGACTTTCTCAACGTCAACCTGATCGCCGGCGATTGGCCGTTCCGGGAGACCTTCGACATCGTCTTCTGCCGCAACGTGATGATTTATTTCGACGCACCGACCCAGCGTCGCGTGCTGGAGCGCATTCATCAGGTGATGCGTCCGGGCGGGTTGCTGTTCGTCGGTCATGCCGAGAATTTCAGCGATTCGCGCGATCTGTTCGCGCTCAAGGGCAAGACCGTCTATGAGCGCCAATGAAGCTGAAGGGGAGGGCTGCAAGTCATGAGGAATCTGAGCTCTCCGCTGGATCTGCCGGGTGCTGGCGCTGCCAGACCCCTGCGCGGTAACAGCTTCGTGCCCCAGGGCTATCCTGATCCGGCCATGCCGGCGCCGGTCTCATCGCTGGAGCAGCTCAAGCGCCAGCCGCGCCAGGCGGGCGAGGCCTCCTTCTTCTACTACGACCCGCATTTCCAGCTCAATTCGGCCAAGGTGTTGCCGGGCGAGTACTTTGTCTCGCGTGACGAGATGGCCATCGTCACCGTGCTGGGGTCCTGCATCGCCGCCTGCCTGTGGGATCGTTTCATGCGCATCGGTGGCATGAACCACTTCATGCTGCCCGACGGCGACAGCAACGATGTGTCGGGGCGCTATGGCTCGTACGCCATGGAGCTGCTGATCAACGAGATGCTCAAGCTGGGCGCGCGGCGCGAATCCATGCAGGCCAAGATTTTTGGTGGCGCCCAGGTCATGGCCAATTTCACGACCATGAATGTGGGCGAGCGCAACACCAGTTTTGTGACAGAGTATCTGCAAACCGAGCGCATTCCGATCGTCTCCGAGGACGTGCTGGATATCTATCCGCGCAAGGTGGTGTTTTTCCCATCCACGGGCAAGGCCATGGTCAAGCGCCTGGCACACGCCCACCCCGAGGCATTGGTGCAGCAGGAAATCACTCGCGGCAACGCGGCTGCGGTGGCACGCAATACGGCGGGCGGCTCGGTGGATCTGTTTTGAGGAAGGTTGAGCGTTGTTAAAGCCAAAAATCCGGGTGATCGTGGTGGACGACTCTGCGCTGGTGCGCAGTCTTCTGGCCGAGATCATCAACCGCCAGCATGACATGGAGTGCATCGGCTCGGCCAATGACCCGTTGATCGCACGCGAAATGATCCGCGATTTGAACCCCGACGTCATCACGCTGGATGTGGAAATGCCGCGCATGGACGGCATCGATTTCCTCGGGCGGCTCATGCGCCTGCGACCCATGCCGGTGGTGATGATCTCCACGCTGACCGAGCGGGGCGCCGAAGTCACCATGCGCGCCCTGGAGTTGGGTGCCATCGATTTTGTGGCCAAGCCTCGCGTCGGTGTGGCCAATGGCCTGCAGGAGCTGGCCAGCCAGATCGTGGACAAGATCCGCGTGGCTGCCGTGGCCCAGGTGCATCGCCTGCCGGTGGTGCCGCACGGTGTGGCAGCGTCGGCGGGGACGGGCGCCAAGCCTGCGGCGCCCCGTGCGCCGGCGGCTCCCGGTCTGCTGGGTCGCATCTCGACCGAAAAAATCATTGCCATCGGCGCCTCCACGGGCGGCACGGAGGCGATCCGTGAGGTGCTTACCCATCTGCCGGCCGACTGCCCGGCCATCGTCATCACCCAGCACATGCCGCCGGGCTTCACCACCAGTTTTGCGGCTCGGCTCAACAGCTTGTGCCAGATGACGGTCAAGGAAGCGGCACACGGCGAGCGCTTGCTGCCCGGCCACGCCTATATCGCCCCTGGTGGCAAGCATTTCTCCATCACGCGCAGCGGTGCCAACTATGTGGCCGTGGTCGATGATGCGCCGCCCGTCAACCGTCACAAGCCCTCGGTGGAAGTGCTGTTCAAGTCAGTGGCCGCCAGCGCCGGGCGCAATGCCTACGGCATCATGCTCACCGGCATGGGGGCCGATGGCGCCACCGCCATGCGCGAGATGCGCGATGCCGGCAGCTACAACCTGGTGCAGGACGAGAGCACCTGTATCGTTTTCGGCATGCCCCGCGAAGCCATTGCCCACGGTGCGGCCGACGAGGTGCTGCCTCTGCCGCAGATCGCTCATGCCCTGCTGACCAAGCTGCGTGGCGGCTCGGACCAGGTGCATCACCGCATCTAAGATTGCATAAAAAGAGAGCGCCTTGCGCTTGTTAGGTAATGACTTCAGGCTTCTGGAAATTTGAAATCAAGACTTAACAGGCGCAAGGCGCTCTCTTATTTGATGGTCTGATTATTCAGACAGCAAGGTCCAGCGCTCCAGCGCCTCCATCAGTGCTTCGTCGATCTCCGCGTCGCGCTGGTGCATGGCGACGGCCTTGGCGTTGTCGCTGGCAAACAGGCTGCCGTCGGCCAGGGCTTGCTGAATCTGCTTTTGCTCGGTCTCCAGTGCGGCAATCGTGGCCGGCAGGGCTTCCAGCTCGCGCTGATCCTTGTAGCTGAGCTTCTTCTTGGGGCTGGCCGCAGCGTCGGAGTGGCTTGCGACGGGCTTGGGCTCCTCCCTGGGAGCGGACTTGGCCTGTGCGGCTTCGACCATGGCCTTGCTGCGGCGCGATTGCTCCATCCAGTCCGTCACGCCACCTTCGTATTCACGCCAGTGGCCGGGGCCTTCCCAGGCAATCGTGCTGGTGACCACGTTGTCGAGGAAAGTACGGTCGTGGCTGACCAGAAAGACCGTGCCGTCATAGCTTTGCAGCAGGTCTTCCAGCATGTCCAGCGTCTCGATGTCCAGGTCGTTGGTCGGCTCGTCCAGCACCAGAACATTGGCCGGTCGCGCAAACAAACGGGCCAGCAGCAGGCGGTTGCGCTCGCCGCCTGACAGCGATCGGACCGGGGAGTGCGCACGTGCCGGAGAGAACAGAAAGTCCGCCAGATAGCTCTTGACGTGCTTTTTCTGGTTGCCGATCTCGATCCACTCGCTGCCGGGGCTGATGAAGTCCTCCAGCGTGGCATCCAGATTCACTTGATGACGCATCTGGTCAAAGTAGGCCACTTGCAGATTGCCGCCCAGGCGCACCTGGCCACTGTCCGGAGCAAGCTCGCCCAGGATCATCTTCAGCAGCGTTGTCTTGCCCGCTCCGTTGGGGCCCAGCAAGCCGACCTTGTCGCCACGCAAAATGGTGCCGCTGAACTTCTCGACGATCTTCTTTTCGCCAAAGGACTTGCTGACATCGGTCAGCTCGGCCACGATCTTGCCTTGATAGCCGTCGCCCTTGCCGGATGCGATATCCATGTTCACGCTGCCCAGCACATCACGGCGCTGGGCACGGCTGGCACGCAATTCCTGCAGACGGCTGATGCGGCTCTGGCTGCGGGTGCGGCGGGCTTCTACGCCCTTGCGAATCCAGACCTCTTCCTGGGCTAGCAGCTTGTCCGCCTTGGCGTTGATGACTGCCTCCTGGTTGAGTTGCTCTTCCTTTTGCAACACATACTGGGAGAAATTGCCCGGGTAGGTGCGCAGAACGCCCCGATCCAGCTCCACGATGCGGGTGGCGATGCGGTCCAGAAAGCTGCGATCGTGGGTGATCGTGATCACGCTGCCCTTGAAGGCAATCAGCAGTTCTTCCAGCCACTCGATGGAGTCCAGATCCAGGTGATTGGTCGGTTCGTCGAGCAACAGGACATCGGGGCGGGCCACCAGAGCCTGGGCCAGCGCCACGCGCTTGCGGGTGCCGCCGGACAGACTGCCCACCACTGCGTTCGGATCCAGATGCAGGCGCTGCAATGTTTCTTCTACGCGCTGCTCCCAGTTCCAGGCGTCATAAGCCTCGATCTGTGTCTGCAGTTCGTCCAGGTCCTCGCCCTCGCCGCCAGCCAGGTAGCGCTCGCGAATCGCAATCACGGCCGCAATGCCGTCCGACGCCGACTCGAAGATGGTGTGCTCCGGGTTCAGGTCGGGCTCCTGTGCCACATAGGTAATGCGGACTCCGTTCTGCACCTGGAGCTGGCCGTCATCGGCCTTTGCCAGGCCGCCCAGAATCTTGAGCAGCGAAGACTTGCCGGCGCCGTTACGGCCGATCAGGCCGACGCGCTCGCCGGTCTCCAGGGAAAAATTTGCGTGGTCCAGCAGGGCCACGTGCCCGAACGCCAATTGAGCGTCTAACAAAGTAATCAGTGCCATCGTGCCTGCATTATCGTTGGCCTCCATAGAGACAGCGGCCGTAAGGCCGCTGTCTCTATCTCTGTCTTTGGACACAGCCCAGGCAAAGACCACGCTGGTAGATGAATCTTTTGTGTCAGAAGCGGCATGGCTAGGGTTTCACCTATGCTATAGTTCAACCCATCGCAGCAAACGACTGCCTCGCAAAAACTCAAAAGTTCTTGCGCAGGAATGCAAAAGTTGTGATACACTACAAAGCTTCGCTGATCGCAGCAAGCAACGAGATTCAAGATCGGTTCTTCTGATTTTGCACTCGGTTCCTTAAAAAAATACAGCCGATAAGCGTGGGCGTTTGAGGGCAAGCAGCCAGTTCTTCGGAACAAACTCTTCGGAGTTA